>NZ_CP053826.1:0-1200000 GCF_013372125.1 Campylobacter curvus | reverse complement strand
AGAATATCCTTCTTTCAGCTCGCAAGCCTTCTCGAAAAGCTCTTGCGCTTTTTGTGCGTCGGCGCTTACGCTCTCACCTTTTTTATACATTCCACCCAGACTTGAGCACCCATCTTTGGAATTTGCGTCGCACGCTTTGGTAAATAGCTCGAAAGCCTTTTGCTTATCGGTTTTGACACCTCTTGAAAAATAATACATCGAGCCAAGCTTGGTGCATGCGTCGCCATTATTGGCTTCGCAAGCGGCGCTGAATTTATCAAATGCCGTTTTGAAGTCAGCCTTGGTATAAGCCTCGAGTCCGTCCTCAAAATCGCCGCCAAAAGCGCATAGCGCGACAACAAATAGTAACAACATTTTTTTCATTAAAATTCCTTAATTAAAATTTAAAATACGTGATTTTAGCATATTTAAGATTATATTTTACTTGACAAAGCGCAAGAGTATCTATTTGCCGTTTAGTGCGAGCTCTCTTACCTTGTGATCTGGCATGATGTCCGCTATAAATTCATAAAAGCTCTTTTGATGATGTGGGAAAATGAGATGCGTCATCTCGTGCAGCACGACGTATTCGACTAGTTCGGGAGCTTTTTCGATGAGGTTTAGGCTGAGGTTTATATAGCCTTTTTTGTGATTGCAGCTGCCCCAGCGAGTCTGCATTTTGCGGATCGTTAGGCGATTTATCTTACGGTTGATGACAGGTGTGAATTTATCGATAAATTCGGTAAAAATTTGCTTTGCTACGGCTTTTTTGTAAATTTCAAGCGCTTTGAAATTTGGCGCGTGGATCTCGCCGTCAAATTTGGTCAAATTTACTTCCTTTAAATTTGCGTCTATTTTAATGCGATAAATTTTACCAAGCAGTCTAAATTCGTCCTCTTTTGGTAAATTCGCTAAAATTTTTGCGTGCGTCATGGCGAGCCAGCCTGCGTGCTTGACCAAAAACTCAAAGCCCGATTTTTGCGTGGCATAAAATGGCATCGAGAGCGAGATCTCGCCACTTTTAGCGACTTTGAGCCGAAAGTTTTTCACTCCCTTTTTAAAATTTAGCGCCACCGCCAGTCCGTTAAAATTTACCTGTACCTTTTTGCTGGCGGGTTTTGGCGGCTTTGGTTTTTGTATGAATTTAAAACCGAACAATCACACAAGCCTTTTTGACTGCCATTTTCGGCTTCGCCACCGCCAGGTATTGACGAGCCCTCGTAGCCACTCGTCCGCGACAAATCCGACCCAAACGCCCACAATGCCGTATCCTAGGTGTATGCCTAAAAAATATCCAAGCGGCAAGCTAAGCCCCCACATGAAGATAAAGCCCGTCATCAGCGGGAATTTCGCGTCTCCGCTCGCGCGCAGGGCATTTACGATGACGACGTTAAAAGTGCGACCAGTTTCTAGCACGATGGAGAGCGTGAAAAGCGGGAGCATGACCTTTTGAAGCTCGGGGGTCAAATTTAGCCGCTGCATGATCTCAAATTTCGCAAAATATGCCACCAGCACGACCACGAGCGTAGCGATGAGGCCGAGCCTTAGCGCATGAAACGTGCGCGTGTATGCCTCGTCAAATTTCATCGCACCTACGAGGTGCCCGACGATGACTTCGTTTGCCACGCTTATGCTCGCTCCGCAAAGTAAGATGAGAAGCGTGATCTGAAAGTAAATGGTCTGCACGTTCAGGCTCGCCTCACCCATGCTCGCGATGAAGCTAAAAGCGACTAGATATTGCGTCGTCCAGAGTAAATTTTCACCAGCACTCGGTAGTCCGACCGATAAAATTTTCTTTAAGATGTTAAACGGCAAGCTAAACAACATCTTGATATAAATTCTTACTTTCGCCACACGCACGAGTATCCAAAGCAGGACAAAACCCCCGATGAGGCGTCCGATGAGCGTGGAGAGCCCGACGCCGTAAAGCCCGTAGTTAGCCAGTCCAAACCAGCCAAAGAGCGCGACTGCATTGCCAAAAAGAGTGATGACGTTCATTAAAAGTGATACGAGCATGACGGCGGTCGCGAGATTATACACGCGAAGGACGGCGGCTAGCACCATGCCTATACCATCAAACGCGAGCGCGATGCCAAGTATGTGCAAGTAGCTAAAGCTGTCTCCTCTGAGCTGCTGAGGCACTCGTAAAAGCTCTAAAATTTCATATCCAAAAAAGTAAATGACGCTGGCCGAGACGATGCCGATGATGGTGTTAAAGGTTAGGCTCGCGTGTATGACGCGCTTTGCTAGGTTGTTGTTTCGTGCACCCAGAGCCTGCGCTACCACGACGGAGCAGCCCACGCTAAGGAAGTTAAATATCGTGATAAAAAGATCCATCACTTCGTTGCCAGCACCCATCGCTCCGACTAGATGTATGCTCACTTTTGCGACCATGTAAGTGTTCATGATGAGCGTGATGAAGTGCAAAAACAGATCGATGAATATCGGCACGGTGAGTTTTTTAAGAGATAAGTTCATAAATCGCCTTTAAAAAGCGTATTTTAGCAAAAAATATGCAAATTTAGCCAGCCTGGGCGATCCGTATCGTAATTTTCAAGCTAGATAAATTTTGTTTTTGTTAAAATCATAATTTTATTTTAAGGAAAATCTATGGCACTCATCGATCTCATAGAAGTCAGTAAAAAATTCGGTGCAAATGAAATTTTAAACGAGGTAAATTTTAGTGTGAATGAGCGCGAGCGTATCGCAATCGTGGGTAAAAACGGCGGTGGCAAAAGCACTCTGATGAAAATTTTATGCGGGGCTTACGAGCCTGATAGCGGGCGGGTCATAACGCAAAATAATATCAGCGTGGCGATGCTCGCTCAAACGCCAAAATTTGACGAAAATTTAAGCGTCAAAGAGGCGATGAACCGCGAGCTAAAAGAAATTTTTGACGCCAGAGAGCAATACGCCGCCGTCCTTGAAAAACTAGCCGCCCAGCCCGAAAACAAGGAGCTTCACGCGCATTCAGATGAGCTGGTAAAATTTATCGAAGCAAAAGAGGGCTGGGACATCGAGCGAAAGATCGAGCGAGTGCTGGAAAAATTTAAGCTAAAAGAGTATGAAAACAGGGCGGTTTGCTCGCTCAGCGGGGGCGAGATCCGCCGCGTGGCGCTTGGCGCGCTCATCTTAAAGCACCCTGACGTGCTGCTGCTTGACGAGCCGACCAATCACCTTGATGTTTATATGGTGAAATTTCTTGAAGAGATGCTTAAAAGCTCGCGCCAGACGATAGTTTTCATTAGCCACGATCGCTATTTCATCGACGTCCTCGCTACGCACACGGTCGAGATAGAGGAGGCGCAAATACGCAGCTTTGAAGGCGGATACGCGAACTATCTAATGAGGAAGCAAGAGCTTTTAGAAAGCCTAACCAAGTCGCACGAGACGCTACTAAAACAGCTAAAAAGCGAGGAAGAGTGGCTCAGGCGGGGCGTCAAAGCCCGTCTAAAACGTAACGAAGGGCGTAAGGAGCGAGTGCTAGCTATGCGCGAGGAGGCGAAGAAAAATCCGGGCGTCATCCGACGTGTGCGCTTGGAGCTCGAACGCGCGAGTAAAAATTTCAACCAGACGCAAAGCACCAACCGCAAAAAAATGCTCTTTGAGATCAAAAATTTGAGCAAAAATATCGGCGGTAAGCTGCTTTTTGAAAAATTTGACGCGCGCGTGCTGCAAGGTGAGCGCATCGCTATCGTCGGACGAAACGGCAGCGGCAAGAGCACGCTACTTAAAATTTTGCTTGGATTTGAGAGTGCGAGCGGTGGCGAGATAAAGCGTGGAGACGTGCGCGTGGGGTATTTCGACCAGTCGCGAAGTGCGCTAAATGACGAAAAGAGCCTCATCGAGACCTTTTGCCCAAACGGCGGCGATCACGTCATGGTGCGTGGGCGAAATATGCACGTTTTTGGCTATCTTAAAAATTTCCTTTTTCCAAAAGAATTTCTTGATAAGCCTATCGGCGTGCTAAGTGGCGGCGAGAAAAACCGCGTCGCTCTGGCGCTACTTTTTACCAAAGAATACGACGTACTCGTGCTTGACGAGCCCACAAACGACCTTGACATCGCGACTATCAACATTTTAGAGGACTACTTGCAAAGCTTCACGGGAGCGATCTTGCTCGTGAGTCACGACCGCTACTTCGTCGATAAGATCGCGCACAAGCTCTGGGCTTTTGAAGGCACGAATATTGGCGTCTTGCACCAAGAATACAGCGTTTATTTGGAGCTTGAAGACGAGCTAAACGAGCTGGCTAAATTTGAAAGCGAGCTAAATTTAAGCGAGGGCGGCACGAAGCAAAAGAGCAAAACCGCCGCGAAACTAAGCTACAAACAAACGCAAATTTTAGAATTTCATCCGGATAAAATCGCAAATTTAGAAGGCAAAATAGCCGAGCTTAACGCGGCTTTAAGTGATCCTGAAATTTATCAAAAAATGGGGCTCACCACGCTTTACAATGACCTGGAAGCGGCAAAAAAAGAGCTTGAAAATTTAGAAAACGAATACTTTGAAGTGCTTGAAATCGCCGAGGGATTTGGAGCTTAGGTGGCAAAGATATTTTTTAAAACAGGCAAGGTCAAAAATCTCATCACGAAGCAAAATTTAGGTGTAAAATTTATGGCGGTCTTTTGGCTGGACGATGTGAAGATCGTGGGGTATTTTGACGACGGGGCGGACGAGATGAGCGCGTATTTTACGGGCGAGGACGATACCTTGCGCGTGGCGTATGTAAAAGAAGGTGCGATAAATCGCCTCGTCAGCGTCTCAAGGCTATGCGCTGCTGGTAGTGGCTCGCTCGTGGATAGGCCACTGGCGGCGATGGAGCGCAGGCTCGGGGCTGAAAATATGTTTAAATTTTGCCTATTTATCGGGCTTTTGCTAGCCGGTTTGTCCGCTTTGACGATCGTTATGTTCGCTCGCTACAGCTCGATATCTTTGCTACCGCTATATTTTAGTGTGAAATTTTTTAGTGAAGCGTGGAATATAAAGAGCTTTATGAAAGAGGCCAGCCGAAACGAAGCAAGGTCAGATGGCTAGGGTGGAAAAATTTGATATAAAAGGAGCCAGAATGAGGGGAATTTTGATATTTTTGTTTTGTGCGTTCGTCTTAAACGCGAGCGATCACAATGAGACGCAAAAATTTATGCAGGCAGTCGAGGCTTTCAACAAAGGCGAGTGCGAGAGCGCCGAGCGGATATATAAGGAGCTAGCGGACGCAGGCTATCCTGATGCGCTTTTTAACTACGGCTGGATGAAAGAAAAGGGGCAGTGCGCTAGACAGGATGTCAAAGGCGCACTCGAGCTTTATGAGCGTGCAGTCAAATCGCAAAAGCCAAAGGTAAGAGGGCTTGCTAGCTACCGCTTGGGGCTGCTTTATATGACCGGGCGCGGCACGGCGCAGGATGTGGGTAGAGCAAAGCAGCTTTGGCAGCTCTCTGATAGCCTCGAATACCCGCAGGCGGCGCTTTCGCTGGGACTTTATTATCTGCAGGGCATAAACGAGCCAAAGAACGAGAAAGAGGCGCGCAGGTATTTTACTAGGGCATGTGATGCTGGGTTGCAGCCTGCCTGCGAGCTGATAAAAAATTTGACCACTCCTTGATTAGTCTAAATTTTGAAATTTGCGCTTTACTTGCTACGCTGGTGGCTTTTGAGCGGTGGAATGTGAAATTTTATGAAGCCACATACGGATAATAGGCATGTGCTCTTTGGCTAAATTTAGCTAAAGGAAAGATCGCACCGTTTTATAAGTAGCTGGTAAGGTTGGCTGTTTTTATCAAATGCGGCTACAAATCTTGCAAAGGCATCGCTGGTAGCGCGTGGATAATGCCGACTTTTGTGAGTAGGGTGGAGCAAAATTTAATACTAGCCATTAAATTTTTTCGCAGTATCCGCGCGCAATTTTATAGACCAAATTTCAAAGCTGATGTAGGAATTTCATATACTCTTTCGTGCTGTTTTCCACGAGCTCGTCGCTTGGATCTATCGAAAAGCCAAACGCGAAAAAGCTAGGAAGCAGCTTCGCACCGACGAAATTTACTGCTGATTTAAACGGCGTGACGACCTCCTCAATGCTAAATCCGATGTGACCATCTTTGGAATACTCATGCTCATCGTCGCCTACCGAGACGGCGAGGGCGAATTTCTTGCCGTTTAGCGCCTTGCCTTTGCTGCCATAGGCCCAGCCGTAGGCGAACACGTCGTCGAAATATTTTTTCAAAAGCGGCGGGTAGCTATACCAGTAAAGCGGGAACTCAAACACGACGCACTCGAATTTTTCGAGCAGCTCTTGCTCCTTTTTCACGTCGATCTGCCAGTTTGGATACTCTTTGTAAATTTCATGAATGACGAAATCCCCGTCCTTTTTAGCGGCGTTTAACCAGCTTTTATTGACCCTTGAATGCGCGATGTCGGGGTGCGCTGCGATGATAAGTGTTTTCATTTTGTCTCCTTTATTAAATTTCGCTGATTATAGCGCCTAAATTTAAATTTAGACTTTTTGCAACAAGTAGATATAAAATTTGCTTATTTATTAAATTCGATACAGTAGTGCGTGCTGTCCGTAAAATCTCCATAAATTTCAAAATTTTCTTCAAATTTATCAAATTCGTTGTTAAATTTAAACCCACATTAGGTAAAATCCTCTCTTAAATTCGTAGATAAAGGCAAAAATTTGAAAAAAAGACAAAGTTGGAGTTCGAGGCTCACGTATATTTTGGCGGTCGCCGGTGCGACGGTGGGATTTGGCGCGACTTGGCGCTTTCCGTATCTGGTCGGTCAAAACGGCGGCGGGGCGTATGTGCTCGTTTTTTGCGTGGCGATGATCGTGATCGGCATACCGATGATCCTAGTGGAAAACGCCATCGGTAGGCGCCTGAAAGTCAATGTCGTCGATGCCTTTAGCGGCGAAGTGGGCGGCAAAAAGATACATAAATTTTGGCAAAGCGTGGGCTATATGAGCCTTCTTGGCGCGTTTGGCATCATGGCTTATTACATGGTCATCGGCGGCTGGGTGTTAAACTACATCGCGCAGGTATTGTTCGGGATGTTTGACCTCTCAAATATCGTGAGCTTTAACGTAACGAGCGAATTTTACGAGCAAAATATCGTAAATAACCCGCTTGCTATCAGCTTTGCAACCCTTGTTTTCGTACTCGTCAATTACATCATCTTGGTGCAAGGAGCAGTCAATGGAATCGAAAAGGCCGCAAAATACCTCATGCCGCTTTTGTTTTTGCTGATGCTCACGATGGTCGTCAAAAATCTCTCGCTTGAGGGCGCGGCACAGGGCGTGAAATTTTACTTGACGCCTGATTTTTCAAAGATAAATATGAAGCTTTTCATCGATGTTTTGGGGCAGGTCTTTTTCGCGCTTTCACTTGGTTTTGGCGTGATGATCACGCTTTCAAGCTTTGTCAAAAAGGACGAGGCGCTGGTTAAAATTTCAGTTATAACCGGCGTTTTGAATACGGCTATCGAGGTGCTGGCGGGATTTATGATATTTCCGTCGCTATTTAGCTTTGGCGTTTCGCCTGATAGTGGCCCGAGCCTCGTTTTTAAGAGCTTGCCGATAGTCTTCTCACATATGTGGGCGGGCGAATTTTTTGCCGTGGCGTTTTTCACGCTTTTGATGATAGCCGCGCTAACTACGTCGCTGCCGATATACGAGGTCCTTATCACGACACTTCAGGAGAAATTTAAATTCACGCGAAAAAAGGCGATATTTGCCGTGCTTGGCGGGATATTCGTGCTTGGCAACCTACCGTCCTTGATGGCGACAAATCTGCTAAGCGATGTCACGATCTTTGGCAAAAATATATTTGACGCATACGACGCTATCAGTGCGACGATATTTTTCGTGCTGACTTCGCTGGGATGCGCGATATTTGTGGGCTGGGTGCTAAAAGACGAGGCCAAACGCGAAATTTTACAAGGCAGCGAGCGCCATATAAAGGTGATAAATTTTTGGTTTTGGTACGTAAAATACGTCATCCCGTTTATCATTTTAGTCATTTTCATAAGCAGTTTTTATGATAATTTTTTAAAGTAGGCATTGATGAGAAAGTTTGTAAATTTTGCAAACGGCGATGAGATAAATTTCAAAGTAAGCGGGAATTTGCTCGTATCGCAAAGCATAAAAAACGGCAAAACAAGGGAAAGTAAAAAGGAATTTACTAATCCCGAAGAAGCGCAAAAAGCCCGCGTCAAAAAGGAGTGGGAGACGTTCAAAAAGGGCTATGTTTTGTGTGATGAAAACGTAAATTTCGGGCAGGCGTGCTTACACGTTTATATAGGCGGCGGCTACTCGGGTGCGCTAGCGTTTGAGAGGTGCGAGCAGAGCGTATTTATCTATAAATGCGGCGATCAAAAAGATGGCGATCAAGCGGACTTTTTGCTAGTACTTGATAAAGACGGGTGCGTAAAAGAGCAGGCCCTTTTACCGCAGATCCTCGCGTGGGAAGCGGCACGCGTGGGCGAAAATTTAATTTTGGATTTAGACCATACTATCTATAAATTTGACCCGCGAACGGGCGAATTTACAAATCTTTCAAACGAGCTAAATTTGCGTGACTCGGGCAACTTTTACAGCTTCGTTTGCAAGGGCAAAAGTAAAGTAGCGTTTGGAGCGAGTGGTAAAATTTTCGTGACGGACGGAGAGAAGGTCTTGAATTTTGGCGAGTTTAAAACGACTCCGATCAAAGGCAAAGCCCCGCTTTGTGCGGCGTTTGATGACGATCGGCTCGCACTTCACACGGCAGCAGGAGAGATCAAAATTTTAGGCACAAACGGCGAAATTTTAAACGTCATTGAAGGCAAATTTGACGTTTTGGATCAGATTTGTTTTTTAAACGACAAGATGCTCGTCGCTAGAGAATACTACTGCGGCAAAGTGCATTGCTTCGAGCTTTCAAGCGGTCGCGAGCTTAAATTTGGCTGGCAAGATGAGTGCGGCGAAGCGAGAAAAATTTGCGTAAATGAGGAGCGAACGAAGCTTGTGATGATCGACTACAATAGAGCGTATGTCGTCGATCTAGCGAGCCAAAACGCACGCGAATTTGAAATAGAACACATCGTAAAAAGCTGCGAGGCGAAATTTATAGATGAAAATTTAGCCGTTCGCACGGACTACGGATGTTTTAGTTTATATAATGCGGCTCTTTTCTAAAAAGCGTTGATTTTTAAAATTTAAGCGTAGTCAAACTAGGATGAGCGGCGACATTGCCCTCCGATTTTCAGGGAAGCTTTAAAGCTGACCGCGAAAATCGTGCTATATGTTAGGCACTCTGTCGCAAGCTCATTCTATTTGCGAAGTTTTCAATACTTTGCCAGAAAAGAACTTATAACATTTAAGGAAAATGATGATTTATTTACTAGGTATTTATTTTTTATACGTGCTCGTTAAAATTTATCTTGCGGCTTTGCAGATAAATTTCGTGCAAAACGAAGCCAGAAAAACTGCGGTAGTGCTACCCCAGAGCGAATACGAAAATGCCGCGCACGTGGCGATCGTAAATCAAAAATTTGAAATCGCTAGCCTCGCTTATCACGCCGTTATCTTTACGATGTGGGTAGGCTGCGGGCTAAAATTTCTAAATTCGCTCGTCGTCAAAACGGGCGGTATCGGCGAAAATATCATTTTCGTGATGAGCTTTTTAGTGATCTCCTCTTTGCTTGAACTTCCACTTAGCATTTACGAAACGTTTGCGAAAGACAGACGGCTTGGCTTTTCAAACACGACGCCTAAAATTTTCGCACTCGACCTTGCCAAGTCGCTTGCTCTCACGCTCGTTTTTGGCTCGCTTTTTGTCTGGGTCGTGCTGCTTTGTATCGGATTTTTGGGCGAGTTTTGGTGGTTTTGGGCGTTTGTGCTCAGCTTTGCCGTCATCATCGTCATAAATTTGATCTACCCAACCGTCATCGCACCGCTTTTTAATAAGATGAAACCGCTGGAAGATGGCGAGCTAAAAAGCTCTATCGAAGGGCTTCTCATTGAGTGCGGCTTTAAAAGTAGCGGAGTTTTCACGATCGACGCGAGTAAGCGCGACAACCGCCTAAACGCCTATTTTGGCGGGTTTGGAGCGACGAAGCGCGTGGTGCTCTTTGATACGCTGGTTAGCAAGCTCACGCAAAGTGAGATCATCGCGGTTTTGGGGCACGAGCTGGGGCATTTTAAGCACAAAGACATCTTTAAAATGATAGCCGTGAGCGCGGTGATGCTGTTTTTGCTTTTCACACTCTTTGGCAACATCCCAAACGCCGCGTATAGCGCGCTTGGACTCAGCCCAAACGGCGGCGCGATCATCGTTTTTCTCGTGCTTTTCTCACCGATTTTTAGCTTCGTTTTCTCACCCGTCATCTCCGCGATCAGCCGCCATAACGAGTTTGGCGCGGACAAATTTGGCGCGGGTGTGAAAAGTCGCGCGGATATGATAAGCGCTCTTAAAAAGCTTGGCAGTGAAAACAAGGCGTTTCCAAAGGCTCACCCGCTCTACGCCTTTGTCTATCACAGCCACCCAAGCCTTTTTGAGCGCATAAGCGAGCTGGAAAGTGAAGATTGAAGCGGCGTTAAAAGAGGCGAGCGCGCAAATTTCAGCGGTCTGTGAAAGTCCGCGCAAGGTGGCAAAGCTGCTTTTGATGCACCATTTGGGCGTGAGCGCGGAGTGGATATTTTTAAATTTGGGCGCGGATCTGGCCGATGAGAGCGATTATTTTGCGCTCGTTCGGCGATTTTGCGAGTACGAACCGCTTGAATACATCACCTCCAAGGCGGACTTTTACGGGCTAAATTTTAACGTGCGAAAGGGCGTTTTGATCCCGCGTCCTGAGACTGAAATTTTAGTCGATAAATCGCTTGAAATTTTGGTAAATTTGCCCGCTGCGCGTGTCGCCGAGATCGGCACTGGAAGCGGGATAATCAGTATTTGCCTCGCGCTAAATTCGTCTGCCAAGATCGTGGCAACGGACATCAACGAAACCGCACTCGATCTAGCTCGCGAAAATGCCGCAAAATTTGGCGTCGCAGACAGGATAAAATTCGTAAAATGCGCTTATTTAGATGACGTAAGCGGCGAATTTGACCTGCTAGTCTCAAATCCGCCTTACATCGCGCAAGATTATAAGCTCGATAAATTCGTGCTAAACGAGCCGCATAATGCGCTTTTTGGCGGAGCAATGGGCGATGAAATTTTAAAAAATATCATTTTGCTAGCGCGCAACCGCCGCGCAAAAAATCTCGCCTGCGAAATGGGGTATGATCAAAAAAGCTCGCTTGAAAAGGCGCTTAAATTTAATGGTTTTGAGGCGAAATTTTATCAAGATTTGGCTGGATTTGATAGAGGCTTTACGGCAAAACTGGCATTAAATTTAAAAAAAGGACAGGGTTGATAGGCATATATCTTTTTTCGCTTGCCGTTTTGATAGGCGTCGAACTTTGCGTGCTTTTCGTGGTCCATCCGGCGGTATTTAGCTTGTATTATCTCATCGGCACCGGCGGTAACGCCCTGTTTTTGCAGTTTAAATATTTGCTTGTGGGCATAAGCATTTTTGTTATCATTTGCGAGCTATTTTTGATAAAAAGAAGCAAAATTTCCGGACTATTGTTTGTTTTGTTTTTAAATTTGGTGCTGGCTATATTTTTTGTCTCAAACGCCCAACATTTTGGCACTCAGTATGTGTTTGGCAGAGAATTTTACAGTGCTTACAAAATAGGCGAAGCTGTGCTAAAATTCATGATATTTTTACAGGCGTTCGTATTTTTCCTAAAATTTACGAAGCTTGAGATAAAAACCAAAAAGGAGATAAAAGAGATATGAAAAAGATATATTTGTTTTTGATCGCCGCGCTTATTGGCATAGAGATCGCGCTGGGGGCGTTTGTGGCTCCGGTGGTGTTTTTCCCGCAAAATTTCATAGGCGAGGGTGTGCTCACACATTTTCAAAGCGGTGTTTTGATGACGCAAATTTTTCTTAAATACAATTACGTTTTGCTCGCAGTGAGCGTATTTGCGTTTATATTCGACGCGTTTGGGCTAAAGGGCGAGGAATGCGTGCACGTGAGGATCTCTGCCTTTGCTCTAAGCTTTATAAATTTAGCCCTAGCGCTTGCTTTCGTATTTTATTTCACGAGCTATATTTTGCACACTCAAGGCCTTGGCGAGGCGGCGACCGCGACTGATGAGTTTAGGAGCGTGCATAAAACGAGCGAATACGTGATGAAGATCATGATGCTCGCGCAGCTGTTTTTGTTTTTCTTTAAATTTATCGGGCGTAGCCCAAAAGAGCGAGGTTTGAAGGAGGCTTAGGATATGCAAAGGCCTGATATCCAAGAGATCGCCGACTTTTTGATAGACTATGCGGCAAAGATGCTAAGTGTAGGCACATATACGGCTAGGATACAGCGCTGCGTGACTCGTATCGCGGGGACTTACGGCTACGATGTGAGCCTGACGATATTTGTCAAGCACTTCATCATCAGCGTGCTGGATCCAAATGACAACTCGATCCGCCGCACATACGTAAAATCCAGCGTCGCATCGCCTATCAGCTTTAATCTCATCTCCGAGCTGAGCGCGCTCAGCTGGCAAATTTACGACGAAAAGATAAATTTGAGCGAGGCGAGAAGGCATTTTAATGAGATAATAAATTCTAAAAACAATGGCTTTTACAAGACGCTTTTATTTATAAGCCTCGCGAATGCCGCCTTTTGCAGGCTGTTTGAGGGTGATGTCGGCTCTGTTGGATGCGTTTTTGTCGCTACTCTGGTCGGATTTTATCTGCGCTTTATCTTGACGAAATTTAAGATAAATTTGAAATTTCAATACATAATCGTCTCTTTCATCTCCTCGTTTATCGCTTATATCGGCGTTTATTACGGTATCACGAGCACACCGGACGTCGCGATAGGCTCTAGCATTTTGTTTTTGATGCCGGGCGTTCATCTCATAAATTCCGTATTTGATATGCTAAATGAAAATATTTTAGTCGGTGTCAGCAGGGGCCTAAATACCGGGCTTCTCATCATCTGCATAGCTATCGGCGTTTATATGACGCTTGCGATCTCAAATTTAGGGCTTTTAAATGTTTGAGCTATTTTTTTCGACTATGGTCGATGCGGCGTTTGCAGCGGTAGCCGGGTTTGGCTTTGCATATGCCAGCTCACCTCCAAAAAGGACGCTGGCTTTTTCGGCGCTACTGGCGGCTATCGCGCACTCTAGCAGGTATTTGATGATACAAACTGAAATTTTCAGCATCTCGGTGGCTACCTTGCTAGCTTCGTTTTTGATAGGCGTTTTGGGGATGTATTTTGCCAAGAGGCTTAAAGTACCTGCCGAGATCATAGCGTTTCCCGCGCTTTTACCGATGATACCGGGCATCTATGCCTATAAAAGCATTTTGGCACTGCTTTGGTTTATAAAGAGTACGGACATAGGCCAAAAAACGACATATTTGATGATATTTTTTGACAACGCGCTAGCTACGGTCTGCATATCTCTAGCCCTTGGCGTAGGCGTCTCGGTCACGCTCCTTATGTTTTACGAGCAGTCATTGATGACGACAAGGGGAGCTAGGGGCGAAAAAAATTGATTTAGGAAGTGAGATGAAAATACGAATTTATTACGAGGATACCGATGCTGGCGGTATCGTCTATCACGCAAACTATATAAAATTTTGTGAGCGAGCACGTAGCGAGATGCTTTTTGACTCGAAGCTGGACGTCTTTTCGCCAAGCTGCTATTTCGTAGTGACTGGCATAAATGCGAAATTTATAAAGCCGGCCGTCCTGGGCGACATGCTCGAGGTAAAAACGAGCGCGAAAGAGATCAAAAAGGCCTCACTCGTGCTAAGACAAGAGATATTTAGGATAGCTAAAGAAAATGAAGCCTCAAGCGAGCTGATCTTTAGCGCCGATATCACGGTCGCTTGCCTAGATCACTCTAGGCCTTGCCGTATGAGCGAGGAGTTAGTGTCATTTTTTAGATCTTTGGCTACTGGATCCAAGTCTTGAGCTACCGGCTCTAAAGGCGTGAAATTTTCGCCTTTTGCTTCAAATAATTTGATGTCATAAACGATCTGCGAGCCGACCAAATTTTCGCTAAATAGCCTCTTGTGCGAGGGATCGATGAAATTTGAATATATATAATCAAGTCCGACGCTGCAAGAATAGCCTATTTGACTGTATCTTAGATCTACGTCAAAAAGCGCGTTCGTGGCGACTAGCTGATCGTTTTGCGGATTTACCGAGTTTGCGATGTATAAATTTTGCCTGTCGCGCTGTGCGATAGCGCCAAAGATGTTTGGTATGTAGTTTATCTGCGTGCTAAGCAGTGCAAACGGCGTTATCTGGTAGCCTCTCATCTGCGTCGCGACGAGGGAGGCTTTGATGACTGGTAGATTTAAAAATACGCTAGAGCCGTCAAATTTAGACTTTTTGCTTAGATAGCTATCCAGCTTTAGCTCTTTGCCCGTTACTTGCACCTCGTAAATTTCGCTTGCACTAAGCTTTCTGACGTATTCGTTTAATGTCTCGCCAAGCCCGCTTGCATCGCTAAATGCTGTGACCTTGTCGTTTGAAATTTTAAGTAGAGCCGCTATCTGCGCTTGATAGTCGATGCCGCCAAATATGATGTTTGGCTTTGCGTAGCTTACGAGTGAGGCGTGCACACTAGGGACGTAAGCTAGTTCGTTGCCTGCTATGTTTTGATCCAGTACTCTCACGCCGCTTGGCGTGAATGGCGCGATGAAGTAGCTGATGTTTTGATCGCGCGCCGTATTTATGGCGTTTGTGATGTTTTGCGCGCTCTCGTCGCCACTCATTATAAATTTGAGCTCGATCTTGGCGTTCGTGCTCGCTACATAAGATATCAGCGAATTCGTAACGACGGAGGCATATGATTTTATGGTTTTTTGCGGGATTATCACGGCGATCTTATTCGCACCCTGTGGGGTTTGAGGCGTAAATTTACCGCTAAGCTTGTTATAAAGCCTCAAAAACTCGCTATTTATGGTCTTGGCAGGCTCGAAGCGCGCCATGAAGCTAGCCAGCAAATTTTCGTTTACCAGCTCTTTTAAGCATGCTTCATCGCAAAATTCAGGCTCTAAATTTATATATTCGATGCTTGCCGGAGGTATATTTGATAGGGTTTGCTCCTTTGCGCACAGGCAGATAAAAAATGCAAAAAATATAATAAAAATTTTTCTCATATCATTCCTTTGATCTTTCTTAGATCGTCTAAAAATACGGACTCAAAGCTAGGATTTTTCATCAGCCACACATGCGAATATGTCGGCATCACCGATATATCGCCAAATTTCAAGACGCTACCGCGGATACTCTCGAAGCTATTTTTTAAAAGGCTCTCGGGATATAAATTTAAAAAGACCTGTTCTCCTAAGGCCACGATGACTTTTGGTTTAAGCAGTCTTATCTCTTCGAGCAGATACGGTCTGCAAAGCTCGAAGCATTCGTTCGTAGCGGCATTTTGAGCTTCGTTTGGTAAAAATTTACAGCGCAGGATCGAGCTAATGTAAAATTCTCCCTTTTTAAGCCCCAAAGAATTATATATCATCTCGCAAAGCTTTATCCCGGCCATGCCGCAAAGATGTTCGCCCTCTTGATCCTCGCTTATGCTGGGCGCTAAAGATACGAACATCACTTTGCTACTTTTGTCTCCTAGCCCCAAAATAGTGCGATTTGCCGTTTTTCTAAGAGCGCAAAGCGCGCAGTGTGAAATTTGTTTATTTAGCTCGTTTAGATCGCTAAATTCGCCACTTTGATATAAATTTATGAAATTTTCATTTATAAATTTATACCCTACGGCTTTTAAGAAATATAGCTTTTTTAATGCTTCTTGTCGCTGCGAAATTTTCATTTTGTATTATAGTTGAATTTGCTTAAAATTTAAATTATGTTTCTCGTGTCCGTCAGCTATTCAAAGGAATTTAAGTATAGCTTTGCTAAAATCACAACTTTACATTAACTTTAAGGAAAGAGATGAAAAGGACTTATCAGCCTCATAAAACACCTAAAAAACGAACTCATGGTTTTCGCTTAAGGATGAAAACTAAAAACGGTCGCAAGGTCATAAACGCTAGACGTGCAAAAGGTAGAAAAAGATTGGCGGCTTAGCCCGTTTTGAGCCTTTAAAAGACTCAAGGGAATTCTCATCGGTTTATAAAGAGGCGAAAAAATGGCATTGCGATGCCTGCGTGCTTTTTTATAAACCTTCAAGTGAAAATAAATTAGCGGTAGTAGCTAGTAAAAAAGTAGGGAAAGCGGTCGTAAGAAATAGAACAAAAAGGCTCTTAAGAGCCGCTTTTTTAGAGGTTTGCGATGAGCTTGAAGACGGTATATATATCATGGTAGCCAAGTGCGGACTTATCGAAATTTCTTTTGACAAAATTCATAAAAATCTGCGTTGGTCGCTCAAAAAACTGGGATGTCTAAAATGAAGAATTTTGCGCTTTCTTGTATAAAATTTTATCAAAACTACATCTCCAAAATTTTACCGAAATCTTGCCGTTACTATCCTACTTGCTCCGAGTATGCAGTTTGGGAATTTAAAAATAACGATATTTTTTCCGCCCTTTTGGCTACGCTCGCGAGAATTCTAAGGTGCAATCAACTGTTCAAAGGCGGTATAGACTACCCAGTGATCCGCAAGAGGTTCGGATCTTTTTCTATATTTAAACGGATGGAATTTTCAAATATAGATTTTTGGTTCGTTCCTTATAAAAATAGCAAATTTTATGTCATAAAAGTTTTAGATTCATTAAAGGAAAAACGTTAAAAATGGATAAATTATCAACTCAAAAAAGAGTTCTCATCGCAACTCTTTTATCATTTTTATTTTTTATAGCTTACGATTATTTTTTTATCCCAAAGAGTATGCCTGTCGAGCAAAACCGCAGCGTAAATGCCGCACAAAATAGCTCAAACGCCGCTCCTTCCTCACAAAGTGCAAATGTCGCCGCAAGCATCGATCCTAGCCAAAATACTAAAATTCTAGCCAAAATAAAAGGCCAGAACTACGAGGCGCAGATAGATGAGCTAGGACGCATCAGTAAATTTTATTTGACCGAGAAAAAATACGAGACCGCAGACGGAAACAAGACCGAGCTTACCGGCATCTCGCCTTTGCCGCTTGAGATGAGATTTAGCGATGCGGCGATAAACGATCAAGCCTTTAGGGCGAGCTATACTGCCGACGTTAGTGAGCTTGACGTATCTAGCGGCGCAAAGACTATAAATTTGACACAAAATTTAGACGGGCTTAGCGTAGTAAAAAAGATAATTTTTTATCCTGACGGCAGATACGAAGTCGAGGTAAATTTAAGCAAAAATGTCGAATATTTCATCACTCCCGGCTTTAGACCAAACATTTCAGTAGATAGCTACACCATCCACGGTGCGCTTTTAATGCACGCAGACGATAAACTCAGTATACTTGAAGATGACGATTTGGACGGGACCGAGAAATTCAGCGATATAACAGTCGCCGCGGCTTCAGATAGATACTATACGGCGCTTTTTTATTCCTTTGGCAAGCCTCTTGATGTCGTCATGAGCACTGATGCGAAGAAAAACGCTATCATCTTTGTAAAGCAAAATGGAAATTTCAAAACGAGCGGCTATATCGGACCTAAAGATCATAAAATTTTAAACAGCATGGATCCTCGTCTGACCGATATCATCGAATACGGCTGGTTTACTTTTATCGCTAAGCCGATGTTTGCCTTTCTCGACTTTTTACATAAATACATAGGCAACTGGGGCTGGGCGATCGTGGTTTTGACGCTTGTGATAAGGATCATTTTATTCCCGCTCACATATAAGGGCATGCTATCGATGAACAAGCTCAAAGAGCTTGCGCCTAAGGTAAAGGAGATCCAGGCCAAATACAAAGGCGATCCGCAAAAGCTTAACACCCACATGATGGAGCTTTATAAGAAAAACGGTGCGAATCCTATGGGCGGATGCTTGCCGATACTGCTTCAAATCCCCGTATTTTTCGCGATCTACCGCGTTTTACTAAACGCTATCGAGCTTAAAGGCGCTCCTTGGATACTTTGGATACACGATCTTTCGGCGATGGATCCTTTCTTTATCCTACCTATCTTGATGGGTGCGACCATGTTTTTACAGCAAAGGCTCACGCCGACGACGTTTACAGATCCTATGCAAGAAAAGATCATGAAGTATCTGCCGCTTATTTTTACGTTTTTCTTCGTGACTTTCCCGGCAGGTCTTACACTTTATTGGTTTGTAAATAACGTCTGCTCCGTCATCCAACAAATTTTTGTAAATAAGCTTTTTGAAAAACATAAAAAAGTGGAGGTAAAGGCCTGATGCGTATCGAAGCGGAAAATTTACAAGAGGCTTTTCAAAAGGCTGCAAGCGAGCTAAAATGCTCGGTTACCGAGCTTGATATAAAGGTCATCCAGCATCCAAGTGGCGGGATATTCGGCTTTTTCAAAAAGAGTGCCATTATAGAGGCCGTACCTGAAAAGCAGAATCAAAAGTTACAGGAAAAATTTAAGAACAAGCACGAGCAAAAACAAAATAATCACAAAAACAATACCGACAATAAAAATGAAAGCAGACATACTAACGGAAATAACTCTTCCAAGCACGACGAACAGGAAGCAAAGTCTGTAAATTCCGGCGTAAAACGCGAGCATACGGAGAAAAAACGTAATCGTCATAAGAAAAATCGCGAAGATAAAGAGTTTAAAACCGAGAAAGCAGGACCTAGTCTAAGCGAGAAAAATTCAACCTTGGCACATGCCGCGTTTGCAGATAAGACGGAAGATGAAAATTTAGTTACCGAGTTTGAAGTAGCAAAGCCAGAGTATGTCATCAAACGTATAGACGATGAAAAAAATGATACAAGCTCACGCAAAAAGCCTAGCAAGGATATCTTGGACACGTCGATCTTAGAAAATTTCAATCAAGAAAGCACCGTACCGGAGAGTAGAAACGAACCTAAAAAAGCCCCGAAAGAGCCGATAGACTTTGATAAAATTTTACCCGAGATAAAAGATGGTTTAAATAAGCTTTTTGCCGCCAGTTGCTTTGATATCACGAAGATAGAGGTGTCAAAATTTAACGACGATACCGTCCTCATAGAGCTTGACGGGGGCGATGCAGCGCTGCTTATAGGCAAAGAAGGCTACCGATACAAGGCGATATCATATTTGCTTTATAATTGGCTAAATGTAAAATACAACCTTGCCATACGCCTTGAGATAGCTGAATTTTTGAAAAATCAAGAGGCGATGATAGAGCAGTATCTAAACGGCGTGATAGAACGCGTGCAAAATACGGGTAGAGCGCAGACAAAGCCACTTGACGGTGTTTTGGTAAAGATAGCTCTTGAAAAGCTACGCGAGAAATTCCCACAAAAATATGTCGGGATAAAGTCGGGTAACGACGGGAAATTCGTTGTGGTAAATGATTTCTTCAAAAAATGACGATATCGCAGCCATTGCCACGGCGCACGGCATTGGCTCGATCTGCATCATCAGACTGAGCGGCTCGACCGCTCTGCAAAGCGCCTTAAAGCTCACTAAAATTTCAAATCTCTCTCCACGCCTCGCCACACTTACTAAAATTTACTCGCTCGATAAAGAATTTTTAGACGAAGCGATAATGATTTATTTCAAAGCGCCCGCCAGCTTCACTGGTGAAGATGTGGTGGAATTTCACACTCACGGCGGATTTGTCGTGGCTGATATGATATTAAACGAGCTCGTAAAACTTGGCGTGCGGCTGGCCGAGCCCGGAGAATTCAGCAAAAGAGCGTTTTTAAACGACAAGCTCGACCTTGCTAAGGCCGAGGCGATACAAGGGCTCATAAACTCAAGGAGTGAGGCTGCGGCTAAAATTTTAGCCCGTCAGATGCGAGGCGATCTGAGCCGATATATCGAGCAGATGCGAAATGAACTCGTAAAGACGCTTGCCTTTGTGGAGACTAGTATCGACTATGCGGATGACGATTTGCCCGGCGATTTGCTAGAGCAGATAAAGGCTATGCTCGAAGCAAATGCCGCAAAGCTTGATAAAATAGTGCAAATAAGCGAGCAAAGGCGCGGGTTGATCGATGGCTTTAAGGTCGCGATAGTCGGCAAACCAAATGTCGGCAAAAGCTCTATTTTAAACTCACTTTTATCCTACGAGCGCGCGATCATCAGCGACGAGGCTGGCACCACACGCGACAGGATAGAGGAAAATTTCAAGGTCGGAACGCACATGGTACGCATCATCGATACGGCAGGGATCCGTAAAAACGTCGGCAAGATCGAGGAGATCGGTATCCGCTACTCACTAGCGGCGATCGAGGAGGCCGATATCGTTTTGGCCGTTTTTGATAGCTCTAGCGCCAGCGACGAGCAAGACGAACGCATCGTCGAGCTAGTCAAAAATTCCGGCAAGAAGGTATTTTTCATCCTTAATAAAAGCGATCTGGCTTTTAAATTTGACCTTGATTTAAGTCCTAGCATCAAAATTTCGGCAAAAAAAAGGACTGACGAGATAGTGGGGCGGCTACGGGATTATCTTGACTCCCAGGATAGTAGCGAGATGATGCTAAGCTCGAATCACCAGATCAAACAATGTAAAGACGCAAGTGTAGCGATAAAAAGAGCGTTAAATTTGCTCGGTGACGAGCTTGAACTCTTTGCCTACGAGATAAATACCGCGATAGCTGCGATAGCCGCGATCACAAGACCATTTGAGAGGAGTGAAATTTTAGATGAGATGTTTAGCCATTTTTGCCTTGGCAAATAGATTTTACGTGCTCGCTCTTGCGACGGTTTTGCTCGGTGGCTGCGCGCCAAAAAGCGACTTTATGGATAGCGAGGCGGTCAAGCAGGCGCTAAAAGAAGAGTGGGAAAAATATCTCGAAAATGACGGCAATATCGCTCAGGTCGTACTTTTCTCACAAGATGCGCCCAATCAGCCGCAAGACGGCGATAGGGTCGGCTTTGCTCTCACCAGAATGGACGGCTCAAAACCCCTAAAAATCGGCGATATGTTTATGAGCGGCGGACAGTTTGTCATCGTGCGCGATTTGGAGCTGGACCGCGACGTAAATTTAAACGACGAAGATGAAATGATGCGCCTTGGCGGATCAAAAAGCGTCAAATTTTACGAGTTTGGAAACGGTATCTTTGAGACGATAGTTTATAGCGCGGATAAGCCCTTGTGCATGGCGTTTTACATCGGCGAAAGTATCGGCGCAAGAGTCGTGACAAACTATAACATCGGACAAAACGGTGAATTTTTCGCGACTTTGATACAAAGCGAGGTTAAATTTAAGAGCGAGAGTGAGCTTGCAAATTTAGAATTTAAATTTTTTCATGAAAGATGAAAATTTAGCCAAGGTTAGAGCCGAGGCAATGTTGGAAGATTTCAGACAAAGGGTCATCAACAATGATCTAAAAAAGCAAGAGCGAGTGCTGAGAAATATCGTCTGCGTGGCGTTTGAAACATACGAGCCTTATTAGCGAGCTTATCGCCGCCGATTTTATTGCTTGCGTTTTCCCCTTTTCAAGACGCTTCACGCTACGCACTTTGTGAAGCCTTTGTTTTGGAGTATCGAAAAGCATAGAGCCATAAAACGTTTTAAATTCTCTTGCTATACCATTTTTTAAGCCGCAAATTCAGCTCGCAGTTTATCAACTTTTTATGCTGATTAAAGTAAAATAAAGCAAAATTTTACAAAGGCGAAAGATGGACAAAGCGACGATAAAAGCGCACAAGATCAGCGAGCAAGAGTATGAAGAAATTTTAAAGATTTTAGGGCGCGAGCCAAATTTACTTGAACTTGGCATATTTTCGGCGATGTGGAGCGAGCATTGCAGCTACAAATCGAGCAAAAAATACCTAAACGGCTTCCCGACCAAAGCGCCGTGGGTGATCCAAGGACCGGGCGAGAACGCCGGCGTCATCGATGTTGGCGGCGGAGTCGCGGCGGTGTTTAAGATGGAGAGTCACAATCACCCAAGCTTCATCGAGCCCTTTCAAGGTGCCGCCACAGGCGTGGGCGGTATACTGCGCGACGTTTTCACGATGGGGGCGCGCGTGGTGGCGAATATGAACTCGCTGCGCTTTGGCGAGGTGCGCGGAGATAGCGAGAATGCGCGCAAACAGCGATATTTGCTAAAAGGCGCGGTTGCTGGCATCGGGCACTACGGCAACTGCATGGGTATCCCGACCGTGGGCGGCGAGACGACCTTTGACGCGAGCTTTAACGGCAACATCTTGGTAAATGCCTTTGCGCTAGGTCTTGTAAAAAGCGATGAAATTTTCTACGGCAAGGCCGAAGGCATTGGCAATCCCGTGATATACGTGGGCTCAAAGACCGGTCGCGACGGGCTTGGCGGGGCTGTGATGGCGAGCGATAGCTTTAACGACGCGAACAAATCCTTGCGCCCGACCGTGCAAGTGGGCGATCCTTTTGCCGAAAAGTTGCTGATGGAGGCGTGCTTGGAGCTATTTAAAAAAGACTACATCGTCGGCATTCAGGACATGGGCGCGGCGGGGCTAACGAGCTCGAGCTTTGAGATGGCGGGGCGCAGCGGTAGCGGCATGAAGATGCAGCTTGACCGCGTCCCGATGCGCGAGGAGGGTATGAGCCCGTATGAGCTCATGCTAAGCGAGAGTCAGGAGCGCATGCTCATCTGCGCTAAAAAGGGCTGCGAGCAAAAGGTGCTTGAAATCTTTAAAAAATGGGACCTTGACGCCGAGGTCATCGGTGAGGTGACTGACAGCGGGCAGATGCAGCTTTATTGGCATGGCGAGCTGGTGGGACAGATCCCTATAAAGCCGCTCTCTGAGGCTGCTCCCGTGCTCGACCGACCTACCGCGCGACCAAAATATCTTGATGAAATCAAAAATCTACAAATTCCAAAAGACATCGACAACAAAACGGCGTTTTTTAAGCTCCTACGCGAGCCTGAAATTTTAAATAAAGCCCTCATTTACGATCAATACGACGCAAATATCCAGACAAATACGATCAAACAGCCGGGATATTTGGGCGCAGCGGTCATCCGTATCAAAGAGACTGGTAAAGCCCTAGCCATGGCGGCTCAGTGCGATCCGCGCGCAAATTTCGTGAGTCCAAAGATCGGCGCGGCTCGTGCGGTCGCGGCTGCCGGACGCAAGGTCGCGATGAGCGGGGCGATGCCGCTAGCGATCACAGACTGCCTAAACTACGGCAACCCGCAAAATCCAGAGGTCATGTGGCAGTTCGCGCAGGGCTGCGAGGGCATAAAAGAAGCCTGCCGCGAGCTAAACACACCTGTCGTGAGTGGTAACGTGAGCCTTTACAACGATACGGACGGCGTGAGCGTCTATCCGACTCCGGCGATCGTGAGTGTGGGCGTAAATGACGATGCGCGCGCAAATTTAAAGAGTGTCTTTGGCAGAGCGGGCACGGCGATATATCTGCTGGGCGAGACGAAGGGAGAATTTGCCGCCTCACTTTACGCCAAAGCCCTTTTTGACGTGGTCGGCGGCACTCTTAGCGAGATAGACTACAAAAAGGAGCGCGCGCTTTGGGAGCTCATCATCGCGGCGAATAAGGTGGGCGTTTTGGAGTTTGCAAACTCGGTCGGCGTGGGCGGTGTGGCGATGAGCCTAGCCAAAATGGCGTGCATAAGCGGCATCGGTGCGGAGTGTAAATTTGACGTAGCGCAGGCAAATTTCATCTTTGACGAGAGCTTTTCACGTGCGCTCGTGGGTGTAAAAGACGAGGCTAAATTTAGCGAGCTGGCGACGAAATTTGGCGTGAAATTTGAAAAGATCGGCGTAACGGGCGGGGATAATTTTAGACTAAACGAGATCGATGAAAATTTAAGCCAGATCAGCGAGATTTATTTTAACGAATTTGCAAACATAATCAAACAAGAAGACTGAAATTTAAAGGAGATTTTATGAGTCTGCTCGATGCATTGAGTAAAAAAACGGATGAAGGCAAAGATGGCGAACACCGCACGAACCAGCAAAAAGGCGTCGCGAAGCCCCCTATACTATTTGACGAGACGCAAGCGCTCATAAAAAAGGTGCAACAAAAGCTAGGCGGCACGTTCATCACTTACTACAACTCAAACGCGGGCAGCGTCTGCGGGAACGACGCAAGCGCGATGTATGAAATTCTAAAGGGTAAAAAGATAGACAACGCGTTTTTATTTATCAAAAGTGATGGCGGTAGCGGTATAGCCAGTCTTCGTATCATCTCAACCTTGAGAAATTATTGTAAAAATCTGACCGCCTTAGTGCCGGCGAACTGCGCTTCTGCGGCGACTATGATGGCTTTGGGGGCAAACGAGATCGTGATGGGGCCGCTCGCGTATCTAACGCCGGTGGATACATCGCTAAAACATGAGCTAAGCCCGACGAACAAAGGCAATGAGCTGGTGAGCGTCTCGATGGACGAGCTAAGTCGCGTCGTGAAGCTCTGGAAGGAGCAAGACAAGGACAGGCCGCGCGACACGAACCCTTATAACTCGCTTTACGAATACATCCATCCGCTCGTATTTGGTGCGGTCGATCGCGCCAGCTCGCTTTCGCTTAAAATTTGCCGCGAGCTTTTGCGCTATCACATAAGCGACGATGAGAAGATCCAAGAAATTTCAGAGAGATTAAACGGTGACTATCCTGCGCACGAGTATCCGATACTCTTTCGCGAGGCCGAGGAGATCGGGCTTCATGTCAAAAAGATGGATGACGATCTAAATGAGATGCTTCAAGAGCTCACGCTCCTTTACTCCGAGATGGGGCAGCGTGCATTCACGGACTACGACGAGAACAGCTATCATGATAACAACATCGCAAACATCATCGAAACTGACGGCAAGCAGATTTATTATCAGATCGATAAAGACTGGTTTTACCGCCCTGACGAGCGCCGCTGGAACGTGATGAACGACGAGAGCTCATGGCGCAAAAATGAGCTCGTCGGTGGCAGGATCAAAAATACGATATATCATTTGTGGTAAAAATGGGTTCATTTTTATTTTATATCATCATTTTTTTAGCGATTTATTTGTTCTTTAACTCGTTTAAAGGCGGCGTAAATTTTGGCAGGCAAAGGACGCTGGGCTTTGAGGAGGCTAAATTTTTAGTCGCGCTTCTAGCCAAGGTCGCAAAGGGCGACGGGCGCGTGAATGAGCTTGAAGCAAGGCTGATTAGCGAGACGCTCGATGATCTTACGCTCAAGATCCAAGGCTCAAGGGATCAGCGCGACGAGCTAAAGAGAATTTACAATATAGAAAAAGAAAATATCTCAAATGCCTACGAGCTTGCGAGAAATTACCGAATAGCGCTAAATCTAGACGCTCAAATTTCAGCCGCTCGTATCACGTTTTTTCTAAATTTAGCTTATATAGACGGTAGTTTCAGCGCCGCTGAGCGTAAGGTCATCGAGGACATCTCGGACGGGCTTGGGCTTAGTAGGCAGATGCTAAATCAAATAATAATGCAGTTTGAGATTTTTTACGGTGCCAGGCAGAGGTTCTCAGGCGGCTACGGACGACAAAGTTATCAGGGGCAAAGCGGAGCAAGCTCTGGCTTTGAAGCCAAAAAAGATCCTTGCGAAGTTTTGGGCTTACCTAAAACGGCTAAATTCAGCGAGGTCAAGAAAAGATACCGCGAGCTGGTGCGTCAGTATCATCCGGATATCCTCATGGGACGCGGCGAGAGCGAAGAGGTCATAGAAAAATCGACTAAAAAACTGCAAGAGATAAACGAGGCTTACGAAAGTATAAAGGAGCGTGAAAACGCATAGGAGTTTAAACTTTAGAAGTTAAATTTCATGAAACGATACTATATTTTGATATGGGCTAAGTAAAATTTAAAGGAGCTAAAATGAGAGCGTTGATCAGCGTGAGCGACAAAGAGGGTGTGGTAGAGTTTGCCAAGGGGCTGGAGCAGCTAGGCTGGCAGATCGTCTCGACCGGCGGGACGTATAAAATTTTAAACGAAAACGGCGTGAAAGCGGTCGAAGTAGCCCAGATCACGCAAAGCCCGGAGATGTTTGAGGGCAGGGTAAAGACCCTGCATCCAAAGATCCACGGAGGAATTTTATATAAACGAGACGACGCGAGCCACGTCGCACAGGCAAAAGAGTTTGGCATAGAGGGTATAGACCTTGTCTGCGTAAATTTATATCCTTTCAAAGAGACCACGATCCGTACGGATGAATTTGATGAGATCATCGAGAACATCGACATCGGCGGTCCTGCGATGGTGCGCTCTGCAGCTAAAAATTTCAAAGACGTTTTGATAGTTACCAGCGTGCTTGATTATGATGAAATTTTGCAGCGCTTAAAAGAGGGGACTGACGATCTTGAATTTCGCAGAAATTTGATGATAAAGGCCTACGAGCACACGGCAAGCTACGATGCGACGATCGCAAACTATATGAACGAGCGATTTAAAGGCGGGTTTGGCGATGCTAGATTTATCTTTGGAAATAAAGTCTTTGACACGAGATATGGCGAAAACCCGCACCAAAAAGGCGCGCTTTATGAATTCGAATATTTTTTCACGAACAACTTTAGAGCGCTCAAAGGCGAAGCCAGCTTTAACAACATGACCGATATAAACGGCGCTGTCATGCTGGCTACCAGCTTTGAAAACGCCCCGGTCGTGGCGATCGTAAAACACTCCAACCCTTGCGGTCTAGCCGTAAAAGACAGCCTGCTTGAGAGCTACGTGGAGGCGCTAAAATGCGATCCTATCTCGGCCTACGGCGGAGTGGTCGCTATAAACGGCACGCTAGATAGGGCATTAGCACGTAAGATAAATGAAATTTACGTCGAGGTCATAATCGCTGCAAACGTAGACGACGATGCTTTGGCGGTATTTGAAAATAAAAAACGCATCAAAATTTTCACCCAAGATAATAAATTTTTGGTGCGCGCAGGGGATAGGTTTGACTTCAAACACATTGACGGCGGGTTCGTTTTCCAAGAGCGAGACGTGGTGAATGATGACGAGCTTAAAAATATGAAGCAAATGAGTAAAAAGCATGCGAATGAAAATCAGCTAAAAGACGCACAGATCGCTTGGAAGGTCGCCGCCCTTACGAAGAGCAACTGCGTTGTTTATGTAAAAGACGGCGCGATGGTGGCTATCGGCATGGGTATGACATCTCGCGTCGATGCGGCGCGTGCGGCCGTAGCGAAGGCAAAAGAGCTCGATCTCGATCTACATGGCTGCGTGCTTGCTAGCGAGGCGTTCTTCCCGTTTAGAGACAGTGTCGATATAGCGAGCAAAGTGGGCGTGAAATGCGTAATAGAGCCGGGTGGTAGCATCCGCGACGATGAGGTCATAGAGGCGGCGAACGAACACGGCATGTCGCTTTATTTCACCGGTGTCCGCCACTTTTTGCACTGAAATTTCACTTGGCAAAGCGCCTTTGCTTTGCCAAATTTTACTTTCGTAGTATAAATTCTCCTGTAAGAGTTGCCCTGGACGGTATTTATTGACGATAAATTTGGACTTTGCAAGATTAAAAATTAGTAGAGATGACGACGTTTTGACAGAGAGGGGTAGCGTAAAAATTTTAGGCTCTGTTTTAAAAAGTGTTGATTTCTAAAATTTTAAACGTTATAGCGTAGTCAAATCTTATGAAGCGACGCTATCGCCGCCGATTTTAAAGGAAGCCATAAGGCTGACTGCTAAAATCGTGCTATACGTTTGGCGCCTTGCGGAGCGAGTAAGATTTGCGAAGCGTTCGTTTAAGGGCAACAATAATTTTTTAATCTATAGTTTGAATACCTAGCGGAAGCAAGAGATATCGAAGCGCATTTTATAAATTTTTAGATGCAAAGGTATGAAATCGGGAGTGAATTTCGCCTTGACTCACTTCACACTGGCTAACTTTAAATTTATTATAATTCTTGAAAATTTAAAAAGGAGCTAAAATGACAAAAATGCTTAAAATATTTTTAGGATTTGCTGCGACTATAATGCTGGCAGTCGGATTTGCGAACGCACAAAACGAGATAAAAGGACCTTTGATGGCACAAAAAAATTTAAAAGATATTTATTTGGCGGGCGGTTGCTTTTGGGGTATGGAAGGCTATTTTAAAAAGATCGCCGGCATCGAGCAAACGAGCGTAGGATACGCAAACGGAAAGAGCGATAAGACTAGCTATCACGAGATAGACGCGACGGATCACGCCGAGACGCTACATATAAAATATGACGCTAATCGCATAGATCTGGCTGAAATTTTGGCGCATTATTTTCGCGTTATAGACCCGACTTCGGTCAATAAGCAAGGCAATGACATCGGGCGCCAGTATAGGACCGGGATATACTATGTCGATGCGCAGGATCTACCTGTGATAGAGGCGTTTATGAGGTTTGAGCAGAGTAAATTTAAAGACAAGATCGCAGTCGAGGTCGCTCCGCTTAAAAATTTCGTCTTGGCCGAGGAGTATCATCAAGACTACCTTGATAAAAATCCATTTGGATACTGCCATATCGATCTAAATTTAGCCAAAAAGCCGCTTTATGACGATGAGAAATTTAAAATGCCAAGCAAAAGCGAACTAAAAGAGAAGCTAACGGACGAGCAGTATGCCGTGACTCAGGAAAAGGCTACCGAGCGCCCGTTTAGCAGCAAGTATGATAAATTTGAAGAGCGCGGCATCTATGTCGATGTCGTGAGCGGAAAGCCGCTATTTTCGAGCTCTGATAAATATGATGCGGGATGCGGCTGGCCGAGCTTCACAAAGCCAATAACCGCCGATGCGCTAAAATACGAGCAGGATAACAGTCACGGCATGTCAAGAGTCGAGGTCACTTCAAAGATAAGTGATTCGCATTTGGGGCATGTATTTGACGACGGTCCGGGCGAACGTGGCGGGCTTAGATACTGCATAAACGGTGCGAGTCTTAAATTTATCCCGCTTGAGGATATGCAAAAGCTGGGATACGGCGAATATATCCCGTATGTGAAGTAAAATTTAGGCTTTGTTGAGTCAAATCAAGGATAGCATATATATCTAAGAGTATAATCCTCCTAATTAAATTTTAAAGGAGAGAGTATGAATATGTTTGAAGGTTGGCAGAGCTTTGATGCTGAGGGCGCTACGGTGCCGTTTTATAAAAAGAGCGAGGGCGGAATCTCTTATATCGGTTTTGATTCGCGCCCTTGCGTTCCGCCCGAGCCAATGGTAAATGCGATGGTGGCACTGAAATTTGCCGATAAAAATACCAAAATCATCATGATAAATCACAAATACCCGGTCGGTCTGATCCCAAAAATAGAGCCAAATTTCAATATCGAACGAGAAAATTTAGACGGCGAGCAAGTGCGTCTCACGTTTAGCCTAAAAGATGGCGCGAGCCTTGACGGGTTTAACTTCGATAAGACCTGCCATTAAGATAAAATATGCTTTTAAACACCTTTGCGCCGCCGTTTAGGCTGGTGGGCGGATATTTTATCGTCGGGATCTTATTTTTGATCCTTAGCCTTTTTGCATTTTTAAAGGCCGATTTTAGTGCCGTCACTTCGTTTCAAACGGCCGGATTTTTACATATTTATTTCGTGGGCTTTGTGATGAGCATCATCATCGGTGCGCTCTATCAGCTCACGTCAGTCATCCTTGAAAAGTCGTTTTCTACGATACGAGGCGCATTTACTAATCTTTTTGTCTATGCACTTGGAATTTTACTGATGAGTGCGGGCATGATCTTTGATAAAGTAGGGCTACTGCATGCTGGCGGCTCGCTTTTATTTTTATCTTTGCTGCTTTTTGCCGTTACTTATTTTGCGAGCTTCGTCAAAAATGAGAAAAAGAGTTTTGCAGCGTTTGCTTTGCTGATCTCGTCGGTGTTTTTAATCGTTGGAATTTCGCTTGGGTTTTGCCTTTTGATGATATTTTCCGGTGCATTTAGTATGGATTTTGAGCTCACGCTTCATTATCATATCTATTTCGTGCTTGGGTTCGTGTTTTTTATCGTTGTTGGAGTCGCAAGCGTGCTTTTGCCGATGTTTGCACTGGCTCACGATCTGAAATTTACCCTCAGCAAGGCCTCTTTGGCGTTTTATCTTTTGGGTGGGGTGTTGCTATATTTTGGGCTAAATTTTGCTTTGATGGCATTTTTAGCGGCGATCTTATGCTTTGTGGCGGAGGCCTTTTTGATACTCAAAAAGCGTGTGCGAAAGGCTTATGATTATTGGAATTTAAATATATTTTTATCGCTGGCTTCATTCGTAGTGTTTTGCGTCTTTAGCGGCCTTAGCTTAAATGACATCGCGGTATTTTTTCTGATGTTTGGCTTTTTATACGCTTTTATCACGGCTCATCTTTATAAGATAGCGCCGTTTTTGATCTGGTATCATTACGTAGCGCCGTTTGTAGGCAAGGCCAAGGTGCCGCTGCTTGATGATATGATAGTTAAAAGACCTACTTATATAGCCCTTAGCCTTAATACTTTGGCGTTGGCGGCTTATGCTTTTGGTTTTACTTACGGTGCGCTGGTGCTACTTTTTGCCAGTGTTTTGCTTGTGGCCTTTAATATGGTGCATGTGTTTAAATTTATAAATTTTGGAGTAAAAAATGAAGGATAAAATTTACAAAGAGCTTTCGACTATCGTCGATCCTGAGGTTGGATTTGACATCGTGTCTTTGGGGCTCATATATGACGTCAAAGTAGATGGTGAGAAGGCGATGGTCACTATGACTCTGTCGACACGCTCATGCCCACTTCACGAGCTCATACTTAGCTGGGTAAATGACGCTGTGCTTAGAGTGGACGGCGTAAAAGAGTGCGATATAGAGCTGGTTTGGGAGCCTGCATGGAATATCGAGATGGCAAACGACGAAGTCAAAAAGGCGCTTGGAGCTTAGATATCGAGGCTTTATCGCTGAAATTTTAATAGCGTCGTTTCTCTAATGATAAGCGCCGATGTTTCTTGATGAATGCTTGTATCATTCGTTGCGAGAGCAGCTATATATAATATCGTTTGTAGGAGTGATGTGCACCTGCTTTCGATCGTAAAAGATGCGAATAGCAACCAGGAAGTGAAATTTTATCTTGATAGCTTTTTGGAAAGCTTTGTTCGCTGCTTAAACGCTGTTCTCGTTTTCCTGCTAGTAGCAGACTGCGGTCAGCTTTATAGTTTTTCTGAAATCAGAGGACGTCTTTGCTTTGCCTCGCTACGCTTGCGACCCTATAAAAAGGCTCTGTTATAACAAATCATTGATACTCTCTTCGCAAACCATGCTTGCTCCGCAAAGCACCGAACATATAGCACGATTTTCGCGTTCAACCTTTGGCTTCTCTGAAAATCGGCGGTGATAGCGTCGCTTCACAAGGTTTGACTTCGCTTTGAAATCTAAAAATCAATGAAATATTGTAATAGAGCCATAAAAAATAAGCTACGAGCGTTAGCAAAGTAAAATACTGCTTAAGAGAACATTTATTAAAGGATTTAGATGATTTTAGAGGGCTGCAGCTACCCTCTAAATTTTAAGGAGATATTGTTTTTTAGTCCATTTGATGGCGCATATAAGAAGGAACATCAAGCTGAGTCATATAGTCCTCGCTATTGTATCCGCCGCTTACTTTTTGAAGCCTTAGAATTCTCTCTTTTTTGACTACTTCATTTGCCGCCATATCGGCCTCTTTTTTCTCTTCGGCCTCTTTGTCCGAGCCTTTGAAGCCGGTTGCGATGATGGTTATTTGGACCTTGTTGTTTTCCATATTGTCATCAGTCGTAGTTCCAAAGATCACCTCCGCATCCTCATCGGCAGCGCTATAAACTATCTCCATAGCGTCATTGATATCGCTAAGTGGGCATGACGGGTGAATCCTGAAGTGAACTAGCACGCCAAACGCTCCGTTTATCGTCATATTATCTAGTAATGGAGACTGGATGGCGTTTTTCATAGCCTCTTGAGCGGCGTCCTCTCCTTGAGCCTCACCCACACCCATCAATGCCAAACCTCTATGGCTCATGATGGTTCTAACATCGGCAAAGTCGAGATTTATATCACTTTTACCAGAGTCAAGAACGATAGTACTCATGCCATTGACCGCACGAGCCAATACATCATCGACCATCTCGAAGCTCTCTTTGATACCGGCTTTTTTGTCTATGAGCGTCAGTAGTTTATCGTTTGGTATGACAACGATAGAGTCGCTCTCTTTACGAAGCTCTTCAAGGCCCAGATCGGCTAGCTTACGACGCTTTTTGCCTTCAAATACAAATGGTATGGTTACAACTGCAACTGTCAAGGCGCCGACATCTTTAGCGGCCTGAGCCACTATCGGAGCCGCTCCGGTTCCGGTACCTCCGCCAAGTCCTGATGCAATGAAAACGATATCTGACGTCTCAAGGGCGCTTTTTATCTCGTCGTAGCTCTCCTCTGCAGCCTCTTTGCCGACCTCCGGTCTCATGCCTGCGCCAAGGCCTTTTGTCTTTTTTTCACCAAGCTGAATTTTCGTATGTGCCGGAGAATTTTCAAGCGCTTGAGCATCGGTGTTCGCAACTATAAGATCGATATTTAAAATAGCATTTTCTCGGATCATATGATTTATCATATTTCCGCCGCCGCCGCCTACACCTACGACCTTGATCTTTGCGCCGTAGATGCTTTTATTCTCTTCTACTGTGAAGCTGCTCATCTTTTTAATTCTCCTTAAAATAATTGTGTGATTCTATGCCAAAATTTCGTTATGGCACTAGGTTGCTTTTCTTGTTTGCTTATGTCAGCGATATTCGCAAGCTCTTCTTTGCTGCTTGGCTTTTGGATATCGAGCCTCAAATCATCATGGACTAGCTCTATTCCTTCCTCTTCAAAAGGATTGCTCTCTTGCTTTTTAAAATTTAAATTTTCTCTTTTTTCTTCTTCAAATACATTTTTAAAGCTAGGTTTTGGCTTGGATATAGCCTCGCCGTGGTATCTCATCTTTTTTTCGGAGTCTATCTCGTAAGCCGTAAATTCTCCTGCACCATACATACAAAGGCCAATAGCGCAAGAATTTGCCGGGTCTCTCATTATCTCGTAAAGTCCGTCGGTCTCTTTTGGCTTTGCTATGCGCACGGACATCTTGTCAAATATCGCCGAAGCAAGATCTCGCAAACCCTCAAGCTTCGTCATGCCGCCCGTCAAAACTACTCCTGCGCCTATCATATCTTTATAACCACTATCTTCAAAAATTTTAGCGAGTATCATCAGCGTCTCTTCGGCTCTTGCATATATCACATTTGATATGATGTCAAGTGAAACTTCATGAGTTTTTGCTTCGTCACCTAGTATCGGAAGCTCGATCAGATCTACTGATTTGTTTATCAATGTTCCATAGTTTATCTTTATATCCTCGGCTTTTGGTAGCGGAGTATGAAGTGCCATGGAGAGGTCGTTTGTTATGTTGGCTGATCCTACGCCTAGAAATTCATTAAATCTGATGGAATTTCCGGAATGAACAACCATATTGCAAGTCGCACCGCCCATATCTATAAGGACGGCTCCGAGCTCTTTTTCGTCTTTTGTTAGCGTGGCTATGGCAGAGGCGTATCCTGAAAGGACTATATTATCTATCTGAATCCCAGCGGAATTTATAGCTTTTCTTAGGTTACTCAGTGATGACTTTTGAACGGTTACGATATGAGTTTGCACTTCAAGTCTGGTACCGTTCATACCGATAGGATCTTCTATATGCTCTTGTCCGTCTACTTTGAAGTTGTATGGCAGGACGTGTAGTTTTTCGTATTCATGAGGGATATCTGCGGTGTGATCGGCCATCTGCATGGCTCTCTCGATCTCGCGTATGCCGATCTCGTGGTTAGGAATATTTACGACGCCACTGCTGTTTACACTCTTTGTATAAGCTCCTGATATCGAGACTACGACCTTTTCATAATGAGTCCCGGCGACTCTTTGAGCTTCAAGCAGAGCATTTTTTATAGATTTGGAGGCTAGCTCTATATTTGTTATGACGCCTTTTTTGATGCCTTGCGTTTTCTCTGTGCCGATGCCTATTATTTTTATGCCGTTTTCATCATGTTGCGCTATAACAGCGCAGATCTGAAACGACCCGACATCTATGCCTAAAATTTTAGTACTCAAAATAATTACCTTTTGACGTATTCTTTGATCTCATAACGTTTTTGAAGCTCTTTTATCAAATCCTTAATGAGCTCATTGTTTTTTAACAGCATAACGTTTTGTTCGGTTAGCTGTTTGTAATTGTCATTTACGCTGTTAGTAAGCAATTTTTGTTCCAAAATATCGTATATTACGGCCTTATTTCCTAAAATAACATAACCTTTTTTGTTAGGGGATTCAAACATTTGATCTACAAAGGCACGAGTTTCGTCGCGATCTAGACCATCTATGGTGCTATTCATATCTCGGCTGACAAACCCTATATCTTTGCCGTGAAAGTCTTTCATTGCAGTTTTTGCTTTATTTTCTACTAGTTCTTTCAGCTTTTGCTCTTTATAAATTTCCAAAATTTGCTCTTTTGCCTGATCGTAGCTCATAGATTGAGGCGGTGTTATGCCTTTGATCTTTACTATCATATAGCCGTTGTCATAAACAAAAGGTTTTATGACGTCTCCGACCTTTGCACCTCTTATCTCATCTATTGAAAAAGTGGCATTGTCTTCGTTTAGGCTCATGCTACCGTTGGTCGCTAGTTCGCCTTTTTTAACGGCTATATATTTTTCTAACGCGTTTGTTTTACTTTGTTCTATATTATAGTTTTTAGCGACTTCTTCTTTGACTTCGTCAAACGGCATGATCTTGTCGTCGGAATTTTTATATTTTTCTTTATTCTCGTTATAGTAGGCGCTTAGTGCAGTTTGGTTGATGTCATCTTTTTTTGACTCTACATATAAAGTATCCAATGTGTAAAGAGTCTTGGTCATATAATTATTTTTATTGCTTTCCCAAAGTTCTTTTATCTCGTCTTCGTTAAATTTTATCTCATTTTCGTTAGTTTCGATCATCTCTATAGATAGTTTGTCTTGCATAAAAAGGCTAGCCGTCATCATTTCTACATCTTTTTTGGTAGCCGGTAAATTTAGTGCATAGTAAAGTTTATCAAGAAGTATGGTGGTTTTTAAATTTTTTTCGTAATCATTTGGGTTGATCCTAGCGCGTCTCAAAACGTCATAATATAAATTTTTACTAAAAACACCGTCGTTTTGGAAATTTTTATCGGCTATGATGTATTTCAAGATATCGTCGTCACTAACGCTAAGGCCTATATCGTCTGCAAAATTTAGCAGTAAATTCTCTTGGAGCACGGCTTGAAACGCTTCATTTTCTATGCCTAGCTCATCAGCTTTTTCTTGAGTTAGTTTGCCGTCTGACATATTATTGTGGTATTCATATATTTGGTTATATTTTTGTTGAAATTCTTGAACGCTGATACTTCTGTGTCCCACCGTTGCAACCGAGGTGGCTTTGTTGTTGTTTAGATCGTATGCTCCCCAGCCGACAAATCCCGCTCCGACAAAGGCTATGACACTGATCCAGATCGTTACGACGAGGTATTTTTTATTTCTTTGCATCCAAGTTATCATTAAATTTTCCTTTAAAACACTAACAAAAATATGTAGTATTTTACAAAATATAGACTTAAATAACCTTAAAATCGGGCTTCAAAAACAAAATTTTGATACGCTTTACTAACAAAATTTTAGCCTATGTTAGTAAATTTATATACTAAAGTCACTATAATAATTTTCAAAATGCAAAAGTCTGCAGCTGTTTTCAAGTATGGCTATCTCTTTTGCTAGCTGCTGAGGAGTACGGCTAAACGCGTATACTCCGTATCCTTTTATGACTACGATGTTTGTGCCTTTTTCGATCATATATCGGTAAATTTCAGTCTCGGCACGCTCATACCAGTCCTCAAACTGCTTTGGATCATAAACTGAAATTTCATTAAATCTCATATATCCAAAATAATCTTTAGGTGTGATCTTATCTTGCCTCATGGCATATGCGGTCGTATACGGCGGCATAGCGTAACATACGAATTTCGCCTCGTTTATATTTTTATATATGTTTAAATGAATGTCTGCATCGAGGCTGGCTTCGTTCCAGCGGTAGTCTTTTTTTGAAAAAAGCAAGGTCAGATCGTCATCTCTAAGATCGTCAAATATCGCATTTTGCTTATTTATGAGAAATTGATTTCGCTCTATCCTGGCTGAAATAGAGCCGTGAAATACACCGAAAAAATTCTTACGGAACATCGAAAGGGATATTTTTTTAAGTTCGTTTATCGAGTGTCTTAGCTCCATTTTAGCTCCTTTGAAACCATCATTATACTTGAGTTTTCTAAAATTTATGTAAAATTTTATGTAATGATGGGTTTTTAAGTAAAATTTTGATAAATTTCACCTAAATTTATAAAGAGAGAAAAGTGCAAAGCCCTCATATCAGCGTTTTATTGGACGAAGTTTTAGGTGTATTTCATGGATTAAGCGGCACTTTCATAGACTGCACCTTGGGGTATGGTGGACATTCTGGCGCGCTTTTAGAGCAAAATAAAAATTTACGCCTCATCGCATGTGACAAAGATGACGAGGCGATAGAATTTTCAAAAAAAAGGCTTGAAAATTTTGGCGACAGGGTCAAAATCTATAAAAGCGATTTTTCGCAGTTGATCAAAATTTTAAGCACAGAGGAGCTCAAAAACGTTCGCGGCATCTTGGCCGATATCGGCGTCAGCTCGCTTCAGCTTGATAAAAATGAGCGCGGATTTAGCATAAATTCAGATACGCTTGATATGAGGATGGACAGGGCGTGTAAATTTAGTGCGGCTGATGTGGTAAATAGCTATTCGAAGCAAAATTTAGCCGAAATTTTCAGCAAATACGGCGAGCTTGCTAACGCAAAAGCGCTTGCGGCTAAAATCGTATCGGCCAGAAATTTAAAAAAGATCACGAGTGCTAAGGAGCTTGCGAGCATTATCGGTGCCGGGCGCGTAAATGGCAGATCCGTTAGTCCCGCGATACTTGCCTTTCAGGCGATCAGGATAGAGGTAAATGACGAGCTTGGCGAGCTAAATCGCTTGCTCGAGAGCATAAAGAATGCAAATTTAAAGGAGTGCAAAGTGGCTATCATCAGCTTTCACTCGCTAGAGGATAGGATCGTGAAAAATACCTTCAAAAGCTGGGCACAAAGCTGCATCTGTCCGCCAAATGCCATGCGATGCGAATGCGGAAACGATCATGCGATAGGTAAAATTTTGACTAAAAAGGCTATCGTCGCCAGCCAAAAAGAGATAGCTGCGAATCCTCGTAGTAGCAGTGCAAAGATGCGAGTTTTCGAGATAAAGGGAAGGTGATGTTAGAAAAAGAGGAGCTGCTTGAGCTTCATGACGACGAGCAAAAACGCGAGATAAATTTAAGCTTTAAGACGCTTGTAATGGTCTATCTGGCGATGTTTATCGCACTTGCTATATTTTTGCCTAAAATTTACATCGCAAATCAGATCTACTACATCAGCCGCGACATAGCCGACATCAGCGGCAAGCGAGACATGCTTTTAGAGGAAAATAGAGCCCTTAGCATAAAGCTGGAAAATCTACGTTATAAAAACCAAATTTTAAATTCCTTGCAAGAAAAGCAGTGGAAATAGCTAAATTTATAGGGTTTGCGCGCTCTTACGACCCGGCGAATTTTCAGCTTATTTACGCGCTCAAAGCTACCTTTGCCATCACGTTAAACGGCTTTTTAGGATTTTATTTTTTTAACCTCAGCGGAGCTATCTTTGCCGTAAATATCACTATGGGCATATTTTTCTTAAGCGCTCTTGAATGTCCCGATCTTAAAAAATTTGGCTTTTTGTCGCTTTATATCACGATGTCGTGCGCTTTCATGCCGTTCGTGACGCCTCTTATCCAGATCGGGATCTGGCTGTCTGCTTTGGTTTTTGTGTGGGCATTTTTTGTCGCTATCAGCACTCTTTACAGCGAAAATTTAAATAAAATTTTACTGGCTGTGAATATGACCGGGCTGGTTGGCTTTATAGTTCAAACGACGGCCGGACTGAATGTAAAAGATGGCATCGGCGGGCTTATTTTGGGCGGAGTGCTCGCTATTTTCATGAAGCTTGGCAGATTTGCTAAATACGGGGATTTTACGAAAAAGAGCATAAATATCTTGCTTGATGACGCTATCATCGCCGTAAGCGACCTTGGTTCGGCGAAATTTGAAAGCTCCAGCAAGCAAATGCTAGGCCACATCAAAAATTTCAAATCGATATTTGCAAACGAAAGCGTGAATTTAAAGGATGTAAGGCTTATTAGAAACCACTCTCGCGCCGTATTTTATCTGTATAAGATAGAAGAGATCACTTATTTACTCATCTCGCTCGACTCATCTTTTAGACATATCCAAGATGCTAAACTGCTTACAGCGCTGAGGGCTGAAATTTTAGAAAATTTATCACAGCTTAAGGGGCTTTTTAAAGGCCTGAGCCCACATCTTAGATATGAAGCGCTAAATTTAGCCAAAGCCTCGGAGTATAAAATTTTTGCAAGCTCGCTTGACGTGCTTTATACGAGATTTGCGCTCATCAAAGATAGCGGCGAGGATAGGCTCATACTAAATAAAGCCAAAAAAACAAGCCTGAAGTCCGCCATATCGATGATAAGTCTAAAAGATGCTACTACGCTTTCGGCGCTCAGACTGGCGTTTTGTCTGGCTGCTGCGATATTCATATCTCAGATCACGCATATAGATCATGGCATCTGGATAGCTATCGCAGTCATGAGCATGAGTAAAAACAGCAGATATATGGTAAAAACTGCCGGCAAGGATAACGTCTTGGGCGGGCTTTTTGGCTTTTTCATAGCTCTTGGGTTGATCTATGTCTTTGGTGCAAATTTTATGATATATATAGCCTGTATCGTTGGTATGTTTTGCGTGTATTATTTTAGAGCTTACAGTCAGTTTGCGTTCGCTACGTCGTTTATGGTGGAATTTACGATGATTTTTTATCTTATCAAAAATGATTTCTTAGAGCTCATGCTACATCGTCTAATCGACGTCGCCATAGGCTTCTCACTTGTTTTTGCAGTATCGTTTCTAGGTACTGCCAGCGATGATGATGAGCTACGAATAAAGCTGAAAGCCGCTTTGAAAAATTTCATAGACTTCATACAATCAACACTGATAAAAAACGAAAAGCACTCCTTTGCCTTAGGCGAGCAAAAAATAATTGACGCCCTCAGCGGCTATGAACAAATGCTAAAGCAAGACGGAAATTTAAGTAAGGCTAAGCTAGAGAGTGCGGGCAAAATTTGCGATAGATTAAACGAGCTTAATATTGAATTTATAAAGCTTAGAAACTACTTAAAAACTATGAGTGAAGATGAGCGAGAGACGATACAAAGTCCGCTTTCAAGCGATATAAAAATGCTTTGCGACAGGTTTGAGATGCTTGATAAAAAGATAGATGGCTTGCCATATTATTTTTTAGAAAATGCCGAAGAAAAGCTGCTTTGCAAAGATGAGAAGATAGCTAAGCTGCTTGGACGCATCATCTTAAAGCAAAACGATATTTATTCGCTTACATCTTTATAGGAGATCAGCTTTTCAAGGACGTATTGCTCCAGGTCTTTTTTGGAGATGTCGTTTTTCAGCGCTTCGTTATAAATTTCTTCCACGCGAGTCGAGTATTTTTCATAGGCGAAATAAGGAAAATGAACGCTCCAAGCGCGCTTTATCAGCTCGCTACTCATCTCTTTTCTCGCCCAAATTTTAAACATATCAAACCCGATAAACACCATCGATGTCACAAAAGCCGTTACTAAAATAGAAACGTGAGCATCTGACTTGGCTAGGAAATGGTGCGTTATCATCAGTAGCGGAAGCAGTATCACAAGGCAGATCGCAGCGTAAATTTGATAGGTTTTTGAGTGTCTGAATCTAAAATTTAGCTTTGCGCCGTCGATGAGCATACCCTCGTTGAAAAGGCAGTTAGCCTCAAGCAGATCCCTAAAAAGCACCGGTTGCTTTGAAACGACGAACATGTTTTTTAGTATTATTTTTTTTAGATTTTCTTGCATTTATACAAACTTTTTGGGATTGGATTTGCGCCAATTATAGCAAAAATCTATAAATTCAAGCAAAATTCGCTACAATTTCACAAAAAAGCAAGGAGCGAAAATGGCGGCTGAAAATTTAGATACAGTCTTTATCAATGGCGAGTTTTTACCGAGTAAAGAGGCGAAAGTGAGCGTATTTGACCGCGGTTTTATATTTGGTGACGGGATCTATGAAGTCGTGCCCGTCATAAACTCGAGACTAGTAGATAGGGAGGGATTTTGGCACAGGTTTGAGCGAAGCCTGGATCAAATCGAGCTAAAGCTTCCTTACAATAAGGAAAAATTCGAGGAAATTTTATACGAGATCATCTCGCGAAACGCCCTAAAAGAGGGCGGAATTTACATGCAGATCACAAGAGGTGCAGCGCCTAGGGATTTTTATTTTATAGAAAATTTGACCCCTAGCGTCTTTATCTTTTGCTATGAAGCTAGCGTGATAGACAATCCGCTCGCAAAAAGCGGGATCGAGATCGTGAGTGTGCCTGACATCCGCTGGAAACGTCGCGATATAAAGTCCGTTTCTTTGCTGGCTCAGTGCTATGCCAAAAACGAAGCGCACAAAAAGGGCGCATACGAGGGCTTTATGGTGGAGGATGGCTACGTTACCGAGGGCTGCAGCTCGAGTGCGTTCATCATAAAAGACAAAACTCTCATCACAAAGCCGCTCTCAAATGAAATTTTGCCCGGTATCCGCCGCAAGAAGCTTCTAAATTTAGCTCGCGAGGTCGGACTCAAGGTCGAGCAAAGAAAATTTAGCATGCAAGAGGTATATGACGCAGACGAGGCCTTCATCTCGGCAGCTACGCTCATTTTGCTGCCCGTCATAAAGGCTGACGGTAAGCTGATAAATGGCGGCAGGATCGGGGAATTTGCACCAAAGCTTCGTGAGCTTTACGCTAAAGATATGCTAAAAGAAGCCGGGCTTTGAAAGAGAAAATTTTGATAAGCGCGTGCTTGCTGGGCGAAAACTGCAAGTATGACGGCGGCAATAACCTAAACCAAACGATCGGCAAAGATATCGTTAGGCTAGCGCAGATTTACGATCTCGTGGCTATTTGTCCAGAGGTGTTAGGAGGCCTTGAGACTCCGCGCGAACCGGCTGAAATTTTAAACGACAGGGTCGTTACTAAAATTTCTCGCACCGATGTTACTGAAAATTTCGAGTTTGGAGCGAAGGTTTGCTCCCAGATCGCCCTTAAAGAGGGCTGCAGGGTCGCTGTTTTAAAGGAGCGAAGCCCAAGCTGCGCAAATAAAGAAATTTACGACGGAAGCTTTACTAATCGGCTCATAAAGGGCGAGGGCATAACGGCAAAGAGTCTGAAACGAATCGGCGTTAAAATATTTGGCGAGAGTGAGCTTGGCACGCTCGTGGAGGCTAAGAGTGTTTGAAAACAACAATAAGCTTGAAGTCGTATTTAAATACGTCATTTTAGTGCTGCTTATCGCCTCGGTCACGATCTTGTTTGTTAGCGGTATGATGTTCTTGCAGGGAGATTTCGGCGAGACTAGCATGGATGCGCATATGGTCGCCGGCATCATGCTCGTGGCGTTAGCGATAGTTCATACCTATATAAAAAGGCGAAAGCTAAAAAAGCTAACGCGTGAGCTAAAGAACATCATCAAAGGCGAGCCGGTGCAGCTAGATTGTAACACGGCTCGCTTTATAAACGCGCTAAAAGACGTTAGCGTTAGCGAGCTTTCAGACAGACTGGGCGCTGATGTGGCTGAAATTTTAAATCGTAACGGCATCAAGGTCGGCTCTAAAATCGAAAATTTAGGTCAAGTGTGCGAAAACAACGACGAAAAGATGTTTTATATCTTTGTCGTGTTAGTCGAGGAAATTTTTGCCAAAGAGGGTTCGAATTTGAAAAAGGAAGAGGATTGAAAATAAAAATTTTATCGGTTTTCGTGGCTGCGTTTTTCGTAGGCTGCGCGAGTAACGTCCAAAACATCGACGCTTCCAAGCAACGCATAAGCCTGCTTGAGCTAAATATAAAACAAGACGCGAGCTCGCTGCCATCAAACGCGATGAACGCAAATTTCAGCGAAGAGGAAATTTTAAAAAAGCGCTTTGGCGTTTTTGAGCTAAAGGGCAAAAGGCTCGAGCCAAACGAGGTATTTTGGGCGTTTAGGACGTATTGGCCAAACGAGAAAAAGACGTATTACAGCTCAAATTTCCGCCCGATACCGCAAAGCTGGTTCGATGCGCAAAAAGATAATGCAAATTTCGCCGCACTTGGCGGGATATCGATGTTTGCTCTAACAGCTGCAAATACGGCGCTACGAAATTTCCCTACCGACGAGCCGATATTTTTAAACCCCCAAACCCCGGGCGAGGGCTATCCGTTTGATTATCTGCAAGAATCGACTCTAAGCATCGCTCATCCGCTCTTTGTCTCGCATTTTTCAAAGGACCGCGCATGGGCGTTTGTGAGCGATGATGCGGTGTGGGGCTGGGTCAAGGTCGAGGACATAAAATTTATAAACGACGAGACGGCAAAAAGCTACGCGAAACAAAAATTTATATCGGTCAAGGTCGATAAGACACCGGTTTATGATAAATACGGCGGCTTTTTGTTTTACGCCAGAGTGGGCGGGATATTGCCGTTTTTAAGCGAGGACAATGAAAATTTTTACGGGCAGGTTTTTACTAGAGCGGGGCTTAGGGATTATAAAATTTCAAAGCAGGCCGCCTCGAATTTTCCGCTTAAATTTAACGACGGCAACGTCAAGACCCTGATAAATTCGCTGCTAAATCAGCCTTACGGCTGGGGCGGGGTGGATAAGCTTCGCGATTGTTCGCTCTTTACTAAGGATATGCTGGCTAGCTTTGGGGTTTGGCTACCTAGAAATTCGCGCGCGCAAGCGAGTGTAGGTAAAAAGATCGAGCTAAAAGGGCTAAGCGACGAGATCAAGGCTCAGATCATAAAAGAGCAGGGTGTGCCGTATCTGACGCTCATCCATCTGCCCGGTCATATCATGCTTTACGCGGGATTTAAGGACGCAGATATCTTTGTCGTGCATGATGCTTGGGGGCTAAAGACCGCTAGCAATGGCCGCGCTCTCATCGGACAAACGGCGATCACTACGCTTGAGATAGGCAAGGATAGAAGCGACATCGAAAGGTCGAATCTGCTGATCGCAAAGATAGACTCCATGAATATCATAAAGCCATCATCTGGTACCAGCCAAAGTGCTAAAATTTCAGCTTTAAAACGCGCTTACGGCGTGGATATCAGAGAAAATTTAGTGATTTTCAAAGACGGCAGCACGATAGTTTTTGATGACTTTAAGCAAAAAGACGACGAATGCACGCAAGGAGCGGACGTGCAGGATATGAACGCGCTTGATTACGCGGCGTTCTCGCCTCTTGGCACGGCGCTTAGCGATGCCGGCAGATGCCGAAACTATGAGCTTTTAGGTAAAATTTACGGCTCTAGCGAAAACGAAGTGAGGGCGAATCTAGTTGATATCGTTTGGCTAAAAGACAGTCTAAATTTAAAGCTGAAATTTAACTCCAAAAATGGCGCCGCACAGGCCTTGCAAGCAGTCAGTGACAAGCTTGACGAGCTGACTAAAAGCGATCCTGCATTGCTTGAATATCTAAAAGATCCAGGCGGGACGTTTAAATGGCGCATCATCGCAGGCACGAACCGCCTGAGCGCTCACAGCTACGGTATCGCGATCGATATAAACGTGGCTAAAAGCCACTACTGGCAGTGGAGTAGCGGTTATCAAAATTTGATCCCTGAAAAGATCGTTCGCGTTTTTGAAAAGCATAAATTTATCTGGGGCGGCCGCTGGAGGCACTTTGATACGATGCACTTTGAGTATCGCCCTGAAATGTTCGAGTGAGATATGCTTGAGCAAATTTTAGAAATTTTAAAGCACTCGAACCTCTTTTTGACTGGTGGCGGCGGGGTCGGCAAGACCTATCTCACGCAAGCCGTGATCAAGCACTACCGAAGCGAGCTGAAAAACGTCGTGATATTAGGCTCTACGGGCATCAGCGCGGTCGGGCTTGGCGGCGTGAGTGTGCATAGCTTTTTTAAATTCGGTATCTGTAAAAACTACGAGGAGCTAAGGCTGTTTGACAGGAGGCAAAGAGGCAAGCTAAGTAGCGTAAGATCGATGTTAGATAGCTGTGATCTACTTGTGATAGATGAGATCTCGATGGTGAGCGCGGATCTAATGGAGATGATACGTTACCGCCTAAATACCTCAAAATTTAAGGGACGCGTGCTATTGGTGGGCGATTTTTATCAGCTGCCTCCCGTACAAAAGCAAGACTCTGCGCAGCTGTTTAAATTTACCTACGCCTTTAGCTCGAGTGCTTGGAGTGATATGGGGCTTAAAAATGTTGAATTGCTCGTGTCAAAACGCACACAGGATATGAAATTTTACGAAATTTTATCGCGGCTTAGAGTAGGTGAGCTAGATGATGAGGTCGTTGGCTATATCTCATCTTTAAAAGTCGATAAATTTGTCTTAAACAATGATACCAGCGTGCTTTTTGGCAGAAACTACGAAGCTGATATGCTAAATCAAGAGAGACTAAACGCTATCGACAGCCCGCTTGAAATCTCGACTGCCGAAGTCAAAGTCTTTGATGAAAATTTAAGCGAAAAAACGCTTGCAAACTGGATAAACGCGCTAAATAGCCCGGTAAATTTAGGTATGAAGATCGGCGCAAAGATAATCTTTACTACAAACAAATGGGGCGAATACTACAACGGCGAGCAAGGCAAGATCATGCAGATCATCAAAGAGGGCGGCGTCTGCTCTAGCGTCATCGTGCAAAAAGATAGCGGCGAGATAGTCGAAATTTCAAGAAATTGCTTCGAACTCAGCGAATTTGCGTCTGATGATGACGAGATCGTGCAAAATACGCTGGCAACGTTTTTGCAGTTTCCGTTTAAGCTGGCATACGCACTCACCATCCACAAATCACAAGGCATGAGTATAAATTCCCTCGTCTGCGATCTAAATCACATCTTTGCCAACGGGCAGCTTTATGTGGCGCTTTCTCGCGCGATAAATCCCGAGAGGCTGAGCCTTTTTTACAACAAAGACGGCGATTTTAGGCAGTATTTAAGAAAAGTGGTTAAAATTGACGAGGAAGTTAGGAAATTTTATACGAGCAATACTTTTGAAAACATCAAGGAGAATTTATAGATGAAAAAGCTGTTTTTTATGCTGATTTTAGGCGTTTTGGCCTTTGGCGACGTGCTAAAGATAAGCGATTTTCAAACGGATATCTACTCAAAAGCCGGGCAAAATTTGACTAAAAAGATAAGCGTCAGCCTAGAAGTCGTAGGGCGCGACGTGAACGACAACGAGTCATACGTGCTAGACGTGCTGAACGTCGTCATCGGAAGCTTTTACGTAGAAGATATCTTGACCTCGCTTGGCAAAGAAAAGCTAAAGGACACATTTATAAAATACGCCGCTAAAAAGCATGCTCTTGACATCGATGACGTGCTTATTTTAAACATAAGAGTGATAAACAACCTCGAGTTAAACGAGATAATAAAAGCCATAAAAACTCAAAATTTATGCGGTGAGGGCGCATCCTTGGATACTTCGGCGCAAACTCCCGTCAAGAAAAAGAAGTCAAACGATATCGTGATATCTCCCGACTCATCTACTATAAATCAGCGCCCGATCGATCTAAACAGCGTGCAGGAATTTGGCAAAGATTTTGGCGAGTAAAATTTACGCCTTAAATTTATTGATTTACTATATCATATCCTTGCGGGATGACGGGAGTTAGCGTCTCTTGCGGGATGATGGCGTCTTTTAGCGTATTATTTAGCGTGATTTTTATTTTGTTAGAAAGCTTGTCTTTATAGTCTATCATCACAGGCAGGCCGTTTTTCATCGTGATGAGGTAGTCCACTCCGTCATAGATCGCCTTATATAAAGTAGGCTGGATCTGCTCAGCGTGAGCTAGGATCTGAGTCAAATTCGGCGTATCGTCAAGGCGTGAGATGATGGCTTGCTCAAGCTCGTCCTCTATCACGACGACGCGCTGTTTATCAAAATATATCCTCTTTGGCGTCGGGCTTTCGTATATCCAAAGCGCAGTATTGTCGTTTTTAGCGTAAAATCTACCCTTGTAAGTGACGCTTGAGCCCTCGCTAAAAACGATCTGGGTGAAGTCGCTTTGCAAGCTTTTGAAATTTAGCCCCGCGCCAAAGCTAGCAACGGCTAATAGGGTGGTTATCAAAAATTTTCTCATTTCATATCCTTTTTTGCGGTATTCTAGCTTAGTTTAATTAAATAAATAGTTAAAGTGTGCTAAGATAAAAACTTTAAAATTTTAGGAAGGCAAAATATGGTTTCAGCGATATTTCGAAAAATTTTCGGTACGAAAAACGATAGAGAGATCAAAAAATATACAAAAAGAGTGAAATTTATAAATGCACTCGAACCAAAATACGAAGCTATGAGTGATGAGGAGCTAAAAGCGGCGTTTAACGAGCTAAGAACGAAGGTCAAAGATGGCACACTTGGGCTTGAAGAGGTACTAAACGATGTCTTTGCTATCGTTAGAGAGACGAGCAAAAGGGTGCTAAAAATGCGTCACTTTGACGTTCAGCTCATTGGCGGTATGGTGCTTCACGAGGGTAGGATAGCCGAGATGAAAACCGGCGAGGGCAAGACGCTGGTCGCTACTTTGCCTGTCGTGCTAAACGCGATGAGCGGCAAAGGCGTGCATGTAGTGACCGTAAACGACTACCTCGCAAAGCGTGACGCCACGCAGATGGGCGAGCTTTATAACTTTCTAGGCTTAAGCGTCGATGTCGTGCTAAGCGGCGTTTATGATGATAGCGTCAGACAAGCGGCCTATAACGCGGACATCACATACGGTACGAACTCGGAATTTGGCTTTGACTACCTGCGCGATAATATGAAATTTGACGCCAAAGACAAGGTGCAAAGAGAGCATAACTTCGTCATTGTCGATGAGGTCGATAGTATCTTGATCGACGAAGCGAGAACGCCGCTCATCATTTCAGGCCCTACAAATCGCACGCTTGATGGATATATCAAAGCCGATGAAGTCGCGCAAAAGCTCACCAGGGGCGAAGCGGCCGACCCGAACGTGCCAAATTCCAAAGCTACGGGAGATTTCGTCGTCGATGAGAAAAACCGCACGATAATGATAACTGAGGCTGGCATCAGCAAGGCTGAGAAGCTATTTGGCGTTGAAAATTTATATAATCTTGAAAATGCGATCCTCAGCCATCATCTGGATCAAGCCCTAAAAGCGCACAATCTTTTCGAGCGTGACGTGCATTATGTCGTTAAAAACAACGAAGTGGTGATAGTCGATGAATTTACCGGACGTCTAAGCGAGGGCAGGCGCTTTAGCGAGGGGCTCCACCAAGCGCTTGAGGCTAAGGAAAAGGTCAAAATTCAAGAAGAGAGCCAAACTCTGGCCGATACGACATATCAAAACTATTTTAGGATGTATAAAAAACTAGCGGGCATGACCGGCACGGCGCAGACCGAGGCGACCGAATTTTCTCAAATTTACAAGCTTGATGTCATCTCGATACCTACAAATGTGCCTGTGATGCGTATCGATAAAAATGATCTCATTTACAAAACTCAGGCTGAGAAATTTAAAGCCGTGATAGACGAGATAAAGCGCTCCCACGAAAAAGGACAGCCCGTACTCGTGGGAACTGCTAGCATCGAACGAAGCGAAGTGCTCCATGAGATGCTAGTAAGAGCAAAGATCCCGCACTCCGTGCTAAATGCCAAAAATCACGAAAAAGAGGCGCAGATCATCGCTGACGCCGGTGCAAAAGGTGCGGTCACCATAGCTACAAATATGGCCGGACGCGGCGTAGATATCCGCATAGACGATGAGGTGCGCGCACTTGGCGGACTTTACATCATCGGCACAGAACGCCATGAGAGCAGACGTATAGACAATCAATTGCGCGGTCGTGCGGGACGTCAGGGCGATCCTGGTATGAGTAGATTTTACCTAAGCCTTGAAGACAACCTACTTAGAATTTTTGGTAGCGACCGCATAAAAGCGATAATGGATAGACTAGGCATCGATGAGGGCGAAAGCATCGAAAGCCGCATGGTGACACGTGCAGTCGAAAACGCCCAAAAGAAGGTCGAGAGCCTGCATTTTGAGGCTAGAAAGCACCTGCTAGAATACGATGACGTGGCGAATGAGCAGCGAAAAACGATATATAAATACCGCGACGAACTACTGGATAAAGAGTATGACATGAGCGAGAAAATAGCTCAAAACCGCGGTGAGTACGTAGCACTTTTGCTTGATCAGGCTGAAATTTTCCACGGCGGGCTAAAAGATGACTACGATATCAAAAATTTATGCGCGCTCATCTTTAACGACTGCGGCGAGGAGATAAAGGAGAGCGAGCTAAGCGGGCTTGAATACGATGAAATTTTAGCCAAGCTCACTGAAATTTTAGCCAAACGATATGATGAAAAGATGAGCGTTTTAGAGCCTACCCAAAAGCGCGATATCGAAAAAGTGCTGTATCTGCAAGTGCTAGACAACGCTTGGAGAGAGCATCTTTATCAAATGGATATCCTAAAAACCGGCATCGGGCTTCGCGGCTACAACCAAAAAGATCCGCTCATCGAGTATAAAAAAGAGAGCTATAACCTTTTCGTGGAGCTCGTCTCAAGGCTAAAAAGCGAGAGCGTGAAGATGCTTCAAATGGTGCGCCTAAGAAGCCGCGAGGAGCAGGAGCGTGAGACTGCGGCTATGCTTGAGAGGATGCAAGAGCAGCAAGACGAGGGGCTGAAATTTAATCAAAGAGAGGGCGAGGACGCACCTGCCGTGCGCGAGAAAAAGATACCTCGCAACTCCCCTTGCCCTTGCGGGAGCGGGAAAAAATATAAGGACTGCTGCGGTAAAAGCGGCCCTAAAAAGGGCATCCTGGCTTAAATCTCATCTCAAAAGCGCAAGTAGCGACGCGCCTTTGAGCTAATCAAATTTCGCTAAAATCGATCTTGATACGTTTTGGTGCGGGCTAGAGCCGTAGCTTCGCACCTTGACGTAAATTTCAAAGGCCAAAAATGACTAGCTTGCCAAAATATCTGCTGTTTAAGTATCTGCGTTTTGATAAAACACAGCCCTTTATCACGCTTAGTGCGGTGCTTGCGTTTTTGGGCGTGAGTATCGGGCTGATGGTGCTTATCGTCGCGATGGCGATAATGAACGGCTTTGATAAGGAATTTGAGCGCAAGCTTTTTACCATGAACTACCCGATATCCGTTATGAGCGCTTTTAAAGGCGAGATAAACGACGAGCTGACAGCAGAGCTCAAGGCTAAATTCCCGGAGCTTAAATTTAGCCCTTATATCAGCACGCAAGTCATTTACCGAGGCGCAAATGCACTTGAAGGAGGCCTGCTTTTTGGCGTAAATTCAGCCGATGAAAAGCAGATAAACTCGGTCGTGAAAGAGGCCTTAAAAGACAAAGAGCTAGACGGATATGAAATTTTGATCGGAAGCGGGATAAAAATCGAATTTGGCTTGAAGCAAAACGACAAGCTCACTTTGATCTTTACCAAGGCCGATCCGAGCGGTTTTTCGCTGATACCAAAGATGAAGCGCTTTGATGTGGCGGTCGGATTTAGCTCCGGGCTGATCGCTTACGATAAGACATATTCATACACCTCCGTGCAGGCGCTGCGTAAAATTTTAGATTATCCTGAGGGCGTTTATGACGGCATACATGTTTATTCGCCAAAGCCGTTTGACGATCTTACCCGTGTGCAAGAGGCTCTACCTATGGGACTAAAGGCGATAGGCTGGTGGCAGCAAAACGGCAACTTCTTTTCAGCCCTCGCCCTTGAAAAGCGCGCTCTTTTTATCGTGCTGATGCTCATTATTTTGGTGGCGTCGCTAAACATCATAAGCTCGCTTCTCATGACCGTGATGAACCGCCGTCAAGAGATCGCATTGTTACTTGCACTAGGAGCCAGTAAAAACGAGATAAAACAAAGCTTTTTTTATCAAGGGCTCGTTATTGGCGGAAGCGGTATAGTTTTTGGCCTGATCCTGGGCTTTGTTGGTATGTGGCTACTTGGGAATTTTAATATCATAAATCTACCTGCCGATGTTTACGGCACGTCAAAGCTTCCTATGGAGCTAAGCCTGCTTGATTTTGCCATGATCGTTGCCGGAGCCGTGCTTATAGTGGCGGTATCGTCGTATTATCCGGCTAAAAAGGCAACGCAAATAGACGTACTTCAAACGCTTAGAAACGAATAGCTAAAATTTTACGACATTTCAGCGAAGCTAAATTTACGGGGTGCTCTATCGCCATTTTTTGTTTTAGCTGTGTTTGGCGCTATATAGGCAACCAAGCACCGCTTTAAGCCAAAAGATATAAAATTTCACCTACCGATGTCCTTATCTATCTTGCATTGTAGGGCTTCATGCACCAAAGACCTAGCGATAGAGCGCTCTTCGCTGATAAGGTGAAAGCTGCTGCCCAGGTCGCGGAAAAGCTCCTTCTCCTCGCGCCCGTTGAATCTTATGATCGTTTGGATATCTGCTCCGTAGTCTTTTATCTTTTTGGCAATCAGCTCAAGGCGTTGTTCGTTATCGACGGTTATTATGACCGCTGCAGCATTTTGCAAGCAAGCGTTTTCAAGAGTTTGGGTTTGCAGTGCGTTTCCTAAAAATACATTTTCGCCGCGGCTCCTGCCAAGCTCGACGAGGCTTATATCGTTTTCAAGCACGAGATATAAGATCTTTTGCTCTTTTAGGCGTAGCACGACCTCTTGTCCGAGCTGCCCGTAGCCAAAGACTACGATATGGTTTTTTATCTTTTGCGGTTTTATCATCTCGTTTGGCTCTATCGCGATCTCTTTTTCGATAAAATCTGCCAAGCGGTTTAAATTTTTAAGTATGAAAGGCGTTATGAACATTGACACTACCGATGTCGCGATGAAAATTTGAGCTATTTTGGGCTCTAGTAGGTCTCTTGTGCTCATTAGGCCAAAAACCGCGAGTGCGAATTCTCCGACCTGACAAATGCTAAGAGCCGTCTTTGCCGCTACTCTACGACTTAGATATACCTTCAATATACCAAAAACTACGAGGGCTTTTATCGCCATCACGGCGATCACTAATGCAGCGATGACTAGGATATTTTGCATGACGACGCCAAAATTTATCTGCATGCCGATCATGATGAAAAACATTCCGAGCAAAATATCTCTAAACGGGATGAGGTCGGCTTCGATTTGGTGTTTATACTGCGTCTCAGCCATCATCATGCCCGCCAAAAACGCCCCCAATGAGTATGAAAAGCCAAATTTGTGCGCCAGCTCGCTACCGCCCACGACTAGCAGCATTATCGTAGTGATGAAAACCTCTTGCGAATTGGTCTGCACGACCTTGTAAAATATCCAGTTGATGACGTATTTGCCTATGACGTAAAGCACGACGATCAAAATAAGCGCGCTCACCAAGGTTTTTAGCAAAAGCTCGTTTATAGAGCTTCCTTGTTGGCTAAAGATATCCACCATCAAAAGGATAGGGATGACCGCGATGTCTTGAAAAAGCAAAATTCCAAGCGCCTTGCGACCGAAATTTTGCGAGATGTCTCCGCTATCGTTTAGCGTCTTTAGCACTATGGCTGTCGATGAGAGCGCAAAGGCCAGACCTGCTATGAGCGAGGATCTATCGGGTATCTTCATCACGTAAAAAAGCAAAATTCCGATCGCAAAGCCGCTTATGCAAACCTGCAAAGTACCGTTTAAAAAGACTTCTTTTTTCATCGCCATCAGGTGTTTGAAGCTAAATTCAAGACCTATTGTAAACATCAAAAACACTATGCCAAATTCTGCTATATGTGCGACGTCATCGGTGCTTTTAAAGTCCAGCACCTCCGAGATCAAAACGCCTGTTACGATGTAGCCGATGATGGTCGGTACGGAAAATTTGTTAAATATTACGTTTAACGCGACGGATATGGCTATCGTGATCAAAAGCCCGAGCAAGAAGTCCATTTGTTTATTTTTTTCCTTCGTAGAATATCAGATCGAAACTATTTTTATGTTTGACGAGCGATTTTTTAGCAGGTATCGCACTTTGCTTGCTTTTGTTTAGCTGCTCTTTGAGCTCGTCTATCGTAGCTTCAAATTCGTCCATTTTTTCCTTTAGCTGAAGTATGACGTCTACGCCGGCTAAATTCACGCCAAGATCACGCGTTAGACGCAGTATCATCTTGACACGATCGACATCTTTTTGCGAGTAAAGCCGCATGCGCCCGTCCGTGCGAGAAGGCTCGATGAGGCCTTCGCGTTCGTATTGGCGCAGGGTTTGAGGGTGTATGCTAAGCACCTTTGCCACAACGCTGATGAGATATACTGGTTCTTCATAGTTTTGCATCGTTTCACTCCGGTAGTTTTTCTCTTAAAATTTCGACTAATTTCGGGTCTAGCTCGTGTATATCCGGTAGTTTTATGCGCGCTTTTAGATAAAGGTCTCCGTAAATTCCGCTCTTTCTGTTTTGCACGCCGTATCCTTTGAGCCTGATCTTTGTGCCGGTCTTAGAATTTTCAGCTATCTTTATCGTTACGTCTTTTTTAAACGTATGTATGGCTACCTTGCCGCCAAACATCATCGTTTTTAACGGGATCTCGACATCTTTGTAAAGATCGTCGCCATCACGTTCGTATTCGTCGCTAGGCTCGATACTGACGCTTAGGATGAGGTCTCCCGTCCTGCCGCCCGCGCTATTTCCTTTGCCTTTTATGCGAAGCTTTTCGCCGTCGTTTATACCGCTTGGGATCTTGATCTTCAGGCTCTCGCCGTTAAAATTTATCCTATGTTCGCCGCCTGTTATCGCTACGTCAAAAGGTATGCTGACTTTGGCGTTTATATCAAGATCCATCGCGCCAAACCCGCCAAATCCCGCACTGCTAAAGCCTTCGAACCCTCTGCCAAAGCCGCTGCTAAATTTCGCTCCGCCGCCGCCAAAGCCACCTGAAAATATATTACGTAAAATCTCGTTTAGATCACCCATGTCCGCCGAGCCTTGAGCAAAATCATGGAAATTTTGTCCGCCGAACATACTATCGCCGTATTGATCGTATTGCGCGCGCTTTTTTTCGTCGCTTAAGATTTCGTAGGCTGCGTTTATCTCTTTAAATTTATCTTCGGCGCCCGGGTCTTTGTTTATATCAGGGTGGTATTTTCTGGCTAGTCTTCTGTATGCTTTTTTTATTTCATCGCTTGTCGCGCCTTTTGAGACGCCCAAGGTCTCGTATAAGCTCTCACTCATATATTCTCCTTTTATCTATTTTTTGATGCGTATTGTAGCATAAAACTTTAGTCTAAGTCAATCAAGTTTATAGTCGTTTACTTAGCACGAAATTTATTAAAACTTTATTATGATGATGGTCTTATAATCACTGCGAAATTTTTAAACCAGAGGTTCCAAAAATGAAAAAAGTTATGCTTATTTCAGTTGTTGCCGCAAGCCTTCTTTTTGCGGCCGATATAAATTTTAACGAGGCGAATTCGGACATTACTCGCGTTTCACCCGCTCAAAATGATAAAAACGTGATACTTTCATATCATAGCTCGATCTCCGAGGCCAAAAAATCGGTAGTAAATATCTCCACCACAAAGACCATAAACACCCAAGGCGTGGATCAGATGTTTAACGATCCTTTTTTCAAAGAATTTTTTGGCTTTAACTTTGGAGTGCCAAAAGAGCGTGAAAAGAGCACATCGCTTGGCTCCGGCGTCATCGCCTCAAAGGACGGATACATCATCACAAATAACCACGTCATCGAGGATAGCGATCAGATATTAGTCACCTTGGCAAAGGGCGGCAAAGAGTATAAAGCCAAAGTCATCGGAAGCGATCCTAAAACCGATCTGGCCGTCATAAAAATAGAAGCGAACGATCTTGACGCGATAACTTTCGCCGACTCTTCAAAGCTGCTTGACGGCGATGTCGTATTTGCTATCGGCAACCCATTTGGCGTGGGCGAGAGTGTGACTCAAGGCATCGTCTCCGGGCTAAATAAAGACAACATCGGTCTAAATCAATACGAGAATTTCATCCAGACCGACGCCTCTATAAATCCCGGAAATTCAGGAGGTGCGCTGGTAGATAGCAGAGGATATTTGGTGGGTATAAATTCTGCCATACTTTCACGCAGTGGTGATAACAACGGCATCGGCTTTGCCATACCTTCAAGCATGGTAAAAGATATCGCTAAAAGGCTGATATCTGACGGCAAGATAGAGCGCGGATATATCGGCGTCACGATAGCAAATTTAACTGACGAGCAAAAAGAACTTTATACAAACAAAGAGGGTGCGCTCATCAGTAGCGTAGAGAAGGGCTTGCCTGCTGATGAAGCCGGGCTAAAACGCGGCGATTTGGTCATATCGGCAAACGACAAACCTATAAAAAATGCAAACGATCTTAAGAATTTCATAGGCTCCTTGTCACCAAACAGTAGCGTAGACCTCACTTACGAGCGCTCCGGCAAGATCATGAATGCTAAATTTAAACTCGCAAATATGGAAACGAGCGCAAAAGCCAGTAAAGAAAGCGCCATAATCGACGGGCTAAGTGTCACGACATTGACTGACGATACTCGCTTTAAATTTAAGCTAAATCCCGATACCGTAGGCGTCTTAGTCACTGATGTAAAGACCGGCTCAAAGGCCGAGGATTTTGGCTTTGAGCGTGGAGATATCATCGTCCAAGTAGGCGAAGAGATCGTCAAAGATGTGCAAAGCTTTTCAAAAATGATAAAACAATCAAACGGCAAAAAGACCCTAGTCTGGGTCAATCGCAGAGGCATAATGCAAGGTCTTGTCGTAAAATAAAATTTGACGGGCAGCTTCGCCCGTCTTTAAATCCTGCTTGGTTAGTTTTTTGAATAATCTTGGTGTTGATTTGCTACGTAGCCATAAAACAGAAGTGAAGCTTTTAAATTTTCATTAGCATTTTATCATTTAAATTTTGAGTGTTATTTCGATACGCTAAATTTAGCGTTCGTATTTCGTCTTTTTCTTGGCTAAATTTAAAAGAGATGATATAATTTTTCAAATAATTTTTTAGGACGAGCTATGATAAAAATTTTAATGATAGAAGACGATATGGAGCTAGCCGAAATTTTGACCGAATATCTCGAAAACTACGATATCAAAGTAACTACCGCAGAGGAGCCTTATATCGGGCTATCCACGCTAAATACAGGAGAATTTGACCTTGTGATACTTGATCTCACGCTACCGGGGATCGATGGGCTCGAGGTTTGCAAAGAGATAAGAAAAAATCACAACATCCCTATTATCATATCAAGCGCCAGACACGATATAACCGATAAAGTAAATGCACTTGACAACGGAGCGGACGACTATTTGCCAAAGCCTTATGACCCGCAGGAGCTCTTGGCCCGTATCAAAAGCCATTTGCGCCGTCAAAGCGTGAGCGCGAGCGATGAGAGCGTGCAAAATCAGCAAAAAGACATCGTCTTAAAAGACTACGAACATGAGATATATTTCAAGGGTGCACCGCTAAATTTAACGGCTGCCGAGTATGATATACTAAAATATCTCTTACAAAAAGAAAGTGGCGCCGTCACGCGCGAGGAGCTCATCTATAACTGCGAGAGCATAAACGAGGACAGCTCGAACAAAAGTATCGACGTCATTATCGGTAGGATCCGCTCAAAACTCGGGGAAAACCCAAAAGAGCCGCGTTACATCCACGCTATACGCGGCATCGGCTATAAGTTAGTATTATAATGCCGCGCTCATCAGTATTCATCACGATAACCTTTATCTTTGCTTTGGCGCTGGTTTCGATATTTTTGGCGTTTTTGTGGCTGATGGGATACGACAAACAAAACTACACCAGAGAGCTTAATACAAAGTATTCCAACGTCGCACGGACAAATCTTTTTTACATGGGTGGCATAATCGACAAAGACGAATACGACAGGCAGCTTAAAAATATCGATATGCCTGAAATTTCAAACGAAGCCAAAAAAGATGAAATTTTAGCCAAGGCCAGCGTCATAGAGGAGGTCTCGGACGACATAGGCTCGAGCGCGATACTGCTTTATAACAAGCATCATTATCTCAAGATCCAGCATCTTGACGAGATCAAGCTGCTTATGGATAAGGAATTCCAGCCTTATCGCTATGAGGTCATAAAGGCCGTATTTATCGTAGTTGCGATCATCTTACTGGGCGCGTATATATTTGTGATCTATAAGATAAAGCCGCTTCGCAGGCTAAAGCGCCAGATAGATAAATTTGCAAACGGAGAGCTTGATGCGGTGAGGAACGTGAGTCGAGGAAACGATGAAATTTCAGAGGTCTCGCAGGCATTTTATGACGCTGTTTCGCAGATAAAGGCGCTCAATGACTCGCGTCATCTTTTCTTGCGAAATATCATGCACGAGCTAAAAACGCCTATCACAAAGGGCCTCATCGCCGCGCAGATGATAGAGCGGGGCAAGAACCAGGAGCGGCTCATATCGGTATTTCACAAGCTAGAAAGCCTGATAAACGAGCTCGCGGCTATCGAGCAGACTACATCCAAGATCGCTCTTAACAACAAAACCTCTTGCCTGGTGCAAGACCTCATAGACGAAGCGCTTGATATAGCGATGATAGAAAAAGGTCAGGTAAATGTGAGTGAGATCGACGAGGTCAAGCTGATGGTTGATTTTAAACTTTTTGCTATCGCGATAAAAAATATGATAGATAACGGCATCAAATACTCTACCGACAAGCACGTAAATATCGTCGTTTCAAACGAGCATATAAAATTTATCACAAACGGTGAACGACTAAAAAACGACCTTAGCTTTTATATCCAGCCGTTCATCAAAGGCGAGAACGCTCAAAAGAGCTTTGGGCTTGGACTTTATATCGTCAGCAACATCCTCGAATCGCACGGACTAAAGCTAGGATACGAATACAAAAACGGGCTTAATATATTTATGTTTGAGAATTTAAAAGATATAATAGTTACACAAAATCACGATGCAAAAAGGGAACAAAATGGCGGCTAAAATTTTTTCACAGGCGGATATTTTGCCGCTTTTAGAGCTTGAAATTTCTATGATCGAGCGTTTTGGCGGCGATAAAAGCGGCGCGAAAAGCATCTCTTTAATATATTTTTGCCTCCCAAATAGCAACGAATACGGCGAAATTTTCGAGAAAATTTTAAGACAAACCGATGTCGTGATAAGAGAAGGCGAGCATTACATCGCCGTGCTTTACGGCACCGATAAAGAGGGTGCGTCGGTGCTTTTAGGCGGGATACAGGAGTTTTTGGGCGCCAAACCGATCGATCTTGTGGTGAGCTATCCGCAAGATGCAAAGGACGCTAGGGCGCTTCTTACGAGGTTTCAAGACGAGATCAAAGATAGCTACGAAATTTTACTCGACACCTTGCTTGCAAACGATAAATTCGAGGCGTTCGAGGACATTATTTGAAAATTTTAGACTCTGTTCTAACAAAGTATTGTTTTAACTTTCATAAAAGCGAAGTCAAACCTTGCTAGCGAGCTTATCGCCGCCGATTTTTACTTCGCGCTACGCACTCGTAACGAGACTTAGCTACGAGGACAGTGAAGCAGTAGCTGACCGCGTAAATCGTGCTATATGTTTGGCGCTTTGCGGAGTGAGCAGGGTTTTTGCTTCACTTCGTTTGCAACTGCATAGCAGAAGCGAAGCAGATATCAATACTTATAAGATGCTCTCAAAAGTTTAAGTCCTTTACTATAACAGAGCCAAATTTTATAGACACAAAAGGGAGGGCGGATGGAAAATTTTCTTTTATTCTTTGCGATCTTGCTGATAACTAGCATCTTGCTAAGTAAAATTTCCGATAAATTCGGTGTCCCTTCTCTCATAGTATTTCTCGGCGTTGGTATGCTGGCAGGCTCTGACGGGCTGCTTGGCGTAAATTTCGACAATCAATTCATCGCTCAAAACGTCGGTATGATAGCACTTATTTTTATCCTTTACGCGGGCGGATTGGATACTGACTTTGCCGCGATAAAGCCGATATTTGGGCGAGGACTCTTGCTGGCTACTGTGGGCGTGGTGCTCACTGCACTGGCTATCGCACCGATAGCTAAAATTTTACTCGGATTTAGCTGGCTGGAGGCGCTTTTGCTAGGTGCGATCATCTCGTCGACCGACGCAGCAGCGGTGTTTGCCATACTTCGTGCAAAGAAAATTTCGCTTAAAAACAATATCGCTCCGCTTTTGGAGCTGGAGTCCGGCTCGAACGACCCTATGGCGATCTTTTTAACGATGAGTATCATCCAAATGATCTCGCTAAGCACGGTCCCGTCGGCTTATGAGTGGTTTAGCTCGCTTATAATGCAGTTTGGGGTGGGTATCGCTATGGGTTATGTTTTTGGCGTGATGCTGCCGGCTATCTTTAACAGGCTCAGGCTAAAGAGCTGGGGTTTGTATCCGGTCTTTTCCATGGCTTGGATACTACTTTTATACACGCTTTGTTTCAAGATCGGCGGTAACGGCTACTTGGCCGTGTATATAGCGGGAATTTTCATCAATAAAAAAGAATTCGTGCATAAAAAGAATCTGATCGGCTTTCACGACGGTATAGCGTGGGCGATGCAAATAGTCGTATTTTTGACGCTTGGACTGCTGGTTTTCCCGTCGCAGCTGCCTAGTATAGCGCTCATGGCTTTCGTGCTCGCACTTTGGCTGATGTTTATAGCAAGGCCTCTTGGCGTGTTCGCATCCTTGATTTTTTCTAAATTTAGCCTAAGCGACAAGCTTTTCATCTCGTGGGTCGGGCTTCGAGGAGTCGTACCTATCGTGCTTGCGACCTATACTTATGTAGATCAGATCCCAAATGCAAACATTATTTTCAACATCGTGTTTTTCATGGTCATGATCTCTATTTTCACGCAGGGCATGTCGCTTATCTATGCGGCGGATAAATTTAAAGTCAAGGACGAGGAGGAGGCCCAGGAGCCGGCAAAGGTGGAAAATTCCCCGATACTCACGTATGCTTTACGTCAGCACACCATTCATTTTGGCTCGAAGCTCATAGGTAAAAACCTGGCCGAGCTGGAGCTACCGGCTGATTTTTTGATACTTCTTGTAAAACGCAAAAACGAATACATCAAGCCGACCGGCTCTACCGTGTTTGACGACGGAGATCTGCTGCTCGTGCAATGTGAAAATCACGCCTTGTATCAAGAGACGATAAAAAGCTTCATGGCGTAGGCGGAATGGGTGAAATTTAGGGAGCGTCGCCCCCTAAATTTCACTCCTTTAAGGCTTGAGCTAGATCGGCTATGAGATCCTCCGCGTCCTCGAGCCCGACGCTGATTCTGATCAGCTCCTTGCTGATACCGGCCTTTTTTAGCTCCTCGGCTGTGAGCTGATGGTGAGTAGTGCTGGCTGGATGCGTGATAAGCGACTTCGTATCGCCTATGTTCACGACGATCTTAAATAATTTCACCTTGCTTAGTAGCTTTTGGGCGCGCTCGAAGCTGTCGGTCTCAAAGCAAAACAGCCCGCTTGACATGGCGTTTTTGAAGTATTTTTGCGCCTTTTTATGATCTACGTTGCTTGGCAGTCCGGGATACGCCACGCTTTTTATAAATTTATGCGAATCTAAAAATTTAGCGACCTCAAGGGCGTTTTGCGAGTGCTTTTGCATGCGTATGCTAAGCGTCTCGAGCCCTTGTATGAGCTGCCATGAGTTAAAAGGCGATATCACCGCGCCGATGTCTCTGACGACTGCGAGCCTCATCCTTAGCGTGTAGATATCAAATTTATCCGCCATATCAGTGTAAAGGATATCGTGGTAGCTGGGATCGGGGACGTTAAAATGCTCATATCTGGCGTTGCCTTTTATCTTGTCGTTTAGGTGTTTGGCTGCGACCACGACGCCGCCTAGACTTAGTCCCTGACCGCTCATATACTTGCTCGCGCTATGCACTACGACGTCTACGCCGTGCTTAAAAGGCTGTATGAGTATCGGCGTTGGCACTGTGTTGTCGGCTATCGTTATGACACCGTGCTTGTCGGCTATGGAGACGATCTTTTCGATATTTGGGATGGAAATTTGCGGATTTGAGAGCGTCTCGAAAAATATCGCCCTCGTGTGCTCATTTATCAAATTTTCAAGATCGTCCGCCGTATCGCTGTCAAATATTTTAGCCTCTATGCCAAAGCGCTTTAGACTGTGAGTAAAAAGCACCGTCGTGCCGCCGTAAATTTTCTTTGCGATGATGATGTTATCGCCCGCACTGGCGATATTTACGATACTGTAAAAAAGTGCCGCCTGACCGCTGGCAGTAGCGATCGCCGCCGCCCCGTCCTCAAGGGCCGCCACGCGAGTTTCAAACACATCGGTCGTCGGATTGCCAAGCCTTGTGTAGATGTGACCGCTATCTGTTAGATTAAACCTCGCCGCGGCAGTCTGCGCGCTGCCAAAGTCGTAAGCCGTGCTCTGAAATATCGGCACGGCCATCGTGCCAAAGCCTGAATTCGTATCGTATCCCGCGTGGATCGCCAGCGTCTCTTGCTTCATTTTCGCTCCTTATGAAATTTGATAATGCGAATTATACATTTAAAATTTTGAAATTTGATATAATTTCACAAAAAATGGAGCTAAAATGAGCGTAGCGGACGATAAATTTAAGCGCGTGAGATATTTAAGGGCGCTTGAAAAATTTGCAAAATCAGCCATAAACGGCCTAAAGCGCGATGATTTTGACGAGGCGGCGTTTGCGGATAGGGTGGCTAAAAACGCCCTGATCATCGCAAAGATAGAGCCCGTGTATCTTGATCAGCCATATACCAAAGCGCTTGAAAATTTTATAAATTTACTGATCGCAAATACGCCGCGAGAGGAGCTTTTGCGCAGTGCAAACGCCCTTGACAAGCTTAAAAATTCTAAAAACTACAAAAAAGAAAAGCATAAAAATAAATGGCTCTGTTAAAATATTTCATTGATTTTCAGATTTCAAAGCGAAGTCAAACCTTGTGAAGCGACGCTATCACCGCCGATTTTCAGAGAAGCCATAGGCTGAACGCGAAAATCGTGCTATATGTTCGGTGCTTTGCGGAGTGAGCAAGGTTTGCGAAGCAAGCATAAATGATTTATTATAATAGAGCCAAATAAATTTAAGGACGAGCATTGAAAACGATAATCTTTGACATGGACGGCACGATCATAAATAGTGGCGTCGCGATAGAAAAAACGGTGAACGACATCAGGGCAAATATGGGCCTAGAGCCGCTACAGACGGACTTTATAGTAAAAGCGATAAACGAGCCCGGTAGGAATTTATCGCTTGATTTTTATAATATCGACAAGCCCTTTGCTGGGCTAAAAGAGGGCTTTGAGGAGAAATTTAAGGCTTATTACGATCTTTATGCCGTTTGCTACGATGGTGTGAGCGAGCTTTTGGGCCGATGTAAAGATGAAAATTTCATGGTCGTTCTAGCCAGCAACGCTCCACAAAATACGCTCGAAGCCATTTTAAGGAAAAATGAAATTTTGCATTTTTTCGATGAGGTCATCGGAGCCGGCAAAGATATCCCGCAAAAGCCCGATCCTACGATGCTTCATATCGCTTGTGAGCGCACGAACGCCAAAAAAGCGATATTCGTAGGCGATAGTATGAAAGATGAGCTTGCCGCAAAAAATGCCAAAATGGCGTATCTGCAGGTAAGCTGGGGCTTTGGAAAGCCAAGCCAGAGTGCGACTTTCAACGCGCAGGATATGAAGCGAGCGTGGGAGATAATCTCGAAATTTTAGCCCGTAGGGATTAAATTTTATTTAGCTTTATTTAGTTATAATTAAAAAATTTTGTATAAGGCGGCCGAATGGACGGGATTTTCGAGGGAAGCGCAAGGGATAAATTTTACGATATTTTATTTCATGCAAATAGAGCGGTCGTGTCAAACGAGCTTGATAAAATTTTTGAGATTTTCGTCGCTATGCGTGAGATTTGCGATGAAAACGGCTTTGATGAGGCTTATTTACAAAATTTTATGGCTAGAGAAGCGGATAAAATTTATAACGGACTAAATGACGTCTATATCGGGCTTAGCGGGGAAATTTTGAGCCAAAATGAGTAAAATTTTAGCTATTTTTTTTCTTTTTGCGGCTTTGGCTTTCGGGGCGGCGCCAAATTTCGATCCAAGCCAAACTCATACATTCGAGCTTAAAAAAGATGAGTGGGGCAGGGTCTTTATAACCGAAAGGGCTACGCAAAAAAGAGATGTTTTCGACTTTCGCTGGACGCTGTTTGACAGCACGAATATCACGGTACAAAGCTTTTTCAGGCGCTATCCAAGACAAATGGTGATGTCGTTAAGACATGGGCAAGATACCTATATGCAGCGCGTTTTGCCTGATTTTACGATGCCGCCTAATGAAAACGTGACGCTTTATCTCTCGTTTGTGAAATTTGAAAACCGTACGGCATTTTTTAGCGTGAATATCCTTGACGAAAGCAAGCGTATAGACGTGGAATTCGTAGATCCGAAAAAATAGATGAGGTAAGATATGGACAAGATAGATGAAATAATGATGGAATTTATAAAAGAGCTTGGCTATGAGCCGGCTTTAAAGATGTTTTTAAACGTAAATTCCGGTAAAAAGCTACGCTCGAAGTTGCTTTTAAAGATAGCCGGCACCAGTGACGAGACGCTCAGGCTTTGTGCGATCATCGAGCTCATACACCTTGCTAGTTTGCTGCATGATGACGTGATAGACGATGCTGACACGAGACGCGGCAAGCCTAGCATAAACGCGCTTTTTGGCACTAAAAATTCCATCATGCTAGGAGATATCTTTTACTCCAAGGGCTTTTTTGAGCTTGCAAAATTCCCGCCTAATATCGCGCGTCTAGTCTCTGAAGCCGTTAGTAAGCTAAGCATAGGCGAGCTGATGGATGTGAATCTAAGCGAAAATTTCAACGACGATAAACAAAAATATATGGATATGATCTACTATAAAACAGCCGTTTTGATCGAGGCGACCGCTGCTTGCGGCGCTGTTTTAGTAGGGCTAGACGAGATGAAATTTAGAATTTACGGTAAAAATTTAGGCCTTGCCTTTCAGATAATAGACGATGTGCTAGATATCACGCAAAGCGCCGATACGCTTGGAAAGCCCGCTATGAACGACTTTAAAGAGGGCAAGACCACGCTTCCTTATATCTATCTTTATGAAGCTTTGGACGAGAAGGGCAAAAAGTGTCTAAGATCGCTTCATGCAAGGGAGGTGAGTGAGGAGCAAAGCTCGTGGCTGACGCGAAATTTCGCTAAATTTAACTGCGTGCAAAGATCTATAAACGAGGCCAAAGCTCTTTGCGAGGATGCCCTCGTCGCGATAAAAGGATACAAAAACAAAGAGCTTGAAGAGATCATAAAAAGCATGATAGACAGGGAATTTTGATGCATTATTTAAATATCAGCTTTACTTATAAAAATACCGATATTTCCGTTCGTGAGAAGCTCGCCTTTGATAGCGACGAGAAAAAAGATCAGATATTAAGACTGCTAAAATCAAGTAAAAATATCATAGAGTGCATGGTGCTTAGCACTTGTAACCGTGTCGAGGTGCTGGCATATACGGACGATATAAAAAGCGCGATGACGCACATCATAAGGTGTCTGACGGTGTATTCTGGCGTTTTTGAGGACGAGCTTTTCGAGCGCGCGGACATCTACGAGGATAGCGGTGCGGTGCATCACCTTTTTGCGGTGGCTAGCTCGCTTGATAGCTTGGTCGTGGGCGAGACGCAGATCGTAGGACAGCTAAAGAACGCATTTAAATTTGCCTTTGACAACGCTTCAAGCGGCGAGCATATCAGCCGCTTGGTGCATTACGCTTGTAAATGCGCGGCCAGAGTGCGAAACGAAACGCAAATTTCAAAAAATCCTATCTCCGTTTCAAGCGTCGCGGTCGCGAAGGCAAAGGAAATTTTCGGCACTCTTGAAAACAAGACCGCCGTCGTCATAGGCGCTGGTGAGATGGGCGAGCTGGCTGCAAAGCACCTCATAGCAAGCGGCGCTAACGTCATCATCATCAATAGAAGTAGCGACCACGTCGAGGAGTTGGTCGAAAATTTAGGCGACAAGGCCAGCTGGGACAGTATCCTAAAACTAAAAGAATACATCAATAAATACGACCTCATATTTTCCAGCACCTCCGCGCCGCACGCGATCATCACGGGCGAGCTCATAGAGCCACAGGAATTTCGCCGTTATTTTTTTGACATCGCCGTGCCTAGGGACATAGATCTCGTAAACACCGATAAGATCAGTGTTTACTCGGTCGATAGCCTGGAAGAAATGGTGCGCAGGAACCTCGCCCTTAGAGAGGAGCAGGCGCAGACGGCATACTCGATCGTAGGGCAAAGCACGAATGAATTTTTAAAATTTTTAAAAGACAACATCAGCATACCGCTCATAAAAACGATACGCAAAAAGGCTGAAATTTGCGCCGAGGCGGAGCTAGAAAAGGCGCTTAAAAAGGGGTATTTGAAACACAGCGACAAAGAAGAAGCCGCAAAGCTCATACATCAAGTTTTCAAGGCGTTCTTGCACTCGCCGACGATAAATTTAAAGAGCCTCGCGAGCAAGAACGACGCTGAGCAGATCGCCGGCGGGATAAAATTTTTATTTGATATAAAAGAGGAAAATTTAGAAAATTTAACGAAGGATATAGATGAGATTTAGCAAATTTTACGCACCGACGACCAAGGAAGCTCCCAAAGACGCGAGCCTGCCAAGCCATATATTTTTAGTGCGCGGCGGCTTTGTGGAGCAGATCGGCTCGGGGCTTTACAACTTCTTGCCGCTTGGCAAGATGATGCTTGATAAGATAACAAAGGTCGTAAAAGAGGAGATGGACGCGGCCGGAGCGCTTGAGGTGAGCTTTAGTGTGGTGACTTCGGGCGAGCTTTGGAAGCAAAGCGGACGCTTTAACGTCTTTGGTAAGGAGCTTTTGCGTTTTAAAGACAGAAAAGAAAACGACTTTGTGCTAAGCCCGACGAACGAAGAGGCCGCAGTCGCGCTCGTGCGGGGCAAGGTCACTAGCTACAAGCAGCTTCCGCTAAATATCTATCAGATAAATACGAAATTTAGAGATGAGGCCAGGCCGCGCTTCGGGCTGCTTAGAGGGCGCGAATTTACGATGAAAGACGCATATAGCTTTCATGCGAACGAAGCTGATATGAAGCGAGAATTCGACCTGATGGAGGCGACGTATTCTAAAATTTTCACTCGTTTGGGGCTAAATTTTAGAGCCGTCGAGGCTGACAGTGGAGCGATCGGTGGCAGCGGGAGTAAGGAATTTATGGTGCTTGCCAAAAACGGCGAGGACGATATACTTTGCTGCGATAGCTGTAAATACGCCGCAAATGTCGAGGCTGCAAAACGTGCGAAAAAGACTAGCGACGCTCCTGCGCCTCAAGCCGACGCGGCTAAATTTTACACACCAAACGCCAAAACGATAAAGGCGGTGGCGGAATTTTTCAAGGTCGATGAGTTTTACACGATAAAGGCCGTCATCAAAAAGGCGATCTACGAGAATACGCAAAAGATCGTGGCATTTTTCGTTCGCGGCAACGACGAGCTGCAAGAGACCAAGGCGCAAAACGCTTGCGGGGCGCTCGAGCTTGTCGATGCGAGCGAGGACGAGGTCGCCGCAGCCGGGCTGGTAGCAGGCTTTTGCGGGCCTGTGGGGCTTAGCGGCGTTGATTTTTATATCGATAACGAGCTAAAAGGCCAGACGCAGATGATATGCGGCGCGAACGAAAAAGACTATCACTTCGTCGGTGTGAGCGTCTCGAGCTTTAATGATGAGCGCTTTAAGGATCTAGTCAGCGTCCAAGCAGGCGATATCTGCCCTAAATGCGGCGGCAAACTGGAGCTTAGCAAGGGTATAGAGGTCGGGCACATCTTTCAGCTGGGAAATAAGTACTCAAGTGCGATGGGCGCGACATTTTTAGACGAGAACGGCAAAGCCAGACCATTTTTGATGGGCTGCTACGGCATCGGTGTGAGCCGCCTCATAGCCGTGATGGTGGAGGCTAGCCACGATGATCGAGGCTGCGTGTGGAAAAAGGAGTGCACGCCATTTGACTGCGAGATCGTCATCTCAAATTTAAAAGATGAAGCGGGCGTGAAATTTGCGACCGAGCTTTATGAAAATTTACGAAATTTAGGGCTTTGCGTGCTGCTTGATGACAGGAACGAACGCTTTGGCGTGAAGATGAATGACTTCGAGCTGCTGGGCTTTCCGTATGCCATCATCGTCGGCAAAGGTCTGGAAAACGGCGAAGTAGAGCTGATCACGCGGGACGGACTCGTAAAAGAAGTCGTCAAAAAAGATGAAATTTTGAGCGTTTTAAAAGAAAAACTATGCTAAAGCTACTTTGGACACCTTACATCATCGCCGAGCTCGTTTGCCTTTACTTTTTCGTGCATCGATACGGCTTCTTAGGCTTTGTCTCAGAGGTCATCATAAGCGGGATATTAGGGCTATTTTTGATGTTTCGCGTGGGATTTTTCGAGATAACTTCGAGGATGGCTTTCATAAAGCCAAGCGATATTTTCGGTGCGCTCGGGATGGCGATAGGCGGGTTTTTCCTGTTTTTGCCGGGCATTTTGACGGACTTTATCGGAGCGATCGTCGTGCTTTTGGCTCTTTTTGCTAAATTTAGAGGCGGCGAGGATAGGGCTGGGGAGGATTTTAACTCGTATAGGTATTACCAAAGCGCAAACAGTAGCGAAAATAGCGATATCATCGACATTGAAGTCATCGAAGAGAAGCAGGATATAGAGGATAGAAGATGAAAATTTTAAAAATCGCAACGAGAAAAAGTGCGCTCGCACTCTGGCAGAGCGAGCATATCAAGGCGCGGCTGATGGCGCAACATGCTGGGCTACAAGTCGAGCTGGTCGGGATGAAGACCAAAGGCGACGTGATCCTTGACACACCGCTTGCAAAGATCGGCGGCAAGGGGCTTTTCACAAAGGAGCTCGAAGATAGCATGCTAAGCGGGCAAACGCACATCGCCGTGCATAGCCTAAAAGACGTGCCTGTCGCGTTTCCAAAGGGGCTCGTGCTCGCCGCGATCTGCTCGCGCGAAGACGTGCGAGACGCGATGATCAGCGAGCGTTACGCTAAATTTGACGATCTGCCGCAGGGTGCAAAGGTCGGCACGACGAGCTTGCGCCGTAAAATGCAGCTTCTAAGGATGCGCCCCGATCTAAACATCATCTCGCTTCGTGGTAACGTGCAAACAAGGCTACGCAAGCTAAAAGAGGGCGAATTTGATGCGATCATCCTTGCGATGGCGGGCATAAACCGCCTAAATTTAGCCACCGAAGTCGCGCATATTTATCCGTTTGACATCAAGCAGATGACGCCGGCGATGGGGCAGGGGGCGCTCGGAGTCGAGGCGGTAGATGACGCTCAAATCCTAGAAAAGATCAAATTTTTAAACGATGAAAGATCGGTTATCGAAACGCGTGTGGAGCGCGATTTCGTCACGCTTTTAGAGGGCGGATGTCAAGTGCCTATCGGCATAAACGCAAGGCTAGCGGGTGAAGAGATCGAGATAAATACGATCGTGGGGCTACCTGACGGGAGCGAAGTCATCACCGAGAATTTGACCGCCAAAAAGAGCGAGTTTGAGAGCGTTGGCAAGGAGCTTGCGCGCGAATTTATCGCTCGCGGGGCAAAAGAGCTTTTAAAACGCGCCGAGGAGATGGCGAATTTATGAAATTTTTGCTCGCGCTTTTTGCGGCGTTAAATTTTACTTTCGCCGGCTCAAACACTGGGCTTATTAAACAGCTTTTTACAGACCCAAATTTTGATAAAGCCGCTCATTTTGCAGGCGAGATGAAAGAGCGAAAATTTTCAGTTGGCAAGGATGTCACGCTTAAAGGCGTATCTTCGCTTGGCATCGGCGAGAGCCAAGACGAAAGCGGCGAATACGAAGTCATCCGCGCTAGCATCGAGCAGAAGGACGACTGGTTTGATCTTTATTTTTTCGTGAGAGACGAGAAAATTTACGCCGTTAGAGTGCTCGCGCTCATGCAAATCCCAAAACAAATCGCGCGTAGCTGCGATAAGGCAAGCGAGGCGGACAAGCGGCTCGTGGATATAGAGCAGATAAGGCTGATGATAGCAAGGGATAGCGAGCTGGTCGCGTTTGGCAAGCAAAATTTGGATAAATTTGAAGCCATTTTTCAGGCAAAAAGCGTAGGCAACGGGGCAAAAGCGGAGCAAATTTTAAGCGAACTGCATTTTACAAGTGCCCGGTTTCAAAATGAAAATTTTGTCCTGACGATCGGCGGCGTGACTGACAACACAGTGGGTTTCATGCGCGTGGACAAGCCATCCAAACTGCCTAAAATGAGCCCGCACGAATACATAATGATCGAGCAAATCGCCCCAAAGTGGTATCTTTTTAAGACGACTTAGGCTAGACGGCAAATTAAAATACGTGGAATTTCAAGGACAAAAATGGACTACATCAAGCTTTTAAAAGATAACGGGCTACTGCGCGAGGTAAAAGAGGAGATCGACATCGACCTTGAAATTGCGCATGCTAGCTACATCGAGGTCAAGCGCGAGAATTCGCAGGCGCTGCTTTTTACAAATGTCATTAGCCGCGAAACGGGGCGAAAATTCCCGCCCGTACTCACAAACATCTACGGCTCAAAGCGCGCGTTGGAGCTCATATTTGACACTACGCCGGATGCTGTAGCGAGCGAGATTTCAGCTCTTTTAAAGCCTAAAAAGCCAAAAAATTTCACCGAAAAGATAAATTTTCTAAGCTATCTTTTCTCGATGCGTAAAATTTTCGTCCGCCGCCTAAAAGAGTGCGGCGAGTGCCAGCAGGTCTCGCACTTTGGCGAAAACGTCGATCTGCGCGACCTTCCAGCGCTAAAAACGTGGGAAAAGGACGGGGGGGCGTTCATCACGATGGGGCAGGTCTATACGCAAAGCCTGGACGGCGAGCTTCAAAATTTAGGCATGTATCGCCTGCAAATTTACGGCAAAAACCGCCTTGGCATGCACTGGCAGATCCATAAGGACGGGGCGAATTTCTTCGGCGAATACAAGCGCGCCGGGCGCAAGATGCCCGTATCCGTCGCGATCGGCGGCGATCCGCTTTATATCTGGTGCGGTCAAGCACCGCTGCCAAAGGGCGTATTCGAGCTGCTGCTTTACGGCTTTGTGCGCAAAAGCCCCGCCCGCCTCGTGAAGTCGCTCACGAATGAAATTTACGTCCCGCACGACGCCGATTACGTGATAGAGGGCTTCGTGGATACCGAGTGGCTCGAGCTTGAAGGGCCTTTTGGCGATCACACGGGCTTTTACACGCCCATTGAGCCCTTCCCTGTGATGGAGGTGACGGCGATTACGCACAAGCAAAGCCCGATTTTTCACGCCACGGTCGTTGGCAAGCCGCCGCTTGAAGACAAATACATGGGCTGGGCGACCGAGCACATTTTCCTGCCGCTTTTGCAAACGACAGTGCCGGAACTCATAGACTACAACATGCCTGAAAACGGCGTCTTTCACAACCTCATCCTTGCTAAAATCAACACGCTTTACCCCGCGCACGCAAAGCAGGCTATGCACGCGTTTTGGGGCGTGGGGCAGATGAGCTTTGTCAAGCATGCCGTCTTTGTCGGGGCTGACGCGCCAAAGCTCACAGACTACGAGGCGCTCGCGAAATTTGTGCTTGATAGGCTGGGGGCGAGATCGCTTCTAATAAGCGAGGGCGTGTGCGACCAGCTCGATCACGCAAGCCCGAATGCCTGCTTTGGCGGCAAGCTTGGCGTGGATGCGACGCAGGATTTTAGTGCGGGCGAGATCGAAAGACTGGATGACGCCGCGCTGCTAGCTAAATTTAGAAGTGCAAATAGCGGCGTGAGCGAGCTGGCGCAGTTTGTGCGCGAGAGCAAATGTCCTATCTGCGTGGTTAAATTTGATAAAAATGTCGTAGCGCGCGAGCTTTTTGAGAGCTTGCTTAAATTTAGAGCGCACTTTAAACTGCTAGTCGTCCTTGGGCTGGAAAATCGCCTCGAAAACCCGTATATGCTGCTTTGGCGCGTGGTAAATAACATCGACGCGCTGCGCGATATTTACATCGACGGCGAGCAAATCTGCATCGACGCCACGAGCAAGGACGCGCGCGACGGCTATACGCGCGAGTGGCCGCAGCAAACAGACTGCACCCGCGAAGTCGTGGAGAGCCTCGTTAGGCGTGGCATCGTGGCGGACGAGCCTAGCGTTTTTGAGAAATTTGAGATTTTTGGATGAGCGAGCATGAAAGTAAATGCGAACAGCGTTTTCGATGCGAGCGAAAAATGGCGGACGCGAACAGCGTTTGATGTGCGAGTAAAAAGCGGTGAATATAAACGAAAAATGGATTGGCAGATGAGAAAGGTGCTTTTAGTTTTAGCGCTTATAAGTCTAAATTCTATCTCAAATTAGTTCACCAAGTAGCCAAATGTTGCAAACATAACAATAAAACAATAATATATTGCTCGGATTATAAATCTATAAAACCAGCCCGACTTTTAGCCTATGCTCGCTTAAGCTTTGAGGGATATCACCGTTTGCTAGCGCTATCAGCTCGCTTTGTCTAAGTATATAAAATCCATCCAAATCTCTACCGCAAAATTTCGATAGCTTCACGCCAAGAGTGTCGAACATATAAAACTGCGCCTCGTTTAGGGCCAGTAAAAAGTCCGCCCCGCTATCAAACGCCTCGAATAAAATTTTACTTGCCAGCTTATAAGCCAGCTCGTCATTTAGCCCCAGCATATCAAACCCGCACGGTAGATTCGCACTTTGCGGCTTTATAAATTTAGCTTTTAGCTTTTTTAGCTCGGGTGAGATCTCTCCTGTAAAGGCTATCTTAAACCCGTCAAAATCGTGTTCCATCTCTAAAATCCTGCCCGTATTGGGCTCTGGTGCTAGAGCTTTTCTCTCGCTCTTTGGCTGCTTTAAATTTGAGCTTGCAAACTCTACTGCCGTATCGTAAATTTCGCTACCATGCACTATAAAATCGCTCAAATTTCGCGCTATCCAGACGCCCGTCTTTTTATCCGCGACAAGCTGTAAAATTTCATCTTTTTTTTGCGGGTATTTTTCGCATAGGATTTTGTCCAACATTATCGCGCTAGCCCCCACAAATCCGCTCTCGTAGTCCTTGATAAAATCGGTGTAAAAATATGGTGCGAGCTGCGCGTATGCCGCCTTGTCGCTTGCATCGCAAAATTTGGCAAACGGCTTAAATTTAGCCCAAAAATCACCGTCATCTATCACTAGATCTTTGACAGCTCGCTTCGTGCTAAGCGGCTCGATCGTGAGCTTGTCGCCAAAATGTCTCAAAATATCATCAAAATCCCAATCTATCGGCACTACGACACCGTTTATTTTGATATGCGAACTCTTGCCACACTCAAAAAATGGATCTTGTTTTTTGACCTCCTTTAGCAAAGTTTCAGGCGTTTTAAAGCCCGGTTCATCAAAAAAATACGGTTTATAATATCTTAAAACATCGTGTTTCGCGTCAAATCTAAAAATCCTGACTTCAAGCATGAGCGCTCCTTTTTCGGCTAATTTTAGCGGTTTTTGCTTTAAATTTAAAACCAAATTTAATATAATCGTCAAATGGATAAAGAAAATTTCACGATCGGATGTTTTGAGAGTAAATTTATCGGCGATGACGCAGCGGTCGTCGGCACACAGGTGTTTAGCAAGGATTTGTTCGCGCAAAATTCACACTTTAAGCTTGGCTGGTTAAATTTAGAGCAGATCGGCTATAAGGCGATGATCGTAAATTTCTCCGACTGCATCGTGATGAACGCGAGACCAAAATTTGCGCTGCTTGGGCTATCTTTGCCGCGAAATTTCACGCGCGCGCAGATAACTGAGCTCACGCGCGGTATAAAAAAGGCTTGCGACGAGTTTGACGTGCAGATCATCGGCGGCGATACGATCAGCTCTGACGCGCTAAATTTAAGCGTCACTATCGTGGGCAAGCTTGCGGGCAAAGTTATGCGTCGAAGCGGCGCGAAAAAGGGCGACATAGTAGCTCACACGGGCAGGCTCGGAGGCAGTCTAAAAGGGCTTCGTACGCTGCAAAACGGCGGGCAGGTCGGGGCAAATTCGCGCTTTGTAAAACCCGTGCTAAGAGAGAGGTTTTTTTACGCGGCGGCAAAATTTATAAACGCCGCGATGGATGTCTCTGACGGGCTGGGAATGGATCTAGCCAAGCTTTGTGCGGCGAGCGGGTGCGGGGTGAAATTTAGCCGAAAATTAAGCCAAATGCAGCTAAAAAGCGGCGAAGAGTATGAAATTTTATTTACTTTTAGCCCGCGTCACGCCGCCCGTGTCAAAAACGAAGCCAAAAAAGCCCGCGTCAGGCTAAATTTGATAGGAAAAATCACAAAAGGAAGATACAAAAATCATGCAAGAGGACACCATTTTTAAGCCGCTTTACACGCTCACGCACGCGCCAATAAACGCGCATTTTAGCAAAAACGCCGATGACTTCGTCGTGCGCGAGCTGCCACTTTACAGTTTTAGCGGGCAGGGCGAGCACCTCATGATCGAAATCGCCAAAAAGGACATGACGACACAGGAGGCACTGCGCGCGCTAAGCGACGCTACCGGCGTGAAGCTACGTGAATTTGGCTACGCGGGGCTAAAAGACAAGCAGGGCATGACGACGCAGTTTGTCTCGATGCCGCGTAAATTTGAGGCGAATTTGGCAAATTTTAGCCACGAAAAGATGAAAATTCTAAGCACTGTCGCGCATGAAAATAAGCTTCGCGTCGGACATCTGCACGCAAACAACTTTTTCATCCGCTTAAAAAAGGTCATGCCAAGCGAGGCGGTAAAACTGGAAAATGCGATCAAAACGCTGGATGCGTCGGGCTTTGCGAACTATTTTGGCTATCAGCGCTTTGGTAAATTTGGCGATAACGCCGCGAGCGGGCAGGAGCTGCTAAAATCGGGCACGCTAAATGGCAAGCGGCTGAAAAATCCAAAAATGAGCGAGTTTTTGATCTCGGCGTATCAAAGCGAGCTTTTTAACCGCTGGCTTAGCAAACGTGTTGAAATTTCACGCTTTGCGCAGGATTTTAGTCTCGCTGAGCTTGGCGAAATTTACAAATTTATCCCGCGCGAGGAGTTAAAAAGCTTAAAGGCGCAAAGGCGGTTTTTCAAGCTGATCGCGGGCGAAGTTTTGGGACATTACCCGCATGGCAAGTGCTTTTTGTGCGAGGATTTGGACGCGGAGCTAGAAAGATTTGCTCGCCGCGACATCACAAGCTGCGGGCTCATCGTCGGTGCGAAGGCCTATGAGGCGACCCGCACCGCGCGTATGATCGAGGATGAAGTGTTTGGCGAGGCGCGCGAATTTAACGCCAAAATGAGTGGCTCGCGGCGCTTTGCGTGGAGCTATCTTGAAAATGTGGAATATAAATATATCCCGGAAAAGGCGCACTTTACGATGAGCTTTACGTTACAAAAGGGGTCGTATGCGACGGTGGTGCTGGAAGAAATTTTGCATAAAAATATTTTCGATTAGAGAAAACCCTCCCAAATTTTCGCTATAATTGCCTCGGCACGGCAAGTGATCGCTTGAAAAAGAGGAAAGTCCGAGCTGCGATAAGACGAAGTTCCATCTAACGGATGGCTAGGGCAACCTAAGGGAAAGTGTAACAGAAAGCAAACAGCCACTAAACGTGGCAAAGGTGAAACGGCGGGGTAAGAGCCCACCAGCGCGCTTGGCAACTCGCGCGGCTTTATAAACCCAACTTGCAGCAAGAAGGGACGGTTTTAGTCTTATATTTAAACCCTTCGCTAGAGCTAAATTGTAAAATTTAGAGTAGATAAATGATCACTCACGACAGAACTCGGCTTATCGCCGTGCCTTAATTTTTTATGTATTTTTGAGCTTTTTGTAGCTTTGAAAGCTCTGCTTGGATGTGAGAGGATTTGTTTTCAAAAAAAGATTTGGCTTGAGCTAACAGGGCTTGCGCCTCTTGCATATCCTCTAAATTTTTAAAATCGCTCTCGTTAAATTTATCCGAAAGGGTTATGATAGCGTCAAAGTCTTCGTTTAGCAAGGCTAGTTTTAGATCTTTGATCCACTCATTCATCTGCGGTCACCTCTCTCCAGGCCTCGGAGAGTTGTTTTACTACGTTTGTCACTTCATTTAGTGCGTTCATATCGTTGTTTATGTTTGCCATGGCTAGAAGCTGCATCTGCCTGGCGTAGAGTCCGCTTAGGTAGTGAGCTACATCCCCTTGGCTGTAATCAAGCGAATTTAAAAGCTCTACGAATATCGCATTGGCGCGGTTTATATAATAAACTTTTTTTTCTATATCTCCGACTTCCATGGCTTTTTTCGTGCGAAATATAAATTTTAAAATTCCGTCGTAAAGCATTTCGATGAGCTTGGTCGGGGACTCTATGCCCCCGAAGCTTGACTGAGCGTATGCATTATATGCTGCTGATTTCATCTGTCTCTTTCTTATTTTTTGCTATTCATTTCTTGCTCGATCATCTGCTTTAGCGTAGAAAATTGATTTTCTAAATTTGCGATGATGGAGTTATATTTGATAAATCTATCTTTCATCGTGTTATATTTTTCATCTAGCAGCTTTTGAGTATTTTCTTTGTCTGTAGTCAAAGACTCGCCTTCTTCTTTGAGCTGTTTGGCAAGAACGGTCAATGTGCCGTCTTTTCTGTTATCTATGCCGACGATTTCTTCTAGTTTCGAGTTTAAATTTGTAAAAAGTCCAGCCGTTTTAGTTGTCACCGCATTTACGGTAGCCGTGCTCATACCAAGCTGATTTAGAGCCGAGGCATCGCCTTTGATCTCGATATTTTGACCGTCACTTCGCTTTAGTACTATCCTCTCGCCGCTACTATCGAGGCTAGCGCTTACGCCCTCTATGCCGGCGCTATTTATGGCTTGTTGAAGCGCGAGAGCGTTTTGTGCGGCGGTCGATCCTGCTGCAGTTTGAAATTTCACGGCTTTGCCATTTATAGATAGATCGCCCGTTTTGATATCCAGTTGTCCGCTGGCAACTTTATTTACGCCTATATAGCTTATTGTCTCGATCTTGCTTGAGCCCATGAAAAACTTTTGCACCTCTTCGAGATTTGAGCTTAGAGCTTTGCTTAGTGTATTCTTATCATCAAGCATCAATTTACCGTCTTTGTCGGTAATTATGCCGAATCTACTTAAAGCTTTGCCTTCGTCGTTTTGTCCGGTGACTAGGCGACTGACGGTTGAGCGGATACTCGTTATCTCGCTTCTTCCCTGAAAAGAGCCCGAGCCCTTTTCCTCATCGTAGTTTGTCGCTATACCTAAATTTGTTACCATCAGGTTGTAGTCTTTGATAAATTCTTCCACAGCCTTTGCAACGTCGGTAGTGTCTTGACCGATGCTAAAAGATGACTTTCCGGCCTCTTTTAGGGTGATAGTGACGCCTGGGCGCAGATCGTCGATCGTATTTTTGGTGCGCGTTACATTTACGCCGTTGTAGTTAAAGATCGCATCTTGTGCCGACATAAGCTTGTTTTTTTCTAAATTCGACGTAAATTTTTGTGTGCCGTCGCTGTTATATACTGGGTTGCCGCTCTCGTCGGTGACTGGTATTTGGTTGCTGTCCCAGCCCAGCTTTTCTAAAACCCCAGCTGTATCGTTTGAAAATTTTATTGTTTGAGTAGCTCCCGTGTCAGCTGATTGAAGCATTATTTGATAAGGGTTGCTTCCGCCTACGTTTAGGATACGAGCTTGTAAATTCCCGCCGCTGACCTCGTTTATCTTATCCACGATATCTTGATATGTCGTTGATTTGGTGACGCCGATAGAGTATTTATTTCCGTTTATTTCAACATCGAAAGAGCCGTTTTGTGTGAGGCCGAGCAAGCTTGTAGAGCTATAAAATTTCGAGCTTTGGTATGTATCTCTTTGAGCTACTTGCTTGACATCAAGATCAAAGCTTTGTATGCTGACGCCGCTTGCAGCCGTTATGCTAGCGGCCGTTCCGGTGGAGCTTACTTGCCTTTTTAGATACAAAGTCTCGCTTGCTAGCGACTTTGCGCTGACATTGACATTGCTGACGAGAGTTTTTAACGCAGCTAGGTCTTTTTGTCTTATCTCGTTTTTCTCTATGCGGCTTGTTATAGGTTTTATTTGAGCCTCTTCATCGGCCTTTTTTAGCTTATTTACGAGCTCGTCATTTAGTGCGCTGTTGTTTGTACCAAATCCTAAATTCGTTATACTTCCGACTGCCATCTTAACTCTCCTTGTCAAAGAGTATGCCGATACTCTCTTTGAAATATTCGCTTATTTTTATCGCTTGTTTGCTTGGTAGCTGTGTCACCAAGTCGCCTGTTTTTGCGTCTTTTACCTGAACGACCATCAAATTTAGCGTATCGTTGTAGGCAAATCTCACGTTTGTATCGAGCTGCTCCATTTGGAAATTCAGCTTATCGGTCACTTCTTTAGTCCTTTTGGCGAGCTCTTCGTTACTAAGTCCGTCAAGCTCCTTGTCAAGTGCATCTTCAAGTTTTGATTTTTTATTGGCAGTGACGTTTTCTTCGATATCCGTGTGCTCGATTTGTCTAGTTTCGATTTGATTTTGCTGCGACGGATTTATGTTCGCGCTCATCGCTTGATTCGCAGCCGCCTTGAAAATTTCCATAGTTTTACTCCTTAAAACTTCTATTTGCCTCTACATCGGATTTTTTTAAAATTCCTTTAGCTATTTAATGCAAATTTCTATAAATTTTAGTTAGAATGATACCAAATTTTGAAGGAAAGATATGAAAATTTCATTTGAATGCGAGTGTATTTTGCTGCAAAAAACATTGCTTTTGTTTTGCAAAAACGAAGCCGCTCATCACAAGGACTGCGACTTTGTCGTTTCCGATAGGCATATCAATACGCAAAAGCCGCTGTTTCTCATCAGTGATGATTCGCCATATCTTAGCGTGCCGTTTAGTAGGCAAACGCTTTTAAACACGCTTGAGGAATTTTACTCGGCTATTCAGATAAAGCAGCCAAATTTTGACGACGCTAAAAGCGAAGTGAGCCTGGAAGGGCGTATCGGCGAGCTTGTGGATAGCTTTAAAAAAGAGCTCATCGAGCTCTTAAGGTCACGAGCTTGAGTAAAATTTTCACCGCTATTTCAAGCGGGAAATTTAAAGGTAAAAAGCTGGAGCTTCCAAGCCTTAGCACCACTAGAAGCACGAAAAATATCGTGAAGGGCTCGTTTTTTGATACGCTTAGAGATGAGCTCGCGGGTAAAATTTTCATCGAAGGCTTTGGCGGGAGTGCGGTGATGGCGTGTGAAGCGTTAAGTAACGGCGCAGATAGCGCGATAGCCATCGAAAAAGATAGGGTTGCCTTTAAGCTCACGGCAAAAAATATGGCGAGCGTAGATGAGCTAAATTTACGAGCGATAAATGGCGATAGCTTTGAAATTTTGGCTGACATCGTAAATTCTCAAACAAAACTGGTCTTGCTCTACCTGGATCCGCCATTTGATACGAGAGATGGTTTTAACGGCGTCTATGACGCACTTAGTAAGCTTATAGCGGACCTTAAGAAAGATAAAATTTTCATGATAGTGTTCGAGCATGCCAGTAGCTTTAAATTTAGCGATAAGATCGCAAATTTCACCCTTTTAAAATCAAAAAAATTCGGTGCCACTACGCTTTCTTATTTTATTTATAACGATAAGCTCGCTGATAAATTTTAGTTACGCTTGAGTGTTTAAAATTTTAAAATTAGCTCTGTTCTAACAAAGTATTGTTTTAACTTTCACAAAAGCGAAGCCAAACCTTGTTAGCGAGCTTATCGCCGCCGATTTTTACTTCGTGCTACGCACTCGTAACGTTCTGCTTGCAGTTGCGAGACGAAGTCGAAGCAAAACTTCGCTACGAGGACAGGGAAGCGGTAGCTGATCGCGGTCTGCTCGCAGTTGCGAGTGTAATGAAGCAAAAAATCGTGCTATATGTTCGGCTACTCGCTCCCGCACAAACGCTGTTCGCGTCTGTGCTAGGTCGCTCCTGGAGTGAACAGGGTTTTTGCTTCATTACACTCGCAACTGCAAAGCAGAAGCGAAGCAAGTATCAATACTTTACTATAACATTTAAATTTACTTTGGAACGTTTTTTGCTTTAGAAGCCATAAATAGCTAAATTTTAGGAAAAACGATGAATAAAATTTTATCTTTGGCTGTGGCTTCCTTGCTTTCAAGCGGTGCATTTGCCGCGCAGATAAAAGATATAGCCAGTGTCGTTGGTGTGCGTGACAATCAGCTCATCGGCTACGGCCTAGTCGTCGGACTAAACGGCACGGGAGACGGCTCTACATCTAAATTTACGATCCAGTCGATCTCAAATATGCTTCAAAGCGTGAACGTAAAGATAAATCCCGACGATATCAAATCAAAAAATACCGCAGCCGTCATGGTAACGGCGAAGCTGCCTGCATTTGCCAGACATGGCGATAAGATCGATGTCGTGATCTCATCTATCGGCGATGCTAAGAGCTTGCAGGGCGGCACGCTTTTGATGACACCGCTTAAAGGCGTGGACGGCGATATATACGCTCTCGCGCAAGGATCGCTCAGTATAGGCGGCAAGAGTGCCGGCAGGGCGGGCTCGGGGGGCAATCACGTGACCGCAGGCTCGATCCCGGGAGGCGCTTTAGTCGAGCGCGAGGTGATTTACGACATCTATAATCAAAACACTATAAATTTAAGCCTCAAAAATACGAATTTTAAAACCGCTATGGACGTTCAAAACGCCATCAATGCAAACATAGGCGATGATGTGGCAAGGGCGATAGACCCTAGAACGATCGTCGTTAAAAAGCCCGATGAAGTGGATATGATAGAGCTGGTGAGCGGTATCTTGGAGCTGCAAGTTGATTATAAAGCCGATGATAAAGTCGTGATAGACGAGCGCACCGGCACTATCGTAAGCGGCATCGATACGGTCGTAGACCCGGTCGTTTTGACTCACGGAAACATAACTCTTAAAATAGAACCTGACAGCTACCGCGAGCCAAACGATACCGACGTCGATATAGGCGGCGATACGGCTATCGCTCCAAATACGAATTTACTCAAAATTTCAGGCGAGAAAACGACGGTGGCAAACGTAGCTAGAGCTTTGAACAAGCTTGGAGCGACACCGACGGATATCATTTCCATACTTGAAAATTTAAAGCGTGTAGGCGCGATACATGTCGATCTGGAGATAATCTGATGCAAATAGATAATCAAATGGCGCTAAACTCATATAACGCCTTAGGTACGGACGCCATAACCAAAAAGCAAAATTTTAGCAAGACGCAGCAAGATAAGCTTTTAAAAGAGCAGACCGATGCGTTTGAAGCGTTTATGATAAAGGCGGTTTTAGACATCGCACTTAAAGAGGATGATAAAAATTCGCTCTTTCCAAAGGCTGCCGGCGAGGATATTTACCGCTCGATGTATAACGATACGATGAGCCGAGCGCTGAGTGGCGGGCTAGGATTTTCTCAGCTTTTATACGATTTTTTAAAGCGAGACTCTTAAGAAATTTCATTTTATGCCGATGTAATGGCATAGATATTTTATTTTAAGAGGTGTAAAATGATAAATTCACTAGGTTCAAGACCAAGTTTCGGGGCAAATACGCTGACAAAAAGCGCAGATGTCAAGAAAGAACAAGCTGTCCAAAACGCGCAATCAAAGCAAAGCGACAAAGTAAGTCAGATCGCCGCTGCGATAGCTGATGGAAGCTACAAGGTCGATATCTCAAAAACCGCAAAGGCTATTGCAGATACGATCGCATAAATTTAAGGAAGATGGATGCTAAAGAAGTATTTGGACGATGCGATAAAAGAGCTTGATGATCTGATAAATTTAACGATCCAAGATATCGCAAACATAAAAGAGGCTAAACACTCGACCGTAGATGAGAGCGTAAAAAAGAAAAACGCGCTCGTTCGCGAATTTGAAGCGACGAAAAAGGCTTTGGACAACGAGCTGGTGCGTGTTTCTAAAGAAAACGGTACGGCTACGCTTGCCGGAGTGCTCGACGAGGAGATAAAAGAGAGATTGGTCTTGATGCGTTCAAAGCTTGAAGAGCTGCATGAAAAAAACAAAGAGTATGCAAAGCATGTCGTCGTGGTGAAGGAATTTTTCGACTCTCTTAGCAAAAGAGTGTTTGGAACGCACGATAGCGAATACGGACAAGACGGCAATTCAAAAAATATTTATAAAACGAGGGTTTAAGTATGGCGAACATTTTTATGTCTTTAAATACGGGCGTTTCCGGGCTAAATGCCGCACAAACGCAAATCAGCACGACCGGTAACAACATAGCAAACGCCGATAGTGCTTATTACACAAGACAACGAGTCGTTCAGTCCGCTTCGCCAGCTATGAACACGGTCCCGGGAGGCGTAGGCACCGGCACGCAGGTAGATACCGTAAAGCGCATACATGACGAATTTACGTATTCAAGGCTCAAAACCGCCTCGTCAAATTTAGAAAACACAGCATACAAACAAAGAATTTTGCAAGAGGTCACGAAGTATTTTCCAGACCTTAACGACAAAGGCATGATAAAAGATATCCAAGAGTATTTTGGCGCTTGGAATGACTTTGCCTCAAACCCGGACGAAGGCTCTCAAAAGGTAAATTTGCTGAATAAAGCGAGCGTTTTGACATCAAATTTAAGCCAGTCCGCAAAGACGCTTTATGCGCTACAAACCAAAGTAGACGAAACCATAAAGATAAATATAAAAGAGATAAATTCCTTAGCAAAGCAGATCGCTAATCTAAACGCTCAGATCCAGCGCGTGGAGGCCGGTGCTGACGCAGGCATAAAGATAAATGCAAACGACCTTCGTGATAAACGTGATGAGCTTGAGCTTGCTATGTCAAAGCTAGTAAACGTCTCAAGCTTTAAAAGCGATCTAAAGAGCGACGCAACCGTGGATACAGGCATAACCGATCAGGGCAAATTTTACACCCTAAACATAGGTGGCGTAAATATAGTAGACGGTCCAAACTATCACGAACTATCGATGAGCTCTACCGATACGGGAGAATTTACTAAAATTTATTACGAGCGAGAAGACGGCAAGCGCATACCGATGGAAGATAAGATAACAAACGGCAAGATCGGTGCGTCGCTAGACCTTCGCGGTAGGAACTACGATGTTAAAGAGCAAAAATTTACCGATGGGGCTATACAAAAATATATCGACAATCTCGATACCTTTAGCAAGACGCTGATAAATAGCACTAATAACATCTACGCCGAGTCTGCCGTCGAGAGGTCGAATTCCGACGAGATAAGCTACCTTGAAGACGATAAAACGCTTATGAATTTTAGTAACAGCATAAGAGAAGGCAGCTTTGAAGCCGTAGTATACGACAACAAGGGCAATGTCGTCGCCAGAAAAACGATAAACATAAACGGCACTACAACGATGAACGACACTACTTACGGAAATTCTATCGTGAGCGACTTTAATTTGGACTCAGATGACAACAACGATAACAATATGCTAAACGATGTGAATGACTATTTTCAGGCATCATACGACTACGATAAGACGACGAACAAGGGCACGTTTTCTTTGATACCAAAACAAGCTCAAGGGCTATACAGCATCTCTCTTGTCGATAAGGGCACGAATTTCCCTGGTGTCGTTGGAGTGAATAGATTTTTCAAAGGCACGGACGCTAAAAGCATCGGCGTAAATAACGACTTTGCGCAAGATCACACCAAGATAAGGGCATACTCAAAACCGGTAGTGGGCAACAACGAAGTAGCTAACAAAATGGTGCAGCTACAATACACCAAACAAACATTTTACTCAAACGGCACCGCACTTGATAGAGACGAGACGATAGAGGGGTATTATCGCTACTTCACGACCGATATCGCAAGCGATACGGAGGCAAACAACACTACTCACGATACAAATACCGCGCTACAAAAGACTGCGGAAGAGGAATTTCAATCTATCAGCGGCGTAGATACGAACGAGGAGCTCACTAACCTCATACGCTTTCAAGCCAGCTACGGCGCCGCAGCAAAGATCATAACGACCGTGGATCAGATGCTAGATACGCTTTTGACACTTAAACAATAATGGATCTAAAAGCCCTACTTGAGGCCCATGTTTTAGTAAAAAATACCGACATCGGGCTTTTTACGGCTGCTGATCCACTGCAAGTAGCTACTAAATTTAAAGAGCCAAACATCGCTTTGATATGCGCATTGTTCGCTTACGGCAATGCAAAGCTCATCGTTAAATTTCTAAATTTGCTGAAATTTTCCTTACTTGATGAGAGCGAGAAAACGATAGCTTTAAATTTGCAAAATTTCAAATACCGCTTTCAAAACTGCGAAGACGTGAGGCAGATCTTCATCACTCTTTCGCGCCTCAAAAAAGACGGCGACATCGAGGCTTTGGTGAAAAAAGGCTTCGAGAGAAACGGCCTTATGCAAGAGGGCGTAAACGAGCTCATAAAATTTATCTATTCACTCAACCCATACCGCTCGGACGGATACGAATTTTTCTTTGGCAGAGCGTATGAGGATAGGCCAAATTCGCCCTATAAGCGCTACAATATGTTCCTGCGATGGATGGTCAGAGACACCGACATCGACCTTGGACTTTTTAAAAATTTACCAAAGAGCGAGCTACTTATGCCGCTTGACGTGCACACGCATAGAGTATCGCTAAATTTGGGACTCATAAAGCGAAAAAGCTATGACTTTGCGGCTGTTAGCGAGCTAACGCAAAAGCTACGCGAATTTGACGCTAATGATCCCATAAAATACGACTTTGCACTTTATCGCATAGGTCAAAGCGGCGAGCTGGAAAACATCATACGAAATTTTAAACGGTAGGTTTACAATCTTTTGATATAGTTACAAACAAGTAACTTTTTAAAAGGAGAAAGTATGAAAAAGATAGTTTTACTTAGTGCCGTGCTTTGCGGCTTGTTGTTTGCTCACGAGGGGCATCATTTCGATCCAAAAGCAGGAAAACATCTAGTCATAGAGATGAACGAGCTTGGCGAAAAAGGCGATAAGAAAGTCGGTGAAGTCGTAGCGGTCGAGACAAACTACGGTGTAGCGTTTTTTCCGGATCTTAAGGGCATTAAAAGCGGAATTCACGGATTTCACGTTCATCAAAACCCGGACTGCGGCGCGACTGAAAAAGGACTGGGCATGAAAGCCGGTGGACACTGGGATCCGATGGATACGAAGATGCACTCTTTTGCATGGGACGACAAGGGGCATAAAGGCGACTTGCCGGCACTTTACGTCGATAGCGAAGGAAGTGCCGGTTACCCAGTCTTGGCTCCAAAGATTAAAAGCCTTGACGAGCTAAAAGGTCACTCTTTGATGGTGCACGTCGGCGGAGATAACCACAGCGACAACCCTAAAGCCCTTGGCGGTGGCGGAGCCAGGATGGTCTGCGGGGTCATCAAATAAATTTTTTAGCCCGCTTAGGTGATGAGCGCTTTTGCGGGCGCTTAAATTTCATATCTGATTTAATTACTTCGTAAATTTTGCTTATTTTTGTAAATTTCTTTTATTTATCGGTCATAGTGCGAGTTAAAATTTATAAATTTTTTTGTAAAATCGTGCCTTAATTCAAAAAAAGAGCTTGAAATGGAATTTGACCTTCTTTCGTATCTCGTATTTTTTGTGGCTGCATTTTTAGGCGGCTTTATCGACTCTATCGCAGGCGGCGGAGGACTTATTACACTACCTGCCATTATGGCTATGGGTGTTCCGCCACATCTAGCGCTTGGTACGAACAAGCTTCAAGGCTCGTTTGGCAGCTTCACCGCGACTTTAAATTTTGCCAAAAAGGGGATGATAAATTTCAAAGAAGCCAGTCTTGGTATCGTTTTTACCTTTATCGGAGCCTGCGTCGGTGCGGTGCTTATTTTGTTTTTAAATCCCGATTTTCTAAGGCTTGTCATACCGTTTTTACTTATAGCTATTTTCGTATATACGATATTTATGCCAAAAGTTGGCGAGAGCGACCGCAGGGCTAGGATGGATAAAAGAATTTTCTACGTCGTTTTTGGTATGATTTTAGGCTTTTATGACGGATTTTTCGGGCCGGGAGCCGGGTCGTTTTGGACCTTTGCGATGATAGCGCTCATAGGAGTGAATATGAAAAAAGCGGTCGCTCACACGAAGCTTTTAAATTTCACGAGCAATGTAGTCTCGCTTGGCATTTTCATAATCGGCGGGCAAGTGCTTTGGCTAGTCGGTATCTTGATGGGAGCAGGGCAGATATTTGGCGCATATATCGGCTCAAATTTAGTCATCAAAAAAGAGGTGAAATTTATCCGAGCCATGTTTTTGGTAGTAGTCGCAGCGACGATTTTAAAGCTCATTTACGATTATTTTGCCAAATGATTTTGAAATTTCGATCAATGGGCGTAAAATTTAGCGACCTTAAAAAAGGATTAATTAAAATTTCGCTATCATCACGTCAAAATTTATAAATTTAAGGTTAATGCATGAAAGATTTGTTTCTTTTTTCTGATCTGATTTACCACAACCATTTATTCGTTTATGCTTTTCACTTTTGTCTTGTCGCTATCATCGTCGTTTTAGTAGCAAAGCTTGCTACTTCTAAGATGCAGCTGGTGCCAAGAGGGCTTCAAAATATCGTCGAGGCTTATCTCGAGGGCGTCATCTCTATGGGTCGCGATACACTTGGTAGCGAGGCTTTAGCGAGAAAATATCTACCTCTTGTAGCGACGATCGGCTTTGTCGTGTTTTTTTCAAACGCCATCGGCATAATACCCGGCTTCGAGTCCCCGACTTCTAGCTTAAATTTGACCCTTACGCTCGCTCTCATCGTGTTTTTTTATTATCATTTCGAGGGCATTAAAAAGAACGGATTTTTCAAATACTTCGGACATTTCATGGGCCCTAGCAAGGCGCTGGCTCCGCTGATGTTTCCAGTAGAGATCATCTCTCACCTTTCGCGCATTGTTTCGCTATCTTTCCGACTTTTTGGAAACATCAAAGGCGACGATTTGTTCTTACTAGTCATGCTGACTCTTGCGCCTTGGTTTGCGCCGCTACCTGCGTATGCGCTACTGACTCTTATGGCGGTTTTACAAACGTTTATCTTTATGATGCTGACTTACGTTTATCTAGCCGGTGCCGTAGCCATCGAAGAACACTGAAATTTAAAGCCACGATTTCGTGGCTTTTAGATAACTTAAAACAAATACCTGATAAAATACACCTTTAAATTCGCATTTTAAGCATTAAAGGTTATCTATGTTCGAAGTCGTTATAGGACTTGAGGTTCATACCCAATTAAACACAAAAACGAAAATTTTCTGCTCTTGCTCTACCAGCTTTGGCGACGAGGCCAATACTCACGTTTGTCCGACTTGCTTGGCATTGCCGGGAGCTTTGCCCGTACTAAATAAAGAAGCCGTAAAAAAGGCGATCAGCTTTGGCACGGCCATAAACGCTAAAATAAATAAAAAATCCGTTTTCAATAGAAAAAATTATTTTTATCCCGATTTGCCAAAGGCATATCAAATTTCGCAGTTTGAGATACCTATCGTCGAGGGCGGCGAGCTCATCATAGACGTAAACGGTGAGAAAAAACGCATCGGCATCACACGCGCTCATCTCGAAGAGGACGCCGGTAAAAACATCCACGAAAGCGATCATAGTCTAGTCGATCTAAACCGCGCTGGCACACCGCTACTTGAGATCGTGAGCGAACCTGATCTAAGAAGCTCCGATGAAGCGGTCGCGTATCTGAAAAAGCTGCACTCTATTTTGCGCTTTTTAAACATCAGCGACGCAAATATGCAAGAGGGTAGCTTTCGCTGCGACGCAAACGTCTCGATCCGTCCAAAGGGCGACAGCAAGCTCTACACGCGCGTCGAGATCAAGAATTTAAACTCGTTTAAATTTATCCAAAAGGCGATCGACTACGAGGTAGAGCGCCAAAGTGCTGCGTGGGAAGACGGCAAATACGACGAGGAAGTCTATCAAGAGACGCGCCTTTTTGATACGACAAATTTGGTCACTCGCTCGATGAGAGGTAAAGAGGATAGCGCCGAGTATAGATATTTCCCGGATCCCGATCTACTGCCGGTTTTGGTCGATGAAGCGATGTATGACGAGGCGATAAAGATCCCTGAGCTGGCCGATGATAAGGTGGTGCGCTATCAAAAGGAATTTGGCGTCAAAGAGGATGACGCGCTAAATTTAGTAAGCACTATCGAGATGTCGCGATATTTCGAGGATCTGGTAAATGCCAAAATTTCACCAAAGCTTTGCGTGACATGGCTGCTCGTGGAGCTAAACGGACGCCTTAAAAATGGCGTCACCATCGAGACCAGCCCGATAAATAGCGCTAAGATGATCGAGTTTTTAAGGCGCATAGAAGCCGGCACGATAAGCGGCAAAGCCGGCAAAGAGGTGCTTGACTATCTCATGGAGCATCCCAGTGAAGACGTCGATGCCGTCATAGAAAAGCTGGGGCTAAAGCAAGTCAGTGACGACTCGGCGATAGTAGCGATAATCGATCAAATTTTAGCCGCAAACGCCGATAAGGTCGCAGAATACAAAGCTGGTAAGGACAAGATGTTTGGCTTTTTCGTCGGTCAGGTGATGAAAGAGGGCAAGGGCGCGTTCAACCCTGCTAAAGTAAACGAGCTTTTAAAATCAAGGCTGGCTTGAGATTGAGATCGAAATTTAGGGCACGAAAATGAAAATAGCAGTGATCGGAGCGGGCAAATGGGGCAGTGCGTTATTTCACGCGCTCGGGCAAAACAACGACTGCGTGATCAGCTCCAGGACGCCGCGCGATATCCCAAATTTCGTCAGTCTTGAGGACGCTTTAGCCTGCGATTACTTAGTCTTTACGATCCCTACCCAGGCTACCGCCCAGTGGCTGGAGCGAAATTTCAAAAATAACGGGCAAAAAATTTTAGTGGCCTCTAAGGGCATAGAGACCAAAAGTTCGAGGTTTCTTAACGAAATTTACGAAGGTTACGTCAGCGCGCAAAATTTGGCGTTTCTTTCGGGTCCGACCTTTTCAAAGGAGGTCGAGAAAAAATTACCCTGCGCCCTTGTCATAAATTCTCTAAATTTAGACCTTGCGGCGCGATTTGCGAGCTTTTTTCCAAGCTATATCAAGGCCTACACCTCAGACGACGTCATCGGTGCAGAGGTGTGCGGTGCGTATAAAAACGTGATCGCTATCGCAGGCGGGATCTGCGACGGTTTAGGGCTTGGCAACAATGCTCGCGCCAGCCTCATATCGCGCGGGCTCGTCGAGATGGCTAGATTTGGCAAATATTTTGGTGCAAAGGATGAGACTTTCATAGGTCTTAGCGGTGCGGGAGATCTTTTTTTGACGGCTTCTAGCATACTTTCCAGGAACTACCGCGTAGGGCTTGGCATCGCTAGGAACGAGGAGCTCGAAAAAATTTTAAACGAGCTAGGAGAGGTCGCCGAGGGCGTGGACACCGCAAGGGCGATAAGCAAGCTCGCAAAAGAAAAAGGCATCTACGTGCCCATAGTCGATGAAGTAGTAAAGATGCTTGAGGGCAAAGACGTTTACGAGAGCCTAAAATCGCTTCTGGGGCGCAAATGAAATTTAAAATTTTAGCCACCTTATGCTTTTTGGTATTGAATTTATGTGCGGCGGACGTGAGCCTAAGGGCCAAGGCCTCGCAGATGGTGATGGTGGGCTTTAACGGCACCAGCACTAAAGATGCCAGCGTCAGAGCTATGCTCAGTGACGTAGGATACGAGCGCTTTGGCGGCGTGGTGCTGCTTGGCAGAAACGTAAAGGACAAGGCGCAGCTGCAAACCCTGACAAAGGCGATCAAAGATAAAAATCCTAAAATTTTCATCGCCATAGACGAGGAGGGCGGCAACGTCACGCGTATGAAAGATGCGAGCTTTGGTGGACCCTATCCTAGCGCGAAAGAGGTCGCAGCTACGCTTGACATAAAGCAGGCGGCTGAAATTTACGAGCAAATGGCCGATGAGCTAAAGCAAAGCGGCATAAATGTGGATCTAGCACCAGTGGTTGATCTGCACGATGAGGCCTCGCCGATCATCGGGGCTAAAGAGCGGGCTTTTAGCGAAAATGCAAGCAAAGTGATATTTTATGCAAACGCCTTTATGGACGCGTTCAAAAGAGACGGCATCATCACGACGCTAAAACATTTCCCGGGTCACGGCGACTCAAAAGAGGACTCACACAAAAGCAAAAGTGAGGTCGTGCTGACAAAAGAGGCGCTTTTGCCATATCGTGACGCTATAAGCACGAACCGAGCCAAGTTCATCATGGTCGGACATTTGTATGTAAAAGAGCTTGACGAGGCCAATCCTGCGACCTTGTCTAAAAAGATCATAGGCGATCTTTTGCGCGGGGAATTTAAATATGACGGCGTGGTCATTAGCGACGATATGCTGATGAAAGGCGCTGGAGACGGGCCTTTAAAAGAAAAGATCATAAAATTTATAAACGCTGGCGGTGACATCCTCCTTTTTAGCGAATTTAAGATAGGTGAACGCAGGACTGCCGAGCTCGTGGTGCAGTATATCCTTGATGCGATAAATGAAAATAAGATAAGTAAAGAGCGTATAGACGAGTCTTATAAGCGTATAATGGCGCTTAAAGCCGCTCTTTGAGATAATGCGTAAAATTTTATGTATTTTGATCGTGCAGGCAGGTAAAAAAGCACGGCGATAAGCCTATCGCAGCTTGGACTTTCCTCTTTTTCAAGCGATCACTTGCCGTATCGAGGCGATCATAGCGCAAATTTGAAGGATTTAAAGGGCATTTCGCGACGGCCGACTGCATAAGTGTAACGAAATTTCAAAGCCTTGTAAATTCCTCTTTCAGGCTCTCTCTGATTTTATCGTTCGTCTCTTTTGGCTCTTTGAAATTTTCATCTACCAGCCGCTCGATCCTGCTTAAAATTTCCATCAGCTCGCTCTCCCATTTGCCGCTGTCTTTGGTGTTTGCGTTCATCGTCTGCACAAAGGTCAGCTTCTTGCTGATATTGCTTAGCTCCTCTAGGAATCTCTCCTGCGTATCCTCGTTTTTTAGCGCTTTGTCGTAAAGGGCGTGTTGCTTTAGCTCTCTTAGCTGTGCGTCGATGCTGTCGCAAAATTTTTGATATTTTTCGCTACTGTTTTGTAGCGTCAAAGCACCTATTTGTGAGCGCGGAGCGCCAAATTCCGCTTCCTCTTCATCAAGCCTTTTTGTAAATTTTTGTATCTGCAAATAAAGCAAGACGCCAGCCACCACCGCGATGATTATGTAAATTTCCATTTGATTCATTGTGTTTTCCTTTTATAAGTGTAAATTCCTTACAAGCTCATGATACCAAGCGCTAGCCAGATCAGGCAAAACGACACGAGTTTATAAAATTCTACCTTTTCGCCGTATACGAATATCGCTAAAAGCATCGATATAGTCGGGTTTATGTATTGCAAATAGCCCATGAGGCTTAAATTTATGCGCGTCGCACCGGCTGTGAAAAATAATAGCGGCACGATGGTGACCGGACCGCAAAGTATCAGTAAGGCGCCGTTTAGATCGGCTAGAAAGTGATTTTGCCCCGAGACGACGACATAGAAAATATAAACCAGGACTATTGGCAAGATCAGTAAATTTTCTACGAACAAGCCCTCAAGCGCAGGCACTTTGACCTGTTTTCTTATTAGCCCGTAGGCTGCCACGATGAGTGCTAAAAGTATCGACAAAACGGGCAGCGAGCCGATGGCAAAGACCTGTACCATGATGGCTATAAAGACTATCGCGATCGAAATTTTAGCTCCGGTTGAAATTTTCTCTTTTAAGACGACAAATCCTAGCAAAATGGAGATCAAAGGGCTTATGAAATTTCCAAGACTAGCCTGCAGTACAAGGCTCGCATCTACGGCATAGACGAATATACACCAGCTTGAAGCCAGTAAAAATCCGCTCGCAAACAGCCAAAAGCTCACGCGCAGATCAAGCAAAATTTTGCACGCTTTTTTAAACCTTTTTAGCCATAGTAAAACGAAAAATAAAACGACTGCCGACCAGATGAGGCGGTGAGCGACTATCTCGTATGGATTTACGCCGTCAAACTGCTTGAAAAAGACGACTAAAAAACCCCATAGCGTAAATGCGCTGATACCGTAAATGAGCCCCTTTTTCTCTTCGCTCAACGCCTTATCCTTCCTAGTGCGACGACAAGCAGCGCAAACCATATCAGGCAAAACGAAGCGAGCCTGTAAATATCTAGCGTTTCGCCAAAGACAAACACCGCGCAGAGCATACCGATGCTGGGCGAGAGATACTGCAAGTATCCGATCGTGCTTAAATTTATGCGCACGGTCGCAGCGTTGAAGGCCATGAGAGGCACGACCGTGACAAAGCTGGAGAGCACAAAGAGTATGGAATTTTGATTTAGCCCGAAGTGGCTTTGCCCGCTTGCGGCGAGATATAAAACGTAGCATAAAGCAAAAGGCACTACGAGCATCGTTTCGATGAAAAGTCCGTCTAATGCGGCTATCTTGATGCTTTTCCTGACTGCTGCGTAAAAGGCGAACGACAAAGCCGAAAATATCGCCACTAGCGGCAGGTCGCCAAAATGAAGTACCTGGACAGATACGGCGAGCACGACCATGCAGACTCCAAAAATTTCCATTTTGCCTAGCTTTTCTTTAAAAATGATCACGCCAAGGAGCATATTTACCAAGGGGTTTATGAAAGAGCCAAGGCTGCTTTCTAAAATTTTGCCGTTATTTACGGCATAGACATACACACCCCAGTTTAGGCTGATTAGTGTGCCGCTTAGAAAGAGCATTTTTGCGGTTTTCGTATCTTGAAGCAAAATTTTGATATTTTTCGCCTTTTTAGACATCAGCAAGAAAGCAGCCATCAGCGCAAACGACCAGATGATCCTGTGAGCTAAAATTTCATACGCGCTCACGTCCTTACCAAAAAGGCCAAAAAACAGCGGCAAAAATCCCCACATCAAAAACGCCGATAATGCGTAGATGAAGCCCTTTGTTTGCTCGTTAGGCGTATTCATCGCGCCGCTCGTTTTGAAATTTTGATGTTGTTTAGGCTGTCTATCATCAGTAAAACGATAGCCGCGCTTAAGCAAAACATCAGAAAATAAGAGCTCTCATCAAGCTTTTCGCCTATCATGAACGAGACTGCGAACATAAAAATAGGCTCTAGATACGTAAGCAGTCCTAAAACGTTTATGGGCACCAGGATGCTGGAGATGATCTGAGAGATGAGTGCGGTGCCGCTGATTAGGCCCATCAGCACTAAAAGATAGTAAATTTTAGGGTTTTTAGAAAGGACGAAGTCCATATCGGCAAGCGTGATGAAATAAGATGAAAACAAAAACATGAAAAACATCTCGATCGTAAAGCTGGGGAAATTTGCTATACCGTAAAATTTCCTAAGTCCGAAATATACCGGATACAAACAAAAAACACCGGCACTTTCCCAGGATATCCCCGAGCTTGAGACCAGGCTACTACCTACGCCCAAAACGGCAAAGGATATCGATAAAAGCTTGATCTTTGAAAGATGCTCTTTAAAAACGAGGCGCCCGACGATGACCATCACGATAGGCAGTATCAAGTAGCCGATCGAGACTTTCAGCGCCGCGCCGTTGCTTGGTGCCCAAAGATATAGCCACATCTGAAACGACGAGATCGAGGAGGTGACTAGCAAAACGGCTATGAGCTTTGGCTTTTGTTTTAGCGTGAGTAAAAATTCTTTGAAATTTCGCTTTTGTTTTAGTAAAAATATCGCCGCCACGATTAAAGGTAGCGTGAAAAGCATACGATATCCAAATAACGCCTCTCCGCCAAGTGGCTGCATGAAAACGGAGAGATAGTATATGCAACCAAACAAAAATGAGGCCAAAACGGAACACAAAATGCCTTTTAACATTAAATTTGCTCTTAGAGTTAAATTTGAATTCAGGATTATATGCCTTTTATGTTTAAGGTGCGATTAATGATTTCTGCTTGACTTTTTCAATTTTTGTTTAGCGTAGTCAAAATCTTATGAAGCGACGCTATCGCCGCCGATTTTGAGGGAAGCGGCAGCTGACTGCCAAAATCGTGCTATATGTTCGGCGCTTTGCGGAGCAAATAAGATTTGTGAAGCTAATATGATAAGTGTCAGCAATGGTTTTTTGATTTAAGCTTGCCGTGATATAATCGGGATTTAAATTTCAAAAGAGGTGCGCTATGAGCTGGAGCCGTGAGAGCTGGAGAGAGTATAAAATTTTGCAACAACCCGTATATCCCGATGCTGCTGAGCTAAAGAGTGTCGAGACGAAGCTAAAAGGACTTCCGCCGCTTGTATTTGCCGGTGAGGCTAGGAATTTAAAGGCAGAGCTGGCCAAGGTCTGCGAGGGCAAGGCATTTTTACTTCAAGGCGGCGACTGCGCCGAGAGCTTTGCAAATTTTAACGCCAACAATATCCGCGATATGTTCAAGGTCCTGCTGCAAATGGCGATAGTGCTTACCTTTGCCGGAGGCTGCCCGGTCGTGAAGCTAGGACGCGTCGCAGGCCAGTTCGCGAAGCCAAGGAGCAGCGATTTTGAGGAAGTAGGCGGAGTAAAACTACCAAGCTACCGCGGCGATATAATAAACGGCTTTGAATTTAGTGCAAGCGCTCGCGTGCCCGATCCAAAGCGCATGATAGAGGCTTATTATCAAAGCGCATCGACGATGAACCTGCTTCGCGCATTTTCACGCGGCGGTTTGGCGGATCTTCATCAGGTGCATAAGTGGAATTTAGGCTTTGTCAAAAAGCCCGAGATCAGCGAAAAATACGCGAAACTAGCCGACGAGCTTACAAAAACATTATCTTTCATGGAGGCTTGCGGTATCACCTCGCAAAACACTCCTACGCTAAATCAAACCGCCGTTTATACCTCGCATGAGGCACTTTTGCTGCCGTATGAGGAGGCGATGACCAGGCAAGACAGCCTCACGAACGACTGGTATGACTGCTCGGCGCATATGCTTTGGATAGGCGAGCGCACACGCGGCGTAAATGATGCGCACGTGCATTTTTTAAGCGGTGTGAAAAACGCACTTGGCGTAAAGATCGGCCCTACCGCCACTGCCGAGGACGTGATCGCCCTTGCAAACAGGCTAAATCCCGCAAACGAAACGGGACGACTAAATGTCATCATACGCATGGGCGCTGAAAAGATAGAGAAAATTTTGCCTAAAATTTTACGCGAGCTAAAGCGTGAGGGGCTAAATATCCTTTATAGCATCGATCCTATGCACGGCAACACCGTAAAGACCTCAAATAACTACAAAACACGCGAATTTGACAAGATAATGAGCGAGGTCAGGAGCTTTTTTGAGATCCACCGCGCCGAGGGCACTCACGCAGGCGGCGTACACCTTGAGATGACGGGACAGGACGTTACGGAGTGCACGGGCGGAGCCTCAAAGATAACCGAGCAAAATTTAAAACAGCGCTACGAAACACAGTGCGACCCACGTCTAAATGCCGATCAAGCTTTGGAGCTTGCATTTTTGATGGCCGATCTCTTAAAAAAGGCCTAAATTTAGGAAATTTAGGCTTGCAGTAAAGCTTTGCCGTCTCAAAAAGGCTTGGCTTTTAAGAGGCTAAAATTCATCTTTTTGCTTGCTTTGAAGCTTGAATTTCACGCTAAATTTCTTAAATTTTAATCTAAATTTGGATAGATTTAAAACAAAATTAAAGAAAATTATTGATTGGAGATACGATGGCAAATGTTTATGATCTCATCGTCGTAGGCGGCGGACCTTGTGGCATAGCCGCGGTCGTCGAGGCTAAAAGAAGTGGGTTGCATAATGTTTTATTGCTCGAAAAGGGCGACAACCACAGCCAGACGATACGTAAATTTTACAAAGACAACAAACGCGTAGATAAAGAATACAAAGGCCAAGACAGCACGATCCACGGCGTAGTGTCATTTGAAGATGGCACGAAAGAGAGCACACTTGATTATTTTGACAAGCTTTTGGACGACGAGAGGATCGAAGCTTTTTTCAACTCCGAAGTAGAAAGCATCAAAAAAGAGAGCGATCTCTTTCATGTTAGGACGGTATCTGCGGACTATAAAGCCAAAAACGTGATGGTATCTATCGGCAAGATGGGACGCCCGAATAAGCCGGACTACAAGATCCCGCCGTCATTAAACAATGTCGTAAATTTCAATCTCGATAGCTGCACCAACGGCGAGAAGGTCGTCGTCGTAGGTGGCGGGAATTCCGCGGTCGAATACGCCATCGAGCTTTGCCAATATAACAAAACCACGCTTGCATACAGGAAAGATAAATTTAGCCGCGTGAATGATACGAATTTAAGCGCACTTTGGGAGCTTGAGAAGCTTGGCAAGATAAAAGTGCGTCTAAATCACGACATAAAAGAGATCGACAACGAATCAGGCCGCGTAAGGGTGCATTATGCAAACGATAAAATTCGCGTTTATGACCGCGTCGTCTACGCCATAGGAGGCTCAAGCCCGATAGATTTTTTACAAAAATGCGGCATTGCCACGGATGAAAAGGGCACGCCTTTAGTCAATGAAAATTTTGAAAGCAATATAAAAGGTCTTTACGTAGGCGGCGACATAGTGCTAAGAAACGGCGGCTCTATAGTGGTCGCGCTAAATCACGCGCACACCGTGCTAAAAGATATACTCGCCCAAGGCTAGGATTTGGATATTTCTAAAATTTTACTTGCCGTTTTTTGCGTTTTGCTCGGGTTTGGCGGAGCTTGGTTCGTACTTGAAAACCCGGCGATCCGTGCTGGCGGCGAGAGCAATCAGACGATCTTTAACATCACCTTTGACAACCTTCCTGAAGAAGAGAAGCAAAAATACATCAGCAAAGACGATCTTTACGAATACGGCGGATACATCACGCCCAAAAGCTACACTCAAAATTTCGTAGCAAAAGACGACAAGCCGCTGAGCTCAAATGTCGAGGAGCTTCAAAATTTAGTCCGCGAACTGGCTCAAAAAAATGAAATTTTAGCCGCTGACAATGTCGATATGAGCGAGAAAAATTTGGAGTTCATAAGCAAGATAAGCCAGATGAAAAAGGTGACGGACGAGGAGAAAAACGAGATCGTCGCGCATAACTCAAAGGTGCTAGGAGAGCTCGAGGCGCAGCATTTTGAAAATATCCAAGCCCTGACAAAACGCCTGAATGAAGCGCAAGCTGATATGATAGAAAGCTCCAAGGGCTATGAAAAAAAGATAGTCGATCTTGAAAATGCGATCAACGATGCAAAGGTACACGACGAGCAAAATTTAAAGGCTTTAAATGATGAATTTGCAAAATTTAAAGATACTGCCGAGGCGAATTTCACGGCTTTAGACAAACAAAATACCCAGCTAAAAGAGCAACTTGAGCAAAAAACGTCTGCGCTTGAGCAGCTTGAGCAAGGCAGCCAAAGCATGAATCAGCAAAAGCAAAAAGAGCTTGACACACTAAAAACGGAGCTTGCGGCCAGCAGTGAGGATATGAGGACGCTTAGATTTTCACACGAAAAAGAGCTGGCAACTCTAAATGATGGCTTTGAGATGCAAAAAAGGACGATGGAGGACGAGCTGTCTAAAAAGTCAAATAAAATTTTAGACCTTCAAAGTGCGCTTGAGGCGAGTCAGGATGCACTAAAAAACAGCACTTTCGAGCTTAATGAGATAAAGAAAAATTTAAACACTAAAGACCTCGCGGTGGAAAATTACAGCGGTAAAAATTTAGAGCTAAACGCGAGCTTAGCGACCCTGCACAAGAGCTTTGACGAGCTAAAACAAAAGAATTTAAAAACCGAGCGCGAGCTAAAGAGCGGACAAGAGACGATAGAAAATTTCAAAAAAGAGCTTGAAAAGAGCATGGATAAAACTAAAAAGCTTCTGGCTCAAAATGCCGACGCAAACGCCAGTATAAAGGAGCTTAGCCAAAAGCTAGCTACTAGCAACGAGGCGCTGAAAAACGCAAACAAGGAGCTGGCACTTTTAAATGACAAAAATATGAAAAATATCAAAATTTTAGGCGAGCAAAACGCGACCATAAGCACCCAAAATCAAAAGATAAGCAGTACGGACGAGAGCCTGAAAACGCTCACTCAAAAGCTTGGTAGCAAGGACGCTAGCATCAAAAATCTAGAAAACAACATCACCGAGCTAAACGCCAAACTGACTGCAAAGCAAAACGAGCTTGAGATGCAAAGACGAACGCTAAAGATCGACATGCAAAACTACGAAATTTTGCGCCAGCAGATAAATATGCTCGAAAAAAAGATCGTCGATACTTCGCTGATGTTTATGGATAGCAACAAAAGCGGTGTCAAAAACCTGATCGCCTTGCAAAACGAACTTGACGCTACAAGAAGCGCGCTAAACGAGAGTAACAAGACGATACAAAGGCTAAATTTAAAGATAAACCAGCTAAGCTCCGGCGGCTCTAAAGAGCAGGTAAATGCCCAGATCGTCGAGCTTCAAAAAGATATCGAGCAAAATTTGAACAGGCAAGACGAGCTTGAAAACGAAAATGTAAATTTAAAAACGATACTTCAAGCAACCACAAAGCCCGAGACTCCGACCAAGCTCGTGCTGATCTCCAGCCTGCAGTGCGACGATATGGACGCCAAGGACAAGATAAGCATAATGTGTAAAAATAGAGTGAGCGAATTTTTGCAGCGCTTTAATTCAAACTATATCTATGAGATAATCCCTATCGTCGATAAGCGAAATTTCGTAATACCTAGCAGCATCGCCCAAGGTATCAAAAAAGACGACCTTGGCAGGCTAAACAACTACGTGAACTACGGCGTTGGCAAGGAGCGTGCGATGGCTGCGGCGGAGCTTATTAAAGATGAATTTGGCGATTTCGCGCGTATCAGCTTTAGCTCCGAGGTCATCGTAAGAGACGTCACGCGCGGCTTTGTGATAAAGGTGTATAGATGAGGTTGGCGCAGCTTGAAAACGGATATCGCTACAACAGCGACACGCTCGTGCTTTATGCCTTCATCAAAGATCGGCTAAACGCATGGTTTAAAGGTGAAGTGCTCGATGTAGGCTGTGGATGCGGCGTGCTGGGGCTACTTTTAAAGCGCGATTTTGATGGTGTTAGCTTGAGTCTGCTTGACGTGCAGGATATAAATCTTGAAATTTCAAGGCAAAATGCAAGGGCTAACGGGCTGGAGGCTAAAATTTTAAATGCGGACTTTGCTGGATTTAAAAGCGAGACGAAATTTGATCTCATCGTCTCAAACCCGCCTTTTTATCACGACGGCGTAAAGCAAAGCGCAGTGGAGCATCTAAAGCTTAGTAGATACGCGAGCGCGCTTAGTCTGCGTGGATTTATAGCCGGTGTAAATGTAAATTTAAAGCCAAAAGGCGAGCTGTTTTTTTGTTACGATACGGCTGAGGTGGCTGAAATTTTTGCAGCGCTAAAAGAGTTTAGACTAGCGCCGGTTTCGCTGAGGTTCGTGCATGCCAAGGCACAAAAAGCGGCAAATTTGGTTTTAGTGCACGCCAAAAAGGGCTCCCGCTCAAAGGCTAAAATTTTACCGCCTCTTGTGATGATGGATGAAAACGGCTATACCAAAGAGGCTACGGAGATTTTCGCCAAGGCCGCCACGAAAAGCGAAATTTACAAAAAGGCGAGCGCATGAGAGCGGACGGGTTTTGCTATGAATTCGACCCCGGCTTTTGTGGTGAGTGCGGCGGGAAGTGCTGCATAGGAGAAAGCGGCTATATATGGATAAACGAGAGCGAGATAGCCAAATTTTGCGAGCATTTTGGGATAGACAAAAAGGCTTTCGAGCAAAAATTTTTGATCAAAGTCGGTACGAGATTTAGCCTCAAGGAGAAAATTTATGATGACGGATACGCCTGCATATTTTTTGACGAGCGAGACAAAAACTGCTCCGTCTACGAGCTGCGGCCGTCTCAGTGTGCCACTTTCCCGTTTTGGGATTATTTTAAGAAAAATTTAAAGGAACTTAAAAAAGAATGCATTGGCGTAAAATTTTTATAATAAATATCATATTTCTTGCCCTTTACGCGCAAAATTTATCGGCTCAGGCAAACGCTGACAACGAAAATATAAACCTGCGCTTGTTGCAGGCCTTGATGCAGCAAAACAACTCCGATGCAAGCGGTGCTATCGCGACTTACAGGTCGCTCTATAACGAAACCAAGCAAAACACCTATCTAAAAGAGGCGATCAAGCTCGCGTTCGTTTCGGCGGATCCTAGCCTGGATGAGCTCATGAAAGAGGGCGAAAACGTGTTTAAAAACGATGGCGAATTCATACGCATCAAGGTAGCTAGCCTCGTAAATAAAAACGATCTTTCTAGGGCTAGAGAGCTGATGAGAGAGCTGGTCAAAAAAGAGCCTAACGCCCAAAATATCTTGATACTAGGCACTATTTGCATGATGCAAAACGAGAGTCTGACGGCGTTAAAGTATTTTGAAGAGGCCTATGCGCTAAATAGTAACGAGGAAAATCTCTTGCGCGTGGTGGACGTGCTTTTAAACCGCATGGACAATCTCAAAGAGGCGGTAAGATACCTTGAAAATTTCCGTAGAGATTTTGGCTGCACGGTGAAAACTTGCGAGCTGCTAGCCGACATCTACTCGCAGGGTGCAAATTTCCCAAAGGTCATCGAGCTTTACGAGGAGCTTTATGACATAACCAGAGAGAGCTCATATCTTGATAAGGTTTTGCAAATTTTCGTATATGAGAAAAACTACAAAGGAGCGGCGGAATTTCTTAAAAAGCACAGCTACAACGACGCGATGCTGATGGAAATTTACGCTGCGATGGGAAATTTCGGCGATGCATACGTGCTTGCGGCAAAGCTGTATAACGACAGCCGCGATCTAAATTTCCTAGCCAAAATGGCGATGTATGAATACGAAATGAACGCAAAAGATATGACTAAGCAAAAGCTTGATGACATCATAGATAAATTTGAAGCCAGCGTGACAAAGCTTGATAATGAAATTTATCTAAACTACTACGGCTACTTGCTAATAGACCATGATATAGACGCGCAAAAGGGCGTGAAGCTAGTCAAGCGTGCGCTTGAAATTTCGCCAAATTCGCCTTATTATCAAGACTCGCTGGCGTGGGGATACTTCAAGCTTGGCGAGTGCAACAGAGCCAAAGAGTATATGGTGCAGGCGATGAAGGATGTGGATTTTAAAAACGCTCCCGAAGCCAAAGAGCATTTGCGCCTCATCGAGCGCTGCATCATAAATTTAAACAAAAGGCTTAAAAAATGATACTTGATGAGATCATAAAAAGGACGAAGGAGGATCTAAAAAAGCGCAAAAGCGACTATCCTGCACAGTGGCTAGGCAGATCGCTGGCGTATAATCCTTACGTCCCAAGAGACGTGGCAAGCGCGTTAAGCTCAAGCGCTAAAGAGCCGCTTCGTATCATCGCCGAAGTCAAAAAGGCAAGCCCCAGCAAAGGCGTGATACGTGAAAATTTTGAGCCTATAAGGATAGCAAAAGAGTATGAGGAGGCTGGAGCGAATGCGATCAGTGTGCTTACCGAGCCGCATTGGTTTAAAGGCGACATAGAGTATATCACGCAGATACGCCGCTACACGGCCACGCCGCTTTTAAGAAAAGACTTCATCATAGATGAGTATCAAATTTTAGAAGCTTTAGTTTATGGGGCCGACTTTATCCTGCTCATCGCAAAGGCACTTTCCGGCAAGGAGCTAAAAAGCCTGCTTGCTTATGCGCATCATCTGGGGCTTGAGGTCTTAGTCGAGACTCACGACGCACAGGATGTGAAAAAAGCGATCTTTGCGGGTGCGAATATAATCGGTATCAATCACAGGAATTTAGATGATTTTAGTATGGATATGAGCCTTTGCGAGAGGCTGATACCGCTTTTACCAAACGGCAAGATAATCGTCGCTGAAAGCGGTCTATACGAGCACGAGCAGCTTAAAGAGCTAAACAAGATCGGCGTCGATGCTTTCTTGATCGGGGAGCATTTCATGAGGCAAGAAGATATAAAAACTGCCGTCAAAAATATAAAGGAGGGCTAGTTATGCAACATCTTTGTGCACCTTGGAGAAGCGAATATTTCAGCGCGAAAAAAGAGGGTTGCGTCTTTTGCGGGGTCATAGCCAGTCCGCAAGATGACGATAAAAACGGAGTTTTGTTCCGCGCCAAGAGGTGCTTTGGGATAATGAATCTATATCCTTATTCACCGGGGCATTTCATGGTGATACCTCTGCAGCATACCGATAGGATCGAGGAGCTGGACGAGCAAACATGGCTGGAGATGAGCCGTTTCGTGCGCGAAGGGGTCAAAATTTTAAAGAGCGAGCTAAGGGCAGAGGGCGTGAATATCGGTATGAATTTAGGCGGTGCAGCCGGTGCTGGTATCGCCGAGCACGTGCATTATCACCTTGTGCCGCGCTGGAGCAGAGATACGAATTTTATCACCACTATAGCCGACGTGCGCGTAAATGGCGTGCCGTTTCATCCGCTATTTGAGAAGCTGAAAAAGGCCTTTAGTGCCGTTAAGTGAGCTTGGCGTCAAGGCATGGCTACAGCAGCGGGATAAATTTGAAATTCTGATCGACGCCAGATCTCCCGGCGAATTTTGCTACTCGCACATAAAAAACGCCAAAAATTTATACGCTCTAAACGACGAGCAATACAAACAAACAGGCATCATATATAGGCAAAACAGGCCGCTAGCAAAGGTAACTGGCGCTAAATACGTCTGCTCAAACCTGCAAAACGTCATCGACGAGGTTTATAGCGCGTGTAAGGTAGGCTCGCTGGTAGGCATCTACTGCGCTAAAGGCGGCATGAGGTCTTTATCGCTTGGCTCGGTGCTTAGTATGATAGGATACCGCGTGATGCGCCTTGAGGGTGGATACAAGAGCTTTCGCGCCCACGTTTTAAACGAGCTTTCTGCGCCCTTGCAGATGAAATTTATCACTCTTTTTGGAAATACGGGAAGCTATAAAACAAAGCTCGTCAGAGCGCTTGAGCCGTCTATCGACCTTGAAGCGATGGCAAATCATCTAGGCTCGGTATTTGGCGCTATAAACGGCGCTCAACCAAGTCAAAAGCACTTTGAGGACGAGCTTTTCGAGCAGCTTAGCGGCCTTAAAAACGAAGTTTGCTTCATCGAGGGCGAAAGTCGTAAGATAGGCTCGCTAAATTTACCAGCCAGCCTTTATGAGGCTATGCGCTGCGGTGTTTGCGTAGAGGTAAAAGCCAGCCTAAATAAGCGCATCGAGTGCATAATGAGCGACTACAAGGGCGTTAAAAGCGAGTTTTTCTATGAGTGTATGGATAAAATTTCGCCATTTATCTCACGCGAGGCCAAGAGCGAGGCGATAAGCGCTTACGAGCTTGGCGATATGGCAAAGGTGAGTGAAATTTTGCTCGTCAAATACTACGACAAGGTCTACAAAAAAAACCAAAAGATCGATATCACGATAAACTCCGATGACTTTGACGAGGCTTTAGCAAGACTAAGGCAGCTACGAGAAAGCATCAAGTCTTTTTAGTAGTTTTTGAGCCAAGTAGCCGCAAAATGCAAAACTTATCATCATAGCGATATGATCTGCGAAAAATAAAGCCAAATTTTTACCAAAGTCAAAAAACGCAAATTCATTTCTCAAAAACATATAAACGCCTATATCTCTTTTATAAAAAGCATACGCCCCGTATATCGCCGTTACGAAAAATAGGGCTTTAAGGCAAAATTTCATAAAAATGCCGTTTCTCTTAAGCGTGCTTGAAGTCATTTTTGTAAGCGTATCGATATGAAGCCCGATATGCAAACAAATAAACATAAAGCCTCAGTATGCCGCTAGCAAATGCACCGTCCTGGCCGTAGATGCGCCGTTATGAAGTCCTAAAAAGCTAAAAATGTATTTTGAGACTAATAGGGCGTTAAAAAGCAGCCTGAGCAGGCAAATAAGACTCGCTAAATTTATGCTAAGGCTTAAAATTTTGCTAGGTTTCGGGCGAGTTTTGAATGCTGATTTTAGCCACTATAAATTTAGCCTGCAATGAAAGCAGACGAGAGCTATCATCAAAACGCCTAAAATTTCATGAGTCGCCTCGCCGATGCGCTTATACGACATCAAGGCCGCAAGAGTGCACGTCATCATCAAGGCAAGAGCGCTTCTTGCGCGTGGCTTTTGGCTAAGGTTTTTAAATTTTAAGAGAGGATTTGGCATAAAATCAGTCTATAAAGCCTAATTTCTTTAGCCAGCTTTCCACCTCTTTTTGTGCTTCATCTTGTGAATTTTGCGCTATTTTACCCTGCATCACAAGAGGTGTCGATACCTTTGCGCCGGTTGCTTTAGCGATATTTCTATCCGTGCCTGAAAGTCCGCTACCTTCATGTGTGGCAAAGGGGATTATCGTCTTGCCCTTAAAATCATAACTTTGCAAAAATGTATATACTGCCATCGGCAGATCGCTCCACCATATAGGATAGCCAAGAAATATCACGTCGTATCCGTCCATGTTTTCGACCTTTGCGGTGAGCTCGGGACGAGCGTTCTCTCGCTGTTCTTGTTTTGCGATATCAGTCGTTGGCTTGTATTCTTTAGGGTAAGGCTTTATAGTCTGGATATGAAAGAGCGGGGCGTTTATCTTAGCGGCTATCATTTGGGCTAAAATTTGCGTATTGCCTTTGGTTACGTAGCCGACATCGTAGTTTTCGTCCGCTCTTGAGAAAAATGCCACGAGCGCCTTTTTGCCTCTTAAATTTTGATCAGTTTGAGCCGATGTATCGGCACAGCTAAATACCGCAAAAACGATAGCCAGGAGTAAAGCCAGGCTTATTCTTTTCATTTTAAACCTTTCTAAGTTTACGGCTCTGTTTTAAAAAGTGTTGATAGCTTAAACGAACGCTTCGCAAATCTTACTTGCTCCACAAAGCGCCGAACATATAGCACGATTTTTGCGGTCAGTCTTACGACTTCCCTAAAAATCGGCGGCGATAGTGTCGCTTCATAAGATTTGACTACGCTAGAACGTTTAAAATTTTAGAAATCAACACTTTTTAAAACAGAGCCAAATTTATTTGAAAAGATTATGCCTAAAATTTGATAGTCATGAGTAGAACGATCCTACAAAATCCTTGCCTAATCCTACAAAATTTTATATTTTGATATGAAAGCCGAGCTGAGCGCAGAGGCTAAAGTGCCAGGATATTTTTTAGTATCACATAAAATAGGCCTGATGATATAGCAGCGACTGGTAGCGTGATGAGCCAGGCGAGGATGATAGGTTTTACCATTTTCCAGTTTGCATTTTTATTTACGATACCGATGCCAAGCACCGCTCCTATCAAGATGTGAGTCGAGCTAACGGGTATACCAAGCTTGGTGGCAAAGAGTATGACGATGCTAGCCGCCAACTCCGCGCTAAATCCCGTCGTAGGTAAAATTTCAGCCAGCTTTGACCCGATAGTCGTGATGACCTCTTTGCCTAAGAACCAAAGCCCGATTATCAGTGCAATACCAAAGGTCACCATCGCTACGCTAGGTATCGGTGATGACTCGTTTATGGAGCCTGTCTTTAGCACGTCTAGTATCGCCGCAAACGGACCAACGGCGTTTGCTATATCGTTTGCGCCGTGTGAAAATGCAAAAGAGGAGGCGGTAAATATCTGAAACCATGAGAAAATTTTATTTATGCTCTTTTCGCTATCGTTTTTACTCATCACGTTTATGATAGCAAAGCTCGCGAGATAGGCTAGCGCGCCGATGACAAAGATGATCCAGATGGTTTGTATGGCGCTAAAGCTGAAATTTAGATGCTGAAGCCCTTTAAAGAGCATCATCCCCGAGATTATCATCGCGGCAAAGCCCGCTACGAACGGGATATGCTTTTTCATCGCGCTAAACGTATCCACACGCTTTTCGCTCTCTTTCATCGCCCTTATCCGGGAGCGATATTCGCTGTATTCGGCGTTTTCTATCTCGTCCTCGTCGATGAGTGCTATGCGTGAGAGGGTGGCTATCTGCTCCTCTGCAGGGCGGCTTCTAAGCGATTTTATGAAATTTTCTTTGTAGGCTTTGCGCTCCGATTTTAGCGCTTTTAGCGAGGTTTTTAGCTCGTGCGTCGGCTCTAAAATTTTCCTTTTTATGTATCCGTAAATGACAAACGACATCACCCCGCCAAGTAACGGCGAGATGACCCAGCTTATAGCTATGCCGCCTATCTCACTCCAAGAGACCATACTAAGGGCCTTTGAGCTGTCGTAAGTCGTATATCCCATCACCAGCCCCGCACCCACGATGCCGCCCACGATAGAGTGCGTCGTGGATACAGGTAGGCCCCTTTTGGTCGCGTAAAACAGCCAAAGTCCGGAGCTTAAAAGAGCCGAGATCATTATGGCCGCAAATATCATAGGATTTAGCGTGTCGATCGGGAAATTTATGATGCCGTTTCGTATAGTGTCCGTTACCTCCGAGCCCGCAAATATCGCGCCGCTAAGCTCGAAAATAGCCGCGATGACCAGCGCTTGTTTAAGCGTGAGCGTCTTAGCCCCCACGCTCGTGCCAAAGCTGTTTGCGACATCGTTACCGCCGATGTTAAACGCCATAAATAGGCCGAATATCCCGGCGATGAGGAACAAAACGAAGTTGTTTGTCGGGATATACTGGTATCCCCAAACGAAAAATCCGACGCTACAGACGATGAAAATAAATAGAGCTAGCAAGTTATCGCGCAACAAACGTGTCTCCTTTGGTAGGTTAGCGTAATTATAACTTGAAATTTATTAAAGTTTTTAGAATTTAACGGACGGAAATTTAGCCCTTTTGCTATATAATTGAATTTTATTTGACGATAGTATGTAAAATTTTATGTATTTTGTAAAATTTCGACTGGGAGCTTATGCTTAAATTTAAAGGATAAAAAATGGTGATCTCGATCGATCTTGGCTCAAATACCTTTCGCGTAGCCTTGATAAGACGCGCCGGTGAGGGCTTTGAAATTTTAAAGACCTTTGAACGCATAGTAGGCTCTGCGCGCGGGCTAAAACAAAGCGGACTGATCGGCGATGCGGCCAAACAAAGGATATTTGAGGCGATAAAAGAGGCCAAAGTGGAGTTTGATTTTAAAAATACGCCTTGTGTGGCGGTGGCTACGCAGGCCTTTAGGATGGCAAAAAATGCAAGCGAAATTTTTAGTCAGATAAAGCGAAATTTCGGCATAGATTTTAAGATAATAAGCGGCGAAGCGGAGGCGAAATTTACGGCCATCGGGGTAAAAAATGCGCTTGCCAGGCTGGGCTTTCGTGATAAAAAATACGCTATCATCGATCTTGGCGGAGCCAGTACCGAGATAGGTGACGGGCAAAATTTCAAAAGCTTCGAGTTTGGCATCATCACGTTTTTTGAAAGCTATATGAAGCTTGCTGCGATGAGAAAAAATGCCGCTGATGTCACGAACGAGGCGGCAAAATTTTTACACTCGCTTGAAAAGCAGATCATAGTGCTGACATCAGGAGTGCCCACGACGATGGCGGCGATGAAGATCGGGATGGATTATGCGGACTATGACGCTAAGGCGATAAACGGCAGTGAGCTTAAATTTCGTGATTTTAGGCATCTTGCGGACGAGCTTTTTGGGATCGATGACGAGAGGGCCGATATCATGGTGGGAAAGAACCGCAAAATGCCGCTCATTGCCGGCATGGCGCTGCTTCATTGCCTGCTTGAGGGTGAGCGAGCTAAATTTATCGTAGTCGATGACGGACTCAGAGAGGGCGTGGGCGAGGCGTTTTTAAGCGGAGAATTTGAAAGTATCATTGGCTAAATTTGCGTGATTTTAGCTATTATTGGGTATCATTTGTGAAATTTTATAAAGGAAAGATATGAGCATAAGAGAGCAAATTTTAGCCGATATCAAAGAGGCGATGAAGAGCAAAAACGAGTTCGTGCGAGATACGCTTCGCACTATAAATGCCGCGCTTAAGCAAGTCGAAGTCGATGAGCGCATAGAGATGACCGATGAGGTCGTGTTGCCGTTACTTCAAAAAGAGATAAAAAAGAGGCAAGACTCGGTCGAGCTTTATCTAAAAGGCGGCCGCGAGGATCTGGCAAACAAAGAGCGAAGCGAGATAGACATCATCGTAAAATACCTGCCAAAGCAGCTTAGTGATAACGAGCTCGAGGAAAAGATAAAGCAGATAATCGTCTCCGTGGGAGCTAGCAGCATAAAAGAGCTGGGCGCCGTTATGAAAGCTGCAAAGGAGCAAATCGGCGCAAGTGCGGACGCCAAACGTATAAGCGAGGTCGTAAAGAGGCTTTTGTCTTAGCTTTTTCTAGTCTGCGACTTTTGGCGTCAAGGGGGAATTTGCGGGCTATTTTATAAGGCGCTTAGGAGAAGCTTTTGCAGATATGCTAAATTTAGCTCTGTTTTAAAAAGCGTCAATCTTTTTTGCAAAACGCTTTACAGGTCTTACTTACTACAAGGAGCGACACGGACGCGAGTAGCGTTTCAAGGAAATCTTTTCGCTTCGCAGCTTCAAACGAAGCGAAGCAGGGCCGAGCGTAGTTGGATTACGTTCGGCCGTTTTAGTCTCTGTCCTCTTGTATCATTTGGTTATAAAGCTTGAATATCTCGGCGCTTAAATTTTCTATACGCTCAAACCTCGTGACAAAAGTGTCTAAATTTTGCGCGTTGTAGCCCTTGTTGGCTTGCGTTAGATTTTCCTTGATGAGAGCGTTGAATTCTTCGATGAGCGGCCTTATCCTGGCGTAAGAGTGAGTCTTGGCAAATTTCTCGTGGCAGTCTTTTTCATACCAAGCAACGAGGTCATCGGCGGCTTTTTGCATCTCTTCGCCGTGATTTTTCTCGTTTATGACGTCTGAATACACGTTCGTTTTATAAACGATCTGAGAAATTTTAGCGATGATGCCAAATGTCTTGTTCTCGATGTATTTTGATGTAGACGCCGTTACCTGCGCGTCTTGGTTGAATTTATCCAGAGTTTGTTTGAAGGCTTGCACGTTTGTGGCCGCCGCCTTTGCGATCTTGTCGATTTCTTCCGAGTTTGCGTTTATATCTTTTGCCTCTTGCTGAAGGGTCTGTATATTTATGCCGATCTCGTTTGTAGCCTTTTGAGTGTTCTCGGCCAGCTTTCTGACCTCGTCTGCCACGACGGCAAATCCGCGTCCGTGTTCGCCGGCTCTTGCCGCCTCGATAGCGGCGTTGAGTGCTAAAAGATTGGTCTGCTCGGCTATGTCTTTTATGAGGCTTACGACCGAGGAGATGTCGTCTGTTCTATTGTTTAGCGTGTGTATTGCGTGGCTTGAGTTGCTGATGAGTCCTTCAAGTGAGTTCATATTTGAGCTAAGCTCATTCATGCTAGCTAGCGTCTCGCTGGCTGTTTTTGCCGTGTCTTTGGCGATGCTTGCCATTTTGCTTAAATTTTCTATGCTCTCGTTTAGATCTTGCTGCACGTCTTGCATGCCTTGGTTTCCGTTGCCCAGCTTGTCAAATTTCTCTGACAAAATTCCTCTCACCTTGCCTTTTTGCCCGGCTTTTATACCTTCTACGCCCTCGCTCATGGACATCGCATTTATGTGAAATGTCCCGCGAAAGCCCTCGGTAAATATGTTTCTATATCCTATGCCGCTTTGAACGGCATTTACGCAAGTCGAAATTTCACGCTGAAGCGCCTCGACTTGATCAAGCAGGTCGTTTATACCAAGGGCGATCTGATACATCGGATCTTTTTCGCTGATATTTACTATACGAGGCTCTAAGACGCCGTTTCTTGCGGACTGGATGACAGATATGATCTCATCGTAGTTTGCATTTGAATTTTTACCAAACATTTTAAAGCCTTTGTAGGTTATTGACTAGCTCGTCGTAAGTCGTATGTTTTTGCTCTAAAAGCTCGAAAAGTGCTTTAGAAGAAGCCTCCATGCCGCCAGTTTTTTCAAGCTCCAAAAGCTTTTTGTAGATAGGCTCGATTATCTCGATAGCTTTTGGATTGGGCTTGCGTCTTACGGAGTAGTAGCCTACGATATTTTTGTTCACATCAAGAGAAGCCGTGATGTTTGCAAACACCCAGTAATATCCGCCGTCAAAGCTTTTGTTTTTTACGTAGGCGAAAATTTCTCTTTTGCTTTTGACGTATTCCCAAAGCAGCTTGAATACTATGCGCGGCATATCCGGATGCCTGATGATGTTGTGAGGTTTGCCCAAGAGCTCGTTTTGTTTGGCTCCGACTATTTTTAAAAACGGCTCATTGCAGTAGGTGATACGCCCCTTAGTATCTGTTTTTGAAACTAAAAAAGCGTCCACGTCTACGATATGTTCTTTAGATGCGGACATTGAATTCCTTTCGTTGTTTAAAATAGTTTTGATTATATCACAAATTTAGCTCTATTTTTAAAAAATATTGATACCTCAAACGAATGCTTCGCAAATCTTATTTGCTCCACAAAACGCCGAACATGTAGCACGATTTTAGCGCTCACTTCGTTTCACTGAAAATCGGCGGCGATAGTGTCGCTTCATAAGATTTGGCTACGCTAGGATATTTAAAATTTCAAAAAATACTTTTTTAAAACAGAGCTTCTAGTTTTTAACCGCCTTGGCCATATCCCACATCGGCATGAAAATTCCAAGTGCGAGCAAAATGACGATACCGGCTATGAAAACGAGCAGTATAGGCTCGATGTAGCTTGAGATATTATCGATGATGTCGTTAAATTTCATCTTGTAATAATCAGTCACCTTCTCGGTCATACCGTCTAAGCTTCCGCTTTGCTCGCCTGCGCTTATCATTTGTATGAGCATGCCTTCGTAAAGCCCCGTCTCCTTAAAGGCCTCTGTCAGGCTTACACCGCGACCGACTAAAATTTTGACACTGCTTAGTTTGTTTTTTATCTCGATGTTTGATATCGTGACGACTGCCGTATCAAGGGCGTCCGCCATCGGCAGTCCTGCTCGCACGAGCTCGGTAAAGACTAGATTAAAGCGGCTCATATTCGAGAAAAATATGATATTTCCTATGAGATAGACCTTTAGTAAAATTCCGTCCAGCTTCTCTCTAAAATCCTCGCTTTTAACGTAATATCTCCTGATCGCAAAGGCTAACACGACAAGAAAGCCAAGGATATAAAAGCCGTAGTTGTTCATGGCGTATTCTATGCCTAGCAAAATTTTAGTCGGCAGCGGTAGCTCTGCGTTTAGCTGCTCGAAAATTTCTCTAAATTTTGGCACGACCATCGTCATCAAAACGATAAAAGCCAAGATGATCGCACAGATGACGGTTATCGGATAGCGTATGGCTTTTTTAAATTTTTGCTGGTTGTCCCAAACCTCTTGCAATATCGAAGCCAGCTTGCTAAGCGAGTCGGCCATATTTCCAGTGCTTTCGCCAAGCCTTATCATCGCGATGCTGACATCTCCCATCTCCTGCTGAAACGCTAACATCGAGTCGGTCAGGCTCGCACCTTGGTTTAGATCCTCGTTTATGGTCTGAAATATCACTTTCAGCCGCTTGTCCTCGGTAGAATTTGCGACCTCTTTGATACTGTCATGTATCGATATGCCGGCGTTCGTCATTACGCTAAGCTGCCTGATAGTGGCGACTAATGACGGAATTTTGATCTTAGGAGCGAAAAATGTCTTGGTTATTTTCTCTTTTATATCGCCAAACTGCTCTAAAAGTGGCATAGCCTGCGTCTCGCCGATCTTTACTATCATGCCATGGTTTTTGTTTTTGCTCGCGAGACTTCTGGCCTCGACTTTGTTATTGGCCTTTAGCGTCATTTTTTGACGTCTGCCGTTTTGTATGTATTCTACTTCAAAAAATTTCATATCTTAGCGACCCTATAAACTTCCTCTATCGTGGTTATGCCCCTTGCTGCGCGGACGATGCCGTCATGAAACATATCTATGAAGCCCTCGTCGTAGGCTACTTTTTTTATGTCGTCTTTGCTGGCGTTGTTTGCGACCATGCTGGCTATCGTATCGCTGATAGGCAAAATTTCGCTTATCATCTCGCGCCCCAAATAGCCTGTCTGAGAGCAGTTCGGACATCCGACATGAGTGTAGAACTGATACTCCTCGGGTAGATATTTTTTGATCTCCTCAAGGGCATTTTGAGGAGGCGTGATCTTTTGTTTGCAGTGCGGACAGAGCTTACGAACGAGCCTTTGAGCCTCTATACAAACGAGCGCACCACTAACCAGATAAGGCTCTATGCCCATGTCTATCATACGTGGTAGGGCGCTTATGGCGTCGTTGGTGTGAAGCGTAGAAAAGACAAGGTGGCCTGTGAGGGCGGCTTGTATCGCGATACGAAGCGTCTCTTGATCGCGGATCTCGCCTATCATTATGATGTCAGGATCTTGCCTTAAAATAGAACGAAGCGCCGAGACGAAGGTAAGCCCCGATTTTTCATTCACATGCACTTGCTGGATCATATTTAGCTGATACTCGACCGGATCTTCTACGGTGATGATCTTTGTTTTTATGCTTTTTATATCATTTAGTGCGCCGTAAAGCGTAGTCGTCTTACCAGAGCCGGTAGGGCCGGTGACTAGGATGATGCCGTATGGCGCTTTCATGGCTTTTTTAAATTTATTGAAATTTTGCGGATGCATGCCTAAATTTTCTAAATTTATGATGACCTTTGATTTATCAAGGATACGCAAAACTATGCTCTCGCCGTTTAGTATCGGTAGCGTGGAGATACGAAAGTCATACTCTTTATCTAAGATCTGTGCCGAGAAACGACCGTCTTGAGGGCGTCTGCGCTCGGCTATGTCCATGTTTGAAAGTAGTTTCATACGGCTGACCATCGGCGGATATATATCTTTGTCAAAGATAAATGTCTCGCTTAACATGCCGTCTATCCTGCTTCTTACGATGCAGTTGGTCTCTGTGGGCTCTATGTGGATATCGCTGGCGCGGCTTTGGATCGAGGTTTTTAAAATGACTTCGATGAGTTTTAAAATTCCTGAGCTTTCTGTGTTCGAGCTGCCGCTGGCAGAGCTTGAGAGCTCCTTTCTGATCTCGGCGACGATGTCTTTTATGCTTTCGTTCAGTGCTAGCTTGTTTGTGTATTTTTCTATTTGTGAGGGCTCGGCGGCGACTACTTTTAGTAGCTTTCGATTGAAGAAATTTTGCACCTTATCTTGCGCCATTACGTCAAATGGATTTTTAAAGGCCACATAAACGCTGATCTCGTCCTCTTTAACAGGCAGCGCGCCATACATTTTTAGCTGATTGGTGCTGATCTTTTCGCAAATTCTATAATCTATATCTACATCGTCAAGGTTGAAAAACTCGATCTTAAATTTAGCGCAGACATATTTTAAAAAGCCCTTCACATCAAGCTCGAGCTCTTTTGAGATCGCGTCTATATCAATGCGTCCACGCCTATAAAGCTCGGCTGAAATTTGCATGAAGTCATCTTCGCTGATGAAATTTTGCTCGGTTAAAATTTTGATCAAAGGCTGATGCGTACTTGATTTTAAATTTATGATTTGCGCTATCTGCTCTTTGTTCAGCTTTTCGCTTTGTTCAAATATCTTTATAAGGGTCGATTCGGCCGTATTCATCACCAGTACTCTATTTGTGATTTTAGCTCGTCGTTTTTGAAAATTTTGAGCACGAGCTTTGGTATTTCCTTTTCCTGCGAGACGCTAAGCTCGTAGTGAGTATCGGAATTTGGCTCTTTGAAGATATATATGTCGATGTCTTGGATATACTCTTTTTTGACGAATTTATCAAAGATGAAAGATAGTATGTAGTCGCTTCTTGGAAGTCTTGCGTAGCTGATGTCCACGTCGTCTACTAATGCGTAGTAAAGCAGCTTTTTCTTAAGCAAGATATCTGCGAAGTAGGCTGCATTTTCGCGTGCGTTTTTGCTTCTTACCAGTTTTGAGATCGGTAGGGCGAGCCTATTTATCTCGTGTATGCGAAGACAAGCCATGCCATAAAGGCTTATTAGCTCCTCGTTGCTGGAGTCTTTTAAAAAATTTTCAGTTTGTGACGAGCAGACCTTTTTAAATTCGCCGCCATTAAACCAGCCTTGTATATCAGCGCCGCTAATGGCGAAAATTTGCACACTAAAAGCTAAAAGTATTATAAATTTTTTCATAACGCATCGTTCTCTATTTGCCTGATAAGCTCACCTATCGAGCTTTTGTTCGCATTTTTATTGTATTCTCTAAGCGCCCTTAGAGCGTCGTCCTTTTGTTTTAGTTTGTATTTTGACTTTGCAAATATCACCCACGACTCTTCTAGGTTATTGTCTATCTCGTTTGCCGCTAGCGACCATTTCAGCGCCTCTTGATATTTTTGCTCTTTGAAATTTATGCGTGCAAGATCGAGTGCGAAAGCAGGGTTGCTAGTCCTTATAAACTGCTCTTTTAGCGCGCTTTGCTCGTCTTTGGCGCTTGAAACTTCGATATTTATCTTGGCCTTTTTAGCAGGCGGCTCTGAAGGATCTAGCATGATCTTTTCCTCTCTTGGCAGAGGGATACTTTTCATCGTATCGTCTCTCTCGTCAAAAAAGTCTTTGCCGTCTTCGCTGTTTATGAAATTTAGCCTTAACCAACCTTGTTGCGAGCCGTCTTTTTGTCTATTTTGTGCTTTTGGCTTAGATGAGGTCTCCTCGCTGCCGTTTTGCTCGCCGGTTTTTAGCGTCTGTTCTATCTTTTGTGCTATTTTATCGACTAATTCGTCTTGCTTTTTATTGTCCTCAAAGCGCATTTTAGCCTGTGCGCTTTTTTCTTTTACTTCGCTGATGGTGGATTTGGTTTGATTTTGCTCTTTTGGTGCGCTTGTGACAGCTATTTTTTGCTGCGGACTGTCTATGCTCAAAAGAACCAGCACGACGACTAGAGCCACGATAGCAAGCAGCTCGGCGATCAAAATTTTAGAATTTTTATTTAGGCTTGGTAGCTTTTTAAATATGCTTCTATGCTTGCGCGCATAGGCTTCATAGCGCTCTTCTAGCTTTTTTATCTCGGCTGTATCAAGCATCGATGATCCCCGTGTCGATAGCCGCCATAGTTAAAATTTTATTGTTAGCGGTCTCGTTTGTGAGCTCTGATGGCTCAAAATGATCGTAATACTCGCAAATTTCAAAAAATTTATACATCATTTTGTTTAGCGTTCGTAAATTTCCGTCGCAAAGCGAATACGCCAGTTCATAGTCTTTTTTATTGAATTTTAGATATTTTTCAAGCCCTTTTAGAGCCAGCTTCCTTTGCAGATAGATGATTATCTCGCCCATATTTACGGTCTTTAGCTCTATGCTCTCCCAGATCCTGGTCTGAAAATAGTCTTTTGCCAAGATGTCTTCATCGTCTGTTTTATGTATCGTAAATAAAAATTTAAAGCACCTTGTATCTGCCATGAGACGTATCTTCTCGATGAGATCTTGCGGATAAAGCTGCGCCTCGTCAAGGATCACGATCACTTGATTTTGTAAAATTTCCTCTCTGTCTTTAAATTTCTTACCGTATTCTTTTATGAAAATTTCAAAATTTTCTATACCGTCTTTTTTCTCGCCAAAGAGCCTCTCGCAAAGCGCCCCGATAAACGTCGCTTCGTTGAAAAAAGGGTGCGGGAAAAATATTATATTTTGCTGTTCGCTTAAATCGGCTGTGATTTTATTTAGCAAAAAGGTCTTGCCGCTTCCTGGCTTGCCGTAAAACAAGATGAGCTTGAGCGGCTTTTTTAAAACGGATACTATTTTATTGTAGCAGTTTATAGATTTGTCTAAATTTACGAAATTTTTGACGTCGTCTTCGTTCATGAAGACCTCTTTTACCTGCGTGTAAATATTCGTTTCGTTGTTATTACTCATAAATCGACTTTGAAAATCCTAAATCTTTAAGCGATTGCTGAACCGGTTTAGCGCCGTCTAGATCGACGACTCTAGGCGTTATCACAAATATCAGCTCTGTCGTTTTGACCGCATCTTTCGTGCTTTTAAAGGCGTTTCCAAGTAGTGGGATATCCGCCAAGATAGGCACGGCCGTATTTTGTTTATTTTTTGTCTGACCGATGAGTCCGCCAAGCACGATCGTATCGCCACTATTTACCTGAACGACTGTCGATAGCTTCTTTTGTATCGTATCAGGAGCTATCTCTCTGATGTTTGTATTTTGGGCTCTGACGTCGTCTTCTTGGTATTTGAAGCTACTTAGCGACGGATTTATGCGAAGCATGATCTTGTTATTGTCAGACACTTCCGGGAGTAAATTTAGCAAAATTCCTATAAAAACGGAATATTGTTTGTAAGTCGTCTTTATCCTGTCGTTTAGTGCGTTGGCGCTGTCTGTTTGCTCCATGACGCGGTAGTTGATGTTATCGCCCACCGATATCAATGCTTGTTGGTTGTTTAGAGTCGTTACTTTCGGGCTTGAGATGACCTTGGCTTTGCCATTAGTCTCCAAGAAATTCATCATCCCGTCAAGGCTGAAATTTAAATTCGCCGCGATGTTTAACGTCTGACCAAAGCCGGCGCTCAGGCCGTTGCCTCTATTGTTCCAGCCAGCATTTGATGGCTTAGTCGGATCGCCGCCTAAGTATGAGTTGAAACCAAGCTCGAATTTGCTCCAGTCCACGCCTTGTTTATATTCGTTGTTTAGATCGACTGCGATGATAGAAACGTCTATGATGACTTGTTTTTTGAGGCGTCTTTGCACCTCGTTTATATAGCTCTCGACGCGCCTTAGCTGAGACGGAGTGCCTGTGACCGTGATGAGACCGGCATTTGAGTTGATGATAGGATCTGGCGCAGATACATGCTCGCTCGTGTTGTTTAGTATCGCCTTAAGCTCGGTGTCTAGCTTCTCCCAAAAGTCGAATTTCTCTACGCTTCTTATCAGGTTGTTTGAGTTTTGGATATCGCCTCCCTCGGCATCGTCTTTTTCATCGCCCACTTCGACAGGAGAGGCATCTACCGAGGCCTTTGTCACTGCTGTGCCCTCGCGGACGGAGGTTATATAGTCGATTTTAAATATCCTTGTTTGCAGCGATGAGATTTTTAATACGTTATTTGAAAATTCATAGCTTAAATTTTTCTCGTTTAGCAACAAGTCAAAGACTTCGTTTAAAGACATATTCCTGATATTCACGCCAAAAACATGATCCTTCAGCTCTTGTTTGCTAAGGTTATCTTTTGCCACGATGCTAAAGTCGCACATATCGGATAGTTGATTTAGCACGTCGCCAAGCGCGATATCGTCTGAAATTTTCATACTAAAATTTTTACCCAGACAGCTGCTAGCTTTTGCCTGCGCACCTACGAAACTTAAAGACAGTAGCAAAATAGCCGCTATGAATTTGATCTTATTTGATTTTAATGCCAACATTTTTACTTCCATTTGCAAGAGAAAGCTCCTGCTTTTCGTTATTTTTTATCATCGTTACTTTTGAGTGGGTGATCCTCGCGATACTGTATTCGTCCACGATATCTCCGACGTCGTACCATTTTCCGTTTATGTTTGCTCTATTTTGCATGATAGCCTTGAGTGCAAGAGCGTTGCCCGTAGGCTCCAAGCGCGCAGTAGAATTTTGATCTGAAGCGACCTTTTTAAATGGCGTTTTAAGGCTTGCTATCTGCTCTTTGCTGATCCCTTGTCGGTTGTCTTGGATCTTAGCGAACATAGCGTCAAATTTAGCTATCTCGTCCTCAAACTCACCCCCGAAAGAGTAGAGGCAAAGGGCTAAGAACAGACCGCATTTTAAAATTTTCATCAATATTTCATCCCCCATACAGATATGGTTATATTTGCTCCCAGCTCGTTTTGAGTGGAATTTATATCCATTTTGTGCAAATCAACCACCAGTTTTGACTCCTCCAAGCTATTTATGTAGCTTATAACGTTTTTGAACCCGCCCAAGAATTTCACATTCACATTTAAAATTTGCTCGATTTTTTGATAGTTCGGCTCTTTTATATCGCTTTTTAGCTCTAAAATTTTGATATTGTTTTGCTTTGCCAAAAAGACTATGCTGTCTAGGAAATTTGCCCAGTTTTGATCGTTAAAGAGCAAAAACGACAGCTCTTTTAGCTTCATATCGAAGTATCCGTTAAATTTCAAAACGTCGTTATATTTTGCCTTTAGATCTTCAAGCGTCTTTGTCTCTCTTGCGATCGCAAAATTTCGGTCCCCATCCGGCGAGCTGACGGAATTTAGATAATTTTGCGTATTTTGAAGCTGGGCGCTAACATTGTTGTGAGCGTCTAGCTTTTCGTTATAAAAAATTTCAGACGGATCAAAGCAAAGCATATAGGCCAGATAGGCGATGACTAGCGCACAGCCGCCAAATATGATGAAAACTTCGCTTGGCTTTTTGAGCTCAAAATATCTATCGATCTTGTTTAACGTATCTTGTTTCATTGTTTTATCTCTATGCTGATGTTGCTCTCGTAGTTGCGTTTTAGCTCGTCCGAGTAAATTTTCTTAGTATTTACCGAGTATTTTGGTGTCTGAGCGATGGCTTTTATGAGCTCGGTTATCTTCTTTTCGTTATCGCTCGTAGCTGCGATAGTGAGGTTTCTATCGTCGTTCGTGACGCTTGTTATTTGTACGTCGTTATCGTTTATGATGTTTGTTAGCTCGAAAAGATTCACACCTTTCATCGCGTAGCTATTTTTCTTGGATTGTATCTCGTCTAGCAGGCTTTTTCTAAAGTCCAGCTTCTCTTGCTCTTTTGCAGTAAGCCCTTTTACCTCGTCTTGCTCTTTTGAAAGCTGCGCCAGCTTTTGTTTGATCTCGTTTGCTTGTGCATTTAGCTCGGTTAGTTTATTATCTAGTCTTTGGGAGTCCTGCTCTAAAATTTCGCCTGCAATGTAGTTATATATAGGATACGCAAGGCTTATACCAAGCGCAATCAAGCAGGTGAGTATGAACTGTCCGCTCTTTCGCTTAGCAAAAGGCTCCGGGCGCATCATCGTGGAGAAGTTAAATTCCTCCTCGTAGCCCTCGTCTTGATAAAGCTTGGCAAACAGCGCCATCATGTTGTGCTGCTGGGAGATATTGAAATGTTTACTGTTTATCGTGATGTTTGCATTTAAGATGCTGGTTTTTATACCCAGCTTGCTATGCGTGAATTTATCTAAATTTGCAATACCCTCACCGCTGCAGTCGATGTAGATGCTATTTACGTTTATGAAATATATGCGGTTTATGATATTTATGGTGTCGTTTATATAAAACAAGCAGTCTTCAAAAACGGTGTTTAAATCGGGATTGAAATTTTCATTTTCTCTATCAAGTTCCAGGCCTTTGGTAGCCAGCATCTTGAAAAACGCTTCGTCGCTGGTGCGCTCACCGCTTTGCTCGACGTATTTATCTTTTATGTAGTTTAATGTATATCTAAGAGGCCGCGAAGCGAGGTATTCACCGCCTGAATATACAGCCAAAAACGCATCATCGTCTTGCAAACAGACGAAACAATCCACATCCACGCTTGGCAGTAGGCTTCTTTTATAGACCGCACCGTAAAGAAGTGGAGCGACCGCGAGATAGTCTATGTAAGGTATCTTTTTTGATATGTCTTTGAAATTTTTATTTATAAGGTCGTTATTTACGACAAAGACGTTAAAAAGCCTGTTTTCGTTTTGACTTTGCATCTCGGCATACGTGATCTTATAATCAACCGCCGCATCAAGCGAGAGCTCCTCGTATGTTTTGATGGAGATGATGTTGGTGAGCTCATCTTCGCTTGTATTTCTTGGCAGGTTTATGGTCGTTGTTATGATGTCTTTAAATTTCAGATACGAGATGAAGAAATTTTGCTTTTGGGCGGTCTTGCTTATATCAAGGATATCAACTTCGTTATTTTGAAATTTAAAACCCGTTTGCTCGTAAGGATCTATGGTAACAATTGAAATTTCGTTATTTTTTTTATTTTTAAACATTTATTTTAAACCTTCCTAGAAACCTAGGCGGATATTTTAATACGTTTAAAATAAAAAATCAATAGCCGATTAACTTTTTTATAATCTTTTCGTCTTTACTCCAGCCTCTTTTAACGACTACATCGAGCTTCAAGTAGATTTTACAATTTGTTAAATTTTTGATTAACTTTCTGGCAAAGATACCTATGCGTTTTATAGTTTCGCCATTTTTTCCGATTATCATAGATTTGTGCGTGTCTTTTTCGGTGATTATCGTCGCAAAAATTTCAGTGATACCGGCTTTTTCTACGACCTTATCTACGCTGACATCGCTAAGATACGGGATCTCGTCGCTTAAATTTTCATATATCGCCTCAAGTATGAAGTCGCGGAAAATTTCCTTTTCGTTCGTATCGGTCAAAAACTGGGGGTCGTAAAAATATGCGTGCTCGGGCAAAAGCTTGCAAATCTCATCTAATAGCGGCTTTTGATAGCTTTGCTTTTTTATACTAAAGGGCACGAGAGCGGTGAAGCGGCTTTGAAAATTTTGATATTGCATCATTTTTTTCAAAAGCTTTTCGTTGCTTACCTCATCGACTTTGCTCAAGACGAGGATGTGTGGCTTTTTAGGGTTTAAATTTAAAAATTTTTCATAGTCGCTCGTATTGTCATGTACGGAGGCTATAAATATCATGGCGTCGCAGTCGCCCATCGATTTTACGGCTTCGTTTATCATCAGCTTGTTTAAAATTTTATCGCTTTCGTGAAGTCCCGGAGTATCTACGAAGATGATCTGGTCGCCTTCATTCATCACGATACCGTTTATCTTGCGCCTAGTGGCGTTTTGCTTATGTGAAACGATGGCAATCTTTTCGTTTAAAAGGGCGTTTAAAAGCGAGCTTTTGCCCGCGTTCGTCCGCCCTATGATACTGACAAATCCGGACCTCAAAGGATATACCTCGCAAGGTCTTGATCTTCTACCACATCGCTTAAACGCTCTTTTACCAGCTCTTTTGTGACATTTACCTTTTCACCGCTTTTTTCACTGGCCTCAAAGCTGATGTCCTCTATCACGCGCTCGATCACGGTATGTAGGCGGCGAGCGCCGATATCTTCCATCTTTTCGTTTGCCGCTTGCGCGATCTTGGCTATCTCGTGTATCGCTTCGTCATCAAATGCAAGCTCTACATTTTCAGTGGAGAGCAGGGCGATGTATTGCTTTAGGAGTGAGTTTTTTGGCTTAGTCAGGATCTGATAAAGCGCTTTTTCATCGAGACTATCAAGCTCTACGCGAAGCGGGAAGCGCCCCTGCAGTTCCGGTATTAGATCGCTTGGCTTGCTGATATGAAAAGCTCCTGCCGCGATGAAAAGGATATGATCGGTCTTTAAATTTCCAAATTTCGTCGAGACGTTCGAGCCTTCTACTATCGGTAGCAAATCGCGCTGCACGCCCTCTTTGCTGGGATCTTGTCTGCTCGAATTTCCGGAGCTTACCGCGACCTTGTCTATCTCGTCTATAAAGATGATACCTTCGTTTTCAGCGCGTCTTATCGCCTGCGTTTTTATGCTCTCTATATCTAAAATTTTATCATTAGCCTCGTTTTCAAGGGCTTTTTTGGCGTCCTTTACCTTCATCTCTTTTTTGACGTTTTTGCTTCCCATGCCGATTATTTTTATGAAGCTCTCTTGCATCTGAGCCATATCCGGTGGGACGTTTGAGCCGGTTTCTAGCGAATTTTGCTGGATCTCGATCTCGACTGTCAGGTCATCAAGATCGCCGTTTCTAAATTTAGCCAGCATCTTTTCGTAGCTTCGCTCGTAGTCCGCCGTCTTCTCCTCGCTAGCACCTTTTGGCAAAGGGGGGAGCAGCTTTGAGACGATCTTTTCTTCTATGTAGGCGTTTATTTTATCTTGATTTTTTTCGCTTTGTTCGGCTTTTACGAGGTTAAAAGCGGCCATGGCGAGATCTCTGACCATGCTCTCTACGTCGCGACCTACAAAGCCTACTTCTGTGTATTTGCTCGCCTCTACCTTGATAAAAGGCATGCCCATCATCTTTGAAAGTCGCCTTGCGATCTCGGTCTTGCCTACGCCGGTCGAGCCTATCATCAAGATATTTTTTGGCATGATGTCATCTTGCATCGCCTTTTCCAGCTTCATCCTGCGGTAGCGGTTGCGAAGCGCGATCGCGATTATTTTTTTGGCATCTTTTTGACCGATGACATAATCATCGAGAAATTCAACGATCTGCTTTGGTGTCATATTCATTATTTTTCATCCTCGATTACATAAGTTTTGATGTTTGTGTTCGTGTAAATGCAAATTTCGCCGGCGATCGTGAGGCTCTCTTTTACCAGCTTTTCCTCGTCGATATCGGCAAATTTATCCAGCGCACGAGCCGCTGACAGGGCGAAATTCCCCCCGCTTCCTATAGCCGCTATCTTGCCGTCCTCAGGCTCCACCACGTCGCCTGTGCCGCTTAAGAGGAAAATTTTCTCGCGGTTTAGCACCAGCATCATGGCTTCCAGCTTTCTTAGATATTTATCCTTGCGCCACGCCTTGCTAAATTCTATCACCGCTTTTAGCAGATCACCCTTTGCATGCTCTAAATTTTCCTCGAACATATCAAAAAGATTAAACGCATCAGCCGTGCTGCCTGCAAAACCTGCCAGTACCTTGCCGTCTTTGATCTTGCGGATCTTGACTGCGTTGCCCTTAAGCACGGTGTTGCCAAAGCTTACTTGCCCGTCGCCGCCGATCACGGATTTGTTTTTGCCTTTGTAGGCTAAAATGGTCGTTGCATGAAACACTTATTCTCCTTGCACGTCTACTTTTAATGTAGCTGATATAGCGTGTCCGAGCTTTACTTGAACGTCGTAAAGACCGACTGCTTTGAGGTGATTTTTATCTATCTCGATAGCCTTTTTATCGACTATGAGATGGTGCGCTTTTTCAAGCTCTTCGGCGATCTCCTCTTTTGAGACGGAACCAAAGAGCGAGCCGTTAGCGCCGAGCGTTTTTTTGATGACGAGCGTAATCTTTGAGAGCTCGTCTTTTAGCTTTTCTAAATTTGAAATTTCATATTTCAGCTCTTCTTCTTTTCGCTTTTGAGCGGCTTCGTATTGGCGTATGACGTCAGGAGTGGCCGCTTTTGCTAGACCTTTGCCGATCAAGAAGTTGTTGCCGTATCCGTCCTTGACCTCTTTGATCTCTCCTGCTTTTCCCAGTGATTTTACATCTTTTATGAGTAATACTTTCATATCTTTCCTTTGTATTTGGCTTAAAATTTTGGTTTAAAAATGTGGAATTTTAAAATTTGGCAGACCGCGAAAGCGGCCCGCCGTCAAATTTAAAATTTTCGTCCGTTTTTGCTAGCGATAATGAAGCGAAGTGCGTTTAGTTTGATGAAGCCGTCAGCGTCTTTTGGGTTATAAACGCTATCTTCTTCAAATGTGCAGTATGCTTCGCTAAATAGATTATCGTCCTTGCTTGAGCGCCCAAGGATCGTGACGTTTCCTTTGTAAAGCTCGACTCTGACCTCGCCGTTTACGTGCTCCTGGCTCTTATCTATTGCAGCTTGAAGCATCAAACGCTCAGGTGAGAACCAAAATCCATTGTAAATAAGCTCTGCATAGCGCGGCATCAGCTCGTCTTTTAGGTGTGCCGAGCCGCGGTCTAGTGTGATGCTCTCTATCGCGCGGTGAGCTTTTAGCATTATCGTGCCGCCCGGTGTCTCGTAGCAACCGCGGCTCTTCATGCCGACGTAGCGGTTTTCGACAAGGTCAAGGCGTCCGATACCGTGTTTTGCGCCGAGGCGATTAAGCTCGGTCAAAATTTCAGCCGGGCTCATTTTTTTACCGTTTATGCTTACAGGATCGCCTTTTTCGTAGCCTATCGTGATTATTTCGCTCTCGTTTGGAGCGTCTTTTGGACTGACGCACCAGCGCCACATGTCGTTTTCAGGAGCGTGGTTTGGATCTTCTAGCACAAGCCCTTCGTATGAGATGTGAAGTAGGTTTGCGTCCATCGAATACGGGCTTTTGCCAGGCTTTCTAGTGATATCGATGCCGTTTTTCTCTGCGTATGCCAGCAGTTTTTCACGAGAATTCAGATCCCACTCGCGCCATGGCACGATGACTTTTAAATTCGGATTTATCGCGTAGTATGCGAGCTCGAAACGCACTTGATCGTTTCCTTTGCCTGTCGCTCCGTGACTCACACCGTCTGCGCCGGTTAGCTTGGCTATCTCGGCTTGTCTTTTTGCGATGAGCGGACGAGCGATAGATGTGCCTAGCAGATATTCGCCCTCGTAAATGGCGTTTGCGCGAAACATCGGAAATACATAATCTCTTACAAATTCTTCTCTTAGATCTTCGATAAAAATATTTTCAGGTTTTACGCCCAGAGCCAAGGCTTTTTTACGTGCGGGCTCGAGCTCTTCGCCTTGTCCGATGTCGGCGGTGAAGGTCACGACTTCACATTTGTATTCATCTTGAAGCCACTTTAAAATAATGCTTGTGTCAAGTCCGCCAGAGTAGGCCAGAACGACTTTTTTAACATCTTTTTTCATTTTTGCCCCTTTGTTTTTAAGATGGCTAATTTTAACCAAATTTTTTTAAATTTTGATTGAAAGGCGGTGAATGACGCATATTATTTATTATATTTTATATTGATAATTAATTTTGATTTAATTTATCAATTGATAAGATTGCATTTAAAATTTAAGGGAGCAAAAATGTCAAAAAATTTAACACTTTCGCTTGCTGCGGGCGCGCTTTGCTGCCAGGCTTTCGCTGCCGAAAACGTAAAGCTTGAACAAGTCGTCGTTACCGCAAGCGGTTTTAGTCAAAATATCAAAACAGCCCCAGCCAGTATCTCTGTGATAAAGCAAGATGAGCTTACAAACGGGGCTTTCACCTCGCTTCACTCTATCGCGTCAAAAGTGCCCGGAGTGAGCGTGATAGCAGGCGATGATGGCGCTGCAAGCGGACTTTCGATACGCGGTATGGAAAGCTCCCAGACGCTGGTGCTCATAGACGGCAAACGCGTGAGTGTAAGCGCAGCCAACCCAAAAGGTGGCGCAGGAGACATGAACTCAAATTTTATCCCGCCAGCAGAGGCGATCGAGCGTATAGAGATCATCAGAGGCCCGATGAGCTCGTTATATGGTAGCGATGCGGTCGGCGGCGTGATAAACATCATCACGAAGAAAAATTTTGCTAAATTTACGGGCTCAATGAGCATTTCAGCGATGCTTCAAAATCACGATGGCATCGGCGATCAAAGGCAGGCGGACTTTTACGTCGGTGCGCCGCTTTGGCAGGACAAGCTCAGCCTTCAACTTTGGGGATACAAAAAGCTACGCGACGAGGACGAATACAAGGGCGGCTACCAAGGGAGCGATAAGAAAAATTTGACCGCGAAGCTTTGGATAACGCCTGATGAAAACAATAAATTTTACCTGCAAGGCTCAAAAGAACATCACGACTACAAAAGGACGGTGGGCAAGACCGCGACCACAAGGACAAACCGCGTGCTAAACGCCTACGACTACACCAAAAATACCTACGGTGCGGGCTATGTGGGCACATTTGACGCTCTAAACGCCGACGTGAGCTACACATACGATAAAACCAAGCGTACGAGCCTTTTTGACTCGCTCACACCTGCTAGCGTGAAAAATCATAATTTTAACTCCAAATTTAGCACCTTCCTAGGCGCGCATACACTCACTTTTGGCTATGACTTTCACAAAGAGACCGTGCAGACGACATTTATCGTCTCAAATAACAACAAGACAAATTTAAGAAAGCCTTCTCCTTACTCGATGAAGGAGCACGCGGCGTTTTTGGAAGATGAGTGGGAAATTTTAGACGATGCGCTTTATCTCACGCTGGGCGGACGCTGGACGCATAATGAATTTTTCGGCAATCACCTCTCGCCGCGCGCGTATCTAGTCTATAACCTAAACGACAACTGGACGCTAAAAGGCGGCGTGGCGACAGGCTATAAAACGCCAAATGTAAATGAAATCTCATCAGAAGTCGGCACTATCCAAGGCGGCTGGCGTATCATAAATTTTGGCAACAGCGAGCTAAAACCTGAAAAGAGTGCGACTTATGAGATTGGCGCGTATTACGACAACAGCGACGATTTGCGCGCGAGCGTGACGCTGTTTAGGAACGAATTTAAAGATAAAATTCTTGACACCGACGGTAGCAACCTAAACCGCATCCCTGCCTACACTGGCTGCACGGGTGCGCCAAGCGTGGCTTGCCCGGGCTGGGGAACGTATTTTAACATCGACGGTGCGGACGTTTGGGGCGTGGAGCTAGCGACTGATTACGACATCCTCAAAAACCTAAATTTAGCCGCGAACTACACCTACAATCACTCAAAAATAAAAACCGGCAATCCAAGCATAAATACGCCAAATGGCAGCGTAAATTTCGACCAGACTACGCTCTCGCGCCTAGATGGCAAGTCCCTGACCGCCACGCCAAAACACAACGCAAATTTAACGCTCACGTATAAGCCGATCGCCAGCGTCTCGACCTTCGTCGGCGCAAACTACCAAAGCGCACTTACGAGCGTGAAATTTGGCCCCGGCAACAAAGTAAGTGAAAACGACAAAAAGTTATTTACGCTCGACATGGGCGCGGGCTGGGAGGTAAATAAAAATTTATCCCTAAATTTCACCGCTTACAACGTATTTGACAATATCCGCTACGACGAGGGGCTAGCAGATGACGGCAACTACTACTGGTATCCAGAGCAGGGCAGGAGATTTTGGTTTAAAGTCAGCGCAAAATGGTAAAATTTCTAATGGCACTCTTGCTTAGCGTGGCGGCCTCTCTTGCCGCTCCAAACCAAACCGTAGAACCCATCTCGCCGCAAGCGTGCAAAAATTTTGACATCAGTAGCGAAATTTTAAAGAGCGAGCAGGGGCAAATTTATAAAATTTTTTATGCCGTTCCAAAGGGCGCGAAAAAGCAGGGCAAAATTTTATTTATGACCGACGGCAACGCGCAGTTTGTGACGCTACTAAATTTATACAAAGGGGGCGCAGCACCGCTCATTGTAGGCATCGGCTATGATACAAATTTAGCCTACGATGTCGCTTTACGCACCCGCGACTACACGCCAAAAGCCGCTGGCGAGGAGTTTAGCAAAGGTGGCGGGGCGACTCCGAGATATTAAAAAACGCGGTGCAAGGGGGCAAATTTAAAGAGCCGCTCAAAGCAAAATTTGTCTGGCTTGGCGTGGGAGAGCTCGAAAAAAGGGCTGGCAAGACCGACCGTGAGGGCATATTAAACGCGCGCGATCTGGCGAAAATTTTAGACGCAAGCGGCGTGAAAAATGAGTTTAAAATTTACGAAGGGCAAACACACGGCGGTGTCATACCGCTGGTGCTGAGGGATGTTTTGAGGCATTTTGAGGAGTAGATTAAGGCTTGTTTTAAATTTGGCTAGATTTGTCCGCACGGCGTGAGTTCAAATTTTTAGGCTCTGTTATAATAAATCATTGACACTTGCTTCGCAAATCTTATTCGCTTCGAGAGCGACTTAGCATAGACGCGAACAGCGTTTATGCAGGAGCGAATAGCCGAACATATAGCACTAAAATCACGGTCAGCTATCGCTTCCCTCATTTTTTTGCTTCGCCATGCTCGCAACTGCAAGCACAGAGGCGGCGATAAGCTCGCTAATAAGATTTGACTTCGCTTTGGCAATCAAAAATCATATTTGAAAAAGTGTTTATTTCTTGATTTGCAAATTTTACTAAATTTATCAAGGGACGGACAGGGCTCTACTTACGAGAAAACGCGACCAGCGTTCGAGTAGCCCTTCCGCCTGACATTTTTCGCTTACGTAATAAACGCTGTTCGCGTTTATTACCGCACTCGCTCACTGCACGCCTAAGGCTGCTGCCCTCTTGTGACAGGTTTTAGTTTTATCAGTGTCTTTTGAAGCGGAGCCAATAAAACTATAAATTTTAAGCCGTTTTTAGCTAAAATCCCCGCCATGAGAGTAGATAAATTTTTAAATACGGTAAATATCACAAAGCGTCGCGCCGTGAGCGAAGATATGTGTAAAAGCGGCGTGGTGAGCATAAACGGCGTCGTCGCAAAGCCCGCAAAAGAGGTCAAAGTGGGCGACGTGATAACGATAAAATTTCTCGTCCGTGAGGTGCGCTACGAGGTGCTGGCGATCCCCGTGACAAAAAGTATCCCCAAATCCGCCCAGAGCGAATACGTAAAAGAGCTATGAAGCGAATTTTCAACCTAAATTTAAACGATCTTGACGAGCTGGTGGGAATTTTGCCAAAAAGCGGCGTCATCATCTTACAAGGAGACCTAGCCAGCGGCAAAACCACGCTCGTAAAGGCTATAGTAAAGGCTCATGGTATCGACGCAGACGTCACTTCGCCGACCTTTTCGGTCATGCAAAGCTACGGGGATAAAATTTTTCATTACGACATTTATCAGAGCGGATTTGAGGGTATTTTAAAAAACGGGCTTTTTGAAAATTTGCTCGAAGATGGGCTTCATCTGGTCGAGTGGGGCGACGAGAGCCTAGAAAAAATGCTCACAAAATTTGGCGAAAAATATGTAAAAATAATAATTAGCCCGAGCGCAAACGGGCGAAAATACGAGGTTTATGGTGCATAAGTTAGAAATAAAAGAGCTACAAAAAACGATAAAAAAGACAAACATCATAAAAGGCATCTCGCTTGATGTAAAAAGCGGCGAAGTCGTGGGGCTGCTTGGACCAAACGGAGCGGGCAAGACGACGACGTTTTATATGATCTGCGGGCTCATCTCGCCAACGAGCGGAGGTGTATTTTTAGACGGCACGGACGTTACTAACGTCGCCCTTCATAAGCGCGCGCAGATGGGTATTGGCTATTTGCCGCAAGAATCAAGCATTTTTAAAGACCTCTCGGTCGAGGAAAATTTGCTACTGGGAGCTGAAATTTTATACAAAGACGAAGAAGAGTGTGCCAAAAAAGTCGATGAGATGCTGACGCTTTTAAATATAGAGCCGATCCGCCTGAGAAAGGGCGTGAGCCTAAGCGGCGGCGAGCGCAGACGCTGCGAGATCGCACGAAGCCTCATGATAACGCCAAAATTTTTGCTGCTTGACGAGCCGTTTGCAGGTGTCGATCCGATCGCGGTGAGCGACATCCAAAGTATCGTGCGCGACCTCAAAAACCTAGGTATCGGTGTGCTCATCACCGACCACAATGTCCGTGAGACGCTGGCGATCTGCGACCGCGCGTATGTCATCAAAGACGGCGCGCTTTTGGCGAGCGGTAGCGCAAAAGAGGTCGCAAACGATAAAAACGTGCGAACGCACTATCTGGGCGCTGAATTTAAGCTTTTAGAGTAGTAGATGCTGCGTCAAAAAGAGGCTCTAGCGCCAAAAAACAAGCTAAATCATACGCTTCGCAGCTGGCTTCCGATACTTCAAAGCGGGCTTGACGAGCTAAAAGAGACGCTTGAGCCCTTTGCCGCGAGCAATCCTTTCGTCAGGATCGAACATAAAAATTTAGCCGACGGCGCCGATACTATGCCGGCGAAAAAGCGGAATTTTTTCGCCGAATTCAGTAAAAATTCCGTCTCCGAAGCCATAGAGGCCACCAGTATCTACAAACAAAGCCTTCATGAAAAGCTAGAAGAGCAGATCAACCCGCCACTTTTTCCGACGCAAAAATCACAGCTCATCGCCTACAAGATAATAGAGTGTTTGAGCGATGAGGGCTATTTTGAGTATGACGATGAAATTTTAAAGGGATTTAGCCTGGATGAGATCGAGCGAGTTAGGGCGCGTTTTGCTTATTTGGAGCCTGCCGGCGTGGGAGCTAGAGACTATAAAGAGAGCTTTTTGTTTCAGCTTGATGAGAGCGGGGCGAGCGGGGAAATTTACGAGTGTGCTAAAAAGATAATCTGCGAATTTGAAAACATACAAAATCTAACCAAGCTGAAATTTTACGAACCGGCGCTAAAGATCATCAAAAAATTTAAAAACCCGCCTGCCATCGAGTATCTGCAGGACGAGCCGCCGCTGACACCGGACATATTTATCGACACGAACGAAAGCGGCATAAGTGTGCGCGTGAACGATGCGTTTTACCCGCAGGTTGTGCTGGATATCGAGGGACAAAGCCAAAATGATGAATTTATCAGCGCAAAGGTGCGTGAAGCGCGTGAGCTGGTCGATGCTCTGGAGATGCGAAAATCCACGCTTTACAAGATCGGGCTGATGATCGTGGAGTATCAGTATGATTATTTTTTTGGCGGCGATATAAAGCCGATGAAGCTAAAAGACATCGCCGGCGATCTGGGGCGCAACCCCTCGACCATCTCGCGCGCGATAGCAAACAAATACCTAGAGTGTTCGCGCGGCACGATAGCGCTTAAGAGCTTTTTTGCCGCGGCGCTTGACGAGGAGACCTCAAATACGGCGATCAAAGACTTTTTGCTGGAGCTTATCAACAAAGAAAACCCGGCCAAACCGCTGAGCGATCTTAAAATTTTAGATCTTATCCAAGCGAAATTTAACATAACTATCGTTCGTAGAACTATCACGAAGTACCGAAAGACCCTAAATATCGCAAGTTCGAGCGAGAGAAAGAAAATCTATCAGATACAAGGCTAAATTTATCCGACCTTGACAAAGGCCTCTTGAGTCTTAAAGAAAGGCTTTAGGCTCTCGTAAGCGTTTTGAATTTTTTCAAATTTCTTACGGTATTCGTTTTTTATGTTTTCTGGCTTGTTGTTGTGGCGGTCTGGGTGGTAGATCTTTACGAGGGCGAGGTAGCTTTCGCGTATTTGCTCGAAGCCGTCGCCTTTCTCGCAGCCTAAAATTTCAAAATTTTCCTCAAGCAACGTGGCTAGCGCGGAGAAGCGGTTTATAAATTTAGATGAGTTTTGAACCTTGAAATTTCGCTTGAAATTTTGAAATTTCGACTCGTCAAAGTTAAAATCCACTATGAATTTCAGATGTTCTCGCCTGGAAAATAGCATCGAAAGCACGTTAAAATCACTCTCGTTTTTGATTTTTATATGAAGGGTATTCGTTTTTTCATCGAGACTACTTGCATTGTCTTTGAAGCTTTGTAAAATGTAACTTGCAAATACCTTTGGAGCACTGTTTAGCGAGAAATTTACCTCGTCTTTTATAAAGCTCACATCGATGCTTAGCAGATTTGCCAGAGCGTTTTTAGGCGCGTATCCGAGTTTTATCGTTTTGTATTCGGCGAATTTTATATCAAGCTCGTCGCTGTTTTGCTTCTCGTAAAGTCTTTTTATAAATTTTAAAAAGCACCTGCGCTGAGGCATCTCGTTCTCTTCGTAAAAGGATATGATCTTGCCTTTGTTGGCGAGAGTTTTGCTGAAATTTTTGCTTATCAGGTCGCGAAGCTCGCAAAATAGTGCGTCATCGTCGGTTTGGATGCTTAAAGACTCGAGCGTATGGGTTATGTTCATAAAATTCTCCGTTTAAATATGCAAATTTTAAGCAATAAACGTTCCAAGATTAAAAATTTTAGGCTAAAATTACGAAAATTTAAAGGATAAAAATGAGACGAAAAGACAGGCGGCTAAGCGACAAAGACGCACTAGAGATAGTCGATGACTGCGAGTACGCGACCATAAGCTTGATAGATGACGAGGGCGAAATTTTTAGCATCCCTATCTCGATAGTGCGCGAAGGCATGAGCATTTTTATACACGGTGCCAGGAGCGGCATGAAAAGCGAGCTGCTAAAAGACGGGCGTGATGTGACGATGGTTTGTGTGAGTTACAACCATGTCCCGCAGCCAAGCCAAGCGGAATTTGAAGCGATAAAAGACGATGGTAGGGCGCTTGGAAGTAAAATTTTCACAACCGAATACAAAGGTGCGATACTAAAAACGAAAGTATATGAAGTCGTAGACGACGAGCGAAAGATACACGCCCTAAAAATACTTTGCGAGAAATACACGCCGCGGTATATGAGCGGCTTTGATACTGCGATAAAAGCGTCGCTTGGCATCACTAAGATATATGAATTTAAGATACAAAGTATGAGTGCGAAGGCTAAAATTTTACATTAAATTTTTCTGATATCGCTATTTTTTATATATGCTAGAAACTCGTCTTTTAGCCTGTCTTGTTTGTGTTTGATGGCTTCTTCTTTCGTGTGAGTTTGGCTTTGTTTTGCTGTCTTTGGGGTTAAATTTTGCTCCTTTGCAAGCTCCTTTTTTATCTCTTTTAAACTATCGAAAAAATCGTTCATCATTGCTCCTTTATTTGTGTAAAGATACTGATTTTTGCCTAAAAGCGCAATAAAATTTTAATATATGCGTAATTTAAGAAAACTTTGGCTAAAATCACAACTTCTTTATGATGCGCTCGTAGCTCAGCTGGATAGAGCATTTGATTGCGGTTCAAAAGGTCAGGGATTCGAATTCCTTCGGGCGCACCATTTATGCAATTATTTCTTACCCTTTTACAAAATTTATAGTAAAATACGCAAAAAATCAAAGAGAAGAGATGGACTACAAAAATATAAAAGATCAAGTCGATGCGCTCAATGAAAAGCTCGATGTCCTCGAAAATAACGGGCTTGGAGAGGTCGAGCCTTGTATCGATGTGTTTGAGTTTAACTCAAATGCTGAGAGGCTGAAAAAAAAGATCCAAGGCGGCGAAAAAGAGAGCGTTTTTTTCAAAAACGTATTTGATACGGACGATTATTACGAAAATATCAGCTCGTATCTGCAACAAACCAAGACTAGCATATATTATAAAATAGAAAAGGCCGGAGTGAGCCTCGATGCGAACAAAAACCTCCAAGAGAGCCTAAAAAATATACAAAACATAATGGAAATTCTAGTCGTCGAGTATCAAATCCTGGTAAAAAATAGTAAAAAAAGCCTATTTTTCAAAGATGCTGCGCAAAAAGCCAAGATAAAATCTTTGTTAGCCGGGCTTTTAAAGCTAAAAAGCAGGATGAAAAAGATACTGCATCTTGACTCGCAAGTCATCTCAAACGTCGTGCTTGAAAATTTCAAGACCATTTTCACGTTTTTCTCAAACTGCATAATCATCGCCAAAAAAAGAGACGACGAGCTTTTGCTAGTCGAGATAGCGGGCATCACGGACAAGATAATGGCGATGATAAATCCGGTATTTAGCGGCAAAAGCCTAAGGACGAACGAGCTGATATATCACTATCTGATCTATGAGTTGCGCGAGCTAAAAGCCACTGCGATAGGCGAAAATTTAGCCTAAATTCGGCTCGTGATCTTATCTATTATCTGCTTTGCGCCGTTTTTACCGATTATGGTGCTTAGCGCTTGCGAGCTTGCGTGTATGTCAAACCCTTCTATAAGCTTTAAAATTTCGTCGCTATCCACACTGTCGCCATTTTGCAGACAAATTTTGGCGATATCTTTTTGCAGTAAAAATTTAGCATTGTGATACTGATGATCGCCTGCCGCATACGGAAATGGCACGAATATCGCCGGCAGAGCGTTTGCGCAAAGCTCCCAAAGTGAGCTCGCTCCTGCGCGGCTTATGGCAAGGTCGGCCTTTTGCATTTTAAGCTCTATCTCTTTGCTAAAGTCAAACAGCTCGACATCGCTAGAATTTAGCCCAAGAGCCTCGTATCTTTCTTTCAGCTCGGCAAATGCGTTTTTGCCGCATTGATGGATGATCTTTACGCCTCTTTGCTTTAGCCGGACGGCTAAATTTAAAGCCAGTTCGTTTATCGCTTTTGCGCCTTGAGAGCCGCCTAAAAATAGTATAGTCTTAAGCTCGCTCCTGATCCTGGCGTTATCGAAAAATTTCTTCGCGACAGGGTAATCGCAAGGGCTAAGTTCGTCGTAAGAGCTATAAAAGCCCTTGGCGTATGGAGCTAAAATTTTATTTAGTTTGCCGGTCACGGCGTTTTGCTCGTGTATGAAAAGCGGCACGCCAGAAAGTATAGCCGCAAATGCAGCCGGAGCAGCCGAATATCCGCCGACACTAATCACGGCTCGCACCTTGTTTTCTTTGAAAATTTTGCGGCATTTAAAGGCTAAATTTATGATATTTAGCAGCGAAGCGAGCTTTGCAAAGCCTCGTTTGTTTACTACGCCGCTGCTTTTTAGGAAAAATTTCATAGCGAAATTTTCATCGTTTTCAAACCAAATTTTATCCTGACCTTGAGTCGAACCGATAAATATAGGCTTTTCGCCGCGCGAATTTAGCTCCTCGCAAAAGCTTTTCGCGATGGCTAGATGTCCGCCCGTGCCGCCTCCGCTGATGACTATCATAGATTAGCCCTTTTGCTGACCATCAGCACCATGCCGATGCCGATGCAAATGGCTAGGATCGAGCTTCCTCCGTAGCTTAAAAAGGGTACTGCGATACCTTTTATCGGGGTTATGGACGTGATACCGTAGCTGTTCATCAAAAATGAAAACGAGATGATGAGGCCGATACCAAGCGAAAAGAGATGATAGACCTTATTCTCGCTGCGGGCTGAAATTCTAAAGATCCTATAAAGCAAGGTGAGTAAGATCGCTACGATACAAAGTATCCCAAATACGCCTATCTCCTCGGCGATGCCGGCTAGCACGAAGTCCGTGTGCACCTCGCTTAAAAAGCCAAGCTTAAATATCCCGGCTCCCAGCCCCTCACCAAAGAATTCCCCGTGTTTTATGGCATTTAGCGAGTGTGAAATTTGATAAGGCTCCGGAGCGTCAGCCACGCGTAAGACATCGGCCACGCTATCTGGTAGCAAGGAAAGGACCATGCCTTGTATCGTGCCCCACCATGACTTGATACGTAAAATTCTATGTTCGGAGCTTACGATCGCGATCGTCATAATAAAGGCCGCGCCCAAAATCCCGATACTGAAAATTTTAGCGCTAGCTCCGGCAAAAAGTGCCATCGTAACAAAAGTAAGCGCCAGGACGATCACTTGACCAAGGTCGTTTTGAAGCACGGCGATCAGATAAACTACGATGAGAAAGACGCAAATGTAAGGTAAAAGCAGCTTGAGCTCGTCTTTTAGGCTCTTTTTGCTATCGTCTATCTTTCGCGTGAAGCTCCACGCTAGAAAATAAACGAAGCCGATCTTAAAAAACTCGACTGGTGCGAGCGAAAAGCCGGGCAGTCTGATCCAACGTCTGGCACCGCCCGCATCAGTCACCATAGAGGCGGGTAGGGCGTGCATGAGCCCCATCGCGATGATGCAAAGCCCAAAAAGTCCAAATCCTATCCAAACTAGAGCCTTGTCCGGATTTAGCCGCGAGAGCCACCACATCAAAAATACTCCGATGCAGCCGACGGCAAACTGACGGATAAAAAAGTGATACTCCTCGTAGTTGAAAAAAAGTACGGTAAATACGGGCAGTGAGAGTGAAAATATGATACTGATCGTGATCAGCGTGACGCAAAGGTAAAAGATTATCTTATCGACTGCCAAAATTTACTCCGACTTTTTATAGTTAGCGAGTATAGTGAAAAATGACTTACAAACATATTATTCACTAAGATCCTGCGCTACCTGCGCGGCCAGCTTGAGCTTGTCGTTGTCAAAGTGAGTGTAAATTCTAGAAGTGTTTAGGCTGGCGTGACCGAGCGCTTCTTGCACCAGCACGAGGTCTTTTTGCTTTTTATAAAGCAGCGTAGCAAAGGTGTGGCGCAGCATATGAGCGCCGTTTTTTTCTTTGCGGATGCCAGCGCGAAATAAAATCTGCTCAACGATGCGGCTGACATACGCTTGTGTCAGACGTGTGCCCTTTTTGTTTATAAAAAGATAGCCCTCTTTGTTGATGTAGTTTATGGCGATCGTGTCCAGTAGATCCTCTATGAGCGCCCTTTTTATCATCACGATGCGATATTTGTTGCCTTTGCCGCGGATCCTGATGACGTAAAGCTCGCCGTCTTCGCTGATGTCTTTTCGTTTCAAATTTAGCGCCTCGCTAACGCGAATGCCGGTAAAGACGATGATTTTTATGATTAGACGGTTGCGATTCGTATTTACTTTAAAGTCCGCCATATCGATGGCGTTTAGAAATTTCTTGACCTCCTCTTCGCTCATAAATTCAGGCAGTTTTTGCCCCTTTGAGCCGCTTATGCCGCCCCAATGCTTTAAATTTACGTCAAAGACATGCGACTTGCCGTCCTCTTCGTTTTGCTTGTCTAAAAACGAGAAGAAATTTATAACTGAAATTCTATAATTTTTTTTGCTCGCGTCGCTCAGTCCGCCGGTCACGCTCGCCAAAACCTCACTCAAAAGCTCCTCATCTATGCGCTTTAGACTGTCAAGCTCATAAAAGCAAAGCGCCTCGTAAATTTTTTTAAGCGGGTTAAAGTATGTGTTTATGCCAGTTAGTCCGGCGTTTCTAGCTGTTTTTACAAGCCCATCAAGCTCGTTTATCGTCTTTATCTTGCGATTTAGTGCGTAGTTTACCGAGGCTAGAGCGGTTGGCTCTCTTAGCTCCTTATTTGAAAGCGAGCTAAGCTTAAATTTCACGTATCTAATAAGCCAAAAAAGCATAGACTTTTCAAAACTACCTTTACAGTCAAGTGCGTATTTCAAGCGATTTTCCTTTGAAAATTTAGAATTTTGAAAATTATAGCGGATTTTATCTATCTTTGGGTTATAATAACGACTTTCAAAGGAAAATTTATGAAAATAGGGATATTCGACTCCGGTCTTGGCGGTCTTAGCGTACTGAACGAAGCGCTAAAAAAGCTGCCAAACGAGGAGTTTTTATATTATGCGGACAGGAAAAACGTCCCTTACGGACTAAAAAGCAAAGACGAGATTTTAAAATTCAGCTCTCATGCGGTGAAATTTTTGATCGATCAAGGCGCAAACGCCATCGTCATCGCCTGCAACACCGCAACAAGCGCCGCGATAAACGAGCTTAGGGCGAAATTTGACCTGCCGATCATCGGCATGGAGCCTGCGGTGAAAAAGGCCGCCGATCTAAACCGCGAAGGCGAAAATTCAGCCTCCTTGCGCACCTTGGTCATCGCTACGCCCCTCACCGCGCGAGGAGCAAAGCTAAAAGAGCTTATCGAGCGCGTGGATAGCGAGCATTTGGTAGATGTGCTAGCACTTCCTCGTCTCGTGGAATTTGCCGAAAACGAAAATTTTGCTTGCGACGAAGTAAAAGAGTATCTGCGCGAGGAATTTGCGAAATTCAAGCTTCAAAACTACTGCGCGCTCGTGCTTGGCTGCACGCATTTTAACTATTTCAAAGATAGCCTGCGCGAAATTTTACCGACCGGCGTGAGCCTGATAGATGGCAACGAAGGCACGATAAATAAGCTGATAAGTGAGCTTTCAAGGCTAAATTTAGCCCATGGCAAGGGGCAAAGCGTGGAGTATTTTTACTCGGACGTTAAAATTTGCGATAAAGGCGAGCTGGCACGGATAGAGCGCTATCTGGCTAGGCTCGATAAAATGCTTGAGATAAAGTGAAATTTGCTATCAAGCTACGTAAAATTTAAAATTTTTTACCTTATCCATGAGCGGCTCTGCCAAAATTTATCATTTTCGTCTCATGCGCTGCTGGCGAGCAAAAAGGTCGGAGGCGTTAAAGGGTTTTAAGAGACTTTATTTAAAAATCGCATCGCTCTTGCTTTTGCGACGTTTATTTCGGCGGTATTTAGCTCATCAAGTGCGCGCTGAGATATGCCAAGCTTTGTTTTGCCTATCTGCCTTACGGCGTCCAGGATGCAGGCTAGTACGAAAGCGTTGCTTTCCGTCTCAAGGGCTTTTTGAAAGCTTTCAAAGGCGGTCTTTTTTAAAATTTCATCCTCTTTTCTAAACCACATCTGCATAAATGATGATGCGCTCAATGCTCTACATTTGGCGTTTTTGTCGTTTAGTAGATGCGCTCCTAGCAAGCTCAAGTCCTCGCGTCCGCCAAGCCAGCCAAGCACGATTAGAGCTGTTTGCCTTAGCGTATCGTCGTTGCTTTTAGTAAATTCACGCGCAAATTTGAGAGTCTCGTCCTTGTAAAATTTAGACTCCGCACCCAGCATAAATAAAATTTTAGCTCTCGTTTCATCATCTGTGGCGTTTTGAAGCTTTTCAAGCAGCATATCTTCACCCGCTTTAGCGTGGAGTTTAAATTTTATCTCTAGACTAAGTCTGAGATCATCGCTCAAATTTTTATCAAAAAGCAAGCCATAGTGATAGGAGATAAATTCGCTTTTTCCCAAAACGTCGGCAAATTTTAGCTCATCATCTCTTTTACCGTTTTTTATCTCCTCTAGCCACGTTTTAAATTCGTCCAAACTTTGACCCACCTTACAAAGTATCTCATTCATCTTAGCTCATAAAATGTTAGTAGCGTTCCATTTGGCGTTTTATTCGCATAGCCCACGAATATCCGTTTTTCCAGCCACTTGTATTTTGGCGAGTAGGTTTCAAATTTAGGTATCGTCACGAAGTAGCGACTACCATCGGCGTTTGTCCTGATGACGCCGGTGTTTTCGACGTAGATACTCTCGCCGTCATCAAGTTTCAAACCGTATTTGGCGAGGATATTTTTCGAGCCGTCCTTGTTTTGCTTTTGGATATCTACGCCGTGACTCATCGCCACACCTTTTAGCTCGCCGCTCACTTCGAGCGTGAAAGGCACAAAAATGCGCTCTTTCTCGCCAAGATATAGCCTATCTTTACTACTTTTTATGAGGATAGAAAAGACGGGCCTTAAATTTGGCTCTTTTATGCTTTGAGTGCTCATTTGCTGGGACGGCTTGGTCGGTGCACCGGCCGCACAACCAAAAACGCCCAGACAAATGAGACCAAAAATGATGAAATTTAGCGCCTTTTTCATCATTTCACTTCGTAAAATTTAAGCAAGACTTTATCCGGCAAGCGCACGGCATAGCAGACAAATATTGCGCGCTCTAGCCATTTATATTTTGGCTCGTAGGTCTCAAATTTCGTGACAGTCGCGAAATAGACGTATTTTGGATCGACGATCTTGCCTTTTGCAGCCTCTTTTGCGACCTCAGGATCGGTGATGTGCCTGATGCCGCTATTATCTATGTAAATTTGCGCACCGTCATCGAGCTTTATCGCGTATCTTGCGGTGAGCTCGGTCAGTCCGTCAGGACGGACGATCTGACTATCCACGCCGTATGGCAGCACTTCGCCGTTTAGTTTGCCGCTTACTTTGCCGCCTTTTATGGCGATGAGCCGCCTTAATCCGTGCTCGCTGTCTTTACCGACGGTTAGGGGCTTTTCGACTTCGATGTCGATCATGAAAGCAAGCTCAAGGTGCGGTTCTTTGACGTCTTTTGCTGAAATTTCAGCTGCATTTAGATTGAAACCAAACATCGCTAGTAAAATAGCGCCAGCGAAAGCCTTTTTAAACATAGTCGCTCCTTTTAAAGATATAGTAAGCTATCTTATAAGAGCTTTTATAAAATAAAGCTTAAAATTTTAATGTAGATTTATGATTTATTTTGGGCTCTATTATAATAAATCATTGACACTTGCTTCGCTTCTGCCTTGCAGTTGCGAACGAAGTGAAGCAAAAACCTCTCTCGCTCCAGGAGCGACCTAGCACAGACGCGAACAGGGTTTCAAGGAAATCTTTTTTTGCTTCGCAAAAAACTACTCAGCCCCTGCGGGCTTGCCTAATTTTTCGTTTCGTTGCACTCACGACTGCTAGCGAAAGTGCAGAGCAAGTAGCCGTTTCCCTGCTTGCGAGAGCAGTGAATGAAGTGAAGCTAAGCCTTAGCACGATTTTTTCTGCTTCGCGTTGCTACTCAGATACTGCTCGTATCTTCCCTTTTCAAGACGCTTCGTTGCACTCGCAACTTACGGCTTCTCTGCTCGTAGCGCAGTTTTGCTTCAACTTCGTTCGCAACTGCAAAGCAGAGCGTCACGAGTGATAGCGAAGTGAAAAATCGGCGGCGATAAGCTCGCTAACAAGGTTTTTATAGGGATGCTGTTCGCATTCTCCTGTTCTTGAAAGCTGAAAATCAATGAAATATTTAACAGAACCTTATTTTATTGTATCGAGTATTGCCGGATAGGGCCTGATGCGCGTAAATTTCGCAGCGTATATAAAGGAATTTCCCGAGATGGGCTCGGGAAATTTACCTCACAGCGCTTTTAGCATCACCTTTGTGAGCAGTTTGCTAAATTCCGCCGGATTTTCGAGGCTCATGCCTTCATTTAGCTTTGCCATGTCAAGAAGTAGTGGTGCGATCTCGTATGCCATAGCTTCGTTGGCTTCGAGCTTGGCAAAAATTTCATGCCCGCCGTTTATCTCGAGGATCGGCTTTATCTTTGACATATCTCCACCTTGTCCCATTTGCTTAAGCATGGCTTGCATAGCGTAGTCAGGGTCATTTTTGTCGTATATCAGCACGGCAGGGGAGTCTGAAAGCCTTGAGCTTAGCCTGACGTCTTTGACCTCGTCTTTTAAAATTTCGCGCATTTTTACGAGGGTTTTTGCGACTTTGCTCTCGTCGACTTTGGCTTCGTCGCCTTTTATCTCCTCGTTTATGTCATCGTGAGAGATCGATTTTAGAGGCGTTTTGTCAAATTCATATACCATCGGCATCACGATAGTGTCGATCTCCTCGTCCATTATGAGGACTTCGATGTCGTTTTTCTTAAAGCTCTCTAAAAGTGGAGAATTTCGGAGCATATTTTCGTTGTTTCCGCTGATGTAGTAGATACTCTTTTGATCCTTTTTCATCGCCTCTTTATACTCTTTCAAGCTGACTAATCCCTCGCGCTTGCTTGACTTAAAGAGCACTAGGTCTAAAATTTGCTCCTTGTCGTTGCCAAAGCCGTAAAGCCCTTCTTTTAAGACTTTGCCAAATAGTTTGTAAAATTTTATGTATTTTTCTCTATCTTTGTCTTTTAGTTTGGCTAATTCGCTCAAAATTTTCTTTACGCTTTGCTCCTTGACGCTCCTCATTATGGCGTTTTCTTGTAAAATTTCACGGCTGACGTTAAGCGGCAAGTCCTCCACGTCGATGACACCGCGTATAAATCTCAAAAATGGCGGCAAAAGCTCCTTTGCATCGTCAGTGATAAACACGCGTTTTACGTAAAGCTTCACGCCGCTTTGATAATCCACGCGAAACAGATCAAACGGCTCGGTGCTTGGCACGTAAAATAGGGTAGAATATTCGATCTTGCCCTCGGCTTTTGTATGGATGTATAAAAGCGGATCGGCGCTGTCGTGGCTGATTTGTTTATAAAAGTCGTTGTATTCTTCCTCTTTGATGTTTGCTTTATTCATTCGCCAAAGTGCGCTGGCCTTGTTGATCTGCACGTTTTTAGTCTCGTAAGTGCCGTCTTTTTCTCCCTCTTTTGGCGCTACATACTCCTCTTTATCCATAAAGATAGGATACGGGATGTGATTGGAGTATTTTTTGATGATATTTTCAAGCTTCCAGCTGTCTGCAAACTCGTCATCGTTTAAAAATAGCGCGATACTAGTGCCGTGGGCCTCTTTTTTAGCCATGGCTATCTCGTAGCTTTTAGCGTCGGATGTCCATTTGTATGCTTCATCGCTTAGGGCTTTACGGCTGATCACTTCGATCTTTTTTGCGACCATGAATGCGGAGTAAAAGCCCACGCCAAACTGCCCGATCAACGAGCTGTCTTTTTTCGCGTCACCACTTAGGTTGTTTAAAAAGCCCTTTGTGCCACTTCTGGCGATCGTGCCTAGGTTTGAGATCAGCTCGTCTTTGCTCATGCCGATGCCGTTATCGCTGATCGTGATCGTTTTTTTCTTTTTGTCTATGGAGATATCTATGCGAGGTGTATAGTTTAGCGCCTTGTATGCGTCATCTGTGAGACATAGGTAGTTTAGTTTATCAAGTGCGTCGCTTGCATTTGAGATGAGCTCTCTTAGGAAAATTTCCTTATTTGAGTAGAGTGAGTGAATCATTAAATTTAAAAGATCGTTCACTTCGGTTTGAAATTCAAATTTTTCTGCCATTTTGAGTTCCTTTATTTAAATTTGGCTATTTTCTTATTAAAATATTGATAAAATTTAAAAGCTTCGCAAATAGGATAAGCTTGCGACAGAGTGCCTAACGTGTAGCACGAAAATCGCGGTCAGCCTTACGGCTTCCCTGATTTTCGGAGGGCAATGTCGCCGCTCATCCTACTTGACTACGCTTAAATTTCAAGAAATCAACGCTTAATAGAAAAGGGCTTTAAAATTTTTAGCAGATTATATCACAAAGTGCTAAAAAAATCTTTAAAGTTGATAGTATTTGTATCAATGTTTTAATGATTTTATATTTAATGTTGTGTGTATATGATGTGGATTTTGGCTTTGCTTTACTGAAATTTACACGAATATACCAGTGCTAGGCCGTTAAAAATTTGTGACATTATGTTAAAACAGAGCTGTTTTTAGTTAAATTTCTGCTTATATTTTGATAATGATTTTAATAAACTATTAATATTTAAGATGATAAAATCCGCCATTATCACGTAAGGTAAATGCATCAAGGATAGTTTTTAAGCAGATGAATTTCAAAAAGCTCGCATATAAAATCCACACTTATATCTCTCTTATATTTTGCATCCCGTTTATTATTGTGTGTCTTAGCGGCTCTTTGCTCGTTTATAAAGATGAGATAAATGACATTTTATCTCCGGACGCGGTAAATATCTCGCTACTTTCCGGTCAGCAAAATTCTAGATTAGGATTTGACGAGCTTAGACGGATCATAAGCGCTAAATTTCCTGACTACGAGATAGTCGGCTGGAATATCGATAAAAATCCGCAAAAGAGCGATAAAATCTGGCTCATAAAGCATAACGGCAAAGAGTGGGAATACATCTATCTTGACGCTTTTAGCGGCGAGATAAAAAGCGAGCCTATGCCACATGATAGCGGCTTTATGGGCGTGCTGGTCGAGCTACACGAAAATCTACTCTTTGAAGAGCGCGGTCAGATTTTTGTCGGCGTAGTCGGAGTCGTCGCCTTTGTCATTGCTATAAGCGGCTTTATCGTTTACAGAAATTTTTGGAAAAATTTATTTAAACTGCGCTTTGCCAGGCTTGCCGTTTTTATGAGCGATATACATAAATTTATCGGCGTTTTCTCTACTCCGATAATGCTCATCATCGCTCTTAGCGGGGCTTGGTGGGAGCTTAGGTTTTTGTTTTCAAAGCCCTTTGATACGAGCGAATTTACGATAAACAGCCAAATTTACAACAAAGACCTATCGCTTGATGAGATCGCGCAAAAAGCCAAAACCGATCTGCCAAATTTCGAGCTTCATTATATATCTTTGCCTTTTCGTAATGCAGCGGATATATCGCTCTTTGGCTACAAAAAAGGGCAAAATTTCCTATACAACGAGTATTCCAGCATGCTCACATACAGCAGGCAAAATGCAAATTTGCTCCAAATAAAGGACATCGACAAGGCGGATATCACGGAGCGATTTTTGGCGACATTTAGAAAAGCTCACTTTGGCTACTACAACCAGGTCACGAAATTTATCTGGTTTCTAGTCGGCCTCACACCGCTTATTTTGAGCGTTTCAGGGATATATCTATGGATAAAAAGATCAAATTTTAAAAGGAGAAAAAATGAAAGGTAAAATTCTGCTTTCAAGCATGGTGGCTCTAAATCTGCTGCCGATCACGCAAATTTTAGCGAGCGAAACTAAGAATTTAGAAACGGTCGAGATCACGAGCGAGGAGAGGCGAGACGATCTGAACTACAACGCAAAAGAGCTTGTAAAAAGCACCACGAGGCTAAATTTGACCTCGCGCCAGACGCCGCAGTCCTTGACCGTCATAACCGAGGCGAAGCTAAAGGATCTAAACATCAACGACTATCAAGTGCTTTTGCGAAACGTGCCGGGTGTTACGCTAAACAAATGGGACGAGCGCGTTTATCCGACGGCTCGCGGCTTTGCGATAGATTATTACCTGCTTGACTCGATGCCTAGCTTTGGCGGCTTTAGCCTAGGAGCGAACGATATGAGCCTGCTACCATACGAGCGCGTCGAGGTCGTAAAGGGCGCGAACGGCCTGCTAGCAGGTGCCGGCAATCCCGCTGCGAGCCTAAATTTCATCAGAAAAAGGGCGAATTCAAAGGGGCTTAAAGGAAGCTTCAAGCTAAGTGCGGGCTCATACGACAGATATGGCGTCAGCGGCGATGTGCAAACACCGGTAAATAGCGACGGTACCGTGCGCGCCAGACTTAGCTTCATGCACGAAGACGCCAGGTCTTATATGGATTATTACGACCGTAAAAACAGCGCGATCTACGGCGTGGTAGATGCTGACATCGGCGATAACTCGTGGCTCAGCCTTGGCAGCTTTTATCAAAATTTAAAGCGCCATGGCGTGCGCTGGGGCGGCATGCCGGCGTTTTACACGAACGGCTCTAGGACAAATTTTAGTAAAAATGAAATTTTCTCTCAGCCTTGGACCAGGTGGGACATAAAGACTCTCGATTTTTACGCTGATTTTAGACATTACTTTGCAAACGAGGCAAGCCTCAATCTATCCTATTCGTATAGAAAGGCAAAGACGGATTCAAATTTACTCTACTATGGCGGCACAGTCAATGCAAACGGGACCGGTAATATCGCCGATCTAAGCGTGTATGCTAACAAACGAGAGGAAAATATCCATAACGTCGATGCGTATGCAAATTTACCGTATGAGGCGTTTAGCTTGCAGCATGAATTCGTCTTTGGCGCGATGTATAACAACTATAAAAAAAGCGCAGATGACGTCAGTAGCTACTGGAACAGTCGAAACACTCCTGCCGGACAGGCGTTTGCTAACAGGACGACTATAAATTTCAACAACCTTCATATAGAAGATCCAAGGCTTCCTTACGTCAATCAAGATAACGCCGATAAAACGATACAAAAGGCCGTTTATTTTGCGAACAAGCTCTCCTTGAGCGAGTCGCTTAAATTTTTGGTCGGGGCGAGGATGAGTTATTATAAATACAGGATCACGGGTGGCGACGGCAACCGAAATTTCACTCAAGAGCTAACGCCTTATTTTGGCATCACATACGACATAAACGACAACCACACGCTCTATGCGAGCTATACTAGTATATTTAAGCCTCAAAGCGTCAAGGATATAAACAACAAATACCTTGATCCTATCGAGGGTAAGGACTATGAAGCGGGCATAAAGGGCGAGTATTTTGACGGTGCTTTGCAGGCGTCTTTTGGAGTCTTTAAGATCATCCAAGACAAGCTAGGGGCTAACACGGGAGTGAAGATCCCCGGCACGACCACCGACGCTTACGAGGCTAAAAAGGGCGTGACTAGCAAGGGTTTTGAGCTCGATCTAAACGGCGAAGTAAATAAAAATTTGATCCTCAGCTTTGGCCTTACTCACTTTAGCGCCAAAGACGCCGACGGCAAGAAATATAATACCGACGCCTCAAGGACTACGGCCGATATCTTTGCCAAATACAGCATATCAAACTTTAGGACCGGAGTCGGCGTGCAGTATAAAAGCAAAATTTACACCGGTAGCGGGGCTAAAGAGATCGAGCAAAAGGCCTATGCTTTGGCGAATGTGATGTTTGGCTACAAGATCAGTAAGAATTTTGACATCCAGCTAAATATCGACAATGTGTTTAATAAAAAATACTACGAAGGCATCGGAAACAACAAAATGGTCTACGGCGATCCGCGGATATTTAACCTAAGCTTTACGTATAGCTTCTAAAATTAGTTATAAAGGAGAAGAGATGAAAGGTGAAATTTTACTTTCGGCGGCGGCTTTAAATTTGCTGTTTGCGGCGGAAATTTTAGCCAAAGAGGCCAAGCTAGAGACGGTGGATATCGTGGAGCAGGTGCGTCATGACGAGAGGGATTACGGTGCAAAGGAGCTGGTAAAAGGCACGACGAGGCTAAATTTAACGGCTCGCCAGACGCCTCAATCAGTAGACGTAATCACCGAAGCCAAGCTAAAAGATATGAATATCAAAGACTATCAAACGCTACTGGCTAATATCCCGGGCGTGACGCTAAATCGTATGGACGAGACCATACGGCCGATGTCAAGGGGCTTTTTCATAGATTATTATCTGATCGACTCGATGCCTAGCCTGGGCGGCTTTGGGCTGGAGGCTACCGATATGAGCATGATAGCCTATGATCGCGTCGAGGTCGTGCGCGGTGCGAACGGCCTGCTGGCGGGTGCCGGCAATCCTGCGGCAAGTCTAAATTTCATCCGCAAAAGAGCGGACTCAAAAGAGCTGACCGGTAGCCTTGGCGTAGAAGCCGGCTCGTATGATAAATACGGCGTATATGGTGATGTGCAAACCCCGATCACGGCCGATGGCGACGTGAGGGCGAGGCTAGCCTTTATAAAAGAAAAGGCCGGCTCGTATATGGACTTTCACAAGCGTGAAAATTTATCCATTTATGGCGTCGTCGATAGCGATATAGGCGATAGCTCGTGGCTCAGCCTGGGAGCTTCGTATCAAGATCTCAAGCGTCGAGGTATCAGATATGGCGGCATGCCCGCTTTTTATACGGATGATAGCTTGGTAAAATTTTCCAGAAAGAGGATATTCTCTCAGCCTTGGACGAAGTGGGATATAAAAACGCTCGATCTTTACGCTGATTTTAGACATTACATAGGCGAGGATGCGAGCGTGAATCTCTCCTACTCGTATAAAAAGGTAAAAAGCGACATAAAGATGCTTTACTACGGCGGCAAGGTAAATCCAGATATGACAGGAGATAGCAACGACGTGCTGATCTGGGGGTCAAAAAACGACTCTGATATACATAACCTCGATGCTTACGCAAATTTACCTTACGAGCTGTTTGGCTTGGGGCATGAGTTTGTGCTAGGGGCGATGTATAATGACTTTAACGAGGGCTCGTATAGGCTTACAAATTTTGATGATTACAAACAAACTCCTGCTGGACTAGCCTATCTAGCGGATATGAGAGTGGATTTTAACAACCTACATATTGACGATGTGGATATGCCCTATGTCGATCAGAAAAATCCGTCCAAAACAAAGCAAAGGGCGGTGTATTTTGCCAACAAGCTCTCTTTGAGCGATGAGCTGAAATTTTTAGTGGGCACCAGGGTGAGCTACTATAAACGCAACCAAACCGTAGGCAACGTCGATCAAAAATTTACTCATCAGATCACCCCGTATGTAGGACTGACCTACGACGTGGGGCAAAATCACACGCTTTATGCGAGCTATACGAGTATATTTAAGCCACAAGACGTCAAAGACATAAACGGCAAATATCTTGATCCTATCGAGGGTAATGACTATGAGCTTGGCGTCAAGGGCGAGTATTTTGACGGTGCATTGCAGGCCTCTTTTGGCGTTTTTAAAATCATCCAAGATAATGTCGGCAAAGCGACCGGAGAGCAGATAGGCTCAACCGGTGAGGACGCATACAAAGCGGTAAAGGGTGTGACCAGTAAGGGCTTTGAGCTCGATCTAAACGGCAGGGTGACTGACAATCTTACTTTAAGCTTTGGCCTGGCGCACTTTCAGGCTAAAGATGCTAGCGGTAAGAAATTTAACACAAACGCCGCAAGGACTAGCGCCGATCTTTTTGCCAAGTATGAATTTAGAGACTTTAGAGTGGGCGCCGGACTGGGATATAAGAGCAAGACCTACATCTATAACGCCGATAACGATGTGACGATCACGCAAAAGCCGTATGCGCTGGCAAATTTGATGTTTGGCTACAAGATCGGTAAGAATTTCGACATCCAGCTAAATATCGATAATGTCTTTGACAAGCGATACTACGAAGGCATCGGTAGCGACGAGATGATCTATGGCGATGCCAGGACGTTTAATCTAAGCTTTACGTATAATTTTTAAATTTGCGGCGTGGCAAATTTAGAATTTAGCTTGCGCGCTCTTTGTCTAAAATTTCTTGCATTTTAGCTCGCGTGTTTTCTAGCCAGTCCTTGTCGCTAGTATCGACTAGATCGAGGCAAAATACTTTTATCTCGCCGTTTTTGAAGCTGAAATTTTTCACGTCCATTATGTCAGAGCCTACAAGGACGACGGGCTGGACCTTTAAATTTAGCTTATTTGCGACTATCTTTGCGCCGCCTTTAAACGGCAAGAGCGTATGCGTCTGCGAGCGAGTGCCCTCGGGAAATATCGCCAAAACGCGTCCGTTATTTACTCTATCCTCGGCGTCTTTGACGAGTTTTACGAGCGAGTGCTTATTTTCGCGCTCGACTGATATCATCTTTGGTAGTTTTATTATGTTGCCTATAATAGGCAGGTCATCGATCTGCTTTTTTGCTATCCAGCAAAGGTTTTTAGGGTGGATCTCCTCTAAAACGACGATATCTAGCATACTTTGATGATTTATCAGTATCATGTTGGCTTCGTCTTTAAATTCTCCCGTCACTTTTATGGAGTAAAATCCAAAAAGCCTTTGGCTCTTAGCCCATATTTGCCTGATACGGCGATTTTTTTTAGGGAAAAGCCACATGAAGATTATCACCAAGATAACGCTGATGATGAATTCTACTGCAAAATATACGGCTTTAATTTTTGACAAGATCATCTTTTTTAACCCAGCCTATCTTGCCGTCGTTGAATAAAATTTTGCGGTAGTCGTCCTTGTCGGCTAAAATTTCGATATTTTCCTGTGCTCTTGAGGTATAAAATACGGTCGAATTTTTAGTAGGCAGTATGCTCACGCTAACGTCAGGTTTTAGCACCGCTTTGCCAAAAGGATTGTAGGTATAGACTCCAAGCGCTATAAATACGGCCGCAACGAAAAAGTAGCTAAATTTCCTTCTCCAAAGTGCGAGGATAAAAAATATCGCCGCAAACGAATAAACCGCGACATCTTTATAGGTGCTAAATTCGCTTTGCTTTGGATTTAGACCTATTTGCGTGCTGACGTCATCGTCCTCGACGCTCACAGGCAAGGAAAACGTCTCAAATTTAGCCTTTTTGAGGTTGTAGTAGTTAAAGTCAAGCGTCTTTTTGTTTGGCTTGAATACCGCAAAATAATAGGCACTTTGCGAACCAAAATCGCCTGTTATCGTATCCACGCCTTGCTTTAGGATCGTTTTATTTTCGAGATTAAACGAGCTTAGATCGACGTTGTTTCCGTATAGCTCGACGACCATGATGTTGTTGATATCGTCAAATTTCGTTGTTTTAAATTTCTTTACTTCGAGATTGTCCGCTACGATGTGGTTGAAATTCTCGTCGCTCCTTAGCTCCTTAAGCTTTGGCAAAAATATATTGATATTCGCATTTTGATAGTCCTCACCGTTTCGCTTTAAATTTAGACTCACACGTAGGCTCTTTGCCTCGACATTTTTAGCCTCCAGATAAAATGTCGCCATATAAACGCCGCTATCGGCTTTTACCCACTGCAAGGTCTTTTTATTGAGCCATTTTACGTTCGTCTCGTCAAGCTCGGTGTTAAAAACAAATTCAAATTCGCTTTGTGTATCGGCTATGACATCGAGGCTGAAAATTTCACCTACGATGGCGTTTTTTGGGATATTCGTCGCTTTGAGGATAATGTCTTTCGCCTTTACTCTGTCGTAAATCTGAGAGTCGGGCAGGGTGATATCAGGCTCGTTAGTCGGGACGATGTTTCGCATTTGCTCCGGAGTGATGCGCTCTGGCTGCGGTGCAGTGAGCTTTGAGCTGATGTCTAGATTTATCGTACCTTGGGGATTTTGCTGAGTTTGATTTGTCGGTGCATTTTGAGTGCTCGGTGCAGACGGCAGCTTTGGCTGCTCGTTTACGAGCTTGTCCTCTCTAGCCTCATTCATCATGTCAAATACGCTGACCTCGTTAGTGTTTGCACCGTATAAATTTAAAACGAGTAAAGCGAGCGTTAAAAATCTTACCAAACTAGGCCTTTTAGCATTTTCATACCATCGTCAGTGCCTAGAATTTTCTCGCAAGCGCGCTCCGGGTGAGGCATGAGGCCAAAGATCTTTTTATCTTTGTCACAAATAGCCGCAATGGCGTCGATAGAGCCGTTTGGATTTAGCTCGTTGCCGTTTTCATCGCAGTATTTGAGTAGGACTTGCTCGTTGTCATAGAGCCTTTTTAGCGTGTCGCTATCGGTGTAGAAATTTCCCTCACCGTGAGCTAGCGGGACGTTCACTACTTCATTTACGCTTAAATTCGATAAAAATTTATTGCTGTTTGATACGACTTTTAGATGGTGATATTTTGAGACGAAGCTTAAATTTTCGTTTCGTCTCATCGCACCTTCTAGCAGTCCAAGCTCCAAAAGCATCTGAAAGCCGTTGCAGATACCAAGTATGTATCCGCCGTTTTTAGCATGTTTGAGGACTGCGCTCATGGCAGGGCTAAATTTAGCGATAGCCGCGGTCCTTAGATAGTCTCCATAGCTAAAGCCCCCCGGCAAAACGATCAAGTCGGCATCGATCTTGTCCTCTTTATGCCATATTACTTGTGTTTGGCAGCCAAGTAGGTCAAATGCGTATTTGGTGTCTTGTTCGCAGTTCGTGCCGGGGAAAAGGACGACAGCTACCTTCATAGCACTATCTCGTAGTCTTCGATGACGGGGTTAGCCAAAAGCTCTTCGCACATGGTTTTTAGCTGCGCCCTTGCTTCCTCTTTGTCTTTTGCCTCGATGTCAAGGACGATCTGCTTTCCTATCCTCACGTTTGAGGCGTTATTAAAGCCAAGCGAATTTAGCGCATGTTCGACCGCTTTGCCCGCCGGATCGAGGACACCGTTTCTTAGTGCTATATTTACGACAGCTTTCATCTTTGTCCTTATGATAAAATTCTTCTCAAGACCTCTTCGTAAGCGACCTTTACGCTTCCTAGGTCTTGCCTGAATCTATCTTTGTCCAGCTTTTCGTTTGTGTCTGCGTCCCAAAAACGGCAGCTATCAGGGCTTATCTCATCTGCTAGCAAGATATTTCCGTCCTTATCCATGCCAAATTCTATTTTGAAATCAACAAGTTTCAGCTTTCTTTCTTCAAAAAATTTAAATAAGATAGAATTTATCTCCCTTGCCAGATGTCTTAGCGTCTGAAGGTCTTTTTCGCTTTTTACCAGGCCCATTACGAGGCAGTGCTCGTCGGTGACCAAAGGATCGTGGAGCTCGTCGTTTTTAAAGTAAAATTCTACCAACGGGAAAGGCAAAACCGTGCCTTCTTTGATCGCAAGGCGTTTCGTGAGCGAGCCGGTCGCGATGTTTCGCACAACTACTTCAAGAGGTATGATCTCGCACTTTTTGACGAGCTGCTCGGTGTCGCTGATAGTTTCGACGAGGTCGGTCTCTATGCCTTTTTCTTTTAAAATTTTAAAGATCTGAGTGCTGATTTTATTGTTTAACGCACCTTTTCCGGCCTCATTGCCTCTTTTTTGCGCGTCAAAGGCGGTCAGATCGTCTTTAAATTCCGCAATAAGCAAATTTGCGTCGTCAGTCGCATACATCTTTTTACCTTTGCCTTCGTAAATAAGCTCTCTTTTTTGCATAGTCTCTCCTTTATTGTTTGATTTTTAAGACTTTTATCGCATCTATCGCTGTTTTCAACTGGATATCTTCGCCTACTTTTTTCTGTGTTATGATCGTTTTTTCGTCCTTGCTTTCGGTTTTATTCGCCTCGGCCGTTACGTTTATCTTACTAAGTTCGTTTTGTAAATGGGCCTTTAGCTCGCTCTCTTTTATGTTAAACGCACTATCCTCGCTTTGCGGCACTTTGCCCGGATGGACTATCACGTCAGGCGTGACGCCTACTGCTTGGATGGTGCGACCGCTTGGCAGATAGTATCTTGCTATCGTCAGTCTAAGCGCCTCGTTATCATCTATCGGTAGTATGACCTGGACGCTTCCCTTGCCAAAAGTGTTTTCTCCTACGATGACGGCGCGCTTATGATCTTGTAACGAGCCACTTACGATCTCGCTCGCACTAGCACTTCCGCCATTTACCAAAACGACTAGAGGAAGCTTCGTGAGCGTCGCTCCTGCACTTGCTTTATACTCCGCATTTTCAGAGGCTTCACGCCCTTTTTGCGAGACTATTATGCCGCTATCGACGAAAAGATCGACCAGATCGACCGCTTGGTTTAAAAGCCCTCCCGGATTGTTCCTTAGATCAAGGATGATGCCGTTTGCTTTAGGATATTGTTTGATGTATTCTTTTACCTTGCTTACGACATTTTTATCAAAATTTGTGACACGGATATATAGGATATTCTCATTTTCTATCGTTTTAGCGTAGACGGAATCAACTTTTATGATGTCTCTTATAATCTTTACGTCAAACGGCTTTTGCTCGCCTTTGCGTAAGATCGTGATGGTTATCGGAGTCTTTGGTTTGCCGCGCATTTTGTTTACGGCTTCGTCTATCGTAGTGCCGATAGTGGCGTTGCCGTCTATTCGCAAGATGATGTCGCCCGGTTTTATGCCGGCTTTATCGGCCGGAGTATCCTCGATCGGTGAGATGACCGTAAGTGCGCCGTCTTTCATACCTACGGTTATGCCAAGGCCACCAAATTCTCCATTTGTCTGCACTTGCATATCTTTAAAGGCTTTCTCATTCAAAAAGCTCGAGTGAGCGTCTAAATTTTGCATCAAGCCACTTATGGCTTTGTCTATTATCTCTTTAAATTTTATATCGTCTACGTAGTATTTTTCTACCGTTGAGATCGTCTTTGTAAGCTTTGAAAGCGCCTCAAGCCTTATACTGGCGTCATCTTCGTTTTTTGCGCTTAGGCTGCTTACAGCGATGCCCGACACTATCAGTGCGCCCATAAATTTCAAAACTAAAAATTTTCCGCTTTTGTTCAAAATTTCTCCTAATTTTTAAATACGCTCAATTCTATTAGCTTTTGCCTAAAAAAAGTATAAATTTTGAGAATTCCGAGCTTATTTTTTGAGGCCGTAAACATAAGCTATTTTGAACGAAATTTTAACTAAAATAGTTCATCGGTTCAAAGATATTTACGTGATAAATTTTAGCACTGCAATGACTAGTCTGCTAAATTTTATTTAAAACTTGACATTACTTGACTAAAGTTATATAATGCGCTCATTATAAAATAATAAGGAGAAAATATGGCAAATATAGGTGAAAGCTTAACCGCTCAAATGCAAGAAAGTCTCGAAAAGGGCGTGAGTCTGGCGATACACAGCAAAAATCCACAAGTCGTGCCGCTTCACGTATTTTGGAGTTTGGTTGCAGACGACGCGTCGATATTAAATCAAGTATTCAACAAAATGTCCGTCTCAAAGGAGGCCGTGGAGCTTGAAGTAAAGAGCAAGGTTTCAAATTTACCCACCAGCTCGAACGTCAGCAAGGAAAACGTGCAAATTTCACGCGAGCTTTTAAATTCGCTTGAAAGCGCAAAAGCCCTGATGACTAGCATGGGAGATAGCTTCATCGCCGTTGATACGTGGATCATGAGCGCGCTTGAACTGCCCGAGATCAAAGAAATTTTGGCTAAATTTACCGACATCTTAGAGATCAGGAAAAATTTAGAAAGCATCAGAGCGGGGCGAAAGATCGACACTCAAACGGCGGACGAGACGCTAGATAGCCTTGAAAAATTTGGTATCGATCTAACCAAAAAGGCGTTAAATAAAGAGCTTGATCCGGTCATCGGGCGCGACGAGGAGATCACGCGAATGATGCAAATTTTAATAAGAAAGAGCAAAAACAACCCGATCTTGCTGGGAGAGCCGGGCGTGGGTAAAACGGCGATCGTGGAGGGGTTGGCGCAAAAGATCGTAGCAAACGACGTGCCAACGAGCCTTGCAAATAAGCGCGTCATCGCGCTTGATATGAGTGCATTGATCGCTGGGGCGAAATACCGCGGCGAGTTTGAAGACCGCCTAAAAGCCGTCATCAACGAGGTCAAAAGTGCGGGCAACATCATCCTTTTTATCGATGAAATTCACACGATCGTGGGTGCTGGTGCGAGCGAGGGCAGCATGGACGCCGCAAATATCTTAAAACCGGCTCTTGCGCGTGGTGAGCTGCACGCCGTGGGAGCTACGACGCTAAAAGAATACCGAAAATATTTTGAAAAAGACGCCGCGTTGCAACGTCGCTTCCAGCCGATCGACGTCAAAGAGCCAAGCGTCAATGAAGCGCTTCAAATTTTGCGCGGTATAAAGGAGCGTCTGGAAGTCCATCACGGCGTGACCATCACCGATAGCGCGCTAGTCGCGGCTGCAAAGCTAAGCGATCGCTACATCTCGGGCAGATATTTACCTGACAAGGCGATCGATCTCATAGACGAGGCGGCTGCTGAGCTAAAAATGCAGATCGAAAGCGAGCCATACGAGCTAGCCCGTATCAAGCGCGAGATCGTGACGCTACAAGTCGAAAAAGAGGCGCTAAAAATGGAAGATGAAGCTAAAAATGCGCCGCGTCTGGCCGAGATCGAAAAAGAGATCGCAAATTTAAACGAGCAAAAGCACGGGCTTGACACTAAATTTGAAAACGAAAAAGCTGTATTTAACGGCATTTCAAATGCGACAAAAGAGATCGACAGCCTAAAAAGCCAGGCCGAGATCGCTCGCAGGAACGGCGATCTGCAAAAGGCTGCCGAGATAGAATACGGCAAAATTTTAGAGGCCGCCAACCGCAAAAAGGAGCTAGAAGCCAAGTGGGAGGAGATGAAAAAGGTCGGCGTGCTGCTAAAAAATCAAGTCGATGAGGAGATCGTGGCTGAAATTTTGAGCAAATGGACGGGCATCTCGGTTTCAAAAATGCTAACTAGCGAAAAGCAAAAATATCTGATGATAGAAGAGCACCTGCGCGGTAGCGTCGTGGGTCAGGACGCCGCGCTGCACGCATTAGCACGTGCTATCAAGCGAAATAAAGCAGGCCTAAACGAGGGCATGCGACCGATCGGATCGTTTTTATTTCTCGGGCCTACCGGCGTGGGCAAAACCCAGTCTGCAAAGGCGCTGGCTAAATTTTTATTTGACGATGAGCGCGCGCTCATACGCTTTGATATGAGCGAATATATGGAAAAGCACAGCGTCTCTCGCCTGCTCGGTGCGCCTCCCGGATACGTGGGCTACGACGAGGGCGGACAGCTGACAGAGGCGGTCAGAAGGAGACCATATAGCGTGATACTTTTTGACGAGATCGAAAAGGCTCACAAGGACGTATTTAACGTGCTTTTAGGCATCCTCGACGACGGACGCGCGACTGATAATAAAGGCGTGACGGTCGATTTTAAAAACACGATCATCATTTTAACGTCAAACATCGCGTCAAATTTCATAATGGATCTTGAAGGCGAAGCGCGAAACGAAGCGGTCAAAAACGAGCTTAAAAACTACTTTAAGCCAGAATTTCTAAACCGCCTTGACGACACGATAATCTTTAATCCATTGACCGAGGACGGGCTCATCGAGATCGTGGGCATAATGTTTAAAGAGCTTGAAAAAACACTGCTAAATCGCGGTATAAAAGCCGTGATGAGTGAAAGCGCGAAAAAATTTATCGCAGGTGCGGGCTTTGACATCGTTTATGGTGCCAGGCCGCTACGCCGCGCACTTTACGAGCTGGTCGAGGACCGCCTAGCCGACATGATACTAAGCGACGAGCTAGCAAGCGGCGATGAGATCGTGATAGACGCAGATAAAGAAAAGATCCTCATCAACGTAAAACGCTAAATTTTAAAAATGGCGAGCCTAAATTTGGCTTGCCATTATCCAGTAGAATCAAAATTTTAACCTCTTTCGCAAAATTTTCCTGACATATCGCTTTGTCCGTGTTGAGACATAGCATTTGTTTTGACCGTTAAGCACGTTACCTCTAAGTCAAAGCAAAGCCACAAAGAGGCTAATTTTTGCTTCGCTACACTTGCATTCGCGACTTGTAAAGAATATCAACACTATGTTTTAACAGGGCTATCGCTTTATAATATCTTATTTTATTTATATAGAATTTACTTTCAGAAAGATAGCGTAGATTTTTCATTTTATCAGAATAATGAAAGCCATTTGCAAAATATAAAATTTTATATAAAATGCCTATATTTTTATATAAATGCGAGAAATACAATGATTCAAATAAGCATATAACCTTAACATAATTATTTATTAAAATAAAAAATTAATATATTTTATTAATACTACTCTTTTATAAAGTGGAGTAATATTTCATCGAATTATATTCCAAATCAAGGAGCTTGTATGGTTCAAAACATACATGAAAAGGCAAATAGGCGCCTAAATAAGCTTAGTCTTTTACCAAAGATCAAAGAAAATGGCACCATTGCAAAAATTTTAGAGCAAAATGGCTTCACAAGGCGTGATTTTATGAAATGGGCGGGAGCGATGACCGCGTTCATGGCGCTTCCGGCTTCGATGACACCGCTTGTAGCACGCGCAGCTGAGCTTAGCGATAGACTACCTGTCATTTGGCTACATATGGCAGAGTGCACCGGCTGTAGCGAGAGCTTGCTCCGCACTGATGCACCTAGTATCGACAGTCTCATCTTCGACTACATCAGTCTTGAGTATCACGAGACGATCATGGCGGCTGCAGGTTGGCAAGCCGAGGAAAATTTAGAGAGTGCGATCGAAAAATATAAAGGTCACTACATCTTGCTAGTAGAGGGTGGTATCCCGACCGGCGAGACGGAGAATTTTCTGACCGTCGGACCGCACGGAACGACAGGCAAAACTCACGCCGTGCACGCTAGTGAAAATGCAGCCGCGATATTTGCCATCGGCACCTGTTCTAGCTTTGGTGGTATCCAAGCGGCCAAGCCAAATCCTTCAAATTCCGTTGGTCTAGGCAAGGTCACGAGCAAACCTGTCATAAACGTCCCCGGCTGTCCTCCAAGCGAGAAAAATATCGTCGGCAACGTGCTTCATTTCATTTTATTTGGTACGCTTCCCGCACTTGATGTATTTAACAGACCAAAATGGGCTTATGGCCTTAGAATTCACGATCTGTGCGAGCGCCGCGGACACTTTGACGCAGGCGAATTCGTCCAGGCATTTGGCGATGAGGGCGCTAAAAACGGCTACTGCCTTTATAAAGTAGGCTGTAAAGGGCCATATACTTTCAATAACTGCTCGCGCGAAAGATTTAACCAACATACCAGCTGGCCGGTGCAGGCCGGTCACGGCTGTATAGGCTGCTCGGAGCCAGATTTTTGGGATACGATGGGACCTTTTGAGGAGCCGATGGGCGATAGGCTTTTTGACACCGTTTTGGGTCTAGGAGCCGATAATGTCAGCGATAAGATAGGCATAGGGATTTTGGCGCTTGCGGGCATCGGTATAGCCGCGCACGCAGCGATAGCGGCCATGAGTAAAGATAAAGAATAAGGCGGTTGATATGAGTGAAAAAAGAATAGTTGTAGATCCGATAACTCGCATCGAAGGACACCTTCGTATCGAGGTCGTAGTAGATGAGAACAATGTCGTGAAGGAGGCGTATTCAGGTTCGACGCTTTGGCGTGGCTTGGAGCAGATAGTAAAAAACAGAGACCCGCGCGACGCAGGCTTTTTTATGCAAAGGATCTGCGGCGTTTGCACATTCTCGCATTACAGAGCGGGCATCGTAGCGGTCGAAAAAGCCCTTGGCATCACGCCTCCGTTAAACGCCGAGCTTACTCGCACGCTGATGAACGCAGCGCTTTATTTGCATGATCATATCGTGCATTTTTATCAGCTTCACGGGCTTGACTGGGTCGATGTCGTCTCGGCTCTTAGCGCTGACGAGAAAAAAGCCAGCGACGAGGCCTTTAAATATACTGAAATTCCATATGCTACGGGTGCGGATAAGCTAAAAGAGGTAAAAGAGCGCGTAGAAGCCTTTGTGAAAAAGGGAAATTTAGGGCCTTTTGCAAACGCTTACTGGGGACATAGCACCTATAAATTTACACCGGAGCAAAATTTAATCGCACTTTCGCACTATCTCGAGTGTCTAAGCGTTCAAAGGACTATTGCGCAGATGATGGCGATATTTGGCGCGAAAAATCCTCATCCGCAGAGCCTGACCGTGGGTGGAGTGACCTGTATCATGGACTTGCTAGATCCGGCAAGGCTGGGCGAGTATCTATCTAAATTTAAAGAGATAGAGCAGTTCGTAAGCCGTGCATATCATGCCGATATCTTGATGGCGGCAAAGGCTTATGGCAATGAAGCTAGCGTATTAAACGACGTTGGCGTGTCAAATCTGCTTTGCTACGACGAATTTTTAGTCGGCAAGAACGACCATCTGTTTAAAGGCGGTATCATCTTAAACGGTGACATCAGCAAGGTTTATGACATAGATGACGCCAAGATAACCGAGGAAGCGACTCGCTCGTGGTATAAAAACGACGCTCCGCTTCATCCTTACGACGGACAGACCGATGCGAACTACACAGGTTTGATAGACGGCGAGAGTGTAGGGCCTGACGGTCAAATAACGCATGGCAAAATTTTTGACACTAAAGGCAAATACAGCTGGATAAAAGCGCCAAGATATGACGGTATGCCGATGCAAGTAGGTCCGATAGCCAGCATCGTGATAAACTATGCAAGAGGCAACGAAAGAGTCGTGCCTGTCGTAGATAAATTTCTAAAAGATAGCGGACTGCCGCTAAGTGCGGTATTCTCTACTCTTGGTAGGACTGCTACCAGGATGCTTGAAGCCACTGTCGTTTCTCAGCACGCGCTAACGGCGTTTAACTCTTTGATCGAAAATTTAAAGACCGATCAAGAGACATGCGCTAAATATGTCATCGATAACAACAAAGAGTATAAAGGCTATTTTGCCGGCAACGCTCCTCGCGGCGCGCTTAGTCACTGGTGCAGGATCAAAAACGGCGTGATAGAAAACTGGCAAGCCGTCGTACCTAGCACATGGAACGCATCGCCAAAAGACGCTAAAAATCAGATGGGAAGCTACGAGGCATGCCTGATAGGACTAAAAATAGCCGATCTTAGCAAGCCGCTTGAGATAATACGTAAAATTCACTCTTACGATCCTTGTATCGCGTGCGCCGTTCATGTGATGGATACTAAGGGCAATAACTTGAGCGAATACAAAATAAATCCGAATCTATAAAGGAGAATTTATGTCAAAACACGGACCTGATCGTATCAGCGAATACGAATTCTCCATCGGGCTTAGAATAACGCACTGGATAAGGTTCTTTGCCATCACATTTTTAGTCGTGAGCGGATTTTACATATCTTACGTTTTTGTAAGCCCAGAGATAACGAGCGAGCCGGTAAATTTCATGAACGCCAAATGGCGCCTAGCGCACCAAGTAGCGGGCTTTATCCTGATAGCGGTCACGATATTTAAGCTCTATCTTTTTATCTTTGACAAGCATAGCAAAAAAGAGTGGATCAGTATCGTTGACTTTTTCAATCCAAAAGTTTGGATAGCACAGATCAAATACTACATTTTTTTAGGTCCTCACCCGCATTTAAAGGGGGTTTATAACCCGCTTCAGTTCGCGTCGTATCTGTTTTTTTACCTGGTGCTTGCCGTGATATGCCTAACCGGGCTCGTGCTATACGTGCATGTTTATCACAATGGGCTTGGCGGGTTGCTTTATGAGCCGATGAGATATCTTGAGAGGCTCATGGGCGGACTGGCAAACGTAAGGACGATCCACCGTATCGCGATGTGGGTCATCATCATCTTTGTGCCGGTGCATGTCTATATGGCAGTTTTTAATGCCGTCAAAGGCAAAAACGGCGCGATGGACGCGATCGTAAGCGGATATAAATTTGTAAAAGAAGAGCACTGATATATGAGAGTGCTCGTTCTTGGTATCGGTAATGTGATGTTTGCCGACGAGGGCGTGGGCGTGCATTTTGTAAAGATGATCGAGGGCAACTATAAATTTAGCGGAGCAAACGAGCTTAAATTTATAGACGGCGGCACGCTGGCTCTTGCACTCACGCCTATCATCGCCGAGTTCGATCACTTGATCGTGGTCGATTGCATCAGTGCCGATGACGCCAAGGTTGGCGACGTTTTCTTTTTTGATTTTGAAAATGTGCCGAATTTCGTGCGCTGGGACGGCTCGGCGCATGAGATAGAGATGCTTCAGACCCTTCATCTTATGGATATGGCGGGAGATCGTCCGAGCTGTAAAATTTTAGGCATCGTGCCAAAGCGCGTCGAGCCAACCGGCTTTGAGCTCTCAAATGAGATCATAAATGGCGCTAAGATAGCCGAAGATACGCTTTTAAATTATCTTGGCTCGATCGGTTTTTGCCATGAAAAGGTGGCGGAATTTAGCCTGCAAGAGATCGCGGATCGTTACGCTACAAAAGGGCTCAAATGACACTCGCTTTTCATTTTGAGTGCCTAAAAAACGGCGAAATTTTATCCTTTTTACTGCAAAATCTCGCCCGAAATTTACCTCATGCCATAGAGCAAAACGGCGAAAATATCACGCTTTTCGTTTCGGGCGAGGAGGGCGAGCTGGGCTCGTTTGCCGATCATCTGGCTAAAAATTTGCCCTTTAGCGTTTTTGTAAAAGAGAGTAAGGTCCTTGCGGCTAAAGATCTGCCCGCAGGTAGCCAAAATACGCAAAATTTAAGCCTAAATAATATAACACCTTCTCAGATAGAAAAATTCCTGCGAGATTTAGAGCCTTGCGAAAATGAATTTAGCGTTTTGAGCGATATTTGCGTGAGTGATCAAAGCGTAAATTCTAAAAATTTCAGCGCTCTTTTAGAGGAGTGCGTATCTAAGATCAAAGGCGGTCAAAGGCTAAATTTAAAGGATAAAAGCTGCGAATACGAGCTTAAAGCGTTTGAAAATTTTAAAGATATCCACTTTGCCATACCCACAAATTTAAAAGCGCTGCGAAAGATTTTCGTAGCTGACGAGAGGTCGCAGATCACGCTGGCTAGCTTTGAAAAGCCTATCATCAGCCTAAAGACGAATTCTATTTACAGGCAAAATCACCCGCAAACACCAAGCTTTTTTGACGTCAAAGCGGCGAAAGACCTCTTTATTTATGCGCTTGGTATGAAGCTTTCGCAGCTAGGGGTGAATTTCCTGGGGGTTAAAATTTTAAAACAAAAAGAGCCGCTTTTAAAGCTAGTGCAGCTTGAAAATTCCTCCGTCGCGCTTAACGATTTTTCGTATTTTAAAATGGCTGATAGCGAAATTTTAGGCGATGGCGGTCTAAATTTAGAGATATCGCTTTGTAAATTTAGTGACGATAAGATAAACTTAGCGCGTAAAAACGATAAGACAAGCGTGCTTTTCGTGCCTAAATTTTCAAATTTCAGCGAGATTTATAGTGAAATTTCAAAAGATGAGGGCGGAGCTAAGCTGCTTGAGAGCTATCGTTTGGCTTACGGCTTGCCGGAGGGCGACATACCTGGGCGCGAGAGCTTTTTCTCGCTTCTATGCGTTGCCGGCAGGATATTTGGCTTTAGCGATGATTTTTTGAAAAGCGGTGAAATTTTGCTCGCAAATGCGATGGACTTTAACGGCGCAAAGGGCGTGCGCATAGACTGCAAGATGAAAAGCAAGCTTGAATTTGACGCGGTGAAATTTATAAAAAGCGGCATGAGCTTTTATCTAGCGGGTGCGGGAGAGCGCAACATAAGCTTTGGCTACATCGAGTCGATGGCTTATTTTTTGAGCGATTTTTCGTTCGAGCTTAGAGATGAGTTTGGCGTGCAAAACGTGCTGCTTGGCGGCTCGCTCTTTGAGTGCAAAACCGCTAGCAACCTCATAAAAAAACATCTAAATCCAAATATAAAAACAAAATTTGACATTGGATTTGGTATTGAAGTCTTCGTATAGATATGAAATTTCAGGACTCGTTCAGGGCGTAGGCTTTCGTCCGTTCGTTTATAACCTAGCGCTTAGATTCGGGCTTTTTGGAGAGGTTTATAACGACGATGAGGGCGTGAAGCTGTGCCTTTTTGGCGAGACCTCGGATATAGCAAAATTTGAAAAAGCCTTGTTTGGCGAGCTGCCCGAGCTAGCGCGCATAGACGAGCTTAAAAGATTTGAGAGCAAGCTGGAATTTAGCGATTTTAAAATAATCTCCTCTAAAAGCGCAAAAAAACAAGCGCCTATCCTGCCCGACTTTGCCCTATGTGCCGACTGTGAGAGGGAGTTTTACGACCCTGCAAACCCGCGATATCACTACGCTTTCATAAACTGCACCAACTGCGGACCGAGGTTTTCCATCATAAAAAGCTTGCCATACGACAGACCAAATACGACGATGAGTAAATTTAAAATGTGCGGATTTTGCGAGGGCGAATACAAAGACCCCTTAAACCGCCGCTATCACGCTCAGCCCGTATCTTGCCCAAACTGCGGGCCCGCACTCATGCTAAAAGATAAAACGGGCAAAATTTTAAGCAAAGATGATGAGGCGGCAAAGCAGGCGGCAAAGCTCATAAACGAGGATAAAATTCTGGCTGTCAAAGGGCTTGGCGGCTTTCATCTAGTCTGTGACGCACACGACGAAAATGCCGTAAATTTACTACGAAAACGCAAAAATCGCCCGAGCAAGCCGTTTGCCATAATGAGTAAAAATTTACAAAGCGCACGAAATTTGGCGCACATTTCAGACGCACAGGCAAAGCTTCTAAGCTCAAATTTAAAGCCGATCGTTTTGCTGCAAAGTGCTAAAAATTCGCCGCTTGCTCCCAGCGTAGCGCCAAATTTGAACAAAGTAGGCGTCATGCTGGCCTTTAGCGGCATACATCTCTTGCTCTTTGAGTATCTAAACCACGACATCGTAGCCACCAGCGCAAACGTCTCCGGCGAAGTGGTGATATATGATGAAAAGCAGCTACTAGATAAGCTTGGGGGCGTATTTGATTATTACCTCGACCATGACCGCGAGATATACTCGCCAAGCGATGATAGCATCGCCTTTGTAGTAGACGACGAGCCTATCTTTATACGCACTAGCCGCGGGCTAAATCCAAAATTTTTCCGCTCGAAATTCAGTCAAAAAGGGACGTTTTTAGCCCTTGGCGCGGAGCTAAAGGATCAGTTTGCGATCTATAAAGACGGCGAAGTGATGTTGAGTCCTTACATAGGCGATCTAAAAAACATCGCCGTTTTTGAGCGATTCGAGGCCATTTTAAAGCTTTTCGTCTCGACATACGAGCTTAAATTTGACGCCATCATAGCCGATATGCACCCACATTTTTTAAACGTCAAATGGGCCAAAGAGCAGGGCTTCACGCCTATTTGCGTGCAGCATCACTACGCGCATCTGCTTTCTGTCATGTTTGAAAACGACCTGCCAAGAGAGCGCAAATTTTTAGGATTTTGCTTTGATGGCACCGGCTACGCGCCAAGCGGCGAGATCTGGGGCGGCGAGGTCATGATAGTGGACGCGCGAGGTTTTGAGCGGATATATCATTTTGATGAGTTTGCATTGATAGGTGGCGAGAGCAGCATAAAGCACATCTGGCAGATCGCATACTCGATCATTTTAAAATACGGCTTAGAAGCGCAGGCGGAAAATTTCCTGAAAAGCCACGATAAAAAGAGCTTGAATAATCTAAAAATCATCGCGCAAAAGGGTATAAACTCGCCTCAAACGAGCTCGCTGGGACGGATATTCGACGCATTTGCGAGCATCGTTTTATCAATGAGCGAGTCTGGCTACGAGGGCGAGAGCGGCATGAGGCTGGAGGCGCTTTATGATGAAAATTTGGACGTTTCTTATAAATTTAGCCTGCAAGACGGCGCGATAAATTTCAAAGAGGCCATTAAAGGCGCGCTAAAAGATGAGCCAAGGCTCGCTGCAACAGCCTTTATAAATGCACTGGCAAACATCGTCTGCGAGATAGCAAAAGGGCAAAATTTACCCGTTTTACTCTCCGGTGGCGTGTTTCAAAACGCTACGCTTCTAAGAAAGATCGTGCGAAATTTCAGGCGCGACGGGGTGGAATTTTATCTAAATAAAAAATTTTGCAGCAACGACTCGGGCGTTAGCTTGGGTCAATTGTATTATTATTTATGCTCCTTTTAAGAGTGTTTGCCTATAATTTGTTTAACTTTTATTTTATCAATCACAAAGGAAGGGTAAAATGGACAACATCATACGTTTCAGCGTTTCTTTACCGTCGCAGTTGCTTGACGAGCTCGACAAAAAGGTGGGTGAACAAGGTTACGCCTCAAGGAGTGAATTTACGCGTGATCTCATCCGAGAAAAGATCGTGAATGACAGCTGGAAAGACGCTAAAGAGGAGCTGATTGGCGTTCTTACGCTCATTTACGTGCATCATCAAAACGATCTCATCAATAAAATGATGGATATCGAGCATGACGCTGATGTCACTATCATCTGCACGAATCACGTCCATGTCGACCACCATAACTGTCTGGAGACCATCACTTTGCGCGGAGAGGCTGCAAAGATAGAGCATTTCTCAGACAGGATAGCAGGGCTAAAGGGCGTGAAATTCGCAAAGCTCACTAAAGCCGCCGTGCCTAAATTCTAACGGGCAAGGCGGTTTATGTGTAGCGAGAATTTTAAAAAATTTCTTGTCAGTGAGGCTAGCGGCGGTATATTTTTGATCGCTGCAGCCGTCATTGCTATGGTGCTTCAAAACGGCTTTTTTAGCGAATTTTACAACTCTTTTTTACATATCGACATGGGCTTTAAATTTGGCGAGTTTTTGCTCCAAAAGCCGCTCATTTTATGGGTCAATGACGGGCTGATGGCGATATTTTTCTTTGTTTTAGGGCTTGAGCTGAAGCGTGAAATTTTAGAGGGTGAGCTTCGTAACCCCGCTCAAGTCGTGCTTCCGGCTGTCGGTGCGATAGGCGGCATCGTCGTGCCCGCGTTCATATTTTATTTATTCAACCACGCAGACAGCTTTGCCACAAGAGGCTGGGCGATACCTACTGCGACCGATACGGCGTTCGCACTTGGCATCATAATGATACTTGGCGCTAGAGTGCCTGCTAGTCTTAAAATTTTCCTCGTTACGCTAGCTATCATCGACGATGTGTGCGCGATCCTCATAATGGCGATATTTTATAGCGGCGATCTTTCGTTTATGTCATTTGGCGTGGCGGCTATCGTCATGCTGGGACTCTTAGCGCTAAATTTACTAAATGTCAATAAAAAATCCTTTTATCTCATACTTGGCATCATTTTATGGATAAGCGTGCTAAAATCCGGCGTCCATGCTACGCTAGCTGGCGTCATATCCGCATTTTTCATACCGCTAAAGTGCAAAAATAGCGATAAATCGCTCTTAAAAGAGATAGAGCACGATCTGCACGGCTATATTACTTATTTCGTTTTGCCAGTCTTTGCTTTTGTAAATGCGGGCATTTCGCTTAAGGGCATAGGACTGGAACAGCTGGCGCATCCTGTCTCGCTGGGCGTGATCTTGGGACTATTTTTAGGCAAGCAAATAGGCGTCTTTGGCTTTTGCTTTGTCGCGATAAAGCTTGGCTTTGCGAAGCTGCCCAAATACTCCTGCTGGATATCGTTTTACGGGCTTTGCATACTAACCGGCATCGGCTTTACGATGAGCCTTTTTATAAATTCTCTCTCTTACAATGATACCGATAAATTCGCCTACGCCGACAAGCTCTCGGTCCTGATAGCCTCTGTGATATCAGGAGTGCTTGGCTATATCGTGCTTTATATAGCAAGCGTGAAAAAAGAAAAGATCAAAGTGAAGGCGTAAAATGAATCCTTTTAATAAAGATTTCCTCTCTGATGAGATCGTGAAATGGCGTGATAAAGGCATCATAGACACCCAGACTGCGCAAAAGATAGCCTCTCTTTACAATATAAATTTAAACAGCACGCATGACGTCACGAACTTTATACTTAAGCTCGTAGCGTATCTGTTTTTTTCGCTTGCGTTTTTTACGCTTATCGGAGCTAACTGGGAGGAGATACCGCGTTTTGGTAGGCTCTTGATCGTTCTTTTCGTGCTCGCTCTTGTAAATTTAGGCGGCTTTTTCACGCTTAAAAAGGGCAAAGAAAATAGCGCCACGGCGTTATTTTTACTTGGGAATTTTTGCTACGGAGCGGCGATAGCCTTGATAGCTCAGATCTATCATTTGGGCGAACATATGGCTGATGGCGTGCTACTTTGGGCGGTGGGCTCTTTTGCGCTATCCTTTGCCGTAGGCAGATCGATCCTGATCGCTCAAAGCCTTGCCATAGCGCTTTTTTGGTTTATCATGGAGGCAGGATTTGGCCTTGTGATGCACGGCTTTTTGATATTTGTCGCCATCAGCTGCTACGTGCTTTGGCGCGATAGCTCGAGGATACTCACAGGGCTTATTTTTATCAGCGTTTTCGTATATTTGGTGTTTGCCATCTTGCGAGCTACACCCGTAGAGCTGCTAGATAGCATATTTATAAGAAGCATCGTATTTTTTGCGCTCTCATATTGTATGCTGTGCGCGTCGGCTGCGCTTGTGGTGGAAAATTTTGGCAAATTTCATATCGCCGAGTATCTAAAAACGACGTCTATCACTTGCGGAGTCGCGGTGTTGCTCGTGTCGATGACGTTTTATGATCTTGACCTCCTTCTTTTTCAGACGGATATGGAGTCGGTCGCATTTTATAAGACGATATTTGGCTACGTAGCAGCCGCATTTATCGTGATTTGTGCATTGATATTTGCTAAATTTAGGAGGTATTACTCGTTACTTCTTTGCGTGGGGCTGTTTTTCCTACCGATCTTGATCGAAAATTTCAGCGATTATTCAAAGGCGATATTTTCGTTCATAAGCGTGTTGGCAGGCATCGTGCTCATCAAGCAAAATTATCTGAATTTTGGCCTTATAGTGATATTTTGTGTCGCTATCGTCAGATATATCGATCTGATAGGAGACTATATCGGAGCTAGTTTATTGTTTATGGCATTTGCCGTGACCGTGCTCGTGATGTCTCGAAAAAGGAGGGCTAAATGAGAGCCAAGCTCATACTTTCGGCCGTGATCTTTCAAATTTTAGCCTTGCTGGCGATGCTGGCAAATGCGTATGCTCCGCTTTATTTTGGCAAAGATATACGTGTGGATGTCAGTTTATACGACCCGCGCGATCTTTTACGCGGAAACTACGTGAGCTTGCAGTATGATTTTACCAGGAATTTGCCTATATTTCACGGAGCTTATGACGAAGAGGTCGATGAAAACCAAAGCATAGGCAAAGACAAAATTTACGTTAGTCTAAAGCCCGATGAAAACGGGACGTATCAAAGCGACGGATATAGCTTTGAACGACCAAAAGATGGTGTTTTTATAGTAGGCTCGATGGATTATGAAGGAGCAAAATTTGGCATCGAGGCGTTTTTCATGCCGCCTCAAAAAGCCATACAAATGGAAAAGGATATAAGAGATAGCGGAGCGTATGCCGTTTTAGCCGTGATGGATAACGGCAAGGCTCGCGTCAAAGATATAGTGCCTAAGGGCAAATTTTATATTAAATTTTAAACCTAAGCTTTATTTAATATTTAAGAGTTAGAATTTAGACAAATTTAGAAAGAAGGAAGAAAAATGTGTAAAGATTGCGGTTGTTCTATGGGTAACCACGCCCACGAACACACACATAAAGACGGAGTGACACACTCTCATGCTCATACGCATGATGCGGCAGTCCCTCACGAAAGAGACGATCATTCTCACGAGCATCACAGCCATGCCCACACTCACGCTGACGGTACGACGCATACGCATGAGCATTCACATGAAAATTTAGCCTCTCACGAGCAAGACAAGCACGATCATCAGCATGAGCATGCTCATCCGGTGCTAAACGAGAGCAAAACGATAGACGTGATAGAAAAAATTTTATCTGCAAACGACGCCGAAGCGGCTCACAACAGAGCTCATTTAGACGAGCTTAAAATTTTATGCGTAAATTTGATGAGTAGTCCGGGTGCCGGCAAGACCACGCTTTTAGAATCGACCATAAAAGGCTCAGACTTTAAGATCGGAGTCGTCGAGGGCGATCTGGAGACCAACCAAGATGCCGACCGTATCGTAAAGGCCGGAGCTAGCGCCTATCAGATAAGCACCGGTCAGACTTGCCATTTAGACGCTTTCATGGTGCATGAAGGGCTTCATCATCTGCCTTTAAACGAGCTTGATGTCGTCTTTATCGAAAATGTCGGAAATTTAGTCTGTCCAGCCAGCTACGATGTGGGTTCGCATTTTAACGCGGTCTTGCTCTCTGTGCCGGAGGGCGATGACAAGGTTAGCAAATATCCTGTCATGTTTCGTGCGGCGGACGTCGTTTTGATAACTAAAATTTCGCTCGCTCCTCATTTTGACTTTGATGTCGAGCGCGTGAAAAATGACGCCAGGAAGCTAAACCCAAAGGTAGATATTTTCACGATCGACAGCAAGACGGGCGAGGGCGTGCAGCAGTGGATAAACTATCTGAAATTTAAAAAAGAGCTAAGATAATGTGCCTGTCGATCCCATCAAAAGTAATAGAAATAGATGCCGATAATGTCGCTCTAGTCGAGACTCTAGGCGTGCAAAGACGCGTCAGCTTGGATCTCATCAGTGAGCCCGTCAGTGTAGGCGAATACGTGCTCATCCACGTCGGATACGCGATGCAAAAGATCGACACGGCGTTTGCGCTTGATAGCTTAGAGGCCTACCGTCAGATAGCCGAGGATATGAAAAACGGCGTCATAGACGAGAATGAGGGCGATATGGGGCTAAAGGATCTGCGTGGATCTAATTAACGATTTTCGCGATAAAGAGCTCATTTTAAGCCTCTCAAAGCTCATAATCCAGCGTAGCAAAAAGCCGCTAAATATAATGGAAATTTGCGGCGGTCATACGCACTCCATTATGAAATTTGGCCTATCGCAGCTTGTGGGAGAGCATATAAATTTCATCCACGGACCGGGTTGTCCTGTCTGCGTGATGCCAAAAACACGCATAGATGAGGCCTGTAAACTAGCCGCGATGCCGGGCGTGATATTTTGCACGCTAGCTGACATGCTACGCGTACCGGGCTCTGCTACCAGCTTGCAAAAGCTTCGCGGCGAAGGACACGACATCAGAGCGCTTTATAGTCCGCTTGATTGCATAAAGATCGCTCAGCAAAACGAAGACAAAAAGGTCATATTTTTTGCGATCGGCTTTGAGACCACGACGCCCATGAGCGCAAATTTAGTGCAAAAAACGCTAGAACTTGGCATCAAAAATTTATATTTTCATATCAACCACGTGACTGTGCCGGCTCCCGTGCGAGCGATAATGAGCGATGAAAACGTAAAGATAGACGCATTTTTGGGCCCTAGTCACGTCAGCGTGATAACAGGAAGCGCTATTTATGAGGATCTGGCGAATGAATTCAAGCGGCCTATCGCTATAAGCGGCTTTGAACCGCTTGACATAATGGCCAGCGTGCTAAATTTAGTCGATCAGCAAAACGCAGGCACCTTTGAAGTCTATAACGAATACGCGCGTGCCGTGCGAAAAGAGGGGAATTTAAAGGCAAAAGAGCTCATAGCGCGCTATTTTGAGCCATGCGATTTTGAGTGGCGCGGACTGGGTATGATAGCAAAAAGCGGCATGAAGCTAAAGCCAGAATTTGCAAATATCGACGCCAGAGAGCAGTTTGACTGCGATGTGAGAAGCGCTAACGAGAGCAAAGCCTGCATCTGCGGCAAAATTTTGCGCGGCCAAGCCAAACCGCCGGAGTGTAAGGTCTTTGGCAGAGCCTGCACACCGCAAAACCCGATAGGCTCGTGCATGGTCTCTAGCGAGGGCGCATGCGCGGCATATTTTAAATACGCAAGAGTGGGCTAAAGGATAAAATTTGAAAAAAATAATGCTCAGCCACGGCGGTGGCGGCGAAGAGATGAATTCTCTCATAAATGAAACGATATTTAATATCTTCGATAATGAAATTTTACGCGACAGCAACGACTCGGCGATACTGAATTTAAACGGCAAAACAGCCTTTAGCTCGGACAGCTTCGTCGTCACGCCGATATTTTTTTCAGGCGGCGACATAGGCAAGATCGCAGCCTGCGGCACGATAAACGACCTGGCGATGGTAGCGGCCAGCGCAAAGTATCTAAGCTGCTCTTTGATCATCGAAGAGGGGCTTGAGATCTCAGAGCTTGAGACCGTTTTAAGCTCGCTGGCAAAGGTTTGTAAAGAGGCTGACGTAAAGGTCGTTTGTGGTGATACGAAGGTCGTGCCAAAGGGTAAATGCGATAAAATTTTCATAAACACGGCCGGTATAGGTGAGATAGTTTGCGAGGGCGTGGAGCTCAAAAATCTAAAACCAGGCGCTAAAATTTTACTCTCGGGCGACATCGGCAGACATGGCGGTGTAGTGCTTGCAAATAGAGAAGAATTCGAGCTTAGCTCAAATTTGACTAGCGACTGCAAGAGCTTAAAAGGCGTCGTCTTAAAGCTCTTAAAAGAGGGTGTGAAGCCTCAATGTATGCGCGATGCTACACGCGGCGGGCTTAGCGCGGTGCTAAACGAGTGGGCGAAATTTACTAGATCTGACATCTTGGTCTTTGAGGAAAAGATAAGGGTGAGCGACGAGGTCACCGGCATCTGCGAGCTTTTTGGCTTTGAGCCTTACGAGCTTGCAAACGAGGGGACTTTCGTGCTGGCGGTAGATGAAGCGCAGGCTGATAAGGCGCTTGAAATTTTAAGAGAATTTGACGAAAACGCCGCTATCATCGGCGAGGTCTTGAGCGAGCAAAATTCTCGCGTCGTCATTGAAAACGCCTATAAGTCGCGCAGGTTTCTCGAGCCACCAAAGGGCGAGCTCTTGCCTAGGATCTGCTGATGCACGAGCTTAGTATAGTTCAAAATTTAGTCACTTTATGCGAGCAAAACGCCGCCAAACAAAATGCCAAAGAGGTGCTAAGGCTCGAGATAAAGGTAGGGCGGCTAAGCGGAGTCGAGCCTCACTATCTGCAAAGCGCCTTTGACGTCTATAAAAATGGCACTATCTGCGAAAACGCCCAGCTCGTGATAAATCTGCAAGGCATCGTGGTAAAGTGCGAAGAGTGCGGATTTGACGGGGAGCTGAAAGAAAACGACTTCACCTGTCCAAAATGCAAAAGCCAAAATTTAAGAGTGCTTGACGGTGAGGATATGTATCTCATGAAGCTTGAGATGAGATAGATCTTTTAGTCTTCGATGACTCTGTATTCGATCTTGTCATTATCAAAAGATAAGATATCGATCAGATAATCTCCTATTTTCATCTGTTTGCGCCTTTTGTCATGCACGATTTTTAGATTTTGAAACGACGGACTATCCTCATAATACGAGTATCTATCGATGAAAAGTAGCGACTTGTCGTTCATTCCGTCGTAGATGATCGAGCGGACCGAGACGATGCGGTCTGACTCGTCTATGAGCTGAGCTTGCATGATCATATCTTTTGGCTCGTACTCGTAGCTCCAAAGCACCTCGACGAATTCGCCGTCGCTTGAATACCTTATGACCTTATTTTGCAGCTTGCCATCAGTATCCACTAAAAATGCGACGTCTTTTAGGCTTGGATGATGGATAGCCATGTAGCCTTTATAAAAGCCCAATACCTTGAAATTCGCGCTTGATTTGAATTTAAGATTGCCATTAAAGGTAAAATCCTTGCTTGGTTTCATATAGCCGGTGTACTCGGCCTCTTGCTTCTCTTTGGCGACTTCTATCATCGCTTCGCCTACCTTTGCCGTTTGGATACGATCTATCTCGTAGTTGCGCCAGATCGTTGTTTTTTGAGGTTTAAAATTTGCCTCCGTGAGCTTCGTGGAGCAGCCGACGAACAAAAGTGCGACTGCTATGATGAGACTTGAAATTTTCATGAGATATCCTTTAAATTTACTCGAATATCAAAAACGGCGCTTGTAAGACGTTTCTTATCAGCTTTAGCGGCGAGAGCAGGGTGTCTTGGAGCACTTGCGTCGAATATTCTGGTTTATCGGTCGTTCCGCGGATGGCGATGACGGTCGAGAGGCTACGATCCTTGCCTAGGATTATTTGATTTACGAGCGGGATCTTATCGATTATGCTGCTTGCGTCTTTTAAGATTTTAAGCTCCAGATCGATATTTATCTTTTTGGTGTCCAGATCGATCGTGCCGCGCCCGCCGATATCAGCGCTACTTCCGACAAGCTCAATGGCTAGGAAATTTATAACGGAGCCGTTTTTTTTAAACAAAATTTTGCCGTTTTCTATCGTAAAGCCCTTATCGTTAAAATCGGGCGTCTTTAGGCTCAGTAGCGACGGGATCGAGTTTAAGAAGCTCAAAAGCCTTTGATAAAATATATAATCCCTAAGGTGCGTACCGTAAAATCTCGCCTCGCCCTTAAATTCCTTGCTGCTAGAGCCCACGATCTTTAGCCTGAATTTCCCGCCTTCAAAGCTTTGTATGCCAAAAAGTTGATTTACGAATTCGCCTGAAATGTCCGTAGCATCGAGGTTTAGGCTCTTTTTGCCTTTAAAGAGCCCGACTCTGCCTTGCTTTGGCAGTCCGTTTAGCGATATGCTAGAGTCTTTTTTCGTCGCACTGAAATTTACGAAAGGCAAGGTCTTGTTGATGTCGGCGATGACGATGTCCGCGTTTTTGGCGTATAAATTTAGAGTGAAATTTTGCTCTTTCGTCTCGTCGGTCGAGTTCGTATCCACTCTTAAATTTAGATCGTTCGTCGTGATATTGACGTCTTTGTTTTGAGCGATAAAGCGAGCACTGCCGCTGGCTGTGAGTCCGCTGACAGCGTTTTTGCCGACTTTTATCGTAAAGTCGTCACTATCATATCTACTGCCGTCTTTTTTGTAAAACGGCAGATCAAATTTCACTCCTTTAGCCTCGATGTCTAAATTTTCAAAATCCTTGGTTTTTACGTTTAAATTCGCGAGATTTTTTACGCCCACACTTTGTAAAAGAGGCGAATATTTCAAAAGCTCGTCGCCGTTTTGAGCGCTTATGGCGTTTTCATCGCCAAAGCTCATATCAATGCCGAAATTTACGAGCTTTAGCTTCGTTTCTTTACCGCTAAAGTCAAGCTGCGCGTCAAGCTCTTTGTCTTTTAGCGCCAAGATATCCTCACCGCCGCCATTTAGAGCAAGCTCCTTGATCACTCCTTTTATGTAGCCCGTGCTGGTGTTTAAATCTAACATCGTGCGCGCGTCAGCCTTGAAAAAGTCCATGCCAAAGTCCTTTGCTACGATGCTTAGACGGTCGCTGTTTATGAGCTTCACGTCTGCGCTTTTACTCTTAAATTTCGCTCCGGCTATGTCGATAGTCGCGTCGGTGGGCTTAAATTCGCCGTTTGCGATGACCTGCGAGGTGTCAAATTTTATATCTAAATTCAGATCCGCGTCCATTTTACCGGCGGTTTGATTTATCGGGATCCTGATGCCATAGGCTTTTAGGATATCGTTTATCACGCCGTCATACAAGGATCTGGTTTTGATATTTAGGCTAAGGCCGGCTGTTTTTTCGTCAAAGATATTGTAGATCACTAGATCAGAGCCGTTTAGCTGGCGCTTTTGATACACGGGATTTATGAGGTCAAAATAAAGCTTGCCGTCTTTTAGCGTGATGTTTGCCTGCTCGACATCGACTGCATCGAGTGTTTTTTCAAATTTTACTTTGAGGTTTTTAGCGACCGCGGTCGCGTTTAGGTCGTTTAGATAAAAATTTTCGTTTTTAAGGTCAAATTTGCCGTTCATCTCGTTTACCGTGTATTCTTGCGCGATTATATAGCCATATATCCAGTTTTTGACATCGTCGCTTAGATCGAATTTCTCATCGAGTGCGGCGATGAAATTTTTGAGTGAATCGGCCTTGATGTTAAGGGCGCGGTATCTTACGATCTGATTTGCTAGAGCTATCTCTATCTTGCCGCTTAGCTCGTGCGAGACGAAGTCGCCGACGAAGGCGTATCTTTTATGCTTGATGTCCGCGCTGCCGCTACCGTTTATCGTGACGTTGAAGTCTTTGAGCGCTAAATTTTGCACACTGAAGGTATCCACGCCGTTTTGACTCTCTTTGCTAAATCTAACGTCGATGCCAAAATACGGGCTATCTACGAAAAAGATATCGTCTTTATATAAAATTTTGATTTTAGTATCGCCGATTTGAACGTTATTTAGTGAAATTTCCTCAAAGAGCCTATCCAGCCAAACGGCGCTGTCGGTAATGCTAAGCAGATAGTCGCTCGAGTCTTTTTGCTCCTCTTTTTTGATACTTGGTATCTTTATGTTTTGCGCCCGCACAATCAATTTTTTATCTAGTTTTATGTATAATTGATCCAAATTTACGCCGCCAAGCTCGAAGTTGCCGACCTTGATGCCGTATTTTAAGAGTATGATGAAAGAAATAAAAAGTATGATAAAAAATTTTATAAAAAAGCCGTATCTAGCCATCTTTTTCGATATCGTTTTCATATTTTTCCTAAGCGTTTTTGCGTATTTGGCTCGCCCGATAAGCACGAGCGAAGTCGTCTTTATCCCTAAAGGAGGCGTCGGCGAGATTATATCTTATTTAGCTAATCGCAACTTTAATCTAAGCAAGATCGACAAATACGCACTTTCTTTCATCGGCTCTCCGCAGTCGGGCTGGATAAACATGCAAAGCACGCATCTTAGCAGGATCGATTTTTTATACAAGCTCACAAAGGCAAAGGCCGCACTGCAAGAGATTACGCTCATACCGGGCGAGACGACGATCATTTTTTTAAACCAGATCGCAAACGAGCTAAAGCTGGACGCTAAAAAACTAAATGCCGAGTATAACGCGTTAGCACCGCTGCCGGATGGATTTTTAGTGCCAAATACCTATAAAATCCCGATCGGCATAAGCGAGCGGCATTTGGCGTATTATCTGGTAAATTCCTCAAAAAAGGCGCAGTCCGAGCTAAGCAATAAAATTTTTGGCGAATACAACGAAAAAAAATGGTATAAAATTTTGACCATCGCCTCGGTCATACAAAAAGAAGCCGCAAACAACGACGAGATGCCCCTTGTCGCCTCGGTCGTCTATAACCGCCTGGATAAAGGCATGAGACTGCAAATGGACGGGACGCTAAACTACGGCGTTTATTCGCACGATGCGGTGACTCCTGAGCGCATAAAGACCGATATGAGCGAGTTTAACACCTACTTAAACGATGGCTTGCCGCCTACGCCGATCTGCACGGTCTCCATAAACGCCATAAAAGCCGCGATAAACCCCGCTAAGACGGAGTTTTTATACTTTGTGCGCGACAAAAAGACGAAAAAGCATAAATTTTCAAAAACGCTGATAGAACACAACGAAAACGTGTCGCAGCAAAGATAAAATTTCACTGAAAATATGCCCTAAAGCCTATCTTACAAGTGTTTTTAATCTAAAAAGTGATAAATTCTACAAATTTTATTTTGACAAGGTGAAAAATGAGCGATATCATCTGGACCAAGACCGACGAAGCCCCACTGTTTGCGAGCTATTCGTTATTTCCTATCGTGCAAAGCTTTTTGAAAAAGGGCGGCATAGAGATAGAGCAGGTGGATATATCGCTTGCGGGCAGGATACTGGCGGCGTTTGACGATATCTTGGACGACTCACACGAGGACGGACTGAAAATTTTAGGCGAGCTTACAGCCAGAAAAGAGGCGAACATTATAAAGCTGCCAAACATTTCAGCCACTATCCCGCAGCTAAACGCCGCTATCAGCGAGCTGCGCTCTCTTGGCTTCAATATACCGACCTATCCAAACGAGATAAAAAACGAAAACGATAAAAACGTAGCAAGCAGATACGCAAAAGTGCTTGGAAGTGCGGTAAATCCGGTGCTACGACAAGGAAATTCCGATAGGCGCTGCGTTGGTGCCGTAAAGGAATTTGCAAGATCAAATCCTCACGACATCGGCAAATGGAGCAAAGAGGTAAAAACACGGGTCGCTTATATGCAAAAGGGCGATTTCTACGCTAACGAACGCTCGATCATCAGTGAGCGAGACGATACGTTTTTTGTGAAATTTAAAGGCGAAGACGGCACGGAAAAAACGCTAAAAGAGCTTGAAATTTTACGAGGCGAGGTAGTGGACGCCACTTTTATGAGCGTAAAAGAGCTTGATAAATTTTACGAAAAAGCCTTTAAAGAGGCCAAGCGGCAAGGCTTGCTCGTGAGTCTTCATTTAAAAGCTACAATGATGAAAGTAAGCGATCCTGTCATATTTGCCCATGCTATTGAGGTGTTTTTTAAAGAGGCGTTCTTAGAATTTGGCGAAATTTTTGCAGATCTTGGTGTAAAAGCGCAAAACGGGCTAAAGGATATCTTCGCCAAAATTTCCAGCCTGAATGAGCCGCTTAGAGCAAAGATACTTGCGAAATTTGGTGAAATTTTAGATGATTCTGCCAGTCTTGCGATGGTAGATACTAGCCAGGGTATCACGAATTTTCACGTTCCAAACGACGTCATCATAGACGCCTCGATGCCCGCGATGATACGAAATTCAGGCAAGATGCGCGGCAAAGACGGCAAAGAGGAGCAAACGCTCGCTATCATCCCCGATCGCACCTACGCGACGCTTTATGAGGCGTGCATAGAAGAGCTAAAGGAAAACGGCGCGCTTGACGTGCGAACGATCGGCAGCGTCTCAAACGTCGGACTGATGGCTAAAAAGGCCGAGGAATACGGCAGTCACGACAAGACTTTCATCGCGCAAAGTGACGGAGAATTCATCGTTTCAAACAAAAATGGCGATGAAATTTTTAAATTTGGCGTGCAAAAGGGCGATATTTTTAGGATGACGCAGGCTAAGGACGATGCGATAGAGGCGTGGATAGATCTGGCTCTAAAGCGCGCCAAAGAGGCCAAAGAGCCGCTTATCTTTTGGCTAGACGGCGTTAGAGCGCATGATGCGAATCTGATAAAAAAACTTAAAAGACGCCTCGGTGAATTCGAAGCGGCAAAGATAAAATTTGAAATTTTAGACTATGCTGCGGCCTGCAAAAAGACGCTTGAAACGATCAGAAGCGACAAAAACGTCATAAGTGTGAGCGGAAATGTCCTACGCGACTATCTGACCGATCTTTTCCCGATCTTAGAGCTTGGCACAAGCTCAAAAATGCTCTCGGTAGTACCTCTTTTAAGCGGTGGAGCGATGTTTGAGACCGGTGCCGGCGGGACTGCGCCGATGCTGGCTAGAGATATGATCGCTAGCAACCACCTAGACTGGGACAGCCTGGGCGAATACCTAGCTCTCATCGCGTCGCTTGAGCATTTGAGCGCTAGCAGGGGCGACAAAAAGGCTGAAATTTTATCAAGGACGCTAAACGCCGCCGTCGCAGCCTATCTAAAAAACAACAGATCCCCAAAAAGCGGCGTCAAAAGCCCGGATACTCGAGCGAGCCATTTTTATTTGGCGCTTTACTGGGCTGATGAGCTGGCGCGAAACGGCGCCAAGCTGGCTATAAAATTTAGCCAAACAGCTAGAGATTTAAGCCAAAATGAGGCTAAAATTTTAAAAGAGCTTTGCGATGTGCAGGGCGTTAGCGTCGATTTTGGCGGGTATTTTATGCCGGATGAAACAAAGGCTGCGCAGATAATGCGCCCGAGTAAAATTTTAAATCAAATCATAGGATAAAACATGAAAATAAGTGTCATCGGAGCTGGAAACGTCGGTGCGAGCATCGCTTATGCGCTTGGTATGCGTGGAGTTTGCGACGAGATCGCGCTAGTGGATATTTTTGGCGATGTCGCGCGTGCAAAGGCGATCGATATCGCGCAAGCCGGCTGCGTATTTTGCGGCTGCTTGAGCGCGGCAGGTGGAGACGATTTTGCGCTGATAGAGGCTAGCGACATCGTCGTGGTGACCGCCGGAAGCCCCAGAAAAGAGGGGCAAACCAGAGAGGATCTGCTGCTTAAAAATGCGCAAGTCGTAAAGCAAACGGCTCAAAATATCGCGAAATTCGCACCAAATGCTATCGTCATCATCGTGACAAACCCGCTTGATGTCATGGTCTGGACAGCGCTAAGATACAGCGGCTTTGATAGATCGCGCGTCATAGGCATGGCAGGCGAGCTTGATAGCGCGAGATGTCGCTACGAGATCGCCTGCCTAAAGGACATCAGCGCCAAAGATGTGAGCGCCAAGGTGCTAGGAGCACACAACGACAAAATGATAGTCTCGGCTAAAAATTTAAATCAAAATTTAAGCCCGCTGGAGCTTGAAAAGATAAAGCAAGAGACCAAAACCGGCGGTGCAAAGATAGTGAGGCTGCTTGGCACGTCGGCGTATTACGCACCGGCTGCTGCGGTAGTCAAGATGTGCGAGGCGATAAAAAATAACAGCGATGAAATTTTAGCTGCGAGTGTGATTTTGTCAGACGAGCTTGCATGCGGAAGGCTGGTAAAGCTCTCAAAAAGCGGCCTAAAGGAAATTTTGCCTCTAAATTTAGAGGACGAGGAGCTAGACGAGCTTGAAGCGAGCGAGGCTGAGATCAGCGCGAATATCAGGTTTTTAAAAGAAAATTTAGCATGAATATCCACGAATTTCAGGCCAAGGAAATTTTAAAACGATACGGCGTAAATGTCGCAAAAGGCGCAGTGGCTGAAAATTTAGAGCAGGCGAGTGAAATTTTAAACGATCTTGAAGGCGAGATTTTTGCCCTCAAAGCGCAGATACATGCCGGTGGGCGCGGTTTGGCCGGCGGCGTGAAGATAGCGAGCTCTCGCGAGCAGGCGATACAGTTTGCATCAAAGCTGCTAGGCATGACGCTCATCACGCCTCAAACGCCTAAAAACGGGATATTGGTGCGTAAAATTTATATCGAGGAGGGGCTAAATTTCAAACAAGAAATTTACCTCAGCCTCGCCTTTGACAGAAATAGCGAAAAAATCAGCCTCATCGTCTCTAAAGACGGCGGTGTCAGCATCGAAGAGACCGCCAAACAAAACCCGCATCTCATAAAAACCATAAGCATCGACCCACAGATCGGACTTTGCGGCTTTCACACCAAAGAGCTCATAAATTTCTTACAGATCGATAAAATTTTATGGAGCAAGCTAGATACGCTGCTGCAAAATCTTTATAAAATTTACATCTTTAAAGACGCGAATTTAATAGAGATAAACCCTCTCGTGCTGACGCAAGATGATGAATTCTACGCACTTGATGCAAAGATGAGCTTTGATGATAGCGCGCTCTTTCGTCATGAGGACATCAGGGCCTTAAACGACGAGACTCAAACCGACGCTAGCGAAAACGAAGCCAAGGAGCAGCGTCTAAACTACATCAAGCTTGAGGGTAGCGTGGGCTGCGTGGTAAATGGAGCGGGGCTTGCCATGGCTACGATGGATATCATCAAAGAGCTTGGCGGTGAGGCGGCAAATTTCCTAGACGTAGGCGGTGCGGCGACAGGCGAGGGCGTAGCGAAGGCTTTTAGGCTGATTTTAAACGATCGGCGCGTGAAGGTGATATTTGTAAATATATTTGGCGGTATCGTTCGCTGCGACCGTATAGCTGCGGGCATCATCGAGGCTTGCCAAAGCACGCCGCTTGGTGTGCCTGTGGTCGTGAGGCTTGATGGCACGAACGCTAAAGAAGCGCTTGATATGCTAAAAAATTCCTCCCTGAAGGGGCTGCATACGAGCGGCGATCTATTTGAGGGAGCAAGGCTGGCTGTCATGCTCGCAAAGGGCGAAAAATGAGTATATTGATAGATAAAAGCACGCGTGTCATCGTGCAGGGCATCACGGGCAAGGAGGGTAGCTTCCATACTCAAAGCTGCATGGACTACGGCACGCAGATAGCTGCCGGCGTGACGCCGTTTAAAGGCGGACAGACGCATCTTGGCGTTAAAATTTATAACACCGTGAAAGAGGCCAAAGACGCTAGCGGGGCGGATGCTAGTATGATATTCGTGCCGGCCGGCTTTTGCAAAGACGCTATCATCGAGGCTGCGGACGCGGATATAAAGCTATGCGTCGTCATAACCGAGCATGTGCCGGTGCTTGACATGCTCGCTGCAAAGGCCTATGCGAACAAGCGCGGCATGAAGATCATAGGGCCAAACTGTCCGGGCGTCATAAGCGCCAACGAGTGCAAGCTAGGCATCATGCCAAGCGCAGTGTTTAAAAGAGCGAGCCTAAATATCGGTATCATCTCAAAGTCAGGCACTCTCACATACGAAGCGGCAAATCAAATTTGCGAGCAAGGATATGGTATCTCGACAGCCATCGGTATCGGCGGAGACGCGGTGATTGGCATGGCTTACGATGAAATTTTGCCCCTTTTTGACGAGGACGAGGACACTAGGGCTGTCGTGATGATAGGCGAGATAGGCGGTGAGCTCGAGAGTAGAGCCAGTCAGATCATTGAAAATTTCAAAAAGCCCATCGTCGCTTTCATAGCCGGTGCCAGTGCGCCCGAGGGACGTAAAATGGGACATGCCGGAGCGATAATAAACTCCAAAAACGCGAGTGCAAAGGCTAAATTTGAAGTCTTGAAAGTAGCCGGCGCTCATATCGTCACGAATCCCGCAAAAATAGGCGAAAAACTAAAAGAGATATTAGGATGAGGAAAATTTATGATCGTTAGAGATGATGTGGCCGTTTGGGTCGACGAGAGCAGGTGTAAGGCCTGTGACGTGTGCGTGAGCTACTGTCCTGCGGGCGTGCTGGCTATGAGGTTAGAGCCTCACGCCGTGCTTGGCAAGATGATAGAGGTAGTCTATCCGGGCGCCTGTATAGGCTGTCGCGACTGTGAGCTTCACTGCCCCGATTTTGCGATCTATGTCGCCGAGAAAGGTTTTAAATTTGCCAAACTCACAAGCGAGAGCAAAGAGCGAGCCGAGGCGGTCAAGGCAAATAAATTTGCAAAGCTGGGGGAGTGAGATGAGAGAGATCATATCGACGGGAAACGCCCTGGTAGCAAGGGCTGCGGTCGAATGTGGCTGTAATTTCTTCGGCGGATATCCTATCACGCCAAGCAGCGAGGTAGCGCACGAGCTAAGCGTGCTTTTGCCAAAATTTGGCGGCACGTTCATACAGATGGAGGACGAAATCGCCGGTATCTCGGTCGCTCTTGGCGCTGCGATGAGCGGAGCAAAGACGATGACGGCCAGCTCAGGTCCTGGTATCTCTTTAAAAGCCGAGCAGATCGGACTTGGCTTCATCGCTGAAGTGCCCTTGGTCATCGTAAACGTCATGCGCGGCGGACCATCGACCGGGCTGCCTACGCGTGTATCTCAAGGCGACGTGCTTCAGGCAAAGACGCCAAGCCACGGCGACATAAATATGATCGTGCTGGCTCCTTCTAGCCTAGAAGAGTGCTATAAATTCACTGTTCAGGCCTTCAACCTAGCCACTCGCTTTATGACGCCAGTGATGCTACTACTAGATGAGACGATCGGCCATATGCAAGGCAAGGTTGTCTTACCTGAAATTTCAGAGCTTGAGATCTGGCATAAGGCTGAATTTACAGGCGACGTAAAAGAGTATAAGCCCTATGCGATCAGCGAGGATAAGCCCGCGGTCTTAAACCCGTTTTTCAAGGGATATCGCTATCACATCACGGGGCTTCATCACGGCGAGACGGGCTTTCCGACCGAGGATGGCGTCATCGTGGATAAAAATATCAAACGCCTTTTCAATAAAATCAATCTACACACGCACGAGATAGAAGCGAGTGAAAATTTCATGCTAGATGACGCGCAAATTTGCATCATCGCCTACGGCAGCGTCGCTTTAAGTGCAAAGCAAGCGGTGCTGAATTTACGCGCACGCGGCGTCAAGGCCGGACTGTTTAAGCCTATATCGCTCTTTCCCGCTCCAAGTGCGAAGCTAAAAGGGCTAGCGGCAAAATTTAGTAAAATTTTGGTTTGCGAGCTAAATTTAGGCCAATATAGCGGCGAAATTTCAAAGATCATCTTGCGAGATGATTTTGCCAGGCTCTTAAAAGCAAACGGCAGACCGCTCAGCCCAAGCGAAATAGAGGCGAAAATAATGGAAATTTTAGGAGATAGCGATGGCTTTTGATTACGATAAATATCTGCGAACGGACAAGATGCCTACGCTTTGGTGCTGGGGATGTGGCGACGGCGTGATACTAAAAAGCATGATCCGCGCGATCGACGCCGTAGGCTGGGATATGAACGATGTCTGCGTGGTCTCTGGCATAGGCTGCTCGGGGCGCTTTAGCTCGTATGTGGATTGTAACACGATCCACACCACACACGGCAGAGCCATCGCCTATGCCACAGGTGTGAAGCTGGCAAACCCCGATAAACACGTGATCGTGATAACAGGAGACGGCGATGGGCTGGCTATCGGGGGCAACCATACGATCCACGGCTGTAGGCGTAATATCGGGCTAAATCATATCCTGATAAACAACTTCATCTATGCGCTCACAAACTCTCAAACCAGCCCGACCACGCCTCGCGGGATGTGGACGGTCACGGCGCAATACGGCAACATCGATCCAAGCTTTGATGCGTGCAAGCTGGCGACTGCCGCCGGAGCGACCTTTGTAGCGCGCGGTAACGTCATAGAGCCAGAAAAGCTCACAAAGCTTTTCGTGCAAGGCTTTAAACACGACGGATACAGCTTTTTTGACGTATTTTCAAACTGCCATATAAATTTAGGCCGCAAAAATAAAATGGGCGAGGCGGTGCAAAATTTGGAGTGGATCAAGAAGTGCACGATGAATAAAGCTAAATTTGACGCTCTGACGGATGATGAGAGGGCACAGCTTGGCGAGATTTACCCGCTTGGCGTGCTTCATGAAGATACCGGCAAAACCGAATACACAAAAGCCTACGCAAAGGTCATAGCAGCTGCACGTGACGGCGTGAAGATCGATTTTAAGGAGCTGGCGTGAAAAAGCAACTTAGGTTCGTCGGTGTGGGCGGTCAGGGCGTCATCCTGGCGGGTGAAATTTTAGCCGCGGCAAAGATAAAAGAGGGCGGGTACGGTGTAAAGGCATCGACTTATACCTCGCAGGTGCGTGGAGGCCCGACGAAGGTCGATATCATCTTAGATGAAAAGGAAATTTTATATCCTTACGCGAACGAGGGCGAGATAGACTTTATGCTAGCGACCGCGCAGACTAGCTATAACCTCTTTAAAGATGGCGTAAAAGATGGCGGTGTGATCGTCGTCGAGCCAAATTTAGTCACTCCTAGCGACGAGGACAAAAGGCGCTGGAAAATCTATGAGATCCCGATCATCTCGATCGCAAAAGACGAGGTCGGCAACGTCATCACCCAAAGCGTAGTCGCTCTTGGCGTAGCCGTCACGATGAGCGAGTGCATGGACGCAGACGCGGTCAAAAACGAGATGCTCTCATCGGTGCCACCAAAGGTGCGCGAGGCGAACGAAAAGGCCTATGAGCTAGGCATAAAATACGCAAAACAGTGTCAAATTTAAGCTAAACGGAGTAAAATACTCTTTTATTTTCAAAGGAGAAACGATGAGTAAAATAGGAATTTTCTACGCCACAGGCAAGGGCGATACGCAAAAAACTTGCGAGTATCTGGCGTCTAAACTGGGAGCTGAAATTTTGCCGGTAAAAGACGTCGGTAGCGAGGATTTTTTAAAATTCGATCTTTTGATACTAGCAAGCCCTAGTTATGGGTTTGGTGAGCTTCAAAAGGACTGGGAAGCAAAGCTAGAGACGCTCAAAAATACCGATCTAAGCGGCAAAAAGGTAGCCATACTAGCCGTGGGCAATCAAGAGCGTCATCCTGATAGCTTTTGCGGCGGTGCGGTCGAGTTTCTGCCATGCATCAAAAAAGCCAAACTGATCGGAGCTACACCAAATGATGGCTATAAATTCGATCATTCGCAGTCTTTCATAAACGGGAAATTCATCGGTCTGGCTATTGATACCAAAGGCGATGCAGCTTACGAAGCAAGGCTGGAAAAATGGGCGAAGCAACTAAAAGCCGAGCTTTGATTTATTTATAGCCGGTTGATTTACCGGCTATAAATTTTATAATGTTTTAATAAGCACTAAGCAAAATCTTACTATTTATTTGCCCACTCGCTCCCGCACAAAATCTCATGAAAAAATCATCTTTCACATAGTCTGTCATTTATGATAGTTTCTGAAATTTTATAAAAAAGATAAAATTTTTATATTTATAGACACATTAAGAGAAGTCTAATAATTTGATTAGAATTTATTATAAAATCATGCTATATACGGTATTTATCGATTATCTTATATTATTTGATACTGAATACCAAAAACGTAAAATTTTAAAATTTAAAAATATATAATTTTATATAAAAGCCTAAATACAAGCAATCCATATTAAAATTTTTGAAATTTACTCTCATATCAATTAACTTATCTTTTTGATAAAACCTTAAGTAAATTTACTGTAATATCCAAACCTTAGTTGTAAAGATTAATTTTTAAAAAAAATATAATTTTTATGATGTGAAATTTCAAAGGAGCTGGTGGGTCGATTTAAAATTCTAAAAAAGGTGAAGATGGCATTTGTCAAGCGGTGCATAAAGCGATTTTATGCTTGTATTTTTATTTTGATTTAATAGGAAATATCAATGAGTTAACAATTTACCAGAAGAGAATTTCTACAAACAGCCTGTATTAGCGTTAGCGCATTAGCCGCTAGCTCTAGTGCGACGAGTGTCCTAGCGGCTGATATGCCAAAAGGTAACGAGGGCGGCCTTCCATCTTGCGACGTGCTAGTCATAGGCTCTGGCGGCGCCGGACTTCGTGCAGCCGTGGCCGTAAGGAAAAATAACCCGAATTTAACCGTTGTCGTGGCGACTAAGATGATGCCTTCAAGAAATGCGACCTGTATGGCGGAGGGCGGCATCAACGGCGTTACTGATTTTAGCAACGGCGACTCATACAAGCTTCATGCCTATGACACCGTAAAGGGCGGTGCATATCTAGTCGATCAAGACGCCGCTTTGAAATTTTGCGAGCTAGCCGGTAAGGCGATATTTGACATGGACTACATCGGTACTTTATTTTCAAGGACCGATAAAGGCGGCGTGGCTCAACGCTTCATGGGTGGCGCATCTAAAAAGCGCTGCAACTACTCAGCCGATAAAACCGGACATATCCTCATGCACGCCTGTCTTGACGAGGCTATCAGTAACGGCGTGAAATTTTTAATGGATCACGAGCTCCTTGAGATCGGTGTAGATGAGGGCAAATGTGAGGGCGTCGTGCTTCGCAATATCCAAACCGGTGAAATTTACCCTGTGCTTTGCAAGGCTCTAGTCGTTGCGACCGGCGGATACACGAGGATCTTTTATAACCGCACATCTACCCCGTATATCGCGACCGGAGACGGCGTAGCAGCCGCTCTTAGAGCAGGACTTGGCTTTGAAGATCCAGAGATGCTTCAGTTTCACCCTACAGGTGTAGCAAACGGCGGAACACTCATAACAGAGGCGGCTCGCGGCGAGGGCGGATACCTTTTAAACAACAAAGGCGAACGCTTTATGAAAAACTACCACGAAAAAATGGAGCTAGCTCCTCGTGACGTAGTGGCTCGTGCGATAGAGACCGAGATCCGCGAGGGTAGGGGATACGGCGAAGGGCTTGGCTCGTATGTTTTGATCGATGTTCGTCACCTTGGTAAAGAAAAGATCATGAAGTCCCTTCCAAAGATCAGGCACATAGCGCTTCTTTTCCAAAATATCGACCTTGTGGAGCAGCCGGTTCCTATCCGTCCGACAGCTCACTACTCGATGGGCGGCATAGAAGTAGTCAAGATAGACGATATGAGCACCAAGATACCAGGGATCTTCGTCGGCGGCGAGGCCTCTTGTATATCTATCCACGGCGCTAACCGTTTAGGAGGAAATTCTCTGACTGATGCGGTGGTCACCGGTAGGCTTGCCGGCATGGGAGCTACGAACTATGCAAAAGACGCTACGTTTGGCAAAGGCGAGAGGACTAAACAGCTAGCTAAAATGTGGCAGGATAAATTTAAAGAGATAGCAAACGGTAGCGGAGAAGTGCATGAGATGTATACCCTTCGCGAGGAGCTTGGTAAACAAAACTGGGACAATATGGGTATCTTTAGGACCCAAGCTCAGCTTGACGCTTTATCAGCCGCTCTTGAAGATATAGAGGCTAGATATAAAAATATCCGCATCCCTGATAATAACTCGGTTATGAATACTGCATTCACAGACTATGTCGAGCTTGGAAATTTGATCCTTTTGTCTCGCTGCGCATGTTTGGCCGCACAAAATCGCCATGAAAGCCGCGGCGCTCACACCAGAGAGGACTATCCAAAGCGCGATGATGTAAATTTCTTGAAACACAGCATCGTAAATTTAAAAGATGGCAAACTAGAGCTTAGCTATAAGCCTGTCGTTGTTACCGAGTTCCCACTTGACGGAAGGAAACCACAATGAAAATAATCATAGACCGCTTCAACGGAAAAGAAAAATATCAAAAAGAATACACTCTAACTAGCGAGGAGATCGCGGGCAAGACCTTGCTTTCAGTCTTGCTTTTGATAAAGCAAACCAAAGACATCACGCTAAATTTCACCGCCTCTTGTCGATCTGCGATATGCGGAGCTTGTGCTGTTAGAGTAAATGGACATTCATATCTAGCCTGTGATACCAAGATGGAGGAGCTCTTAAAAGAGTATGACAACCCTGATACCATCAGGATCTCGCCTCTTGGCAACTTTAGAGTGATATCAGATCTCATAGTAGACTGGGAGCCTTCGATTGAAAATTTACGTAAAATTCGTCCGACGATAGTTCCAAAGAGCGAATTTTCACCGGAAAAAGGCTGTAAGCAAACTCAAGCGGAATTCGATCGTATCAGCAAGCAATGGGACTGCATCCTATGCGGCAGCTGCGCTTCCGAGTGTAATAAGCTAGAAGCTGACAGCAGCGACTATATGCAGCCTTTTGTATTTACTCACGCATGGCGTGCCGCCGACGACTCACGCAGCAAAGATCCTATGATACACGTAAAACCAAGCGTCACTAACGGGCTTTGGATGTGCGTGCATTGCCAAGAGTGCGCCGATCGCTGTCCAAAAGGCATAAGCGCGGCTGACGATATCGCTAGCCTTAGAGTGATGGCACAAAGAAACGGTCTAAAAGACGGCACAGGCCCTGCTCACGCAGAGGCGTTTTATACCGACCTCGTCGACGGATCGGGCCGCTTGAACGAAATTTACCTTGCGCTTCGCTCGGAGGGCGTGATAGGCTCGGTCGGCAAAACCGATATCGCGTTTAACCTCATGCTAGCAGGCAAGATGAATCCGCTTCATATATTTGGCGAGGAGGAGATCGAGGGACACGAAGATCTAGTTAAAATGATAAAAGCAGCACAAGCAGCTGCTAGCAAGGAGTAGTTTATGCAAAATGAATTCGCTTTTTTCCCGGGCTGCGTACTGTCTCAAGCTGCAAAAGAGGCTAAGATGTCTCTTGAGGCGATCGCCCCTATACTTGGTATGAAACTTCACGAGATAAAGGGCTGGAGCTGCTGCGGGGCTTCTCAAGCACAAGACGTCGATCCTATCGCGACACTTGTAGCAAACGCTAGAAACATAGCGCTTGCCGAGCAGATGAAAATGCCGATGCTGACTACTTGTAGTACATGTATGCTGACCCTAACTCGCGCTAAAACTACACTCGATAAGGGTGCAAAAGATCGCATAAACACCTTCCTGGCAGAGGGAAATATGAAATACGAGGGCTCAAACGAGATAACTAGCCTTCTTTGGGTGCTTTATCAAAATGTTGAAAATTTAAAAAGCAAAGTCGTCAAACCGCTTTCAAATTTAAAGGTCGCTTTGTTTTACGGCTGTCATAGCCTAAGACCTGAAAAGGCGTTTGATAACAGGGAAAGCTCTGTAAATCCAAAGAGCTTTGAGACTGTCGTGAGTGCACTTGGCGCTACTATCGTGCCATTTGAAAAGCGCCTTGACTGCTGTGGCTTTCACGCATCTTATCCGGCTGTAAATTCCGTCAAGAAAATGTCTAGCCAAATAGTAAACAACGCCAGCGAAAACAAAGCCGACTGCGTCGTCACGCCTTGTCCGCTTTGCCAAATGCAGCTTGACATCTATCAAGAAAGATACCAAGACTTCACGGGCTCAAGCGCAAGACTACCGATCATCCACCTATCTCAGCTAGTAGGCCTGGCACTTGGCCTTTCTAAAGAAGATCTGGGGCTTGATTACAATATCGTAGACGCTACAAAGATAGCCTAAATTTCGCACCACACGGAGCTTTCCGTGTGGTTTTACGTAAAATAATACATAAAATTTAGCATTTTATCTTTCAATATATGTTTTAGGCTTTATAAGGAGTGAAGCACCGCACTCGCCCTTTGCCTACGCTTAAATTTCGCAGATATGCGTCATACCAAAGTATCCGCCAAGAAGCCATTTATAAATTCTCTCTCGTTTTCGCATCTCATCGCTTCGCTCATGAGGCAGATCCCGTCTGCTCCCACGTCAAGCACGGAGCGAAAATTCAGCTTATTTATCCCGCCTAGTGCGTAGATCTGCCTATCGACGCGAGCTTTTATCTTTCGTATCAGAGCCAGTCCTTTTGGTTTTAGACCAGCCTTACAAGAGGTCGCAAAGATATGAGAGGCGATCAGGATATCTGCAAATTTAGCTGAAATTTCGGCCTGAGCCAGGTCGTGAGCGGGGCCGTAGATTTTAGGAGCAGGGCTTGCGGCTGTAAATTTAGTCGCCATATCTTTAAAATCTTTAAATTTGATAAAATTTAGCCCGAATTTATCGCTCGTATCACTAAAATTTTGCAAAAGATCTATCTGTGCGGATGTCAGCCAAAAGGAGCTTTTTAGCTCGCAAGCGACGTTAAAGAATTGATTGATGATAAATTCTCGCCCGAATTTATCGCAGATTTGCTTCACGCTGATGGCAAGCGTGCGAAATTCCTCCTCATTTAAAAATTTCGCACGGAGCAAAACGGCGTCCGCTCCAGCCTCGCAAAACCCGGCTACACGCCCTAAAAGATCGCCTTTAGCAAGCTTGGGATCAGCGATTATCAAAATTTTAAACATAGATGTATTCGCTCATCAGCGGCTCGAGTCCTTGGGCTTTTATCATTTTATAGACCTCATTAACAGAGCGAGCATCCTCGATCTCAAACTGCTCGTCGCCCTTTTTCTCTTTCGAATGCGCGCCGATGCCGACATTTACGCCGGCGCTGATTTTATTTGCGGCGATCTTTATGGCGTTATCGCGAAAGAGCGCTCGCTCACGCGTGGAGATCGTGATGCTGGCTGTTGGCATGAAGATCCTATAAGCGCAAATGACTTGCAAGAGCTCTCTTTCATGCACATCGCGCGGATTTATGCGGGAGTTGTTGATGATAGGGCGAAGTCTCGGGCAAGAAAAGGCGATCTCTGCGTGCGGATATTTTTTTTGCACGAGTGAGGCGTGAAGCCCGGTCGCAAAGGCATCTAGCCTAAAGTCGTCAAGCCCCAAAAGCGCGGCAAAGCCCACGCCTCTCATGCCGCCCATCAGTGCGCGCTCTTGTGCGTTTAGACGGTAAGGAAATATCCGCTTGTTGCCTGCAAGGTGCAAGCGCTCGTATTTTGCGGGGTTATAGGTCTCTTGAAAAACCGTAACGTAGTCTACGCCGCTTTCATGAAGTAGGGTGTAGTCACTGGAATTTAGCGGATAGACTTCGACGCCGACTACTTTAAAATAGCGCTTTGCCAAGGCGCAAGCCCTCGCGATATAAGCGACGCTCGAATTTTCCTCGCTCTCGCCTGTCAATATCAAAATTTCCTCAAGCCCGCTTTTTGAAATTTCTGCAAGTTCGCTTAAAATTTCATCCTCATCAAGCTTGGCTCGCTTTATCTTATTTTGCGAGTTAAAGCCGCAGTAGACGCATAGGTTGTCGCAGTGGTTGGCTATGTAAAGGGGTGTGAAGAGGTTGATATTGGCTCCGAAATTCGCTCGCGTCTTTTGCATGCTAAGGTGCGCGATCTCTTCTATAAAATCGCCAGCCGCCTGGCTAAGTAGGGCTTTAAAATTTTCTAACGTGCAAATTTTAGCGTTTAAAGCAGCCCTCACGTCCTCGGCGGTGAAAATTTCTGGTTTAAATTTCGCTCTTTCTTGCAAAATTTCGTTCATTATCTCATCGCCGATGTCTTGCATGTGCGGGAGCAAGGCCATATGGTCGGTTTTGCTAAATTTCATCGCCCTAAAAATCCAGTCAGCGGCGAGCTGGCTTCGGCAGCCGTTTTCACTCGGCCCAGACCCGCCAGAAATGCGCTCCTGCCGGCCTTTATCGCCGCGCCGAATGCTCGCGCCATGAGCGGGATATCTTTTGCCGTTGCGATGGCCGTGTTTGCCATTATCGCGGCTGCACCCATTTCCATGGCTTCACACGCTTGCGATGGACGACCGATGCCGGCGTCTACGATGACTGGCGTATCCAGCTCGTTTATCAAAATTTCGATGATGTTTTTAAAGACTAGACCTTGGTTTGAACCAATCGGTGCGCCAAGAGGCATCACGCAAGCGGCTCCAGCGGTGAGCAAAGCCCTAGCGGCGTTTAGCTCGGGGTAAAAATACGGCATCACGACAAAACCCTCGTCAGCTAAAATTTCAGCCGCTTTTATCGTTTCGTTATTGTCCGGAAATAAAAATTTCGAGTCGGTTATGATCTCTATTTTTATGAATTCCCCGCATCCTAGCTCACGCGCGAGCCTAGCGATACGCACCGCTTCGTCCGCATTTCTCGCACCGCTCGTGTTTGGCAAGAGAGTGACGCCTTTTGGTATGAAATCAAGTATGTTCCTGTCTTTGCTCTCGTTCACGCGGCGAAGCGCCAGAGTGATCATCTGCGCACCGGCCTCGTTCACAGCGGCGTTTATGAGCTCGTGGCTGTATTTGCCCGAGCCCAAAATGAAACGGCTATCAAATTCCTTGTGCGCTAGCTTGAAGCTGTCGTTCATTATCTGCCTTTAAAATTTTGTCTTAGGATAGCAAAACGGGGTTTAATGTTTTGTAAAATTTAAGATCAAGCGGGCAGGGCTAGGCTTCTAGCTCACGCCTCAAGCCCCATCAGTAGCCGAATAGCCAAATTCGCCTCATGGTTTGCGCAGATCGCTACGCGCGGTGCCATCAGCCCTTGACCGACCTTAGCCTCGTTCGTTAGGTCGCCGCAGAGATAGACGTTTTTGGCAAATTTCGTCGTTTTTATAAGGTTTGAGCTAAAGTGCCCCGCCATACCTGAAGCACAGATGATCTGCTTGTCTTTTAGGCTGGCACCAGCTTCATTTACCATCATCGTCTTGCCGATGACATTGTCAAAGGCCTCGCAGATGATAGTGCAGGGCGCAAATACGCTAGCAACGTTTTTAGCATCCAAGAAAACATCGTGCGTGACGACCTCGACGAAAGGATTGACATCGGCTATCAGGCTTTTTAGCGCCTCGGTCTTTTTCATGCCGATGTGACGCACGAAGTATTGCTGGCGGTTTAAATTACTAGGCTCGACTACGTCAAAGTCTGCGAGCACGAGCTTTGCCACGCCTACACGAGCTAGGCTGAGCGCGATGTTTGAGCCAAGCCCGCCAAGCCCGGCTACGCCTATGCAGGCCTTTTGCAAGGCGGAATTCAGCTCAGGCGAGTTTCTGGCTGCGATCATGCTTTTTAAAATTTCAGCGCTTGGCATAACGCCGCGCTTTATAAACACGATATTTGCGCCGTCATTTATGGGCGCGTTGTCTTTTATTGCAAAGCCGTCCACTATAAAAATGTCAGGCTCGCTTGCGTTAAATTTACTCAAAAATTTTAAAATTTCGCTACTAGCGTCATCAAAAATTTCATGCTTTAAGGCGTTTAGATCGTCCGCTAAAACGCTGAAATTTCGTCCGTTTATCGTTACATTTTTCATCATCCACCACCTACGAATTCGACCACTTCGTATCGCTCGCCACCACTCATCATCGTATCTTGCCAGCTGGTTTTGGCTAAAATTTCGCCGTCTCTTTCAAGGGCGATAAATTTCATATCAAAGCCAAGCGAGGCTAAAAATTCCTGCACGCTCATATCGTGCTCAAGCTTTAAAATTTTGCCGTTTAGGCTAACTTCAATCATCAATCTTGTAGCTTTTTACGAATTCATTTATACGCTCGATCGCCCTCTTGATGCTCGCAGTATCAGTCGCAAAGGATATCCTAAAATATCCCTCCATGCCAAAGCCCACGCCGGGGACAGTGGCGACCTTGCCTTCTTCAAGCAGTCTTTTACAAAATCTCATCGAGTCGGCGTCCACGTTTTTGCAGTTTACGAACAGATAAAACGCTCCGTCCGGAGTTTTGACGCTAAGGCCATTTATCTCGTTTATCATCTTTACAGCGATGTCGCGGCGTCCTTGATACTCTTTCCTCATCGCTTCGATATCTGCGTCGGTCTCTCCTAAAAGCGACGGGATGGCGCCTGCTTGGACTATCGAGGCGATGTTGCTCGTGCTTTGACTTTGAAGCTTTTTCATCGCGGCGTTTAGCTCGTTCATAGGGCTTGCCACGTAGCCAAAGCGCCAGCCCGGCATCGCTCCGCATTTACTTAGGCCGTTGATAGTGACCGTGCGCTTGAACAGATCCTCGCTCACGGCACCCACAGAGACGAATTCTTTATCATAGACCACTTTTTCATAAATTTCATCGCTGGTGATGATGGTGTCAGTGCCTTTTAGCACTTCGCCAAGAGCGGCTATCTCCTCGCGGGAATAAAGCGCTCCTGTCGGGTTTGTCGGGTGGTTTAAAGATAAAATTTTAGTTCGCGGGCTTATGGCTTTTTTAAGCTGCTGAGGAGTGATCTTAAAGTCCGTGCTCTCGTTCGTCTCTATGAAAACCGGCTTACCGCCGCAAAATTTCACGATCTCGGGGTAGCTCACCCAGTAAGGTGATGGCACGATCACCTCGTCGCCTTCGTCTACAAGAGCTTGAAAGACGTTAAATAGCGAGTGCTTTGCGCCGACGTTCGTTACGATCTGGCTTGGCTCGTAGTTTAGTCCGTTATCTCGTTTTAGCTTTATAGCGATCGCTTTTAAGACCTCCGTGGTGCCAGGGACGGGCGTATATTTGCCACAACCCCTATCAAGTGCCGCTTTGACCGCATTTTTGATAGCTGTTGGCGTATCAAAGTCCGGCTCGCCTGCCGATAAGCTGATCACATCGATGCCTGCGGCTTTCATATCTTTGGCTCTGGAGCTGATCGCGATCGTTATAGACTCGCTTAATGTCTGCATTCTTTTGGCTAAAACCATCTATTTTCCTTGTAAAAATTTCAGTAATTTTATAACAACCAAGCTTCTTGACGGCGCAAAAATTTAAAATTTAGCATCGCCTTTTTACGCTCGTGTTTCGATAAGTAATCAGTTTATTGTTTTTAAATAGCTATTGTCGTTTAAAAACAGATAAAGCTCGCCTAAAACCTGCTTCTTTTGGGTATCGTTTATGAGTTCTGATTTCTCTAGGCGCTCGTTTAGAGTGTCTTGGATCTCGTAAACATCGTAGTCCATGTCCTCCATGATGTCAAGTATCGACTGACTTTCGAGCAGGTCTTTTATCTCGTATCCTTGCGGAGTGAGCTCGATCGTAGCTTCGGTCGGGTGAGTGAAGAGGTTGTGCTTCATACCAAGTACCTCTTGATACGCTCCAACCAGGAAAAATCCCAAGAAATAATCCTCTTTTTCGACATCCACATCGTGAAGCAAGAGAGGGTTCGTCTCGTCGTTGTAGCTTATCTCACCGTCGCTATCGCACGTGATGTCCCAGATGGAGGCCGGTAAAGTAGGGCGCTCATCGAGCCTGTCAAGCGGCATGATAGGGAAATTTTGTTTTAGTCCCCAAAAATCAGGCAAGCTTTGAAATATCGAGAAATTTACGAGATAGCGCTCCTGCACCTCTTTTTGTATCTTTTCAAGGTCACTGGAGTTGCTTTTGTTTCCTAGCATCACGACAGCCTTTTTGCCTATCAGACGCAGTAGGACTTCGGCGTTTGAGCGATCTTGCAGATCGACATATCCAAGGTCAAAGAGCGTCAGTACGCTTTCTGTGTGGTGGATCGCGTCGTGCAGGTATTCTAGGGCGTTTGAGGGCTTTATGGAGTTGTAAAGATCGATCAGCTCGGTTATCAAATTCGGGTTATTTTTCTTTAAATTCAGCTTTTCCTCGGTATATTCTTGTGAAAAGAGCTCTAAAACAGGGGCTACCAAAAGCGCATGAGAGGCCGAGATGAAGCGGCCGGACTCGATGAATATATCGGGCTGGATCTCCTTTTTTTGCTCGGTTATCGTTTTTAGCATATAAACGACGTCGTTTGCGTATTCGTTTAGCGTGTAGTTGCGACTACTGGCCTCTTTAAACTGCGAATACTCTATCGCCAGACCGCCGCCTAAATTTATGGCTTTTAGATTCGTAGCGCCCATTTTCCTTAGCTCGGCATAGATGTTTCCCGCTTCTATGAGTGCCTTTTTGAGCGGGTGGATCTCGCTGATCTGAGAGCCGAGGTGAAAGTGTATCATTGTGAAATGATCGAGTAAATTCGCCTTTTTTAGCATATTCACAGCTTCGATGAGCTCGGTCGATGTTAGGCCAAATTTCGAGTGTATGCCGCCGCTTTTCGCCCAGATGCCGGCACCCGTGGAGTGTAGTCTGATGCGTAGGCCTATTTTTGGCTTTGGCTTGAAGCGCTCCTTTGCTGTGGCGATGATCGCCTCAAGCTCGTTTAGCCCCTCGATCGTGAGCGTTATGTTATGCCCCATCTCGGCTGCGATGAAGCCTATGTTTATGAGCTCTTTGTCTTTAAAGCCGTTTACGGTTATGGGCGCACCGTCGTTGTTGTAGGCCATCGTGAGTAGCAGCTCGGCCTTGCTGCCCGCCTCGAGCCCGTAGTTGTAGGGCTTGCCAAGGCTTGTGAGGTTTTTTACGAAGCCAGGGTATTGATTGACCTTAAGCGGAAAAACAGCGTTAAATTTGCCCTCGTAGGCAAACTCTTTTTTCGCCTTTGCAAAGCTCGCGTGTATCTGCTCGATCTGCTTTTGTATGAGGTGCGGGAAGCGCAGCAGTAGCGGTCCTCGATATCCGTCGTCTCTTATCTCTTTTACGATGTCGATGATCGCCGGTTTACTGGCTGAATTTATGCAGACCTTGCCGTTTTCTATTATGAAATTTGAATTTCCCCAGATACTAAGTCCAAAATCATTCACCGCTAAGCTCCTTTTCAAGATCGTCTAAATTTATCGTTTTCTCGGTCTTTGTGAGTAAATTTTTATACCAAATTTGATCGCTCTTCATCTCGTTTTCACCAAGGCAAAGGAAAATTTTAGCGCCTTTGCTATCGGCATTTTGCAGATGCTTTTGCAGTTTTTTCGCCTCGTAGCTTATTTCTACTTTAAATTTTCGCCTCAAAGCGATGCCAAGCTCATAGACGAAGTCTAAATTTCGCTCGTCCATAGCGCAAAGATATATGCCCTCACGCTCTTTGTCACGCTCGCCGATGATCTCCATTATGCGCTCTATACCCATCGCAAAGCCCACTCCGTAGCTAGCCTTTCCGCCTAGATACTCGACTAGTCTGTCATATCTGCCGCCTCCTGCGACCGCACTTTGCGAGCCGATCTCGTTGCTGATGAATTCAAACGCCGTTTTACAGTAATAATCAAGCCCGCGCACAAGCTTAGGATCTATCTCGTAGCTGACGCCGTTTGCCTTTAAAATTTGCTTTAATCTCTCAAAATCAGCCGCCGCTTCAGGACTGAGGCTATCTATCATCAAAGGGGCGTTTTTGTAAATTTCTTGACATTTCTCGACCTTGCAGTCAAGCACGCGGATAGGGTTCGTAGCCTTTCTGCGCCTGCAATCCTCGCAAATTTCACCCTCATGAGCGTCTAGGAATTTAAGCAGTTTAGCTCTATAAGCGCTCATAGAATTCGCATCTCCGAGGGAATTTATCTTAAGCGTGGTCTTGATGCCAAGATGAGTGAAAATTTCGTTTATCATCAAAATGATGCTCGCATCCTCATAGACGCTGGCCTCGCCAAAGCACTCTACGCCAAACTGATGAAATTCGCGCAAGCGACCCTTTTGCGGACGCTCGTAACGAAACATCGAGCCGTGGTAAAAGCATCTATGCACACCGCCGGCACGATCTAGCTTTGCCTCGATAAATGCGCGCACGACGCCGGCCGTGCCCTCCGGACGCAAGCAAACGTCGTTTTCGCCTTTGTCGATGAACTGATACATCTCCTTGCCCACGATATCGCTGCTTTCCCCGACGCTTCTTTTAAAAAGTATCGTCTCCTCAAGGTGCGGTGTGAAGATCTGCTTGTATCCGTAGTTTTTCGCCACGCTTTCGCATACTTTGACGATGTATTCGTAAAGTTCGCTTCGTGGCGGCAGCATGTCTTTCATACCGCGAAGTGCCGTTATCATTGCGTTTTCCTTTAAATTTAGTTTTTATTTTGAAAGCTTCGTAAGATTCGACTGCGCTAAATAAAATAACACCCTTACTAAAACTTTTTATTTTACTCAAAATTTTATAAAATTTTCTATCTTTGCATTTATCGTCGCTATATCCTCGCTAGCATCGATGTGAAGCACGTTAAATTTATGAGCTTTAAGCACCTCTTTCATACACTCTTGCACCTTTAAAAGATACTTCAGTCCGCGAGCTTCTATCGCGTCTGTCAGACCGCGCGAGCTCAGGCGTTTTTTGATGAGGGCCTCGCTAGCTTCGAAAAATACGATCTTGTCGGCAAATTTGCCCTCAAGCGCAAAGGAATTTAGCCAAAGCAGATCGTCTATTTTAAGCGAAGCGTCGTTTGCCAAGGCGTAGGCGACGCCGGAGACGAAGCCTCTATCACTAAGGATGAGCCTACTAGAATTTGGCTTTATCATCTTTTGATAGTGCTCGGCGCGATCGGCTAAAAATAGCAAAATTTCAGCTCTCGCACTTAGTTTAAAATCCCCTCCGAGCAAAATTTCTCTTAGCTTTTGGCCGATCTTCGTGCCGCCCGGCTCTTTTGTGACGAAAGAATTCTCATGCGCACGCGCTATCATCTCTATCTGCGTACTTTTGCCCACTCCGTCTACGCCTTCAAACAAAACATACATTTTAGTCCTTTAAGAGTGAGAAAATTTGACTGGGGACGAGGGCGCTCACGTCGCCTTCATGGCGTAAAACGGAGCGCACTATCGAGCTTGAGATGAAAGCGTTTTTGAGGCTTGGCATCAGATAAACCGTCTCAAATTCGCTCCAAAGGGCGGCGTTGGCGTAGCCGATCTGAAGCTCGTATTCAAAGTCGCTGACCGCTCGAAGCCCTCTGATGACGGTATTTATCTCGTGCGACTTTGCAAAATCAACGAGCAGATTGTCAAAGCCCTCGACACTTACGTTTTTTAGCCCCTCTACCGAGCGCTCTACCATCGTCACGCGCTCATCAAAGCCAAACATCGGGTTTTTGCTGTCGCTTTTTGCCACGGCCACGATGACGCGGTCAAAGATTTTCACGGCGCGCTTGATGACGTCTAGATGGCCGTTTGTTATAGGATCAAACGTGCCAGGATAGATGCATGATCTTTTCAAATTTTCCACCTTTTATAAATTTCGTTTTCGATGCCAAGCGCGTCAAGCCACTTGCCGATAATAAAATTTTGCATATCGCTAAGAGTATCTGCATGCGCATAATACCCTAAAATAGGGGGTGCTATGATGACACCAAGCTCGCTTAGCTCGCTCATTTGACGAAGCGAAATGGTAGAAAAGGGCATCTCGCGCACGCCAAGCACCAGCCTTTTGCGCTCCTTTAACATCACTGCCGCGGCTCTAGTGATGAGCGTATCGGCCAGCCCGCATGAGATCTTGGCTAGGGTGTTGATGGAGCAGGGGGCGATCATCATCGCATCAGCCCCAAAAGAGCCCGAAGCAAGAGCCGCACCGATGTCCTCGTCATCATAAAATTTAGCATTCGGGCTTCTAAAAACAGTGTCTAAATTCAAAGCATTGTTTAAACTGGCGCTACTTGCCAAGACTATGCCCTTTTTGCTGTGAGTGTCCAGGATTATGCCCATTTCATCGTTTAAAACACGCATCGCATTTTTACTGATGACACAGTGGATCTCGCAAAATTTAACGGCTGTTTTTAGAAAGTCAAAGCCCAAACATACGCCGCTGGCGCCAGTTATCGCCACGATCACTTTTTTCATCTTAAGGTCACCTGATTTTTCCCCGACACGCTAGCCGGTAAAATTTTATTATCTTTCGTGCGAATTTTGATTATATCGCCTAAATTTCCGTCCTCAAGCGCTCTGACCTCGACTATCACGCTAAGCCCGCCATCGTTTAGCACGGCGTTTAGGATGTCGCCTCTTTTTACGAGCGACATGGCTGAAAATTGCCTTTGTGAGAGCACTTCGCCGGCTTTTATGGCAGTCCTCGCGACCAGCCTTGAGGAGGGCATGCTTGAAAACATATCTTTTTGATATTTTTCAAATTCTATGTAGCTTGACTGATAGTCCGTTAGGCTTAGGATATGGTTATGTTCTATCTTATTTATCGCGATGAATACGGGCATTTTGGCTCTAAAAGAGTATTTGAAAAAAAGGCTTTTGGAGGTGAGATCGGGCTGCTCGAACGACGCACGAAATACGCCTTTTGAGCTGTCTTGACCGCTTATGAATACATTTTGCAGCTTCAGCTCGTTAAAATTTTCAGGCAGCCTGACCTGCGGCTCGATGATTAGCTCTTTTATGCTGATACCTTCAAATTCGTCGCTGATAGCTTTTAAAAACTGCATTTGCACCGTATCCATGAGCGAGCAGTCGCTTACAAATACGACATTGCCGCCGCTTTTATCTTTATATGTTTTAAAATTTGCAGTCAAAATTTCATGTAGCTTTTTGGTTTCTATCTTTGCGGCTTTTTTGCCTTCAAGATTTAAAATTTCGTTGTTTTCGCCCTCAAAGCCGAATGTATAAAGTGAAATTTTATCACTATCGACGCAATACATCGGATAAATGCTGATTTCAGAGGAAAAGGCTTTTAGAGAAAATAAAAAAATGAGGGTAAAAAAGATGGAGCGGGAAACGAGATTCGAACTCGCGACCCCAACCTTGGCAAGGTTGTGCTCTACCCCTGAGCTATTCCCGCGACCAAATAAGAGCTCGCATTTTAGCAAATTGTTTTTCATTTGTCAAGGCAGCCTTATCGCAAAAATTTCAGAATTTTCTAAAATTTCGCTCTCGTTTGGATCGGACAAATATATCGCATTGCTTTTTAAGAGAGGTTTTATCATGCCCGAGCCGTATTTGTTGTGATCAGTCACATAAAATTTATCGCCCTCGATCGTGCCAAAGACGACATTTGAGCGGCCTGATTTCAGCTTTAAATTTTCACTTATCCTGACTAGTTGCTTCTCGTGTTGCTTGCCTAAAAGTGCCGGCAAGATGAGCAGATACGCGCACAAATAAGCCGCCATAGGATTGCCCGGCAGGATGAAAACGATCTTGGTATCTTTGACGTAAGCCTTGCAAGGTCCGCCCGGACGTAAATTTATCTTTTCAAAAAGCTCTTCAAAGCCAAGTGCAATGAGTGCGCTTTTCATAAAGTCCGCTTCACCTTTGCTAGCCCCTCCCGAGCAAACGATCACGTCAAATTTTGAAATTTGATCGAAAGCTTCCTTTGTCGCCTCTAGATCGTCTTTTATGATGCCAAGATACGAGCTCTCAAGGCCTGCCGAGCGTAAGATCGCCGCCACGCCAAGTGCGTTTGCGTTGTAAATTTCATCATTGTCGGCATTTTGCCAAGGCTCTTTTAGCTCATCTCCGCTTGAATAGATCCCGATGCGAGGCTTTATGCAAACGCTGACAAAGCTTATGCCCTGGGCTGCTAGCATCATCACGGCGCGTGTGTTTAGCAAAGTTCCTTTTTTTATCAAAATTTCGCCCGCTTTTACCTCTTCTCCTGCAAAGCGGTGAGCGTCGCCTTTCCTTAAATTTTCAGGCGCATAGACTAGATCGCCATCGACTAGACAGTCCTCAAAGCGCATCACAGTGTCTGCACCAAGGGGCATTTTAGCCCCCGTCATTATCTTGATACACTCATTGTCTTTTATGCTAGTCGTGCGTTTGTCGCCCGCAAATACGCAGTCGATCATCTTATAGGGTTTATCCTTTTTATTAAAGCAAACCGCGTATCCGTCGAGTGCGGAGTTGTCAAAGCAGGGCAGGTTTTTAACAGCTACGATATCTTCGCTCAAAATTCTGCCGTATGCCTCGTGTAGAGGGATTTTCTCGCCTAAATTTAAAGCGTTTAAATTTGATAGTATCTTTTCAAGTGCTTCATTTACCAGCATTTCACTCCTCCAGTCTCGTGATATTCGCACCAAGTCGCTTAAATTTCGCCTCTAAATTTTCATATCCGCGGTCAAGGTGGTAGATCCTGTGCACACGGCTGGTTCCCTTTGCGACGAGAGCGGCTAAGATAAGTGCCGAGCTCGCTCTAAGATCGGTCGCCATGACATCTGCAGCGTTCAGCTCTTTACCGCCATAAACGCTTGCTATATGGCCGTTTAGACGGATATCAGCACCCATCCTGGCAAGCTCGCTTACGTGCATGAAGCGGTTTTCAAACAGCCTCTCATCTATCACGCTAACGCCGTTTGCGATGAGCGATAGCGCCATGAACTGAGCCTGCATATCTGTGGGAAAGCCCGGATATTCGGTCGTTATTATCTCGCAAGGCTTTATCTCCTTAGCCGGCAGTATCGTGATCTCGTCATCATATATCTTTATGCCAAAGCCCATCTCTTCAAGCTTTGCTAACATCGCGAGCATGTGATTGGCATTTGCTTTGCTTATGCTTATACGCGAATTCGTTATCGCACCGGCGCAAAGGTACGTGCCGGCCTCTATCCTATCCGGGATCACCTCCACATCGCCGATATCTAAGAGCTTGCCGTCGGTTCCTGTTATGCTAAGCTCGCTCGTGCCGATACCCTCTATCTTTACGCCGCTAGCGGCCAAGACCTCACAAATTTGCACGACTTCTGGCTCTTTTGCGACGTTTAAAAGCTGCGTCGTGCCGTGAGCTAAAGCTGCCGCCATGATGATATTTTCGCTGCCGGTCACCGTTATCTTGTCAAACACTATGCTAGCAGCCTTTAGCCCGTCAGGAGCGCTAGCTACGATATAGCCTTGCTTTATCTCTATGCTCGCTCCCATTTTTTCAAGAGCGCTAAGATGCAGATCGATCGGACGCTGACCGATAGCGCAGCCTCCTGGCAGACTCACTTCGCAATGTCCAAAACGCGCTAAAAGTGGGCCTAGCGTCAGTATGGAGGCTCTCATCTTTCGCACGATGTCATAGTTTGCCATAGTGGAATTTACGCCGCCGGTGTCGATCTTTAGCAAATTTTCATTTTCAAATTCACAGCTAGCGCCTAAATTTCTAAGCAATTGAGCCAGGGTTTTGATATCGGCCACATTTGGGATATTGCTTAGCTTAACCTCGTTTTTAGCTAGCAATGTGAGCGCTATTAGCGGCAGTGCGGCGTTTTTTGCTCCGCTTATCTCGACCTTGCCGCTAAGCTTTGCGTTTCCTTCTATTTGCAAATAATGCATCATGATCTTGCCTTGAAATTTAAAATTTAGGCTGATTATAGTGACTTTTAGCTTAGAAAACAAAGCCACGGCTTAATCTTTTTATTTGCCAAATATCGTTAAAATACGGATTATTTTAAAATTTGAAAGATCAAAATGATAAAACAAATAGCTTTGACGGCCGCATCGATGGCGTTTTTTGCGGGTTGTAGCTTCATAGCACCGACGCAAAACAACAACACAAAAGAGGACGCAAACATATTAAACAAAGAAAATATCTACGCGCAAGATGGAGTTTTGCAAGATTACCTCAATAACAAAAATGCAAACGAAGACAGAAAAGATAAAAATTTCGGCTCGTTTTTCAAAAAATATATGAACACAAGAGCCGGCAGAGACTGCTCGGGCTTTGTCTCGATAGTCAATCAAAAGCACGCAAATATGTATTTTGACGAGAAAACCATCAACAAATACTACGATAAAGGCGGTAGGAAGTCAAAAGCGATATACAACTTTTACCAAAGTCAAAATTTGATAATCCAAGAAAACCCTAAAATAGGCGATCTGATATTTTTCTCAAACACACTAGGTAAGGGCGTCCAAAAAAATATCGATAAGCAAAACGTCACTCACGTCGGCATCGTAAATGAGATCTCGCCAGACGGTACGATCCGCTTCATACATAACTCCGGTGGCAAGATCATACACAGCTACATGAATCTAAACAACAAAAATACGCATCTAAACGGTAAAAAAGAGATCAACAGCTACATAGTAAGATGCTCTAAAATAAGCTGCCTGGCATCAAATAGATTTGCTGGCTACGGCAAGGTCAAGTAAAATGCGCGTTACATACGCGCTCATCGCACTAAATTTAGCCCTTTACGGCTTTGTAAATTTCTCCGCGAACTCCAGCTCACTTGAGTCCATGCTAGGCCTTAACATCGGCTTTTTCACGCTTGAGTGGCCACTTTTACTTCAGCCGCTAACCTCGATGTTCATGCACGGCTCACCATCGCATATAGCCATGAATATGGTTGTGCTATTTCAGTTTGGCTCGGTTTTGGAGCGCCATCTTGGCTCTTTGCGCTTTTTTCTAGTTTATATGATAGGCGGGGTCTTGACCTCTTTGCTTAGTCTTTCTTATATTTATTATGCTTATGTAAGCGACGGCTCGTTTGTAAATTTAGTCGGCGCTAGCGGCGCGATCTGTGTGCTTCTTGGAGTGCTTGCGTTTTTAGATAAGAGCTCGAGGCTAGGGCTGGTGATCGCGATATTACTGATGAGCTTCGTGCCGCTCGCACTTGGTGTGAATATAGCCTGGTACGCGCATATCATCGGCTTTGTCCTGGGCTTTTTATATGCAAAGATAGCCTTTAAAAGAGCGGTCGTATGAGCTTTTTTGATGAGATTTGGGATATCTTAAATGAGGGCGATGCAAAGGCTAAATTTTTAAAATTTGAGAAATTTTATAAGGATTTTAAGGCCTTTGGCGAGCAAAATTTCACGCGTCAAACGCCAGTGCTACCTCTAACTACGCCAAGCTATGCTAAATTTTGCGATGTCGTCTCGATGAAAGAGCTAAACAAAAAGCCAAAATCAAAAGATAAAACTCTAAATTTTATCCACTCTATCGCTCATATAGAATTTAGCGCCATAGATATCGCGCTTGATGCGTGTTATAGATTTGACGGGCTACCTCGCGAATTTTACGCCGACTGGCTGGAGGTGGCCGAGGATGAGATCAGGCACTTTTTAATGATAGAGGGATTTTTGAAAAAGCAGGGCGGCAGATATGGAGATTTTAGCGTGCATGACGGACTTTTCGTCGCCTTACAAAAGAGTGAGAGTTCGCTCGTAAAACGCATGGCCTTGTTACCAAGATATATGGAAGCAAACGGACTTGACGCCAACGCTCACATCATCCAAAAGCTGGCAGTGCAGGGCGGTAGCGACGAACTCATAGGAATTTTAAACGTAATCTTAAACGAGGAAATTTCACATGTAAAAAAGGGTGACAAGTGGTTTAAATTTGCTTGCAAACGTGAAAACATAGACCCAAACGAATACATCCGCATCATACAAGAGCTCTATCAGAATTCTTTCAAAAGCAGCCGCACGTTAAATGAAAAAGATAGGTTGCAAGCGGGATTTAGTAAGGATGAGTTCGAACTCATCAAAAGTTTTCAAAAAGAGGGCGAAAAATGAGCAAAATTTACTTCATAAGGCACGCAAAGGCGGTCGATGAAAACAAAGATACGCCAAAGGATTTCGCACGCGAGCTAAGCGGAAGAGGCAAAGATGATGCTAAATTTATGGCCGCAAGGCTTAAATTTTATGGCGTGATGCCGGATGTTATATTTTCAAGCGACGCAAAAAGATGCGAACAGACCGCAAAACGCTTCGCAGATACGCTTAAATTTAAAGAAGATATCACACTTGTGCATAAGCTTTATGATATAAATTTTGAGGATTTTTTGAAATTTGTGAAAAATATAAAGAGCAAATTTCATGAAATTTTCATCATATCCCATAACCCTGCGACGACGCAAATATGCGAATTCTTAAGCGATTCGTCTATCGATAACATCCCTACAAGCGGTATCTTTTGCATAGAATTTGACTGCGATCTCAAAGACATAAGCGAAGGCTGCGGCAGGGTAGTGTTTTTTGACCATCCCAAAAAACATCAAAATTAAGCCAAATTTTCATACATATAAAAAAGCATAAAATAAAACGGATTTACTTACGCATTTTTTTGCATCAAATTTCACGGATAAATTTTTACGACACAAAAGGTCAATATTTATAAAAGCTCTTAAAATAGGCCTTTTAGAGCTGGCTCTTGCATGAAAATGAAAAAATAAATATTAATTTGAAAATTATAGTTTTCAATACAAAATATAAAAATAGTTGCCATTTTACCTTTTGTATGATTTTTGCTTGGCTCTATTATTGTTTTAACTTTCAAAAGCGAAGCCAAACCTTAAACGCTGTTCGCGTCTGTGCTAGGTCGCTTATAAATTCTTTGCTATAAAAGTAAAAGTATAAATTATTTAGAAAATTTACCTGCCATGGCTTTATAAATTTGTATCTCATCTTGCAAGAGTTTATATTTTCCGCCGAGCAAATTCACATAAGCGTCTATCTCGTTGTTGCTGGCTTCAAGATAGTCTTTTAGCTCAGATTTTCCGTATTGATATTTTAGCTTGTAAATTTCGCTTATATTTTCGTAGTTTTGCACCTGTTTGGAGTAATTATCCAGGAGCACCTCGTCTTTTTGCATCGCTTTATAATACGTATCTATCTCGTTTAGCGCTTCATTTAGCGTAGCCATATAGTTTAGTTTCGCTTGCTCGAAGCTTGCTTCTGATACTTTGAGATTTGATTTTAGCTTCGAATAGTTTAAAAATGGTAAATTTATAGCGATATTTCCGTCTAAAAATTTTAACGACGTAGCGCCGCCTATATTGTCCGCACTACCCTTTAGGCTCGCTCCTATCGTGATGCTAGGGTAAAATTCTTTTTGGCTGGCTTTTACGTTTAAAAGCCCCTCCTCTATCCTGGCTATGGCCGCTTGCAAGTCAGGACGATTTGCCACGACGTAGATAGGTACGTCAAGATCCACGCCCAAATTTTTGACATCGCTTAACGATAGCCCGCTAAATTTTAGATCAAAATCAGGCTTTACGTTTAGTAAAATTCTAAGCGTTTTTTGCGCCTCAATCAGGCTTTTCTCCGCATTTTCTATCTTGTTTTTAAGGCTTAAAACTGAGCTTTGTATCTGTGAAAGCGATAGTTGTTCCTCTTTGCCAAGCTCGAATTTATAGTGCGTTATCGCCTCAAGCTCGTTGTAGTTTTTTAAAGAAATTTCATAAAATTTTATACTTTCGTTTAGATATAAGATATTAAAATAAGCGTCCGTTATGCTGTTTATCACGCTTAGGCGCGTTGCCGCGAGGTCAAATTTCGTAGCGTTTGCCTCCCACACAGCCGCATCTGCGCTATCAGCTAGCTTGTGCCACAGATCGAGCTCGTAGCTTAGCGAGACTCCGGCGCCGTAGGTGCGCGCCCAGCTGTCGTTTCTTTTTATGTTCCTGCTCGTTTGTGCGCTGGCGCTAGCACTGAAGGTAGGCAGTAAATTTGCGTCTAAAATGCCGGCTTGTGCTAAGGCTTTATTTATCGCGACGGCTGATTTTGCTAGGTCGATGTTGTTTTTCAGTCCAAGCTCGATCAGCTCGTTTAGATAGGTTTGGTTGTAATCTTTCCACCACTCTTCTTTTAAATTCAGCTCGCTTTTTACGTTGCTTTGCAGCAAAATTTCATAGTAATCGCTATTCACGTTTTTTACGGCGCAACCGCTTAAAAGTAAAACTAGCGCTAAGCTTAATGATCTCATTTTATTCCCTTGAAAGTGCGTCGATCGGATTTAGTTTCGAGGCGTTTTTAGCCGGCATATAGCCAAAGATGATGCCTATCGCCATCGATGTTACGAGAGCGACGATGATGGAGGCATTTGAGAAGATCATGCTAAAGCCCTCTAAAAAGTTATTGAAAACATAGCCGATCACATAAGAAAACGCTATGCCGATCGCTCCGCCGATCAAACAAAGCAGGACCGCCTCTATCAAAAACTGCTGCAATATATTGCTCTGCGTAGCGCCTATTGCCATTTTGATGCCGATCTCTTTGGTGCGCTCAGTTACTGAAACTAGCATGATATTCATCACGCCTATACCACCCACAATGAGCGAGATGAGCGCGATACTGGATATCAGCAGTCTCATCGTAGAGATCGTCTCCTCTATCGTTTGTTTGATACTGTCTGAATTTCTAGTAAAAAAGTCTTGCTTTCCGTGCTTTATCGTTAAAAGCTCGGTGAGATTTTTTTCGGCTACTTGCGCATTTACGCTCTCTTTTACGCGCACCGTTATCGAGCTTATGTATTTATCGCCGGTGATTTTGTTTATCACGGTCGTGTAAGGGGCGTAAATTTTAAGCGTACTGGCATCACCGAAGGTAAAGTCGTCCTTTTGCAAAACGCCGATCACTCTAAGCGGCTTTTTGTTAAAAAGGATTATCTTGCCGATAGGATCGATATTTGGAAAGACTGAAATTTTAGTCGTATGATCGATGACTGCTACGGATGCCGAGGATGCGACCTCGTCATCGTCATAGAGCCTGCCGCTTGCGAGCTTGAGGCCGTTTACATCAAAGCTACCAGAGCCCCCGCCCCTTAGGCTCGCACTTAGCGATATATTTTCATAAGTCAGTATCCCGCTGGTGCTGGTATTTGGCGTGACGGACTCCAAAAAGGGCTGTTTCTCTAGCATTTGAGCGTCACTGATGACTAGCGTTTTTACGCGTCCTGAGCGCATATCGCCAAAGCCTTTGCCCGGCATTATGTCTATCGTATTCGTACCGATTTTGCGGATGCCGGCTAAAATTTGCTCCTGCGAGCCTTTGCCAAGCGCCACGACACTGATGACGGCTGCGATACCGATGATGATACCTAACATCGTAAGCAGTGAGCGCAACTTATGAGAGAGCATCGCACTGATGGACATTTTAAAGCTTTCTATGAGCTGATCTTTGTAGTAGACAAAAGCGCTTTTTTGCGGTGTGTCGTGTTTTTTTGCGGTAAAAATTTCATCTTTTTTAGTCGTATCGCTGATGATGTTGCCATCTTTTATCTCGATGACGCGATTTGCGTATTCGGCGATCTTCGGATCGTGTGTGACGATGATTATGGTGTGTCCGAGCTTATGTAAATTCACTAAAATTTCCATCACTTTTAGACCGCTCTTGCTATCAAGCGCTCCGGTCGGCTCATCGGCTAGGATTATCTCGCCGCCATTTATCAGTGCCCTTGCGATAGATACGCGCTGTTGCTGACCGCCTGAGAGTTTATTTGGCAGGCTTTGCGCCTTGTCGTCAAGCTCGAGCGAGGCTAAAATTTCATGCGCTCTTTGCTCTCTATTTTTTTTATCCACGCCTGCATAAATGCTTGGAAGCGCGACATTTTGTAGAGCGTTCATCGTGGCGAGTAGGTTATATCTTTGAAAGATGAAGCCAAATTTATTGCGTCTAAGCTTAGCCAGCGCATCGGAGTCGAAATTTGATATATCAGCACCATCTAGCAGGTACTGCCCACTACTTGGACTATCAAGGCAGCCTAAAATATTCATCAGTGTCGATTTACCAGAGCCCGACTGGCCGATGATAGCGATAAATTCTCCCTTTTTGATGCTTAAATTTATGCCGTGCAAAATTTCGATATCGCTATCGCCTACTTTAAATTTTTTGACGATATTTTTTAGCTCGATCACCTTGGGCCTCTATTTTCTTTCTCGACCATTTTAGCGATCTCGCTTGCCGTGCTTTGCGAGGTCACGATCTCATCGCCCTCGTTTATGCCGCTGATGATCTGAGTGTCGAGATTGTCTCTTATGCCTGTTTGTACTTGCGTTTTTACCGCGTTTTGCTTATCTTTTAGCACATAAACGAAGCTCTTGTCGCCCTCTTTTTTGATAGCTATGGTAGGTATGATAATCGCGTCTTCTATCTTTGCGACCAGGAGCGTGTTTTGCGTGGTCATACCGATACGTAAAATCCCGTCTTTGTTATCCACGATGCTTTGAGCGTAATAATACACCGCCGAGCTGGAGCTCGTGGAGCTACTTGAATGAGAACTGGAGCTACTGGAGGTGCTTGAATACGAGCCGTCGCTAAGAGTCGTGAGCCCCGGATCTATCGAGCTCACCTCGGTTTGAAATTTCGTATTTGGCTCGGAGAGTATGGAGTATTCGACCGGAGTGCCGACTTTTATCTTTGTTATGTCGCCCTCGGCGATTTGCATTTTCATTTTTACCTTGCTTAGATCGGCGATATTTACGATAGTAGGCGTCGTTTGGTTTGAATTTACGGTCTGCCCCTCCTCTACTTGCACGGAGACGATCGTGCCGTCTCTAGGCGCTACGATACGAGTGTAGCCAAGGTCGATCTTAGCGGTGCTTAGCTCGATATTTGTCTGGTTGATCTGCGCTTTTATCTCTTTTAGTTTCGCCTCGTTTGAAGCGTATGTATTTTTTGCTGTCTCAAATTCTTGCTTTGAGGTGGCGTTTTTCGCAAAAAGTCCCTTTTCGCGCTCATACTGCGTTTTAGAGATATCCAGTGCGACCTTTGCGCTTTCTAGCTGCGCCTCATATATCCTAAGCTGCGCTTCTTTATTGTCGACGTTGTTTTGCTGCGTGGAGCTGTCTATCTCGGCTATGAGATCGCCTTTTTTGACATTATCGCCTAGCTTTACATATAGTTTTTTTATCTGACCGCCCACCTGAGCGCCCACATCTACGAGCTCGGTAGCAAAAATTTCGCCTGTGGCGTCTACCTTTTTAGAAAACGAGCCCTTGACGGCCTTTTGGGTTATAAACTCCACCCTTTCGCCGCTAGTCTTGAAATACTTATCGTAGACGAAAGCTAGCGCCAGCGCTACGATCAGCAAAAGGATAGAAATTTTAATGATTTTTTTCATTGTGATTCACTTTGGATAAATTTTGTCAATTTTATTTAAAAAAGTTGAAATAAATGTTAAATTCCAAGCTTCTAAATTCCTGCACTAGCCATCCCCGCCTCGATCAAAAAACAGCTTGGCTGATAGGTGATCTTTTTGATCTTGTCAAATTTAGCATAGCTTAGATAAAGCTCGTCACGCGCCCTAGTCACCGCGACGTAAAAGAGCCGCCGCTCCTCCTCCAGACTGCCGCCCATACTCATGAGCTTTAAATTCGGAAAGCGATTTTGCGCCAGATCGACGATGAATACTTGATCGAACTCTAACCCCTTGCTCGCATGTACGCTAAGCAGGCTCACCCCCTCGCCCTCTCTCATCTCGTTACTTCCGAGCGTGATGAAGTTGTAAAATTTCTCGACATCGTTATAGTTTTTGCTAAGCTCGCTAAGGACGATAGATTTTCGCATTATGCGTTCGCGAGCCTCCTTCTTTATAGCAGGATCGACGTTCCCGTTTTTTAGCGTCGCGCGCTTGATGCTTAAATTTTCTACTATCAGCTCGTAAATTTTACTGTCTCTTATCTCGTTTATGAGTGAATTTGGCCTTACTAGGCGTCTAGCACTCTTTAAAAAGTTGTAAATTTCATATAAAAATAGCGCCCCGCCCTCGCTTAATTTTTGCATTTTTAGTATCGGATGCGCTAAAAACCTGTCGCTAAATTTCAGCTCTTTAAACCTCGAAACATCGGCAAATTCATCAAGATCGTCAAACAACCCAAGCTGATAATTATGCCTTTTTATCGAGGCGATACTGACGTTTTCGTCCGGATTTAAAAGCCCTTCGATCAAATTTCCGTGTCCTAGCTTGACCAAAGCGTCGAAAATTTCCTTGCTAAGCGCGCTACCTACGCCCTTTGCGTACTCGCAGATATGGATGAACGCCATGATGTCTTTTGGGTTTATAAAGATACCCATGATATCCACGAGCGCCTTTATCTCGCGACTCTCAAAAAAGCTCACGCCGCCTTTTCGCTTTGAGCTGATACCACGCTCTTTTAGCGCGACCTCGATACCGTCTGCCGAGGAGTTGTTGCGAAAGATGACGGCGATATTTTCGCGCGGAAACGGTGAGAGCGAGATGATGTCGGCAATCGCGGAGTATTGCTCGAAAAGCTCGTTATAAACAAGCAGAGTCGGGGCTTTAAATTTCCCCTCTCTGCTGACGCTTAGGTGCTTCTCGTAAAGGCGCGGGTTGTTTGCTATGACCTTGTTTGCGAGCGCTAAAATACTCGAGCTGCTGCGGTAATTGACATTTAGCGCGTAGATGTTAGCGTCTTTAAAGCGATCTTTAAACGAGCCGATGATCTCGATATTTGCGCCATTAAATGCGTAAATGCTTTGATCAAAATCCCCGACGCAAAATAGACTTTTTGTCTTAAACGCACTGATGAGGCTGCCTTGAAGCGTATTCGTATCTTGATATTCGTCGATCAAAATTTCATCGTAATCAAGCGGCGCGCCGTTTTTTAGCTCGTCTCGCATCTTGATAAGAAGGTCGTTAAAGTCCGCGTAGCCAAATTTCGCCTTCTCACTCTCGAATTCGTTTAAAATGTCCTCGTAAATTTCAGCATAAACGCCCTGCTCTTCGCTCTTTAGCTTTAGCCAATCGGCAAAACTGACGTCGCTCACGCTATTTTGATAGAGCGAGTAAAGATCGTAAAGATATGCCCCGCCGTAAGGCTTGACGTCGCTTAGATGATGAAATTTACGCCTTTCAACGAGGCTTTTAAGTAAAATTTTAAGCTCGCTTGGCTGCTTTAAAACCACGCCCTTGCCTAGCTCTTTAAGTAGGCTATAAGAGACCGAGTGAAATGTGCCGGCAGTGATCTTGGCGGTGATCTTTTTATCAAAATAGCGATTTAGCCGCTCGATCATCTCGGCTGCGGCCTTGTTAGTAAATGTAAGAAGTAAAATTCGCTTGGCATCGACTCCTAAATTTAACAAATGTGCGATGCGAGCGACGATGGTGCTCGTTTTGCCCGTGCCTGCGGAGGCGATGATTAGATTGTGCCCTGCTGGAGCGGTCGCGGCGGTGTATTGTTCTTTATTTAGACGTGAAAGTGGCATGATCTCCTCTATAAAAAGTGGAAATTATACCCAAAAGGGCTTAAAGCAAATAATGTCAAATTTTGTTTGGATTTAGGCAAATTTTAATATAATCGGCTCAACCGCCGCCTATTTAAAACATTTTGCTGTCACTTGCAAAATAGGCATATCGCGGAGCAAGAGGCAGTATGGGGTTTGATTCCCCGCTGTGTAGGCCACTTATTTTTTCAAATCCGGGCCTCGGTTCGGTCGTTTAACGCGTTTGCGGCATGCGAATAAAATTCCCCCGCAAACGCCTCTTAGACGCATTTTTAAGGAGATGAGATGTTTACTAAAATAGAAATTCCGCCACTACAATTTGGCATATTATATAAAGACAACAAATTTTATAAGCGCCTGCAAAGCGGTATTTATCGGTTTTTTGACTTTAGCCGATACCGCGTCACGCTACTGCCAGACGTCCCGTGCGAAGTGCAAGTCTACTCGCAAGAAATTTTAAGCAAAGATAACATCGCGTTTCGCGCGTAATTTGTTTTCACATACGAGATCGTAGCTACGGGCGAGATGGCAGTGCTCAGCAGGGACGATCTTGAAAACAGACTTCGCACGATCGTGCAACTCTACGCCAGAAGCGTGATCTCGGCCTTGCCGGCGCAGGAGATCGCCGCACGCACTTTCACACTCGATCCAAACGTGATAGGCGAAAAAGCAAGTGAGCTGGGGATTAAAATTTTAAACGTAGACTTTTTGGACATCACCTTTCCAAAGGCGATCCAAGCGCTATTTGCACGTGAGCTGGAGGCAAACCTGCGCGCAAAGATCGAGCTGGAAAACGCTCGCACCATAATCGCCACTACGCGCGCACTCAAAAACGCCACCGCAATGATAAAAGACGATAAAGAGATGAAATTTTTACAGGTCATGGAGCTACTGCAAAATGCCGTCAAAACGGGCAAAAATACACTAAATGTGAGCGAGATGTTAGCGGAGTGAGTTGTCGCTTTCTCGCTTATGCTTTGAATTAAAAATTTATCGCGACACTAAATAAACACTGCAACAAAAATCTAAAACGTAGAGCACTTTGGCTATAATCACGCAATGAAAATGAAAAAGCTTAAAATTTTAAAATTCGCCCTCGTTTTTTTAGCGCTTTTATTCGTCATATTTTTGATATTGGACGCCATTTTTCCTCTAAATTTAAGCGCACTAAATAAAAGTCAAGCCAAAATTTTATACGACACAGACGGCAAGATCATCAAGATGCAGCTAGCAAACGACGGTATATGGCGTTTTCACACCGACGATGTGCCCGAAATTTTAAAGCAAAGCGCCCTACTCTTTGAGGATAAATATTTTTACTACCACTTTGGTGTGAATCCTCTCGCGATGATGAGGGCTGCCGCTTACAATCTCACGCACAAAAACCGTATCGGAGCCAGCACTATAAGCATGCAAGTAGCGCGCATGATGGAGCCAAGCGAGCGAAGCTACACGAACAAGATAAAAGAAATTTTCCGTGCGTTGCAGCTAGAGTGGCACTTTAGCAAGGATGAAATTTTAAATTTTTACTTCAACCTGGCCCCATACGGCGGCAACATAGAGGGTGTGCGAGCGGCCGCTAGATTTTACTTCGGGCGGGAGCTAAACGAGCTTAGCTACGCGCAAATGGCGCTTCTTAGCACTATCCCAAAAAATCCGAACAAAAACCGACTCGATAAAAAATCTGACATCAATCGCCTAAAAAACCGCGTCGTAAAGCTGCTTTACAAGGCTGGCATCATCGATCTTAGCGCATTTAAACGCGCTCAAAACGAGCCTTTTAAAAACACTCGTGTAAAAGCACCCTACAACGCTCCTAGCTATGCTGATGTTGCATTTAAAAATGGCCTTACTAAGACTAATTTAGACCTTGAAATCCAAAACGATCTTTTGAATATATTAAACAACGCGATGATAAAGCTGCGCGAAAAGAACGCAAACAACGCCGCTGCAGTCGTGATAGACAACGAAAAAATGAGTGTCGTCGCCTTCGTCGGTTCTCACGATGAGCGCGCCAAAGACGGGCAAAACTCGGCCCTAAACATGAAACGAAACGTCGGCAGCACGCTAAAGCCGTTTATATTTTCACTAGCGCTTGATAGCGGGCTAATAACGCCTAAAACGCAGCTCATAGACACTGAAATTTTCATAAACGAATACGTCCCTAGAAATTTCAGCGGCGGCTTTTTAGGCATAGTGAGTGCCAAAGATGCGCTAAATTTCAGCCTGAATATCCCGGCTGTGAATTTAAACCTAAAGCTCGAGGACAACTCGCTTTATGAGCTTTTAGATAGGGCGAATTTAGTAAATGAGAGCAAGGAATTTTACGGAGCGAGCATAGCGCTTGGAAGTAGTGAGATGAGCCTTTTAAATTTAGCCCATCTTTACAGCATTTACGCAAATGGCGGCGTATTAAGGCCGCTTGAGTTTGCAGGGGAATTTATAAACGCTCAGGACACGAACATCACTCTAATAAGCCCGCAAAGTGCCTATCTGACGGCAAAAATGATGAGCGAGGCATCGCGCTCGTATCTAAAAAACGTATGGCGATATGCCCAAGATACGCCTACCATCGCATTTAAAACTGGCACGAGCTACGGCTCACGCGATATATACGCTATCGGACTTGACAAAGACTACACCATAGCCGTTTGGATAGGGAATTTCAACGCTCAAAAGACCGACAAGCTCACCGGACTAAACGACGCGTCAAAAATCATCTTCGACGCCTTTAAGCTGATGGCTCAAAAGCGAAATTTACACTTTCTAACAAGTGTTGATGGCATCATCAAGATACCTACCTGCGTCGATGCGTTTGAGTTTGAGCAGTGTAAAAATTTACAGATCGACGAGCAAATTTCAGGCGTTTGGCTAAAGGATAAATGCACGAACATAAGGGGCGAGGAGCTTGATTTCATGTATAAAAACGGCTTTTTGAGCAAAGAGGAGCTAAGCTCTAGCCCGTGCCTTGAGACGCTTAAGAGCAAAAAGCCTTTATTTGCCAGCCCTTACGCGAACGAGACTATATTAAGCGATAGTAATATAACCAAAGTTATGCTAAAATGCTACGCATATTTGGGGGATGAGATCTACCTAAAAGTCGATGACGGCGAGTTTAAAAACGCACCTAGCGGTAGTGAGAATATCGTATCTTTAGGGATCGGCGAGCATACTTTAAGCTGTCTTGACGAGAACTCGAATTTAAATGAAATTCAGATAAAAATAAGGAGATAGGATGCGCAGTAGATGGTTGTTTCTAGCCTTTTTGTCGGCCATAAATTTAAACGCTTTGAACTTTAACGGCGAGGTCGATGTCAAAACGCCTTTGACGATAGAATTCGGGCTTAATGAAAATGTGGGCGACAAGCTCGTAGGCACGATCGACAAAAAGAAAATTTTCGAGTGCCAGCCAAAGCTGGAGGGCATAATAGAATACAAAAAAGATAGCCTCGTCTACTACACGAACCAGCTTCACCAGGGCGTGGGCTACACTTGCAAAATGAATGGCGACAGCGTGGAGTTTGAATACGGCGAATTCAAGCTAAAAGAGGTATTTAAGGCTTCAGACAGCAAATACATACTGAAATTTAACGACGAAGTCAATGCTACCGAGCTAAAAAAGATAAAGATAAGCGATGTGAATTTTAGCGTAGATAGCATGTCAAAGGTCGATTTCGCGCTGAATTTAGATAAAAATTTAAGCGCTCCTACTTTTGAAATTCCTGCCGGATTTGAGAGCAAATTCGGAGCGAAATTTGAGGAAAATTACAGCTACACATACTCACAAAAAGCCAAAAACGACGATAATGAGCAAAATTTTAAAAAAGAAAATGAAAAAGCAAAGACGCTTTTTATAGAAAATTTAGAGCCAGTCAGCCTTGATGGCGGGAAGCTAGCCGCCAGGATCTATCTCAAAGACTGGATGGATGACGATCGAAACCTCAAGAAATTCATTCACGTCAAGGGCATTCAAAATTTCAAAATGAGTGACTTGAACTACATCGAATACGAGCAAAGAGAAAAAATGCAGGCTGAAGGCAAGGATCTTTACTACTACATCGACATCATCAGCGATGATTTCAAGCCTCAAACCGAGTACGAGATAACGATCAAAAAAGGCTTTGGTGATAGCGATAATATCGTGAGAAATGATAGCGTTTATACGGTAAAAATGGGCAATTTAGCTCCGTTCGTGGAATTTACAAACGACAAGCCATATATCTCAAGCGTCGGCCAGATCGGCATAAAAAGCGCAAACGTGAGTGAGCTTAAGGTCACGGTCGAAAAGCTGGCTGATCAAAATTATAGATATTTTCTAAATTTCAACTCCAGTAGCGACGATCTAAGCACTTTCAGTAAAGAGGTCGCGAGCAAAAAATACGATCTTGGCGGTGCGCTAAATGAAGTCTCCTTGCATAAAATAAGGCTTGATTTCGCCGGCGGCGGAGACGGAGTGTATAAGATAAACCTCTCTTACGGCAAAGATCAAAGCATCTCAAAGGTCGTTTATCTAAGCGATATCGCCATCAGCGCCAAGGTCAGTAAAAACGAAATTTTCGTATTTGCCAACAGACTTGGCGAAAACATGATGCTGGCAAACGCCAATGTCAAAATTTACAGCAATGGAAACGACGAGCTGGCAGTGGGCGCGACAAACGACGAGGGCGTTTTTAAATTTAAACGCAAAGACATCTATAAAGACGTTTCCTCCGTCGTCGTATCCTTGGGCAAGGAGCAAAATTTCCTCCTCATAAACGCGGATGAGAACCTAAACGAAAACGCCAGATATATGCTAAAAGATGCGAACGAAACGATCGATGCTTGGACGCATTTTGCTACCGATATCATCCGTCCAAACGAGGACATCGAGGGTGCGATATATCTAAGAGACAGAGATTTTAAGCCACTTGCAAATATGCCTGTAAAGCTAAAGATCACCGATCCTCAGAGCAAAGACATCGCGGAATTTGCCGCAAAGACGAACGAATTTGGCGTCATAAGCTTTAGCAAAAATATTTCAAGCGAGCTTAGCGGACGCTTTACGCTAAGCATAATCTACGCAAACAAAATTCTCGCGAAAGAGCCGTTTTTCGTCGAGAGCTTCGTGCCTGCCAGACTGAAAAACGAGATCATCATGTCAAGTGAAATTTTACAGGCTAATGAATTTATCCCGCTGGAATTTTCAAGCAGCTATCTCTTTGGCGGTGCGGCCAGCGGACTTGAGGGATCGTTTGAAGTCTCGTTTTTTGACTCGGAGTATAAAAACGAAAACTACAAAGACTATAAATTTAAAAACAGCACGATAAAAGGCAAAGGATACGCCAGCCTGGAGAGGCGAATAAAGCTCAACGAAAAAGGCAAAGCAAGCGATATCCTCGGGCTTAGCCTAGAGGGTGAGGGTGACGGTGATGTGCCTTCTATACTAAAAGGCGTCATAAATTTCAGCGTAAATGACGATGGTAAAAATGTCAGTACCAGCAAGACTTTCAAGGTCTATCCTTACGAAAATATGGTCGGAATTTTTGCTGATAAGACCTTCGTAGAACCAAACGAAAAGATAAACATCAAAACAGTCGCTCTAAACGCCATCAGCGGCGAGCCTAAAAATTTGAGCCTGAAATTTAGCGTCAAGCGCTCGGTCTGGGAATACACGAGCGACGATAGAGGCGTAGTCAGATGGCATGAAAGGCTAGATGACGTGGATAACTTTTTCAAAGATAGCGGTTCGTTTGACTACAGCTTCGCTCAAAGCGGCTCATACACGATCGTGGTCTCCGACATAGTAAGCGGCTCTAGCACCAGCATCGATATCGACGTCAGCGGCTGGAACTACTCGACTTTGATGCCGACAAAAGAGCTTAGCAAAGCTCAAGTCAAACTAAACGCTCAAAGCTATAAAAAAGGCGACGAGCTAAGCGCGGATATAAGCTCGGCGATCAAGGACGGACTAGCGCTCGTGACGCTCGAAGATGGCGATGTCAAAGCCTATAAGGTCGTACGTATCAAAAATAACTCGGCAAATGCTAAATTTAAGCTTGATTTTGACTTCAACGGACTGTATGTGGGCGCAAACATCTACCGCCTAGCCGATGACGGCGTGACTCCTTTTAGAACTCACGGCAAAATTTACGCAAAAGCCGACAGACCTGAAAGAAAGATGGCTTTGCAGATCGACGCGCCAAAGACGGCAAAAACGAATCAAAACGTAAAAATTTCGCTAAAAACGCTACCAAACGCCGATATCAGCCTCTTTGTAGTCGATCTTGGCGTGTTAAACATCACTTCGCAAGTACCGGCAAATCCTCTGGCGTTTTTTAATAAAATTTTGCCAGACTCGGTCTTTGACTACGATATCTACGACAAGCTCACAAACTACAAAGTAGACGGCAAAGTCCTAAGCTTTGGCGGTGATACAAAAGAGCTGGCTATGGAGGCTAAACTCGCAAAACACGATAGTCCGGTCGATAGTAAAAATATAAAAACGTTTGCTAAAGCCGCACGTCTAAAAGCCGACGCAAACGGCACGGCAAGCTATGAATTTAAAACGCCAAACGGCTTTAACTCGGCTATCCACGTGGACGCTATCGTCTCGAATGAAACGCAGATGGACGCTAAAAATAGCGAAATTCTGGTAAAAGACGATGTAATCATCAAGCCAAGCGTGCTCGCATATATGCTAAAAGGCGATGAGCTAAATGCAAGCTTAAGGCTCATAAACACGACAAATCAAGATAAAAATTTAAGCGTTTCGATCAAATCAAGCCCAAATTTAGAGCTAAACAGCGACACGAAAGTAAATTTAAAACCGCTTGAAAATAAACTCTTACCGCTAAAGATCGCCGCAAAAGAGGCCGGAAAGGCAAATTTTGAAATCACGCTCGATAACAACGGCGACACACTCACAAACTATACGAACCTTGACGTAGTCGATCCTTATCCGATAAGCACCTACGCAAAGAGCCTGGTCATAAGCAAGACAAAAGATATCAAGCTGCCTAAGGGCTTTACAAACGTCAGCATAGACGCTTCAAATTCCGTCACAAGCCTACTAAACGCCGCTTCACAAAATTTGATCGAGTATCCGTATGGATGCGCCGAGCAGCGAAGTAGCCGCCTTTTGGCGCTTTTAAATGCGAAAGTCAAAGAGAAATTCAGAGACGAGGATAGAAAGAGATTTATCACGCTAGGGCTTGAGGATCTAGTCAAGATGCAAAAGAGTAACGGCAGCTTTGGCTACTGGAACGAGCTAAGCTACGTAAATATCTTTGCCTCCGTCTATGCGACCGACGTTCTTTTGGAGCTGGACGAAGCGGGCTACAAAGTGCCAAAAAGCATCAAAGATAAAGCGGTCAAAAGCCTGGCAAATTTAAGCTACGATACGCCGTTTGAGGTGCTTTACGGCCTTTACGTCGCAGCTAGAGGCAACGCACTGGATAGAGCGGCTTTAAATAGAATTTACGACGAGAAGCTCTATGCCTCAAGCGTTTTAAACAAATACCTGATGGCCTCTACTCTAAAGATCGCCGGACTTGATGACGAAGCTTCCAATGTGCTTAAAAATTTAAATGCAAAAGAGTCTAAAGAAAAGAGAATTTACAGCGATTTTCACTCGGATCTAAGAGACCGCGCCTTCGTGCTTTATCTGCATGCAAAGCATTTTGCGCAAAATTCATACTCTGACGAGCTTGCGAATTTCTTGATAACAAATATGGACGAGCTAAGCTCCACTCAAGAGCGAGCCTTCGTTTTGCGCGCGCTGAATGCTTATTTCAAGCCAAAAGCTAACGAGACGAATAATAAATTTAAGCTTAGCTATGACGGAGTGCAGAAAGAATTCGACGGTCTTTTAAGCGTAAATATCACGACCGAAAAGGGCGAATTTAAGATCGATCCGCAAGGAGAAAACAAGCTCTTTACCGGTATCTCGAGTTCGGCTTACGTTCCGCTTGAAGTAAAACACGCGCTAGAGCCAAAAGAGCTTGACATATATAGGATTTTCGTGAACAAAGACGGCAAGGAGCTAAATTTAAGCAATCTCAAGGTAAATGACATCATCTACTCTAAAATCACGCTAAATTCAAAAAGTCCTATAAGAAATGGTGTGATAAACGAGATGATAAGTCCTTGTTTCGAGGTCGTAAATGAAAATTTAAGTGGCTTTACAAGAAGCGAGCAGACTAAAAACGATATAGATTTAGAATATCAAAGCATCAAAGACGACCGCGTCATAAGCTTTTATAACCTTGAAAGTAAGAAAGCGACGCTATTTACGCCATATCGCGTAGTGATGAGCGGCAAATGCACGCTACCTGCGGTCATCACGGAAAATATGTATAACGACACGCAAAACGACTACGACCTAGCTCAAAAATCTTTCAGCGTCAAATAAAATTTAGGGCGAGCGATCGCCCTAATCTACGCATATATATCGTAAATAAAAAGAAAATTTTAAACAATCTTTAGGTAAAATCGCTTCATTTTACGCGATTGTGACGCCACAAGATATCGGCGCGCAAAGCAAATAAAAGGATAGAAAGTGGCTGATTTTTACGACGCAAAGCAAACGGAAGAGAAATTTTATAAAATTTGGGAAGAGCGCGGATATTTCGAGATAGACGCGAATAAAGAGATCCAAAAGCCAAATAAAAAATTTTGTATCATGATGCCGCCTCCAAACGTGACCGGCTCGCTTCACATCGGACATTCGCTTACTTTCACGCTTCAAGACATAATGACTCGCTACAAAAGGATGGACGGCTACAAGACCCTCTGGCAGCCGGGGCTCGATCACGCGGGTATCGCCACTCAAAACGTCGTAGAGAAGCAGCTTCTATCCCAGGGTATCACAAAAGAGAGTATCGGGCGCGAGGAATTTGTAAAAAAAGTCTGGCAATGGAAAGAAAAAAGCGGTGGCATGATAGTGCATCAAATGCGCCGTCTAGGCATCTCTCCTGCATGGAGCAGGCAGAGATTTACCATGGATGAAGGGCTAAAAAAGGCGGTCAAAAAAGCCTTCGTGAGCCTTTATGAAAAGGGTCTCATCGTGCGCGAAAACTATATGATAAACTGGTGCACGCATGACGGCGCGCTCAGCGACATCGAGGTCGAGCACAAGGAAAACAAGGGCAAGCTTTATTATTTGCGATATTATTTAGCTGAAAATTCGAGCTCTTGCCAAAACGATAAGGCGCAGAGTGCGTCGCAGTGCAGTTCGAGTGCGGATATTTCGCAGATGGCGTGCGAGACGAGCCGATATGTGGTAGTCGCCACGACGCGTCCGGAGACCTACTTCGGCGATACGGCGGTAATGGTAAATCCAAACGACGAGCGATATAAAAATTTGATCGGTCGCAAGGTCGTGTTACCTATCATCGGACGCGAGATCCCGATCATCGCCGACGAGCACGTAGATATGGAGTTTGGAACGGGGCTTGTCAAAGTAACGCCTGCACACGATACGAACGACTACGAGGTCGGCAAAAGACATGGACTTGAATTTATCACCGTTTTTGATGAAAAAGGCATTTTAAACGAGCAGTGCGACAAATTTAAAGGGCTTGAAAGGCTGGCGGCACGAGAGCCTATCGTGCGCGAGCTAGAAAAGATCGGCAATGTCGAAAAGATCGGAGACTACGATAATCAAGTAGGCTACTGCTACCGCTGTAAAAATGTCGTCGAGCCATACATCTCAAAGCAGTGGTTCGTAAAAAAACAAATTGCCGATAAAGCCATCGAGGACGTTGCAGCGGGTCTTGCTAAATTTTACCCGCCGCACTGGATAAACAGCTTTAACGCTTGGATGCGCGAACTTCGTGACTGGTGCATCTCACGTCAGCTTTGGTGGGGACATCAGATTCCGGTGTTTTACTGCGACGAGTGCGCTCATGAGTGGGCGGATGAAGGCGAGCCGAATGAATGCCCGAAGTGTAAAAGCAAGAAATTTCATCAAGACCCAGACGTACTTGATACGTGGTTTAGCTCGGGGCTTTGGCCTTTTAGCACGCTTGGCTGGGGCAATGGCGAGGAGCTGAAAAATGAAAAATGGTTCGAGGGCGATCTAGCTGAATTTTACCCAAATACCCTGCTGATAACGGGCTTTGACATCCTCTTTTTCTGGGTCGCTAGGATGATGTTTCAGGGGCAAAATGCGCTAGAAAAGCTGCCGTTTGACGACATCTACTTGCATGCTCTGGTTAAAGACGAGCAAGGCAGAAAGATGAGTAAAAGCCTTGGCAACGTCATCGATCCGCTTGATAGCATTGAGGAATACAGTGCGGACATCTTGCGCTTCACGCTCGCCCTACTCGCCGTGCAAGGCCGCGACATCAAGCTAAGCGACGAGAAAATGAAGCTGGTTAGAAATTTTACGAATAAGCTTTACAACGCCGGCAAATATCTGCTTTTAAATGAGAGCAAATTTGACGATCTAGACAAAATCGAGGTCAAAACGCCGCTTGGAGCGTATATGCAAAGTCGCTTTTACGAGTGCGTGCGCGAGGTGCGCGAGAACATTGACGCGTATCGCTTCAACGACGCGGCGAATGCGCTTTATAAATTTTTATGGGATGAGTTTTGCGACTGGGGTATCGAGCTAAGCAAGGCGAGCAAAGCAAGTGTCGCCGAACTGGGCGCGATATTTAAAGAGACGATGAAACTTTTAAGCCCGTTTATGCCGTTTATTAGCGAATACCTTTATCACGAGCTTAGCGGGACAAATTTGCAGAGCTCGGCGTCCATAATGATCTCGCGCTATCCGCAGGCAAAAGAGCGAAATTTAGAGGTTGAGAAAATTTTCTCGCTCGTCATCGAAGCGATAGTTAGCATACGCCGCGCAAAGGCTACGATCGAGCTTGGTAACTCAAAAATAGCAAAAGCTTATGTCAAGCTTAACGGCGACGTAAATTTAAGCGAGGCCGCAAACTACATCGCCCTACTCGCAAAGTGCGAAAATATCGAATTTACGAGTACTAAGATAGATGGTGCGATCAGCGATGTGAGCGAAAATTTACAAAGTTTCATACCGCTTGAAGGCGTGGATATGTCGGCGATGATAATGCGACTGCGGTCGCAAAAAACTAAACTGGAAAAAGAGATAGCAAAGCTAGAAGGCATGCTAAAAAACGAGAAATTTGTCGCCAACGCTCCGGCGGAGGTGATAGAGGCAAATAAATCAGGGCTTGCAAATGCGCAAGAACAGCTTAAAAAGATAGATTCAGAGCTTATGAAATTTGATAAATAAACCTTTGAAAGGAGCGACGATGAGAAACGGCAGTATCGGAGGATTTACACTTGGGACGGTAGTGGCGGTCGCGTTATCATGGGGAGCGAACCATAGCATATTGTGGGCTATAATTCATGGTTTTTTAAGCTGGATATATGTGATTTATTATATTTTGATCAGAATATGAGGTAGTTGAATTTAATGATAGAGATCTCAAATTTACAGAAATTTTATGGTAGCACGCAGATATTGTACGATATAAATTTAAGCGTTGCTAAGGGCGAAATTTACGCTATCGTGGGGCATAGCGGTGCGGGTAAATCGACTCTGCTTCGCTGCATAAACGGACTAGAAAGCTATCAAGGCGGTAGCTTAAAGGTGTTTGGGCGCGAGATAAGCAAACTCAAACAAAACGAGCTAAGAGAGCTTAGGCGCGATGTGGGGATGATATTTCAGCATTTTGCGCTGATGGCTAGAAAAACGGTGTTTGAAAACGTCGCCACTCCGCTTAAATTTTGGAGCTATCCAAAGGAGAAAATCCAAACCAGAGTGAGCGAGCTTTTAAATTTAGTCGGGCTTGAAAACAAGGCAAAAAGCTATCCTAGCGAGCTAAGCGGCGGACAAAAGCAGCGCGTAGCGATCGCTCGCGCTCTTGCACTTAGTCCAAAAATTTTACTCAGCGACGAGGCAACGAGCGCACTTGATCCAAATACGACGAATTCTATTTTGGAGCTTTTAAAAAAGATAAACGCCGAGCTTGACATCAGCATCGTCATTGTCACGCACGAGATGGAGGTCGTAAAATCAGTCGCCAGCAGAGCCCTTTTGCTCGAAGGTGGTAAGATAATCGGTAGCGGCAGCATCGAGGAGCTATTTTTAAAACCCGATGAAAAAATGAAGGAATTTTTAGGTGAGATCGAAATTTTACCCGCAAGCGGCGTGAATATCCGCCTCTTTTTTCCAAAAGAGGTCGCGCAAAACAGCGTCATCACACACATGGCACGCACGCTAAATATCGACTTTAACATCGTCTGGGGCAAGCTTGAAAAGCTCGATAAAAACGTGCTTGGCTCTCTCGTGATAAATGTCGAACTACAAGATGAAGCGCGCGTGATCGAATACATCAAACAAAGCGGCGTGCTTTGGGAGGTGGCGTAATGTTTGGCATAGATTTTTCTAAATTTCCCGACGTGTTCGCACGTATTTTACTTCCTGCGATCAACGAGACGCTTTATATGAGCCTGGTTTCGACGTTTTTGGCCTTTGCTATCGGGCTTATACCTGCCGTGTTGCTCGTGCTTTCGGACAAAGACGGGCTGAAACCAAACGCGAAGCTTTACTTCACGCTTGACGTGCTCATAAATACACTCAGAAGCTTTCCGTTTATCATCCTAATAATCGTACTTTTTCCGGTCACGAAAATGATCGTAGGCACAAGCATAGGCACGACAGCGGCGATCGTCCCGCTTACTATCGGGGCTGCACCTTTTGTCGCTAGACTCATCGAAAATGCGCTAAAAGAGGTCGATAAAGGCATCATCGAAGCGGCAAAAAGCTTTGGCAGCTCAAATTTACAGATCATCTTTCGCGTGATGTTTGTAGAGGCGCTACCGGGCATCATCTCGGCCTTTACGCTAACTCTCATCGTAAATATCGGCTTTTCAGCGATGGCTGGCGCAGTCGGAGGCGGCGGACTTGGCGCGGTCGCTATCAACTACGGCTATCAGCGTTTTAGACCTGACATTATGCTTTACACGGTCGTGATTTTGATCATAATGGTGCAAATTTTTCAAATTCTTGGAAACTTTTTTTACAAAATTACAAAAAAATAGCACATTTTTATCTGATTTTAAAGTTTTTTCATTTAAAATCGCCAAATTATTTTACTTGAAAGGATAAACATGAAATCAGATATGTGCGAAATGTGTCGCTTGATAGAACATAAGTCGTCGAAAGACTAACCGCTAAGCACAAATTTCTTTTTAAGTGCTTAGCTTGCTAAATACTTAAAAAGAAATTTAGACACTACTTTAAATTTATCCTTTTAAGTCGTTTAGCGCAAATTTAAAAAAGGATAAAAAATGAATAAAATACTTCTCTCTTCCCTAGTCGCCCTTGGTCTGTCACTATCTGCAAATGCCGCCGATAAAGCAAAAACGATCATCGTAGGTGCCACTCCCGTGCCGCATGCCGAGATCCTCGAAGTCGTAAAACCGATCCTCGCAAAAGATGGCTACACGCTTGAAATAAAAGAATTCAACGACTACACCGTGCCAAATTTAGCCACAGAAGATGGCGATCTGGACGCAAACTACTTCCAACACCTGCCGTATCTTGAGGAATTTAATAAAAACAAAGGCACTCATCTTGTTAAAACCGTCGGCGTGCATTTAGAACCTATGGGGGTTTATTCAAAAAAGATAAAAGACATCAAAGAGCTTAAAGAGGGCAGCAGCGTCTCGATACCAAACGACCCGACAAACGAGAGCCGCGCGCTTGATGTTTTAGCCAGCGCAGGTCTCATCAAACTAAACAACAACCCGCTAAAAACCCCGCTTGACATTGTCGAAAATCCTAAAAAGCTAAAATTTGAAGAGATCGAGACAGCCCAAGTGCCGCGCACCCTAGATGATGTGACGATCGCGGTCATCAACACAAACTACGCTATGAACGCAAATCTCAACCCTACAAAAGACGCGCTCGTGTTAGAAAGCAAAGATAGCCCATACACAAACTACGTCGTAGTCAAAGCCGGCAACGAAAACAGCCCGAAGACCAAAGCTCTCGACAAAGCTATCACAAGCCCGGAAGTGAAGAAATTTATCGAGGAAAAATATAAAGGCGCGATACTTCCGACGTTTTGATCTTGCAAGCTACTTAAATTTTCCCTACCGTAGGCAAATTTAAGCGCGCAGTGAGCCTAAAATTTAGTTTAGAGGACACTCTTAAATTTAAGGCGGCGTAAAAGCTTTTACCTTTTTAGCGCCGTCCTTTTCATAAAAAAGGAAAAATAATGAAAATTTTAAACCTGCTAGCAGCCGCATTTTTGGCTTTAAATTTATACGCCAAAAGCGACGATAAAACCATAATAGTCGGCGTTTCGCCAATTCCGCACGCTGAAATTTTAGAATTTGTCAAACCAAAGCTAAAAGAGCTTGGATACGACCTGGTGATCTCGGAGATCACGGACTACTCGATCCCAAATATCGCGACACAAGATGGCGATCTGGACGCGAATTTCTTCCAGCATTTGCCATATCTTGAAGAGCAAAACAAAAACCGCGGGCTAAATTTAGTCAAGGTCGCGAGCGTGCATGTCGAGCCGCTTGGGCTTTATTCAAAAAAGATAAAAAACATAAACGAGCTAAAAGACGGCGCGACGGTCGCGATCGCGTATGACCCGTCAAATGGCAACCGCGCTTTGAGGATTTTGGAAAAAGCAGGACTCATCGAGCTTGACAAAAAGGCTGTGCAAGCGACCCCTCACGACATCACGAAAAACCCGCTACATCTTAAATTCGTCGAACTTGAAGGTGCGCAGATACCACGCACGCTTGATGAAGTCGATCTCGCCGCTATCAGCACAAATTTCGTGCTCGATCTAGGCATGAGCGTGGCAAAGGATGCGTTGCTACTTGAAGACGCAAATAGTCCCTACGCAAACATCATCGTCACAAGAGCAGGCAATGAAAATAGCCCAAAGATCAAGGCTCTTGTTAAAGCGGTGTTGAGCGATGACACGAGGAAATTTATCCTCGAACGCTACAAAGGTGAGGTCATACCGGCGTTTTAAAATGGCCGAGCAGCCCTAAATTTAAAGAAAAAAATGAATCCGCTTATGATTTTGACCCTGGCGGTCACGCACTTTTTCGTGCTGATCGTCCCGGGTCCAGATATACTTCTCATACTTCGCACATCGCTAGCTAGCGGCTACAAAGAGGCGATCGCCGCTAGCCTTGGTGTGGGGTGTGGCATCGTGATATGGATATTTCTCACCATTCTTGGACTAAACGCCCTATTTTTGGCATTTCCAGCAATACAAATTTTACTGATGATCGCTAGCAGCCTTTATCTACTTTATCTGGGTGTGGGCATTTTGAGGTCGCTAAAAAGCGGCGGTAGCCTAAATTTAAACGGCAAAGCGACCAAGGGCGGACTACGGAAATTTTTCATCACCGGATTTTTTACAAATCTCTCAAATCCAAAAGCAGTGCTTTATTTTGCCAGCGTGTTTTCGGTTTTTGTTAGCTCTCTTGACTCGCTTTGGCAGCTACTTGGCGTGGCGTTTTTCATCAGCTTTGAAAGCCTTTGCGTATTTTTACTCGTGGGTAAAATCTTCTCAGCCAAAAAGCCACGTGAGATTTTTTTAAACAATCAAAAAATTTTAGACGCCGTTTGCGGTGCGATATTCATCGTTTTCGCACTTCTCATCGCTTTTGAGTGTTACCAAAAGATACAAGGATAAATTTTGCAACAAATCATTGATTTTATCGTCGGTATCGTGAGTCAGTGGGGCTACACGGGTATTTTTGTTATGATGTTTTTAGAAAGCTCCTTTTTCCCGTTTCCAAGCGAAGTGGCGATGATCCCGGCGGGATACCTCGTGCATAAGGGTGAGATGAATTTGGTATTTGCGTTTTTAGCTGGTGTGGGCGGCAGCCTAGCAGGAGCGGTATTCAACTACTATCTGTGTTACTTTTTCGGACGTGAGCTTATCTTAAAATACGGTAAATTTGTCGGTATCACGGATGAAAAAATGGCAAAATTCGAGGCATTTTTCAACAAACACGGCGAGATCTCGACCTTTAACTGCCGCCTGATCCCCGGCATCCGCCAGTATATCAGCCTGCCGGCAGGGCTAGCAAAGATGAATTTGGCTAAATTTTGCCTATTTACCGCACTCGGAGCTGGCATCTGGGTCGCGATACTGCTTGGCGTTGGATATTTTTTAGGAACGAACTATGATCACGGCACGCTTAGCCATATAGTCATCGCTCTACTCGTTGCAGTTGCGTTTATAACGGCGTTTTACGTTCTTTACATCAGGCGAAAAAATAGGAAAATTTAGCTTAGTTCGCTTTCAAAATTCTCTTACTTACTCCAGGAACAACAGCTTTATGCAGAACACTGCATTAGAATTCGGCTTTTCAAGAAAGTTGCAAAGCAAGAAGAAATAATAATTTTATTTCTTCTTCGGTCTAAACACCTTCATCTTGCTCTCATCAGTCTCGATAAACGCTCCGCCGATAAGGTCGATGCAGTATGGCATAGCCGGAAATATCGGCTCTAGGCACTCTCTTATCGCCTTTGGCTGACCGGGTAAATTTACGATAAGAGCGTGAGCGCGGATACCGGCTGTCTGACGCGAGAGGATCGCTGTGGGGACAAATTTTAGGCTCGCTGCGCGCATTAGCTCGCCAAAGCCCGGCATCATCTTTTTACACACAGCCTCGGTCGCCTCGGGTGTCACATCGCGCTCTGCAGGTCCAGTGCCACCTGTAGTTAGGATAAGATCGCAGCCAAGCTTATCGCTCATATAAATGAGTCGCTCTTTAATAATTTTAAAATCATCAGCTATGACTTCGTAAAAATACTCTCGCTCACTCACGATCCACTCATCTAAAATTTGCCTGATAGCAGCACCAGAAAGATCCTCATAAATACCCTTGCTTGCTCGATCAGATAGAGTTAAAATTCCTATTTTAGCTTTCATTTATCCTCCAGTTCATAAGTCTCGTTTAATATATTTGCCACCATCTCTTTATCCACGCTCTCATAGACTAGCAAAAATTCGCTGATACGCGCTATTTGCATGCTTACGCCCTTTAAAAAGCTTATGGTTTCTTCTCTTGCCTGGCTCAAAATTTCCTCGACGTCTGCAGGATTTGGCACGAAAGACTTTCCCATGCCGTATTCGTAGACCATCTTTGAGGCCAAGTCTTTTGCGTAGTTCAAGTCCGTGCTGGAATTTGAAAATATATCGTTCTCGTCAAGCTCCAGCTTGCACATACCGGCTAAAAAAACCTTTATGCGAGAGATCATTTGCGAGCGCGACTCTATCTCTCTTTCGATACCGACGAACCTATCCTCGATGAGTGAAATTTTGTCGAATTTCACATCAAACCAAAAGGCGGCCAGCGCCTTTGCCGCCTGATAGGTCGCTTGTATCTTTTTCTCGGACTCGGAGTAGCTTAGCACCTTTTTTTTACCGAGCAAAACCTTATTTAAGACCGCTTCAAAGTCACCCATCCTTAAAATTTCGCTGCCGTTTCTTAGCGCGTTTATCGCCGCTTCATTTACGAGCGTGCTTAGTGCCGCCCCTGAAAAGCCTACGCTCATCTTAGCTATATCGCTCACGTCGGCTTCACATTTTTTGCCTTTTAGATAGGTCTTTAATATCGCCATCCTATCCTTAAAATCAGGCATAGATAGGAAAATACGCCTGTCAAATCGCCCCGAGCGAAGCAGCGCCTCGTCGATCATCTCGATGCGATTCGTCGCTGCGATCACGATGACGCCTGAGTTGTCTTCAAAGCCGTCCATCTCGGTCAGCAGCTGATTTAGCGTGGCTTCGCGCTCGTCGTTGCGGCTACCTCCCCTGCTCTTTCCCACTGCGTCTATCTCGTCGATAAAGATAATAGACGGGGCGTAGGATTTTGCCTTGCTAAAAAGCTCACGGACACGTTTTGCGCCCATGCCGACGTAAATTTGCACGAAGCTAGCGCCGTTTTGATAAAAAAACGGCACGTTCGCCTCTCCGGCGACCGCCTTTGCCACGAGCGTTTTGCCTACGCCAGGAGGTCCTATCATCAGCACACCTTTTGGCATTTTGATACCGAAATTTCGGTATTTTATAGGGTTTTTTAGAAAGTCCACGATCTCGCTAAGCTCCATTTTGACATCATCGATACCGGCTACATCGTCAAATCTCACGTTTGAGATCACCGGTGTAGCGAAGGAATTTACTATGCTTTCAAGATCGTAAGCCGGCGTTTTATCACCGGCTGGCTGGCTCTTTTTTCTAAATCTAAGCAGTAAAAGCACTGCTACAAAAAATATCAAAAGTATAAAGCAAATGGTGAAAATTTCGCTCATCACGATATAGTTTTGCGTTCGCTCGACGGGCACTTTTTTGACGAGCTCCTTTATATCCACGCCATCTTTTATGATCTTGTAGCGGTTATTTTGGGCGTAGAGTATGACGTCGTCTTCATCGATTACGGCCTTGTCGATGAAGTTGCCGCTAAGAAGCTGCATATATCCTTCGTAGCTTATGCTCTTTGGTTCTTTGCTCACGGCAAGAGCCAGGACGACGACCAGAAGCACCGCCGCAATGATCAAGATATTTTTTTTGTTGAATTTAAAACTGAATTTTTGCATAATTCGCCTCATTTTGGACCTCATATTCGCCTACCTCCAACCACTCTTTGCTTATATCTCTAGCCGAGTCGATCCTTAGCTTATTATAAAACTGATCGAAGCCCTCGTAGAGATTGGCATTTTTTTTCTCCACCAAGACCTTTAAATTTTCCTTATGCCGTTTTCTGAAATTTAGATTATTTTGCGCGGTGATCTGCTTTAGTAAATTTAGCCTCTCTTTCGCCACGTCGCCGCTGACACCTGCTTTCATCGTCGCAGAGTGCGTATTTGCACGAGGAGAATACGCAAACACATGCAAATGAGTAAGCGGGAATTTTTTAAAATTTTCAAGCGCCTCAGCCCAGATCTCCTCGCTCTCTCCAGGGTGCCCCACGATAAAATCAGTCCCCAGCGCAAAGCCAAGCGAGCTTAGCTCGTTAAAAAGTTCCAGGTCGCTAAAGGCTTGATTCCTACGGCGCATGATACGCAGCATCTTTTCGCTGGTGTGCTGAAGCGCGATATGCAAATGCCGCTCCAGCCAGCTCTCTTTTAAAATTTCGCGAAAGCTCTCGTCTATCTGGCTTGGCTCGATACTGCCAAGTCTAATGCGCCTGATGCCTGGAATTTTGCCTAAATTTGCCAAAAGCCTGCCAAGCGAGCTACCCGTATCTTTGCCGTAGCTACCGATATTGGTGCCTGTTAAAACAAGCTCATTATAGCCGTTGGCGGCTAAAATTTTAGCCTCGTTTATGATAGAGCTTTCATCCATGCTTCGCGCTTTGCCGCGCACGGACGGGATGATGCAGTAGCTGCATGCGAAGTTGCAGCCCTCTTGGATCTTAATGAAAGCCTTGGTGTGGTTCTCGTAGCTCGTCACGATGTTTTTATCGATGGAATTTAGATCGCCAAGCTCGAAAAAGCGCTGTTTGGAGCTTAAAAGAGAGTTGATATTTGCTTTTTGGCTAGCGCCCATGACTCCAAATATAGCGTCCTTTTCAAAGAGCTCTTTGCCTTTACTGACCGCTCCGCAACCTGTTAAAATTACCTTTGCACCGCGCCTTTTCACGCCATTTATGTAGTTTCTCACGCCGCTGTCGGCGGAGTTTGTGACCGTGCATGAGTTTATCACGACTACATCAGCTATCTCTTCGTCATTTGTGATCTCGTAGTCCTTTACGTAGCTTTTCATGAGCTCCGTATCGTAGATGTTCGTGCGACACCCGAAAGTTTTAAAAAATATCTTTTGCATCAAGCCAGACTCTCGCCTTCAAATTCGCTATGAGCACTTGGAGTCTGCTTCTTGCCAAGATAGAGCGTTTGGCTAGGATATGCGATCTTTATGTCGTCTTCTTTATTAAACGCGTCTATGAGCTCCGCACTTATCGTGCTTCTAAGCGCTAGCGTGGCGTATGAGTTGGACATATACCAGCTAGAGATATTTATACCGTATGGCTCGAAAAATGTGAAAATTCTAGGCTCGACGTTTGGATTTTTCACGCTGTATTGACTGCGAAGCTTCGTCATTTGGCGTTTTGCGATATCAGTGTAGCCCTTTGAATACTTTCGTACGATCGTTTTAGCGATATGCACGGCTTTTTTATGGTTGCTATCAAAGCTTATCACGATATCGATGCCGTCCCAAACGGTCTTCATACCGTAGTGCGAATAGTTTGCGATGAGATCGGTAAATATATAGTTGTTCGGTACGAAAACGATACGCCCTGCGCGGCGGTTAAATTTATACGTCGAGTAAGTCACGTCCTCAAACACTGTCATCCTAAGTAACGATATATCGATGATATCGCCTACAAATTCCGATCCGTCGTGAAAGACTCTGACGCGGTCTCCCACGTGTATCGAGCCGCCAAACATTATCACCATCCAGCCAAGCATGCTCATAAACATATCTTTCATCGCGATAGCGATACCGGCCGATGCAAAACCAAGCACCGTCACGACGTAGGTGACGTTTTCGATATAGGCAAAAAGCAGTATCAAAACGATGATCGTAACATTTAGGAAATTTAAAAATTTATTGACCGTGTAAAATCGCTCGTTGTCGCTGATAGTGCGCTTTGCGATAAATTTCGCAAAAAACGTAAGAGCGATAGTGATGATGATCACGATAGCGATGTTTAGCATGCTCAAAAACTGCGATTTTATATCCGTCGTCGTTATGTTTATGGCTTCATCCGCTCTTTTTTCATAGACGTTGAAAGTGGTGTTGGCTATCTGCTTTACTGCGTTAAATTCGCTTATCTCTTGCCTAAGAGCGTAAAGATCGTCTCTGTTTGCATCGCTGTTGTCAAATTCTAGTAGCTGCGTCATCAGCTTTTCTTTATCCTCCAGCTTTGACAAAAGAGCCTCGAGCTCGACGATATGACGCGAATAATCAGCCTTTTCGCCCTTGATCTTTTTGATGTATGAAAAGCCCGATATCAGCGCGATAGGATTTATTATGCGTGGCGGAGTCTCGACCTCGGGAGCGGCCAGCATATTTGAAAAAGGCACTTTCTCATACTCTTTTAGTAAATTTATCTGCTCTTTCAATGTCCCGCTACGTCTGATAAGCTCGTCACTTTTGCGCGAATTTTTATCCAGTTTTTTAAGGGCGGCCTCGTTTTTTTCAAGCTCGCTTAAAAGATTTTGATAGGTGTTGTAGTTTGCGTATCTGGTTATCCACACGTTGCCTCTTAGCGAAGTGTCGATAGCAGATATTTGCTGCCTTATGTCGGCCGCTTTGCTGCTGTTTTCGATATCATCAAGTGGCACGCTCGCATTTTGTTCGCCATAAACAAAGGCCAAAAGTCCCAGTAGAAAAAGTAAGATCCTCATTTGAATTCTCTTAAAATTTTTATCACATCGTCACGTTTTATATCGTTTTTCATAACCGCGCTTCCGATACCGTTTGAGAGTATGAATTTCACGCTGCCTTCTTGCGTCTTTTTATCCAGCATAAAGGCTTCGTAAAACGCACTCTCATCTCTTAGCGCGTAGTGCGTAGGCAGGCTAAATTTAGCCAAAAGCTCTTTGATCTTAAGAGCATCTTTTTGGCTCATCAAGCCAAGCTTCACCGAGAGAGAATTTGCCATATTCATACCGATCGCCACCGCCTCTCCGTGCAGGTATTTTTTATAGCCGGTCTCATTTTCTATCACGTGAGCGAAAGTATGTCCGTAGTTTAGCAAAGCACGTAGCCCTCGCTCTTTCTCATCGGCTTCGACCACACGAGTCTTTATGAGCACCGATCTTTCGACGAGTTTGGCTAAATTTTGCTCCTCGTCAAGCGTTGCACTTTCAAGCCACTCAAACATTTTTTTATCAAACGTGACCGCCATTTTCACAGCCTCGGCCAAGCCCGCGTTAAATTCTCTAAATGCCAAAGTACGTAAAAATTTACTCTCGCAATAAACCGCTTTTGGCTGATAAAACGAACCGATCAGATTTTTGCCGAATTTATTATTCACGCCCGTTTTACCGCCAACGCTCGCATCGACTTGCGCTAGAAGCGTCGTTGGGATATTTATGAAATTTATCCCGCGCTCATAAATGCTCGCCGCAAAGCCCGTCATATCGCTTATCACACCGCCGCCAAAGGCTATGAGCGTGCTTGAGCGATCAAGCTTGCTCGTAAAAAGCTGCTCCAAAATAAGCTCGATCGTCGCTAAATTTTTATACTCCTCGCCGTCAGGAACGCTGATAATAAAGTATTCGTCACATTTTAGAGAATTTAAAAGCGTATTTAGATGAAGCCCAGCGATTTTTGGATTTGTCACGATCGCCGTTTTGCCCTTTATCTCTATGCGCTCAAGCTCGTTTATATAGACATTGTAGCCGTATTTCTTTTGCTCTAAATTTAATCTTATCTGCATCATTTACCTTTTAGTTATTTTATCCAAAAAGCTTCAAAAATGTCTAAAGTCATTCGCTAGTCGGCACAAAAAGCTGCGAGTTGCCACTTAATTTTTTATAAAGACGGTTCATATCAGCCGACAAAAACGCAAACATATCAGTATGCGTGAATTTCTCGTCAAACATGACAAAATGCAGCAGATCGTCGCTGCCCTTTAGCTTTATGAGCGGATTTTTCTCCTCGTCGTTTTCGATGATTATACGTTTTGAAAAGAGGTTGCTGATACTTTCAAAATGCTCGCTAAGCTCGGCAGTGTCGCTGTTTTTGCTATCAAAATAGTAAAATTTCATCTCGATATCAAGCTGAGTGCAACAGTCCATTATGACGGCTGATTGATTTTCTATCTCTTCGCCCTGCTCGCCTAAAATGACGCCCTGCCTTATCTTTTGTAGCGAAATTTTGCCCGTTTTTAGCACCGGGATCTTGGTCTCGTAAAAGAGCCTTTGAAATTTAAAAAAATACTTGTCGTCGCTGACTAAAAGCCCCACATCAGCCCTTGCTATCTCGGCCTTTACGTTAGAATTGTCCCGTGCAAAATAATCCATCAAAACGATGATGTTTTTATCCTTGATCGCCTTTAGTCTATCTAAATTCTCGCCAAGCGTCGGGTTTAAAATTTTAAAGATCAATCGCTTGTTGTTTAGCTTGGAATTTAAAAATAAGCTATCGTCTATGAGCTTAGCGATACACTTATCGCTCATCACGCGCATATCAATGATCGTGTAGATGTTGCTGCCAAAAGGGTTTGGAAACTGCCCTCTTTCGCGCTTTATCGAGCGATAGACGTTTTGAAGTACGTTTGGATCGCCTACGATGAGTAAGGTATCGTTTGGATGTATCATCACGCTTGGCTTTGGTAAGATTATCTCGCTACCACGATAAACGAGGGCTATACGCCACTTTTTTTGTTGTATGGAGTTGATGTGACGATACATATAGGCACTTCCTATCGGCACTTTCACCTCCATTATCTCGCCCTCGCTAAGCCCGATATTATCGGCAAGTACTGGCACGTCAGGCAGATAGTCCATCAGTCTTGAAGCCGCGATGTCTCTTACATCGACGATGCTTAGGTGCTTATCGGCGCTAAAAATTTTATCTTGGGCGTCATCTTGCTCCCAGATATTCATAAAAACTATCTCTGTTTTCGTACTGATCCTGCGTAAATTTTCGTAGCTTGCCAGTGCGTCGGCTTTGTTTTGAGTGATGATACAAAACTGGCTAAAATACCCGTCCGCGACGCTCTTTAGCTTTGAAAAGCTGGTAGGATCGAAGTGATAGAAGCTAAAGTTTTCAAAATTCATCTGAGTATCGATGATCTCTTTGTTTTGCGCGATGATGATGTAATGATGGGAATTTGACTTCGCTTCAAAAAGTCTGCTGAGAAAATTTTTAGCCAAGATCCCGTCGGCTATTATCAAAATTTTTTTCATATGCTCTCCAAATTTAAACGGACATTATAGCAAAACGGGATTAATCAAGGCTAATGAGCTAAGATCAAACGATATCGGCCAAAAGCGTATCGATAGCTAAATTTACGGCTTTGTTTATGGTGTCAAATATCGTTTTCGAGCTAGGATCTGGGCAGAAAAGCTCTTTGTTTATCATGCCTGATTTTATCGATTTGTTCGCGTTAAAAAGCTCGTAGGCAAAGGCGATCTCGGCCTTGTCGCCTCTGATTTGAAGCGATATGACGCTGATCTTTAGGCGCAGATCTTCAAAATTTGGCGAAAATATCGGCTTTGCAGCGCAGTTTGAGTAAAGCCCCTTGACAAGGGCTTTATAGATCATCTCGCTTGGAAGCGCTACGAATTTCGCATCTTGCAAGAAGCGTATCTGATTGTTTTCGGCGACTATGAGGATCTGGCGAGTATCGACCATGTCGAGAGCGCTCACCTTTTCGATATAGACGTTTTTGCGAAACTCTTGACGTTTTTCTGCGGCACACTCTTTGTTCGCGTAGTAAATCTCATACATCGTCGCTTGAGGTACATCGGTCTTTAAAGAGCAGCCAGCAAAGACTGTTACCAAAATAAAATACATAAAATTTCGCGTAATATTTTTCATATTTTTCATTTTCCATCTCCATTTTGCTGTGAATTTGGTACCGGATTTTTAAAGAAAAATTCGTAAGGATTGTCCTCTAAGCGGTAAAGCGCGCCTCTAAACTCTCGCAATGTCTTTTCAAAGCCACTGAAAAATTCAGTCGCTTCAAGAAGCATCGGCGTGAGCGTATTTTTCAGATCGTATTCGCCGTTTTCAAGCTTGATCTTTACTAAATTTTGAACGTTTTGATATCCGCCTATGGCTGTATTCAGGGACTTTGCAACTAAATTTGCATTTGTAAGCAAGGCATTTACGTTTTGCATCGTGCGGTTTATATCGGCTTGGTCCAGATTGTCAGTGAAATTTCTAAGATCAGTCACTATCTGATCGACTTTGCTAAGCCCGTCCTCATCCGTCAAAACGCCCGTAAATTTATCGATATTTGCCAAGATCGTGTTTAGATGTTCGATATTTTCAGGCGAGAAGAAGCCATCTATCTTTGTCAGCGTCTGATTTAGCTTCTCGGTTATATTTTGCGCGTTCGTGCCTAGCTTTGAGAGCAAGCTCTGCTCCAGACGCAAGATCGGTCGCTCACCCTTGGCAAATTCCTCTTTGCCGCGGCTTATATTTATGCTGGCCACGCCGCTTATAGCCTGCGTCTCGATGCTAGCGACGCTATCTTTTCGTATCGGCACGTCATCGCGGATCTTCATCGTTATCTCGATAAGTGCGTTTTTATCGTCTTTTACGAAGTCTATCTTGCTTACAGTACCTGCCGGCACGCCGATAAATTTCACCTGCGAATCGACCTTTAACCCGCTTGGTAGCTCGCTAGTATGGATGTAGTAATTTTTGTATTGTAGTTTGCTGCCGTCGTGGTTCGTCATCCACCAGATGAATACCGCAAAAGCGCTCATACAAAAGATAAAAAACATACCCACTATCGTGTAAGAATTTCTATTTTCCATCTATTTTTTCCTCATTTTAAACAGCTCTTCGAGCGGATTGTGTCCCGCATTTTCAAGCTCCTTTAAAGTTCCTTCAAAGGCGATCTTTTTGTTTTCTATTATCAAGAAGCGATCAAGTATATCAAAAATACTATCCGCATCGTGCGTGACCATCACGACAGTAAGACCCAGGCTGTCCCTTAGATCCCTCACCAGTGCGTCCATCTGGCGCGAGCTGACAGGATCCAGTCCACTATTTGGCTCATCTAAAAATAGCACTTTTGGACTAAGCACCAGTGCGCGGGCCAGTGCAGCGCGCTTTTTCATACCGCCGCTTAGCTCACTTGGATAGAGGCTAGCGCTCTCCTTTTTAAGGCCTACTTTTTGTATCCAAAACATCGCGATCTCGTCGATCTGACGCTTGCTAAATTTCGAGTATTCGCTCAGCAAAACGCCCACATTATCAAGGATATTCATCGAGCTGTAAAGCGCGCCGAACTGAAACATCGTCCCGCTTGAAAGCTTTATCTCTCTTTGCTCTGTCAGATCGCTCTTCCACATATTTTTATCGTCAAAATATACATCCCCTTCATCAGGCTTTTTTAGATATATCATCGTTTTCATCAGCGTCGTCTTGCCGCTACCGCTACCGCCTAAAAAGCCGTAAATTTCAGCCTCGTTCACACTCCAGCTCACATTATCGTGCATTACGCGCTCGCCGTAGCTTGTAGTGATATTTTCGCCTCTGATGATTTTTTTCATATTTTTAGCCACATGAAGATTATCGCAAAAAACGCATCAAGCGCGATGACCCAAAATATCGCATTTACGACGCTTATAGTCGTCATCTCGCCAAGGCTTTGAGCGTTTGAATTCACATCAAAGCCGCGCATGCAGCCGATTATCGCTATGATCGCTCCAAAAAACGGCGCTTTTATCATACCCACTGCAAAATGTCTAAGCTCGACCATATCCTTAAAACGGCTAAGATAGTCGGCAAAGCTGATATCAAGCACACCTTGACATATCAGCATCTGCCCTAAAATGCTTATCGCATCGGCTATAAAAATGATGATAGGAAGCGACAAGACCATGGCGATGATACGTGGCAAGACCAAAAAATTAAACGGCTCAAAGCCCATCGTTTTCATCGCGTCTATCTCCTCGGTGAGCTTCATCGCGCCGATCTGCGCCGTAAAGCTGGACGCCGAACGTCCCGCAACCACGATAGCTGCGATGAGCGGGGCGACCTCGCGTAAGGTAAGCATACCCATGATCTCGACGATAAATATACTAGCTCCAAAATTTGCCAGCATCGCACTGCCAAGGTATGCGAGCACCACGCCTATCAAAAAGGCGGTCAAAGATACGATAAATACGGCATTTACACCGCCATCTTTTATGTAATTGCTAAATTCTCGAAGCCGCAGGCTCATAGGATTAACGAAAATTTTTATGGTTTTTATGAGAAATTCGCCCAAAAACGAGCCAAATTCCAGTAAGTTTTTAAAGCCGTCGCAGATCTTCTCGCCCAAACGAGCGAAAAAATTGAGCTTATTTTGTGGCGGGATATAGCTAAAATCGATACTTTCATCATCAAGTAGGCTGATCATCGCTTTTATTTTCGTATCGGAGGTTACAAATTCAGCCTTTTTACCTTTTATGGCATTTTTAACAAGTATCAAAACCGCGTAATCAACGTGCAAAAGCTGTGAAAAATCAAATCGCAAAGAGCCTCTTGCTTTAGCGATCCTAGAAAATATGTTTTGCAAAATTTTGGCGTCTTTGTAGGTAAATTTACCGATAAATTTAAAGCTCGTCACGCCGTTAGCAGCGGTAGAAATTATCTCATTTTCCTTTTGCAAAGGCTTCCTTGTTTGTCTTTTAGAGTGTGATTATAATATAAAATTTGCTAAAATATCAAAATTTTAAAGGACAAAAATGAAATTTGAAGTCTTAAAAACAGATGGCAATGCACGCGCCGGAGTGCTCGTAACCGCGCATTCGGTCATACAAACGCCAGTTTTCATGCCAGTTGGCACAGTGGGCGCGGTAAAGAGCCTTGACGCCACCGATATGCAGGAGATTTTGGACGCCAAGATCATCCTAGCCAACACCTATCACATGTATCTGCGCCCGGGTAGCCGCGTCGTGGCGGAGTTTGGCGGGCTGCACGGCTTTTCTAAATTTGACCGCTCGTTTCTCACCGATAGCGGCGGCTTTCAGGCGTTTAGCCTGCGCGCGAATACTAAAAATGACGAGGGCGGCATAAAATTTAAAAGCCACATCGACGGCAGCATGCACTATTTCACGCCCCGCTCGGTGCTCGATACGCAATATGAGCTAGGCTCTGACATCATGATGATTTTGGATGACCTCGTCGAGCTTCCCCGCGACCCGCACGCCCTCAATGCAGACGAAAAGGCGCGGCTAAAAAAACGTATCGATCTAAGTGTGGCTCGCACGATAAAATGGGCGCGCGAGGCGATAGATTATCATAAATTTAAGCAAAGCGAGGGCGCGGGGCTAGATCAAAACATCTTTGGCATCATCCAAGGCGGCACCGACTACGACGCACGTAAAATTTGCGCGCAGAGCCTGTGCGATATGCCTTTTGACGGGCTTGCGATCGGCGGGCTAAGTGTGGGCGAAGCAAACGAGCATATGTATGAGACCGTGGAGGCTATGATGCCCTTTATCGACGCTGCGCGCCCGCGCTATCTCATGGGGGTCGGTACGCCAGAGGACATCGTCGAAAACGTGGAGCGCGGCGTGGATATGTTCGACTGCGTAATGCCTACGCGAAACGCCCGCAACGGTACGCTCTTTACGAGCTTTGGCAAGATCGCTATCAAAAACGCCCGCTTCGTAAATGATCATGAGCCGATCGACCCGGAGTGCGAGTGCTACACCTGCCGCCGCTACTCGCGCGGATATCTAAATCACCTATTTCGCGCGCGCGAGCTCACGTTTTTCCGCCTAGCCAGCATTCATAATCTGCATTATTATCTAAATTTAATGAAGCAAATTCGCGCGGCGATAAAGGACGGGAAATTCGCCGAATTTAGAAGAGAATTTTACGCAAAAAGGCAAGCCAAATGAGCGAAAATTCGCAAAATTTAAAGCCCGGCGCCAGAGCAGTTACGGGATATTTTTACGCCGAGAGTTACGAATACTTAAATTTCGCCACTTCCGCGCAGCTGGCGCATTACAAATTTTTCTTTAAAGACGGCGAAATTTTTACCGACGAAGCGCTAAGCGAGCGCACGAGTATAGACGAGCTAACGGCTGCGATCAAAAAAATTTTAAACTCTCATAAGGAGAAAATTTCACGCTATTTAGGGCATTTGGAGAGTTTCGAGACGATTTACAAAAAGCCAAAAGAATATCCTGAATTTATGAAGCGACACGCCGAACTAAAATACGAAATTAGCAAATTCTATAATAAAATTTCGCGCCTGCAAGACGCGCTGATAACCTGCGCCAACGAGCAAACCGCGCTTAAAAAACCGCTAAAACGCTTCATCGCCGAAACCGGCGCCGCAAAAAGCGTAGTTGCCGAGTGCGGGGCGGAGCTGGACGATATTTACGCCTTTATCCAAAGCGTAAAAAACGACAAAATCAACCGCAATATCTATATATTGACGATGATTTCGACGCTTTTGCTGCCGCTAAATTTTATAACGAGCTTTTTTGGAATGAATACGAACGGGCTATTTTTAAGCGAGTATAAAAACGCCACGACGATAGTGAGCGCCTTTATGCTGGTGACTCTGATTATTTTAGCTATTTGCTTTTGGCTATATGACAAAAAGCAGGAGTAACGGGGCTAGAATTTCGCCCCATAAAATCGCGGATCTAACCGCGTCAATTTTTCTTGAAAAATCTTAAAATTTTAGCCTGAATTTTAAAAAACTCATCAAGCGGCATTATAGGATACGCTCCGGCGTATTTTTTACCTGCGTCCAGGTCTTTACTCACGCCGCCTCGAGCGGCTATTTGTGCAAAGTCGCCGACTCTGACATGTCCGGCCGAGCCGCTTTGTCCGCCCATGACGACGTTTCGTCCTAGCGTAGTGGAGCCTGCCAGTCCCGTTTGCGAGACGATGAGGCAGCCGTTTCCAAGCTCGCAGTTGTGGCCTATTTGAACGAGATTGTCTATCTTTGTGTAGCTTGCTATCACCGTGCTTTCAAAGACGCCGCGATCTATCGTAGTGCATGCGCCAACCTCGACGAAATCGCCCAAAACAACGTTGCCGTTATGATAAATTTTAACATGCTCGCCGGTCTTTGTGTGCGCGTAGCCAAAGCCGTCCGAGCCGATGACACAGTTTGCCAGTAAATGACACTCGTCACCGATGACGCAGTCGTTATAGATGACGACGTTTGGGTGGATGATGCAGTTTTGGCCGATCTTCACGTTATCGCCCAAAAACACACCCGCCATCACGATGCTACCCTCGCCTACGCTGACATTTGAGCCGATATGCACGTTTGGCATTATCGTGGCGCTTTGGGCTATGTTTGACGGCTTTGGCTCGCAAAACAGCGGTTTTGCAAAGTCCTTACTAAGTATCGCAAACGCTAGATGCGGGTTCTCGCAAACTAACGCACTCATGCCTTCAGGCACAAAAGGGAGTAAATTTTGAGAGATCAGTATCGCTCCGGCGTTTGAGCCTGCGATGAATTTCGCGTTTTTCTCGCCATCGCAGTAGCTAAGCTCGGCTTTGTTTGCATTTTTTAAAGAATTTAGAGCAAAGATCTCTATATCCTCACCGCTAAAGCTCGCACCCGTTTTTTGCGCTATTTCACTTAGTTTCATCTTAAATATCCATCAAAACCGAGCCGCCACGCACGATGTCGACCGGGTTAAATTTTTTTATCGCTTTTAAAAAGTTATCTATCCTGCTCGCGTCATCGGCGACCATGACGATGATGTAGTTTTCGTTCGTATTTGCCACACTACCGTTGTATGCCTTTAGTATCGCGTCAAGCCCGGCAAAATTTTCATTTAACGGGATCTTTATGAGCGCCATCTCTTTTTCTACGAATTCCCCGCTTTCGATGACCTTATATGTAGGTATGAGCTTGTGAAGCTGCTTTACTATCTGCTCCAGCACGCGCTCATCGCCGCCAGTGACTATGCTAAGGCGCGAAAATTTACTATCTGGTATAGGTGCGACTGTGAGGCTGTCGATGTTGTATCCGCGTCCTGCAAAAAGCCCGGAGATACGAGCCAAAACGCCATGTTCGTTCAAAACTATAACCGAGATCACTCTTCTTATACTACTCATTTTTGACCCTTGCCATCAAGTATCATGTTATATATCGCAGCGCCTGCCGGTACCATAGGAAGCACGTTCTCAAAGCGGTCTATGACGACATCTATGAGCGAAATTTTATCGCTTTTGAGAGCGGTTTTGAGCGCTTTTTGAAATTCCGCCTTTGTGCTTACTTTAAAGCCTATACCGCCAAAGCTTTGCGCTAATTTAACAAAATCCGGCTGGATCTCAAGATCCGTCGCCGAGTAACGCTCTCCGTAAAAAAATGTCTGCCACTGACGCACCATGCCCAAAAAGCTATTGTTCAAAATGATGTTTATGACGGGCTTTTTATTCACGCTTGCAGTCATCAGCTCTTGGATATTCATCAGTATCGAGCCGTCTCCGGTGAAATTTACGACCGGCTTATCTCCTACGGCCCATTTAGCACCTAGCGCAGCAGGCAGGCCGTATCCCATAGTGCCTTGTCCGCCGCTGGTTATCAGCTGACGAGGCCTGTTAAACGGATAAAACTGCGCTACCCACATTTGATGCTGCCCTACGTCGGTGGCTATCACTGCGTCCTTGCCGACTATTTTTGCGGTTTGCTGGACGATCCATTGAGGCTTTAAAATTTTATTGCTGTCCTCAAATTTAAGAGGATAAAGCGATGAATAACGAGCCAAAATTTCCCTCCAAGGTGCGAAAGTCTCGCTGTTTGCATTTATGCGAGGGATGAGCTCCTCAAGCACACTCTTTAGATCGCCTACTATCGGGAAATGAGCGTTTATTATCTTTGAGATAGAGCTTGGATCGATGTCGATGTGGATGATCTTGGCGTGCTTTGCAAATTCGCTCAGCTTTCCGGTTATACGATCATCAAACCTCGCTCCCAGCGCGATCAGCAGATCGCTCTCCGATAGCGCCATATTTGCCGCGTAGCTACCGTGCATGCCGGCCATACCTAAATTCAGCTCGTCATCATGGACTAAAACACCAAGCCCCATCAGCGTGCAAACACTTGGTATGCCGGCTTTTTTGACAAATTCCCTCACTAGCTGGCTAGCCTGCGAGCTGATCGCGCCACCACCCACGTAAACGAGTGGCCTTTTGCTCGCCTCTATGACCTCGGCAGCCTTTTTTATCTGTTTTGCGTTGCCCTTATATGTCGGCTTGTAAGTAGGTATGTTTATCTCTTTTGGGTATTCAAATTTTCCTACCGCAGCTGTTATATCCTTTGGTACGTCGATATGCACGGGTCCCGGTCGTCCGGTGCGAGCGATGTAAAACGCCTCTTTTAAAATTCTAGGCAGCTCTTCGATATTTTTTACAAGGTAGTTGTGCTTCACACAGGAGCGCGAGATCCCTACGGCGTCGATCTCTTGAAATGCGTCCGTTCCTATCAGCGATGTCGCGACCTGTCCGCTTATAAGCACGAGAGGGATGCTGTCTGAATACGCAGTCGCGAGCCCGGTCACGGCATTTGTAAATCCAGGACCGCTCGTAACAAACGCTACTCCTACCTTGCCGCTAGCACGTGCGTATCCATCGGCTGCGTGCACTGCGGCTTGCTCGTGGCGCGTGAGGACATGCTCGAAATAATTTTGTTTATATGTTTCGTCGTAGATATTTAGCGCCGCACCGCCAGGATAGCCAAAAACGACATCCACTCCTTCAAGCTTCAGTGCTTCGCTTATCATTTGCGAACCGTTTAACTCTTTCATCTTTCCGCCTTGCTTGAAATTTAGGCCTTATTATATCCTTAAAATTTTAAAAATAGATGATATACGGGCAAATTTGAATATAGCTGTTACATTTTTTAGCACTTGAATTTACAAGCTTAAAAAGGCCAGATAGCCTCCATGAGTCTCGTGCCCCAAGGCTTTTTGGTAGATTTGTCCACGTCGCCCTCGGTCTTATATAAAATTTTGGCGTCGGCGATGTATTTGGAGTCGATCTGGTTGTTTTGCGAGATGTCGTAAGGGCGGATGACTCCGCTTACTTGAATGATCTGTTTTTCGCCGTTTACTAAAATTTCGCGGCTGCCCTCTATGAAATAGTTTCCGTTGTTTAAAATTTTGATGATCCTAGCCGAGATGGTCGCGGTAAATCGCTCGTTCCTGCTCGTCGTGCCGCTACCTTCGAATTTATTTTCGCCGCCGGCCTTAAAGCCGATATCAGAATATTTATTTAGCTGATTTGCGACCGTGGAAAGCGGCGCCGCACCCGCAGTGAAAACACCTCCGCCAAGCGAAGTGGTGCTGTCTCTGCTTGATTTTTTACTACCCGTAGAGGACTGCGTGGCGGTCTCTGAGATGACGACTGTCACGATGTCATTGACGTTCATAGCTTTTCTATCTGAAAAAAGAGGATTTTCTCCACGCCCAAAGAGGCTTCCTGCGTTGCTTTGGCCGCTTCCGCTCTCTTTGGCCGGTAGCTGCTCAACATAAACCGGCGGTTTCATATTGATGTGCGGATCGGCACTTGGCGTACAACCCGTGTAAAGTATGGTAGCAGCGACGAAGGACAAGCAGTATCTAAATTTCATAAAAAAGCCTTAAAATCTATATGTTTATGCTAAAATTAAGCAAATAAAGTTCCAAAAAGGCACCGCAATGAACAGCTGTTACATATTTAGCGATGAAAATTTAGCATATTTAAAGGGGATTATATCAGCAAAATTTAAAAAAGTCGCTGTTTTACAGATAAAAATCAACAACGAGGAACAAGAAAAATTCATAAACGGCAAAGAGAAAGATTTTTTTATCGCGCTCATCGATAAATTTGAAAAACAAAAAGAGCAAAACGACTTCGTCATAGTCGTAGGCTGTGAAAATTTCAGCGTTTTTGGCGCTTGCGAGCTAAATTTAAAGATAGCCAAAAATTTAAACTGCCCTGTCTTCGAGCCTCAAAATTTCAAAGCCTTAAAAGCGCTAAATCCAAACTCAAAGCTCATAATCAGCGGCGATATAGATGAAATTTTAAGCTGCACCCAAGAGATAATCACACCGTATAAATTTGAAAATATCTTACTAAACCGCGCAAGAAGCGCCCGCTCGTCGGTCGTTTTGCCGGAGAGTGACGACGAACGCGTCTTACATGCGGCTGAAATTTTACTCGCTCAAGGTGCGGTCGATATAGTCCTCTTAGGAAACGAAGCCGCCATCAAGCAAAAGCAAAGCGAACTGGGGCTAAATTTAAGCAAAGCTCGCATCATCGATCCTCAAAACAATGACTACACACAGGCCTTTGCGGCTAAAATTTACGAGCTGCGCAAGGCAAAAGGCGTGAGCGAAAAAGACGCCGAGCGGATGGCGCGAGATAAGGTGTATTTCGCAACGATGTTGGTAAATGAGGGCATGGTAGGCGCGATGGTGAGCGGAGCTAGCATGAGCACGGCCGATACCATACGCCCCGCCCTTCAGATCATCAAAACAAAGCCGCAGACAAAGATCGTCTCGGGGCTATTTTTCATGGCGCTAGAGGAGGAAATTTTACTCTACGCAGACTGCGCTATCACGCCAAATCCAAGTGCCGAGGAGCTAGCGGGCATAGCCGTCATCACGGCTCAAACGGCGGCTTCGTTTGGGCTGCAACCTCGTGTAGCGATGCTTAGCTACTCGACTGCGGACAGTGGCAGTGGGCCTGACGTGGAGTTTGTAAAGCTCGCGGCTAAAAAGGCGCTGGAAATCGAGCCTAATTTAAGCCTGGCCGCCCCTATCCAATACGACGCAGCGGTCGATGTCAAAGTAGGCGCTAAAAAAATGCCAAATTCCAGCGTAGCGGGACGGGCAAATGTATTTATATTTCCAAATTTAAACTGCGCAAATATCTGCTACAAGGCCGTTCAACGCAGTGCAAACGCCCTAGCCGTAGGACCGGTACTACAAGGCCTCAAAAAGCCGGTAAATGATCTAAGCAGAGGCTGCCTCGTCGAAGACATCGTAAATACAGTGCTGATAAGCGCGATACAAGCGGGAGAATGATATGAAAATTTTGGTTTTAAACTCTGGTAGTAGCTCTATAAAATTTCAGCTATTTTTGATGGAAGAAAATCGCAGCATAGCAAGCGGTATCGTGGAGCAGATCGGTAGTGAGAATTCTCGCGCCGTGCTTAAAGCAAACTCAAAAGAATACGAGAAAAAAAGAGCGATAAAAGACCACCATGAAGGGCTTGACGTGATGAACGAGCTCTTTCGCGAGTCAAACACGTTGCATGATCTTAGCGAGCTTGACGGCATCGGACACCGTATTGTGCACGGTGGCGAGAGCTTTTTTAGCTCGATGATAGTAGATGACTCCGTGATAGCCAAGATCGAGCAGATAAGCCCGCTGGCACCGCTTCATAATCCCGGTCACATAGCCGGCATAAAAAACGCCATGCAAAGTAGCGGCGACGTCCCTCACGTGGTGGTTTTTGACACCGTATTTCATCAGACCATGCCAGAATACGCCTACCGATACGCCCTACCCTACGACATCTGTAAAGAGCATCATATCAGGAAATACGGCTTTCACGGCACATCTCACAGATATGTGTGCAAGCGTGCGGCAAGCTTGATGGGGATAGAATTTCAAAATTTCAACGCCATTTCGCTTCACCTTGGCAACGGAGCTAGCGCTTGTGCGGTGCAAAACGGCAAAAGTATCGATACCTCGATGGGACTTAGCCCGCTTGAGGGGCTCATAATGGGAACTAGAAGCGGCGACATGGACCCTGCGGTAGTCGTGTATCTGCTAAATATCGGCGTCTTGAAATGGGACGAGATAGATACGTTTTTAAATAAAAAAAGCGGTCTCTTTGGTATCTGCGGCTCTAGCGACATGCGCGACGTGGTCGCAAAAATGGCAAACGACGAGCGAGCCAAGCTTGCTTTTGAGATGTTTTGCTACCGTGTCAAAAAATATATCGGAGCCTACTACGCGGTGCTTGGCCGTGTCGATGCGCTGATATTTACAGGCGGCATAGGAGAAAACGCACCAAACACCAGGCAAAAAATTTGCGATGATCTAAAGCATCTGGGCATCCACGTAAATCACGATCTAAATTTCAGCCAAGAGCGCGGCGAGCGATGTTTGGACGATAAAAACGCAAAGATAAAAACTTTCGTCATACCAACGAACGAAGAGCTAGAGATCGCTATCGAAACCATGAGAGTGATAAAAGAAAGAGCGAAAATTTAGAGTTAAATTTCGGACTTCGCTTTAAATAAAATTTAGGCTCTGTTACAATATTTCATTGATTTTCAGCTTCAAAACAGGAGGATGCGAACAGCATCCCTGCAAAAACCTTGCTAGCGAGCTTATTACCGCCGATTTTTCACTTCGCTGTCGCTCGTGACGCTCTGCTTTGTAGTTGCAAACGAAGTGAAGCAAAAAATCAGCGAAACGACCCTAAGGGATCTCCTTGAAACGCTGCTCATGCAAGCGGCATTCAAGCAAGTAAATCTAGGCTTATAGCACGTTTTACAGCTAAATTTACTCGTTTTTTGCAGGCATTTGCGTCGCGTTTTGATCGCCGCTATCTTTATACTCTGCGGCGAGCTCGTCGTAGCGCGTCAAAGCGTTCTCGTAAACACCGGGAGCTAGCTTGTCGCCTATATCTTTTTTCAGATCCACGATATCGCTGCATGCGTTTAGATACCCAAGATCGCAGCTTTTCATTACAAATTCCACGCCTATATCGATGTTTGAGCGTTTTTGCAAGCTAGCATCCATCTGTTCGCTCACCTCACCGTTTATATACATGAGCCCCAGCTCCTCGCAAGAAAGCTCGTCTTTAGCCTCGCAGCCGGCCGAAAATATATCGTAAGCCTTTTGCAAATTCCCGTTGTTTAGCTCGTTTATGCCCTTGTCAAAGTCATCTATGTCAAAGCCAAACATGCCAGTCGCGATCAGCGCAAAAAATATAAATTTCCTCATCACATAAAGCTCGGTGCGTCGTTTGAAAACAGTATCACATCGCCTGCGCGAGTGTGTTTGGCAAGCATCTCTTGCATCTTGGTCTTATCCTTTATGATGATTATTTCGGGCTTGACTATGGTTTTTAGCAACGCCTGCGCATTTAGCGGGCTTGATATCATCACCACGTCAAATATCTCGTTGATTATCTTTCCTAAATTTTCGTTTTCGGCTTGCGTGCTCTCGACGATGCCGGGCGTTATGAGCACTTTTCGGCCTTTATAGGTGCCGATGAGCTCGTAGCTAGCACTCATACCGACGAAATTTCCGTTAAAGCTGTCGTCTATTATCAGCTTGCCGCCGGCTTGCATCTTTTGCAAGCGATGCTCGACGTTTTGCAGTTTTTGTAGCGATTTTTTTATATTTTCTTCGCTAAGACCTAAAAATTTCGCTACTCTTATGCACGCAGCGAGGTTTGCGGCGTTAAATTTCCCGAGCAGAGGCGAGGTGTAAATTTCGCCGTCAAGGCTAAATTTTATCCCGTCAAAATCAGCGCTCACATCCTTTAGTCCGGCGTCATAAATTTGCGTCTTATCGTCTGCGCTTTTTAGCGTGGAGCTATGCACGAAAGCTTGCTCTAAGCGTTTGCTATGAAGCGCTTCAAGCTTGGTGGCGCGTATGTTTTCTATACTTTTAAAATACTCTATATGTTGCGCACCTATCTCGCCGACTATGACGATGTGCGGGTTTAAAAAGTCGGTGATCTCTTTGATGTCGCCTTTTAGCCGCGCTCCGGCCTCGGCGATGTAAATTTGCGTCTGCTGGGTTAAATTTTCATTGACATCTTTCATTAACCCGGCTAAGGTATTGACGCTGCGAGGCGTTTTGTGGCAGTTAAATTCGTCTTTTAGCAGCTCATAGAGGAAATTTTTGATGCTAGTTTTGCCGTAGCTTGCAGTGATCAAGATGACTCCCAAATTTGGCAGCTCAGCCAGCTTTTTATCGGCCGCTCTTTTGAAATTTTTAAAATTTAGCCTCTCCAGCATATCGCTAAGCGCCAAAGATATGACGACGACCAGAGTCACATCGCAATCTGCAAAATTTTTAAATAGCGCGTAAGAGAGTGCGTATTGGGTGAGGAGCGCCAGGCTTATGATGATAAAAAATCTCTTTATCCTGCCGGTGAAAACGAGCTTTTTATCAAGCTTTTTATGCCACAAAAAAAGCGCAGGCGCGTAAGCAAAATAAAAATATATCCAAAACCAATACCCTGTCGTGTAGTATAAAACTAGCGGCAAGATGATGAAAAACACGTGCCATGCGGGCTTTGTAAAATGAAACACGACTCGCTCGAGGCGGTAAGAGAACCACTGAAAGCAAGTGATGAGATAAAAGGCGAGCGCATAGGTAAAAACTGCGTTGCTAAGCCCGAAAAACAGCTCTTTCATCTCACCTCCTCTATGCCGCTTATGTCCTCTGGCTCTTCACTTTGATCTGTGTCCAGGTCGTTTTGGATCGTTTCGCAGATAAATTTAGCGTGCAGTAAAAAAAAGAAATGATCTCCTTTTAGCGGGAAAAAGGCACTATTTTTTATCATCTTATGGATACTCTCGCCGCTTTTTAGCGGTGTGGCGCGGTCATTTTCGCCCCAAAATATAAGCGCCCTACCCAAAAACGAGCTAAATTTAGGGCTAAAATCCTCGTTCACGACGTTTTTTAGAGTCTCATACATCGTTACGCTCATTCCGCTGACGTCTTTCGTCGCAAAAAATTTATAAAATTTACCAAACCCAAGAAGCTTGAAAATCTTAAAAACGGCGATCTTAAAACGCACGAAAAACGGCTTTTTCTCGACTATACCGGCCGAGCTTAGAAGCACTAAATTTTGAGGCTTCAGCAGGGTCGCGACCTTGCCACCAAAGCTGTGTCCGACGATGATGAGCGGTGGATTTGAAAAAGTGCCTATGAAATTTTGTAAAATTCTGGCGTAATCGCTCGTTTTTAAAGCGCGCTCTATGCTACTGGTACCAAAACCCGGCATATCGACATAAATATGGCAAAACTGCGGCAAAAACGCGCCGAAAGCCTTTTTCATTATCTCTTTGTTCGCGCCCCAGCCGTGTAAAAAAAGTATGCTTTGCTTGCATTTGGGGTTTAAAATTTCGTAGCTTATGTCGTATGAAATGCCACCAACTTTAAGAGTCTTACTCGCCACCGTTTTCTCGCTTTTTAGCCGTATATATCGCTTCCAGGACGCTCACGGCCTCTTGCAAGCGCTCGTATTCGCCCATATTTAAAAGCACGGCTTCAAATTTATTGTTTTTGACGATGACTGCGCGTTTTAGCTCGGCTTTACTGATCTTTGTCAAAACCGAGCTAAAATTTCGCACGACCTCGGTAGCTGTGTAAATTTCATCTTTACTGAATGCTGTCATTTTTACTCTTTACATAAAATTTTATGTAAAATTAGCATAAATTAGTTTAGATTATCCTAAAATAGGCGCTCAAAACGCTAAATTTTACCGCTTCCCTTTGCAGAAGTGATGGAATTTATAAATTTATAGTCGATATTTATCTTTCGCTCTTTTGGCAGTCTGCTTGCCGCAAGCGCATTTAACATCACCTCAAAGTCCTCGAATAGATAGTTTGCGAGGCTGCCCGGGTTTGGATTTATCTCATTTAGATAGACTTCGCCCTCTATCACGAAAAAGTCACAGCGGATTATTGCGCCCTCAAAGCCAAAGCCGTAAATTTTGGCAAAATTTTCCTTTAGCCTATCCCGTAGCTCCTCGTCGATCCTAGCCTCTTGCGCCTTGCTCTCGTTAGAAAAGCTCATATACTTTTGCTCGTAGTCGAGGAATTCCTTCTTTTTTGGCTCTTCGACGATAGAAAATCTCATCTTGCCGTCTATCACGCAACCGGCTAGATTATACTCCTTGACGCCCTCTATAAAGGGCTCTACCAGCACCTCTTTGTCAAACTCGAAGGCAACGTCTCTGGCGTATTCGAATTCGCTCTCGTCTTTTACGACGCTAACGCCTATGGAGCTACCAAGACGAGCCGGCTTTAGTATGATAGGCAGTGCAAATTTAGGCAGTTCTTCATATGTTATCATCTCGTAATCAAGCGTTTTCACCCCTACTTTTTGCGCTAAAAATTTAGTCAGCTCCTTGTTGTAGCTCATCACGCTAGCCTCAAGGCGCGGCCCGATATAGCTGATCCCGTAAAAATCGAACAACGAAGCGAATTTACCGTCCTCACCGTCCATGCCGTGTATCAAATTTATATAAACATCTACCTCCAGGCGCTTCACGCCAAAAAGCGAATGTGTATAAAATCCGCCCGCCATCAAAAACAGCTTTTTGCATTTTTTATATTTGCCCGAGCTGAAAAAATTCGCCCTCATATCGGTAGGCTCGATCAGGTAAAATTTACGCTCCTTGTCACAAAAAACAAAGCTTAGCTCCTGCTTTAGGACGTTTTTAAGCACGATCGCGCTTACTATACTTATCTCGTGTTCAAAGCTCTTAGCTCCAAAAACTACACCTAACCTCATAAATTTTCCTCTTATGCTAATTTTTTAAGCGCTTCTTTTACAAGCTCGCTCGTGCTTGTGCTCTTTAAATCAGGCAAAATTTTAACGATTTTCTCACGTTTAAAGCCAAGTGCCTCAAGCGCCAAGAGCGCCTCGTTTTGATACCCCGGCACGCTCTCGTCGCTGATTAGCTTGGCGTCGCTTAGCTCAGCTATTATCCTGCGCGCGGTCTTTACTCCGATGCCGGGCACGCTTTTAAAGGTATCTGCATCGCCGTTTATGACGGCATTTGAAAAGGCGTTTGGGCTCAGACTCGAGCATATCGCCATCGCCGTAGATGCGCCTATGCCGTTTAGCTTTATGAGCATCTCAAACATCTTTTGTTCATTCGTGTCTAAAAAGCCGTAGAGTAAATTTGCGTCCTCGCGTATGATCTGCGTGGTATTTAGCTCCGTTTTTTCGCCTTTGTTTAGTTTAGCCGAGCAAAAAAGCGATATGAAAAGCCCGTAGCTTACGCCTCCTGCCGTCTTTAAGACCACAAATGCCGGCTCTTTTTTCGTTATTATGCCCTCGATAGCCCTTATCATCGATATCCTTTGTGAAATTTAAAAGCTTGTATTTTCAAAGTCTTCAAGCTGATTTGACTTTTTGACCTTATACTCGACCTTGCCGTCGAAATTTTCTACCTTTTCCAGGCTGATGACGCGCGCCGTTTCGTTTTGTTTGGTCGAATACGTGATATTTTGCGGCGGATCGACCAGGACGAATCGTATCTCGTTTAGCTCTATCCAGTTGCCGCGATTTATGACCTTTGCAGAAAATATCCCGTTTTGCATCATCTCAAGCTCCGCCCTAAGATCGGCCACCTGCTCTTTTTTACTTCTAAATTCTTTTAAAAGCGCATTGTAGTCGTTTACCAGCTCTTGATATTCTTTTAGCTTTTTCATGAAGGTCACCGGCGGGATCACTTTAGCACGCGAAAGCTCCTCGACCTTGGCTTTTATGGTGTATATCGAGCCTTTGTTTTCGTCTATGACCGTTTTTTTGGCTTCCAGTCTTTTTGGCATCTGGCTTAGCTCTCGTTTGATCTCTTCTATCTTATCAAGCTGTTCGTCCGTCTCGTCGCTTCGCTCTTTCATCTTGCTGGCGTCGATTATGAAGCGATTGCCGGTGCCGCGTAGGTATTTTATATCGATGAGGTGAGCCGCCGTGATGGTGCAGTTTGAACCAAGCGTTTCTATTTGTATGCTTTGAGCCGTTATCGAGCCGCCTACGACGCTTTTAACTTTGACCTTTTTAGCAAGGACGCTACCGCCTTCTAGTCTGTCTATCTCGACGTTTTCGGCTTCTACATAGCCTATATGCGTGACGATGTTCGCGTTTTTGGCGTAAATTTTGGCCTTTTGATGCGTCTGTCCGCCGATAGTGACCTCGTTTGCTTTTATGATAGCGTTTGCGCCGATGTTACCCTTTACCTGCACATCGTCGGCCTCTACTATGACGCCCGTGCCTATCGCGTCTTTTATGAGATCGGTCTCTTTTACGACCAAGGTCACGTTCGTATCGACTCCAGCCTGGATAGAGCCTGTGGTTTTGAAATTTACCTCGTTTATCTCGAGGCGCTCCTCTATGTCAAACGTCCCCTTGTCTTCTACGACATAGCCCGCTTTTTTAGCGATAAATTTAACACCCTCGACGTCCTCTTTACGTTCAATGTTCTCAGTCACACTGATATCCGTAGCGCCGTCTTCTTTAGGCTCCGGAGTCTTTATAAATTTACCTCTTAGATCACGTCCATCACGTCCTGCGTGCGACCTTTTTTGCTCCATTATCACTTCGCCTGCAGCCACGCCAAATAAAAATCCGCGATTTGAGTAGTCTATCTTGTCGTCTTTTTTCAGGCTGTCAAGCTTGTTTTTGTAGTAGTAGATGGTCTTTGCATCGATGGCTTTTATAGGATTTACCCCGCTTGCAAAATTTATCGTGTAGTCTTGATCTATCTGATCCATCACGCGCAAAACGGAGGCGATCTTGGTCAGCTCCTCTTTGCTCCTGCCTACTCTTATGCCGATCAAAATTTGCGCCTTTATGAGTTGCTTGGCGATGTATTCAAAGAGCTTTTGCTCGTAGTTCGTCTCATAAACGCACTCGTCTGACTTGTGGATCGTCGCCACGATCTTTGTTATCAGAGGATTTACGCCTATGCTGATCTTTGGCAGCTTTGGCGCGTTATTTACCCTCGTGTCGAAAAATTCTACTTCGTATTTTTGCTCGATCGCCAGCGTAGGATCAAGGAAGAAATCGTTATCGTCAAATATCCTCAGATCGCCCTGCCCAACCAAGACGGGGTCTGAATTTTGCTCGTTCGTGTAGGTTGTGAGTATATTTTTTATATGAAAGTCGATGAATTCTATAGGGATCTGACTTTGTTTACTAAGCTCCTTTAGCTTGGCATAAGGGGTCGGTGTCTCTACCTGAACGGGCGATAAAAAATTTTCTTGTTCCTGCGTTATCTCACTCAAATTCTAGTCCAAATCATTAAAGTAGTCGGTATTATCTCTAAAATTTTATTAAATTTCGGTTATGCTTGGTATAGAAAGGTATGATGGATTTAAAAATTTCGGGGCAAATGACCCCGAAATTTTACTTTTTAAACGCCTTTTGCAGATCGATTGGTAGCGAGCGGTAGCCGATCGTGTTCTAGTTTATAAATTTCATCTCGAATTCGACCTCTTTCGTGCCGTATTTTATCTCCTCTAAAAACGGCGTGAGCTTCGCCTCGCCACTTCTAAACGCCTTTACATCGCCCATTCCCGCAGTCGCGGAATACACGAACATCGTGTCGCGTGATGGCTGATACTCCACTACCGAAGTTATCGGGCTGTACCACTCAAAGCCGCGCTCCTTGCCGTATTCCCAGACTTGCTGCACGGTCATATTTTTCTCATCTATGAGGTATTCGACGGCGCGGGAGTATTTCATATTCGGCAGTGCGGGCTGCTCCATACCGCGCGTGTCGCCGTTGTCAAAGACGCTCACATGGATTTTATCGCCCTTGCTTTTTTCATTTACTTTAAATGCCGTGTGCTGCGTCCAAGTGTAGTCAAACCCGCCCTTCTCGCTCGTGTATCCCGGGCATTTCGAGCCGCTCTCGCCGCAGTCTATTTTTTTACCGTTTGCATCTATCGGTTTTAATAGCTTGGCGGATAGCTCTTTGTTCCAGCCCTCAGGCGAAGATAATATCCATTTGACCTTTTTGTCGCGTCCGATTTTGACGACTGCGCTTTGGTGGCGGATCGAGATGATGATACTATCGTCGGCTGGATCGTAGTTGGCGGAATTTATATGCGCCCAGTTGCGTCCTGCGCCCACTCCGGTGACATCGCCCCAAGGAGCTTTGTCATCTTCCAGCTCTTCTTTGCTGGCTGTTTGCCCCGCTTTGCTCGCATCGACGTTTAAGCAGACTGCGCCTTGATCGAGCACGAGCAGGTTCGTCGCTCGATAGGGATCTAGAATTTCCATTATCTTCCACTCGTCAAGCACGTTTCCGTCTTTGTCAAGCTCGATGATCACGTCACGCACGGTGCGGACGTTTTTGCCATCTTTGCGTTTATAATCATTAGAGGCTACGCGCATCAAAAACGTGCCCTTGGCGGTCTCTTCCATATGATGAGAGAAGTCGATGTAGCTTTTTGGCAGCTCGCGTTGGAAAATTTTGCGACCCATGAGATCAAAGCGATTATAGGTCTGACTCTGACCCCAGACGATGTCGCCGTCCTTGGTCTGATCAAAGCCCATCATATTGCCCTTTTTCATGATATTGTTGGTATCTCTAAATTCGTCTGTTTTTAGATACCATCTGACGTCGCCCTTGCCATCGACTATCCAAACATAGCTTTCATAGTCCCACTCGAGCGCGCCGCCAACGGGATTGTTCCACGTCACCTAAGCTGCGTTTGGCAGAGTCGAGCTTAGGTGGTTCATCAGGTATAAATTTTTATGAAATTTCGGATTATCCTTAGTCACCACAGCTGTAGGAAGTGCCTGTGTTTGATTTGTCCCTGAGCCATACACCACAACGGCTGGGGCGTAAATTTTATACGTTTCGCTCACAGCTTCGCCGTTACGTTTGTAGCTTACCGCGACCTCGTTCACGTAGTCCGGATACAGCCCCCAGATCGGGATTCCTCCGTGCTGCAAGGCGCTTTTATCCGATACGTCGTAGCTGATATCCACGCCGCCCTTTTTGGCTTTGACGCTCACTTTGATGTCCGTGAGCGCGTAGCCTGCGCTTTTGATGACGGCGGTCAGCGGAGCTATCTTGTAAGGATTCATCACCACCGCGCCGATTTTACCCACACCCGGATAGGTAGCGGGGCCGCTTGAGCCGTCTGCTGCCAAAGCCGGAGTCAAAGCCGCGCACAATGTCGAAGCAACTGCAAAAGAAATCAACTCTTTTTTTCATTTGATCCTCCTTAAAAATTTAATTAATGCAATTTTAACCAAACCAGCTAACATAAAAATCACGGAAATATTAAAAAATATTGGAATTTGAAAAATAATTAGAAATTTTAGAATTTTAGGCTCGCAAAGGATGAAAACGAGCCTAAATTTATAAATTTCAGGGCAAATTCGCCCTGAAATTTTGCGTAAATTTACTTCTCAAACGCCTTTTCTAGGCTAAACGGAAATGCCTGATAGCCCATCGCGTTGGTCATTTTTATCTCGATCGCCGGCTCTTTTGCGCCCCATTCAAACTCGTTGATGTGAGGGCTAGGCACGCCGACCGGACGACCTTTGGCGATGTCAAACTGCATGCCGGCAACCGCTGAGTAAACCATCACGCTATCAAGATCGTCTTGATACTGCGCGAGCGATGTAACCGAGCTGTACCACTCGCTGCCGCGCTGTTTGCCGTATTCCCAGACTTGCTCGACGGTTTTAGCTTTTTCGTCGATTTTATAGACGACCGCGCGGGAGTATTTCATGCCCGCCATCGCAGGCTGCTCCATGCCGCGGGTGTCGCCGTTATCAAAGACCGTTAGATAGACGACGCCTTTTTTAGACTTGCTGTCGATTCTAAATGCCGTATGCTGCGTCCACTGCCAGTCAAATCCGCCCTTTTCGCTCTCATATCCCGGGCACTTTGAGTACTCGTCCTCGCAGACGATCTTTTTGCCGTCTTTATCTACAGGCTGGAGCAGAAAGCCTTTAAATTCGTCCTTCCAGCCCTTGTGCGCGCCCATTATCCATTTGACCTGTTTGTCGCGGCCGATCTTGATGACGGCGTCTTGGTGGCGGCTGGAGATGATGATGCTATCGTCGCTTGGATCATAGTCCACGCTATTTACGTGCGCCCAGTTGCGTCCGGGACCAGAGCCAACGATGTCGCCCCATTTTTCGCTCAAATCCATCGCGGCTAGCTCGTCCGAGCTAGCGGTGTGGCCTGCTTTGCTAGCGTCGATATTTAGGCACACCGCACCCTGATCGAGAGTTTTTAGCACGATGTCGCGGTACGGATCTAAGATTTCATACAGCCTAAAATCATCCACGACGTTGCCGTCGCGATCGACCTCGACGATGACGTCGCGGACCGTGCGGACGTTTTTGCCGTCGGCGCGTTTATAGTTGGCGTTTGCCGCGCGGAGGAAATAGTGTCCGTTTTGCGCTACGTCCATCGAGTGCGAGAAGTCGTTGTAGCCAGCAGGAAGCTCGCGGTTAAAGATTTCGCGGCCCATTATGTCGTATTTGGCGTATCTTTGGCCATATCCCCACGTCATCGCTCCGTCGTCGTTTTGTTTAAAGCCCATCATGACGCCCGCGGAAAAAGGCTGCTTGAGGTCGTAAATTTTACTCGCCTCCATATACCAGCGCACCTCGCCTTTGGTGTCTAGGATGAAGTTGTTCGGGCTATAGTTCCACTCGATCGCGCCGCCTGCTGGGTTGTTCCACACGACCTTGGTGCCTTTGCCCGTTTTATTTACGAAGTTATTTACGTAGTAGAGTCGGTTGGCAAATTTCGCGCTCGGAGCCTTCACGACTTCGATTTTATCAAACAGCGCATGTTTTTGATTTGGCATGCCGGTGCTTTCCAGATATATCGCCGGGGCGTAAATTTTATAGCTCTCTTTTACGTGCTTGGTTTCGCCCTTGTAGGTCTTGTCGTATTCGACCTCGATAGTGTTTTGATAGTCCGGATACATGCCAAATATCGGTATCCCGCCGTGCGTACGAAGGTGCTTGTCGGCGAGCTTGTAGCTGATCGTTTGACCGCCAGGCTTTGGTACGACGGTGACTTTGGCGTTGCTTAGCGTGTAGCCGCCGTTTTTGATGACAGCCGTAAGAGGCGCGATGTCGTAGGGATTTACGACCACTTCGCCGATCTGCCCTTGCACGGCGTAGTCGATACGCGCCCCACTAGGCCCGCCGATCGCAAGTGCGGCAGTAGCAAAACCGCCTAGCAAAGCCACTGATAGGGCAACTGATGAAAGCATATTTTTCATGGTTTCTCCTTTTGGATAAATTTTAGATTGTTTTATTTTTAAATTCGTCTTAAAAAATTTTATTAGTGCTATTTTAAGTAATATTTCTAACGCAAAAATCACAGAAACATTAAAAAATATTGAAATTTGGAAAATAATTTGAAATTTTAGAAAATTTCCTTAAATTTCATGCAAATTTATCTAAATTTCAGTCTAGCGTTATTTTTGCAAAAGCTGCGCAGTGTAAAATTACACCAAATCAAATTTAAAACAAGGAGTTTTCCATGAATTCATTTTTCAACAAAGCGGCCAAGGGGCTACTTGCAGTCGCGATGTTTGCGGGGGTTAGCGCGAGTGCATTTACCGAAGGCGAGGACTACGTAAAGCTAGAAAAGCCGCTTGACGTGCCGCAAAACACGCTCGTTAAAGTATTTAGCTACGCTTGCCCGTTTTGTTACAAATACGACAAAACCGTCACGCCAAAGGTTGTGCAGAAGGTGCAGGGGCTAAAATACGTGCCGTTTCATTTGAAAACAAAGGGCGATTACGGCGAGGCTGCGAGCAAGGTATTTGCCGTGCTCATCACGATGGACGAAGCGAAGGGCGTGAGCTTGTTTGACGAAAATTCTCTCTTTAAAAAAGCAAAATTTGCCTACTACAAAGCCTATCACGATAAAAAAGAGCGCTGGAACGACGGTAAAGACGAGGCTGCGTTTCTTAAAACAGGGCTCGAAGCAGCGGGCGTGAGCGAGGCGGATTATCAAAAAGAGCTAGAAAATCCAAAAGTAAAAGAGCTTCTTAGTAAATGGGACGCAGCCTACGAGGTGGCGAAAATTCAAGGCGTGCCGGCATTTGTGGTAAATGGCAAATATCTCATCTATACAAAATCCATCAGCTCGATAGACGGCATGGCGGCGCTGATTGAAGAACTGCTCAAAAAATAAGGCGCGGCGATGAATTTGGTCCAAAAAATCGCTAAATTCCAAGACAATCGCTACACGTGGGCGCTTTTGATATTTGTGAGCGTGGGGCTCGTGGTGCTGGCGCACTCGCTCTTTCAAAACTACGCCTATATGCCACCTTGTGAGCAGTGCGTCTATATACGTTTTGCCTTTTTGTGTATGGCACTTGGCGGCGTGATCGCTATCATTGATCCCAAAAATTTAGCCCTCGCCGCGGTGGGTTATATTTTTGCGTTTTGGGGCGCGGTGCAGGGCATAATGTATAGCGTAAAGCTCGCTAAGATCCACGCCGCAGTGCATGGAGACGATCCATTTGGTGTGCAGGGCTGCTCGACCGAGCCGCATTATCCCTTTGGTATCCCGCTTGAAAAGTGGGCGCCGGATTGGTTTTTACCCACGGGAGACTGCGGCTACGACAGCCCGATCGTGCCCGATGGCGTCACGCTAAGCGGCGCGCAAAAATACCTCGTCGATCTCTATCAAGACGGCTGGTATCTGATCCCGTCATCAAAATTTATGTCTATGGCGGACTGTACGCTGATTGGCTTTGGTGTGTGTTTTGTAATACTTGCAGCGATACTCGTATGCAAAATTTTAACTCTAAAAGCGCAAAAATCGGTCTAAATTTAGACCGATTTTGATATACTCTTAGTTACGTTAATTAATATTTTGAAGCAATGTCTTATGAAGCGACGCTATCGCCGCCGATTTTTTACTTCGCGCTACGAACAAGGAAGCCGTAAGGCTAACTGCGGTCTGCTCGCAGTTGCGAGTGTAACGAAGCAAAAAATCGTGCTATATGTTCGGCGTCTTGCGAAGCAAATAAGACATTGCGAAATTGAAATTTATGAAAGCCCTAAAAGAGCATAACTTTAAAATTTACCTTATCATCATCATTTCAAGCCTTTTTCTAGTCGCGCTTGGAGCAAACATCTACGTGGGCGCAAAGGTGAGGATCACCGAGCTAGCGAACAAAAATAAGGTCGCAACGAGCGAAAATATCGTGGATAATTTTCAAATTTGGCTAGACGAGCGGATAAACTCTCTCGTGCGCGCGGCAAAATTTATGGAAAATGCGGGCGTCGTCAGCGACGATGAGAAGATCAAAAATTTCATCGTGCTCTTTAAGCAAAATGCCAGAGAATTCGACATCGTCCAGCTGCTAAGAGAAAACAGCGAGATATTTGTAAATGGCAAACACATCTTAAAACCAAGCGATGAAAAAGAGGATCGAACAAGCCTCGTATGGTATGCAGAGACCAAAAATACGGATGCGCCGACGGTAAATTTCATGCAAAGGCACAGGGTGCTAAACGAAGGGACGTTAAATTTCTGCGTGCCCGTGCATAAAGATGGCAAATTTGCCGCGGCATTTTGCGGTGTGGTCAAGACTGCTGGCATCTTTAAAAATATCAGCAACTTCAAGCTACCGCCAAATTCGTATTCGTTTCTGGTCACGCACGGCGGCGAGGTGCTCTCACCGATGAAGGACACGGCACTAAAAGAAAAGATCGAGCGTAAATTTAGGGAGCTGTTTTTGACCGACGAGGACATCACGAGCCTAAATATCGGCTCAAATTTCATCTCAGTCGCCGAGATTCCCACGCTAAACTGGTTCATCGGGGCTGGCACGGACAACGAAAAAGAGCTAGCCGAGCTAAACCGCGCGGTGCTAAAAAACGCGCTCGTGCTGCTGTTTGCCTTTCTCATACTCGCACTGACGGCAAATTTCCTGCATAACTTCATGTATGCGAGGATCAAAAAGCTGCAAGATGAGTATGAGATTTTGCTCACGCACAAGGTGAAAATGAGCGAGGCGGGCGAGCTAATCAGCGGGATAAATCATCAATTCATTCAGCCTGTAAATTCGCTAAATTTGATGATCTCCACGCTACTGATGCTACAAAAAGACGGCAAGCTTGATAATGAAAATTTGCGCTTGATGCTACAAAGCGGGCAAAAGTCGGTGCAGCTACTCTCAAACACGATCGAAATTTTTAGAAATTTTTACAAAACGAGCGAAAATATCGAGGAATTTGACGTCGCCCAAAGCGTGAAAAACCTGCTAACGCTCATGCACACCGAGCTTAGCCGCGCAAACGTGCGGGTAAATTTAGAGGCTAAGGGGTTTGTCAAAGCCCGCCAGATCGAAAACATCATCCAGCAAATTTTGCTGATTTTGATCCATAACGCAAAGGACGCGGTGGTGGAAAAATTTAAAGATGACCTAAGCAGGCGCGAGATCAGGCTTAGCGTGAGCGCGGACGCGCAAAAGTGCCACATCACGGTGAGCGACTTTGGCGGTGGCGTGAGTGAGGCGCTGAAGGATAAAATTTTGACCGAGCCAAAGACAACCAAAAAGCAAGGCAGCGGCATCGGGCTTTACTTTGGCAAGAAGCTCGCAAACGAGAAGATAAACGGCGACATCAAGCTGCTAAGCGCGGCGAACCCGACGACGTTCGAGCTTAGTTTTGATGTGGATTTGAGGGCGGACTAACGGATAATAAAATAAGCAGACAGCAAGCGAAGTCAAATTTAACTGCTTCAAAACGTGTTGATTTTTTAAATTTGCCCGTTCAAGCGAAGTCAAATCTTATTTAGCGTGGCACTATCATAATTTTATATGCGCTACGCAAAAGTAGCTCGCTTGCAAAAGAATGCATCACGATTTTCGCGGTCAGCTTTGCAGCTTCCCTGAAAATCGGATGGCAATTTTGCCGCTTCGCTACTTTGACTTCGCGGATAGAACAGTCAAGCGCCGCACCAAAAATAAAAATTTAAAGGACAAAAATGGACGCTTATGAAACGCTTAAAAAGATTTCGGTTTTAGTCGCCGAGGACGACGAGATGGCGCGCGGGCTCATTGTAGGCGGCTTGAAGCCCTACTGCGGCGAGGTGGTCGGTGTGGCGGACGGACTGGCAGGGGTGGAGCGGTTTAAGAGGACTGGTGCGGACGTGGTGCTAACGGACATCCACATGCCCGTGATGAACGGCTTTGAGATGATGAAAGAGATCGCGCGGCTAAAACCGCAGCAAAAATTTATCGTCTTTACATCCTACGACACGGACACAAATCTAATAAAAAGCCTCGAACAAGGCGCGACGCTGTTTCTAAAAAGCCCATCGACATCAAAGACCTGCGCGCGATGCTAGTCACGCTCACGTATGAAAAGGACGAGCGGCTGGTGCGGCTAAGCGAGGCGGTGAGCGTAAATTTGACGAAAGAAAAAATCTATAAAAACGGCGAGGAGGTCTATCTGTCGTTTTTGCAAAATAAAATTTTCTGGCTATTTGCCTACAACCTAAACAAGCTCGTCACCTACGAGATGATCGAGGAATTCGTCTATGAGGGCGAGCGTGCGAGCAAGGGTGCGATACAAAACGTGATCCTGCGCCTAAAACGCGAGCTTGGCGTGAAATTTAAAAACATCAGCGAGAGCGGGTATATTTTGGTGGGTGATGAATGAGGATTTAAAGCTTTTTTTGTTAAGATGTCGTGTTTTAAATTTAGGTAGGTTTAATGTTTATAAAAGGCTTTTTCTCAAACTCGGTCGGTATCATGACCTCGCGTGTTTTAGGGCTTTTACGCGATCTTTTGACCGCCTCGATACTAGGAGCGGGGATATTTAGCGACATATTTTTCATCGCTTTTAAGATCCCAAATCTCTTTCGCAGGATATTTGGCGAAGGCGCTTTCACGCAGGCCTTTTTGCCAAATTTTGCCAAGACGAATAAAAAAGCCGTATTCAGCGCCGAAATTTTCTTAAAATTCCTGCTTTTCATCGGCGTTTTGACCCTCGCGGTCAATCTTTTCACAAGCGAATTCGTAAAAATCATCGCAAGCGGTCTAAGTGACGAAAATATCGCGCAGGCAGCGCCTTTAGTGAGGATAAATTTTTACTATTTGGCGCTGGTTTATTGCGTCACGTTCATGGGCTCGCTTTTGCAGTATCGCGGGCATTTCGCGACTACGGCGTTTTCGACTGCGCTTTTAAATTTAGCCATGATCGCCGCTTTGCTCCTAGCTCGCGGCAAGGACGAAAGAACGGTCGCCTTTTATCTTAGCTTTGGCGTCGTGGCAGGGGGGCTCTTGCAGGTGCTTGCTCACATCATCGCGATGAAATTTAACGGGATAGATAAAATTTTCTGGGGCGGCATCAAAGGTTTCATAAAAGGCAAACGCACGAGTGCGAAAGGCTTTTTTGGCAACTTCTATCACGGACTTTTGGGCTCGTCGGCGATGCAGATCAGCGCTTTCATGGATACGTGGCTGGCGAGCTTTCTAGCTAGCGGGAGCATCAGCTATTTGTTTTACGCAAACCGCATTTTCCAGCTACCGCTTGCCATTTTTGCTATCGCGCTCTCTCAGGCGCTATTTCCAAAGATCACAAAGCTTTTAAAGCTGGGCGATGAGCAAAATGCGCTTTTTTGGACAAAAAAGAGCTTTTATCTGCTGCTTACGGCACTGATGTTTGCGAGCATTTGCGGCATCGTGCTGTCTCATTTCATCATCTGGCTTTTGTTTGAAAGAGGAAATTTTAGCAGGAGCGACACTATCCAATGCGCAAATGTGCTAAGCGCCTATCTCATCGGCCTCACGCCATTTGGTCTGGCTAAAATTTTTTCACTTTGGCTGTATGCTAGGATGCAGCAAAAGCTGGCAGCCAAAATTTCAGTGATCTGTTTAATCGTAAATTTGATATTAGCGGTCATTTTGATGCGGCCATTTGGTGCGGCAGGTCTTGCTCTAGCTAGCTCGCTGGGCGGCTTTCTGCAGCTTGTTTTATATATCCGAGCGTTTGGCTGGAGGAAATTTTTAGGTATAATTGAGCCTAAAATTTTAGCGATGATATTTTTTGCATTGGCGCTTTTTGGCGCTTTGCTAGTATATTTAAAGGAAATTTTTAATGCAAATCTTTGATAGCGTCAAAAAACAAAAGATGGCTTTCGAGCCTATAAAAAGCGGCAAGGCGAGTATCTATCTGTGCGGCCCGACCGTATATGACGACGCGCATTTAGGACATGCCAAATCAGCCGTGAGCTTTGATCTGCTAAGACGCGTCTTGATAGAGCTTGGCTACGAAGTGAAATTCGTGCGAAACTACACCGACATCGACGATAAAATTTTAAAAAAGATGAGTGAGACGGGCAAAAGCCTAGAGGAGATCACGCAGCGCTACATCGCAAGCTACGAGGCTGACATGAGCGCGCTAAACGTCATGCAACCAGACATCAAGCCAAAGGCTACGCAGTGCCTTGAGGCGATAATAAACTACATCCAAAAGCTCATTGATAAAGGCGTGGCATACGAGCTAAAAGACGGGATCTACTTTGATACCGGCAAGGACGCGCAGTATTTTAGCCTAAGCGGCAAGGATAATAACACCGATCTCATCGCGCGCGTGCAAAGTAATGATGAAAAGCGCGACGAAAAGGACTTCGTACTTTGGAAATTTGACGACAAATGGTACGAAAGCCCGTTTGGCAGAGGCAGACCCGGCTGGCACAGCGAGTGCGTAGCGATGATAAAACAATACCTCTCAAACGACGGCGAATACGAGATAGACATACACGCAGGCGGCATCGACCTACTCTTTCCTCACCACGAAAACGAAGCGGCTCAATGCAGATGTGCCGAGCATAAAAAGCTCGCCAAATACTGGATGCACAACGGCTTCATAAAGGTAAATAACGAAAAAATGAGTAAAAGCCTTGGCAACAGCTTTTTTGTCAAAGACGCGCTTAAAAGCGTCCCGGGCGAGGCTTTGAGATTTTATCTGATCGCATCTCATTATAGAGCGCATTTTAACTACTCGCAAGAAGATCTCTTTGCCGCAAAGAAGCGTCTGGATAAAATTTATCGCCTCAAAAAGCGTGTACTTGGCATTAGTGCCGGCACCTGTGAGCCAAATTTCAAAGCAAGCGTGCTTGAAGCCTTGAGCGATGATCTAAATACATCAAAGGCGCTTGCCAGCGTAGATGAGTTTGTAAAAAGCGCAAACGACGGACTGGATCTGGACCCCAAAAATAAGGCTCTAAAGGCGCAGATAGCGGCAAATTTAGAATTTATCACGCGCGTTTTTGGTGTGGGTGCGATGGATGGCTTCGAGTATTTTCAGTTTGGCGTCAGCGACGATGAAAAGGCTAAGATCAAGGCTCTTTTAGATGAGCGAGCGCAGGCTAAAAAAGAGAGAAATTTCAGCAAGGCCGATGAGATAAGGGAAAAACTCAATGCGATGGATATCGCCATAATGGACACCGCCCAAGGCACGATGTGGGAGAAAATTTAAAATTTGGGATACGAATGAGTAAAAAAGAGCTGAAACTAAGAGATATTTTGAGGCGTTTCGCCCCGTATTTTCGGGACTACATCCCCTATTTCGTGATCGCATTCGTGGGGATGTTGCTAGCTAGCGGAGGCACGGCGGCGACTGCATATATGGTAAAGCCCGTGCTAAATGAAATTTTCATCGAAAAAGAAAAAACATGGCTTTATCTGCTGCCCCTTGGCATCGTGATAGTCTATGTCGCTAAGAATTTAGGCACATTTTTACAAGCCTACTATACCGCCTACATCGGTCAGGATGTAATCCGCCGCTTTCGCGAAAAGATGCTCCAAAATTTACTCGGCCTTGATATGAAATTTTTCAACACCTACCGCACCGGCGAGCTGATAAGCCGCACGACAAACGATATCGATCGTATCCGCGCGATAGTATCCACCATGGTACCGGAATTTATCCGCGAGTCGCTTACCATCGTGGGACTTCTTGGTGTTGTCATCTATCAAAGCCCCAAACTTGCATTTTTCGCTATCATCGTCCTACCTGCCGCGCTTTATCCGATCTCGCGACTAGCCAAAAAGATGAAAAAGATCTCCACCGCATCGCAAGAAAAGACCTCGGACATCACCTCGGCGCTAAGTGAAATTTTCACAAATATCGAGATCATCAAGGCAAATAACGCCCAAAATTACGAGCATGAGCGCTTTACCGACGAAAACAATAAATTTTTCAAGCTGAATTTAAAAAGCACCAAGGTCGAACAGCTGGTCAGTCCGCTTATGGAGACGATAGGCTCTATCGGCGTCGCAGCAGTCATCATCATCGGCGGTAGCGACGTGATCGACGGATACATGGACGTAGGCGAGTTTTTCTCGTTTATCGCGGCACTTTTCATGATCTATACGCCGCTAAAACGCATAGTCAATATCTACAACAAAATGCAAGATGTGGCGGCTGCGAGCGAGAGGACGTTTGAGCTCATAGACGCCGTACCTGAAATAAAAGACGGCCAAAAGGAAATTTCAAACGACATAAGCTTGATAAAATTTGAAGACGTGAGGCTAAGCTACGACGAAAAAGAGGTGCTAAAAGGCGTAAATTTCGAGGCTAAAAAGTCCGAGCTCATCGCTCTTGTAGGCTCAAGCGGCGGAGGCAAGACCTCGCTTATGAATTTATTGATGAGATTTTACGATACAAGCGGCGGCAAAATTTTGATAAACGATACCGATTTAAAAGATATAAAAATTCACTCTCTGCGCCAAAATATCGGGCTGGTGACGCAGCGCGTATACATCTTTAACGACACGGTCGCTAAAAATGTCGCTTACGGCAGAGAATTTAGCGAAGAAGCGGTCATCAAAGCCCTAAAGCTAGCCAATGCTTATGACTTCGTAAGTGCGCTTGAAAACGGGATAAACGCGGTGCTGAATGAATTTGGCACGAACCTCTCCGGCGGTCAGCGTCAGCGCATAGCCATCGCGCGCGCACTTTACTCGAACCCGCAAATTTTGATATTTGACGAAGCTACCAGCGCACTTGATAACGAGAGCGAAAAAGAGATAACAAACGCGATAAACAATCTTCATCACGAAAAGATAATCTTCGTCATAGCTCACCGCCTAAGCACCGTCCAAAATGCCGACAAGATCGCGGTTTTAGACGGCGGCAGGATAGTAGGCTTTGGTAAAGACAGCGAGCTTGAAAACGAATGTGAAATTTATGCAAAGCTTAAAGGCAAAGCCTTGGTTTAAGGCGATTTTTGATAAAATTGGCAAAAATTCAGACATTTAAAAGAAGGCAAAATGAGCGTTGATTACGATACTTTAAAGTCTATTTTCTTCAAATTCGATCCCGAAACAGCACACAAAATAGCCGAACTCGCAATGATCTGGTCTAATAAAATTTTCCCCGGCAGCCTAAGCCTCGTCGCCAGCAAATGCGTGATAAACGATGCGAGGCTTCAGCAAAATTTACTAGGCTCTATCTACAACAACCCCGTTGGCATCGGCGGTGGATTTGATAAAAACGCCACCATGCTGCCCGCTCTTTGCGCGCTTGGATTTGGATATTTGGAATTTGGCACATTCACGCCAAAGCCGCAAGCCGGCAACGACAAACCGCGCCTTTTTAGACTCATCGACGAGCAAAGTATCCAAAATGCAATGGGCTTTAACAACGAAGGCTGCGAGGCTATCAAGCAAAGAGTGAAAAAAAGCTATCCTTTCGTCTTACCACTTTGGGCAAATATCGGCAAAAACAAGATCACACCAAATGAAAACGCGATCGATGATTATGAAATTTTGGTGCGAGAATTTAGCGAGATCTGCGATAGCTTCGTCATAAACGTCTCCTCGCCAAACACCCCAAACCTGCGCGATCTACAAGAAGAAAGCTTCATAAAAGAGCTATTCTCTCGCATAAAACCGCTCACGAAAAAGCCTATCATCTTTAAAATTTCACCCGATCTAGCTCACGAAAAAGCGGTAGATATCTGCAAATGCGCCGTAGAAAGTGGCTCTAGCGGTATCATCATCTCAAACACGAGCGTTGATTATTCGCTTTCAAATTCTACGAATTTAAAGGATTTTGGCGGGTTAAGCGGCAAGGTCATCGCTCAAAGATCAAAAGAGATATTTAAAGCAGTCGCGCATGAGCTTTTTGGCAAGACGATCTTGATAGCTTGTGGCGGCATAGATAGTGGCCAGGAGGCATATGAGCGTATTAAAATGGGCGCGAATCTAGTGCAAATTTTCACCTCGTTCATCTACAAAGGACCAAAAATTTGCCACGATATAAATGCTGAAATTTTAAATCTCATGGAGCGCGACGGCTTTAGCAACATAAGCCAAGCCATCGGTGCTGATATCAAAAAGTAAAGGCGAAAAATTGATAAAATTTAATAAACTAAAGCTAAAAAACGGGCTGGAGATCTACCACATACCGGTCAATCTAGGCTCAAAGGTTATAAGCACCGATATCTTTTACAAGGTCGGCTCACGTAACGAAACGATGGGTAAAAGCGGCATAGCGCACATGCTGGAGCATCTAAATTTCAAATCCACTAAAAATTTAAAAGCGGGTGAATTTGACCGCATCGTAAAGGGCTTTGGCGGTATGGATAACGCGAGTACGGGCTTTGACTACACTCACTACTTCATCAAGTCATCTAGCCAAAATTTAGAAAAATCGCTCAAGCTTTACGCGGAGATAATGCAGAATTTAAGCCTCAAAGATAAAGAATTTCAGCCTGAGCGCGAGGTCGTACACGAGGAGCGCAGATGGAGGACAGACAATAACCCGATGGGATATTTGTATTTTCGCCTCTTCAACCACGCTTTCATCTATCATCCTTACCACTGGACGCCGATAGGTTTCATAAAAGATATCGAAAACTGGAGCATCGAGGATATCAGAGAATTTCACGCGACATACTATCAGCCAAAAAACGCGATCTTGATGATCAGCGGTGATATAGGCAAAAAAGAGGCCTTGCAGCTTGCAAAGGCGAAATTCGAGCATATAAAAAACACTCGCGATCTGCCAAAACTTCACTGCGCAGAGCCCACACAAGACGGCGCCAAACGCGTGATAGTGCATAAAGAGAGCCAAACGCAAATGATCGCGATAGCCTACAAGATCCCGCCGTTTGATCACAGCGATCAAATAGGACTAAACGCTCTTAGCGAGTATTTAAGCAGCGGCAAGAGCTCGGTATTGCAGCGGGTTTTGATAGACGAGATGCAGCTTGTAAATCAAATTTACGCCTACAACATGCCAAGCATCGATGAAAATTTATTCATTTTCCTAGCCGTTTGCAACCCAGGCGTCGAAGCGGAAAAAGTCGAAACTGAAATTTTAAAGATAATCGACGATCTAAAACGAAAAAGCATCCATAAAGACGACGTCTTAAAGGTCAAAAATCTGATCAAAAGCGACTTCATCTACTCTTTTAGTAGCGCTACCAGAGTTGCGAATTTATATGGTAGCTACCTTGCCAGAGGAAGCATCGAGCCGCTTTATGAATTTGAAAAAAATATCGATAACATCAGCGCAAAGCTCATACAAAATACGGCTAAAAAATACTTCGAAGCTAAAAATTCCACCACGGTGATCTTAAGAAAGGAGTAGAGATGAAAAATATACTTCAAGGCGCGATGACAGCGCTCATTACGCCTTTTAAAAACGGCAAGCTGGACGAAGAAACGTTTGAAAAACTGATAAAAAGACAGATAAAAAACGGCATAGATGTGGTCGTGCCCGTAGGCACAACCGGCGAAAGTGCGACATTGACACATAATGAACATAAAATTTGCATAGAAATAGCAGTAAATGCCTGCAAAGACACAAACGTAAAGGTGCTCGCAGGCGCCGGAAGTAACGCTACGCATGAAGCCATAGACTTTGCAAAATTCGCCCAAAGTCACGGAGCGGACGGAATTTTATCGGTTGCACCATACTACAATAAGCCTACCCAAGAAGGACTTTATCAGCACTACAAAGCGATCGCCGAAAGTATCGATATACCTGTGCTTTTATACAACGTCCCGGGTCGCGTGGGCGTGGATATCTTGCCAAGCACCGTTTTTAGGCTATTTAAAGAGTGTAAAAATATCTTTGGTATAAAAGAAGCCACCGGAAGCATCGACAGATGTGTCGATCTGCTCGCACACGAGCCGAATTTAGTAGTCATCAGCGGTGAAGACGCGATAAACTACCCCATCCTCTCAAACGGCGGCAAGGGCGTCATCTCGGTCACCGCAAATTTACTGCCTGATTACATCTGCGAGCTCACTCATCTAGCGCTTGATGAGGAATACACAAAAGCAAAAGCGATAAACGATAAGCTTTATAATATCAATAAAATTTTATTTTGCGAGAGCAATCCGATCCCGATAAAAGCGGCGATGTATATAGCCGGTCTGATCGGAAATTTAGAATATCGCTTACCGCTTTGCGAGCCTAGTAGCGAAAATTTCAAAAAGATAGAGCAAACTATGAAAAACTACGAAATAAAGGGATTTTGATGGATAAAAACGAATTTTTGGGAAAAACGCTAGTCATAAGTGGCGGCACACGTGGCATCGGACGAGCCATCGTGGAGGAATTTGCAAATGCCGGCGCAAACATCGCTTTCACCTACAACTCGAACGAAGAACTGGCAAAAAACGAAGCTAAGGAGCTCGAGGCTAAATTTAAGATAAAAGCCCGCGCCTACGCACTAAATATCCTTGAGCCGGAGACTTACAAGGAGCTTTTTTTAAAGATCGACGAGGACTTTGACCGCGTCGATTTTTTCATCTCAAACGCTATCATTTCAGGACGTGCGGTCGCCGGTGGATACACCAAATTTATGAAGCTAAAACCTAGAGGCATCAACAATATCTTTACCGCGACCGTGAATGCCTTTGTCGTGGGCGCTCAGGAGGCCACCAAACGTATGGAAAAAACGGGCGGCGGAAGCATCATCAGCCTTAGCTCTACGGGGAATTTAGTCTATATAGAAAACTACGCCGGACACGGCACTGCCAAGGCTGCGGTCGAAGCGATGGCAAGATACGCCGCGACCGAGCTTGGCGAGAAAAATATCCGCGTGAATGTCGTTAGTGGCGGGCCGATCGAAACTGATGCGCTACGAGCCTTTACAAACTACGAGGAGGTGCGCGACAAAACAGCCGAGCTAAGCCCGCTAAATCGCATGGGACAGCCTACCGACCTTGCAGGCGCATGTCTTTTCCTTTGCTCGTCAAAAGCGAGCTGGGTGACCGGACATACATTTATAATAGACGGTGGAACGACATTTAAATGAGCCTAAATTTACCTAACGCCCTAGCCTTTTTTAGAATTTTACTAGCGCCTTTGATGTTTTATCTGCTGATAAACGCTCCGAGTCAATTTCCGAGTGTGCATATCAGCTGGATAAACTATTTTGCGGGACTAGTCTTTGTCGTCGCAAGCGTTACGGACTTTTTTGACGGTTATATCGCTAGGACTTGGGATCAAAAAACGAAGCTCGGAGCGATCCTGGATCCGCTCGCTGATAAGATGCTTATCTTGGCGGCATTTTTGGGGCTTATGATGATGGGACGCGCCAACGCTTGGGCGGTTTATCTCATTTTGATCAGGGAGTTTTTCATCACTGGCTTTCGCGTAGTGATCGCCAGCGAAGGGCTAAATGTCGCCGCTTCGATGGTCGGCAAGGTAAAAACGGTCTTTCAAATGATAGCTATCGGCTGGCTAGTAATGCAGTGGTGGGGAGCTGAAATTTTGCTTTGGATAGCGACGTTTTTGACGCTATATTCAGGCCTTGAATACATCCGCGCCTACATCAAAAAGCAGGCAAAAGGCTAAATTTTGAAAGCTCTCATTTTTACGCTGGCTTTACTTGGGCTTGGGCTTTGGGCTTATTCGTTTTATTTTTTGATAACCGTCTTTGCGATCAGCTTTTTGGTATTTTTCCATGAGCTGGGGCATTTTCTGGCCGCTCGTTCGCTAGGCGTGGCTGTAAATACCTTTAGTATCGGCTTTGGAGATAAAATTTACACAAAAAAAGTCGGAGCGACCGAGTATGCCATCAGCGCCATACCACTTGGCGGATACGTGCAGCTAAAAGGTCAGGACGATACCGATCCAAAAGCCAAAAACTACGACGCAGATAGCTACAACACGCTAAAGCCGCTCGGCAGGATATACATACTGCTGGCAGGTCCATTTTTTAACTTTATTTTGGCATTTTTGCTTTACATGGTGCTTGGCTTTATCGGAGTAGAGAAGCTAGCTCCCATAATCGGGCATATAGCTGAAAATTCCGCCGCAAAAGAGGCGGGGCTTGTCATAAACGATAAAATTTTAAAAATAAATGACGTCGTGATACACGAATGGGACGACATCAGCAAGCAAGTAAAACTGCAAAAAACGAACATCAAAGTCGAGCGAAACGGTAAGATCATCGACATAAACCTCACTCCAAAGATCGGCGAAACCAGAAATCTTTTCAAAGAAAGCGTCTCCAAACCGCTGATTGGTATCTCTCCAAACGGCGAAACGGTGCGCGTTTATCACACCGGTCTTAGCTCGCTTAGCTACGCGCTAAACGAAACGATCGACGCCTCAAAGCTTATCTTCATCAGCTTTGAAAAGCTCATAAACGGCTCGGTGCCGTTAAAAGAGGTCGGCGGTATCGTTCAGATCGCCGATGTGACGTCAAAAGCCGCACAGATCAGTCTCTCGGTGCTTCTTGTCATCGTAGCGCTCATATCGGTAAATTTAGGCGTTTTAAATCTCTTTCCGATACCGGCACTTGACGGCGGACATATACTTTTTAACCTCTACGAACTCATCTTTCGCCGTGAGGTAAATGAGAAAATTTACATCGCTTTGACGTATTGCGGCTGGGCTTTGCTATTTACTCTGATGCTACTAGCCACATACAACGACATAATAAGACTAAGCGGAGGCGCACAGTGATAAATTTACAAAATTTAATGGACGAGATAAACTCCTTAAACGAAAACGTGACGCTAGTAGCCGTAAGCAAAAATGTCTCAAGCACCGAGGTCAAAGCGCTTTATGCGCAGGGTCAGAGGGTATTTGGCGAAAACAGAGTCCAAGAGCTGGCTAAAAAATGCAGCGAACTTGGCGAATTTACGGATATAAAATGGCATATGATAGGCAGGCTTCAAAACAACAAAATCAACCAGCTTCTCTCGCTACGCCCTGCCCTGTGGCAAAGCTGCGATAGCTTCGAGCGAGCGAGCGAAGTAAATAAACGCCTAAATTTCACGCTCGATACGCTTTTACAGATAAACTCTGCAAACGAAGATAGCAAACAAGGCGTAAGCTACGAAAATGCAAGCGAAATTTATATGCGTATCAAAGAGCAATGCAAAAATATAAATTTAAAAGGCGTGATGAGTATCGGCGCACATAGCGACGACGAGCGCGAAGTGCAAAAAAGCTTCGAGCTAAGCTATAAAATCTTTGAAAATTTAAGAGCGCACGGAGCGCAGATCTGCTCTATGGGCATGAGCTCGGACTTTAGACTGGCCATAAAATGCGGCTCAAATATGATAAGGCTAGGCAGCTTGCTTTATATTTGAGCTTCTTACGCATCTCATAGCCTTATCATTTATTTTGCGCCTATTTTAAACGCCAAATTTACTCTGGAAGCGACTCGGCACAGATACAAGCAAAATTTTAAGGGAATTTTGCTTCGTTACACTACTCAAACGCTGTTCGCATTTTTCCTGCAATTTGCTTGCGAGAATATGGAGGATGCGATCAGCATTTGAGTAAGGAGCAATCCTTAAAATTTCTTCTTCCTCACATCAGTGACTATGAGCTTAGCCATATCATCTACCTCAGATGTCACTTCGTTTGTCTTGCCTATGATTTGTATGTTCTTGTGAGTTAGGTTATCTATTTGAGAAACAGATTGATTTATCATATTTATGCCTTCTGCTTGCTCTCTTATAGATTCACTCATCTCGTTTATGCTTTGAGCCAAGACATTTGCATTAGCTTCTATCTCTCCTAAGCTCTTTTGAGTCCTCTCTGCTAGTTTTCTTACTTCATCGGCAACTACTGCAAAGCCTCTACCATGCTCTCCCGCCCTGGCTGCTTCTATTGCGGCATTTAGTGCTAGAAGATTTGTTTGATCTGCTATGTCTCTAATTATCACTATGATGTTTTTAATCTCTTCGGATTGTCTTGTGACATCTTGAGCTTTTTGGCTTATGGCGTTCATTGAGCTAGACATCTGCTCTACTGCAGCTGCACTTTCTTGAAGTGAATTTGCTTGTATGTTCGCTCCATCTGTCAGCTCTTTCATAGACTGAGCTAATACATTTGCCTTTTCTTCAAGAGACTGAGCTTCAGCTAAATTTCCTTTTAGCATCTCGCATACTACTTCACCCATAGACTTGACGCCCATTATCATATCTTTGATATCGCTTTCTATACCGTCTTTGAGCTCTACTTTAGCAGTGAAGTCGTTTTTGGTATATGAGCTTAATACGCTTACTATGCTCTTTAGGTTTTCAGATATGGAAGCAAAGAAAGTATTTAGTAGGTTTTTTAGCTCCATCAATGCAGGGTTATTTGGATCAGATGAAATTTTAGCTCCTAAATTTCCTCTTATCATCATGTTTGCTACATTGTTTAGCTCATCTATCATGGTGCTGTCTTTTTTGATGCCAGCTATCACTTTATCTATATTTTGATTGATGCTGCCACTCATTTGAGCAAATTCATCATTAGTGTTTATCTCTAGTTTCTCGGGAGCTTTTGCTTCATGAGTGATGAAGGCGAACACTTCGTTTAGCTTTTCTTGTATGGTCTTTATAGGACTTAGTGATTTTTTGAGTAAGAAATAGACAAATACCGAAAGAGCGATGATGAAGATAACGGCAAGGGCTATTTGGGTTTTTAGGAGGGGGAGAGTATTGCTAGAAAAGGTATCCGTTCCCATTGCCGCTACGACCAACCAGCCCTCATCATTTATCGGTAAAGTTCTAGCCATTACGTTCTTACCTTGAGGATTTACGTAAGAAATCAAGCCATTTTCATCAAAATCACCATCTTTAAACTTTGTTGAAACCGTTTTACTAAAGTCAACAACTTTGCCTATTATTTCAGGGTTACTATGTATCAAAACCACACCATTTTTATGCATGATATAAACATAGCTATATTTAGTTTTACCCATATCAAGAATTTTCTTGCTAAGATCTTCTATCTTTAGATCGATAGCCGATACTCCTGCAAATTTACCGTCTTTATAAACCGGTGCGGCAAAGCTCATGACTAGCTTTTTATTGACCGCCTCTATGTAAGGCTCACTGTATATGGCGCCGCCCTTTTCTTTAGCAGCGATATACCAAGAGCGCTTTCTAGGATCGAAGTTATCGACATCAGGCTTTAAACTTGTGCCGTCTGATTGGAAAAAATAGCCGTCACTATCTCTACCAAAATAAAGATCTCCTACCAAATAACTGGTTTGTCCCTTTTGAAATTTGATCTCGGCCAAAAGGCTTTGCTCGTCGTTAGGAGTATTCTCTATCTTTTTTGCAAACCTCTTTGACGCATCGGTATACTCCTCAAAAAAGGTATCCGTGACCGCCTTAACATCTTTTAAAATTTGATCTTGATTTTGGACAACAAGATCAACGACTTTACTCTCAGCCGTGTAGTAACTAGCAGCCGATATGGCTGCAAACGCGATAAACAACGCAATCAATAGCATGAGTGCTATTTTGTTGGTTATGGATCTCATAAAAGCTCCTTTACTATAAATTTACGTATTATTTGGGCGTTATTGTAACTCGATAATATTAAAGTAATCTTTAATTTATTTAAAAATTATAATGAAATATTACTCTTTAGCTTGCGATTTTTAGGGCATATCGATAAAAGCTGTAATAAAAATAAAGTTGATTTTATCAATTGATATATATAACTTGGCTAAATTTTATGAGTGAAAGATCATATATTTTAGAAGTTAAAGAGCGTGGAGATCTGGCTTGAAGACAAAGCCCTCAAGCCAGATTTACAAAATAAGAGCGAGTCGCTCACCCCTATAAATTTAAAATTTCTTCTTCCTTACATCCTGAGCTATGGATTTAGCCATATCATCTACTTCAGATGTCACTTCGTTAGTCCTGTTTGCAACAGTCACGTTTTGACGAGTTAGGTTATCTATTTGAGCAACTGATTGATTTATCATATTTATGCCTTCTGCTTGCTCTCTTATAGATTCACTCATCTCGTTTATACTTTGAGCTAAGACATTTGTATTAGCCTCTATCTCACCAAGTGATTTTTGTGTTCTTTCAGCTAGTTTTCTCACCTCGTCTGCTACAACGGCAAAGCCTCTACCGTGCTCTCCTGCGCGTGCTGCTTCTATTGCAGCATTTAGTGCTAGAAGGTTTGTTTGATCTGCTATGTCTCTAATGATCACTATGATGTTTTTTATCTCTTCAGATTGTCTTATGACATCTTGTGTTTTTTGGCTTATTGCACTCATCGAGCTTGACATCTGCTCTACTGCTGCTGCACTTTCTTGAAGTGAGCTTGCTTGAGAATTTGCTCCGTTTGTGAGCTCTTTCATAGAGTCGGCTAGGATTTGGGCTTTTTCTTCGAGACTATGAGCTTGATCCAGGCTGGATTTGAGCATATTTGAAATTTGCTCGCCGAGAGAATTTATACCCACAGCTAGAGTGCCATTGTCGTCGATCCTTTTTGTAAAGTCTTGATTTTTAAAGCTTTCAAGCAGTTTTAGCAGTTCGACATTATTTTTGGCGATATTTTCTTTAAGGGCAACTTGAAGCTCTTTAAACGTATCTTTTAATTGATTTAGCGCCGGGTTTGGCGTGTTTGCATCAAGACTTGCCATAAAGTCACCTGATTTTATCTTATCTACAAAGCGATTTGCCTCTTTTATGAAGTTATTTTCAGCGGTCTTTGCAGATTCGATCTTAGCGATATTTTCGTTGATGAGCTCGGCCATAACGCCAAATTCATCTTTTGTCGTGACATCGGCTTTTACAGGCTCTTTTATCTCAAAATTTAGATATTTAAAGAAAAAGTTAAGCGCATTTGAGATAAAGCCAAGCGGCTTAAGGAATCGGCTGACTACAAATATCAAGATTGCAACGATCAAAACGATGAAAATGACTGATAGGACCGACTGGCTCAAAAGGACTTTATTTAGCACGGGCGTGTAGTCATTTAGTGAATTTCCGGAGCATACGAGCCAGTTTGCAGTAGGGTAAATTTCGCATGCACCAAGCTTTTGGTCATCTCCTAGCTCATAAAAATACGCCTTACCGCCGTTTTGCTTATACTCTTTTATAAACGTATCGATCGCAGCTTGCAGTTTTGGCTCTTTTGCCATTATGTAGTCTTGATTTGGATGATACACCAAGAGTTTTGAGTCTATGTCGGTTATGTTTATCGCACTGGTCGCAGACTCTTTTATCTGCGCGATATTTGAACTGATGTCGTCAAGATACATATCGCCAGAGACTACGCCCACTATCTGTCCGTTTATTTTTATCGGCGTAGTTATCGTGAGACTCCATTTGCCGCTTGACTGAGCTACGTATGGCGGAGTGAAGATGAGCCCGCCCTTTTCTACGGCTTGTTTATACCAGCCCTTGGTCCTAGCGTCGAAGTTATCTTTTTGTGGTGTTAAATTTACCACATTTGGCAACTGTCCTTTTTTGATGATGGCATCATAAATTTCGCCTGTATCCGCAAAGCCAACGTAAAATTCAGCCATATCTACAGCTGTTGCAGCGGCTAAAAGATCGCCTTTTAGCTTTTCTTTATCGTGCATAAGCTCTGGCTTGCTCTCGATATATCTAGCGAAATTTTCAACAGCCGAAACCTTGGTATCCAAAAACTCTTTGATGAAAATCGTCGCCGAGCGAGTCGATGACTCTTTGGCTGTTTTTGAAAATTCCAGTATGGTGCTTTGCGTATTTTCATAGCTTATCGTAGCGAATATAGCAAACGAAATCGTCAGCAAAACAAGGATTATAAGGGCTATTTTGTTAGCAACTTTTTTAAGCATCGTGTTCCTTAAGAGTAAAATTTTCGGCATTTTAGTTAAATTCATATTAAAAATAATTTAAATTTTATTTATAGTTTGTCTTACATCTATGTTTCAGTTTCAGAAAGCCAAATTTACGATGGTTTTACACTTGTTATGAAATTTCAAAAAGGACGGACCGAGCGATCCGCCCCATAATTTAAGCAAATTTCGGATCTTTAAAAGCCGTTAGCTCAGGGGCAATGCCTTTAAATTTCTCGATATTTACTAATGCCGTGTGTGCGATATTTCCATTTGCTAGTTTTGAAGATGGGATATCAATAGTCAAGACATTCGGACAACCGTTCTTACAGCAACCTTTTTCATCTGGATCATACCATGCGCCTTCGTTTATCTTTACTATATCTTCCCCAAAGTCATCGGTTAATATAGCTCCAGCTATTATCTCTCCTCGTTTATTAAAGACTCTTACTAAATCACCGTCTTTTATACCTTTGCGCTTTGCGACGTTTTTGTTTATCCAGATAGGCTCTCTATTATTTATAGCATAACGGTCACGCAAGCTCGTATAATTAAGCTGTGAATGTAGTCTATCCTCGGGATGAGAGGAGATCATATGAAATTCTGCCGGCTTATCTTTCATACCTAGCCATTCAACAGGCTCAAACCATGCAGGATGTCCCCAGCAGTCATCATAGCCAAATCCAGCTACGACATCAGAGTAAATTTCGATTAATCCAGACGGTGTTCCAAGTACATTTAGTATAGGATCTTCTCTAAATTTACCGTATCTTACATAAGTGTCACTCTCCGGTGTGGAAGCAAAAATAACAGGCTTATTTTCCGCCCAAAATTCATCAAAAGGCTTCATGTCGGTGGATAGATCCGGTACGGCCTTGACTTGAGCATAAGCGGCATCATAAAATTCTTTTATCCAATCCATCTCGGTTTTACCATTTTGAGTATATACCTCATAAAGTCCGTCAGCATAAGCTTTACAAAGATCACTAAAGACCTGATAGTCATCTTTTGCCTCTGCAAATTTTTCTACGACTTGCTTCATGGGTACTATGTGCATATTTGAGTACTCGCCACTCATGACTATGTCATTTCTCTCAAAAGAAGTCGTGATAGGAAACACAATGTCAGCCATTTTTGCCGTCGGCGTCCAGTAAATTTCATTTACGACTACGGTTCTGGGCTTTTGCATAGCCTTTGTAAGAGTATTTAGGTCTTGGTGGTGAGTCATAGGATTTCCGCCAGCCCAGTAGAAAAACTGGATATCAGGGTATGTTATTTTCTTGCCGTTATGATCTATGACTTTGCCAGGATGCAGCATAACATCGGCTATCCTTGGAGCCGGAAAGTTATACTTTTTAGTTTTTTCTATCCATGCTTGGACAGCTGGAGATTTATGAGTACCCGTAAATTTACCATTTTCATCAAAATTTCCTATATTACCTCTACTTATACCTGTTATCACACCACCTTTACACGTAGGAACTCCTCCGTTTGCATAATGATAACTAAGACCAAAGCCTCCTCCAGGTAGTCCGATCTGACCTATCATAGAAGCAAGAGTTATTAGCATCCAGTGAGGCTGCTCGCCGTGATGCGCTCTTTGCATGCTCCAACCAGAAATAAACATCGTGCGATTATCCATAAATTTATCCGCAAGCTCTCTTATCACTTCGGGTTTGACCTGGCAAATTTTACTCGCCCATTCTGGAGTTTTAGCTACGCCGTCACTTTTACCCAGCAGATACGGTAAAAATTTCTCAAAACCATAAGTATAGGTTTCTATGAAATCCTTATCATATTTTCCTGAGATATATAGATGATGGGCCATACCGAGCATCATCGCTACATCTGTATTCGGACGAGGGGCGATATGCTTACATTTATCATAATATTTGACTGTTTCGCTCCTTATAGGATCTATCACGACCACTTCTATATCTTTGCTTTTAAGCTCCTCAAAATACTTAAACCCAAGTTCATCCGTAGTAGTCCAAGCTATCTTTAATGTTAAGATAGGATTTGCTCCCCAAATGACCACGACTTTTGAATTTTCAAGTACGACAGGCCAAGAGGTCTGTTGTTCATAAACCTCGATGCTACCGACTACATGAGGCATCGTAAAGCTTACCGCTCCGGTAGAATAGTTTCCCATTGTAACGATAGCTCCACCTGTTAAATTCATAAACCTATGCAACAAAATAGTAGAACTATGAAAATTCCCACTTGATTTCCAGCCTTGAGATCCTGCATATATACTCTCGTCTCCATGTTCCTTTCTAGTTTTTTTAAGCTCTCTAGCTACTAGCTTTATCGCATCCTCGTATTCAACACGTACCCACTCATCGCGCCCGCGAAGCTCCGGTTTTGGACTATTTGGATTTTGTAAATAGCTTTTTCGTACCATCGGATACTTGATACGTGTTTTATAAACAGAATCTGCAGTATAATACTGAAGCGAATTATAAATTCCGCTTACCTTTTGGTATGGCTCGGACTTTACTATAATGCCATCTTTGACTGTAACGTTTAACATTCCCCAATGTGTAGCGGTCAAGACGGTCCCATTTCTAACTAAGCCCGAGCCTATATCCGACATCTGAGCACCTATCAAATTTGAAAATGCACTAAATTTACTAGCGATGGGCATAGCTCCCAAGATCGCACCATACTTTAGTATATTTCGTCTTTGCCTATTCATTTGATCTCCTTTAGTTTGACATCTTCTGAATGTTTTTGCAGATACTGAATAACAAGCCATTCGTCATTTTTCTCGATCGCCGTCCTGCTTAGCATGGATTGTAAAAGACCTGGCCATTGGTTAGCTTTAGAGTGCGACGGCTCGGGAAGCACATGGCAAATTCCACAATTTTCATTATAAATTTGCTCCGCTTTTACAAGCATAGGCTTTAGCTCATTAGTAAAATTATCTTTACTTGCATAAGCTACAACTTGCGCTTTATCCCATTTGCCACTCTTTCCTTTTTGCAAAATTTTAAATTCGATATTTGCTGTTTTTGAAAAAGCTGCGGCAATTACGCGCTGTGAATCGCTAAAGTAAATCACATTTGCTACACTTGGATTCACATATCCTGTGATAGTGAGCTTTACTCGGTCATTTTTTACAGATTCGATACTTACTGCATTAGTGGGAAGTAATCTACCTATGACCTTACTCGAGGATTCATCTATGTAAAGTGACTTTACGACATCGGTATAAGCCTCATTTTTGCCAAATAAAAAACAGGCAAAGATCATTAGTGCCAAAGCGCCTTTAAAAGCCATTGATTTCATTTTTCCTCCTTACGATTGTGTAATTGCAGATATTGAAATCTTAAAATATTATAGTGCTTGAAAAGTGCTCGTATAAAAATAAATTTAAATTTTATTAAATATAAAGATTTGCTATGGTTTTAAGATTTAAAAAAGGACGGACCGAGCGATCCGCCCCATAATTTAAGCAAATTTCGGATCTTTAAAAGCTGTCAGCTCAGGAGCTTTACCCTTAAATTTCTCGATATTTACTAATGCCGTGTGAGAGATATTGCCGTTTGCCAGCTTTGAGGTCGGGATGTCGATCGTTAGGACATTTGGGCAGCCGTTTTTGCAAAGCCCGCTCGCGTCAGGATCATACCACGCGCCCTCGTCGAGCTTGACGACACCCTCTTTTATATCATCGCTCACCACAGCGCCCGCCAGCACCTCTCCGCGCGCGTTATATACACGCACGAGATCGCCATTTTTGATACCCTTTTTCTTGGCATCTTTCGTGTTTATCCACACGGGCTCGCGATCTGCCACGGCGTAGCGATCCCTTAAAGCGGTGTTGCTTAGCTGCGAGTGCAGGCGGTCAGTCGGATGAGGGCTTAGCATGTGAAACTCTGCCGGTTTATTTTTCATGCCCAGCCACTCGATCGGCTCAAACCACATCGGATGTGCCTTGCAGTCGTCATATTTCATCGCCGCTATCGTCTCGGAGTAAATTTCAATCAGCCCTGATGGCGTACCGATAGCGTTTAGGATCGGATCTTCTCTAAATTCGCCAAATCTCACCCATGCGTCGCTTTCTGGCGTGCTGGCAAAATTTACCGGCTTGTTTTCCGCCCAAAATTCCTCAAACGGCTTCATGTCAGTCACCAGATCAGGCGTAGAGCTCACCTGCGCATACGCCGCGTCGTAATACTCCTTTATCCAGTCAAACTCCGTTTTGCCGTTCTCGGTGTAGGCGAGCACCAGCTTGTCTGCATACGCCTTGCAAAGGTCGGAGAAAATTTGATAATCATCCCTCGCTTCGGCAAATTTAGCCACGACTTGCTTCATCGGCACGATATTCATATTCGAGTAATCGCCCGTCATCGTGATGTCGTTTCGTTCATACTGCGTCGTTGTCGGGAAAACGATGTCCGCCATCTTTGCTGTCGGCGTCCAATACGGGTCATTTACGACGATGGTTCGCGGTTTGCGCCACGCTTTTACGAGAGTATTGATGTCTTGATGATGCACGAGCGGGTTGCCGCCGACCCAGTAGATAAAGTCGATGTCAGGATAGGTGATCTTTTTGCCATTATGGTCTATCACTTTGCCAGGATTTAGCAGTGCATCCGCGATGCGAGCGACAGGAAAGGCATACTTTGTTGCCTTTTGTAGCCAGCTTTGTCCCGTGCCTGCCGCACCTTTGGCGGCTTTACCGATAAACTGCCCGTGGCTGTCAAATTCGCCAAATGCCGTGCCGATGAAATTTCCTTGCTCGTCGAAATTCCCTACGCTGGAGCTGTTTATGCCGCCGATGACACCGCCTTTGCACGTCGGAGCGCCGCCGTTTGAGTAGTGATAACTAAGCCCAAAGCCCCCGCCAGGAAGCCCGATCTGCCCTAACATGGCTGCTAGCGTCACCATCGTCCAGTGCGCTTGCTCGCCGTGGTGCGCGCGCTGCATGCCCCAGCCACTCATCAGCATCGTGCGATTATCCATAAATTTATCCGCAAGCTCCTTTATGAGCTTTGCTGGCAGGTCGCAAATTTTACTCGCCCACTCCAAATTTTTAGGCGTGCCGTCCGTTTCGCCCAGCAGATATGGCACGAATTTATCAAAGCCGCTCGTGTAGGTCTCGATGAAATTTTTATCGTATTTGCCCGATGTATAAAGATAGTGGCACATGCCTAGCATCATCGCCGTGTCGGTATTTGGGCGCGGGGCGATCCAGCTAGCCTTGTCAAAATACTGCGCCGTTTGCGTCCTGACCGGGTCTATGACGATGACTTCGATGTTTGATTTTTTAAGCTCTTCAAAATACTTAAATCCTTGCTCGTCGGTGCTCGTCCATGCGATACGAAGCGTGGAGATCGGGTTTGCACCCCAGATGACGACGACTTTTGAGTTTTCCAGCACCACAGGCCAGCTGGTCTGCTGCTCATAGACCTCGATACTACCGACTACGTGGGGCATTATGACCTGGCTAGCGCCCGTGGAGTAGTCGCCAAGAGAGCCCACGAAGCCGCCGCTTAGATTCATAAAGCGGTGAAGTAAAATTCGCGAGTTATGCACGTTGCCGCTGGACTTCCAGCCGTAGCTACCGGCAAATACGCTTTGATTGCCCTTTTGTTTGCGTGTCTTTTTTAGCTCTCTTGCGACCAGCTTTATCGCATCCTCGTAGCTCACTCTGACCCACTCGTCACGTCCTCGTAGCTCTGGTTTTGGGCTGTCGGGGTTAGCTAGGTAGCTCTTTCGCACCATCGGGTATTTGATACGGCTTTTATAGACCATATCGGCGGTGAAATTTTGCAGCGGATTTGAAATTTCGCTCGTTTTTTGTAAAGGCTCTGATTTTACGATGACGCCGTCCTTGACCGTGACTTTTAGCATGCCCCAGTGAGCTGCGGTGACGACCTCGCCATTTTTCACGAGCCCCGTGCCAAGCTCACTTGCGCTTAGTCCGACTAGGTCTGAAAACGGGCTAAATTTCATAGCCACAGGCATAGCGCCAAGCAGCGCCGCACCTTTTAATAAATTTCGTCTTTTCTCGTTCATTTTATCTCCCTATTTTGAAAATTTACGTGCTTCGCGGTTAAAAAGCACTCCTGACTTCTCTTTAAGAAGCAACTTTTAGCGGCAAATTTGGTTAGGATTTGCGTTGAATTTACTATTTTTTATCCACATTGATATCGCTTGAATGCTTTTGCAGATACTCTATGACGACCCATTGATCCTCTTTTGGGATCGCCGTGCGATTTACCATCGATTTTAGCAGGCTTGGCCATTGATTTGCGTTGTAATGCGTCGTAGCGTGCAGTCCGTGGCACACACCACAGCTTTCTTTATAAAGCGTTTCGCCTTTGTTAAAAAGCCCTTTTAGATCGCTCGTAAAGCCATCTTTGCTCGCATAAACGATGGTCTCGACCTTGTCCCATTTGCCGTCCTTGCCCTTTTGAAGCACCTTTATCTCGGGGGTTGCCGTCTTTGAAAATGCCACTGCGATGACGCGCGCAAAGTCGCTAAAATACACGACATTTGGCACGGCCGGGTTTTGATAGCCATGCACAGCAAGCTTCACTCTATCGCCACTGGTTTGTAAAATTTTAACGGCATTTGTCGGCAGTAGCCTGCCGATAGACTTCGTGCTAGTCGCGTCAGCATAGACGTCCTTCACGCCCTCGCTATACATCATATCTGCCCCAAAGAGCGAACACGCCAAGAGCGCGGATAAAACTAACTTTTTCATTTTTCTCCCTTAAAGATGATTTGGTTTTTTAAAATTTTATCTAAAAAGGTATGATGAAAGTATAATTTTTTATCTTAGGAAGTAAAATTATTTTTTTAAATTTATATTTTAGGCGAGCGGTCGCCCTTTACGAGAGTGAAATTTTAAAATTATATAATGCTTTTGGCTGGAAATTTAAGCTGACCAGGGTTAAATTTAGCTATTATGGCTACCTTAAATCCACATTAAGGTATTCGTTTAAAGAATTTTATCAAGAGCGGAGCGCTATTTTTTAAATTTGGCTGAATGTAAATTTACCCGTCCGCCCGCGCTCCTTTACCAAAAAGTGTAGGGGCTAAATTTAACCCCAAATTTAAGCTTCAAGCCGTCTTAATCGGCGCTGTAAGCCTCCAACATATCAAACGTCGGAGCAAAAAACAGTGTGCCAGTCTTTGGCGTGCTGTAATCAAGCAACCTATCGTAGTTGCCCTTTGGCTCGCCGATGAACATACTTTCAAGCATCATTTCAAGCGTAGAAAATGTGCGTGCATACGCGATGAAATACGTTCCCACTTCGCCGCCCGCCATAAATGGCATATTGTCTCGCACGACCTTTTTATCATCGCCCACATTTGCCGCAGCCGAGTGCGAATTTGAGGGCTTTTCACTCTCGCTCATCTCGATGTCACTATGCTTGTAGCGTCCGATTATCTTTTCTTGCTCGCTTACTGGTAGCTTGTTCCACTCACTCATCGGGTGGATGTATTTTTGCACGAAAAGATAGCTACCGCCCTTAAATTTCGCGTCCTCATCGCCTACTTTGGCGTAGATGTCTCTGTCCTCGCCTTGCGGATTTTCCGTGCCATCGACAAAGCCGATGATCGCCCTGCCGTCCCAGTATCTAAAGCCCTGCACCTCCTCTACGCACGTCGCGACGCCGCTTAGGACGTCTTTTACGTGCGTCGCCATGTCAAAGCAAGCACTCGTGCAAGTGGCTCTGATGTGGATATGGATGTCGCCTTTTGTCGAGACCGCCGTGTGCTTTTCACCGATGACAGGCTTAAAATTTATAAGCTCCTTTGGTAGCGGAGTCGGCATATCAAGCAGCTTCCACGCGTCGTGTCCTACGCCTAAAACGCAGCTCACGTTCGCATCGCCAAATCTCACTTTGGCAGTCTTGTTTAAATTTATCACGAGAGCACAAAGCCGCTCAAAGCTACTTTTACAGGTGTCTTTATCCGCCGTGAAATTCCACACCATAAAGATCGTATTATCGCCCGGTGCGTCGGTGACGTTTTGAGATCTAAAATCCATTTTTACTCCTTAAATTTAAGATTGATTTTAAAATCATTTAGCCCAAAGACCGCTTCAAAGCTCGCTGTCCGTTTGACTTGCCTGAAATTTTATCACTAAAATTTTAAACATAAGTTATTTTATTCACCGTTCTTAGATTTTCTTGCGATAAATTTAAGCGATACCACATACCTTGGGCGTTTTTGGTGGGTTCAGGATAGATCTTTTTTCGCAGTTTATAAACAAAGCTTCGTATCGTCTCGGGGGTACAGCTTTCCTGCCAGACGTAGCTTTATATCATCTCAAAACTCACGGTTTTGCCGTTGTTTTTTAGCAGTAGATGGAGTAAATTTTGCTCTTTTTTTTGTTAGCGCGATACTTACGCCATCCTTAAAAAGCTCTCTTGAAAAGGCGTTGAAGCTAAAACCGTTTTTTAGATCGACGCTGGCAAAATCGCTTTTGAATTTATGCGCCCAAAAGCTCATCATCATCACGAGTTCGCGCTTTTCAAACGACTTTTTGAACACTCCAAAGCCGCCAAGCTCGATCGCCTCAAACATGTTCTCGTCGCTATCGTAAGCTGTCAGAAAGATGATCGGCACATTTTTATCGTCCTGCCTGATGAGTGATGGCATTGAGGCTCGCTCATACGCGGCATATTGATGTCAGAGAGGATCAAATTTATATCGTTTTGTTTAAAACACGCCAGCGCGTCTTTGGCATTTGAGTACTCAAAAATTTGCTTTACGTATTTTTCTACCGAGTCCTTTAAAGTCGCCCTTAGCTCGTCATCATCCTCGACTATAAGCAGCCTCACATCTTTTAAAATTTCTTTTATTTTGTTATACATCGTCCGCTCCCGACTTCAGGCTTTAAAAAGATCGCAAATTTAGTAGGATCCGCCCTACTTTCAAGCATAAATCTCCCTCCAAGCTTTTCTACCGCTAAAATTTTAGCGATATAAAGCCCCATACCTGTGCCCGTATCCTTATTTGTTAAAATTTATTCCGTTGGAATTCGAAACTCAAAGTAGCGTCAGAGTTCAAGGCTATGTGCGTGCATAGTTTCAAATTCCAACGGAATAAATTTTAACCAACAGCGTAGATGAATTCATAATCTACCTTGAGGAGTTTCAAATTCCAACGGAATAAATTTTAACCTGCCAGTTTTAAGTTTTCGGCAGTTGTCAGGGTAGTTTCAAATTCCAACGGAATAAATTTTAACTTTATGATCCTGCATATTATCCCGCCAAAGAATTGTTTCAAATTCCAACGGAATAAATTTTAACTTTGCTTCTTTTAGTATAGATCTAACTTCATCTTTAGGTTTCAAATTCCAACGGAATAAATTTTAACAGCACCAAAATATCAAATTCCAGGGCCATTAAAATTAAAAGTCTATATTTTTATATCTTAAAAATAGTTAAAATTTAAAATTTTTAGCAAGCAAAAACCTAGAAAATAGGGCATTATCAAAATCTTAGAACAAGCTTTATTATCGTTTTATCAAACTCTTTGTTATAAAACGCCCTAATAATTAAAGCATTAAACTAGCATTCAAGCCTGTGCATAAGATAATCAAGCAGGTTTTTTGTAAAAAATATGCTCTGCTATAATCAAATCTTAATACTCGCTTCAAAGTGCGGCGCGTATGCAAATGGCATTTAAAAGAAATCTTTTTACTTTACTTGCGTGTACGGTTGCGAGCGTAGTGTGAAGCATCTTAAAAAGAGAAAAATGCGAACAGCGTTTGAGTAAGATAAAGTAAAAACAGAAAAATCGACAACGATAGGCTCGTGCAATGCTTTTGCTAGAATGATGTTCGCATTCCTATGCTTTGAAATTTAAAAATCAATACTTTGTTGCAATAAAGCCAAAAATATCAATATCTAAAACCAGCTTCCACACTCCGCCAAAGCTCACATGAGGAAAAACATCAATATCTTATCTTCAAAAAGCTGTCAATCTTTAAATTTAATCCCAAAAGACTAAACCTCATCGCCACACAAACCCCACATAAGGCATATCCTCACAGATACATTTTTTGAGCTGATTCGCCTCGCGTCTGATGACCTGCCGCCACGTGAGGTTTTGCCCGTTTAGCGCGATCGTTTCGCTTAGGCGCGAGATCATCTTCATCTCGATCTTTTGGATGGCGTCATTGCTAAATTTTATCCGTCCGGCGTCCGTTTGAAAGTCCTTTGCCGTGATCTCCTTTTTATTTAGCATCGCAAATATCAGCGTATCGCCCAAAATCGGCTTAAAGATCTCGGCTAGATCGAGGTGCAGGCTAAGCGCGCGGTAGTTTGGCTCGTGCAAAAAGCCGATGCGCGGATCGAGTTCGGTCTTGTAGATTTCGCTCAGGCAGACATTGTAGATGCGCATATTTATGTAGCTGATGAAGCTATTTATCTTATCGGCGGGCGGGCGCTTGGAGCGGACGGTAAATTTAAAGCTTCGCTGATCGGTGATGATTTCGTTCCATTTTTCATAATAAAGCTTTTGAAAAGCCCCTTCCGCCGCCATTATCTGTCCTACGTCTGCGGCAGCGTCAAGTGCTGCGATGTGTGGCGCAGGGTCAAATTTCACGCCGTGCTTTTTGCAGTTTGCCGCGTCGTTTAGCATGTGCGCGCGGGTAATCTCGCGAGCGATATAGACGCGCTTTACGGGGTCGTCAAACGCCCGCAGTTGAGATAGCAGCACGAAGCCGCTTTTATTGACCGAGTTTGAAGTGCTCGGGTAAAAATTCCCCCGAAAGCTCTGAAACGGGCTAAAAACGTGCAAAAGTATGTTGTTATCCGCCAAAAACGCGAGCGTGTAGGTATCAAGCTCGACGTGGGCGAGGATGTAAATTTCATCTATGGCGTTGATCGGTAAAATTTTACTCGCCCTCACGCCGCCCGTCTCGTCAAATTTATCAAAATAGATGTTGTTATCCTGCCGCCTAAGCCGCCCGCCGTTTAATATAAAATGCGTCCTGTCGCTTTTTTGCATGCTCTCTCCTAACTAAACAGCGCGCCGTTTTTGTCCTGTCCGATGACGATGCGCTCGGAATATTTTAGCGAGTTAAACGTGTAAATGACGATGGAGTCAAGCTCCTGGACGCACTCTTTTTGCAGTAAATTTGTAAGCTTTTTAAAGTCGCTCGCCCTGATCTCGCCCTCAAAAACGGAAAACTGCACGCGCGGCAGAAATTTTTCCACGGCTTTTCTGATACGATTTGCGTTGTTTTTCTCTTTTTGCTCTGCGCCGGCGATGTCGTAAAATAAAATCGCATACATTACGCGCAGTATCCGTTGTAAGCGCAGTTTTTGCAGATCTTTTGAGGCGTAAATTTAGGCGGTTTGGCTAAATTTACCAAAGCCGTGATCTCGCGCAAAATCGCTTCAAGCACGTTAAAATTCTCCTCGCTATCATCCACGGCGATCACCTTTTTGCCGCTAATAAGCCTACCTTTGACCTCTTTTAAATTTAACCCGGTTTTTAAAATATAGATGTAAAAAAGTAGCTGCATCCTACCCGCAAACTCGTTTTTTAGACTCTTTTTATATTCAGTTATGCAGTAATGCCCGCGCTGTTTTGATAGCTTGTCAAATTTTAAATTTGAGAATGCGAAGTCTTGCAAGTCTTTTTCTTTTATATCGGCGAGCGCCTTGCCCATGAGCACGTTTTCATCGTCCTGATCGGCGTGGATATGATGAGCGTATAGCCATGCTTCGCGCTTACAGGTCATGAAATAATTTACGAGCGTGCCGGTGATTTGGTCTTCTTTGAACATATCTTATCCTTAATCAAAACAGGTGCCAGCTTCAAGCAGGCCGAGCTCGTTGTCATATTTTAAGCACACCATTTTAACATATCCCTTTTTTAACTTTGATGATATATAACCATACTTCTTATATTGGTGAAATTTTGTTTTAGAAATCGGCACTAAAAGCTTTTCGGCTTCTAAAAATCGTCCTTTGGAAATATATTCGTCAAATTTACTTTCTAGTTCGCAAGGAAGCACTTCTACACCATCGAACTGGCTATCAAACTGCTCTTCATTGTCTTCATAGACATTATATGGATACAGCCCATCAAGCATTTTGAAAAAAATTATCTTCTCATTTTCATCGATTTTTATCGGTTCATAAACATTATCCAACATCGTTTGCACTTTTTCCTCGTCGATTTGTTCTTCGTTGTGTTTTCTTAGCTCGTTTAGCGTATTTTCCAAAACATTTGGTCTTGTATAAATTTTCTTAAAAATAGGGTCAATATCGGTAAAAATGAAACAATTTGGCTCTTGATCAGGCTTTATCCTTCTGCCTCTATACACCCGCCCAAATCTTTGTAGAAGCGAATCAAGCGGTGCAATTTCACTAAATATAACGTCATAATCAATATTCAGACTAACTTCAATAGCTTGTGTTCCTATTAAAATTTTAGGCTGTTTGGTAAGTATTTCATCTTCTATCCTTACTCTATCGGCTGCGTTAAACCTACTGTGAAGCATGATTTTCGAATCGTAACATCCCAATAGATTATAAATTTCTTGCGCTTTTGAAACGGTGTTGCAAACGATCAGAATTTTCAAATTTTTACCATTGATATATTCTAAAATTTTATCTTCCATTTTGCTTTCGATAAGAGAAATTCTATGTCTTTTTAAATTTTGTAAAAGCTCTATTTGGGGCTTTATGATTTTAACTTTTAGCTCGCTTTCAAGCTGTTTTTGTATAAACGTAGGCAAAGTTGCGCTCATAATGAAAATCTTTACACATAATTTTTTAATTAGCCACTCTAAGAAAAATAACATATTTTGATAAAGCTCGTCGTTATAAACGTGAATTTCATCGATTATCAAATAGCTTCCGGCAAGCTCGGTCAGCCCTTTTTCAAAGCCTTTCACACCAAACGCCCATTTTAAAATTTGATATGGAGTGGCTACTTTGAGCGGCTTATAGACTTTTTTATTTAGATCGGCTATATCCGCAAATGTTTGTCCGTCTTTTTTCTCGTAAAATTCGTCTATAAAAAACTTTGCCTTTGCGTGTAAAAGCCCCACTAATCCATCATCTTTAAAATTCTTCGATACTCGCCTTACCATCGCATTTATTGAAGCTGTAAAAGGCAGCAGATAAAACGCTCTGCCTTGCCTATTTTTTAGCTGATTTCTTAGCCAGCCAAGAGCAGACTCGGTTTTACCTTGTCCTGTCGGTGCTATGAGCAAAATATTATCTTGTGAAGACCAAGAGTCTTGCTGGTGTTTAAACGGCTTTAAAATAGTATTTAAAAACTCGAAATTTGACTCTTTTAATATCAAAATTCTATCCAAATTTGCCGAGGCGTTATGATCGCATATGGACAAAGACGCCGACAAAAATATATTTTGCCATTTTTCTTTTTCACCGATACTATCCTTTGACGTCGTAGTCCATTTTTGTAAAATTTTAGGCAGCGGTTTTGCGAATGCTAGCGGATCGGTTTTGGTAAAATTTTTAATATAAATTTTGAAATTTTCCAAATACAATTTTATCCAAGCAAAATCAAGCGTATCTATCTCTTTCTCAAAAATTCTGTTTTCTTTTAAATCGATCTCATCACCGTCTTCGATCATCTCTTTTGTGCTTTGGCACTTTTTGTATCGATCTTTTAACTCTTTAAAATTTTTATGATGAGACAAAATAGCGTTTAGCACTAGCTCTTTTTCATCTTTTGGCATATCAAGATCAAGCAAAATACTTCCGCTTAACCACTCGTGCCTAAAATTATATGATTTTATTAAATTTTTCATCAAATTCTGAAAGTCTTTTGCACTCTTTCCTAAATCATGAAAAATAATAGCAATTTTTAAAAGCTCCCAAAAGTTATTTAATCCGCACAATGTTGGAAGCATAACAAGCGCGTCTTTATAGCTTTCAAAATATCTAAGCAGTGCACCGTTATGTTCTTGTAAGCTTTGACCATCCGTTTTAGCTAGCAAAATTTCCTCATTAAAATAGGCGTTTGTAACTCTTCATCGATAAGGGCAGGTTGTTTTACTACGACATTTGGTTTTTTAAAGTCCCAATTTTGTAAAGAATACATATCAAATTTATTTTTTGGATGTATTTTAAATTTACCAAGTCCGTCAAGTATGGTAAAAATATCCATATCAATAGGCTTTCGTGGAAGCGATAAATAATCAAAACTTTTAGCCATCGCATAAAGCTCGCCCGAAATTTTAAAATCCAAAGGAATTACCGTGCCGCAGTAATTCATCTCGTCTATTTTTACTGCCGTTATCTCATCAACAGATACGACCCGAGCCAAATCGCTGCTTCTACCAAAAACCAGCTGATACACGGGTGATAAAAAGCTTTTTGCCACTTCTTCATCGTCTAGATAAAGCGTCAAATAGCAATTAAAAAGCTGTTCTCTTTTAAAAGCATCACTACTAGGATAGATATCGCCTTGATAATAAAATTCTCTGGTTTTTGATAAATTTGTAGGCTTGTTTGCGGTTATTTTTCCATTTTCATTTTTAAATTTATAGATAGTTTCGATATCTTTAAATATAGCCTCATACCTAAAAATATAAGAAAATGATAAATCCTTAAAATCATAAGAGCCATACGCCGCCGCTATAAGACCTTGCAGGGTGCTATAAGGCATTGATTTTATGCTTAATTGGTTATTTATCATCATATTAGGATATCTAAAACTAGCACTGATAGATGATAACAAAACCCTAAAAAGTCTCATTGTTATTCCATTTGATTTATGATTTTTTCTATATTTTCAGATACAAATTTATCTATTGTTTCTCCTACATTTCCGATATGAAATTTAATTTTTCCGGATAAATTTGAAAGCTCCTTTAAGTCCAAATCTACATTTTTCATAAATGAAGCATCCTTGCCTATGTATATATCACTTAAAATATAATCTTGATAGTCTTTTGCGATGTCTTGTAAAATTTCTCCCAAAGACTCTATTTTACCCTTATCGTCAAATAAAATACCGCCAAAAGGATTGCTACCGCCTTTTAATACACAAAGTATTATAAAATCAGGTCTTACGCTTGCATAGTTTGTCGTTCTACCGGCACCTCCATCTAAAATTTTAAGCGCAGATATGAGCTCGCTTATCCTCTTGGCTCTTGTTTTATTGTCAAGCCTGATTTTTTCAACACCTTCGTATTTTTTATCCTTTATAACTCTAGCATTGTTACTTAATTGCTCTTTAAAACTCTCTTTTGATATATTTTGATAGCCGGAGCGATTCATAGATACAAAAGTTCCCGCCTGATCTAAGTCTAACGAAAACATGCCTTTTAATGTAGTAGAATAAATTTCTCTACTATAAAGTGCAGGTGTATCGTCCTGCCTGGTCATAGAGCAAAATTCATCAAGCGGTTTGGTTGTATTCACGGCAACCAGGATAGAATTTTTAAGCGGACTTGTCCTGGTAAGCGTTATATCTTTCGTCTTTGGTTTTTTACTCTTTTTTGAGGACTCTTCGCCATCTTCTTCTGCGATTTCTTCTTTTTGAGCACTCATATAGCCGAATAAATCATCATCTGCATACATGAAAGGATCGGCTTTTGTTATATACTGCTGTCCTTTTACATTTGTGATAGGACTTAACTGCCAGCCTTGTATAAAGCAAGCCTCTCTCCACCAATATCTCCAAGCCTGACCGGAAACAAAAGGATAAATTTCCCTACCTTTTCTTATAGTCTTTGTCAAAGTTTTATTCTCGTTGGTGGCGCTATTATCTATGCCAAGATTATTTAGTCTAACGCCATCGACATCTATCAAAACCAGCCCATGTATAAAATAGTTTTGAATATCACTCATTATCCTCTCCTTGTATGATTTTCATTTCATCTATCTCATCTTCTGTTAGGCTATTTGCCATCTGTTCAAAAATAGCGACAAATAATATATCTCTTGTCTCGGCAAAGTAGCTATCCGCAGGTAGAATTTTTGATACGAAATCATCTACGCTAAACAGCAACTTATCGTTACTTTCTTTGGCGTAATCCTTAAAAATACGTATCAAAAGCGTTCTGAATTCGCTCAAAGTCCTTTGTCTTCCGAGCTCATTCAGGCGCTTCTTTGCATTTTGCAAAGTTGCTATTTTAGCAGCGACCTTTTTTAAAAAGTCTAGTCTTTCTTTGTTCATATGTTTTACCTTTATTAAGTATTTAAATATCAAAATTCTATAAGCTTGTGCCAAATCTTTTAAATTTTCCTTATTTACTTCATCCTTTATATCACTTATAAATTTTCTTATTAATATCCGTCTTATATCCTTGCCATTTATAAATTTAGATATTAAGACGTTTTTGCAAAGTTTTTTCGCTTCATTAAAGCTTATATTTTTAAATTCTTTTTTATCATTCAAATATAGCTGATCGTTTTCTAGTTTTAAAAATTTAAAACTACTTCTTACGATATCGTTCCATAAATTTAAAACCTTCTTATTACCGCTTATTTGATCTTTTAAATATTTTGGTGAAATTTCTTGTATAAAAGATGTAAGATCAGTATAAATATGGTAAATTTGAATATCAGGAGATGCTCCAAAATTAGTAAAATGATAAAAAGATATATCGTTTTGAACGGCATTTGGTATATTTTCCACCAACTCCTCCAAAAATATATAAATAAAATTCTCGATATATCTTATCTCTGATATTATCAATGATTCGTTTGGTGACAGAAGAAACATCTTATTTATCTCACGTATATTTTTCTGTGTCCAATATTCATTTATCTCGTTAGATGATCTTATAAAAAGTAATTTACCATCCACTTGAACCGTATTTAAAGGTAAAGCTAAAAGCGAAATAAAGCAGTTTTTGCATATCATAGCCTCTTGAAAAGATGAAGAAAAATTTGAATTCGGCGCAGAAAATCCAAGCGGTAAAATAGTTCTGTCTCCTGAGGAAATTTCTGTAGAAATCACCTCTTTTTTACCACAACATACACAGGGTGAACCTATTATGGGCTTATTTTTTAAGACCTCATCAATCTTTTTTAAAGTTTCTTTGGCAGGTCTTTTATTTGCCCCATGAAGCCAAAAGCTAGAAAGCTTACTTTGCGTCCAAATTTGAGTATATAATCTCAAAATTCTTTCCAAATTAGCTTTTAGTTCATCCTCATATTTAAATTTATTTTTCTTGGCGAATTCTGTAAGTCCAAGCCTACCGTTTTCCACAAAAGGATCACCGCATGGCAAGGAAAAATCTAAATTCATTACATATTCCTTAAAAATTTAAAAGTAATTTTAGCACCTAAAGACTTAACCTTAACTTATAGTATTATATTATTAAATATGAAACTTTCCAGATAATATTCTCTTAATATAAAACATACTACTATTCAAAAGAGAATATGTTTGATAGCACAATATTTTTTCCTTTTTAGGATTTGAAATTAGTACTATATCATTAAATGCTATCAAACCATCACTCCACCACCTCCAAAAACCCAACCCCGTAGTTCATACATCCGCTTCCCACGCCTGCGTCCAGGATTAGATTTATTAGCTCGGGCCGAGCCTGCATGTGCCATTTTGCCTGCCAAGCAATTACGGGCGTTTGGTTATTGCCGTAGTAAAAATAAAAAGGCTTTTGTAAATTTTGCCACTTTAAATTTAGCTCGAATTCGCCGCCGTATTCGCGCCCGGTCAGCGTCTCGAAGCGCTGCAAGGCGTTAGACTTCATCATTTCAAGATGCCTGCTATCCTGCGCCTGCAAATAAATTTTATGCCCTAAAAGCCCCTGCACCGCGCACGCCACGCAGCCTTGCAGCACCACATCATCGCTATTCGTCCTATGCTCGCTCACCGCCACCGTAGTATCCAAGAAGCACAGTTCGCCCAAATTTAACCCGTCTTTTAGCGCTCCAAGTGCGACCGCTTTTTCAAATTCAGGCTCGTAAGACGTAAATCTAACGCGCAGATCCGCCCCGCTCAAATAAAAATCAAAATTCATCCGCTTAAAAATTTTGCCCGTTTTTTCGTGTCTGTATCCTGCGTGCTCCTCGGCTGGCAAATAGCGATATATGAAGCCTTGTATGAGCTGGGGTAGCGCCTTTGAGACGCGTAAATTTCGCGTTGGCAGCTTTGCGTTTATCGTTAGCATTTTTGTCCTTTTTAAAAATATATTGTGGTTATTATAGCTATAAATTTAGGAGAATTTAATATCTATTTATAGCAATGCAAAACTAAAATAATTTTACTTTTCTCCGATATTGTAAAAAGCGGAATCATTTTTGCTTAGTCAAAAATAATCAAAATTTAGGAATTTAAAATGAGAATAACAAATCAGCTTCGATTCAGTCAGACTTTACACGACTATCAAAACAGCATGGCAGGCGTAAATAAAAGCTACCGTCAGATGTCAAGCGGACTAAAGATACAAAACCCTTACGAAAATGCAAGTGTTTATAATGATGCGATGAGGCTTGATTACGAGGCGGAGACGCTTTCTCAAGTGGTCGAGGCTACGAGCAAATCCGTAAATTTCTCAAAAAATACCGATAAATCTTTGCAAGAATTTGAAAAGCAGCTCGAAAATTTTAAGACCAAAGTAGTGCAGGCCGCTAGCGATGTGCATAGCAAGACCTCACTCGAAGCCTTGGCAAATGAGCTACAAGGTATAAAAAATCACCTCGTAAATATCGCCAACACCTCTATAAACGGGCAGTTTTTATTTTCCGGTAGTGCGGTAGACACAAAGCCGATAGATGGTAATGGCAAATATCAAGGCAACCGCGACTATATGAAAACATCCGCAGGCGCTCAAATAGAGCTACCTTATAATATCCCGGGACACGATCTATTTTTGGGCAAAGATAATGACTACAACAAAATTTTGACCACAAATGTAAGCCTCACGGACAATACAAAAACTGACGTCAGTGAAAATCCAAAATATCTGACCGCTCAAAGCAAGATCAAAAATATGATAGGGCTAAACTACGCCAACGACTCGAAAAATGTCGATAATCAAGGCAAATACGCCGGTAGTATAAATCCGGACTATGATTTTCTTGATAGCTCAAATATCAACTTTCCTGATACTTACTTTTATATGCAGGGTAAAAAGCCAGATGGCACTAGCTTTACTAGTAAATTTAAGATGACGGCAGGTGCTAGCGTAGAAAGTCTGATGGAAAAGATCGGGCAAGAATTTGGCAATACCGCGACCACAAAGGTCGTCGATGTCAGCATAAATAACGACGGGCAATTTAACATAAAAGATCTCACAAAGGGTAATCAAGTCATCGACTTTCACATGGTCGCAGCCACTTCTACCGCTGCTAATAAAAACGCTATCGCTCCAAATAACGCTTTAGACGGCGTAAATACACTAGCAGACCTCGAGACGATGGCCTCTGCTAATCCAAAAACCGTACATATAACGGAATTTACAAAGAGCAAATTTAAGGATAAGGACGGTAATACCGTAAATTCTTTTGATTTTGACAGAGTAAGGTTTGATAAAAAAGATAATAAAATAACAGGCACTATCTCCCAGGTTGTAAGAAAAAGCGGCGAATACGCGACTAACTCGACTAGACTAAGTGAAGTGGCTGGCACAGATAAGCTGTATCCAAAAGAGCAAGGCAAATACAATATCGACGATCGCAAGCTAACTATGGAGATCGTTTCAAGAAACGGGACGAAGTATAAAGTAGATATCGATCTGGGTCACGAGGAAGCTCCAGCGCAGACGGCTAAATTTACCATTAGTGGCACTACCAGTGCGGGGACTCCGATAGCTGCGCAGACATTTGATATCTGGCATGCGACCGAATACGGTCAGTTTAAAACGCCGACTAAAGACGTAACTTTTAGGCAGATAAACGACATCATCAGTATGGCCGCAAGCGACAACATCCCGACGGCAAACACATATGACAACTATAACTCGGCTATCAGTCTCAGCAAAGGCGCTGTCGAGGTAAATATGAACGAAAAAGGCAAAATAGAGCTCACAGATAAGACAAATGCCGTCTCTACGATACAAGTAGCCGCTTACGACAGCACGACAAATTCCGATAAATTTTACGGAGATAGCACGGGAACTACCCCGGCTACGTCTCAAGGAAAGGGCTCTGTGTTTTCATTTTCGGAAAACAACGCGATAACTATCGACGAGCCAAGCGTGAATATATTTGACGATCTTGACAAGATGATAGAGGCGGTCAGACAGGGATATTACAGGTCAAATTCAGAAAATGGCGATCCTAGAAACACCGGCATGCAAGGAGCACTCGAGAGACTGGATCACTTGATAGATCATGCAAACAAAGAGCTCACCAAAGTCGGCTCTCAAACCAAGCTCATCACCTCCACTAATGAGCGAGCTTCATTGATGAAGGTAAATGTTTTGACTGTCAAAAACGAAGTGATAGACGCCGACTATGCGGAAGCCTATCTAAATTTCACTCAAAAAACGCTATCTTATCAGGCGATGCTTCAAGCAAGCGCGAAAATCAATCAACTAAGCTTATTAAACTATTTATGATCATCTTTAGCGGGCGATTTTGCTCGCTAATTTTTTAAATTTTAAACCGCTGTGTGCTATAATGAGCCTTTTTCGAACAAAGGATTTAAAATTTTACGTCAATCATTATTAACTATCGCTATTTGTTTTTTGGTCTATTTTGGTATCGCTACTGCTGCTCCGACTGCTGATTTCGTAGGCACTTTTGGACGCACTATCGGCCTTGCAAATCTGAAATTTTTTGGTTACGCAGCCTATGTTTATCCTTTTGCGCTCATCATTTTTGCTTATTATGTTTATAGGGATTTTAAGGATTTTGACCTGGAATTTTCTCAGGTTTTGCTGGGAATTTTGCTATTTTTTCTAGCGTTTTTGATGTTTCAAGCCATGACTATGTCGCCCGCAAATAGCGGAATAGTCGGTAAATTCATAAACGACGCCCTAAAGGACGTCATCGGTATGATAGGCACTTGCGTCGTGATACTCATGATATTTACGATCTCTTTGGGACTTATTTTTAGAGAAAATTTGATAGTCGTGCTTAAAAGGGCGTTCGTGATACCCACATCGGCTCAAAATTCCCCAAAAATTCAGCCAATCCAGCCAAGACAAAGGCAAATAGCTAAGATCGAACGTCAAAAAGATAAAAATAGTGCGGCCGATGAGGAGACGATCGACGCTCAGATCCTTACATCTGATGATGAAAATTTAGAGCAAAATGGCGGGCAAGAGGCTAAAATTTCGATGGTAAACGGTGTAGAAATTTTAAACGAAGTAGCCGAAAACAAAAAGCTGCTTGATGAGATCGAAAAGGGCAAGGTCGAAAAGCCAAAGGACTTCGTGCTGCCACCGCTTAAATTTCTAAACGACCCGCCAAAACGCTCGCATAGCGTCAATGAATCTGAGATCGATCAAAAAATTTCCGACCTGCTTGACAAACTGCGTAAATTTAAGATAGACGGCGACGTGGTTCGTACCTACACGGGACCGATCGTAACGACGTTTGAGTTTCGTCCGGCGCCGCACATCAAGGTGAGTAAAATTTTGACCCTGCAAGATGACCTGTCCATGGCACTGCGCGCGCAAACGATACGTATACAAGCCCCGATCCCAGGCAAAGATGTCGTCGGTATCGAAGTGCCAAATCAAAATTTAGAGACGATTTATCTAAAAGAAATTTTAGAGAGCGAAATTTATAAAAACGCTTCAAGTCCGCTTACAATGGCACTTGGCAAGGACATCGTGGGCGCGCCGTTTATCACGGATCTTAAAAAGCTACCGCACCTGCTGATCGCGGGAACGACTGGTAGCGGCAAGAGCGTGGGTATCAACGCGATGCTTTTAAGCCTGCTTTATCGCAACAGCCCGCAGACTCTACGTCTCATGATGATCGATCCAAAGATGCTTGAATTTAGCATTTATAACGACATCCCACACCTGCTCACGCCAGTCATCACGCAGGCAAAGCAGGCGATCACTGCGCTATCAAATATGGTCGCTGAGATGGAGCGACGCTACACGATAATGAGCCACACGCGTACAAAAAATATCGAAAGCTATAACGAAAAGATGAAGGCCGAAGGCGGCGAGCAGCTCCCTTACATCGTCGTTATCATCGACGAGCTAGCTGATCTGATGATGACTAGCGGCAAGGACGTGGAGCTATACATAGGGCGACTGGCACAGATGGCGCGCGCCTCTGGCATACATCTCATCGTCGCTACCCAGCGCCCAAGCGTCGATGTCGTGACGGGACTTATCAAGGCAAACCTGCCAAGCCGTATCAGCTACCGCGTCGGTCAGCGTATCGATAGTAAGGTCATCCTCGATCAAATGGGTGCAGAAAGCCTGCTAGGACGGGGCGATATGCTATTTACGCCTCCGGGAAGCCCCGGTATCATCCGCCTGCATGCGCCGTTTGCGAGCGAAAAAGAGATCGAAAACATCGTAAATTTCCTAAAAGAGCAACAAGAGGTCGTCTATGACGAGAGATTTTTAGCCGAGGATGGTAGTAATGCCGGCACTACAGGCGCTACTATAAATGCCGGTGAGCTTGACGAGCTATATGAAGAGGCTAAAGAGATAGTATTAAGTGAGCAAAAGACATCTATCAGCTATCTGCAAAGGCGACTAAAAATCGGCTACAATAAGGCTGCAAACATCATCGAACAAATGGAAAAAATGGGTGTTTTAAGCCCGGTAAATGCAAAAGGACAAAGGGAAATTTTGTAAAAATAAAATGTAAAATTTCTCAAAAAACCTTGACAAAGCACATGAAAATCTATATAATTACAACTCTTTTGCATTGGGGTATCGCCAAGCGGTAAGGCAACTGGTTTTGGTCCAGTCATTCAGAGGTTCGAATCCTCTTACCCCATCCACGAAAATCCCTAAACTCTTATCGCGGAGTAGAGCAGTGGTAGCTCGTCGGGCTCATAACCCGAAGGTCGGCGGTTCAAATCCGTCCTCCGCAACCAGTTTACCCCCCTGAAATACATACTTTAAGACATACAGTAGAAATACAAGAGAAACTCTTTAAAAGGCTCTAAAAGGAACTTTAGAAAGGAACACCTAGCTAAGGTTCCTGCTAGTAGTCCTTAAGCAGTTCCTTTTAAAACATCATAAACACTACTTCGGGTTTGCATAAAATCACGTAGAAAACTTTTGATTGTTTAAGTGTCTTAATTAATTCTAAAAACTAATATTTCTTTAACTATATTATTAAGGTTATCCTGAACCTTAATAATAGGACATAAAACTACTTTTAACTACTCACTCTAGGAAAAGTAGTCGAACCACCATAATTATCTGTAGATGGGTAATACCCCAAAAACTTTTTAGAAGGAGGCAGTAAATGTATATAGACCCAAAACTTTTTAAAAGACAGTTAGAGTTGGAGCAAGAAGGCATCCAGAGAGGCATTGAGAAGTTTAGGAAAGAAGTAATGGAGGCTAAGGCTAAAGGTAGTTATGATACTACAAATTTAAAATGTAGTATAATTCAAAATTAAGTAAATTTAGAAGTTTTTAAGGCGATCAGGCAAATTACTATATATTAAAGATATTAAAGGCCTAGCAAAACTGCTTGTAGTGATTTAAATATAATTAGAAATTTATAGTATCAATTATAATATAGTAAATTAACCTATGCCTAATACACCAAAACACGCGAGTTTTATAAAATGGCACCAAAAATACTCTTTTCTCCGAGTGAAAGCAAGAGCGCATTTGCAGGCGGTAGCTATATACGAAAAGAAAATTTCACCTTTGCTAAGCTCTTTCATCTAAGGCTTGAAATTTTAAAAAGATACGCTTCATTCGTAAAAACGGCAAGCGATAAGGAGCTTTGCAGGCTTTTTGGTTTTAAAAATTTAGATACCGACGATACTTTAAGAGACGATATCTTCGCAAAAGGCTGTATAAAGGCCATCTTGCGCTATGATGGCGTCGCGTATAAACATTTAAATTACCGGTCGCTAGACACCAAGGCTCAAGGCTATATAGATGAAAACGTTCTTATATTTTCAAATTTATTCGGGCCTATAATGGCCGGTGATCTTATTCCCGAGTACAAACTAAAGCAAGGCGAAAAGATAAATGGCCTTGATATCGAGAAATTTTATAATGAAAATTTTAGCGCAGCTATCGATGAGTTTTTACAAGACGATCATGTTTTGGATCTAAGGGCAGGATTTTACGAGAAATTTTATAGTATCAAAAAAGAATATATAAGCTTTAAATTTCTAAAAAATGGCAAGGTCATCAGTCATCATGCCAAAGCCTACCGAGGTAAAATTTTAAAAGAGATATCAAAAAACAGTGTGAATGATAAAACACAGCTCATGACTTTAAATTTTAAAGGTTTACGCCTGATAGATATGAAAAAAATCGGTCTTAAAACAGAGTTTGCGCTCGAGATAGAAGAGTAAAATGGCCGTTTTTGCCTTTCTTTGTTAAAAATTTTAAAAAATATGGCTAAATTTCGTTAAAAACTATTGTTTTTTTTTGAAAAAGATTGTAGAATTGCCGCATCACACTTCTTAAAAGGATGATTCATGAAAAAAGCTGAATTTATTCAAGCTGTTGCCGACAAGGCTGGTCTTTCAAAAAAAGATTCTCTTAAAGTTGTTGACGCTACTTTAGAGACAATCCAAGCTGTTCTTGAGAAAAGCGATTCTATAAGCTTCATCGGCTTCGGTACTTTCAGTACTGCTGACAGAGCTGCCAGAAAAGCAAGAGTTCCAGGAACTAAAAAAGTTATTGACGTTCCTGCAAGCAAAGCAGTTAAGTTCAAAGTTGGCAAAAAACTTAAAGAAGCAGTAGCTGCCGGCGCTCACAAAAAAGGCAAAAAGAAATAATTTCTTTTATAGAGACCTCTAGCAGGTCTCTATTTTTACTCAAATTTTTACCCATATAAATTTTTATTATTTTTTAGCCCGAGTGGTGAAACTGGTAGACGCGCTAGACTCAAAATCTGGTAAGGGCAACCTTGTGTCGGTTCGAGTCCGACCTCGGGCACCATCGATTATATCATTATTCTAGAGCTTTTATAAAAATCCAAAAGACACAAAATTCTAATCAAGGGTACACATTAGGGTACACATTTTTAAAAAAGATTATTTTAGTAGTATAAAAATAAAGAAATAATGCTACAATTGTTTTAAAAAATATGGAATAAAGATGTTTGCTGAGCTATATTGTATAAAGGACTATAGGCGTATTTTTGTAGGTGAAACAATAATTTGTTCTTCAACACAAATACCTTTTAGATATTTCAATTACGACATACTTTATCCAGACAATTTTCTCGATGTTTATTATCTTAATACTAGATTTTTTTTCTTAATTTAGCCAATAAGGGCCATTTGTTTTGGATTGATCAGAGAGGAAATATTGTTCATTGCTATCAAAATACAAAAAAATATATTCCATTGCAAAATATAGACCTTCTCTTGGGCAGTCTATCTAAACAAAGCGTAAAAACATTTAAAAATCAATTGGAGTTAATGCACTGGGAAATAAAGCAGCAAAAACCGGATAAGAAAAAGCAGTCCGTTACACCACTTCAGGCAAATACCACACTAATCCCCCTAAATGCTCTGCCTATAATTTTGGGTGAAAAATTTTCTGTTAACAAAGAGCAATTTATAAAAGAAAGTAATGGAATATATATAAATAAATTTTATCCCAATAGTTGCCTTGCAGACACTGCAAATCTTATATTCAATATAGGCAAAATATATCCTCTATGTAGCGGTAAATATAATACCGGAAACAAGATGGATCAAGATAAATATTACCATGTAATGCAATATTTATACCATATATCTGGATATAGAACAGACGGGTTTAATTATATAATGTGCTGGCTATCTAATATGATTAGATATATTACAAATAATACAATGAATAGTGATCTATTTCGTAGCGTATTAATTCTAAGGGGTGGAGAAAAGTCTGGCAAAGAAATATTTTTTAATCAGATTATTCAACCTATTTTTGGAAACGAATATTGTTTAAAAATAGACGACAAAACGTTATCCAAAAAAAACATAGAAAAAGAAAAATCTAATAAAATATTCTATAATTTTGATAATATATCAAGCAGCTCGCTGAAAGACATAGAAAATAAAGAGCTTATTCGAGATATTCTTATAAAACGAGATAAAAACATAGTTGGTATCGTTATAACTACGGATAAAAAATATATACCTTATGACTTGTCCGGTGTCGAGTACGTAGTTTTAGATTTACCTGATGACATAAAAACAATGTATATACCAGATGAATTTCATAGCCAGCTTAGCTTAAAATACGATTTGTCTGTCGATTTGGATACTTTTTCTAGTATTTTAAAATGCTATAATTATAGTAAAGAAATATTATATATAAAAGATATGGATATAACAAAAAAAGCTACATTGGAAGACTGCATTATAGAATTTGCTAGCGAGCTTGCCAGTAGTCAAAATATGCTAAACCAAATAGATAAAGTAAAATGGAATAACACGGATGAAACTTTTGAGAATATAAAAAAACTATATGATAAACATAAAAAAGTAGAACGAAAATACATATACGAAGTCTTTAAACAAAAATACGACTATGATATTAGCGCTACTACTTTATATAAAAAACTAAAAGAGCTTGATGGAAATTTATTCAAAACAGTACTAGCTCCAGGCGGAGCAAAATGCTTCTATTTCCCAGACAAAAATTAGATAAATATTTTTAAAGTATTAATATTATACTTAATTAATATTATGTTTCTTTTAGTGTTTCTATTATATTTCTAGATATAGATAAAAATAAATTTAATGTTTCTATTCTAAAGTTAGAAACATTAAAAAGATAATATAGAAATACTTATAAAATACCTAAAAAAGCGTATTTTATAGCACTTTTGTTTCTATACTATTAAAATATTATATTTTAAAATTAATACATAAATTCCTAAAAATACAATACTTTTTACTTATATACATATATAATTATATAGAAACTATTTATACATTATACAATGATAAAAGTAAATATATACTATCTAAAAAAATAGTTGCATAAATTTTAGATTTCGTATGCGCTTTTAGTACTTTCTTTTTTCAGCAGCTCAATCCATTGACAAAATACAACCCAAGGATTTTGAAAATGGAAATTTATGCAAATTATGATTCGCTCCTTCCAAAAGGATTGCTGTTTAGCATAAAGGATATAGAGGAGATGAACTTGATAAAATCTGATATGCTAAAGAAGTTGATTTACAATAGAGAAATAGAGGTGGTGAAGATCGGCACCAAGAATTTTATTAGTAGGCAAGTCTTGATTTTATTCTTAGAAAGCAACACTCTGCCCGCCCTAAACTAACAAAACCGCTACAAATTAAACAATATCACCCTTTTTATTTTACGAACTTACAAAACGCCCCCCCCTACTTCAACAAGGCACAAAGATCTCCACCTATGGCTAATCTGCCATGGGTGGAGATAGGATCAAAATGAAAAAATTTCAATTATATATTATTTATATAAGCATATAGAAATATATCGCTACTTTACTTTTTAAGGAGCTAATATGGTAAATCATTGCTTTTTACCGAACAAGAGGCCGTCTTGGATCAAAAGACTAATCCATAAGCTATTACATCTAAAACGCAAAAGGAATAGATATGAGTTCTAGCGTAGTCAGTATAGGCGATAGTTCACCGACGGCAGAAACAGGTTTTGGATATTTTCCAATCAACTGCGTAATTTTTAAATTATACTTTTAGGAGGCGTAAAATGGGAGTTTTTTTAGAGATAGTGATGGCTGTCGCTAAAATAATTAAGGATAGTATAGACGAATAACCTTGCTATTCATAACCGAAATAATAGTCGAAAGGAGAAACAAAAAATGACTATATCAAACGAACCGCTCACTAATGAGCAATTAGAGCAACTAGCTCTGTCTTTGTTTGCGGACGAACCGTATTTTGAAGCAAGCGACAAGTATCACTTTATATCTACGATCGACGTAATAAACGAGATCAGGGATTATGCTTGGTATCCAGTAGGCGTAAGCGAAGCAAACGTGAGAGACGAAAAGAAAGAGGGATTTCAAAAGCATTACGTAAGGTTTCGTCATCTAGACGATTTTTTAAACCCGGGAGAGAATATAGTAGAGATTTTGCTGTTTAATTCGCACGATAGAAGCAAATGCTTTAGTATAAGCGCAGGCGTATTTAGATTTGTTTGCACTAACGGCCTAGTGGTATCAGACGAAGTATTCGAGTCTTACCAAATAAAACACTTGGGCGACAAAGAAAACGACGTATCGATCGCTATAAACAAAATAGCCAAAGCCAAATACGATATTTTGAACAAAATAAAGCTATTTAGCAAAATACCGCTAACCCAAGACGATAAAGCAAGCTTTGCCAAGGCTGCGATCCCGTTAAGATTTGAAAAGCATTTGGAGGTGGATTATAGAGATTTATTGGTTCCGCACAGAATAGAAGACGAGAAGGACGACCTATATACTACCTTTAACACCATCCAGGAACATTTGATTAGGGGTAACATTAGCGGAGTTAACGCCGAAACGAATAGGCGATTTACTAGTAGGATTATAAAATCGATTTCTACCGATACCGATATAAACAAGAAGCTTTGGAATATGGCAGAAAACATCGCCAAAATCAAAGCTACTCAAAACAAGTTGATAGCATAAGGCAGAAAAATGAAACTTATAAACTACAAGCTACAATCTGAGATAGAACGCTTAAACGAAAATAAGCCTACACAAAATTTTAAAGAGTATCTTAAAGGCATCCTAGAAAACAATAGTACGAGCTACTTTCAAAAATGCGACTACTTAGGGTTATCTCTAGACGAGATTAAAAATAAGATAGACATTTTATCTCAAGACATACAAGAGCTTCAAACTCTGAAACGAAACTTAACACAAGCGCTAGAGATCGCAAAAGAGATAGTGGCGGAAGTTTTCTTGGAAAACGGTATCGACAGAATAGACGGTAACGTAATCTCATCTTTAACTCTAATTAAAGAAAACATAAAGACAAAAGACGAAATCAAGATTAAAGACGAGGCTGCGTTAATGAGCTTAGGCTACGTAAAATTTAGCCTTGATATGGAAGCTATAGAAGAAGGACTAAAAGACGGTAGACGAGATGAAATAAAGGGTTTTGCGGAAATTTCGATCGTTAGCACCGTTTGCCCAGCCAAAATCAAGGTTAATAAAAAGAGAGACGTCAAACCTAACAATATCAATATGCTCCCAGCAAACGACGAGCTTCCAAAAGCCGTTTAAAAGGATATTAGATGTTTAACGAAAAGCAAATTAAAATCCTGCAAGAAGAACTAGATAGCAGTAGGATAAAAACAAGAGAAAAGGCCAATATTAAATTATCCTACTTGGAAGGTTTTGACGTTATAGAAACCGCCAATAATATTTTTGGATTCGGGAGCTGGAGCTATAGCATCGTTTCATTAGGGCAAGTGTCGCAAGAGACGAACAATAATCAAAATGCCGTTATTTGTTATAAAGCCGTAGTCAAGGTCTATGTCTTTAGCTTGGATCACTCCAAATGCATTACTCGTCAAGACGTAGGATTTGGCACAGGGGTAGCCAAAAGTCTAGCAGACGCTCACGAAAACGGCGCAAAAGAGGCCGTAACCGATGCACTAAAAAGGAGTTTGCGGACATTTGGAAATCAATTCGGCAATTCTCTATACGACAAAAGCCGTAACTACGTTCCGCAAAAAGCACAGCAAAACAATTTGTCAAAAGCTACCGTCATCCTGCACAAGCAAGAACACAAACCTAACTTCTATACCGGACAGAACAACCTCAGCCAAACCGACAAGCAAATGACCTTACAAAATTTAGGTTTAGACATTGTCCAACGAAATGGATTTTTGCTAGTTACTGGGAAAGACGTATTTTCAAAGAAGGATACGATTAAATCTCTTGGCTTTAGATGGGACAACGGCAGCAAGCAATGGTATAAAGCCATTAACCCTAACGTTGCATAATAAATATACGCTCAAAGTCCAATATGGGCTTTGAGCGTATATTAATATTTTACTTTTTTTGTTTTGCCATAAGTACGTATATTAACTGATAATTTAAGACGTATAGAATATCAAGCCCTTAGCTAATCGGCTATATTGATTTCTATAGGCTTTGATTTTAGCATAATAAGTATTATTAATTAAATTAAAATTATTAATAGATACAAAAATAGCTAAATATACGATCTGTAGTTATCTAAAATATCAAAGGAGTTAAATATGACAAAGAAACACTGTGGCAGAACAGAACAGAGAAGGCAAGAAAGCCTAAATGAATATGTAGATGGAATTATGCAAACTAATTCCAGGATAGACGTGATAAGAGTTGATTTGTATTATAGACAAGAAAATAGAGACGACGTTACATTGGAAAGCTTTGACAATGATATCAACCGCTTGTACAACAATAAACGAGGCAATACACTATTTAAAAATTCAAAAGGGTATATTATCAAAATGGAGCAAGGAGATAGTGGATATAACCACTTACACGCTCACGTTGTTATCTTTATGGATGGGCAAAATACTAGAGAGCAAACAACACCAAAGACAGCCAAACGTCTTTGCGACTATTGGAATAATAATATTACAAAAGGCAAAGGGTGTTCTTATAATTGCAATTTAGGAAAGTATAAGAATAATGGGCTGGGTAGAATTTGCTACGACAACAAAGAAAAAATACAAATTCTGAAAGAGAAAGTGCTACCCTATCTATGTAAGGGAGAGCAAAATATAGTCAATGCAGACGGAAAAAGCTTTAGAGCTTTAAGGCGAGGCGTGATGCCGAAGAAAAACAATAAAGGCAGGCCTAGAAAGAATTAGCCGTATTGATGTATTTTATGTCAATTTTCACGCTCTAAATGCTATAATCTAGCCAAAATTTCAATAACCTAGGTATAAATATGGCACTCAAAAAGACAGAACTTTATTCATCGCTTTGGGCTAGTTGCGATGAACTGCGCGGCGGCATGGACGCAAGCCTTTACAAAAACTATGTTCTAACGCTCTTATTTTTAAAATACATCTCAGACCGCAAAGACAGCACGGTTTTGGAGCTACCTACGGGTACAGATTACGCAAGCATTGTCGCGCTTAAACACAAACCGAGCATAGGCGATGAACTAAACAAAAAGATAGCCTCTATCGCAGAAGCAAACGACCTTCAAGGCGTTATAAATCAAGCTGATTTTAACGACGAGGATAAATTAGGCAAAGGCAAAGAGCTGGTTGATAGGCTTAGTACGCTAGTATCGATTTTTGAGAACCTTGACTTTTCGTCAAACAGCTCTGAGGGCGATGACTTGCTGGGCGATGCATACGAGTACCTCATGCGCCATTTTGCGACGGAATCCGGTAAATCAAAAGGACAGTTCTATACCCCAGCCGAAGTATCGCGCATTATGGCGCAAATCATAGGCATTCCGCCTACCGCCAACCGCTCTACAACTGTTTACGACCCAACTTGCGGATCCGGCTCACTCTTGCTTAAAGCTGCCAATCAGTCAGAATTAGGACTTAGCATTTACGGTCAAGAGATGGATGTAGCCACATATGCACTTGCTCGTATGAATATGATACTCCATGGCAACGACACCGCCGACATCCGCCAAGGAAACACTATGGCTCAGCCTGCATTTGCCGATAAAAATACACTAAAACGTTTTGATTTTGCCGTGGCAAATCCGCCGTTTTCTAACAAAAACTGGACAAACGGCATAGTTCCAACAGCAGACATCTACAACCGTTTTGAAATAGGCATCCCACCAGAAAAAAACGGCGATTACGCATTTTTACTACATCTTATAGCGAGTCTTAAAACTACTGGCAAGGGCGCTATCATCTTGCCTCACGGCGTGCTATTTCGGGGCGATGCTGAGGCTCGTATTCGTAAGGAGCTACTTCGCCGAGGCGTTATCAAGGGCGTCATCGGGCTACCGACAAACCTATTTTACGGCACAGGTATACCGGCATGCATTATAGTTATAGATAAGCAAAATTCATTTGACGCTACATTTAACGAAAAAGGCGAAGTTTTAAGCGGTCGGGGCGTCTTTATGATAGATGCATCAAAAGGCTTTATAAAAGATGGCAACAAAAATCGCCTTCGAGAGCAAGACATACATAAGATAGTAGATACCTTTACGACACAAAAAGAGCTAATACGCTACAGCCGTTTAGTCTCATTGGATGAAATTTCTCGCAACGACTACAATCTAAACATACCGCGCTATATCGATAGTGCCGACAAAGCAGATACGCAAGACTTACATGCGCATTTATATGGTGGTGGTATCCCAAAAGGTGACATTGATGACTTGGGCGAATTTTGGAGTATTTTTACACAAACAAAAACTAAAATTTTTACGCCTAATGGCTCACTTTATTCGCCAAATTTTGCCCCAAGCGAACTAAAGGCAACGATACAAGCATCAAGCGAATATGCAAAATTTGAGAACGAAATTTTATCGCATTTTGAGAATTGGCACGATGAAAATGATCTAAAATCCATAAAACAAAAAGATCATCCAAAAGAGCTTATTAAAACATACGGCGAAAGTCTTTTAAAACACTTTAAAGAAACTAAGCTAGTGAGCGATTATGACGTTTACCAGGTCTTTATGGACTATGTCGCAGATACATTAAGCGACGACGTTTATGCTATCGCACAAAACGGATGGCTAACGGCGCGCGATCTAATGCCAGTAGAAAAAGGCGATAAACAAACGCCGAATTTAATCCTAGGCTCTGGAAATAAAGCAAAGAAATTTGTAAGCGAGATCATCCCGCCGGAGCTTATATCAAAGCGTTATTTTGCGCAAGATATAGATCAAATTTCGCTCCTTGAAACCAAGGTTAGTAAAAAGCAAGATGAATTTATAAATTTTGTAGATGAGTTCGGAGAGGACGAGCTATCAAACGCCTATGACGATAAAGACAAGATAACCCTAAAAAGCCTAAAAGAAGCTATAAAGCAAACTAGCGATAAAAATGAGCAAGAAATTTATAACAAAGCACTTCAAATTTTAACCAACCAAAAAGAACTCGAAAGCACTCTAAAGGCCGCCACTGGGAAGTTAAATCAAAAAGTATTTGACAAATTTAAAACCCTTGACGAGAATGAGATAAAAACCTTAGTCGTAGATGATAAATGGCTAAATGAACTAAAAGAGCAAATTTTATCCACCGTAGAACGAGCTGTGCAAGAGTGTATAAATCGTATAAGCACGCTTGCATCTCGATACGATAAGACGCTAGATGAGCTCACTGAGCGTGCCAGCACTCTATCTCTTCGTGTCAAAGCCCACCTTGACGCAATGGATAAAGCAAGATGAGTAGTCAAATTTACGAAGGTCAAATCCCGGATGGGTGGTATGTTGCAACTCTTGGAGAAATTTGTGAAATTTCAGCTGGTGGGGATTTGGGCAGATTAACTTTTTCGCATATCAAAACAGACAAATTTTTAAATCCTATTTACTCAAATGCCGTAAGCAATAATGGACTTTATGGATATTCGTCGGATTTTGATTTCGAAGGAAATTTTGTAACAGTTACCGCAAGAGGCTACATTGGCTACGCAGTTGCTAGAAGTGGTAAATTTTGTAGCATAGGTCGGCTTTTAAATTTAAAACCAAAATTTGATATTTCTTGTTATTATGTTGCTGAATATATAAATCAATTTATATATTTTGTCATTGAGAGCACGGGCGTCCCACAACTAACAGTACCGCAAATTTCAAAATATAAAATTTTAATGCCAAAAGATAAGGCAGAGCAAGAAAGGATCGCACAAGTGTTAGGCGATATGGACGATCTTATAAGCGCCAAGTGCAAACTTTTAGACAAAAAGCGTGATATAAAACAAGGCGTCGCCCAGCAACTTCTCACCCCCAAACCCCACTGGCACACTGCAATGCTTGGTGAAATACTACAATACGAACAGCCGACGAATTATATTATTCAAGATATTGAAATTTTAGAAAAAGGCAGTGTACCCGTTTTAACGGCTGGTAAAAGTTTTATTCTTGGCTATACAGAGGAGGAATTTGATTGTTATGAAAATTTTCCTGTAATTATCTTTGACGATTTTACCACCGATAGTAAATTTGTAAATTTTCGATTTAAAGTCAAATCATCTGCAATGAAAATGTTAAAACCAAAAAATGAAAAAATTTCAATCAAATTGGCCTTTATGCTTTTACAGAATATCAATTTTTTTGTTGGAGATCATAAAAGGCATTGGATAAGCGAGTTTTCTAAATTTGAAATTTCCTTTCCGGATATCACCGAACAAACCAAAATCGCCCAAATTTTAAGCGATATGGACGATGAAATTTCGGCTTTGCAAGACGAAATAGAGAAGTTAAAAATGATAAAACAAGGCGTCATGGGAGAGCTATTAAGCGGTAAAATAAGGCTAAAAGGGTAAGTTATGCAGGAAAATATGGTAGAAAAAGAGATAAAAACGCAAGAGCGAGTCATAGATCTTTTTAAAAACGAGCTTGGCTACGAATATATAGGCGATTTGCAAGGTCTTGATAATAAAAACATAAGAGAGGACGAGCTTAGGGGGTGGCTGCAAGATCGTGGCTACAGCGATAAGCTTATAGATAAAGCCTTAAAAAAACTACAATATGAAAATTACACAAGAGGTGATCGAAAACTATATGATGCAAATGAAGCCATATATTCGCTTTTAAGATACGGCGTAAAAGCAATAGAAGAAGTAGGCGAAAATAATCAGAGTGTCTGGCTCATCGACTGGGATAATCCGCTGGCAAATAAATTTAGCATAGCCGAGGAAGTAAGCGTAAAAACTACAAACGGCGAGTTTGACAAACGTCCCGATATAGTGCTTTATATAAACGGTATAGCCGTTTGCGTGCTAGAGCTAAAGCGTTCAAGCGTGTCGGTGAGCGAAGGCATAAGGCAAAATTTATCAAGCCAAGATAAGAGATTTATAGAGAGCTTTTTTACCACCGTGCAGCTTGTAATGGCTGGAAACGAAAGCGAAGGACTAAGATACGGCGTGATAGAGACGCCTGAAAAATACTTCTTAGAATTTAAAGAAAACGGCGAAAAACTAAGTTTGTATGGCGGGCTTAAAGCGATTTGCGGGCGAGAGAGACTGGTTGAAATTTTACACGACTTTATCATATACGACTGTGGGATAAAAAAGACTTGTAGGCATAATCAATATTTCGGCGTAAAACGTGCGCAGGAGTTTTTACGCTATAAAAAAGGCGGTATCATCTGGCATACGCAAGGTAGCGGCAAAAGCCTAAGTATGGTCTGGCTTGCAAAATGGATAAAAGAAAATTTAAACTCTAGGGTACTTATAATCACGGACAGAACCGAGCTTGACGAGCAGATAGAAAATGTCTTTAACGGCGTAAAAGAAAGCATTTACAGAACAAAAAGCGGAGCTGATTTGCTAGAAAAATTAAGCAACGCCGAGCATTCACTCATATGCTCGTTGGTGCATAAATTTGGCAGAAACGGCGCGGAAGACGAAAGCGATGACGGAGCCATGAGCGCGTATCTGGACGATATAAAGCGTAGAGCGGGAAATTTTAAGGTAAATGGCGATGTAGTTGTATTTGTGGATGAGTGTCACAGAACGCAATCCGGAAAGCTACACGAAGCTATGAAAATGTTAATGCCTGATGCGATTTTTATCGGCTTTACAGGAACACCGCTTTTAAAAAACGACAAAAAAAGCTCGGTGCAAGTATTTGGCGAGTTTATACATACATATAAATTTGACGAAGCGGTTCGTGACGGCGTGGTGCTAGACCTTGTATATGAAGCTAGAGACATCGAGCAGTGGCTAGGCTCAAAAGATAAACTAGACAAAGAATTTGAAAACAAAACAAGAGGACTAAGTGACCTGGCTAAGGGTGAAGTAAAGGCTAGATGGGCGACTTTACAAAAGCTGATGAGTTCAAAACAAAGGCTTGAGAAAATCGCAGGCGACATACTTTTTGATATGGAGAATAAAACTAGACTAAGAGAGCGCGGAAATGCGATATTCGTCTGTTCTAGCGTATATGAAGCATGCGAGGCGTATAAGATTTTTAGCGATAACGGATTTGAAAAAAGATGTGCGGTGGTATCTAGCTATAGACCGACCGCATCAGCGATAAGAAACGAAATAACTCCAGATGGTATGAGCGACGGCGAATATAAGTATAAAATTTACAAGCAGATGATAGCTAACTACTACGACATAAACACTAAAGATGTAGATGATGCTAAAGCTGATAAGTTTGAGCTAGACGTAAAAAAAGAGTTTAAAGAAAAACCTGAACAAATGAAGCTTTTAATCGTCGTCGATAAACTCTTAACTGGTTTTGACGCACCAAGCGCGACATATCTATATATCGATAAACCTATGCGCGATCACGGGCTTTTTCAAGCTATATGCCGAGTAAACCGACTAGACGGAGAGAGCAAAGAGTATGGATATATCGTGGATTATCGCGATCTTTTTAAGAGCTTAGAAAAAGCGTATAGCGACTATACAAAAGAGGCATTTGATGGGTACGACGAGAGCGATATAGTTGGGCTTTTAAAAGACAGACTCGAAAAAGGCAAAGAAGACCTAGAAAATACATGGGAAATCTTGGGCGCAATATGCGAGGGTGTAAAGTCGCCAAAAAGCGATAAAGAATTTATAGAGTATTTTTGCGGCGATAGTAGGGAAAATTTAAAAGATGAGATGCAAACCAGAAGGCTTAGCTTCTACCGTGCGATTGCGAGTTTTATCAGAGCGTATGACGGAGTAGCAAATGAACTTTTAAAGCTAGGTTATAGTACAGAGCAAGAGCAGCAATGGGCTAATCGCGTAAAGAACTTCTCTATGCTAAGAGATACCGTCAAACTAGCAAGCGGAGATTATGTAGATATGCGAAAATGGGATAATGATATGCGTATACTCATCAATAGATATGTAAATGCCGGCGACAGTAAGGTCTTAGCAGAATTTGAAGACAAGGGCCTGCTTGAAATTTTAATACAAAATGAGGGCATCAGCGAAGAAGAAAATGGTGCACTAGGTGGCAATGAGGCGGTTGCCGAGGCGATAGAAAATAACATAAGGCGTATAATAGTCGATAATAATCCCCTAAATCCAAAATTTTACGAAAATTTATCCCAAATACTAGACGAACTGATAGAACAACGTAAAAAGGGTGCGTTGGACTATGAAAAGTATCTAAAAGAGGTTATAAGCCTAGCAAAACAGCTACAAATAAAAAATACAAACAACATATATCCACCAGAGATAAATAGCGACGGCAAACGAGCTATATATGATAACTTTAGTCAAGATATAAACTGGATCGCCAGACTAGATGAGACAATCAAAACATATAAATCAGACGGATATATCGGTAACAAAATGAAAGAACGCGAACTAATGCGTACCATAAAACCACTATCGGATGAAAAAGGCGTGGATATAGATAAGCTTTTTGAGCTTATAAAGCTACAAGAAGAATACCAATGAAAATAGGCTCGATTGATGTTGCGGTAGCGCGAAAAGACATAAAAAACCTACACATCTCCGTAATGCCGCCAAATGGCGAAGTAAGAGTAAGTGCGCCGTTTGATGCGAGTGATGATAGAATTCGCATGGCTGTGGCTGGCAGGCTCGCATGGATACGTAAACATCAAAATATTTATAACTCGCAAGAGCGCATAGGTGCAAGAGAGATAGTAAGCGGCGAAAGTCACTATCTGTGGGGTGAGCGATATCTAATGCAGGTAATAAACGGGGTCGGCGGCGTGACGGTAAAGCATAATAAGATGGTATTAAGCGTGCAAGATGGCGGAAATTTTGAAAGTAGAAAACGAATTTTAGAAAAATTCTACCGAAATGAACTAAGGACAAAAATCGCAAAAATACTAGAAATTTGGGAAACAAAAATCGGAGTAAAATCAAGCTCCATAAGAATCCTAAAAATGAAAACCAAATGGGGAAGTTGTAATATAAAAGATGGCAATATTGTTATCAACTACGAACTCGCAAAAAAACCGCTAGAATGCCTAGAATACATAGTCGTTCATGAGCTTGTACATATGCTAGAAAGACACCATAATAAAAATTTCATAGCATACATGGATAGGTTTTTGCCAAACTGGCGAACGATAAAAAATATGCTAAACGCATTGCCACTAGAAAATTTAAAATAATACAACGCCTTTGAAATTTGATGCTAAAAATTATTAAAGCAAGCATTCGCAGCGTAGATTTGATAGCCAAAATACTAAAAATGAAAATTATACAAATAATCTTATATTCACTCGTTCGGCTTGACCGAACGAGTGAATATTTTTAAAAAATAAAACATATTGACTTATACCTGAATTTCGTGTATAATCCTTAACTATGATAAAGAGTTTTGCAGACAAAGAGACCGAGCTTATATACAATGAGACTTTTTCAAAAAAGTTTCCGCCCGATGTGCAGCAAAAGGCTTTGCGCAAACTCTTGATGATAAACAATGCGGATAATTTAAACGATTTGCGCTCTCCGCCGTCCAATCGCCTAGAAAAACTAATAGGCGATAGAAAAGACGAGTATAGTATAAGAATAAACGACAAATGGCGCATTTGTTTTAAGCTAGAAAACAAAAACGATTTTTGCGACGTGCAAATAGTGGATTATCATTAAGGAGTAGTTATGAATAGAATACCTCTTCCTACGATAGGAGAAATTTTAGCTAGCGAATTTATGGAACCTTACGGCCTATCGGCATATAGACTAGCCAAAGATATAGATTTGCCGGTTTCTCGCATACAAGATATTTTACATGGAAGACGCAGAGTATCTATAGATACGGCCTTGAGGCTCTCAAGATACTTCTCGATGTCCGACGGATTTTTTATTAATTTACAAAGCGATATAGAGCTAAGAGAAAGCAAAAATAGGCAAAAAGCCGAGCTGGAAGCCATAAAGCCGATAAGCGTTATTAGCGCGTAAATATTTTATCAGTGGCAATAGATTTTATTTTTTTACTCTTTTAAAAAAATCATCTAGGCTTTCGGCAGCCACTTCTCTTCTGACCTTTGAATATCTTTTTGTAACATTTGTAGAAGTATGGCCTAGTATAGAAGCTATCTGCTCTAACGTTTTACCCTCCGAAACCAAAACTCCGCCTATCAAGTGCCTTAAATCGTGAATTCTAATTTTTATCCCAAGCTTTGCTAATATCTTTTCCCAATGAGGTCTGATCGTATTTTTATCTATTTTTTTACTCTTATCTGTTATGGCGTGAAATATATAGCCACTTTCTTGCCTATCTATATTTTTAAGGGTTTCTAAAAGCTCATTGCTTAATTTATAAGTCATAGGCTTTCTAACTTTATTATTTTCGTATCTAATATTATATATGCCATTTGGTATATTTATGTCTCTCCATTCTAAACTCAAAACCTCATTTAGTCTTCTGCCATGCGAAAGCCACACAAATATACTTCTAAACGGTTCTACCGGATAACCATATAGCGCATCGTATAGTTCCCTTATTTTTTCGTCATCTAGCTCAATATTTACCTGGTTGTCAAATTTAGGTATTTGAATCAAGCTAGCTGGGTTGGTTTTAACCATACCCTCCAAAACATACAGGTTAAACATAGGCCTAAGAGCTTCTTTAACAGATTTTGAGGTTCTAGGGCTCATACCTAAATCTAGCATTTTATTCACTATGCTTTGCAGCATTTCGGTGGTAATGTGGGTTATAGGCGTTTTGGCTAGCTTAGAATCAGACAGTATCCATTTATTTGTAAATAGATTATAGGAAGCAAGCGTATTTGAGGATAGTTGATTTTTCTTCATATCCATATATCTGCCCCACGCCTGACTTAATGTCGGTATTTTTATTTTTATCTCTTTATGCTTACCCTCTTTGAGCTTGCTCAAAAGCCCTTCTCTTTTTGACGCCACCTCCTTAATTGCTTGCAAGAAAGTGATTTTTTTATTAAAGGAATATGTTTTCTTGGTTTGAGTTCTCATGCCGCTAATATTTACAATAGTAATTCTTAATATCAGTTTATAGTCTCTACTAATGTAAGTTGGAGCTTTTACGATCTCTTTTCCAGCGAACAAATCGTCATTATTTACAAAATATATGTTTTTACAATCCGCATTATCAAGATTGACTTTAATCAGCTTATCCGCCACAGCAAAATCCTATATCTATATGATCAAATTTTTGTTAGGGTACACATTAGGGTACACATTTTTATAGCAAATTGTATAAAATTGTCGCTTATAATGAAATTATAAATATACTAAAATAGCGTAAAATATGGTATTTATAGAAAGTTATAATAATCTATAGTTTAGTAAAGACCCAGACTCAAAATCTGGTAAGAGCAACCTTGTGTCGGTTCGAGTCCGACCTCGGGCACCATTAAATTTCTCTTTCAACTACATCAAATTTTTAAGATCAAAAAACACAAACAAATTTAAAAATAGATGCAAATATAAATTTTTAGTGATAACTTACTTCAAATTAAAAGATGAAAAAGATAAATTTGTGTAAAAAGCTCTTTTTAACACAAAGCTGACAATAAATTTTTGAAAAAGTTTATTGTAATTTAATCTTTTGGGGCATATAATCAATTTTTTGTAAATTTCAAACTTAAAAGAGACTGCTATGAATTTCACACCACTTTTTGCAATATTTTTCATAATCGCAACTGGTTTTTTTGCTAAAAAAGTCGGCATTGTTGAGCAAAAGCACTCGATCTCATTTGTGGATTTTGTCCTTTGTTTTGCAATGCCTGCGCTAATCTTTGATAAAATTTACCACGTAAATGTCGATGCCTCACTTATAAACACGATCCTAATCGGCTTTGTATCAACCGCCATTAGTGCTGCTTTGGCATTTGTTATAGGCAAGGTTTTTAAATTTACCAAAATAACAACCATTAGTATGGCCATGCTAAGCCTTTTTGGCAACACCCTATTTGTCGGTATGCCTGTCATTCAGGGCTTCTTTGGCGATGCGATGATAAATGAGGTCATCTTTTACGATCAAATAGCCACTGGTATCCCGCTTTCGATCCTTGGACCACTCATCCTATCTTTTGCCGCATCAGAGAAGGTCTCATTGTTTCAAAATACAATGAAAATTTTAAAATTTCCACCATTTATAGCGCTCATTATGGGTCTTATCTTAAAAGAAGTCCCGCTTCCAGATTTTATCTTTGCGCCACTTAGGATGTTTGAAGGTAGCGTCACCCCAGTCGCACTTTTTGCGATCGGCGTTGGTCTTAACTTTAGCAGTATCACAAGCTCATATAAAGGCGTTAGTGTCGTACTTTTGTGTAAGATGATATTGCCAGCTATCGTATTTTTCATCATATTAAAAGTCTCAGGCATCCAGATGAGCAAAACTTGGGTCGTTGGTCTCTTCCAATGTGCGATGCCAACATCAGCCCTTGCAAGTGCGATGGTCATAAAATCTGGACTTGATAGCTCACTAGCCATCTCCTCGGTCGCACTCGGCGTTGCATTTAGTTTCGTCACGCTTCCGGCACTATTTTATATATTTGGTATCTAAATTTCACACTGATTTTACACTTGGCGGCTATACTTCTTTCATAATTTCTTTCAAAGGAGCAAAGATGAAAAAGTTAGTTTTAGTCGCACTTGGTGCTTTATTTATGGTCGGCGGTGCTCTAGCAGCAGACAATATGAGCTCTAATATGGACAAAAAAGACGACATGAAAAAAGAGCAAATGATGAAAGATGACATGAGCAAAAAAGACGGCATGATGAAGGACGAGATGAAAAAAGATATGAAAGATGACATGAAAGGCGATATGAAAAAAGGTATGTAATGGTAAGAATTTTGCTCGTAGAGGACGATGAAACGCTGCTTGAGATGATAAGCGAGTATCTAAACGAAAACGGATACGAGGTCATCTCATGCACGAACGCCCAAGATGCGGCGGATCTAGCCTACGAGCAAACATTCGATCTGCTCATACTTGATGTCAAGATCCCCAAAGGGGACGGTTTCTCCCTCCTTTCCTCATTAAGAAAGCTCGGTGTCACTACGCCGAGCATCTTTACCACCTCGCTAAATACGCTAAACGACCTCGAGACGGGCTATGCTAGCGGCTGCGATGACTATCTCAAAAAGCCATACGAGCTAAAAGAGCTTTTGATACGTATCCAAAGCCTGCTCAAGCGAAATTTCTCTCATACAAATAGCGAATTTATCGAGCTTGGTAACGGCTATAAATTTTACCCGCAAAGTAAAAATTTGACTAAAGACGACGCAAATGTGAGCATCTCGGGCAAAGAGAGCGAGCTGCTAACGCTATTTTTGCAAAACAAAAATAAGCTTTTAAGCAAGCAAACCATCTTTGAAAGGGTTTGGGGCTTTGATGAAGAGCCTAGCGAGCAAAGCCTTCGCGTTTATATCAAAAATTTACGCCAAATTTTAGGCAAAGACAGCATCATAAACAAAAGAGGTGACGGCTACATCTATGTCTGAAAAAGCCAAAATTTTATTTAAGATCCTATCCTTATACCTAGTCACGAGCGCCCTATTTTTGGGATATTTTTTTATAAACGACTACGAGATGAAAAAAGAAGCGCTCATATCAAATGAGGTCAAAAATTTAAAAGAGATAAAGATGGGTATCTATATGAAAGCGCGCATGAACGGCGTGAGCTCTATCGGCGCTCTCACACGTGAAAAGGGCGTGAGAGCTTGCATATTTACCCAAAACGGAGAGAAAATTTACGCCGATGAAAACTGCAGCGAAACTAGGCCAAAAAATGTATCTATCGAAGGCGGCAAAGTAGCGATATTCGAGGCTATCCAAAACATGGAAAGCAACGCCACGGACGAGCTTTCAAAGGCTAAAATTTTACTCTTTGGCAAAGATATACAAGGTGAAATTTTAGCCCTTCAGGTAAAAACGTCGTTAAATTTGATCCTTGCATTAGCAGCGCTACTTTTTGTGGCGTTTTATCTGGCAAAGCTCGCTCTAAAGCCTCTTTACATCAAGATAAACACACTAAATCGCTTCATCAAAGACTCCACGCACGAGATAAACACTCCGCTTAGCATCATCATGATGAGCATCGAAACGGCTGATAAGAGCTCGCTAAGCCCTAGAAATCTAAAGCGCATGAACAACATTGAGCTGGCCGCAAAGAGTCTTAGCAACATCTATGACGACCTCGTTCATCTCACGTTTAGCTCGGGCAAAAGCACAAAAAAAGAGCTCATCGACCTACACGAGCTGCTTTTAGAGAGGCTTGATTATTTCGCGCCGTTTTTTGCAAAGCGAAATTTAAAAATAACCACGTATCTAAGTGCTTCTAGCATAAACGCAAATCGCTACGAGATGACTAAAATTTTAGACAACCTTCTTAGCAACGCCGCAAAATACACAAACCTCGGCGGCAACGTAGCCATAAATTTAGCCCCGAACGCCTTTAGCATCACAAACAGCGGCGAGGGCATCAGCAAAGAGCAGCAAAGTAAAATTTACGAGCGCTACACTCGCTTTAATAGCGACCAGGGCGGCTTTGGCATAGGCTTAAGCCTAGTCAAACAATCCTGTCAAAACAACGATATATCCATAAAATGTCAAAGCGAGCCCGGCAAAGATACGACGTTTTTGCTTGAGTGGCAAATTTAAAATCCAAAAAAACGAAGCCCGTCCTCTTTAATTTTACTTAAATTTTAATGGTATTATAATTTGAATATCATTTCAAAACAAGGAGACAAAAATGGCAGAACTTTTAAGCAAATACGGTCTTTTCATAAATGGCGAGTGGCGCGACGCTAAAAACGGTGCGACTCTAAAAACATACGATCCCGCAAACGGGAAATTCCTAGCAGAGATAGCCGATGCGACCGAAGAGGACGTAAATGACGCCGTCAAAGCGGCACGTGCGGCATTTAATAAATTTAGGCACTCGACCGTTGCCGAGCGTAGCCGTCTTTTAAACAAGATAGCCGATGTCATCGAGGCTAATAAAGAGCATCTGGCGCGTGTCGAGACGATGGATAACGGCAAACCCATCCGCGAGACGCTAAACGTCGATATCCCGTTTGCAGCCGAGCATTTTAGGTATTTTGCCGGTGTGATCGCAGGCGAGGAAGGTAGCGCGAACGTGCTTGATGAGAAGCAGCTTTCTATCGTGCTTCGCGAGCCTATCGGCGTCGTCGGTCAGATCGTGCCTTGGAATTTTCCGTTTTTGATGGCGGCTTGGAAGCTAGCTCCGGTCATCGCGGCCAGCGATGCGAGCGTATTCAAGCCTTCAAGCGAGACTAGCCTTAGCGTGCTGGAGCTGTTTCGCCTGATAGCAGACATCTTGCCAAAAGGACTCGTAAATATCGTGACCGGCAAGGGTAGCAAGGCCGGCGAATGGCTGAAAAATCACCCCGGCATAGATAAGCTCGCATTCACAGGCTCAACGGAGATCGGCCGCGACATAGCCATAGCCGCCGCACAGCGCATCATCCCTGCCACGCTCGAGCTTGGCGGAAAGAGCGCGAATATCTTCTTTGGCGATGCGGACATAGAAAAGGCGCTTGATGGCATACAGCTTGGAATTTTATTCAACCAAGGGCAAGTTTGCTGCGCGGGCTCCAGGATCTTCGTAGAAGAGGCATTTTACGATAAATTTATGGCGGCTGCGATCAAGAAATTTGAGAATATAAAAGTCGGCGATCCGCTCGATCCTAACACTCAAATGGGCTCTCAGATCAATAAAAAGCAAGCCGAGCAAATTTTAAATTATGTCGAGATCGGTAAAAAAGAAGGCGCTAAAGTCGCGGTCGGCGGCGAGGCATATACCGCAAACGGGTGCGACAAAGGTGCTTTCGTAAAGCCTACCTTGCTAACTGACGTGACTAATGACATGCGCGTGGCGCAAGAGGAGATATTTGGCCCTGTCGGCGTCGTCATCAAATTTAAAAACGAAGAAGAGCTTTTAAAGATGGTAAACGACAGCGAATACGGCCTAGGTGGCGGGATCTTCACTCAAGATATCACGAAAGCCCTACGCGTAGCTCGCTCGATGGAGACCGGGCGCGTTTGGATAAATACATACAACCAAATCCCTGCAGGCAGCCCGTTTGGCGGGTATAAAAACTCAGGTATCGGCCGCGAGACGCATAAGATCATCCTAGAGCACTACACTCAGATGAAAAATATCATGATAGATCTGACCGGCAAACCAAGCGGCTTTTATAAACAATGATTTAGGGGGATACGCCCCCTAAATTTCAGACGATCGAAGTGTTTTTTAAGCTTTTGATAATACGTATTGGCTCTTTTCTAATCGTCAAATATTTTAAACATTAGCTGATTTAAGGAGTAAAAACATAGGCCTTGACTTTTAATAGGCCTATATTTTTATCTTTATACGCTATTAAAGGTCATTTCTTTGGAATTTGAAACGGTATAATTTTGAATAAAAATTTTTGGCTTCAATCTTTCGTTAAAGGTCATTTCTTTGGAATTTGAAACTAGGCAATAAGGCAGAGGATGACAAGGATGCTCATAGTTAAAGGTCATTTCTTTGGAATTTGAAACCGTATGTGAAACATTGTATTCTCCTATGTCAAATGTATGTTAAAGGTCATTTCTTTGGAATTTGAAACCGCATTGCAAAAAAGCTCCAAGAGCTATGGCGGGTTAAAGGTCATTTCTTTGGAATTTGAAACTACTAGGCTAAGCCCCAAAAGTGGCGTATTGCTAGGTTAAAGGTCATTTCTTTGGAATTTGAAACCCTGTAAAAGTATTGAAATTTTCACCGGGTTGGCGTTAAAGGTCATTTCTTTGGAATTTGAAACAAGAAGCGGTCAGAAATGGTAAAAATATAGTTGTAGTTAAAGGTCATTTCTTTGGAATTTGAAACGCAGTCGATGAAGCTTTTAAGAAAGCTTGCAAGCTTGTTAAAGGTCATTTCTTTGGAATTTGAAACAAATGAGAGTCTCTTGCATTTAAAATGAGAGTGGAGTTAAAGGTCATTTCTTTGGAATTTGAAACGCGCTGCAAGATGAAATAATCGATAAAAATCCTTTGGTTAAAGGTCATTTCTTTGGAATTTGAAACGAGGGTGGGGATAATATTTCAGCTACGTTCCATGAGGTTAAAGGTCATTTCTTTGGAATTTGAAACGATGTTTTCATGATGCGCGATATATTTTCGTTTATGTTAAAGGTCATTTCTTTGGAATTTGAAACCAGATACCAACAAAACCCACAATATACGCTCCTTAACACCAAAGACTATACTCACTACTCTGCCTCGGCAAATTTCAACAAAAATCATAAATTCCGGCCTACGCTACCGCCCTATTCTCATAAATTTTCACGATTTTTTTATGCACCATCAGCGAAACATACATTATCGCTCCGCCAATAAGCAACCTCAAAAGATCCGCGTCTTTGTGCCAGATCACTAAATTTACGATAATAGCGGCCGGGATGAGCGCGTTGTTCATGATGGCAAGCACACCGCTATCGACTTCGCAAGCGCCTTTGTTCCATAGATAATACCCAAGTCCGCTAGCCACGATACCAAGCCAAAGCAAGACCAAAATCTGCGTGGCACTCGGGTTCATCCGCTCAAAATTCCCAAACGCCAAAAGCGCTGCTAGGGTCACGAAAAACGCACCGAAATGAAAATATCCAAACACGCTTTTTTGGCTCACGTTATATTTTTCAAGCAAAATTTTATATGCACTTTGCCCCGCTCCAAAGCATAGATTCGCACCTTGAACGAGCAAAAAGCCCTTTAAAACGCCCTCGTTTATCGAGCCGTATTTTATCACGAGCGCGCCAAAGACCGCGATGCCAACGCTGAGCAGATAAAGCGCTCTAAACCTAAGTGCGAACGCGTCATAGACTATCGTCACGTAAAATGGCGTAAATATCGTAAATAGCGCGACCTCAGCGACGCTAAGATACAAAAACGAGTTGTAATAAAAAAGATACATCACGCCGATTTGCACCGCACCGATCGCCATCACGCCAAGTGCTAGGCGTAGCGGCACGCGCCTAAATTTCGTAAATGGCAAAAATACCGCGCAAGCAAGCGCCACACGCGCAAAAACGGCAAAATAGCTATCCAGCCGCCCGGCTAAAAATTCGCCTATCAAACTAAAGCTAAACGCCCAAAGTATCGTCACAAAAACGAGCTTTTTCATCCTTTTATCCTCGTAGTGACATCCTCTGCGCGCTCGTAAAAATATTCAAGCTTCGTGATCTCGAGCTCGTCGCTGTCTAGTATGAAATTTAGCCTGTCGCTGAAATTTTTATCAAGCAAAAATAAAAATTCTCCGTATTTGATCGCTCCACTTTGGTAACGGCGGGTAAAATTTTGCAAATTTTGCTTCAAGGCGTCTTGCTTTAGCTGGGCTATCTGCACCTGCGATGTCAGGCGCTTTATCTTGCTCTCAAGCCCGCCAAGTCTCGCAGCCAGCATACTCTCTTCGTCGCTTAGCTCAAGTGCGGCCTTTTGCTCTTCTATGCGCTTTATCTGGCTCTGACGACTGGCCGCCAGACTGTCCGGCAGGCTCCATTGAAACTCAAGCATCGGTCTGTTCGCATCGGCGTAGCTACCTAGCATCTGCGAGCCGCTTTTATCGCCCTTTTTAAAGCTATCGTTGCTAAAGCCTTGCGAGTCTTTCAGATAGACCTTTGGTGTGAGCTTGCTCTTTTCTTGCTGGCTTTGTTGCTCTTTTATGATCTGATCTTGGCGTGCGGCGGCGAGCTTTGCGCTTAAAATTTCTTTGCTAAAATCAGGCATTTGCACCTTTGAGCCGGCAATGAAGTCAAGATCGCCGTTTGAGAGCAGATTTATACGCGATTTTAGCTCGGTGCGCTTTAAATTTAGCTCTTCAAGCTCGCTTTTATGCTTTGCCAGGACGAAATTCAGCGCATCGAATTCATCCTTGCCGATCTCGTTATACTCGTAAAAAAACTGCGCCTCCTCAAGCAAGGAAGCTAGCGTGCCGATATATCCGTCCTCAAGCGCTATGAGCGAGTCCAGCGCTACGGCGTTAAAGTAAATTTTACCTATCTGAAAAGCAGTCAAATTTGCGAGCTCCTCGTTTTTGTAGATGTCGATAGTGTTCGAGTGGGCTAAAATTTTATTTGCAGCCTCGCTCGCACCGCCGTCAAAGAGCAGATACTCGATCTTTGCCGTAATGCTGCCCGCCTTTGTCATGTAGCCGCCCTCGATGCCGGGCACAAAGGTATATCGCCCGTCAAAAGAGATATTTAGCCGTTTGTTTTGCTGCTCGTCAAACGACGTGTTTTTGTTAAATTTGCTCAAGCTCTCTTGCTTTGCACTTTGAGCCAAGGCTATGATCTCGGCTAAATTCCCGCCATAAACGGCGCAAGCAAGACATAATAGTATCAAAATTTTAATCTTCAAATTTCGCCCTTTCGTAAAATTTTCTAAGTTTTTTATCAAGTTTATAAACGACTTCAAAGAGTGCCGGCACGATAAGCAGCGTCAATACAGTCGAGCTTACAAGCCCGGAGATGATAGAGATCGCCATCGGCGAGTTGCCCTCGTATCCAGCACCCCTTGAAAGTGCCAGCGGCAGCATCGCAAATATCATCGCAAAGGTCGTCATCAAGATCGCTCTTAGGCGCCTTTTGCCCGCCTTTATCACGGCCTCGTCGATACTCATGCCCTCATTTGCAAATTTATTGGCAAAATCGACCACCAAAATCGCGTTCTTGCCGACCATTCCAAAAAGCAGTATGGCTCCTACCATCACAAAAAGACTGAACGAATTCCCGCTCAAAAACAGCCCCAAAACGACGCCGCCAAAGGCAAGAGGCATGGAAATCATGATGATGAAAGGCAGCATAAAGCTCTCGTAAAGCGCGGCCAGGATCATATAAATAAGCACCGCGCTAAGGCTTATCGTAAAGATAAATGCGGCGTTTGTGTCGTTCATCAGCTCGATAAATCCAAGAAACCTATACTTGTATCCTTGCGGCAAAAATTCGCCTATATGCGCCGAAACGTCGTTTGAGACCTTATTTAGCGCTATGTTGTAGATATTTGCTAGAAATTTCAGCTGATTTTCACGGTTGAACCTATCTAGGCTAGGCTGCGACTTCACTTCGTTAAATTTAGCGATATCGCTTAGCGCTATCTGCTCGCCCAGGGCGTTTTTTATCTTGAGGCGCTTAAGAGAGTTTATGTCACCTCTAAATTTATCGTCAAAGCGCATATAGATGTCATACTGCTGGCGCGAGTCGTCAAATGTCGAGACTAAATTCGAGCTAAAAGAGCGGTAGATCGTAGAGGCGATGTCTTGTTCGGTGATTTGTAGGCGTTTTGCTTTGTCCTTATCGATCGAGATCTCGATCTGCTCGCGCTTGTCCTCGTTTGGAGAGCTGACATCCACCACGCCGCCGATGTTTTCCAGCATCGCGCGCACCTTTGGCGTGAGCTCGTCTAAAATTTTATTATCACTGCCGGTGATGATGAGCTGCACGGGCTGCGTATCTCCGCCCTCCACGACAGGAAGGTCCGCCACCGTGAGGCTAAGCCCCTCGCGCTTAAATTCGTTTCTATACTGCTCCATTATCGCGCTTTGACGATCTTTCCTTTCGCCAAGCTCCTTTAGCCTCACGTATCCTCGCGCCAAATATGCCTGCCTGGCGTCGGTGTAGCCTATGAGTAAATAAGCATACTCCACGCGCTCGTCGGCGTTTATTTTTGACATTATGTCCTCAAGCTTTGCTCTCATGGCCTCTGGTGTGATAGATGGATCGGCTTTGAAAAATATGTCGAATTCGCTGTTATCCTCAGTCGGCATGAAGTCGCCTCCGATAAATCTGGCAAGCGACATAGAGGCGAACAAGGCCAGCAAAGAGAGCACGATAAAGGTGATCTTAAATTTTAATATGACACCCAAAAGGCGCTCATAAGAATTTTCTATAAATTCAAAAAACGGCTCCGTTTTGTGCCAAAAGGCGCTCTCATTCGCGCTTATGAAACGTGCGGCGATAGAGGGGATCAGCATTACGCTGACTAAAAACGATACCACGATGCCGGCCGAGACGCTCATCGCAAAGGAGTTGAAGTATTTTCCGATGATACCGCTCATAAATGCGATCGGGATAAACACGCAAAGTAGCACGCTAGAGATGCCAAGCACGCTGAATGCGATCTCTTTTATGCCTTCAAAGCTGGCCTTCAAAGGATCGGCTATATCTTGCATCTTTTTGGTTATATTTTCGATGACTACTATCGCGTCATCGACGAAGATACCGATGCCAAGCGTGAGAGCTATCAAAGTCAGGCGATTTATGTCGTATCCTAGCACATCCATTATAAAAAACGTGCCGATGATGCTGGTTGGTATCGCGATGACGGAGATGAGAGTGGACGAGAAATTCCTCAAAAATACAAAAACGATGACCATCGTAAGCATCACGCCAAGCACCATGTCAAAGCCCACCTGGCGTATGTTTTTCATCATCGTAAGGCTCTTGTCAAAAGCTACCGTGACGCTATACCCGTCGCCTAAAAGCCGCCTGAATTCATCAAGCCTGGCTTTTGCGTTTTGTATCGTTTTTAGAGCGTTTGCGCCGCTTACTTTCTCAAGCTGCAGCATCACGCCTTTTATATCTTTCATCAGCGCGATAGAGTCCTCGTCCTCGTGAGAAAATTCCACCCTTGCCACGTCCTTTAGGAAAATTCCGTTTGCAAGGCGCAAATTTTCAAGCTCGCTTATCTTTCTGGCATCGAAATTCGATTTTATGGAGATCTGCGTCGCGTTATTTTCTATCTTGCCAAGAGGCATACGCAAATTTTGCACGTTTATGATATTTGCAATGTCACGCGCCGTGAGTGAAAATTTATCGAGCAAAAACGGGTCTAGGAAAATTCTTATTTGAGGCTGCAAAAAGCCGACCTCTTTTACCCTGCCAACGCCTGGTATGCGCTGCAAAAAGGGCTTTGCCTCATCGTCTATCTTTTTCATCAGCTTTGTGGCATTGCCGTCTTTTGCACTGATAAAAAGGCTAAATATCGCGCTACCGCCGCCACTTAGCTTTTCTATCTTGTAGCTGCCGTTTATACGCGCCTTTGCCATGCGGTCGCGCACATCGTTCGCAGCGGCTTCGATGTTCTTTTTTAGATCGAATTCTATCGTCACCAGACTTAGGCCGTCAAAGCTGTTTGAGTAAATTTTCTTTATGCCTTCGACGCTGGCGATCTCGTCCTCGATCTTTTGAGTGACTTTGCTTTTTATAAAGCTCATATCGCCGTCTGCATAGGTCGTGACCATGATTATCGGGATATCGACCTCCGGATAGAGATTCACGCTCATCGTTCGCAGTGAAAATACCCCGAAAAACAGGAGCGAGACAAAAAACATCAGTGTCGTTATCGGGCGGTTGATCGCGAATTTATACATTATTTTGCTACCACGTATCCTTCGCCAAAGAGGCCCGGCTTGATACCTTTTACGTAAGCCTCGGCATAAAATTTACGATTTTTAGGCTCGATGATCGGATAAACTAGCGAAATTTCAGCGCTTTGCTCGTTTGCCTCGCCGTCAAGCTTAAAGATAAATCTATCGCCTACTTTTACGGCGTTTGCAAATTTCTCATCGATCGCGATAAGTAGCTTTGAATCGCTGGAATTTATGGTAAAAGCGCTTTGCATCACAGCGCCCACGCCCTCGCCTACCTCAATGTTTTTTTGCACCACTACCGCATCAAACGGCGCTTTAAGCTGCTTTTTATCGAGGATATTTTCTATGTTTTTTATGGCGATCTTTGCGCTTTGCTCGTCTAGTGCCGCCTTGTCGTAGCTAAATTTCGCCTCGTCAAAATTTTGTTTTGAGGTCACATCTTTTACTTTCTCGAATTTTTTCAGGGTATTTAGGGCGAAATTTTTAGCCGTGACGGCCAAAGCTAGGTCATTTTTAGCCTTTTGAAGCGCTATTAGCTCGCTGCTGTTTTCAAGCCTCGCAAGGACATCGCCCTTTTCTAGAGTATCGCTCACATCGACATTTACGCTTGAGACTATGCCTGAGCTCTCAAACGCAAGCTTGGAGCTATTTTTAGCCAAAACCTCAAACGTCGCATAAATTTTCTCCTCGCCAAAGCAAAAGCAAAGCGAGGCTAAAAGCATCAAAATTTTTCTCATTGCACCACCTTTTGCGCGATGTCTACGCCGCTCTCGTAAAAATACTCGGCCTTTTTTATCTCAAGCTCGTCCACGCTCATCTCAAGCGCACTCGCCGCGTCAAATTTCGCAGCCAAAGCCGCCAAAAATTCCGTATAGCCAAGTAGACCCGATTCATATTTTTTGACGCTTGCCTCAAGGCTCGCATCGGCTGCTTTCACGTATTGCTCGAGGGCTGAAATTTTACTCGTCAAAACCTCGATATCGTTTTTTAAATTTTTAAGCTTGAGCTCGTTTTCTCGGCGTTTGTAGTCTAAATTTAGCCTCGCTTGCAAGGAGGCTATACGCGCACTTTGTTTTTCTTTGCTGGTCGCTTTGAAATCGAAAATTTTCCATTTAAAGCCCACGCCAAGCTGATTGCTCTGCGAATTTTTCTCAAAAAATTCATTCACGTAAGGCCTATATCTCTCAAACTCGCCCAGCGCAAAATCATAATCGTTCCTGTAAAAGCCGTAGGTGTCGTAGATGAATATCTGAGGCAGCTGCTTTGAGCCGACCTCCTGGACTCTGCGCTCACTGGCTAGAAGCTGCTCGTTCAGCGCTTTTAGATTTAGATTTTCAGAGGTCTTGCTAAAATTTGGCATTTGCAGAGAGTCTCCGCTTTGCGGGATGATGGCTTGGGCGCTGATTAGTTCGATGGAGCTTAGAATTTCATTTTGCTTTTGCTTAAATTCCAGCGCCTCGCTCAAAGATAGATGATATTTAGCTCTTATGCTCTCCAGCTCGTCAGTGGCCGCCAGCCCCGCACTTTGCATCTTACCAAGGCGCTTTAGAGCTGAATTTAGATACTGGCTTTGAGCGTGCTTAGCGGCGATGATCTTTTCTAGCGCGACGGCGTTGAAGTAAAGATTCGCGCTTTGATACGCCAGATAATTTCTAAATTCCTCGTCCTCCAAGACGGCTTTGTTTTGCAAATGGCTTAGGATCTCATCTCTAGCCTCGCGCGCTCCGCCGTCGTATAGTAAAAATTCGACCTTTGCCAGGATGCTAGAGGAGCTTTTTGGCGTCAGCATCGAGCGATCGCCGTAAGTGCGGTGCATGCCGCCCTCCAAGCTAAGGCTTGGCAGATAGGAGTTCGCTACGCTTTCGCGCTCAAGTTTCGCCCTACTCGCCTCATAGGCTTTTATCCTCGCAGGCTCGGAATTTTGGGAATTCTCGATAATAAATTTTAAATTTGCTGCCGATAAAACGATCGGAAGCAAAAAAAGTAAAATTTTAAACATTAGTGAAAGCTTTTTACTAGATTTCCTACGAGTAAATTCCATCCGTCTACGAGGACGAATATAAGCAGCTTAAACGGCAGCGAGATCATCACGGGCGGCAGCATCATCATACCCATCGCCATAAGGACCGAACTTACTACCATATCTATAACCAAAAAAGGTAAATATAACAAAAATGCTATCTCAAAGGCCGTCTTGAGCTCGCTTATCATAAATGCGGACATCGCTATGCTAAGCGGGATATCGTCCATGTTTGAGGGGTTTTGCAGATCTCTTATCCTAAAAAATAGCGCCAGATCCTTTTCTCGCGTATTTTTGACCATAAAATTTTTAAACGGCTTCACGCTACGCTCGAACATCTCCTCGTATCCTATCTGCTCGGCCAAATAGGGCTTCACGCCCTCGTCGTAGCTTTGTCTGCCGATAGGCTCCATTATGAAAAACGTTAGCACCATCGCAAGTGAGATGAGCACGGTAGATGGCGGCACTTGCTGTGTTCCCATGGCCTGACGCAAAAACGAAAATACGATGATGAGGCGCAAAAAGCTCGTCATCATAAAAACGAGCGACGGAGCGAGGGTAAGGATCGTTAAAAAGATAAGGACATTGAGAGAATTTACGAGCTGTTGCGGGCTGCTTGGGGCACTCAGGCTTAAATTTATGGTAGGCACGACAGGATCTGCCGGCGCTCCAAAGCTTATACAAAACAAAGCGGCTAGGATAAACAGCGCTCTCATCGTCATTTTCCTACGTCAAGGATACTTTTTTTAGTAGCCTCTTTGTTTTTTCTATCAAGCGATACGAAGTGTATCTCCACGCGGTTGTTTTTCGCCCTGCCCTCAGGGGTTTGATTGCTAGCAAAAGGATCGTAAGACGCCCTGCCCGAGGCTATGAGCTTTCTAGCGTCCACGCCGTCTATCATCATCTCCTCGACTACGCTTATCGCTCGCGCGGTCGAAAGCTGCCAGTTATCTTTAAAGATGGAATTCATATCAGGCTTTTGATCGTCTGTATGGCCGATGATATTGATATTTACATCAGGGCTTAACTTAGCGATGACCATCGCGATCCTTTTTAAAAATAGCCTTGCATCGTCATTTTCTATCTGCGCTTTTCCGGGCTCAAAGAACAAGTCCGATGGCAATCGTATGATAAAGCCGTCTTCGCTCTCCTCCATGCTGACTTCAGGAGCTCCGCCAGCACTTAAAAGCTCGTTTATTTTCTTTATCGTGGCGGAGAGCTCGCTAAATTCGCCTTGAGAGCTGGTGGACTGCCCTTTTGTTTTTTTTATCTGTTTTTCGAGCTCACTCTCTTGATCGTCTTGATTGTCCGGTCTAGCGCCACCCTCAAGCACGCTAAGAGCGCCTGCTAGTGAGCCTACCGCAGCTTCGACCTTTTTGGCATCCATCGTAGCCATAGAGAGCAGCAAAACGAAAAAGCAAAGCAAAAGCGACATCAAGTCCCCAAATGTCGCGAGCCACTCGGGCATGCACTTTGGACAATCATTTGGGTTTATAAGCTTTGGCATCTTAAATTTTACTCGAACTGACTTTTTCTATCTTTTGGCGGCAAGAAAGCAAGCAGTTTAGCCTCGAGAGTTCGCGGATTATCGCCTGCTTGTATAGACATTATGCCCTCTAAAACGACTTGTTTTTCAAGCGCCTCGTCCGCATCGCGTATGGATAGGATATTTCCGACCGGAGCACCTATGATGTTGCCTATCATCGCACCATAAAGCGTCGTTAGCAAGGCGACCGCCATCGACGGACCTATTGCGCTTGGATCAGACATGTTTAAAAGCATCGCGACAAGGCCTATCAGTGTGCCTATCATACCCATCGCACCGGCGAAGCCGCCGACTTGCTCGAAAATTTTGATATTGTTCGTATGTCTGGCGCTTGATTGATCCATGTCTATCTCTAAAAGCGCACGTATGGCGTCTGGCTCGTTGCCGTCTACTGCCATAGACAGACCTTTTTTTAAAAATTGATTGACTTCGTTATTCACATCGTTTTCAAGTGCCAATATTCCGTCTTTACGGGCTTTGGTAGAATAATCCACGATCTTTTTTATAGTTGCGGCTAAATTTATCTGAGTAGGCTTGACCGCGATGCCGTAAAATTTGAACACGCTCTTTAGCGTCTCCATCTTAAAGCCGACCATCATGACACCGATCGTACCACCAAAAACGATCATTACCGAAGGAACATCGATATAAGGCCCGATGCCAACGCCGATCGCCATCGATCCAAATAACAAAACCAACGTCAAAACCCAGCCGACAACGGTTCCTAGATCCATCGCACCTCACTTTTTCCTTTATTATAAGTGCCTATTCTATTAAGTTTTTGTTGAAACCATCGTTAAATTTAAAAAATTATTTGCGTTTTTTTGATACAATCTTAGAAATTTTTACCAGAAAAAGGCTTGAAAATGAACGATACAAGCATAATAATCCTAGCCGCAGGTCTAGGTACCAGAATGAAGTCAAAACGCCCGAAAGTGCTCTTTGAGCTTTGTGGCGAGCCTATGATCATACATATCCTAAAACAAGCTTATGCTATCACAAACGACGTAGGCGTCGTGCTCCACTATGAAAAAGAGCTGATCAGCCAAAAGATAAAAGAAATTTTCCCTCAGACTAAAATTTACACTCAAGATCTAGAAAATTTCCCGGGAACGGCGGGCGCACTAAAAAGCGCTACGCTAAGCGGCAAAAAGGTCATCGTCACATGCGGAGACATGCCCCTTGTAAGATCTACTGATCTAATGAGGCTGGCAAACGCGGACGCTGATATAGCGATGAGCTGCTTTGAGGCTACAAACCCCTTTGGATACGGACGCGTCATCATAAAAGGCGGCAAGGTGGAGGCGATCGTCGAGCAAAAAGACGCCAGCGAAGCCGAGCTAGCCATAAAGAGTGTAAATGCGGGCTGCTACTGCTTCAAACGTGAAATTTTAGAAGAGATTTTACCTCTCATAAAAAACGAAAACGCCCAGAAAGAATTTTACCTCACCGATACGATAAAAATCGCCAACGAACGCGGCTTTAAATGCGTAGCCGTAAATGTCAGTGAGCAAAATTTTATGGGTATAAATGATAAATTCCAGCTTAGCGTAGCCGAAAAGATCATGCAAGACGAGATAAAGCAGGACTTGATGAAAGCGGGCGTTTTGATGCGCCTTCCAGAAAGCATTTTCATCGACAGTAGAGCTAAATTTGAAGGCGAATGCGTGCTTGAAGAAAATGTCAGCATCCTGGGCGCTTGCCATATCAAAGAAAGCATAATAAAAAGCTGCAGCGTCGTAGAAGACAGCGTGATAGAAGGCTCTGATATCGGGCCACTCGCACACATCCGCCCAAAAAGCGAGATAAAAAACACGCATATAGGAAATTTCGTCGAAGTCAAAAAAGGAGTGCTTGACGGCGTAAAGGCCGGACATCTAAGCTATCTTGGCGACTGCGAGATAGCTAGCGGCACGAACGTAGGATGTGGTACGATAACATGCAACTACGACGGCAAGGCAAAATATAAAACAACAATCGGCAAAAATGTCTTCATCGGCTCGGACACGCAGCTAGTAGCACCCGTGAATATCGCCGATGACGTCATCATCGCCGCAGGAAGCACGATAACAAACGACGTTCCAAGCGGAGCGCTCGCCATAAGCAGAGGCAAACAAGAAAACAAAGCCGGATTTTTCTATAAATTTTTTGGCAAAAACGATGCTGAAAAATAAAAAAATTTTACTCGCAGTCTGCGGCAGCATCGCATTTTACAAGGCTTATGAAATTTTGTCGCTATTAAAAAAACAAGGCGCTGACGTGTATGTCGCATTAAGCGACGGAGCGCTCAAATTTTGCTCTATCGCAGGCTTTGAAGCCCTTAGTGCGCACCGCGTCTTAAGCAGTGTCAGCGAGGACTGGCAAGCTGGTGTAAATCACATCGCCTATGCAAAAATGGATCTCGTGCTGATAGCACCGGCCTCCGTAAATACCATAAACAAGCTAGCAAGCGGTATTTGCGATAATGTATTCATGCAAACGCTCATAGCCGCTTCGGCCGTGCCTCTCGTCATCGCACCGGCGGCAAACGACAAAATGATAAGCCACTTCGCCACCCAAAACAGCCTCGAAATTTTAAAACGAAACGGAGCTAGCATAGTAGGGCCCGTAAATAAAATTTTAGCCTGCGGCGATGAGGGCAAAGGCGGACTTAGCGAACCTGAAACTATCATCTACGAAGCTATCCGCAAGCTTAGCGAGCAAAATTTCAAAGACAAAAACGTCCTAGTCACGGGCGGTGCGACGACAGAAAAGATAGACGATGTGCGCGCGATAACGAACCTTTCAAGCGGCAAAATGGCAAGAGCGCTTGCAGACGCGTTTTATTTCGCAGGTGCGAATGTGACGCTAGCAGCGAGCTTTGAGACGCGAGATTTGCCGTATAAGGTCGTGAAATTTCGCTCAAGCGGCGAGCTTTTGAAAATTTGCCAAGACGAGTGTAAAAATGCCAACTTGCTCGTGATGTGCGCTGCGGTGAGCGATTACGTAAGCGAGGAGAAATTTAGCGGCAAGCTCAAAAAAGAGGAGCTTGGCAAGCAGTGGAGCCTAAAGCTGGTGCAAAATTTAGATATCCTAAACGAGCTCGCAAAATTTAGCTGCAAAAAGATCGGCTTTAAGATGGAATTTGACCCTGCAAACGCCAAGCAAAGCGCGCAGAAAATGCTTTCAAACAAAGGCCTTGACGCCGTTTGCTTAAACGTGCTCACCGATCAAAATGCCTTTGGCAGCGAAGTAAACGAGGTGACATTTATCACCAAAAACGGCGAAACACAGCTAAAAATGGCGCAAAAAAGCGAGATCGCCAAACAAATCCTAGATCTTGCAAGCAGATTATGATAGAAAAAATTTCACGCGTTCAAAGGATAGCCGCAGCTCAAAACAGCTCGCCCATACCCTTAAATACGTCGCTGCCAATAAGCCTAAAGGTCAACGAAAAGATAGGCTTTAATAGATATATTTTGAAATTTGCAGACAAAAGCCTGAATACAAAAAGCCTAAAGCCGCTAAATGTCGGCAGCCAATACTGGGGCGAGATAGAGAGCGCCAGCGAAAATATCCTCATAAGAAATATGTTTGAAAAGCCTAAAATTTTGGAATTTCACGCGTTTGAAAACGGGCTTTGGCTCATTGAAAATCTGATCTCGCAGCCAAATTTAAGCTGGCTTTACGAGCATATTTTTGAGGTCTTAAGCACCACGCAAAACAAAGAGGAATTTAAAATTTACACCAAAATGATAACGGCCCTGCAAGAAAGCATCATCCACATCCCCTTTGTCTATAACGGCGTCCTTGGCCTCCTTCAGCTAAAAAAAGATAGGAGCAAAAGCTGGATTTATCTCGTATTTTCAAATTTCGCGCCGATCGTTTTTGGGCTCGAAAAAGGTGAAATTTCACACGTTATGACGCCATTTAAAAACGTTGCGGCGCTTTTAAAAAAGGAATTTGCATGTGATATCGGCGTGCAAAATGTCTTGCCATTTTGGAGCAAAGACGATAAGATAGTCGATTTTAAGGGATAATTTGAACGAGTTAAAACATCTTGGTATCATCATGGACGGCAACGGGCGCTGGGCGAAAAGGCGCGGCTTTTTACGCACGAAAGGGCACGAGGTCGGGGCTAGCGTCGTTGAAGCGATGTGTGAATTTTGTATCGATGAGGGCGTTACAATTCTCAGCCTTTACGCATTTAGCACCGAAAACTGGAAACGACCGCAAAAAGAGGTCGAATTTTTAATGGATCTGCTTAAAAAATTCCTCGTTTCAAAGCGAGAAAATTTTTTAAACAACGGCATAAAATTTACGACCATTGGCGATATAGAGCCGTTTGGTCGGGAGCTAAAGGCTGAAATTTCGCTGCTTAAAGAGCTGACAAAGGACAATAAAAAGCTAAAGCTGAATTTAGCCATAAATTATGGCGCGCGCGACGAGCTGGTGCGAGCGTTTAGGGCACTGGCAAAAAACGGCGAGCTAATAAACGAGGCCAGCATAAGCGCCAAACTGGACGAGAGCGAGGATATCGATCTACTCATCAGGACTGGCGGCGAGCAGAGGCTGTCAAATTTCATGCTTTGGCAGGCTAGCTATGCCGAGCTTGCATTTACAAAGACGCTCTGGCCGGAATTTAGCAAAAAAGAGCTTGGAGCGATAGTCAAAGACTACAGGCAAAAAAATAGAAGGTTTGGTGGGGTTTGATGGATATTTACGATGGTTTATACGTGATTTGGGGGCTGTTTTTCCTGATTTTTGGCGTTTGCATAGGCTCGTTTTCAAACGTTTTGATATATCGCCTGCCACGCGCGCAGAGCGTGAATTTCCCACCATCTCACTGCACTAAATGCGGCAAGACATTGAAATTTTATCACAACATCCCGCTTCTGTCGTGGCTATTTTTACGCGGTAGATGCGCCTTTTGTAAAGCCAAGATCAGTCCGAGCTACCCGCTAGTCGAGGCGGCTTCCGGCGCTTTGATGCTGCTTTGCTTTTACAAAGAGTGCGGCGATATGCTAAATGTCCAAACGCTTGCAAGTGCCGTTTTGCTGGGACTTTGCTTTATCATGCTGCTAGCTCTTAGCCTCATAGATATAAAATTTAAAGCCGTGCCGGACGTTTTGCTCTTTGCCGCACTTGGCTTCGCGCTTATTTACGCAGCGCGTGAAATTTTATGGTTTGGCGATTTTTCGGCGTTTATAAACGCCTTTGGCTTTGCGTTTGGATTTTGGCTGCTTAGGCTTATCGTAAGTGCGGCTATGAAAAAGGAGGCGATGGGTAGCGCAGACATCTTTATAGCCGCTATCATAGGTGCGGTGCTGCCGCTAAAGCTCGCCCTTTTTGCGGTCTATCTTGCTGCGATCTTGACACTGCCGGTGTATGCGCTGGTGCGAAAGAGCGGCTACGAGCTGGCGTTCGTGCCGTTTTTGAGCGCAGGACTAGTCGTAACCTATGTCTTTGATACAGAAATTTTAAATTTTATAGAGATGCTTTATGAGTAGGGTCAACAAATATCTTTTATACAACTTTCTAGGCACGTTCGCGTCGCTCTTTAGCACGCTTTTTTTGATAATGTCGATAGTCTTTTTCATCCAGATCGCCCGCGTGACGTCATATATCGAGATAACGTTTGGCGAGCTTTTGAAGCTTTATATGTTCATGCTGCCGCGTGTCTTGCTCTTTGTCGTTCCTATCGCATTTTTCGTAGCGCTTGCGATGACGCTCTTTCGCCTATCCAAAGAAAACGAAAGCATCGTCATTTTCACCTTAGGAAGCTCGCCAAATTCCATCGCTAAATTTTTCCTGGCGTTTTCTGCCGCCTTAAGCGCACTTTTGCTGATAGTTGCGATCGTCATGATACCGATAGCCTCGGAGCTCAACTCAAATTTCATCGACTACAAAAAGACCGTCGCGAAGCTAAATTTAAAGCCGACACAATTTGGGCAAAAATTTTCAGACTGGATGGTCTATGTAGGCAGTGAAGGAAGCGACGAGAACGGCACGATCTATAAAAATATCGTGATGTTCAACCCCTTTATCAAAGACTCGCAACGCCTCATAGTCGCACAAAACGCCAAGATGATAAATACGAAATCAAACATAGAGCTATCCCTAAACAACGGCAAAATTTACGATATGAGAGACAAGGTCTATCATCAAAGCAACTTTAAATCCATGACTATCCGCACCGCACAAAACGAGAAAATAAACGATGTAGACAGCATAAAAGAGTACTGGCTCGAGGCAAAGACCAGCACCAAGCGCAAAAAAGATCTTAGCACTTACGTTTTGGTCGCACTTTTCCCGCTAGCGACGACGCTCTTTGCCATAAGCTTTGGTATCGTGACATACCGATACGAAAAGGGTGCGGTATATCTTGGCACGTTTGGGATATTGTTTGGATATTTTACGCTCATAATGCTGCTAAGCCCGCGTCCGATCATAGCTATACCGGGAGTATTCGCGGCGTTTTTTGCCGCCGGAGTTTGGTTTTATAAATTTAAGATCATGCGAAGGTATTGATGAAAATTCAGCTCATCTTTAGCTACGACGGCTCAAAATTTCAGGGCTCTCAGACCCAGCCGCATGAAAACGGCGTCCAAGACGCCCTAGCCCGTACGCTGGCTCATGTGGGCATCTTTGGCAAACTGGTTTTAAGCTCGCGCACCGATAAGGGCGTGCATGCGACGGCTCAGAGTGCTGCGGTGGAGTGCGGGGAGCATTTTAAAGACCTTGATCGTCTTAAAAACCTCATAAACCGCCACGCGCATCCTTTCATACATATAAAAAGCATAAAGCGCGTAAATGAAAATTTTCAGGCCAGATACGATGCAAAGGCGAGACTATATCGCTACATCATAGATCACGGTAGATACGATGTTTTTCGCGCGGATTACTGCCTTTTAGCGCCTAAATTTGATACCGCTCGTGCAAATCATATACTTAAAATTTTTATCGGGAAGCATGATTTTAGCGCGTTTATGAAAACAGGAAGCGGCACGAAAAGCCCTATTCGCGAAATTTACAAAGCATACTGCTACGAATACAAAAACAAAACCGTCATCGTCTTTAAGGCAAACGGCTTTTTAAGAGCGCAGGTAAGACTAATGGTCGCAAGCCTGCTAAAAGCTCTAAAATTAAAAGACGGCGACGAGCTGCTAAATTTAGCCCTAAATCACAAAAAGCCACTCACCAGGATACCCGCCGCAGCGCAAGGCCTATATCTAAGCCGAGTGTTTTATAGATAGTTTTTCATTTGGTTCGTAGCTAAGGCTTTTAAAGGCTGTCTAAGCGATGTTTTCAAGCTTTAGCTGCGAGCCTATCTGCTCTTCGTTGTCATTAAATTCAAAAATGACGCAATTCGCCCCGAAGCTTTTGGCGATGGCCTCTAGCGTATCGCGAGCGGACTTGTGGATCTTGCTTTGTAGCTGCGAGATGAGCCTGATACTCATCTTTTCGACCTCGCTTCGCGCCTCCTCTATCAGGCGGTTCTTATCCTCTTCTCTAAAGCTACTTCCAAAAAAGCCGTTTAGCGAGTCGGGCAACAAAAACGGGATAAATTTACCATTTTTCTCGTCATAAAATTTCATATTAGCGATCGAAAATTTATACTTGCAAGGCGGCATTTTGACCTTGTATTTGGAGTTTGCGATCTGCGTTATCTCAAGCTTCGGACTCGTTAGATCGTAGATGAAATTTATCTCGAACTCAAATATCATCGAGAGCTTTTTCTCGCTCACGAGCCATCTAAGATACTCTTTGCCAAAATTTCCAAACGCGTGATCGGTCTTTGTGACGATCTCTTTGCTATATACTTGAAATACGGAGAGCTCGCCGATGGATTTTATCTGTTCTATATCGGTCGTTATGCTCGTAGTGACGGGCTTTTGCGCCTCTTTTAGGGCTTTATTAAATTTAAATATCGCCACCACGCATACGAGCAGCAAAATAGCTAAAATAAGGCTAGTGTATTCGGTCATTTTCGCTCCTTTATGCGGCAGATTGTAGCAAATCTTGATAAAAGATTTGTTAAATCACAGGTCAAATTCAGTCTTTTTTGTATGCCTTTAAATTTATCCAAACAAGCCTATATCCGCCGATATACCCTCGCACGAGCCGATTCATATCTCTGGCTCTTTTTCAAAAAGCCTCAAATTTTCCTCATACCCGGCGTCCGCATCCAAGCCAAAAAATTTGAATATCTCTCTTTTTATCTCGATATTTTCAGGGTTTCGCAGATCGTTTTTATCATAAATTTCGATGCCTTGTTTTACTGGACCTTCTTTTAAGTCCCCTATAAACAAAGACCAGCCGATAGCTTCGTTTCGGTAAGGATCGGGCCAAATTCGCCTTTGCGGACAAATTTTTTAAATTTAGCCGCTGAAGCTTCTTTATAAATTAGCCCATATTGCAAATAAACATAGTCTGGATCAGCATGGCTGATACTCCTGCTAAACGAGATCGGTGCGCCGTCTAGATCGCGTAGTTCAAGGGGTCTGTGTCCGATGATCTTATATTCGCCGTAGTAAAAGCAGTTATCCATTATAGCCTGTGCTGGCAGGGCTGGCATAGCAGTGAGTGCGTCCAGATCGGTATTTGGAGTATCACTTACAGTGAGATAGACCTTTACGATGAGCGCCTTACCCATTAGGTTATTTAGTCCAGCGTGTCTTAGACGAGCAAATTCGGGCGTTTTACGGCGTTTTGCCACATCGATTAAAATACGCCCAAAGCCCCACTTACGCCTATCAAATTTAAATGTGAAAAAGTCGCCTTCTTTAAATTTGCAGTGTTGGCGTGAGGTGTTTTTAAAGGCTTCAAGCTCCGCTAGATCAGCTTTTGATGTATCTACTATCCATTTTTCCAGCCAGTTTTTAAATTTGATGGCGATGTCTTTGTCTTCTTTACCTTCTCCAATATCCTCGTAGTAAAACGTCGTTTGCGTAGTGAAATTTGCGATGATGACGGAGCTAGCGGTAAAACTAAAATACACGCCAAGCCCCTTAAATGACTGCGTAGTGGTGAAATTTAGCTTCTTTGGTTTGCCCCGCGCGGTCTTTGGTAGCACGATGGTGCGGTTTTCAGCCGTGCGCTCACAAAGCTGCGTCTCGTAGTATCGCTCACTCGTAGATGTTATAATCTTTCGTATGACGTCACCGTCAAAAAATAGTCCGTCTCCCCTATCCTCACAGCCTCCCAGTACGCTGGCAAGGGCTCTAAGCCTAGGAACTTACGCTCTTCGTTGGTTAATATAAAAGATGAAATTTCTCGTTTCATTTTTTGATCCTTATAAATTTAGCCCGCTAAAGCCTAAATTTACACTATCTATCTGTCAGATCAAAACACCTGCGTAAATTCAAATCCATGCTCTTTAAGCACCTTTTTTATGCGTTCTTGATGTTCTGCGCCCTTGGTCTCAAGTGTGATAGTGATGCTCGCATCGCCGTATTCAAGCTCGGTCGAAAAGCGATCGTAGTCGATCTTTACGATATTTGCGTTCGCATCTTTTAGCGCGTCGGTAAGCGCCAGCAACGCGCCCGGCTTGTCTATCAAGGTAACTTGTATCGTCATCTTGCGTGCAGACTTTATGAGACCCTTTTCGATGATGATAGAAAGCATCTGTACGTCGATATTGCCGCCACTTAACACGATGCCGATCTTTGCGCCCTTTTTGTGCTTTATCTTGCCGTGCATAAGCGCAGCTACTCCTGCGGCGCCGGCACCCTCTACGACGATCTTTTGACTCTCTAGCAAAAACAGTATCGCAGTCGCGATCTCTTCGTCATCTACCTGCACGAATTCATCGACACATTCAATGATATTTGCCAGAGTTATCTCACTGGCATCACGGACAGCGATACCATCGGCGATCGTACGGACTGATTTTGAATTTATGCTCTTTTTAGCGTTAAAGCTCTGCCACATCGCAGGTGCGCCCTTAGCTCCCACGCAGACTACTTTGATGTGAGGATTTACCTGTTTTACGCAGCTGGCCACGCCACTAGCCAGACCGCCGCCGCCAACAGGCACTACGACTATATCAAGATCGCTCATATCATCAAGCATCTCAAGGCCTATCGTGCCCTGCCCTGCCATGACGAATTCATCATTAAAAGGATGTATGAAATTCATCCCCTGCTCTTTGGCGTAAGTGACTGCAAATTCATACGCTTCGTCGAAGTTGTCACCCTTTAGTATGACTTCCGCGCCAAGATCTTTCGTACCAGAAACCTTTAGCAGCGGAGTGGACTCAGGCATGACGATGACCGCGCGCACGCCAAATTCACGCGCTGAGATGGCGACACCTTGAGCGTGATTTCCTGCGCTTGCGGCGACTACGCCCATCTTTCGCTGATCGCTCGTCAAATTTGCGATCTTGTTATAAGCGCCGCGGATCTTATACGCACCCGTTCGCTGTAAATTTTCCTCTTTTAGATAGATATCAGCGCCCGTTACGCTACTAAGCCTAGCCGAAAACGCAAAAGGGGTTTTATTTACGAAATGCCCTATCGTGATCTTGGCTTGGATGATTTTATTTAGTGATACCATTTTTCAACCTTTCAAATTCTATTTTTATACATTTATCTTGCACGAAATTTACGCCGTTTTGGCTGGCTTTGAGCTTTGCGGCTTCATTTACTATGCCAAGCTGCAGCCAAAGCGTCAAGACACTTTTTCGTATGACCTCGTCGATCAAAATCTGTGCGAATTCTCCCTTTCTAAACATCACTACGATATCGATGGGTTCGCTTATTTGGCTTAAATTCCTATATACTTTAAGCCCTAAAATTTCATCCTCTTTAGGATAAACGGGGTAGATTTTAAACCCGTTTTGCAAAAGATAGCGCGCCACCATGTTGCTAGCCTTGCTCTCATCAGGACTTAGCCCTACGATAGCCACACTCTTTGCGTTTTTTAAAATTTCATCTATACTCATCTTTTTTCAAAACCACTCCGCACTCGATGTGATTTGTATTTGCGAACTGATCGAACATCGCAAATTTCACCGCTTTGTGCGTGAGGCCAAGCTCTTTTAAATTTTCATAAAGCGTCTGCGGGTTACAGGATATATAGATGATGTTTTCGTAGTTTTTGATGAAATTTATCACGCTCGTTTCAAGTCCCGCACGCGGCGGATCGACAAGCACATGCGAGAAGGCAAAATCAGCCAAATTTACGCCCTCCAAACGCCTAAATTCTCGCTCACCGCTAAACGCGCTCATCAGCTCCTCGGCACTCATACGTAAAAATTTGATATTGCCGATGCCGTTTCGCTCGCAGTTTTTCAGGGCGTTTGCGATCGAGCTTTTTGAAATTTCAGTCGCTAGCACGCGCCTAAATTTGCCCGCCAGCGGGATAGTGAAATTGCCGTGCCCGCAATACATCTCAAGCATATCTTTAGCATTTTGCACGGCGTTCATAGCCCAGGATATCATCTTTTCATTTACGCCCTTGTTTGGCTGGATAAATGCACTGTCGCTAAAATTTAGAGCGTATCTTAGCCCGTTTATCTCAAAGCTATCGCACAGCTCGCGCTCGTCGCTACTTATCTTTTGACCGCGCGAACGGGCGACGATCTTTACGCCAAGCCTTTTTGCAAGCTCGCTAAAAGCGGCTTCAAGACCGTCAAGCCTCTTGTGATAGAGCAAGATGACAGCGCAAAGCTCGCTTGTAGATATGAACTCCACGCCAAAAATTTTACTTTTCAGCTCGTTTGAGGCGCCAAGCTCTTCAAGTAGCCTTGGCATGAGGGCGGCTATACTTTCATCTACCTTCAAGCACTCTGAAATTTTGATAAATTTTGACCTTGAGCCGTGCATCGTGTAGTAGATCTCGTCATTTTCGTGCCAAATGCCAAATTCCGCCCTGCTGCGGTATCTTTGCGGCTTAGAGCTAAAAATTTCAAGCTCGCCGTCAAAAAATTCTCTAAATTTATCCGCTATAAAATTTGCCTTGAAATTTAGCTGATCCTCATAAGGCAAGGCGAGCGTGCAGCTGCCGCACTCGCCAAAATGCACGCATCGCAACTACGCTTCCACCTTCTGCCCGACAAATCTAACAAACAGCGCAGTCACCAAAAGCCCAAGCGGCAGTGCGATCCAGATACTTAGCCCAAGCGCAACAGGCAGGTAGCCCACGACGATACTGATCGCGCACACGCTAAGCGCGTAAGGCATTTGCGTCTGGACGTGGTCGATGTGGTTGCAGCCTGCACCCATTGATGAGAGTATCGTAGTATCCGAGATTGGCGAGCAGTGATCGCCAAATATCGCGCCTGTTAGCACCGCCGAGATATTTACGATCATATAAGCATGTAGCGCGTCACCTGCGAGTCCGCTGTTTGCGCCAACGGCGCTTGCTAGTGGTATGGCAAGAGGCATCAAGATACCCATCGTGCCATAGCTCGTACCGGTTGAAAAGCTGATAAACGAGCCCAAAATGAAAATCGACGCCGGGAGTATGATTTTTGGGGTCGATTGTGAGAGCAGATCGACTAGATAGCGTGACGTGCCAAGCTCTTTGATAACGGAGCTTAGCGACCACGCAAGAAGCAGGATGATGATCGTGGTTATCATCGTTTTCCAGCCTTTGCCCCATGTCTCGATCGCCTCGCGCACGGTCAAAATTTTCCTATAAACGGCCATGATAATGGCGACGACAGTGGCTAAAAGCGCAGACTGAAACAGCGCGACAGACGCATCGGCCTTACCAAACGTAGCCTGGAAAGTTTCAAAAGAGAGAGGATGAGCCTGTGCAGCAGCCAGTGCCTCGCCCTCAAGCGAACTAAGCCCGCTGAAGTAAAAGCTCACAAATGCTCCGATAATCAGCACCAAAAGCGGGATCACGGCATTTGAGGCTTGCAGCTTTATACCCTCTTTTGGCTCAAGCGTCTTGTCCTCTACATCGCTCATCATCGATCTGCCGGAGTGTAGCTCGCCGGCCTTTGCCCTGCGCTCGGCTTTTAGCATACTACCAAAATCACGCCCCATAAAGGCGATACAAACGATAAAAAACAGCATGAAAAGGTTGTAAAAACGATAAGGGATCGTCTCGACGAAGATGCCAAATGCGTTTATATCGGTCACGCCGATGAGCTCGTAGCCTTGCTTGATGAGCGAGATTTCAAGCCCGACCCACGTCGAGATCACGGCAAGCCCTGCGACAGGTGCGGCGGTAGCGTCGATGATGAAAGCTAGCTTCTCGCGACTAACCTTAAATTTATCCGTTATCGGGCGCATGATAGGACCTACGATGAGGGCGTTTGCGTAGTCGTCAAAAAATACAAAAAGCCCCATGAGCCAGGTTGAAATTTGAGCCGAGACGCCCGTTTTTGCACGCTTGCTTAGCCACAGCGCGACCGCCTTCGTACCACCCATTTTGGTGATGAGCGCGACCACACCGCCGATACAAAGCACCTGCAACACGATGCCCGCGTTCCAGCTGTCAGCCAGCGAGCCGACCACCCTTTGCACGATACTCGTAAAACCCTTAACAAATGTCATAAAAATGTTCGAGCTCACGACATTTATTAAAAAAGTTCCGCTAAAAACGCCCAAAAACAGCGACAAAACGACGTCTTTGGTGATAAACGCCAAAACGATCGCGACTACCGGCGGCACGAGCGTCCAAATACCAAAAATTTCGGCATTTTTCTTCGCGACCTCCGCATCGACAGCAAATGCCAACATCGGCAAAAACAGCATCGAAATGAAAAATAAAGATTTTCTCATCCGCATCTTCCCCTTTATAAATTTAAATCAATCTCTTTCAAAATAAAATCCCGCCCAAGTCTGCGTCGTCGCCATGACTTCGAGCAAATTTACGTTCACGCTCTTTGGCAGATTTAAGCAGTTTAGTACCATAGTCGCGATATCATCGGCCGTGATGAACTGCGTATTTGCGTAGATGGAGTCGGCCTTGGCCTTGTCTCCCTTAAAGCGAACCTCGCTAAATTCGGTCTTGCAAAGGCCCGGAGCTATCTCGGTCACGCGTATGCCTGTGCCTAGCAGATCGTTTCGTAGGTTGTAGCTAAACTGCTTTACGAAGGCTTTCGTGCCGCCATAGACGTTGCCGCCAGGATACGGCCAGTGGCCTGCAACCGAGCCTAGGTTAAAGATATACCCGCTTTTTCGTTGCGTCATTATCGGCAAGATGGCCTTTGTCGAGTATAAAAGTCCTTTGATGTTCGTATCTACCATCGTCTCAAAGTCCTCGATGCTCGCATCTATCGTTCTTTCCTGACCGAGGGCGAGTCCCGCGTTATTTACCAAGACCTCGATATCCTTGAAATTTTCAGGCAAATTTTTGACTGCGTCGAAAACGGCCTTTTTATCTCTGATGTCAGCAGCTATTATATGCGTATTTCCAAGCTCACCGGCTAGTTTTTCCAGTCTTTCTTTGCGCCTACCAAGCGCGATGATCTTGTAGCCATCCAGTGAAAGTCTCCTAGCGATCGCATCTCCAAATCCCGATGTCGCACCGGTGATAAAAGCCGTTCCTTTCATCTTTGCTCCTTTATTCGATATTTGGCTTTAAATTTAGCGTTTTTAGATATCCTACCGCAGCGTCATTGCCGTTTTTTACAGCGTAGTCCATCGCGTTAAAGCCGGCCTCATCGACTGCTTGTATGTCAGCACCGCTTTGTCTTAAAAGCTCTAAAATTTCAGCGCTAGAATGCGCCGCTGCGTGCATGAAAACCGACCTTGACGTGTGCTCGAGCGCGCAAGTGTTGCCCAAAAACGACTCCTCGCCTAAATTTAGCATAGCGATCTTGGTATTCTCATCGATGTATCTTTCATTGACGTTCGCGCCGTTTGCGATCAAAAGCTGCGTCAGCCTCGCATCGTCAAACTGCACGGCATAAAACAAAGCGCTCTTTCCGAAAAAATTTTTATGATTTACGTCTGCACCCTTTTTTATCAGAAATTCGACGTTTTTTAAATTTTTAAGAGCGAAAAATATTGGCGTCTCATCGCCTGCATTTATCTGCGCGCCGCGTTTTAAAATTTCGTTTATGACATCGGTGTCTTGCTCGTATAAAAGCGCGGTATCTAGCATATTCGTGAGCTCAAACGGGGTAAAATTTTTAGAGTAAAGCAGCGAAGCGATGTAGTCAAATCCGGCCGTCTTATCGCTCAAAATTTTCTGCTCATCAGAGAGCGCGGGCTTATTCGTGGCGTTTATATCTTGCTTGCCGACGGCGAAAGTGAGGAATTCTCCGACCAAGCTCGTAGCGTAATACGCCGCACTGCCAGCATCTATTCCCTTATCTTCATAAAATTTCACGAGTGGAGTTTGTGCGTCGTTATAAAATTTTAAAAATTCTTTGTATTTGATGAAATTATATAGCGATTTGTTTGCCCAGTACCTAAAATAGTCCATCTGAGCGTCTTTTTGAGCCTCGGAGATCTCGGGCTTTTCAAGCGTTTTTGCATAGATCGACGGAGCGAAGCTGGCCTCTAAAACGAGCCATCTAAATTTATTTAAATTTTCAGTATAAACGATGTTTCCCACGCAGCTTTGATTTTCGCCGCGCACGACCTTTGCGGCGTCAAAGAGATCTTTCACGACAGCTAAATTTAGCGCCGATCCGTCGCAGGAGAAAATTTTCTCATCCATATACACAAAATCTTTAGGAGCGCTGGCAAATGCCTCTTTAGAGCCCAAATTCTCGCAGCTAAGCCCCTGCGCATGCGCAATCAAGTTCGATAAAAAAAGCAAAAAAATACTCAACCTTTTCATGCCGCCTCCTAAAATTTACGCTATTTTAACAAAATTAAACGCTAAACTCGCTTATTTGGCTGGATTTATGTCCAAAAATCATAAAATTTTTATCGTTTTTCCAGAATTTGCCCCGAGCCGCGTTAAAATTTCTCTTGACATATTGTTTTATAAAGCATCTGGGGCGATACGAGTAGCCCTCTATCTCGCACGTTCGCTTCAAATTTCACTTTGCCGCCTTAAACATCCGCTCTATTGCCTCGTTTCGCAGCTTAAAATAAAGCTTCGTCTGCGGCGAGTTTTCATTTACGCTATCAAAGCTGTGAAAGACGTTTGGGATCACCAAAAGCTCGGTACTGACGCCGTTTGCGAGCAGTCTATTTGCATAGTCGATATCCTCGTGTACGAAAAGATCAAGCTCGCCCGTGACCATAAAAACCTGCGGCAAGCCGCGTAAATTTTTAGCGAGCGCAGGCGAGAAATACGGCATTTGTTCTTCACTGATCGCTTGTCCGCCGCGCAGAGCCGTCCAGCCCGCGACATTTGCCGCCGCCGTCCAGACGAACTCGCCCGTATTTTTATCGTCATATATCGAGTCCGCTCCGCCCGTGCGGTGATCTAGCATCGGATAGACGAGCACCTGCCCGGCTAGGCTAAGCTCGCCCTTGTCGCGCGCATAGAGCGCTAGCCTCGCCGCCAGTCCGCCGCCTGCGCTCTCGCCCATCACGACGACCTTGCGCCTATCTAGTCCTAGGCTTTTTGCGTTTTCAAAAAGATATTTCAGCCCGTTATAAGCGTCGTTTAGATCGGCAGGAAAGGGTGCGACGCTCGACAAACGATACTCCACGCTCGCGACCGTGGCGTTTAGCTCGTTTGCAAGCTGCATGAGGCGCGCACCCTTAGACTTTGCGTTGCCCATCAGATAGCCGCCGCCGTGGATGAAATAAATGAGAGGCGAGAGCTGCGGCGCGTTTTTGCCACGGTAAAGATACAGCGGCACGGCGGGCTGCTCGCCATTTGCGGGAGCGATGAGGCTGGCTGTGGGCTGCATCGTGCTCGCGGCTAGCTCGTCTTGCCTCTTTTTCGCGGTGGCTCTTAAATTTGCGTCTGAAAAATCGACCGCCCAGCTTTGCATGTAGGGCTTGTATTCCTCGGCGACCTTGTCCTCTGCGCGAAACTGTGCCGCATTTAGCGCACCGCCAAGCAAAACGGCAAGCAAAGCGAGCGTAAATTTTGCTCTCATTTTTTCTCCTTTCGGGTTAGAATTTGAGCTTATTTTACTGTGAATTTCATAAATTTTACGCTTGATTTATGCACGAAATGCTTGTATTTTGGAGTGCCTAAATTTAGCTGATTTGATGGCGGTAGCGACGATCAGCGAGTCGTGGAATTACGTAGCGAGCACAGATGATTTTTAGACGCGAGGGAGCTGACTGCCGCAAATTTTCAATCGGCTATATCGCGATGCCAATAGGTCTAAAATTTAATGCCAACTATGAGATAAATTTAGCCGGTAAATTTTACACAGACCACAAATTTAACGGCCATCAGCCTAAATTTTACTATCCCAGCCCGACTAAATTTCCCCCGTAGCTCTCACCCGATCTCAAAATTTTCTATCTCGTTAAAATTTAAATACCGATAAATTTGCTCTTGCTTGCCAGCGAGCTTTTGCGGGACGATTCGCATGTATTCATCCACGCTTGGCAGCCTGCCAAGTATCGCGCAGACCGCCGCCAGCTCGGCACTGCCAAGATACACCTGCGCGCCCATGCCCATGCGATTGTCGAAATTTCGCGTCGAGGTCGAGAACACCACCGCGCCGTCTCGCACGCGGGCTTGATTACCCATGCAAAGCGAGCAGCCAGGCACCTCTATACGCGCGCCAGCCCCGCCAAACACGCTGTAATACCCCTCCTGCGTGAGAGTGTCTTTATCCATTTTCGTCGGCGGCACGACCCAAAGGCGCGTAGGGATCTGCCCCTCGCCCTTTAAGATCTCGCCCAAAGCGCGGTAGTGCCCGATGTTCGTCATGCAGCTTCCCACAAAAACCTCGTCGATATTTTTCGCCCGCCTTTCATCGCGCAAAATCTCGCCCAGCGTCGCGACATCGTCGGGATCGTTCGGGCACGCCAGTATCGGCTCGGTGATCTCATTTAAATTTATCTCGATCACTTCGGCGTATCTCGCGTCCTTATCAGCCCTTAGAAGGCTCGGATTTTCCAGCCACGCGAGCATCTTTTCGCGGCGACGCTGTAATGTAGCGCGGCTCTCGTAGCCCGCGTTTATCATCGCTTCGATGAGCGCGACATTTGAGCGGATATACTCCACCACGGGCTTGATGTCTAAATTTACCACGCACGCAGCGGCGGAGCGCTCGGCGGAGGCGTCGCTAAGTTCGAAAGCCTGCTCGACCTTTAAATTTTCCAGTCCCTCGATCTCTAAAATTTTACCCGCAAAGACGTTTTTCTTGCCCTTCTTTTCGACGCTTAGCAGCCCGCGCTTTATCGCGTAGTAGGGGATCGCATTGACGAGGTCTCGCAGCGTGATGCCCTCTTGCAGTTGCCCCGTGAAGCGCACCAGCACGGACTCTGGCATATTTAGCGGCATAGCGCCCAGCACCGCGGCAAACGCCACCAGCCCGCTACCCGCCGGGAAGCTGATACCGATAGGAAAGCGCGTATGGCTATCCCCGCCCGTACCGACCGTGTCGGGCAGTACCATGCGATTTAGCCACGAGTGGATGACGCCATCGCCTGGTTTCAAGCTCACGCCGCCGCGAGAGTTGATAAATTTTGGCAAATTTTTATGCAGTATCGCGTCGCTCGCCTTGGGATACGCCGCCGTATGGCAAAAGCTTTGCAGCACGAAGTCGCACGAAAAGCCAAGGCTTGCCAGCTCCTTTATCTCGTCGCGCGTCATCGGCCCGGTCGTATCCTGCGAGCCGACCGTGAGCGTGAGCGGCTCTACGTAGCTGCCGGCTCGCACGCCCTGCACACCGCACGCCCTGCCGACTATCTTTTGCGCGAGCGTATAGCCGCCGACGTCCTCTTTTGGCTGCTCCGGCTTAGCGAAAATCTGCTCCGCGCCTAAATTTAGAGCCGCCCTAGCCTTCGTGCAAAGTCCGCGCCCAATGATGAGCGGTATGCGCCCGCCGGCTCTAATCTCATCTAGCAGGGTGTTTGGCGAGAGGGTAAATTTAGCGACCAGCTCGGGAGCTTGTGCATGCGAACCATTTGCGGTATCGTCATAAATTTGACCTTGCGCGCCGTTTTGACACGCGCTAGCTCCTGCACCCAGACACGCCTTATCGCTGTAAATTTGCCCCTCATTTTCGTCACTCTCATCACTTAAATTTACGCCCTCTTCGCCACTTCGCCCTACTCTCACGATCTCGCCGCGATACGGGTAGATGTCGATGAGATCGCCCGTTTCGAGTGCGCTCACGTCGGCGACGATCGGCAGTGCGCCGCTATCCTCGGCGGTGTTGAAAAATATCGGAGCGATCACGCCACCGATGACGATGCCGCCCGTTTTTTTATTCGGCACGCCCTCTATCTCGCGCCCTAGATGCCACTGGATCGAGTTTATGCCACTCTTTCGGCTACTGCCCGTGCCGACCACGTCGCCCACATAGACGACCTCGCGACCGCTTTTTTTAAGCTCTTTTATCGTCTCTAAGCTGCCCGGCTGGCGTTTAGAGAGCATCGCGTTTGCGTGTAGCGGGATGTCAGAGCGCGTGAAGGCCTCGCTAGCCGGGCTTAGATCGTCGGTGTTGGTCTCGCCTGCGACCTTGAAAACGACCGCACGGATGAGCTGGGGCAGCTTCTCGCGCGACAAAAACCACTCCGCCCTAGCCCACGAGTGCAGGACTTCGAGGGCAAATTTATTGTGCTTGCTTAAATTTAGCACGTCGTTAAAATAATCATGCACGAAAATGATGTTTTTTAGCTCATTACAGGCTGCGCGAGCGACCGCCTCGTCGGGGCTATCAAGCGCGGCGATTAGCACGATGACATTGTATCCGCCAAGCATCGTTCCCAGCATTTTAAGTGCGGCAAATTTATCAAGCCCTTTTATATCAAGGTCATGATTTATAATCTCGTTTAAAAATTCCGCCTTCACTTTCGCTGCGTCATCGACGCCGGGCTGGACGCGGTTTGCGAGCAGATCTACGAGCCAAATTTGCCCTTTTTCATTTTCCTCAAACTCCTCCCAGACCTTGCCTAAATTTTCATCGTTTAGCTCAAAGCTCGGCGCGCGCCCACTTGCCAGGCCAAGACACTCGCTTTCTCTTAGTCCGCCAAGCCTCAAAAGCTCGCAAACTTGACGCGTCTGCTCCGCATTTAACGGCAACGGTGGCACTCCAAGCGCCTCTCGCTCACGCACGTGTTTTTCGTATTCTGATGAAAAGCCCATCGTTCTCCCCTTATTTTTTGCGCCTATTTTATCAAAAACACATAAAAATATAAAGCAAATTTTGCTAAATTTAGCGTATCAAATTTTAAAGGAGCGATTTTGCAAAAGGCTTATTTTGACTCGCCGATCGGGGTTTTAGAGATATGCGGCGATGAGAGCGGAGTTTGCGAGCTAAATTTTGTGCGAGAATTTATCAAAACGGACGTGACGGATGCAAATTTAAAGCTTTGTTTAAGCGAACTCGCGCAGTATTTTAAAGGCGAGCTTAAAATTTTCACCACAAAGCTAAACATCAGCGGCACAGCATTTCAAAAAAGCGTCTATGAAAATTTGCTCAAAATCCCATACGGCGAGACGATCACTTACGCGCAGCTCGCGCAGATGACGGGCAAAGAGCGGGCATACCGCGCGGCAGGCTCGGCAAACGCCAAAAATAAAATCCCCATCATCATCCCCTGCCACCGAGTGGTCGCCGCAAACGGGCTTGGCGGATACTCTGGCGGCGATGGGCTCGCGACCAAAATTTGGCTTTTGGAGCATGAGAGGGCGAATTTAGCAAAATGAACCCTACGGATGAAGATGGCTTGTTCGCAAAATTTTTTGATAAACTTAGCGCAAATTTACCCCAACTGCTCCGCCATAAATTTCATCAGGTCGCGGCGCATGGTCGCAGCATAAAACGACTCATCGCCCGCGTGTCCCCAAACTAGGCGGTTTAGCCGCTCTATGCGCTCCATAGAGTCAAGCGCCAAGAGGGCTAAATTTTTATCGCTCATCTTGCCAGAAATTTTGATCTCGCCAAATGCAATGGCGATGATGACTTGATCGTTGCTATACATGATCTGATCGCCCAAAAGCCCATTAAAATCACGCTTTGCGAGGCCTTTTAGCTCCTCGTCGCTTTGATTTTTATCCGGTGGCAGATAGGTGAAGTCCCACTCGCGCTCTAACAAATCTCGCACGAATTTAAGCGCCTGCACATCGCCCTTGCGAAACGCCTCTTGCAGCGATTTAAACGCGTCATTGCCGTCATCGCTGCCAAAAGGAGCTTCCTCGTCGCACTCGTCATAGTAGATCGCATCTGAAAAATACCGCCTAAAATTTGGATGGCTCGTGAGCGGATGAAGCCCGAATTCATCGGTGTCAAAGTAAAGATGTCCGCTGGGAAGCTCGCTGCGCGCGTAGCCCTTTTTTAGCTTGGAGGCAAGCAGCTTTTGCGCCTGCTTTTCGCACTCTGGCTCGCTGTCAAACTCCTTTATCTCATATCTGCCGCTCGTGCCAAATTTGCCCCAGTTTAAAGCAAATTCGCACCCGAGCGCCTCGATTTTCCAAAACTTATCCGACTTTTCGTCAGTGAAACGTAAAATTTCTAGCATATTTTTCCTCTGAAATTTGATTTTATTCGGCGTTATTTTAATAAAACAAAATTTTATTACACTCTATTGCCACCAAAATTTAGACGCAAAAATTTACTTAAAAACCAGCACGAAAACGCCACTCGTAATGAGTGCGATACCCAGCCACTCTTTGATATTAGGACGCTCCCCCAGAAATATCACGGCAAAAACGACGACCAAAACGAGGCTAAATTTATCTATCGGCGCGACCTGGGACGCCTTGCCTATTTGAAGTGCTTTAAAATACGCCAGCCACGATGCCCCGGTAGCAAGACCCGAAAGTATCAAAAATAGCCAGTTTTTTGCGCTCAAGGTTTCAAGGGATTGCCATTTTTTAGCGTATGTGAGAAAAAGGATCAAGGCTACTACTATGACTAGCGTCCTTATAAAAGTGGCAAAATTCGAGTCTATGCCCTCGATGCCGATCTTTGCAAATATAGCAGTCAGTGCGGCAAATACCGCAGAAGCTAATGCCCATAAAGCCCACTCTTGCATGATCAGCTCCTATCCTAAAACCTGACAGCCTTGTCGCACCGCAAAGCTGTCAGATCATTTAGTTTTTTATTACTACTCTAAAATTTCTTCTTCCTTACATCAGTGACTATGAGCTTAGCCATATCATCTACCTCGGATGTCACTTCATTCGTCTTGCCTATGATTTGTATGTTCTTGTGAGTTAGGTTATCTATTTGAGAAACAGATTGATTTATCATATTTATGCCTTCTGCTTGCTCTCTTATAGATTCACTCATCTCGTTTATGCTTTGAGCCAAGACATTTGCATTAGCTTCTATCTCTCCTAAGCTCTTTTGAGTCCTCTCTGCTAGTTTTCTTACTTCATCGGCAACTACTGCAAAGCCTCTACCATGCTCTCCCGCCCTGGCTGCTTCTATTGCGGCATTTAGTGCTAGAAGATTTGTTTGATCTGCTATGTCTCTAATTATCACTATGATGTTTTTAATCTCTTCGGATTGTCTTGTGACATCTTGAGCTTTTTGGCTTATGGCGTTCATTGAGCTAGACATCTGCTCTACTGCAGCTGCACTTTCTTGAAGTGAATTTGCTTGTATGTTCGCTCCATCTGTCAGCTCTTTCATAGACTGAGCTAATACATTTGCCTTTTCTTCAAGAGACTGAGCTTCAGCTAAATTTCCTTTTAGCATCTCGCATACTACTTCACCCATAGACTTGACGCCCATTATCATATCTTTGATATCGCTTTCTATACCGTCTTTGAGCTCTACTTTAGCAGTGAAGTCGTTTTTGGTATATGAGCTTAATACGCTTACTATGCTCTTTAGGTTTTCAGATATGGAAGCAAAGAAAGTATTTAGTAGGTTTTTTAGCTCCATCAATGCAGGGTTATTTGGATCAGATGAAATTTTAGCTCCTAAATTTCCTCTTATCATCATGTTTGCTACATTGTTTAGCTCATCTATCATGGTGCTGTCTTTTTTGATGCCAGCTATCACTTTATCTATATTTTGATTGATGCTGCCACTCATTTGAGCAAATTCATCATTAGTGTTTATCTCTAGTTTCTCGGGAGCTTTTGCTTCATGAGTGATGAAGGCGAACACTTCGTTTAGCTTTTCTTGTATGGTCTTTATAGGACTTAGTGATTTTTTGAGTAAGAAATAGACAAATACCGAAAGAGCGATGATGAAGATAACGGCAAGGGCTATTTGGGTTTTTAGGAGGGGGAGAGTATTGCTAGAAAAGGTATCCGTTCCCATTGCCGCTACGACCAACCAGCCCTCATCATTTATCGGTAAAGTTCTAGCCATTACGTTCTTACCTTGAGGATTTACGTAAGAAATCAAGCCATTTTCATCAAAATCACCATCTTTAAACTTTGTTGAAACCGTTTTACTAAAGTCAACAACTTTGCCTATTATTTCAGGGTTACTATGTATCAAAACCACACCATTTTTATGCATGATATAAACATAGCTATATTTAGTTTTACCCATATCAAGAATTTTCTTGCTAAGATCTTCTATCTTTAGATCGATAGCCGATACTCCTGCAAATTTACCGTCTTTATAAACCGGTGCGGCAAAGCTCATGACTAGCTTTTTATTGACCGCCTCTATGTAAGGCTCACTGTATATGGCGCCGCCCTTTTCTTTAGCAGCGATATACCAAGAGCGCTTTCTAGGATCGAAGTTATCGACATCAGGCTTTAAACTTGTGCCGTCTGATTGGAAAAAATAGCCGTCACTATCTCTACCAAAATAAAGATCTCCTACCAAATAACTGGTTTGTCCCTTTTGAAATTTGATCTCGGCCAAAAGGCTTTGCTCGTCGTTAGGAGTATTCTCTATCTTTTTTGCAAACCTCTTTGACGCATCGGTATACTCCTCAAAAAAGGTATCCGTGACCGCCTTAACATCTTTTAAAATTTGATCTTGATTTTGGACAACAAGATCAACGACTTTACTCTCGGCCGTGTAGTAACTAGCAGCTGATATAGCTGCAAACGCGATAAATAACGCAATCAATAGCATGAGTGCTATTTTGTTGGTTATGGATCTCATCGACATATCCTTTTTTATGAAATTATTTTGATATCTTACAACTTTGTAGCTAAAAATAAACGTAAAATAAACATAAATTTAAATATTTTTCAAAATTTTTTAAATATCCTTGTAACCTTTTATATCAAGCCCAAATCCACTGATACCTATAAATTCTTTATTTTTATTTGAAGTTATCAGCTCGATCTCTTTTACGCCAAAATGTTTTAAAATCTGCGCGCCAATGCCATAGTCTTTCGTAGAATTTGAAGTCATCTTTTCGCTATCTAAAAATATGAGTACGCCGTTATTTTTGTTTAAAAATTCTATATTTTTGAGTAGATCGGAAAATTTAGGAGAGCTTAAAAGCTCGTAGTCTTTTACTGATTTTTGAAATTTTACATTAGCCGTTTGTGAAATTTCACCAAATACAAAAGCTGCATGCTCTTTGCCTTTATGATCGGTGATACCGTATCTGAATGCGTCGTATCCGGCGATCTTTACAGGCGTCTTCTCGCCGACTTTTATCAGGCTTTCATGACTCAAACGATACTCGACGAGGTCTGAAACGGCTATCATATTGAGGTCATATCTTTTACAAAATTCCTCCAAATAATCGCGTCTAGCCATCGTCCCGTCATCTTTTACGATCTCACAAATCGCCGCCATAGGAGTGATGCCTGCAAGCCTACAAAGATCGACCGAGCCTTCGGTGTGTCCGGTCCTAACTAGCACGCCGCCTTTTTTGGCGATAAGGGGGAATATGTGCCCGGGCCTTACGAAATCATTGGGACGAGAATCAACATCTGCCGCAAGCCTCATCGTCATATCCCGCTCGTATGCGCTGACTCCCGTAACAGCCTCTTTGGCATCGATAGTAACGGTAAATGCGGTCTCATGGCTGGATGTATTTTTTGCCACCATGAGCGGAAGATCAAGCCTCTTCGCGTTGGCTTCATCCATCGCTAGGCACAGCACCCCTTTTGCGTGCGTGATAGCGAAATTTACCTTTTGAGTGTCGCTCATGCTCGCTGCAAATATCAAATCGCCCTCGTTCTCGCGGTCTTCATCATCAACCATGACGATCATTTTGCCGTTTTTTATATCTTCGATCGCTTGTATAACTTTACCAAAAGACATAGATTTCCTTTAAATTTTTATGTATTCGGGTAATTATATTGATATTTTAATAATTTATAAATTAAATTTTGTAATTTTAACTATAATTTTAATAGTGTTTTGTGGGATTTAAACTAGTCAAATTTATAGATTTTTATTTTAACAAAGTGTAATATTTTAAGATAGCTCTGTTTTAAAAAATGTTGATTTCTAAAATTTTAAATGCTATAGTGTAGTCAAATCTTATTAGCGAGCTTATCACCGCCGATTTTTACATTGCTTCGCTTCGTCTTGCAACTGCAAGTAGAGCGTGCTAAGCACTCGTAATGCTCTGCTTGAGTTATGAGACGAAGTCGAAACTTCTCGAAGAGTTGCAAAGCAAAAAACTTCGTTGCGAGGCAGGGAAGTTGTAAGGCTGACCGCCGTCTGCTCGCAACTGCGAGCGAAGTATTGCGTCTTGAAAAGCCACAAGACGAAGTCGAAGTAGAAAAAATCATGCTATATGTTGAGCTACTCACTCCCGCACTCTGCTAGCAAGGAATTCGCGAATAGCATTTGAGTAGTGAAACGAAACGAGAGATTGGGGAAGCCCGAAGGACCGAGTAGTTTTTACTCAGCCGCTTAGCTTCTCCTAGAAATACCTTTTAGTACGCGTTGCTCATTTTTTCGCTTCTACTTTACAGTTGAGCGAAAAGATTCCTTTAAAACGCCGTCAGGATCTGTGCTAAGCCACTCCTAAAGGAAATAAGATTCGCGAAATGTTCATTTATTTTGTTACTTCGCAAATTTTACTTACTCCAGGAACAACTGGTCTGCTACACTTTGTTTGTTTATGGCTTTTTAAGAAGTAGCTAAAAGCTAGGTGTATCAAATAGCGATCAGCTTATGTCTTTTAGCTTTTGCTTTGTGCTTGTGCGCTCGCAAACCACAAATACAACGGTGGTAATAGCTAATAAAATTTAACTATGCTAGAGTATCTATAATTTTAAAAATCAACACTTTTTAAAATTACCCACTTCTTTATAATCCCACAACACTTACACTAATTTTTTCACTAACAAATACCTAAAATATACTTAACCCCCCCCACCTATTTCACTACTGCTTTATATCTATTCTATATCACCCTACCATCTTCTCTTTCATCTTTTTAGTCTTGCTCTTCGTATCTTCTTTTATGTCTTTACTTTTATCTTCTGCCTTACTCTTTATCTTTTCTTTGGTCTCTTTTACTTTATCTTTTTGCTTTTTAGCTTTTTCTTTTATGCTAGTATCTCCTGAGGTAGAAATATCTGATTTTAAATTTTCATATGTCTTGTCACCTATGCCATTTACTTTCTTTAGATCCTCTATGGAGTTGAATTTGTTTGCCTTCCTATACTCTATTATGGCATCTGCCTTAGAGCTTCCTATACCATCCAAGCTCATGAGCTCCTCTTTAGTAGCAGTGTTTAAATTTACAGCTGCCAACGCTAATGAAGCAGTAGCTATCAATGACAATAATACCTTGTTCATGTTTGTTCCTTTGATTTGAATTGAGGAGTGATTTTAGCATAGCAATCATAAATTTACATATAGAAGATAGGTGGATTTTATATTTTATGGATATTTTTATATTGTATGGATCAAATTTTTATAGTTTTATCATTTGAGTCAAGTTATTAAAGATCATGATTTATGAAAGAAAGTTTAGTATAAATAACAAAGCCCGCAGCGACCTACTTTTCCAACATCCCAGTAAGGGAGAGTATCATCAGCCATGACGAGCTTAGCTTCTTGGTTCGAGATGGAGCAAGGCGTTTCCTCGTCTGTATAGCCACGGGCAGTGTTAAATAAAAAATTGCTGCAGAATTTTAGTTTATACTTCGTTGTGCTTTACTACGAACTTCAGTCACATACTATATGTATGCTCCTTCGTTCTTGCTTCGTTCGCCTCGTCTAAACTAAAATTTCTTTGTAATTTAATCAATCTAGTTTTATTATACCAGGTTAGTTAAATTTAGAAATTTCTTGTTTAACACTGCTTTTATTGTTAAAAGTCAAAGCGATGTTTCAATGATAAAAACAAGGTCTTGTTCGGATATGAATTTAGATTAGAAATCTTATCAATTTTAATGCTAAACAATTTTAAGAACTATTTTTTCGCTAGGCGAGGCAGACGAGTAAAGACGAGGGAGCGTATGTTTTATACGTGACCGAAGTCTGAAACGAAGTCTAACGAAGCATAGTAGAAAAAATAGGAATTAAAATTTATCCTTAACAAGGAAGTGATGCTTATAAAGATAAGCAGACGAGCTATTAGTACTGGTCAGCTAAAGGACTTTCATCCATTACACACCCAGCCTATCGAACAATTAGTCTAATTGAGCTCTTAAAAGAAGATTCATCTTGGAGTTGGCTTCGAGCTTAGATGCTTTCAGCTCTTATCACATCCCAACTTAGCTACCGAGCGGTGCCCTTGGCAGGACAACTCGTACACCAGTGGTTGGTTCGACCCGGTCCTCTCGTACTAGGGTCAACTCTCCTCAATCTTCTTGCGCCCACGGCAGATAGGGACCGAACTGTCTCACGACGTTCTGAACCCAGCTCGCGTACCGCTTTAAATGGCGAACAGCCATACCCTTGGGACCTGCTCCAGCCCCAGGATGCGATGAGCCGACATCGAGGTGCCAAACCTCCCCGTCGATGTGAGCTCTTGGGGGAGATCAGCCTGTTATCCCCGGGGTACCTTTTATCCTTTGAGCGATGGCCCTTCCACACAGAACCACCGGATCACTAAGACCGACTTTCGTCTCTGCTTGACGTGTATGTCTTGCAGTTAAGCTGGCTTTTGCCTTTATACTCTACGAACGATTTCCAACCGTTCTGAGCCAACCTTTGTAAGCCTCCGTTACATTTTGGGAGGCGACCGCCCCAGTCAAACTACCCACCAGACATTGTCCTACATGAGGATAACTCATGCTAGTTAGCTATCAGAATAAAAAAGAGTGGTATCTCAACAATGGCTCATAATAAACTGGCGTCTATTACTCGAAGCCTCCCACCTATCCTGCACATCTTTATCCCAATAGCAGTGTCAAGCTGTAGTAAAGGTCCACGGGGTCTTTCCGTCTTGCCGCGGGTAGGAGGAATTTTCACCTCCACTACAATTTCACTGGATCCCTCTTCGAGACAGCTCCCATCTCGTTACGCCATTCATGCAGGTCGGTATTTAACCGACAAGGAATTTCGCTACCTTAGGACCGTTATAGTTACGGCCGCCGTTTACTCGGGCTTCGATCAAACGCTTCGCAGAGCTAACGTCATCAATTAACCTTCGAGCACCGGGCAGGCGTCACACCCTATACATCCACTTACGTGTTAGCAGAGTGCTGTGTTTTTGGTAAACAGTCGGGAGGGACTCTTTGTTGTAACCTTCAATGCTTACGGAGTAAATCCTTCACAAAGTTAGGCACACCTTATACCGAAGATACGGTGCTATTTTGCAGAGTTCCTTGAAGAGAGTTCTTCCACGCGCCTTAGAATACTCATCCCACCCACCTGTGTCGGTTTACGGTACGGGCAACTATAACTAAACTTAGAAACTTTTCTTGGCTCGATGGTATCAAGGATTCACTATCCATTCCGAAGAACTTCAAATGCCTGTGGGGTCTTGGATAAAGAAATTCGGATTTGCCTGAATTTCAACCTACACCTTTCGACCAGCACTTCCATCCGCTGGCTCCTCTAACCTTAAGCGTCCTTCCATCGCACATCATAGTTGGCATTGGAATATTAACCAATTTTCCATCGCATACCCCTTTCGGACTTTGCTTAGGACCCGGCTAACCCTACGATGACGAGCATCGCGTAGGAAACCTTGGGTTTACGGCGTTAATGATTCTCACATTAATTATCGCTACTCATGCCTGCATGCTCACTTGCATCCGCTCCAGCGCTCCTTACCGGTACACCTTCAATGCTGAATGCAACGCTCTCCTACCACTTGCACTTAATTCTAACTACTTTTAGTAAACTATTTTCTCATAATTTAACTCACAAAGTTCATTAAATTATGAGAAACATAACTTAAAACCTTGTGTAAAATTTTTATAGTTAAAATTAAGTGCAAGTCTAAAGCTTCGGTACTCATTTTAGCCCCGTTATATTTTCCGCGCAAAATCACTAGACCAGTGAGCTATTACGCTTTCTTTAAAGGATGGCTGCTTCTAAGCCAACCTCCTGGTTGTTTCAGTAACTTCACATCGTTTTCCACTTAAATGAGATTTAGGGACCTTAGCTGTTAGTCTGGGTTGTTCCCCTCTCGACGACGGATTTTATCACTCGCCGCCTGACTGCCATGATTACACTATAAGTATTCGGAGTTTGATAGGGTTTGGTACATTGGTGTATGCCCTAGCCCATTCAGTGCTCTACCCCTTATAGCTACTACATGACGCTATACCTAAATATATTTCGGAGAGAACCAGCTATCACGATGTTTGATTGGCCTTTCACCCCTATCCACAAGTCATCCCATAGCTTTTCAACGCTAGCGGGTTCGGTCCTCCACTGGTTCTTACACCAGTTTCAACCTGCTCATGGATAGATCACATCGTTTCGGGTCTGCAGCATCTGACTAAACGCCCTATTAAGACTCGCTTTCGCTACGGCTCCGGGTTTCCTTAACCTCGCCAGACACCACAACTCGCAGGCTCATTATGCAAAAGGCAGTCCATCACCCTGATAAATCATAGGGCTCTGAATGATTGTAAGCAAATGGTTTCAGGTTCTATTTCACTCTGATCACCTCAGTTCTTTTCACCTTTCCCTCACGGTACTTGTGCACTATCGGTCTAGTAGTAGTATTTAGGGTTGGATAGTGGTCTACCCAGCTTCAGACAGAATATCACGTGTTCCGCCCTACTCAGGATACTGCTAAGTAAAATAAAGCTTTCATATACGGGAGTATCACCCTCTATGCTTGACCTTTCCAGATCATTCTATTAGCTAAATTTAGTCTATGTTACAGTCCTACAACCCCACTAGTAAACTAGTGGTTTGCCCTCTTACGCGTTCGCTCGCCGCTACTAGCGTAATCTCGTTTGATTTCTTTTCCTGAGGGTACTAAGATGTTTCAATTCCCCTCGTTCGCTCCATTACGGTAACTAATATCTCTATTAGTTGGGTCGCCCCATTCAGAAATTCCCGGATCAAAGCCCCTTGACGGCTCCCCGAGACTTATCGCAGCCTGGCACGTCTTTCATCGCCTCTACTAGCCAAGGCATCCACCACTTGCTCTTAGTAGCTTACCTTTTTTAACTTCTCGCAAGAGCAAAGCTCTTGCTCCGACAAGGAGTGCAAGCACTCCCTTGACCCACCTAAAGCACACCGCTTCTTTCGGAAGCGCCGTATATTTTAAAATTAGATCACTCTAAAATTTAAGTTTAGATGGTATCGGTTAAAAGAAGTCATTAGTATATTTATATATTCTAATTCGCATCACTTCCTTGTTAAAGATAACTTTTAGTTACTGCATTTAAACTCTATCCTCCAAGACGGAAAGCATTAACTATATATGGATAAGTTTTAATTTAGCTCCATATAATTGTGATGTTAAACTTTTGCATTATTAAATGCAAAGAGATTAGAGATTTAAATCTTTAACAAGTCCTGTAAAATTGTTTTTATTAAAACTTGCTTGTGACTCTTAACAATGATAAATAAAAGAACTTAGACCATGACAAAGTCTAAACAAAGAATTTAGGATCAACCAAACTCTTTGTTTGGGCTTTTATCTTTTATACTCAGTTAAACTATAAGCGAGCTAATGCTTAAAAGCTAAATTTCAATAATGGTGGGCCTAACAAGACTTGAACTTGTGACCTCACCCTTATCAGGGGTGCACTCTAACCAGCTGAGCTATAGGCCCTCTTGCTTTCTCTTTTAGCTTTATAGTGCGTCAAATCTCCGCTTTAGCTTCGTCACATACTTTTATGTATGCTCCTTGCCTCATTGAGATTTTCCTTCTCTAAAGCTAAAATAGTTCGCATATCTTATGTTTCTTTTTAACTTATACTTCGTCAGCTTTTTGCGAAACCTTCGTCACGTATATCCGATACGCTCCTTAATTTCTTAAAAGCTTTCTCGTCTAAGCTAAAAATAAATCATAAATACTATTTATTTACAACCACAATGATAAATCATCGTCCATTTATAAATGGTGGAGAATAGCGGGATCGAACCGCTGACCTCCTGCGTGCAAAGCAGGCGCTCTCCCAGCTGAGCTAATTCCCCATGCTATCCTTTACTTCGCAGACAAATAAAAATTTATCTTTGCGACAAGGAGTGCAAACACTCCCTTGACCCACCTAAAATTACAAAGATTTATTTCAAAATTTATTTGTCATAAATCATAAATTTAGGTTTTTGCCTAGGTAGTTAAGGAACTAGATAATTATTATTTATTAGCCGTCAATCTTTCAAAACTAAACAAGGTCGATTGAGTAGATTATCTATAACAATAATCTAAATTTTCCTTTGACGAATATCTTGTGAGAGAATATTCATTGTACTCTAGAAAGGAGGTGATCCAACCGCAGGTTCTCCTACGGTTACCTTGTTACGACTTCACCCCAGTCGCTGATTCCACTGTGGACCATAACCGGTTTGGTATTTGGGCTTCGAGTGAAATCAACTCCCATGGTGTGACGGGCGGTGAGTACAAGACCCGGGAACGTATTCACCGTAGCATGGCTGATCTACGATTACTAGCGATTCCGGCTTCATGGAGTCGAGTTGCAGACTCCAATCCGAACTGGGACGTATTTTATAGATTTGCTCCATCTCGCGATATTGCGTCTCATTGTATACGCCATTGTAGCACGTGTGTCGCCCCGGACATAAGGGCCATGATGACTTGACGTCGTCCACACCTTCCTCCTCCTTGCGAAGGCAGTCTCATTAGAGTGCTCGGCCGAACCGTTAGCAACTAATGACGTGGGTTGCGCTCGTTGCGGGACTTAACCCAACATCTCACGACACGAGCTGACGACAGCCGTGCAGCACCTGTCTTAACATTTCTGCAAGCAGACACTCTTCTATCTCTAGATGATTTGTTAGATATCAAGTCCGGGTAAGGTTCTTCGCGTATCTTCGAATTAAACCACATGCTCCACCGCTTGTGCGGGTCCCCGTCTATTCCTTTGAGTTTTAATCTTGCGACCGTACTCCCCAGGCGGTATACTTAATCCGTTAGGTGCATTACTGCCAAGACTAGCTCAGCAACAACTAGTATACATCGTTTAGGGCGTGGACTACCAGGGTATCTAATCCTGTTTGCTCCCCACGCTTTCACGCATTAGCGTCAGTTGAGTTCCAGCAGATCGCCTTCGCAATGGGTATTCCTGGTGATCTCTACGGATTTTACCCCTACACCACCAATTCCATCTACCTCTCCCTCACTCTAGATTATCAGTTTCTCAAGCAGTTCAATGGTTAAGCCATTGGATTTCACAAGAGACTTGATAATCCGCCTACGCGTCCTTTACGCCCAGTGATTCCGAGTAACGCTTGCACCCTCCGTATTACCGCGGCTGCTGGCACGGAGTTAGCCGGTGCTTATTCCTTGGGTACCGTCAAATTTCTTCCCCAAGAAAAGGAGTTTACGCTCCGAAAAGTGTCATCCTCCACGCGGCGTTGCTGCTTCAGGGTTTCCCCCATTGAGCAATATTCCCTACTGCTGCCTCCCGTAGGAGTCTGGACCGTGTCTCAGTTCCAGTGTGACTGATCATCCTCTCAGACCAGTTACGCGTCATAGCCTTGGTAAGCCATTACCTTACCAACTAGCTGATACGATATAGCCTCATCCCATAGCGAGAAACCCTATATATTATTTACTTCGCAGACGAACAAAGTCCGTCTTTGCGACAAGGAGCTACGCTCCCTTGACCCACCTAAAGCACACCGCAACTTTCGGTTGCGCCGTAGGTATTTGATAAATAAACAATATATAGGGTTCGACTTTCCCATTTATACTTATATATAAATGGAGTATGGAGTATTAGCAGTCGTTTCCAACTGTTGTCCTCCACTATGGGGCAGATTAGCTATACATTACTCACCCGTGCGCCACTAACTCATAAGAGCAAGCTCTTACTTGTCCGTTCGACTTGCATGTATTAGGCACGCCGCCAGCGTTCACTCTGAGCCAGGATCAAACTCTCCATATTTACTTCGCAGAAAGGCAAAGCCTTTCCTTGCGACAAGGAGCTACGCTCCCTTGACCCACCTAAAGACTGCAACACTCCTTGCTTCGCAAGTCGTTATTGCATAAGTAAGGTTTGACACTTACTTAGATAATGTCTAAGTGGTTTTTGATATATGAAGTTTTTAATCTAAAAACTTTTGTTTTTTATTTTTTAATACATCTTTATCTATTACAAAGAAAAGATGATTTAGTTTTTGATCCGCTGATTACTTTCCAAAGAAAGCCTAAAAGCAGATCGGCTCAATCGATCACTTGTTTAGATTTCAAAGATTGACTAATAGTTTAACAATGGTAGGTTAAAGAACATTTCGTTTCAACCATTTTGGTGAAACGGAAATTGAATTGTATATAAAACTCGCTTAAATTTAAATAAAACAAACCATAAATTTAAAAGCCCCTGATCAAATCAAACAAACCGACTTTTTCGTTAAAAATAATATCCATTTTATCTTTGTCAAATTTAAATTCTGTTTTTACGCCTTTGCCATCACTCTTTAAAATTTCACCCTCTTTAAGCATAGGCTCAAACATGCCAACTTCCGGGATCTGACCAAAAAATTCAGCCAAAGTAGTATCGATATTTATCTTTCCGTTCACAATGAGAGATTTGATATTTTGTGCATCGGTGAGTTTTTTATCATACCCTTTGAATCCTAGCGTAAGATTTAAATTTAAGGCGTTATTGTCTATATTTTTTAGCGTCAATGAATTTACCTTTACGATAGGATCGCTTGATAAAAATTCATCTCTATCTTTTTTAAATTTATCCGATAAAAATTCCTCATATCCGCCAAAATCACTACTAGCCAGCTCTTTATCTAAATTTTTTATATAATCCTCCAACACACTGACATTAAAATTTAAAAGCTCCGCATCAAGGGCCAGCTCTTTATATTTGCTATCATTTACAGATATGCCCGCCGCTTTTACATTTTCTTTAAAATTTGCTAAACCGTTGTTTATCTTCAACACCGAATCATAAATCACGTCTGCGATATTGATCTTAATGCTTTCTTGATAATTATCAGCACTTATCTCAAAAATTTTAAAGCCGCTCTTAGAAGCGTAAGGAACGATACTCCAGTCAAAAGCAGAGTCGATCACCAAAGGCTGCTCGTAGTCTATGTCCGCAAAAGCGTTTTCCATATTTAGGCTAAAATTTTCATCTTTATTTTCTATATATGCCTTTGAAACATTAAATTTTACGCTCTTGGCTTTGTTGCTAGGGTCAAGGTCGACCGCGATAGACACACCCTTTGTCGTTAGCGTGACGCTTTTATTGTCCTTAAAATCAATATCGCTTAAATTTAGCAAGACATATTTGCCCCCGCCAAAACCTACGTTCGCATCGGCTGTCATTATTAAATTCGAGCCTAAAAATACCGAAACCATATTTTTAATAAAATCATTTTGAATAAAAATTTTAGACTTTACATGCGCTCCGGAAAATAAAGCCGTAAGACCGTGTTTTAGCTCCGTATCGACTTTAAAAACAAGATCTTGAGCACCTGCACTCTCGTCTATTTTATCAAGCAGGTCTTTGCTGACGATCAAATCAAACGTGGCATTTGAGTCAAACAAGCCTTTTTCATACATGCTGTTTGAAATTTTTATCCCGTCGATCTTATCGAGCTCGCCGATCGTCTTTTCATAGTTTTTGGCGACATTGTCCGATACATAATACACAGCCGCGACTGCAACGACGACCACAACAAGCAATGTAGATAAAATTTTTTTCATTTTACTTCCTTTCTCTTTGTAACTTTTTTCAAAAAATACCAAATTCCACCGAATAAACAAAGCATAGCGACGGGCATTATATATCCGTGGTCACTTATATAGTCGCTTGCTTTTATGAAAAAATCTCCCGCCCAGTAGCTCAAAATACCAAGTATGCACGCCCAAGCGATCGAAGAGATAACGTTTATAACGCTAAATTTATAAAATGGGTACTTCGTAAGCCCTATGGCAACGGGTACGAGAGTCTTTAGTCCGTAAATAAATTTCTTGAAAAATATGATTTTATCACCGTGCTTTTTCGTGAGCACTCCGGCGTAAGCCAGTTTGCGTTTATGTCCTTTAAGATACGGCATTATCGCGCCTTTGTTGTATCTACTAAGATAAAAAAGCAATGTATCTCCGATAGCGTTTGAAATCGCTGCGACCGTTATACTGATGCTAAGATCCATTTTACCGGCGTAGCTTAGCACTCCGGCAGCGATTATGGCGACCATACCGCCGCCAAGCGTATATAAAAAAAGTATGATATAGCCGTAAGTAGAAAGCGAATTTATGATATCTTGCATACAGCGCCTTAAAATTTTGAGGCTGCGCCTATAAGCTGCTCGTAAGCATAGCCGCTTTGCTTTAAATTTTCATCCTTTGAGCTGATGACCGCACCGCCAAAGCTAGCTCCTGCAAAAAATCCGTCATTTGCCGCGTAGGCATAGATGTCTTTTGAAAATTTAAAATCGCTTATTTTATTGAATTTACGCCCTATATCGCCAAATGAAAACGACACGTCGGCGTCTATCGTGACTTTCGCGTCCTTGATGTCATAAACTATACTGTCTTTCATCACAAAAAGCACCAGCGAGCTATCCTCATAACCAAACTGAAGCCCTATGCTCCCGCCGCTTATGCCCACTGAGACGATCTCGCTTGGAGAGCTCATGGGACCCACTATCATCACACCGTCTCCGCCCATCCCGCCGACGACGAAGCCTACTTTTTTCACGCTCGGAAATATTATCGTAGCCTTTGCCTGTGCTATAAGCTCTTTTATCGGAGCGTCTTTGCTGGATCTCATCGTTGTTACGAACGAATTTGCCGCACTTAGCACGATCTCTTCGCTAGCAAACGAGAATACCGCGCAAAACAGCAAAATAACTAAATTCCTCATAAATTTATCCGTAATTATTTTGCATAATCTACCGCGCGGGTCTCGCGGATGACACTGACCTTTATCTCGCCCGGATACTGCACTTTTTCTTCGATCTCTTTTGCGATCTCTTTTGCTACAAGCACCGCCTCATCGTCGTTTATGAGCTTTGCATTTGCTATAACGCGAATTTCACGCCCTGCATTTATGGCGTAGGCTTGCTTGATACCGTCTTTGCTCTTTGCGATATTTTCAACTTCTTCTACACGCTTCAAAAAGCTTTCTAGCACCTCTCTACGCGCTCCTGGACGAGCCGCACTCAGACAGTCGGCGGCACAAACGGCAGCACTTTCTATACTGGTAGCCTCCTCGTGTCCGTGGTGAGCGTAGATGGCATTTATGACTACCGGATGCTCTTTGTAGCGTTTACAAATTTCAGCCCCTAGATCGACATGGCTACCTTCAAACTCATGTGTCAACGCCTTGCCGATGTCATGGAGCAACCCGGCTCTTTTAGCCAGCTTTTCATCACCGCCAGTCTCTGCTGCGATGATGCCGGCAAGATGCGCCACCTCAAGGCTGTGAGCCAGTGCATTTTGGCCGTAGCTGGCTCTAAATTTAAGCTTTCCTATCAGCTTGGTTATCTCAGGATGTATCTTGCTCAATCCTAGATCGATGACGATATTTTCGCCCTCTTCTTGGATACTTTGCTCAAATTCTTCCGTAACTTTTTTATGCAGGTCTTCGATGCGAGCAGGCTGGATCCTGCCGTCCTCTACCAAAAGCTCGATGACACGCGTCGCGATAGCACGGCGATAGAGATTGAAGCTGCTTAAAATGATAGCATGCGGCGTATCATCGATGATGATATCTACGCCTAGCACCATCTCAAGAGTTTTTATATTTCGTCCCTCTTTGCCGATGATGCGCCCTTTTAGCTCATCGTTTTTGATATTCACGACGTTTATCAGGCGCTCGGCGGCAAATTCTCCCGCAAAGCGCGATGTGGCTTGCGCCAAGATATAATTGACTCTCTTTTTAGCTTCGCGTTTAGCCTCTTCTTCGTGTTTTCTAACGATGTGAGCGATATCGGCGCGAGATTTCTCCTCTACTTTTTTCAGTACCACTTCGCGAGCCTCATCCTCCGTAAGACCGGCGGCATGCTCAAGCACTTTAAGGGCTTCTTGCACTTTGCTTTGGTAAGTAGTTTTTAAATTTAGCCCTTCTTCGTAGGTGAGCTTGGCTTCGTTGCGATCTTTTTCAAAAAGCTCTTTATTTTCGTTTAAAAGCTCTTGCTCGTTTAGTAAAATTTGCTCTTTTTTGTTTAGTTCGTCGAATTTTTGACTATACTCTTTTTGAAGCTTGGTAGTTTTATCGTCATATCTTTTTTTGGCTTCAAATTCAGCCTCTTGCACTGAAATTTTAGAATTCTTAAGCGTCAGTTCCGCTTCGTATTCGATGGCTTTTGCTTTTGCTTTTGCTTGTTCTAAAAAGATGTTATAGTTTGCATCGTTTATTTTTTTAGCATACAGATATCCTGCGCCAACTCCCGCCACACCGGCTCCTAAGCCTATTAAAACTTCTATCATAAGTCCCTCGTTTAATATAATTTTTTCTCGGGGTTATGTAAAAGTCGCCTCGAACATCATGTTTCTCGGTCAGTATCTGACTCGTAAAAAAATCTTTTATCTGCACAAAAACTATCATTTTCGGACGATAGGGCAAAGTGTTAAAAAATCTATCATAAAAGCCTTTCCCATGCCCTATTCTAGCCATAGCCCCATCAACCCCGATCACGGGGACTACCGCCATATCGAGCCGTATTTTGTCCGTTTTCCTGCCAAGCGGTTGCCTGACATTAAATTTATGAACAATAAACGGCATTCGCAATTTTACCATTTTTAAACTAAGCCCTACCATAAAAGGAGCAAAAATTTCACACTCCCTTGATAATTTTCGCCTTAATCTACACACATCGACCTCATAATCAAGCGGCAAATAGAGCAAAACTTTTCTTGCGCCGCTAAATTTTATCAGCTTTCCTAGTCTATCGACAGCCCTATAATGCGCCGCTTTTGCTTTTATTAAAGCCAAATTTCGTATATCGTTTTTAGCTTTTTGCCTATACTCTTTCTTTTCGGGCTTAACGCTCATTTTATTGTCTTTTTTGTATAATTCCCGAGCTTTATTAAAAAAACAAAGGAAATTTATGAATTTTAAAAATACCATTATAGCATTATCGTGTGCGTTTTTGCTCTTTGGATGCGGCGGGGACGATAAAAAAAACGGACAAACATCAAGCAACGCGCAAATAGAAGCAAACAAAACGGACGTAAATTCAAGCCAAAATAGCGCCAAATCCGAGCCCGTGGTTGATTTGCATCTAAATTTACTAAATGGCAAAACAATAAATTTGCAAAAACGTAAGGACGGCTTTGATATAAAGGACAACGACAAAGCCACTCTTTTCGTGTTTTTCGCTACATGGTGTCCACCGTGCAGAGCGGAGATCCCACATCTAAACAACCTCAGCGAGAAATTTAAAGAGGAGCTAAATATAATCGGCGTGTTGCTAGAGGAGAAAAACGAACAAGAGGTGAAGGATTTTGCGAAAAAATATAATATAAAATACGATGTCGCTGTCGGAGAGGGCAACTTCTTACTAGAAAAGGCGGTAGGCGGCATCATAGGGTTGCCTTCGTCGGCTCTTTATAAGCCAAACGGTGATTATGCGATACATTACACCGGTTTAGTGCCGGAAGAGATGCTGGAAAACGATATTTTAAAAGCGATAAAATAATGATGAATTTTTTAAAAAAAGGCTTTGAAAAGACCTTTGGCGCGATACTATCAGCCAAAACCTCAAAAAAGATAACAAAAGAAAATTTAGAGGAAATTTTACTCGAAGCCGACGTCACTTACGAGATAGTAGAGGAGATAATCTACTATCTGCCGCCTCAAAACGATGTCAGACGCGAGGATCTGCGCCGTGTGATGAGTAGCTATTTTATTTACGAAAAAGAGCGCAAAATAGAGCCCGATAAGCCCTTTGTCGATCTCATACTTGGCGTGAACGGAGCGGGCAAGACCACGACTATCGCAAAGCTGGCAAATTTATATAAAAATGCCGGCAAAAGCGTGATCCTAGGCGCTTGCGATACTTTTCGCGCGGGGGCTATCGAGCAGCTTCGTCAATGGTCGCTACGTCTAAACGTGCCTATCGTCGCCACCCAGCAAGGACATGATCCTTCGGCGGTCGCTTTTGATACGATAAGCTCGGCAGTCGCAAAAAACATCGACCGTGTCATACTAGATACTGCCGGACGCCTGCAAAATCAAACTAATTTAGCAAACGAACTGAGCAAGATCGTCCGTATCAGTCAAAAGGCCTACGAGCGTGCGCCTCACCGTAAAATTTTGATCCTTGACGGCACTCAGGGCAACGCCGGCGTCGCTCAGGCAAAAGCGTTTAACGAGATCGTCGAGCTTGACGGAGTCATCATCACCAAGCTAGACGGCACGGCAAAGGGCGGAGCGCTATTTGGCGTGGCTCGCGAGCTGGAGCTGCCGATACTCTATATCGGTGTCGGCGAAAAGATGGAGGATCTGGTCAAATTTGATCCTGATGAATTCCTAGATAGCCTTATGGATACGATATTTGATTGATATAAAGCTAGCCTCAAAATTTTAAAAAGAGTAAGTAGTGGCAAAATCTAAAATAATTTTCGAATGTCAAGCATGCGGCAACCAACAAAGCAAATGGCTAGGTAAATGTCCTCAATGCGGGGCTTGGGATAGCTTTGTAGAGCTAAACGGCGAGCAAATAAAAGCTGTAAAAGAGATGGCTAAAATTTCAACATCGCCAAGCAAAGCCGTGAGTATAAACGAGGTGCAGATAGAAAATATCAATCGCTTCAGCACCAAGGACAGCGAGCTTGACCTGGTACTTGGCGGCGGAGTGGTCGAGGGCTCGCTCGTACTCATCGGCGGCAGCCCGGGTATCGGCAAATCGACCCTGCTTTTAAAAATCGCCTCAAATTTAGCCAAAGACGGTAAAAAAACTCTCTACGTCAGTGGCGAAGAGAGTGCCAGCCAGATAAAAATGCGCGCACAAAGACTAGAAGCGATAGATGAAAGACTCTATCTTTTGACCGAAATTTGCCTCGAAAACATCACCGCTGAAATTCAAAAAAACGACTACAAAATTTTAGTCATCGACTCGATCCAGACCCTTTACAGCGAGGAAGTGAGCTCGGCTCCGGGCTCTATTTCGCAGGTTCGCGAGATAACTTTCGAGCTCATGCGCCTTGCAAAAGACAAAAATATCTGCATATTCATCATCGGGCACATCACTAAAGAGGGCTCGATAGCCGGCCCTAGAGTGCTCGAGCATATGGTCGATGTGGTGCTTTATTTCGAGGGTGACGCCAGTCGTGAGCTTAGGATGCTAAGAGGGTTTAAAAATCGCTTCGGCTCTACGAGCGAGGTCGGTATCTTTGAAATGAGTGCCAAAGGACTGGTCAGCGCAAGCGAAATTTCAAGCAAATTTTTTACCAGAGGTAGCGCGATGAGCGGTAGCGCGATAACGGTCATAATGGAAGGCTCGCGCGCGCTTAGCGTCGAGGTGCAAGCCCTAGTCTGCGAGAGTGCATATCCTAAACGAAGCTGCACGGGCTACGAGCGAAATCGCCTCGATATGCTTCTAGCCCTGCTCGAGCGTAAAGTAGAGCTACCACTTGGACATTACGATGTATTTGTAAATATCTCGGGCGGCGTGAAAGTAGGCGAAACGGCGGCCGATCTAGCCGTAGTCGCCGCGATAATCAGCAGCTTCAAAAACCGCCCTATAAGCAAAGATAGTGTATTTATCGGCGAGCTTAGTCTAAACGGTGAGATAAGAGAGGTCTTTAATCTCGATCAGCGCCTAAAAGAGGCAAAAACACAAAAATTTAAAAACGCCATAATCCCAAACAAACCGCTCGATACGCAAGGGTTAAAATGCTTTTATGCAAAAGACATAGTCCAAGTACTCGAGTGGATGTAAATATTAAGATACAATCGCCACGGCGATAGCAAAGCCTGCATCGTGACTTATGCTAAGTGCGGCCTCTTTTATATTGAAATTTTCGTAAATTTTAGGAGAGAATTTTAAAATCGGAGCGTTTTTTGGTGATTTTTCGATGATGATGTCAAAAAAGCTGCACTCAGCGCCGATACCAACACCAAGCGCTTTACTGGCGGCCTCTTTCGCCGCCCAGAGCCCGGCGATACTGGCGTCGCTTTTAGCAAGCGCCAACTCGTCTTCGCTTAAAAAGCGTCTCAAAAAAAGCTCTCCGTGACGCTCTTTAAGCCTTGAAATTCTACCTATGCTGACGATGTCGATACCGATCATTGCACCACGAAGTCGGTAAAATAGATATTTTTGATGTATCCGTCACTCAAAACCTCGTTTAATTTACCTACTATCTCGTCTTTTAGGCGGTCTTTACCTTTTGCCGTGCTGACTTCTTCATAGGTTTTAGACGATAACGTGCGGATTATGATGTCGCGTAGTAGCGCCTTTTTCTTATCAAGCTCCGGTGTCAAAAGCTCATCACTTTGCTCCAGGTCGATTTTGGTTTTCAAAAAGCGTGAGCCATTTTCACTAAGAAGATTTACTATAAACTGATCTAGCGGATATATAGGACCCATGTTTGCGTAGTCGTTATTGCGTTTGGAGGCCGGTTTGGCGCTCTTGGTTGATGTGCTTTGCTGCGTTTGAGCTTGAGGTTGCGCCATGCTTGCATCATGCGATTCGTCATTGCCAAGTAGCAAGAACGCTACGAGGCCGCCCACAACGAGCAATAAAACGAGCATCGCTACTATGATGATTATCAATACGCTACTGCCGCCTTTTTTAGTCTGCTTCTCTTCTATTTCGTCTGCCATTGATTCTCCTTTGAGTTTGGCTATAATTATACAAAAATTTTAAGGAATTTAGAAAGCATGATACATAAAACAAACGCGGCGAGGCTGCTAGACAAGCTAAATACGCCATACGAGCTGGTAGAATACGAAGCCGACGAGAACGATCTATCCGCCATCCATGTGGCTATGAGCACGCACCAAGACATCAAAAACATCTACAAAACCATCGTTTGTGTATGCGAGCCTAAAAATTTTATCGTCGCATGCTTGCAAGGAGACTTAGAGCTTGATCTAAAGGCCCTGGCTCACGCTGCCGGCGTCAAACGCTGCGAACTCATAAATCTACGCGATCTTGAAAAGATCACCGGCTACATTCGCGGCGGCTGCTCTCCGCTCGCGATGAAAAAGGCGTATCCTACTTTCATAGACGAGCGAGCGCGTGAGCTTGGTTTTGTCTATGTGAGCGCAGGAGTCCGTGGCAAGCAGTTAAGACTGGCACCTCTTGATCTGGCAACTGCATGCGAAGCGAAATTTGCAAGCATCGCGAGGGGTTAAAATTTAGTAAATTCTATAAATTTAAAGCGCTCGCCTAAAAACTCAGCCGCACTAAGAAATTTCATCTGTTTTGCGGCATTTTGATAGGCTTTTTCACCGCCTATTTCAAGTGTCAAGGCTAAAATTTCATCAATCCTAAAATCCTGCACGAGAGCTAAATTTTGCCTCTTAAATTTAGCAGTTTTAAACCCCGCGCTCTCAAAAGCGCTCGATAGATGCGAGAAATCCACATCATAAGTCATATCGCTAACGCCAAAATATTCGCTTAAATCCGAAATTTCAAAAAAGTTAAAGACCTGATGATTTTTGTAAAGCCTGAGGCTAAAATCGTCTTTTACGCCCCACTCTCCGTAGTCGAAGCTTAAAAATTTCACTCGCTTAAAGGCTCTTGAAATTTGCCTGGCAAAGTCTGTAAATTTCAGGCAAATCTCACCTTTTTCAAGCCCTAATCCAGTGCAAATTTTTAAAATTTCATCATCCGCCCCGCTCCAAAACGGCTTATGATTTTCATTGATGAAAAGCATATTTTCACCCTCTATCACCTCGCAAGCAAAGCTATCAAACAGCTCGTTTGAGATGATAAAAGCCTCATCAAGCGCGCATTCGTCCAAATTTTTAAAATGTGTAAGCTTCACTTCATCGCCAAAGCGAGCTTTAAAGGTTTGAAGCTGAATTTCACGTAAAATTTCATGCGGTTCGACGATCGCGAAATTTAGCTCGCCCAATATCTCGGGCCGCAGAGTGAAGACGCCTTGGACGAAATCAGCGAGCATATCGCCACTGTTTGCGCCGATCTCGACGATGCTGCATTTGGCGCTAAGTTCGTTTGCATCGAGGCATTTTAAAAAATAGTTTGCATGAGCTGCGCCAAAGAGCCAGCCCACGCTGACGCTCGTGTAGAAGTCGCCCTTTTTACCGATATTTGCGCCGTTTTTATAGTATCTCTCGTGAAGCCAAATTTCAAAAAATTCGCTAAATTTCATACTCGCCAAGCGCCTTGGCTAGCCTGCTAAAGCCCTCTTTCATCTCTTTTTTACTGATGTTTAGAGGTGGCAAAAACCTAAGCGTTTTAGTACCGGAGCGAAGCACGAGCACGCGATTTTTCAGGGCTAGACGGATAATCTTTGCCAGATCGACGCCGTCTTGTAAAACAAGCCCCAGCATCATGCCTATGCCTTGCTTTTTGACGAAAATTTTAGGGAATTTTTTGACGAGCTCGTCTAAATGCTCATTAAATTTTGCCGAAATTTCATCTAGTTTGCCCTCTTTTTTGAGCCTTTTTAGCTCTTTTAAAGTGGCAAGTCCGCTTGCGGTAGCTAGGAAGTTGCCTCCAAAGGTCGAGCCGTGATCACCGGGCTCAAACACATTTTTCCTGCTCGCGCAAGCGCCGATGCCCACGCCTCCGCCAAGAGCCTTTGCAAAGGTGATGACATCAGGCTTTATACCGTAAATTTTACTCGTGACGAACTCGCCCGTGCGATAAACTCCGCACTGCACCTCGTCCGTGATGAGAAGCAACTTGCGTTCTTTGAGCGTTTTAGCCAGCTTTTTCACCGCCTCTTTTTCAAACGCCTTTATACCGCCTTCGCCTTGCACGAGCTCTATCATCACGCCGACTGTTTTATCGCTTATGTTTTTGGTAGCCTCCTCGATCGTGTCAAAAAATTTAAACCCATCCATATAAGGAGCGAAGATCTCAGGGTGAAATTTATCCTGCCCGGTCGCTTGCAATGTCGCTAGAGTGCGGCCGTGAAAGGAGCTGCCAAGGGATATGATCTCGTATTTTTTCTCTTTGAAATTTCGCGCGCCGTATTTCCTGGCGAGCTTTATCGCGCATTCGTTAGCTTCGGCTCCCGAGTTACAAAAAAAGGCATAAGTTTTGTAGCCAAGCTGCTTTGAAATTTCTTTGGCCAGCTTCTCTTGCGGCTTTATATGGTAGATGTTTGAGGTATGCAGCAGATTTTGCGCCTGCTTTGTGACGGCGGAGATTATCTTTTTATTTGCGTATCCAAGGGCATTTACGCCGATACCCGCTGCAAAATCGATATAATCTCGCCCTCTCTCGTCAAATAGCGTCGCACCGCGGCCAAATTTAAAGCCCACATCGGCTCTAGCATAGGTATTCATCAGATACATTTTCACTCCTTACAGATCAGGCAGCTTCCAGCCCTTATAAAATGCCAGCATCCTTGTCAATATCCCAAGCGCCAGCAAAACCAAGATAAAAAATAGATTATCTATCCCAAAATAATGCAAAATAAAATACACCAAACCCACGCCCATACTTATCGTGCCGTAAAGTCCGGTGCGTAAAAACCAAGGAATTTCATTTAGCAGCATATCTCTTAAAATGCCGCCTCCCACGCCGTTACAAAAAGCGACCATGACGACGCCAAAGACGTTGTATTTATACTCGGTCGCCACCATAGCTCCGACTATCGAGAAGCATATCACATCTATCGCATCGGCGAATATAAAAACGAATTTTTTCTCAAGACCTTCTTTATTTATGTGTAAATTCGTAAGCTTCGTGGCAAAAAGCATGAAAATAACGACGCTGACCGGCATATAATGCGTAAAAGAGTAAACGTCCCTGCCGACGAGCACGTCTCTTGTTATACCTCCGCCAAGTGCGGTCAAAAAGGACGATACGAAGATCCCTAGCCAGTCGCAGTCTTTTTTAACGGCAAATAAAAACCCGCTCAAGGCCGCCGAGGCGATGCCGATGTATTCGATGATCAGAATGATATTGTGCATGTTGAGCCTTATTGAAATTTCGCTATTTTATAATCTAATAGCATAAAAAATCATAAATAAAATCTTAATATATATTAAAAAAAATCAAAATTTAAGGTATAATAGCGAGAAATTTTCCAAAGGACATTTTATGAAAAAAATTTTTGCATTTTTATGCACGATCTCTTTGTTTTGCGGTATATCAAACGCCGACATCATACAAAACCAAAAGGTCAAAAATACGATAAACATACTAAATTCTTTCGGTTTGCGAAATTTACACGGCAACGAAAAATTTAAAGATATCAAAGCTATCGCGATAATCCCTGACGTAGCGAAGAGCGCATTTGTCGTCTCCGGTGCTAAAGGAGAAGGGATATTCGTAGCTAAAAACGACGATGGCGAGTGGTCGAGCCCCGTTTTCATAAACTATACGGCAGCAGGCATCGGAGCACAAGCGGGCATAAGCTCTGCGGATACGATCATTTTGTTTAAAAACTCACAGGCCTACGCAAGGCTCTTTAACGGCAAAGACACTATCAGCATAAACGCAGAAGCTACCGCCGGCATAGGAGAAGGCTCTGGTGTAACGACCGATCTGCCTGAAATTTCAGCATTTATAGTAGATAGGACTAAAACAAGCGGCGCTTTTATCGGGGTAGGTATAGATCTTGGCAGGATCACCACCAACAGGCAACAAACAAACGACTACTACGAAAGGATGTATGACTACGAGGATCTTTACAACAACAGCCCGAAAATGAACAAATACACGCTAAAACTTCACGAGATAATAAACAAGTATTTTCTATAAATTTTATATGGTTTAGCCAAGCGCTAAACCATAAACAATGACACGAATCGCTTCTTTGGGATCGGCGAAAACTGTGTCATATACTCAAAAGCCTCTTCGTAATCCCCGTCGGTATATTGAGCGATTTGTTCGATGAGTTCGTAGAGCTCCTCATCATCCATCGAGTCAAAACTCCCGCGATTTTCCAAGACCTCAAGCAAAACGGCGTCTAATTCAAGCTCGTCGTATGTCATGATCTTCCCTTTTGATATTAAAAATTGCGAAACTATACCAAAACAACCTTATAATATGCTTTACCTTTATTTTACCGAGCATTAAGCCGCAAAGATGTAAAATCTTTACATTCATTATCAATTTATCAACGGGCGGCAATGGAAAATTTCGAGCGTTTTTATCAGCATTTATCAAGCTTCATGAGCGAATTCAACCACAAAAATTCTCACATAAAAGAAAATATCTTGTCCATTTTATATCGCTCGCAGACGCACCTTAGCGCCCAAGACATCCAGACGGAATTTAGCAAAATTTACGCTCAAAGCATATCGCTTCCTACTATATATGCGCTCTTAAATTTCCTAGACGAATGCCGTTTATGCAACAGCTACGATGATGGCGGCATAAAAAAATACGAACTGAATTTAAAAGCCCATCACGATCACCTCATCTGCGAGAAATGCGGCAAGGTCGTGGAATTTCACGACGAGGACATAGAGCAAAGACAAGAGTTGATCTGTAAAGAGAAAAATTTCGAGGCGGTAGCGCACACGATGGTGCTTTACGGCGTCTGCGCAGACTGTCAAAAAACAAACGGGTAAAATTTATCATAATTTTTAGCATTTTGATAATGAGAGACAGAAAATTTTAAGTTACATCTAAGTTACATAATCGGATAATACCGCATAAAAAATAAGGAACTCAAATGAATATACAAATCGATACTCTGGCTCAAGTGGCCTCATATTTTACCGTGATAGCTCACACGAACGGCAGACTAAGAGTGCGCGTGAGCCCGCAGATAAAAGAGATCTCGCAAAATGTGAATTTAGGCACGCTTGATGATACGATAGCCAAAATAAACGGCATAAAAAACGTGAAATTCAACAAAATAATAGGCTCGGTCACGATCGAATACGATCATCAAATTTTCCCTAAAAATTTATGGGAGGACTTGCTGAACGGACAAAATTTAGAGCAAATTTCACAAAAGATCAACGCCGTAGCAAGGGAGGTCAGTTGTGCATGACGAGCTTTTGAGTGCAGCTTACATAAGCGAAAAAAACGCACAAATTTTATATGAGAGCGTAAGCGCATTTGGCGAAATTTTTAGCGAGATATCATCTATAAGAAGCGGTGCGATCGAGCTTATCAAAAAATACGCCCAAGCAAAAGGCCTAAAGCTCGATGACGCTGATGCACCAAATGCGTTTTTGACGCCAAATAGCTTTGAAGATGCGCTTATTTGCGCGCTAAACTATGAGATACAGCTAAATAAAATGTATGAAAATTTCACCTCGGATCTAGACGACGAGGAGCTAAAAGATCTGTTTTTCAGGCTCTGGGCTACATCAAATAACGAATACATCCCAGCTTTAAAGCAAAATTTAGCCCGTTGTCTAAACAAAAAAACGCAGGCGAAAGAGGAGGCGAATCTAGAAAATTTAGGTCAAAATTTACTTCAAGGCGGATATGAAAATATCTTGAACGAATATCAAAAAAGCTTTAACGAGATGAGCGAGGGTTTGCAAAGTATCGCGAGCGGCAACGCTGACAAAGCGCAGCTTGCTAAAATTTTGAATAATCCGAATTTCTCGTTTTTCAGCGGTCTGGCGCTTGGAGCGCTTGGCATTTCTATGATGGATAAAATTTCACAAAAGGATAAATCTGATGAATAACTCACAAACCAAGAAAGGATTTAAGATGGCATTACCATTTTTAGCGGGAATAGCCGCAGGAGCACTAGCAGTCGTCGCTTGGAACAGACGCGACAAGATCAAAGATTACGCAAGTTGCGGGCTTGAAAAAGGCAAAGAAACAGCTGAGAAAATTTACAAAAAAGGCAAAGAAGCTACGAAAGAGGTCAAGGAATTCGTAGCCAGCAAACCAGCCGCAAAAAAAGGACGCGCCACTAAAAAGACGCAACAAGAGGCTCAAAAGCCGGCAAAAAAGACCAGAAAACCGCGCGCTAAAAAAGCGGCTGCACCTAGTACGCCGGCTCCTGAGCTAGCGTAAGGATAAAATATGCAGCAAACTAAGGCATTTGCGCTTTCTGATACGAGGCTTCCTTTCGATCATTTTTTAAGCGGAGCCTTGATCGCAGGCATGAGCGCAGCGGCGATAAGCTTTAACGAGCACGCGAACGATCCTAGCAAAGACAAGCTACAAACCGCTAAGAAAATTTTAAAATTTAGCGTTTGCGGCGGCTTTGTGACTGCGATCGCGATAAGCGCGTCAAATTCTATCGCAAGAGGCAGGTATCTTGGTGCCGCCACTAAAATTTCACTAGGAGTCGGCGGCCTGCTGATAGCCGAAAAAATCATAAATTTGGAGAATAAATAATGCAAAACCCATACATAAACGAAACCGCTAGTCAAAGCGCACCAAGTGCGATCGACAATGCGATAAACAATGCGGCTGAAAATCTGCCGTTCGTGCCTGAAAATTTCAACGCGGCAGGCTTTGTAAAAGGCCTGCTAATCGGCGGCATCGCCGCCTACGTGCTCACAAACCCTAAGGCGCAAGAGTGCGTATTCAAGGCTATCGTAAAAGGCGGCGCGCTTATAAACGCAGGCATAGAAGAGCTAAAAGAGCGATTTGAAGATGTCAAAGCAGAGCTTGAAGCACAAAAATAACGTGCGTATCGCTCATCAAAGCAAAAATCGCGTTCGCATCATTTGCGAAAACATAACCGATACTAGCGATGTGAGCGCCATAGAGGCCACGATAACCGAGCGCACGAGTGCTAAAAGTGTGCGCGTAAACAAATACGCAAAAAGCGTGATCGTAGAATTTGACTCCGGGCTCGATAAAATTTTGGAATTTATCTCAAATTTTGACATGCCCAAAAAGACAAAGGATACATCACAGCCAAGCAAAGTAAATATCTATAAAGCTGGTGCAGCGCTTGCTGTAACGCCATTTATCACAAACACCAAGGCCAAAACGGCGATCGGGCTTTACAGCGCAGCTCCAAATCTGATAGAGGGAGCAAAAGAGCTTAAAAACGAAGGCGTCACTTCCAAAGTTTTGGAGGCTATGGCGATAGGAACGAGCCTGGCGCTAGGCGATCATCTCGCGGCAAATAGCACGAATTTGATGATAAATATCGGCGAATACATGGAGGAGAGCGCCTCTCACAGAAGCGACGATCTCATCAAAGAGCTGGCTAAGCCAAATATCGAAGAGGTCTGGATCGAAAAGCGCGAGAAAGACGGCTCTAAAACGCTACATAAAGTAAAAACGCAAAACGTCAAAAAAGGCGATATAGTCGTAGTCGGAGCCGGTGAAACTATCGGTATAGACGGCTACATCGTCGAGGGAAACGCAAGCGTCAATCAAGTCTCGATGACAGGCGAAGCCGAGCCCGTGCCAAAAGCAAGAGGCGACCGCGTCATAAGCGGCACGGTCGTCGATGAAGGTCGTATCAAAATTTGGGCTGAAAACGTAGGCAGCGAGACTGCGACCGCGCGCATAAAAGAGTATATCCAAAGCTCTTTAAATGAAAAATCAAACGTCGGGCTAAAAGCGACCAAACTAGCCGACAAGCTAGTGCCGGTGACGCTCTCGCTAGCGGGCGCTTCGTATCTTATAAACAAAGATATGAACAGCGTCGCGAGCGTGCTTCAGGCCGATTACTCCTGCGCGCTGAAGCTCGCCACGCCGGTAGCGTTTAAGTCAAGCATCTCAAAAGCCGGCAGGAACGGCATCCTGATAAAAGGCGCAAAGGCGATCGAGGCGCTAAGCATGGCGGACACCTTTGTCTTTGACAAAACCGGCACGCTGACACACGGACGCCTGAGCGTAGTGCAAATTTACTCTTTTAAAAAGGGATTTAGCGAGGCTGACATACTAAATTTGACAGCAAGCGCCGAGGAGCATTATTTCCACCCGGTCGCAGAGGCTATCGTGGAGGCGGCAAACAAGCGCGGTTTTAGCCATATCCATCACGACGAGGTCGAATTCATCGTCGCTCACGGCGTAAAGACCCTTATGCACGGCAAAGAGGTCGTCATCGGCAGCAGACACTTTTTAGAGGATGACGAGATGATCGACTTCAGCGCGCATGATGAGATGATCGCCAGCTCGCTAAAAAGCGGGCTTACGCTGCTTTACGTGGGCTACAACAAAGAGCTAGTAGGCGTGATCGCTATGAAAGACGATATGCGCGAAAACGCAAAAGATATGGTAGCACGCCTAAGAGGCCTCGGAGTAAAAGAGATCGTGATGCTAAGCGGCGATATAAAAAGCAAGGCCGAAGAGGTCGCAAAAGAGCTGGGCCTTGACAAGGTCTTTGCCGAGTGCTTGCCCACAGACAAGGCTCACATCATCGAAACGCTAAAAAATGAGGGCAAAAATGTCGCTTTCATAGGCGATGGCATAAACGATGCGCCAAGCCTTACAAAGGCAAATGTCGGCATCAGCATGCACAAGGGCGCTGACATCGCAAAGGCGACAGCTGATATCAGTCTTTTAAAGGACGACATAATGAGCGTCGCGCTGGCAAAGGAGCTCGCCAACAACACGATGAAGCTCATCGGGGCAAATTTCCGCTCGACAGTAGGCATAAACACGGCGATCCTCGGGGCAGCGACATTTGGTATGCTAAATCCTATCGCGACAGCCGTGCTTCATAACGGTACGACGATATGGCTGCTGCTAAATTCAATGAAAGGTGTAAAATTTGGCAAATAAACTAAAAGGCTCGCTTTTAAATTTACAAACACAAAGAAATATCGCAAAGATCGGCATGGGCGTATCGCTAGGAGTCGTTACGCTCACGGCCTTTAGCATGAAAAGTCGCCTCGGCAAAAATCTTCACATCGCTGCGGGTGCGGCGCTGGTGGGCTTTAGCCTCTATCATTACGGACTTTACAACGACGGGATATTTCAAAATCTCATATCCAAAAGCGGTAAAAAACGCAGAATGAATTTAAAAAACGAGCAAAAATGATAAGTGACGCGCAAATTTGGGAATACATAAAATCGGACCTGCCCTTTGATGACCTCACGACATCGCTTCAGAGCGAATTTCTAAATCACCAAGCGATGCTTAGCATATCAACTCGCGATGACATAGTGCTAAGCAACGTCGATATAGCCGCGAGGATAGCCGCCATGCTAGGGTGCGAAACGATCAGCAAAAGTGAAAATTCTCAAAATTTTAGCGCGAAAGAGACGATATTTCAGGCCAGAGGCAGTTATGGCGACTTGCACAAGGCCTGGAAGCTCATTCAAATTTTACTCGAATACTCATGCAAAATTTCAACATACACAAATGCCATGGTGCGCGCCGCAAAGGCCGTAAATCCCACCTGCCAGATACAAACGACGAGAAAGACCTTTCCTTTTGCGAAAGAATTTTGCATAGCAGCCGTATTAGCCGGCGGCGGAGCGATACATAGGCTAAATTTAAGCGATAGCGTATTGTTTTTCAAAAATCATATCGATGTTTATGAAAATTTCGAGGCGTTTTGTAAGCGGATAGATGAATTTAAGGCTAAGCTCCCAGAAAAAAAGATAATCGTAGAGTGCGAAACGCTTGCGGACTTTAAAACGCTTCTAAATTTCGCTCCTGACGTGATACAATGCGATAAAATGGCCGTGAACGAGCTGCGAGAAGTCGTGGATTTAAAAAATGCCGCTAAATTTCAGCCAGTCATCACCGCTGCAGGCGGTATAAATCTCGCTAACTGCTCTAAATTTGCCACCACGGGTGTCGACGCGCTAATAACCTCCGCACCATATACGCAAGGCATGGCGGATCTGACAGCATCTTTAAGGCTTATATAAGCTTGGCAAACGAGCCTTGTTTCAAAGAAACCAACCACGGTTTTTATCTAGGCTATAACTACAAATTCTAGCCAAAAGGTCAGGCGAGCCCTGACCTCTCTCACAAACTTATCTCTTTGATATCGGCTATCTCTAAGAAGCTTTTGTAAATTTGACCGATCACTGCGATACGATTTTTACGGATCTTTTCATCGTCTACGTTTATCATGACATTATCGAAAAACGCGTCTATTTCGCCCTTTAGACCAAAGAGCTCGTTAAGGCGCGCCTGAAGATCGGGACTGTTTTTTAGCGCTTTAAAGCCCTCGTTTAGTGCGCGCTCCTCGCTTGTCTGAAGCAAATTTTCATCGACTGTGCCCACATCGACATCTTTTATGATATTTGCCAGGCGCTTAAATGTGGAAAATAGCTCTTTGAAATTTGGCTTACTTGAAATTTCACTCATCGCCTCTACCGCCTTTGTAAGCTGCAAGATATCGCGTTTGCCGCTATTTATGCAAGCCTTTACTATCGAAGGATTGGTATCAAAAAATGTATAAAGCCTATCAAGGATGAAATTTTCCAGCAAGCTGATATCAAAGCTCTTATACTGCGTTGAAAGCGCCTTTAGCACGCTTGATATGTCAAATTTTAGGCCATGAGCCAAAACGATCTTGATGACGCCGTTTGCCGCACGACGAAGTGCGAACGGATCTTTCGTGCCGCTTGGGATTTTACCCACGCTAAAAAGCCCTATCAGCGTGTCTAGTTTATTTGCGAGCGCCACGACCGAGCTAAAAACGCTCGACGGGCACGGTGCATCCTCGCCGTCAGGCAGATATTGCTCGCGTATAGCCGTGACTATCACGTCCTCCTCACCCTTAGCACGGGCATAATACGCACCCATGACGCCCTGAAGCTCGGTAAATTCATATACCATCTGTGTCGTGAGATCAGCCTTTGCGAGCATCACCGTGCGGTTTAGCTTGGCTCTAAATTCCCCTCCCACCTCGTTTTTAAGCTCATTTTCGTATAAATTTGCAAGCTCGTCAGCTATCTTTGCCTCTCTAAGCTCTTTGTCATAAAGGCTGCCAAGCTCCTTTAGATAGGTTATATTTTTTAGCTTATCAGGGCTAAATTCCGCCTTTAGATCGCTCCTCCAAAAGAACATCGCATCGCTAAGGCGCGCGCGAAGCACCTTTTCGTTGCCTTTTACGATGAGTACGCCGTCTTTTGCGAGGGCGTTACTGACGACTACGAAATGGTTGCTCAGCTTGCCGTTTTTAAACACCGGGAAATAGCGCTGATTTTCTTTCATCGAGGTGATTATGACCTCGCTTGGCACCTCTAAAAATTCAGTCTCGAACTCGCCTAAAAGCGCCGTCGGATACTCTGTGATCGCCACGACCTCATCTAGCAAGTCCTCGTCGATCTGGATATCGATGCCGCCTTTTTCGAGCTCTTTAAACTGCGCTAAAATGATGCTCCTGCGCTCGCTCGCGTCAAGTACGATGCCGCGCGCCCTCATACCGCTAAAATATTCATCGGCGCTATTTACCAAGCTCTTATCGTAGCTGATGCTTCTGTGCGGATAGGTGCCGTTGCCGCTCTCAATGCCAAATTTGTTAAATTGCACGACCTCGCCGCCAAACAGACACAAAAACGATCGTATCGGGCGGATAAACTCGAACTCACCGCTGCCCCAGCGCATGGATTTGCCAAAATTCAGGCTAAGCAGAAATTTCTCTATCATGTCGCCAAGCAGCTTAACACTGGCCTCGCCTTTTAGCTGCCTCTCGTAGTAAAGCACCTCTTTACCGCCGATCTCTTTAAATTTCAGCTCGCTCTCATCGATACCGCATTTTTTAGCAAAGCTAAGCGCGGCTTGAGTGAAAGCACTGTCTTTTAGCGCGACTTGCTTTGGCGCACCGACAAATTCAGCCACGCTGTCTGGTTGATTGAGGGCAAAATTTTCATGAAAAAACACCAAACGACGCGGCGTGTAGTAAAATTTAAACTCGCTTTCTAGCTTATACTCGGTCAGGATGGCTCGCCACTTTGCCTCGATGTTTGGCAGCTCCCTTAAAAACGGGATCGCGGGAAGCTCCTCGACTCCTATCTCGATCAATAGATCCTTTTTCATAGCTCACTCTTTTTATTGAAATTTTCTTTTTTCATAGCTCTTTTCCTATCCCTTTCTTGTGTTTGTAAAACCACGCCGCGCACTATAAATACGACAAAAGCCACAAATAAAACAAGCATGATGATATCGATTGTTTTCAACTCTCACTCCACATAAAGCTGATTTTGCCCTTCGTAGCTCTTGACCCGCACGCGCTCAAAGTCGATGTTTTTACTATCAAAGATGCGTCCTTTAGGGCTATACACGCGGATGCGCCCGTATGGCGTCTGCAAGTATCCGCCCTTTAGCTCGCCTGAAATTTTATCTATCACGTCGCCGTCTCTAGCCTCTTTTAGCATGCTAGCACTCATCATAAAGGCGTCTGGCTGCACCACGTCATACATCTTTTTGATCTCGTATGCGCCGACTTCAAGGGCGTCTTTGTAAATTTTAGTTTTTGTCACGAGCACGTCCATCATCTGGCCCAGCTCAAGGTCGTTTTGCGGGTCAAAAACGTAAATACCTCGGTGATCTTCGCCAAGTATGAAGCCGTTTTTATCTTTATAAATGACGACCGCGCGGCTTAGGAAAAACGGCGAGTTTTCAGGCTTTGAAAATATATCGTCAATGTTTGAAATTTTATATTCGCTACCAAGTGCAGGGCTATTTTTGCCATCCTGACTGGCTGCGTTCACTTCGTCTTTAAAGCCAAAAATTTTAGTGAAAAATCCACTTCTTTGACCGCTTGGCTGCGTCGAAATTTTAAATCGTAGCGGGAAATGATCGGAGTATAAATTTACGCCGTCTTGCGACCTGACGTAGCCGTTTTCGTCCTTCATGAACGCCGGCTTAAACACTTCAAAGCTTTCAAAAACGTAGCTTAGCTCGCCGTTTTCAAAAAACGACGGCGAGAGCAAAACGTGATCTATCGCGCTTTTCCTGCCATGAACGGCGTGCGAGTAGCGCTCTTTGGTCTCTAAAAATCCCCATAGATCCACATAGCTTCTTGTCCTGATGATGTCGTTTAAGAGTGAGCGCGAGCCGTATGGGGTGTTAAAATCGCCCAAAAGCACGGCGTTTTTTTCATTTTCCAAAGCCGCACGCAACGTCCGCTCGGCCTTTTGCTGCTCGGCTTCCCCGTTTTTATAGGCCGGGAAGTGATTTACGAAAATGCTGAAATTTTTGCCCTCCAGCTCAAAATTTACCTTCAAGATATTGCGCGTTTTGGCATTTGGCACTTTGAAGATTTCACTCTTTACCGGGCGTATCTTTGAGATGAGCCCAAGTCCGATCGGAGCGCCTTTTTGAGCGGTAAACAGGACATATTTATACTGCGTGCCCTTAGCCAGCTCTTTTAAAATTTCCTCATTTTCTATCTCTTCAAGTGCGATGATATCGGAGTCTAGGCTCAAAATGATCTCTTTTATGCGCGATATCTTTTCATTTGCCGCGGCGCAGTCCCAGCTCGAGCTGCCTACTCTAAAGTCTGCGTATTCGCTACCGTCGTTTTTACAGTCGAATAAATTTTCCACATTATACGTAGCGATGCTTATCTCGCCGGCAAAGCTGAAAACGAGCGATAAAACGATGAGCCAAAATACTCTCAAACCGCGCTCCTAAAGTCGAATTTATCGATATTTTGCCTTATGGCTTCGTATGCGACGATACCCGCACTCATGGCTAAATTTAGACTCCTGCCCTGCGTGCCCATTGGTATCGTGACGGCGTGGGCGAAATTTATATCCATGAACTCTTTTGGCAACCCGGTACTCTCGCCGCCAAAAAATATAAAATCGCCGACCTCGAATTTAACGTCATAATAAAGCTGATTAGTCTTAGTCGTAGCAAAGAAAAAGCGCTCTTTAAATTTTAAATTTTGCTCTAAAAACGTGTCCAAATTTTCCCAGATCATAGGATCTAACGCCCTCCAATAATCAAGTCCGGCGCGCCTTACAGCTTTCTCACTGAGGTCAAACATCGTGGGCTTTACGATATGCAGCTTTAAATTTGCATTTACACACATCCGCCCGATCGCGCCGGTGTTTTGCGGGATCTGAGGATGGACTAAAACGATATTAAACATCAAAAAACGATCACTTTGTTGCCGTTTATGAAAAGCCTATCCTCGAGGGCTAGATCAAGCGCTTGAGATAGAACATTTTTCTCACACGCCCTGCCCGCTCGCTGCATGTCTTGCCAGCTCATCTCGTGATTGACGCGGATCACGTCTTGCGCGATGATCGGACCTTCGTCGAGGTCGTCATTTACGAAGTGTGCGGTCGCACCGATGATCTTTACGCCGCGCTCGTAGGCTTGTTTGTATGGATTTGCCCCGATGAATGCGGGCAAAAACGAGTGATGGATGTTGATTATCTTTTGCGGATAGGCATTTACGAATTTAGGCGATAGGATACGCATGTATTTTGCCAAGATCGCATAGTCGAATTTATACTGCGCCATCACGGTAAGCACGGCGTCCTCGTGCTCCTCGCGGCTTAGCCCCTCGGCAGACACGACGTGAAAAGGCAACCCGAAGCGCTCGACGAGGCTTCTTAAAATTTCATGATTTGCTATGACGGCTAGGATATTCGCGTTTAGCTCGCCGCTGTCAAATTTTATGAGCATATCGCCCAGACAATGCGTCTCCTTGGTCGCTAAAACGATGATGTCCTTTTTTGCTTTTTTACGGCACGTTATCTGCGCGTCCTTTGGTAAGACAGCCTCTAGTATACCGCAGAATTCACCCTCTTTTATATCTCCGCTAAGCTCGGCGCGCATGAAAAATCGGTTATTGTCCTTATCGACGAATTCGTTGTTCGTTTCGATGTTTAAGCGGTGCTTAAAAATGATATCGGAGACCCTGTAAATCAGCCCTTTTTCGTCTGTGCATTTTATTTTTAAGATGTATTTTTCCACGTTTCGCCCCTCGCTCGTAAGTAAGGTCTTATTGTAGCCAAATTGCGCTTTTATGAGGATTAAATAAAGCATTTTAAATTTGCCCTATTTTATTGGCGCTTCGCAAAGCGTAGTTGTCCTGCTTGCGAAACCAAGGAAATAAAATAAGCGAAGCCAAGCATATGGTGCGAACGTTTTTAAGCCGTTTTTTATGGGGGGGGGGGGGGTAAAATTGTCTAACATTTTTATAAAAGGAGTTGAAATGAAAATTTCAAATATTTGTTTCAAGGTAGCCTTGTTGGGCTCATTAGTTTGCTCATCTGCATTAGCAAAAGGCGCTTTTGTGGGAGTTATCGGCGGCTACAACTACAAGAGCGGCAACGAGCTAAAAGTCGACGACGGCAAGATAAAAGACGCAGTCCCGACCTTTGGCGTAAAAGGCGGCTACGACTTTGATGTGGCTAGAGTTTATGGCGAGTATATCTACGGCAGCGAAGGCAAAGCTAGTCAAAGAGACGGAGCAGACGCGATCGAAGCCAAGTGAAAAACTCACAAATTCCTAGTCGGAGCTGACTACACGCCAGAGATCACGCGAAATTTCAAATTCTTAGCTGGAATTTATACCGGCCTCACCGTCCTGGACCTTGACGTAAAAGCCACGACTACAAATGCCAGCCTCACTATCTCGGACACCGGCAGAGACTGGACTATCGGTGGCAAACTGGGCGGGATTTACAGCTTTGACGAGAGAAACGAGCTCGAGTTTGGCGTGCGATACGACAAAACTAAATTCGACCTTGAAATAGGCGATGAAAAAGACAAGATAAAGCACACGAATTCAGGCGTTTATCTAGGCTACAACTACAAATTTTAATCTAGATCGGGCTAGTCCCGATCCGTCTTTGCCAAATATTCCCTTATCGCCGCTTCCTGCCGTCTTTTTATCTCCGCGCCGATCTGCTCGCCCTTTAGTCCAAGTGTCAAAATTTCATTCATTTTAATGTCGGGGTTAAATTTCTCATCATAAATTTTAAGCCCCTTTGCCCTATCTATGCGGCTTTCATCGTAGCAACCAAGCCAAAATTTGAGGGGCTTTTTAAGTGCGATTTTCATCAGCTCAAAGTCACTTGGCTCGTCCTTAAAAAACGGCTCTTTTTCAACGATAAAAAAGCTTTTTGGCAACTTTAAGCGCTCCAAATTTGCTCTCACATCAAGCCCGAAATATCCGCAAAGCAGATAAATAAACAATCTCTCATCACTCACAAATTTACGAGCATTTTTCAGCATGGTATTAAATTTATCAAACTCTTGTTGTAAGATGCAAAGCCCCTTAAATTCGCCACTCAAAAACTTGCCAAATAGCCGGCCAAGCAAATCTAGCTCAAATAAATAACGCGCGCCGATGTGTAAATTTGGCGCTTTAAAAAATTTGATGAGTTCGGCGTTTATGCGCTCACGACTTAGATTTTTAAGTGAGAGTTTTTTCATCAGATTTAGCGTCTCAGGCGCGATAGCAAAGCTAAGCCTCGCGCTAAAGCGCACGCCGCGAAGCACCCGTAGCGCGTCCTCGCAAAATTTAGCCTCATCGATGTGGCGTAAAATTTGCCCGCGCAAGTCGCCCTGCCCACCGTAAAAGTCTAAAAGCTCGCCGTCAAAGATATTTATCATCATCGCATTAATGGTAAAATCGCGTCGCAAACACGCTGTGCGCGGGTCGTTTATGTAGCTAACGGCAAAGTCTTTGTGCCGCTCGCCCGTTTTGCTCTCACTGCGAGGAAGTCCAAGGTCGAAGTTTTTAAATTTGTAGATGAAGTAGCTTTTGCCAACACCATTTGCACCGATACTTTGCATAAGCGCGTCAAATTTATGCGGGTCGATGTCATAGATCTCGATGTCGTAGTCGTAGATCTCGCGCCCTAGCAAAGCGTCGCGCACACAGCCACCAACTAGGTAGGCGCGGGAGGTGTGAGGTGCTAGTAGGCGGCACACCTCGTCAAGGTCGCTATTTTGGCAGATTTTCGAGCCTATTTTCGACATTTGCGAGCGTAAATTCTAAAAATTTAAGTGTGAGCTCCAAGCGGCTTTGTAAATTTTCCTTTGGCATTTCATTCAGCCCCTCAAAAAGCACCTCGATGCGCTCGCGCAAATTTTTCAAAAATATCTCTTCATTGCTTATGATATCGCGGCTCTCATCTTGCATCAGTATCGCGCCTTGACTAGGCTCATGCGCTTTTTGCGCGCTTACATCTATGCTGACATCTTTAGCTGGCGGCTCTTTTTCGCGCTGAGCTTCATCCTTGCGTTTAGCGATAGTCTCTATCTTTTCTAGCTCCGCGCTGACCTCATCTATCGCCATTTTGGCTATATCATCAAGCTTCATAATCTTATCAACCACCTTTTAAATTCGGTTATCTCCTCTGGAGTCTTCATATCGATGAAAAAGTCTTTCATCTGCTCGTTTTGTATCTTTCGCGCCTTACGAAGCCCGCTTAGACGGCGGATGGCTGCGAGCGCGTCCTTATTTGAGGGATTTTGCTTCAGGATATTTTTATAAGCCTCGAGCGCATCGTCCATTAGGCCTTGAGACTCGTATATAAGGGCTTCTGTTATCGTATTTTTCATGATTTTTCTACGTATTTTGCTATTATGCCGCCCATTTCCGAGGTCGTGCATATCTCTTTAGCGCCGAATAAGGCGATGTCTTTTGTCCTATACCCTTCTGCGAGCACTCTTTTCACGGCATTTTCTATCGTCATGGCGGCCTCTTCTTGATTTAACGCGTATCTTAGTATCATCGCCGCACTTAGTATCGTCGCGATGGGATTTGCGATGCCCTGCCCTGCGATGTCCGGTGCACTGCCGTGTATCGGCTCGTAGATGCCTACTTTGCCGCCTATGCTAGCACTTGGCAAAAGCCCGATCGACCCGCAAACCATGCTAGCCTCATCGCTTAGGATATCGCCAAATAAATTTTCTGTTAGGATCACGTCAAACTGCCTAGGAGCGCGCACCAGCTGCATTGCGGCATTATCGACATACATAAATTCCAAATTTACGTCAGGATAGCCCTTCGCCACTTCGCTTACGACCTCGCGCCAAAGCTGGCTGGTCTCTAGCACATTTGCCTTATCTACCATGCAAACGCGCCTTTTACGCTTCATCGCGGCCTCAAATGCGACCTTTGCGATGCGCTCGACCTCGGCTTTCGTATAGATCATCGTGTTAAAGGCGCTATCATCTTTTTTTTCGCGCGGCTGACCAAAATAAAGCCCGCCAGTCAGCTCGCGAACCACCAAAATATCGACATCTCTAAGCACTTCGGGTTTTAAAGTACTAGCGTCTATGAGCTCGTCATATATCACGGCAGGGCGTAAATTTGCAAACGCCTCAAGGCTCTTTCGTAGCTTCAAAAGCCCACTTTCCGGGCGTTTGTCGCGCGGTAGGTCGTCCCATTTAGCACCGCCTATCGCGCCAAAAAGCACAGCGTCCGAGCTCAGCGCGCTTTGACAAGTCTCATCAGGTAGCGGCTCGCCAAACACATCTATCGCCGCCCCGCCCATCAGCTTGTAGTCAAGCTCGAGCGTAAAGCCAAATCTCGCACTCGCTGCGTCAAGCACCTTTACCGCCTCATCGACGATCTCGGGACCGATGCCATCGCCCTTTATCACACAAATTTTATATCTTTTCATGACCGTCCTCATTTTACTTTCGCTTTTGCATATTCGATCAGTCCGCCACTTTTTAAAAGCTCTTGCATAAACGGCGGAATCGGGTTAAATTTATACTCTTTTTGAGTGCTTAAATTTACGATCGTGCCGTTATCCACGTCGATCTTTAGCTCATCGCCCTCGTTTAGCTCGTCAGTTTGTGGGACTTCGAGGATTAAAAGCCCGGTATTAAAGCTATTTCGGTAAAAGATCCTCGCATAGCTCTTTGCCACGACAGCCCCGATACCGGCGGCTTTGAGGGCCAGCGGTGCGTGCTCGCGCGAGCTGCCGCAGCCAAAATTTTCGCCCGCTACGATGATGTCGCCTTTTGCGATCTTGGAGCTAAATTTGGGATCGGCGTCCTCCATGATGTGCTTTGCGAGCTCGTTTTCGTCGGATGTGTTTAGATAGCGCGCGGCGATGATGATGTCGGTGTCGATGTTATCGCCGAATTTCCAGACTTTGCCTGTCATTTTTGACCTTAAATTTAAATTTGAGCGATTGTAACAAAACAAAGCTAAATTTTTAATTCACGATCATCCAAACGCCGATAAAACACATCAAAAATGCGGATACGACTTCCAAAATCCGCAAGTGGTTTGCGAGCAGTTTTTTAAACGCCATACCGCCCAGTGCATAGACGTTTAGCGCGAAAATCTCCACGACAAAAAGCAAAAATAAAAGCAGATACATATCGCTACCAAATGGGTCGGCTTTATTTAAAAACGCCGGCAAGATCGCGGCTAGAAATATCCACGCGTTTGGATTTGACAGCGATATGAGCGCGCCTTTTACAAAAAGCCCTACGCCGCTTTTATCGCCTTTGACGCTTTTGACACTGACGCCGCCGCGCCTTAAAAAGCCCTTTACGCCAAGGCAGATGAGATAAATTCCGCTGCAAATTTTAAAAGCGCTAAAAGCAAGAGTGTATTTGATGAGTAGCGCGCCGATGCCAAATATACATAAAACCGCGATAAATAGGAGCGAAAACACCTGCCCAGCTAGCATCGGCAGAGTGCGGCGGTAGCCAAGAGCCATGCCAAAGCTAAGTGCGAGCGTCATGTTGATGCCCGGCATCAGGCTGATAGGCAAAAACGTGATGACAAAAAGCAATGAATTCATAACAGCCCCAAAAATTCAACTGCGAAATTTTAAGTCTAAAATCATAAATTTAGGCTCTATTTTAACAAAATTTTGGTTTTTAAGATCTTTGCTGAAACAAAGTTGTATAAATCAAATAAAGGCGGCAAATTTACCGCCTTTAAATTTTAATGAGTTAGGAAAAGTTCTTGGATCTTAGCCTTGTCGTTCGTGGTCGCGAGAGCTAACATCAGCAGGACTCTGGCTTTTTGCACGTTTAGGTTGTCGCTGGTTAAAAAGCCGTATTTCGTGTCATCGACTTCGCCATTCATCGTGGTCTCGCCGCTGCCTACGCGAGAGTCACGCACGACTACGACGCCCTTTTTGACCGCTTCGCCTAGGGCTTCAAGCGCGCTTGGGAAAGGATTGCCGTTACCCATGCCGGCATTTACGATGCCCTTAGCTCCGTTTGCGACGGCTAAATTTATGAAGTCCGGGTTGTCGTTTGAGTGGCTAAAAATAATATCCACGCGCGGAAGCTCCTTGATCTTTTCGATGTCAAACGCGCTTTTTGTCGTATGTTTGCGCGTCGGCGTCATGTAGTATTTGACGTTGCCGTAAAAGACGGTGCCGATCTTACCGGCGTTTGGAGATTTAAATGTATCCACGCCCGTCGTGTTAGTCTTTGTCACCTCGCGTGCGGCGTGGATTTCGTCGTTCATCGTTACCACGACGCCCTTGCCTACGCTATCCTTGCTCATCGCGACATTTACGGCATTAAATAAATTTAACGGGCCGTCCGCACTTAGCGAGCCGCTGTTTCTCATCGCTCCGACCATGACGACTGGTTTGTCGCTTTTGACGACGAGATCAAGAAAATACGCCGTCTCCTCCATCGTGTCGGTGCCGTGTGTGATGACGATACCGTCGGCCTTGCCGCTATTTAGCAGCTCATTTACGCGCTTAGCTAGTTTTAGCCAAACTTCGTTATTCATCTCCTGTGAGCCGATGTTTGAAATTTGCTCGCCTTTGATCGTGGCGATCTTGTTTATTTCAGGTACTGCGGCGATAAGCTTATCGACCGTGACAGTGCCTGAGGTATAGCTGCTATCAAGCGCACCAGATCCGCTGCCAGCGATCGTGCCGCCTGTTGCTAAAATGTAGATCGTAGGCTTTGCAAAAGCCACCATAGAACCTAAAAGCATGAAAAATACCACCTTACAAATGAAACGCATGTCTTCTCCTTTAGCAGAAATTTTCTAAAAGATTATAGCGTTTGACACTTAAATTCCATATTAATTTTTAAATTTTATATTTTTTTAAAAAATTCTTATCATAATCATATAAATCGCTGTCGAAATCACAATGCTAAGCAAGGTATTTTTAAATTTTAGATGAATCAGCACCGCACTCAGCACGCCGACGGCTTCGTTCAGTCCGTATGGAAAGACGCTAAATTTAGTATCTTTTAGCGCGTAAAAGACCAAAATCACCATTATCATCAGCCCCATGTGCCGCTCAACAGCGCTTAGCCACGGGCTTGGCTTGTAGTTTTTGACCGCGTAAAAGGGCATCGCCCGCGTGAGAAAGGTCGCGAGCGCACTCACTAAAACCGCGACAAAAACGAGCCACTCGCTAGAATTTACGCTTATCATAGTCGCTCCTTAAACACCAAAATAAACACGAAGCAAAGCGCCATCGAGCCCACGAGCAGAGCCTTTGCGGGCATGAGCGCCACGCCCACTACGCCAAAAAAGCACGCGGCAAAAAGGACTTTAAAATTTTTATCGTTTTTAAACATCTCTATAACGATCACGATAAAAAGCGCCGTGAGGGAGAATTCAAGCCCGCTCATATCGACTTTGATGAGGCCGCCAGCCACGCAGCCAACGAGCGTGCCAAGTGCCCAGTAAAGCCACGAGAGGAAATTTAGCCAAGTAAAAATGAAACTGCGCTCGGCGGCGCCTGAAATTTTAAGCGTTTTAAAGATAGCAAAGGTCTCGTCCGTGAGCGTGGCGATATTAAAGAGGCGAAATTTCAGCCTGTTATATTCTTTTAATAGCGCAAGTGCGTAAAACGTGTGGCGTAAATTTACGAGATAAGAGACGATGAAAACCTCAACAAGCCCCGTGCCCGCGCTAAAAAGCGAGAGCATCATAAACTGCGCCGCGCCGCCGTATGCGAGCATGCTAAGAGCCATCGCGATAAGCGTGCTCACCCCCATGCTGTTTGCCAGTATCCCAAACGCCACACCCAGCGGAAAATAGCCCATAAATATCGGTATGCTAAGCTTAAAAACGTAGTTAAACGACATATTTTTCCTTAAATTTAAGCGCAAATAGTATCTAAAATTTGAGAAATTTTGGCTAAAACGTAGCGGATCAAAGGGCGAAATTTTAAGGCTCCGTTATGATAATCATTGACGTTTGCTTCGCAAACCCTGTTCGCTCCGCAAGGCGCCGAACATATAGCACGATTTACGCGGTCAGCTATCGCTTCCCTGTAAATCGGCGGCGATAGCGTCGCTTCACAAGGTTTGACTTCACTTTGAAATCCAAAAATCAATGAAATATTGTAACAGAATCAATTTTAAATTTCATCCTTTGATCAAAATAGAAGTGAAATTTTAGTTTAAGGCCTTTTTGCGGTCTTTACTCTCACTGGCCGAGGAGTCGTCTTGTGAAAAATAAAGCACATCAACGACCCAAATAAGCAAGATGAAGCCGACTATACTAAGCATCACGATCATTTTCTACCTTTTAAGTCCGTTTACGATCTCAAGCATCGAGTCGCTCGTCGTGATCGCCTTAGAGTTGGCCTCGTAGGCACGCTGACCCGTGATGAGGTCGGTCATCTCCTCGACTAGTTGCACGTTACTCATCTCGACAAAGCCTTGCCTGATCGTGCCAAGCCCGTCAAGCCCTGCTACGCCCACTACCGCGTCCCCGCTCGCTGCGGTTTCTAGATAGTTGTTATCACCCATCGAATGAAGGCCGGCCGGGTTGATGAAATTTGCTATTTGTATCTGGCCTATTTGCGCCATATTAGTCTCTCCTGCCTGCAAAACCGAGACCGTTCCATCCGTACCGATCGAAATTTGCGTAGCATTTGCAGGCACGACGATCTGAGGAATGAGCTGATAACCGTCGGAATTTACGATCGTTCCGTTGGAGTCAAGCTTGAACGCACCGTTTCTAGTGTATGCCGTAGTGCCGTCAGGTAGCTGAAGCTGGAAAAAGCCGTTTCCGGCGATGACCATGTCAAGGTTGTTGCTAGTTTCCTTAAAGTAGCCCTGAGAGAAAATTTTATTTATCGCCGTAGGCCTGACGCCCAGTCCCACCTCGATACCAGTCGGGCTAGTAGTCGTTTGGCTAGTCGCCGTGCCAGCGTATTCCATGACTTGATACATCAAATCGGCAAATTCAGCGCGATTTTTCTTATATCCGTAGGTATTTACGTTTGCTATGTTGTTTGAAGTAACGTCTATTTGTGTCTGCTGAGCGATCATGCCCGTAGCAGCCGTATAAAGTGATCTCATCATGTCTTTATCCTTTAAGCTTTAAGCGCTAATTTTTGAACTGCGTCTTGGTTAAGGTCGGTCATATGGCTTGTCATGACCTTTTGATACATATCCACAAGGCGCTGCGTCTCGATTAGTCCGACCATCTCGGTAACGGGATTTACGTTTGACATTTGCACGTAGCCTTGCATCAGAGTGTCGGCATCGTCGATATCTATCACATCGTCTAAATTTTTAGGCTCAAAAAGGTTGTCTCCTATCTTTTTGAGCTCTCTTATCTCACGTGGTTGAGCGATGAAAAATTTTGAAATTTGCTCACTTTCACCCTCGTCCATCGTATAGATATTTCCGTTTTTATCGACGCTTAGACTGCGATCTAGTGGCACTTGGATGCCTCTTTGCTCTGGAGCTAAGGTCTGATAGTTGTTTGGCAACACGCGGTATCCCTCTTTTGTCACGATAAAGCCGTCCTCATCGAGGTTAAACGAGCCGTTTTTTGTCAGTCTCACGCCATTTGGGGTATCTACTAGAAAAAACATATCCTCGCGCTTGATAGCAAAATCTAGCGTATTGGAGCTGTATTTAAAGCCTCCGGCACTAAAATCGGTGTATTCTTCGCTCACTTGCGGGACACGATCAAGAGTCCTGTTTAGAAATTTTGCCGCGTCTTTGGTGTGATTTTTTAGTGGCAGCTCGTCTTGAGTATCTTTGAAAATTCTCTCAAAATCCCCGATAACAACGTCATTTCGCTTAAATCCTATCGTATTTACGTTGGCTAAGTTGTTTGATATGACGTTTAATCTGTTAAACTGCGTCACCATTCCGGCAGTGGCCTGATAGTAGCCGTTTTGCATGGAAATTTCCTATAAATTTTGATTTTTACGAGTATGAAGCAAAATGCGTTCCAACTTTTCTTTTATAAACATTTAATAAAATTTGGGTATAATCCATTTTCTTCTTTAACAAAAGATTTACGATACACAAAATGCAAAATCAGAAAGGAAATTTTATGAGTGCCGCAAAAGAAGCTTTGAGCCAAATAGAGGAGCTTTTCACTGAAAATGCAAAAGGTTTTCTCACCTATGAAAAACTCGTAAAATTATTAGACAAAGCGCCTACGGCGACGATGATAAAAAAGATAGAGCAGCTTGCTAAAACACATAAAGTCCAGCTGATGACAGCTGCCGAGATCGCAAAGATGAGAAATATCGCCGATGCGAAAAAGCGCCTTGAAAATACACAAAAAACGGATGTGAACATCGAAGAAGACCTCGATCTGACAAGTGACAACGACTTTTTAGAGTGGTCGCGCTCGGATAGTCCGGTGAGGATGTATCTAAGAGAAATGGGGCAAATTTCACTGCTTACAAAAGACGAAGAGGTCGAGATCAGTAAAAAGATCGAGCTTGGCGAGGATATCATCATAGACGCCTTTTGCTCGGTTCCTTTTTTGATAGATTTCATACTTGACTACAAAGAGCCGCTCATCAACAGGGAGCGCCGCGTCAAAGAGCTTTTTAAAAGCTTTGAAGACGAGAGCGAGAGCGAAGACGAGGACATAGAAAGCGATGAGGACGAAGAGAGCGAAGACGAGGAAACGCCGAAAAAATCGCTTAAAAACGATAAACGTGCAGAAAAGGTCATCGAAAGCTTTAAGGCTCTTGAAAAAGCAAAAAAAGAGTGGCTAAAAACCGTAAATAAGCAAGAAAAGGTCGAAGTAGAGGACACTATGTCAAAGCTCACTCTCGCTTTTAAAAAGAAAATTTTAAAAGACAAGCTGATGGATCTAGGGCCGACCAGTAAGCTCATAAGCGAGATCGTAAAGTCCATGGAGACCGCTCTAAAAAGCGATGATGAGTTTGACCGCGAGCTAAAGCGCCTGGAGTATCGCTTGCCGATGTTTAGCGATGAGCTCAAGAAAAATCACAAAAGCATACTAAAAGACATCATCAAACTAAACAAGGAGGAGATCGCAGCTCGCGTGCCTGAGGCGACGATGGTTTCTACTTATGTCGAGATCAAAAAGCTCTTTACAACAAAAGAAGCCAGCAAACAAGGCTTTGACCTGGAGCCCGCACGCTTAAAGGAAATTTTAGAGCAGATCAAGCGCGGTAAGAAAATTTCAGACGAAGCCAAGGCCCGTATGGCAAAGTCGAATTTACGCCTTGTGGTATCTATCGCCAAGCGCTATACGAACCGCGGCTTGCCGTTTTTGGACCTCATACAAGAGGGCAATATCGGCCTCATGAAAGCCGTCGATAAATTCGAATACCGCAAAGGATATAAATTTTCCACCTATGCCACATGGTGGATACGCCAAGCTATCAGCCGTGCCATAGCCGATCAAGCTCGCACTATCCGCATACCGATACACATGATAGAGACGATAAACCGTATCAATAAAATCAACCGCAAATATCTGCAAGAAGAGGGTAAAGAACCTGATGTGAGCGTCATCGCAAAAGAGGTCGGGCTAAGCGTCGACAAAGTAAAGCAGGTCATAAAAATAACAAAAGAGCCTATCAGCCTCGAAGCCCCTATTGCAAACGAAGAGGACGGTAAATTTGGCGATTTTGTAGAGGATAAAAGCTCACTTTCGCCGATAGAGCAGATTTTAAAAGGCGATCTAAGAGAGCAAATAGATGATGTCTTGTCGCAGCTAAACGACCGCGAGAAGGCTGTTATTTGTATGAGATTTGGGCTGCTTGAAGACGAGAGCGACCGCACTCTTGAAGAGATAGGCAAAGCTCTAAACGTGACTCGCGAGCGCGTCCGTCAGATCGAAAGCTCAGCTATCAAAAAGCTAAAACATCCCAAAGTAGGCAGAAAGCTCAAAAACTATATCGAGGGGTAAATTTAGCCCCTCCTCTCCTAAAATTTCACTTGAATTTAATATGATACTTTGCACTCGTAATTTAACAGACCACGCTTGGTCTAGCGGCTTGTCGTGAAAATCGGCGGTTATTTTCTGTGCTTCGACTCCGTCTCGCAACTGCTAGTAGAGTGCGCTAAAATTAGGCATCCTGCTCTTTGCTCTCATCTTATTTTACTGCACGGCTATTTCTTAAAAAGCTACAAACGAAATAAAATAGAACAAAAATGAAGCTTTTAAAAATTTATCAATGCTTTTTAAAAAAGAAGGCTCTGTTACAATATTTCATTGATTTTCAGCTCTTAAAGCAGGAGAATGCGAACAGCATCCCTGTAAAAACCTTGTGAAGCGACGCTATAGCTGCCGATTTTTACTTCGTACTACGCACTCGTAACGAGACTTCGCTACGAGGACAGGGAAGCGGTAGCTGACCGCAGTCTGCTTGCAGGGAAAACGCGAACAGCGTTTGAGTAGTGCAACGAAGCGTCTTGAAAAGATGCGAGCAACGCGAAACAGAAAAAATCGTGCTAAGGCTTCGCTCGCTACTCTCGTAAGCTCTAGAACGCCTACTCGCTCCGCACAGATGCTGTTCGTGTCCGCGCTAGATCGCTCCTGGAGCGAACAGGGTTTTGCTTCACTTTGTTCGCAACTGCAAAATAGAAGCGAAACAAGCGTCAATGATTTATTATAACAGAGCAAAAAAGAAATTTAAAAAATACCCAAGCCAAAGGCGGCTTGGATAAAATTTAGGCCAAAAGTCTGTCCATTTGGCTTTGTAGATTTGAGATATTGTGCACTTGAGCGAGGATACTAGCATCTATGTTTAAATTTGCTTGCTGTAAGTCATTTACGTTTTTAGCGATATCGTTGTTTTGTAGTCCGCTTTCACTTTGACGAAGCGCTATGCTTTGAGCGATCGAGGCGTTGATGCCTGCGGCTATGCCGTTTTGAGCAGAGCCGATATTCGTGCGTAAAGAATTTATATTTTGCCTTATATCATTTGCATTTGAGCCGTCCACCGCTACATTTGTGATAGACTCGGTGCTTAAATTTATGCTTTGCACGCCCTCGCCCGTCACGAAATTTAGCTCAGAGCCAAATACGCTTTTGCCGTTAAACGTAGCATTTTGTACGCTTTGTGACATAGAGTGCGAAAGCGAGCTTATCTCTTTTTGTATCATCGACCTTTGATCGCTGTTTAGCGCCGCACTGCCTAAAGATACAGAGAGCTCGTTTATACGGTTTGCACTTTGGCTTAAATTTGAAAGCGTAGAGTCAGCGATATTTAGCATCCCTATCGCGTCATTTGCATTTGCGATGCCTTGCTCTAGAGTGTTGCTTTGACTTAGCAAAGAGTCCGCGATCGCTAAATTCGCCCCGTCGATCCCGCTTAATGCACGCACGGCGGAGATATTTTGCAAAGCCTTTTCCTGCTGTGTCTTTTGCTCTTCTGCTCTTTGTGAGGCATTGTATCCAGAGCCCACCGACGTTCCGTTTATTTGCATTTCTTGTCCTTTAAATTTTGCTTGATGATAGCTTAAAATTTATAAATTTCAGCTTTATCAGTCGTCTAGACGCACTCTGATCGATCTCTCGTGAGCGCCCAGCCCCTCGGCCTGAGCTAGCTGCATGCAGGCCTTGCCGAGCTCTTTTATGCCTTTTCTATTGACGGAGATTATCGAGCTTCTTTTCATGAAATTTTCAACCCCCAAAGGCGAGTAGAAACGCGCGCTACCACCGGTTGGCAAAGTGTGATTTGGTCCGGCCAGATAGTCTCCCATCGCCTCAGGCGTAAAATGTCCGAAAAATATCGCTCCGGCATGTTTTATCTCGTCAAGATAGCTAAGCGCGTCGTTCGTAGCGATTTCGAGGTGCTCTACTGCCAGTTCGTTCATCAGCCCCACGCACTCTTTCATGTCCTTTGCGATGATGATAGCGGCCTTGTTTCGCATACTCACAGATGCGATAGGCTCGCGTTTTAGCGTCTTTAGCTCGTCCTCGACATATCTTTGCACCTGTCTGCCAAAGGCCTCCACCGGCGTTATCAAAAAGCTGCTGGCAAGCTCGTCATGCTCGGCTTGAGAGAGTAGATCGATAGCTACATGGCGGGCGTCCGCGCTCTCATCGGCGATGATGCCTATCTCGCTAGGACCTGCTATCATATCGATATTTACTTCACCATAAACTAGCTTTTTAGCCGTAGCGACGTAGATGTTTCCGGGGCCTGTTATCACGTCCACTTTAGGCACGCTTTGTGTGCCGTATGCCATCGCGGCGATAGCGCTGGCTCCGCCTATCTTAAAGGCAGTTTTTATACCGCAAAGATGCATCGCAGCAAGCAAGAGAGGATTTACCTTGCCACCGATGGCCGGTGTGCAGACTACGATCTCTTTTACGCCGGCTACTATCGCGGGCACGGCGTTCATCAAAAGCGAGCTGGGATAGGCCGCCTTGCCGCCCGGAATATAAAGCCCCGCGCGATCTACCGGTGTGTATTTTGCGCCCAGCAAGATACCATGATCATCTTTAAACGTCCAAGTAGCGGGCTTTGAGCGCTCGTGATATGATTTTATGCGCTCATAGGCTAAATTTAGCGCTAGCCTCAGCGAATTATCGAGGCCGTCGTAGGCGCGAGACATCTCGTCTACGCCGATCATCAGGTCGTTTTTGCTAGTCGGGCTAAATTTGTCAAATTTAGCGATCTGCGCAAAAAGCGCCTCATCTCCGCCGTTTTTCACCTCATCGATTATCTGCGTGACAACAGGCAAAACACCGCTCATATCCATATCCGATCGCTTCACAAGCTGCATAAATTTCGCCCTAAAATCACTGTCCGTAGAATGTAAAAATTTCATCCTTGATCCTTTTTGAAATGGTTTTTAAATTTTCTTTCATATCTCATTTTTTGGCTTATGTTGCCGAGCAACCCACCTTGATGGATATATAAAATTTCGTTTTTGAATTCTTTTAAATTTGCAAACATCGTGATAAATCCGACCGGGTCATAAATAAGCTCGAATTCCACGCCACTAGCCTTGAGCTCTTGCCAAATTTCATAAAGCTCGAGCTTTAGATCGCCAAAATGATATTTTTTGGGCGGAGTTAAAATTTTGACCCGCGAGTGCTCATCAAGCGCCGCGATCTCCTCTCGCAGATACTTCGCGTCTCCTACGCACGGGCAGGTAAAGACGTTTAGATCTATATGTTTGGCTAGATATGTAGCGCTCGTGCCGGTGCCTGAAGGCAGAAAAATATCCGGCCTCACGCCACTTTTTTCACTCCAAGCCAAAATTTCATCAGCCTGCGTTTTAAAGCCGTACTCCGCTTCGCTTTGGGCTACGCCCTCGTTTATAAAAAGCGCATCCGCCGTATCGGCAAGCTCTTTTGCAAATTTCACCCTATCCTCGGCTACGAAAATTTTCATGCCGTTTTCAAGGGCGAATTTGAAATTCCCGACCGGATTTTGCTTTAAATTCGAATTTAGATGCGAAACGACATAGCAAAATTCTAAATTTTTCATCTTTGAAAAAAGGCTTAGCGAGTACATCGCATTCGACTGACTGGATCCATGCGAAACGATACGTTTAAAGCCGCTAAGATCGGCGTTTAGAAAGTATTCGAGCTTTCTGGCTTTGTTGCCGTTGAAATCTCCCAGCAAATCATCTCTTAAAAGATAAAATTCATGCCCGTGAAAGCTAAAAGGCTCTATCACTCTTTAGCTCCAAAAATTTCTCTATCTCGTTTATGGCGTCTTTGTTGGAGATCGAAAATTTTATCTCGATACGGCGCGATGCGTCCTTGTCCTCGGCTCCGTCCCTCATAATAAGCTCGTTGTAGCTACGTCCGCTAGCGACTAAGAGCTTTTGCAGTCTGGCGTCTTTGTTGTATGAGTTTATAAAGTCCATCACCGCATAGGCTCTGCGCTGCGAGAGCTCGAGGTTATAAAGATAGCTGCCGTCGCTATCGGTAAAGCCCTCTATCATGATTTGATCGATGTTTTTACTGATCTGGGGGTCGTTTAAAAGCACGTCAAAATACTTTTCAAGCGTGGCCTTTAGCTCATCTTTGACCTCCTCTTTGAGCTCCGCCCTGCCCTTGTCAAAGAGCACCGAGGAGCTAAGCTTCAGCGCACCCGAGTTTGGATCGATCGCTATACTGCCGCCTAGCTTGTCCTTAAGCTCGGAGATGACTTTCACGCGGATACCGGTCAGATTTTTTATGCGATTTTTAGTAACGTTTAGATCACGCAAAAGCTCGTCATATCTAGCCTCTTTGGCGCTTACTTGCTCCAGTAAAAAGGCTATCTTGGCTAAATTTTTCTCATTGCTGGCGTTCGCCTCCTCAAGTGCACTATCTCTGGCGGCCAGATCGTCGTTTAAAACGATCATTTTTTGATTAAGACTAAAAATGCTGGCGTTGAGATCTGCTATACTGGCGTTAGCATCGGCATTTTCCTCGATGAGCTGCTTTAGCTTTTGTTTTAGTGCGTCTATCTGGATCACAAAGATATCGTTTGATTTTTTAAGGTTCAAATTTTCGTCGCTTATCTTTGCGAGCTCGTTTTTTAGGGCTGAATTTAGCTGATCGAGAGTAAAATTTTTACCCTGCTCGTCCTTTAAATTTGCAAGGGCTAGGATGATAGCCTGCTCTTTATCGGCAAGTGTGTTTTGTGAGAGGACGTATTTTACGACTATGGCGCCTATCAGTAGCATAAAGACAAAAAGCAATCCCGCCATCAAGTCAGCATACGAGACCCAAAACGTGGAGGAATTTTGATCGCTTTTATCTATCTTCATCTATCAAATTTGCATTTTCTATTTTTTTGATCACGAGGCTAGCCTCTTTGTCTATCTCGTCTATGCTTTTTTTGAGCTCGGCGATAAGGGCTTCGCGCTCTTTATCGCGCTCACCGTTTTTGATCTCTTGCTCATAAGCGTTTTTAAAAGCGCCCACACCTTGAAGCATGCTCTCTTTAAAGGCTCGCATAGCGCTTTCTTGCTCGTTTATGAGCTTTAGAGAGAATTCTTTAAGGCTTGTTTCAAGCATCTTTAGACCCTGCTCGAATTTAGCCGCGTTTTTATCTAGCGTATGCGAACGCTCCTGCGAGATGTCGCTTAGCTTATTGTATCCGGTCAGTAAATTTAGCTCCATTTCCTTTATGCCAGCACTAAATCCCGAGATCACCTTTAAGATATCGGAGTGAATTTTGATAAATTCATCTTGCTTGCTGGCGGTTTTATTCAGTAAATTCACGCCTTGTTCCAGCCCAACTCTAGCTTCGCTGATGATTTGCTTTTCTAGATCTTGAAGCTGCATATACGAGCTGAATTTAGACTCGATCATGTCATCTAATCTACCAAAAAATTCCTCGTTGCTGACTCGTTTGAACATATTTTTTATATCGTCAAAGTGACTCGTAGCCGCGCTCATATATCGCTGCTCCAGCTCATCTTTTTGCCAGAAAAACTGACGGCTGAGCTCCCTTTGCTCATTTGCAAATTTTTCAAATTTGCTCATCCCGATCTTTTCAAAAAACATCCACCAAAGCGCCAGGAAAATACCGTAAATCGAAACGTAAAATGCCGTTCCTACGCCGTTTAAAAGTACTCCGATCTCTTTTTCCAGCTCTCCTGATGTGCTTGAGCTAAAGCTTGGCATCGAGATGGCGATGCTTATGAAAGTGCCTAAAATTCCAAGCATCGGAAAAACGGCAGCACCGATGCTGGCTAGATTGTCATTTCTAAAATCTCTGGTGTAAAGCTCTAAAAAATCGTCAAATTTCGCGTTTGATTTTTTTATGCCTGAAATTTCAAGCAGACGCGAGATGATAAACTCTTTGAGACTGGCTCTAAAATCGTCTATCTTAGACGCAAAAAGGCTATATGCCAGCTCTGCGCTATGACGCGTAAAAAGAAGCGCTACAAATAAAATAACGCCCATCATCACGATCGTATGAAGCTTCATTTGAAAATTTATAAAACCAAAATAGGCCAGTAAAGCTAAAACATAGATCGCGAGCGGGAAAAAGATGATTTTAAAAAAGACAAAGGTAGAGCGACCAGCCTGCGCTTTAGGCATAGTAAGGTCGCTAAAATCGTTTTGATTTTGCATAAATTAGTTCCTATCGATGCAGTTTAGGTCACTAAATGCGGTCTGCAAGCGCCTAACCATACTCTCCTCACCACATCTTAGCCACTTGCGCGGGTCGTAATATTTTTTGTTAGGCTTATCTTCGCCTTCCGGATTGCCGATTTGCCCTTGCAAATAGCCGTGATTTTTGGCCTCATACTCACGCACTCCGTCCCAAAACGCCCACTGCGTGTCGGTGTCGATATTCATCTTTATGACGCCGTAGCTCACCGCATCTTTGATATCCTTCAGCTCGCTACCGCTACCGCCGTGAAATACGAAATTTACGGGCTTGTCGTTTTTGGTATTAAATTTCTTAGCCACGTAAGCTTGAGAATTTTTTAAAATTTCAGGCCTTAGCACGACATTTCCTGGCTTATAGACGCCATGAACGTTACCAAAGCTGGCTGCGATACTGAATTTATCGCTGATCTTACCAAGTCTCTCGTAAGCAAGCGCGACGTCCTCAGGTTGCGTATAAAGAAGCGCGTTATCAACGCTAGTGTTATCCACGCCGTCCTCTTCGCCACCCGTCACACCAAGCTCGATCTCCAGGCTGATGCCAAGCTCGCTGAGCTCTTTTAGGTATTTTTCGCAAGTGCTTAAATTTTCATCAAGGCTCTCCTCGCTAAGATCAAGCATATGCGAGCTAAAAAGAGGCACGCCAAATGCGCGCTTATGCTCACGGCTAGCCTTGATGAGAGCGTCTATCCAAGGCAGTAGCTTTCTTGCGGCATGGTCGGTATGAAGCACCACAGGCACGCCGTATTCACGGGCCAGCAAATGCACGTGCTTTGCGCCGGCTATCGCACCTAAAACATCGGCCTTAGGGCATGATTTGCCAGCGTAAAAGCTGGCTCCACCGTTGCTAAACTGGATGATAACGGGCGAATTTGCCGTCTTGGCAGCCTCCAGGACGGCATTTACAGAGTTGTTTCCCACAACATTTACAGCCGGTATCGCAAAGCCTTGTTCCTTTGCAAAAGCGTATAGTTTATTTACGTCCTCACCACTCAAAACGCCTGCTTTTACAACATCTAAAACGCCCATTTTATCCTCCGAAATTTTATTTATACTCTATTTTGGCTTTCGCGCGAAGTGCATCGCCTTTTTGTCTTATAGTGTTTTGAAATTTCTCCATTTTGACGGCTTGCTCGATTTGAGGTTTAGCCTGCTCGAAGCTTACGACGCCGGCCGGTTTTGAGTCCTCTTTCAAGATGATGTGGTATCCGAATTGAGATTTGACAGGTTTAGTAGATACACTGCCTTTGCTCATCGAAAATACCGCGTCCGCGAAAGGTTTTACCATTTGGCTTTGTCCAAACCATCCAAGCTCGCCGCCGTGAGCCGCAGAGCCCTTGTCGATAGAATCCGCTTGTGCAAGCTCGGCAAATTTCTTAGCCAAAGCATCGCCCTTTAAATTTTTAAGCTGAGCTATGATCGCATTTGCAGTCTTCTCATCCTCGACTAGGATATGGCTGGCACGCGCTTGAGCCGGTTGATTTAGGCTATCTTTGTTTTTATTGTAGAAATTTCTAAGCTCATCGTCACTCGTTTTGATACCGTCAAAAATTTTTCTCATATAAAGCTCTACCGCGATGCCTTCTTGCGCGGCTTGAACAGCTTTTATATACTCCGGATCTTTTTCGATACCTGATGCCTTAGCGTCTTTTAAAAGAAGCTTTCTGTTTATGAGATCGTCTATGATGCGTTTTTTCTCGTTAGGTTGAAGCTTGCTGGCGTCAAATCCGGGCATAGCGGCAGCCAAAAGTGCAGAAATATCCGTATCATTTATGTTTTCTCCGTCAACAGTTGCCACGACAGCGGCATTTAGGCTGATAGCAGCAGCCAAACTCAAAATAGCTGGAAATAAAAATTTTTTCATACAAATCCTTTAGAAAAATTGATTTTAGGCGGTCATTATACCAAATAAAGCCATAACTTTTCATTTAACTTATAAAATTTGATAAAATACCAAAATGAGAAGTAAAAAAGATATTTCACAGATAAAAAGCAGGCTGCTTTTAGCCTACAAGGACGCAAAAAGCGAGCTAAGGTTCAAAAGCCCTTACGAGCTGATAGTTTGCGTCATACTCTCGGCTCAATGCACCGACAAGCGCGTAAATCTCATCACTCCGGCACTTTTTGAGGCCTATCCGAACGTCAAAGCGATGGCGAACGCGAATTTAGCCAGCGTGAAGCTGCTTATAAATTCATGCAGCTTTTTTAACAACAAAGCTCAAAACCTCATAAAAATGGCAAAAAGCGTCATGGCCGAGCATGACGGCAAGATCCCGCTTGATGGAAGCAAGCTGATAAAGCTAGCCGGCGTCGGACAAAAGACCGCTCACGTCGTCCTCTTAGAGGCGACAGGCGCAAACGTGATGGCTGTGGATACGCATGTATTTCGCGTATCGCACAGACTAGGTCTAAGCAGAGCAAAGACCCCCGAAGCCACGGAGGCGGATCTGAGCGAAATTTTTAAAACCGAGCTTGGCAAGCTACACCAGGCGATGGTGCTCTTTGGACGCTACACCTGTAAGGCGCAAAAGCCGCTGTGTGCGCAGTGCATCCTAAACGACCTTTGCAAAAGCAAGGATAAAATCTCAGAGTGAAATTCCCTCACTGATTTTTTGTCATTATATTTCGCACGACCTGTGTTATCACACCTACGGATGCGATCTCGCAGCGCTCATTTACGGAGTGAGGCGAGTAGATGTTCGGCCCGATCGATGCAGCCTCTAAATTTTTGTGTTTTTCTAAAAGCACCCCGCATTCAAGCCCGGCGTGTATAGCTGTTATGACGGCATTTGGGCAGAATTTTTGAAGCTCTTTTAAAACATCGTCTGCAAATTCTCCTCCGACCGGCTTCCACGGCGCAGAGCGATCCTGCACCCGCACGTCAAAGCCAAGCGCCTTGGCAAGCTCGCTAAGCTCGAATTCCATCCTTTTTAGCCCTTCAAAGCTGACCGAGCGAGCGAAAAATTCCGCCTCGACCTTGTCCTCGTCAAATTTCACGATAGATAAATTTACGCTATCGTTTGGCATATTAAGCTCCTTGCTAAAGCTTCGCACGCCTTGAGAAAACGAATTCACAAGGGCTAAAATTTTATCCCCGTCGGCTAAAATTTCAGCTTTGCCGCCTAGTTTTTTTATGGCTATCTTTTCATTTTCGCTTTGCAGATCCTTTTGGCTCATCAAAAGCGCACTGGCTGATGTCGGTATGGAGTTGCTCCTCTCGCCACCCTCGAATTTCACGATCTTGCAGCCGTTTTCGCGTAAAAATCTAGCTAAAATTTTGATCGCGTTTGGTATGTCCTTATGTATCTCGTTTCCAGAATGTCCGCCAGGATAGCCACTCACTCGCACTTCGTAAAGCTCGCCCTGCGCCTCGTGCTTATCTCGCACATCCATCGCGGCAAAGACGTTTATACCGCCGGCACAGCCTATGATGACCTCGTTATCATCCTCACTGTCTAAATTTAGGAGTTTTTTAGAGATCAGTTGGCCCTTAAAGCCGTTCGCACCGATCAAACCGACCTCTTCGTCGTTGGTAAAGAGACACTCGATATTTTTAAATTCGCCAAGCATTTGCATCATTATGGCTACGCCTATACCGTTGTCAGCGCCAAGAGAGGAGTTATGAGCCCGCATAAAGCCGTCATCGTCGTATCTGATCTTGATATTTGGCGCGTCGCCCATGCAGACCATATCGTAGTGGCTTTGTAGGCAAATTTTAGGCTCGCCCTTTACGGCGTGGATGTTGCCTACCTCGTCGATATCGACCTTACACCCGTGTGAACGTGCAAAATCCGCTAAAAATTCTCGCATCTGCTTGGTCTCAAAACTACAATGCGGAATTTTGCTAAGAGTTTCAAATTTAGCCAGAATTTCATCTTTTGACATATTTTCTCCTTATTTTATGATGCCAGGATATCCGGTCGCTTTTATCGCCTCAAGCATCGCGTCTTTATCGACATTTTCATCCGCCTCAACCACCGCCGTGCGCGTTTTTAGCGAGACGTTAGCCCTTTGCACGCCGGCAACACCCAGTAGCGCTTTCCTCACGATAGCGGTGCAAAGCGGACAGTGCATCGACTCGATGTAGATACTTATCGTTTGGGCGAACGCCCCCACGCAAAGTAGTGTGATGAGTAAAATTTTACGCATAAAATTTCCCTAAAATTTCAGGATAGAATAGCAAGCACAGCACGATCGCTCCTGATATGATGTAGATAAACAGCCATTTTTTGCGGCCGACTCCTAGCGCGCAGCTTTTTGGCTTATAAAATATAAAAATACCGCAAAGCACGAAAGAGACGAGTGCAAGCACCGAAAACAGCGTTCTATACTCATAAAGTCCTTGCGTCCAAGACAAAAAAGAAAACGATGTGCCAAATAGCAAAAACAAAAGCGCGGGTAAACAGCACAAGGTAGCGGCAAATGCGCTACCTAGCGATGTCAATATGAGCCAAATAGGCTTCAACCCTTGATCTCCAAAGATGTGTAGTCGTAGCTGAATTCTTTTGGAGAGTAGTAGTTTTGAGTGTTGCCGTCCACTTCGGCATACGGATAGCCAAAGTTGTTTAGCGGAGACTGCGCAGGCTCCGGCGTCAAGACAAAGTCGCGTCCGTAGTTGAAGGCTATCCAGCACATCTCCCAGTTGCCAAAGAGATATTCGCGTATGTGCGCTAGCTTGCTGTCGTCGTTAGAGAGCTTCTCTCCTAGGCGCACCTTCGTAACGTCGGCAGGATCGACTGGTATCCAGCCGTAGCCTTTTAGATAAAATTCAGCCCTGCAGTGTTGTCCGCCTGAAATTTTAGCCAGTCCGTCCTTTGCGCTGCCCATCTGATCGGAAAATCTCGACTGCCCTACCCTGATGCCAAAAACTTCGCGCGCAGGTATGCCGACCGATCTGCAAAGCCCGACGAAAACGGAGTTTATATCGGTGCATTTGCCGGTCAGCTTGCCGCTTTCAAGTATGGCTTTGACATCGCCAAGCCCGCATCCTAATACGCTGTTGTCGCGCTGCATATTGTTTGCGACCCACGTATATATCGCTCTTGCACGCTCTAGATCGCCTTTTACGTCGCCTATTATCTCAAGCGCCTTATCTTTTACCACGCCCGTAGTCGGGATGTGCGAGGTCGGCTTTAAAAATTCCAGTATCGACGGCTCTAGTTTTTCGTTAGGATCGTAGTTTACTTTGCTAAAATCGGTATTTCGCTCGATCGTCTCTATCCTAAAATCAACATTTAGCACTGGTCTTTGCTCATTTGGCGCAAATTCTCCAAAAAGAGTCGGTATCTGCGTATCCGAGATGAAAGCGTTATTTGCGGTCGTGTTGATCGCGTAGTCTTTTACTAGATGCTGATACTCGCTGTGAAGCGTGAGGGGTACCCAAATTTTTGAAATTTCGCCCTTTTCTACGAGCTGATGCTTGAAGCTAACGTCAAACATCCTCTTTCTTGGCTCTAAAGCGCCGTTTTCGCTCGCCAGGATAGCGTTTGGAAGCAGACTGGCCGCACCTAAAATACCACTAAATTTAAAAAAATCTCTTCTTTGCATGGATTGCCTTTATTTTTTCTAGCTGACCTCAGCCCTTGGTGGCTTATTGTAGCATAAATTTTGGCATTTTGGCTGTTTTATGATAAAATCCGCGCTATGAAAAAGATTATTTTTTTAGCCATTATCGCGGCTAGTTTCAACGGTTGTATCTACCTAAACGACCGCGGGGTTTCGACGCAATACTACAACGACTGCAAAGAGTATTATGACGCGACAGGGACGTATCAAAAAGAGTGTCCGCACAATATGATCGACTGGAAATAAATGGATATAAATAAGGCCAGAAAAGCTAAATTCGACGAGCTAAACAGCGGTAAAAATTTAGAAATTTCACGCGCGATAGAGGCGCTTGGAGATCTTTGCTGCGAGTGTGAATTTAACGATACGATAAATATAAAATTTCAAAATTTGAGCGCCAAGAAAAAAGATGAAATTTACGCCGTTGCAAAGTCGCTAAAACCTTGGCGTAAAGGGCCTTTTAAGATAGATGATATATTTATCGACACCGAGTGGCAAAGCTTTATTAAATTTAATCTCTTGGCGCCGCATCTGAATTTAGACGGCAAAAGCGTCGCTGACGTGGGCTGCAACAACGGCTATTATATGTTTAGGATGCTAAATTTCGCTCCTAAAAAGATGATCGGCTTTGATCCGAGCGTCCACACGGCGCTTCAGTTTAAATTTATAAACCATTTTGCCAAAACAAATATCGCTTACGAAATGCTTGGCGTAGAGCATTTGCCGTTTTTTGAGAGTAAATTCGACACTATTTTTTGCCTTGGCGTGATCTATCATAGAAGCGATCCGATAAAAATGCTAAAAGAGCTAAAAAGCGCGCTAAATCCGGGCGGAGAGGTATTTTTAGACACGATGTATATCGATATGCGGGGAGAATTTGCCCTAAGCCCCAAAAATACCTATTCCAAGATACCAAATATCTATTTCGTGCCTACGATAGAGGCCCTGCAAGGCTGGTGCGAGAGGGCGAAATTTAAAGATTTTGAAATTTTAGCCACGAAGCAAACGGATATGAGCGAACAGCGAAAGACGCCATGGATAGACGGGCAAAGCTTGCAAAATTTCCTCGATCCAAACGACAGCGCCAAAACGATAGAGGGCTATCCCGCACCAAAACGAGTATATGTAAAAATCAAAATTTAAGGATAAAAATGGCTGATGATAATATTTACGAAGCTAGCGAAGAGAGTCAAATAGTCTTGCCCGAGGATGAAAATCCGTTTAGAAACGACATCAAGACATCTCCTGCTATAAAGCTGAATTTAAGCGGAACGACCACCTTTTTGGAAAAAAATCACGCAAAGACAAAATTTTACACCAATGCCGACATGGTCGCGGACGACAGAGGGCTCATACACAGCGGGTTTATCTTTTCGGCGGCAAACTACGCCGCACTTGTGGCTATAAATGAGGAATTTTGCGTAACTATCGGCGCTCGTATAAATTTTTTCGGCCCATTGAAGCTTGGTGATATCGTAGAATTTGAAGCTAAAGCGCACTTTGACGAAAACAGAAAACGCGAAGTGCGAGTGACCGGCCATACAAAAGAGATCAAAATTTTTGAGGGGACGTTTCAGCTGGTTACCTTGGACGAGCATATCTTTGACGCCCAGCAAAAAAATATACAAAAAGAAGCCGCGATAAGACGCGCTAAAGAAAAACAAGAAAAAGATGGGGCTAAATAGGAGGCTTTTTATCCGCTTAGCACCTTTTAGTAAATAAACGGTAATTTTTTAAAATATTTAATTTTATATTAAGCTACAAAACTAATTTTATATGGTAATATTCTCATTAAACTTTTATTAAAGGAGTCTTAATGAAACTGACCAAAATTAGTCTAGCGGCTTTGGTTGCTTTAGGTGCATTTTCAAGCGTTGCAAGTGCGACACCACTTGAAGAGGCTATAAAAAACGTTGATCTTTCTGGCTTTGCAAGGTATCGTTATACTAGCGATAAAGGCGAGAATTATAAATCAAAACCAGCAAAAGAAAATACATCAGCAAATCATCAATTTAAAATGATTACAAACTTTAAAGCGGCTATTGATGATAACTTCTTTGGAGTTTTAGGCTTAAGATATCAAGCCAATGACACCTCAGGCCATAAAGACGCCAAAACAGACACAACAAATACAACTGGAAGCTTTGGTGTTAGAGAATTCTATCTAGGCTACAAATACGAAAATACTACCATAACAGCAGGTAAACAACTAATCAGCACATATTTTGACGAAGATGTCTTTGGTACAGGTGTCAAAATAATGAATAAAGATATTCCCGGCGTTACTTTGATGGCTGCTGCATTTGATGCCTTGGCTATTGACGATCCTGATGTAGATGGTGTATTGCTAAAAAGCGGTAGCGGCGGCTTAGATAGTTTAAACAAATCATCAAATTTATATGCGATAGGCGCTATGGGTTCTTTCGATCCGGTTGCATTTAAAATTTGGTATGCAAACCTTCATGAAGTAGCAAACTTATTTGCCGGCGATGCCGCTTTAAATTTTAATATAAATGATGTGAAGCTCAATTTACAAGCTCAATATGCTCATAACGAGGCAGATTCGGACCAAGACAAATATACAGACGCTAACTTCTATGGAGTAAAAGCCGGCGTAGGCGCATTTGGTGCTAGCCTTGATGCAGGATATGTAAACTATAAAGCCGATGATGCAGAAGGTGGAGCGGTAGGAACATCATTTGTTGCTCTAGAAAATAGCGGAAAACTCATAAAGCCAAGTAAAATTTTGAACGGTGTCATATCAGATTTCTATACCAATATCAAAGACAAAAACGACTATTGGTTCGTAAATGCTAAATACGTATATGATAAATTTGGTATCGGTGCCGGATACACTGCAGGTAAAGGGTATGGCTATATGCTAAGCACTAGTGGTAATGATGTAACAAGAGCCAAAAGAAACGAGTGGTACGGCCAACTTGACTACAAATATAGCAAAAAGCTAAATTTCATGACTTGGTATGCAGCTGCTAAAGAGAAAAAAGATGGCGAGACAGCCAAAATGGACAGGATCAGGTTCGAAGCAAAATATAGCTTCTAATCCACTTGATATCCGAGTATAAAACCTGCTCGGATATCAACTCTTTCTTACATATCTTATCCACATATCTAAATTTTCTTGTTCTCTCTTAAGTGTGCTAGGCTCGCCGTGTCCGGGGTGTAAGATAAAATCGCCTCTTAAATTCTTACATTTTTCAAGACTTTTTATCATGTCTTCCTTGTTAGAATACGGGAAATCCCACCTACCGATGCTATCTTTAAATAAAAAATCACCGCTAAACATAGCCTCGCCGATTTGTATCATCGAGCATCCCGGCGTATGTCCGCTAAACAGATAAAATCTCACACTCATATCACCGATCATGATCTCCTTATCACCGCTGATCAAGACATCGGCGGTAAAACACTCGTATCCGTAGCCAAAGACATCGCTTTGCACCATAAATGCGTCATTTTCATTGATATAAACAGGCAAACCAAGCTCGTCTTTTAGGGCTTTTACGTCAAATATATGATCAAAGTGCCCATGCGTACAAAGTATGGCTTTTGCATCTTTTGCATTTTGCTTGACCCACTCTTTCGCACCCTCTCCGGGGTCTATGATGATATCGCCGCCAGGAGTTTTTACGATGTAGCAATTTGTCATATACGGCCCGAAATTTTTAGATAAAACTTGCATTTTTATACTTTAATTTAAATTTTTAAGAATTTTACAATAAATTCCTTAAACTTAAAGGAAAATTTTAAAATAAAACTAGTATAATTGAACTCATAAAAATAAATCGGTACAAAGATGAGAAATTACGAAAGCATAAAGAAAATTTTAGTTGAATTCTTAAAAGATTACATTACAAAAAAAAGCAAATCTAAAAATCTGCTTATAGGTGTGAGTGGAGGTATAGACTCTGCGGTAGTAGCCACTTTGTGCGCGACTGCTATGCCAAAAAACACCCACGCTCTCATAATGCCAACAAGTGCTTCAAGTGCCAAAAATATAGACGATGCGTTAAATTTATGTAAAAAACTTGGCTTAAATTTTAAAATTTTAAATATCCAAGCCATCCTTGACGCATTTGGCGACTCTATAGGCGAAAACATAGACAAACTTCGTAAAGGAAATTTAAGCGCAAGGGTGCGCATGAGTCTGCTGTATGACTACTCGGCCAGCATAAACGCTCTAGTCGTAGGCACCAGCAACAAAAGCGAGCTGATGCTAGGATACGGCACTATCTTTGGTGACCTGGCATGTGCGATAAATCCTATCGGCGAGCTTTATAAAACTGAAATTTTTGAATTCGCAAAGTATCTTGGAGTCGATGAAAACATCATAAACAAAGCGCCAAGCGCCGATCTTTGGGATGGTCAAAGCGACGAGGACGACATCGGATACACTTATGAAACGATAGATGAGATATTAAAAGGTATAGCAGGAGGGAATTTAGGCGCAAGCGTCGATAAATTTGGACAAGATACGGTCGACGAGATCGTAAAAAGGGTAGAATCGAATAAATTTAAGCGACAAATGCCGTTGATAGCAAAAATTTAAAAGGATTTATGATGAAAGAAATTTCATTTTACAAACCAACAGTCACAGAGCGCGAAAGTGAGCTTATCAAAGAGGTCCTATACGGACAAGATCCAAACAGCATAATAGACAAATTTGAAGAGGCTCTGAAGAAGTATTTTGACGCAAAACATGTTATCACGACAAACAACAGCGCGGCGGCGCACCATCTGGCGCTTAGCGCCATGCACATCAAGCGTGGCGATAAGATAATCTGCTCGGTAAATGCCTTTCCTAGCGTGGCTCAGGCGATCCGCCATTTTGATGCGGAGCCGATATTCGTGGATATAAATGAGGATGATTTTAATATCAACCCCGATGCACTCGAGAAAATTTTAAAAGAGCAAAACCACAAAAAGCTAAAATGCGCCTTCGTCACTCATATAGCCGGTCAAAGTGCGCAAATGGACGAGATAAAGGAGATAGGCGAACGCTATGATGTTCAAATTTTAGACGATGCAAACAGGGCTATAGGATTTACTTACAATGGCAAGAAAGTAGGCAGTAAAGACTCGTTTTTATCGTGCTTTCAGACAAATTCTCAAGTGCAAAATCCAATCTCCACAGCCGGATTTTTCACGACAAATGACGACGAGATCGCCAAAAATGCTAGGCTGCTTCGCAACTACGCGCTGGTAAATGGCATCGATAAATACGGCAACCTAAGCTACATCTACGACGTCGTGGATATCGGACTAAAATACGATATAAACGCGCTGAATGCAGCATTTTCACTAGCCCAGCTAGAAAAAAACGACGGCTTCATAAAACGCCAGCGAGAGATAGCTGCGATCTACGATAAGGAGCTAGCAGGCTATCCGCAGATCGCCACGCCTGTAAAAAAACGCGATCACATCTACTCTCAATACATCATAAAAGTAAATAAAAATCGTGACGGCTTTGCAAGAGAGCTACTAGAACGCGGCATACACACGTCTTTACATTATATCCCGATACACCTGCTAAGCTATTATAAAAATAAATATGCGCTTAAAGTAAATGACTTCCCAACTGCGCTAAAGGTCTATCAGCAGGTGCTTTCGCTGCCTATCTACGACGGGCTGAAAGACGAGGACGTTTACTATATCTGCGACACGATAAAAGAGATACTGAAAAATCGTGCCTAAAAGCAGCTTCGAGCAAATTTTACACGCTTGGGCGAACGGATATTTTTATCGCCCAAGCCTCCCTCAAAAGCTGCTGGCCTACGCACTTTTACCGCTTAGTCTCGTTTATACCGCCATCATTTGGATCAAAAAAATTTTAAGCCGCAAAAAAGACTTTGGCATCAAAATTTTAAGCGTGGGGAATTTAAGCCTTGGTGGAAGCGGCAAAACTCCGCTTTGCATCGCCATTGCAAATGAATTTAAAGGTGCATTCATCGTGCTAAGAGGCTACAAAAGAGCCTCTAAGGGCATGCTGGTAGTCTGCAAAAACGGTGAAATTTTAGCAGACACACGCACGAGCGGCGATGAGGCCATGGAATACGCCATAAGCGTCAAAGATGCAAACGTCATCGTCAGCGAAAACCGCGATGAGGCGATAGAATTTGCCAAAAACGCCGGCGCCAGATATGTCCTGATGGACGATGGCTTTGGTAAATTTCATATCAAAAAATTTGACATCTTGTTGCGCCCTACTCCAAAGCCCACGCTAAATTTCACTATCCCTAGCGGCGCTTACCGCTATCCGGTAAGCTTTTATAAATTTGCAGACTTTATCGCCGAACCGGACCAGACGCACTTTAGAAAGAGCAGGATCGAAAATCCCACACCAAAAATGGTGCTAGTGACCGGCATAGCCAACCCGGCGCGCTTAGAGCCGTTTTTTAAAGATACGCTAGCGCAGGTATTTTACCCCGATCATTACAGCTTTTGCAAGGACGAGCTCACTCAAATTTTAAAAGAGCATGAGGCAAGCTCGCTTTTGATGACGCGAAAGGACTACGTAAAGGTGCGAGACTTTGGCCTGCCGATCTCGCTCATTACGTTAGAAACGACGCTTAGTCAAGAGTTTAAAACGCTGATACAATCTAAAATTTAAGCGCATTTTGTTATAATCTGACATTTTTAGCGAAGGATCGAAGTGCAAAATTCACTACAAGTCGCGCAGGTCATCATCTCGGCCCTGCCTTATATTCAAAAATTTCGCAATAAAATTTTCATCGTCAAATACGGCGGCTCCGCACAGATAGATGATACGCTCAAAAACGACTTCGTTCGCGATATAGCGCTGCTTCAGCTTGTAGGTTGCAAAGTCGTGGTCGTGCATGGCGGCGGTAAAAAGATAAATTCCTACCTTGATCGTTTGCATATAAAAAGTGAGTTCGTAGACGGGCTTCGCGTGACCGACAAAGAGGCTATGGAGATCGTCGAAATGGTACTTAGCGGCAATATCAACAAAGAGATCACCGCGCTTTTGAACAAAAACGGCGCAAGAGCGATCGGCGTGAGCGGCAAAGATGCGAATTTACTCAAGGCAAGAATTTTAAATAACGGCAAATACGGCTTTGTGGGCGAGATAGAGCGCGTAAATACCTACGTCTTAAACGGCCTGCTCGAAAACGGCCTGATCCCGGTCGTCGCTCCTGTCGCCACTGACGACGAGGCCAACAGCTACAACATAAACGCCGATTTGTGCGCGAGCAAGATAGCAAGCGCGCTAAAGGCCGAACGCGTGATATTTCTCACCGACACACGCGGGATACTGGATAAAGACGGAAATTTGATCAGCAAACTAAACGAGGCACATATAACCGCACTAAAAGAGGACGGCACGATAAACGGCGGCATGATACCAAAGGTCGATGCGGCACTTGAATGCGTCAAAAACGGCGTCGCAAATGCACACATACTTGACGGCAGGCTGCCTCATTCGCTGCTACTAGAGCTCTTTACCGATGACGGCATAGGGACGATGATAAAAGGATGAAAATTTTAATGACCTCGGTCGCTGATAAAAAGGCGGCCAAAATGCTAGGCAAAAAGCTCATCAAAAATGGCTTGGCCGCTTGCGTCAGTAGCACAAAAGCAGATAGTCTTTACGTCTGGGACGATAAAATTTGCGACGAGAAAGAGAGAATTCTACTCATCAAGACGGACGCTAAATTTAAAAAAATAGCTAAATTCATAAAAGCAAATCACGACTACGAGCTACCTGAAATTCTATCTTTCAAGCCAAAAGATATCTATAAAAAATACAAAATTTGGGTAAAAAATCAAACAAAAGGCAAAAAATGAGACTCACACCCACAAGAGCGGACAAAAACGAAAAGGTAAAAAATGTAAATTTAAGTACCGCACTGCTAAATCCAAGCAGCGTCCACGGCGGACTTTACGCACCGACGAAGCTTCCAAAGATAAGCGCTAAAGCATGGCGAGATCTAAGCGCGTTAAGCTACGAAAAGCTGGCACTGGCTATCATCTCGCTCTTTAAATTCGACATCGACGAGGCAAGCTTTAAAAAGGCCTTGAGACGCTATAAAAATTTCGACCGACCAAATACGCCGGCCGAGTTTAAAAGACTTGATAAAAATCTATACATAAACGAGCTTTATCATGGGCCCACACGCGCTTTTAAGGATATGGCGCTTCAGCCTTTCGGTGAAATTTTAAGCAAGCTCGCGCAAAAACGAGGCGAAAACTACCTCATAATGTGCGCCACGAGCGGCGACACCGGTCCGGCGACTCTACAAACCTTCGCAGACGCTAAAAATATAAAAGCCATCTGCTTGTATCCTACGGGCGGCACGAGCGAGGTCCAGCGACTCCAAATGGTCTGCATGCCCGGCGAAAATTTAAAGGTCTTTGGCATAAAAGGTAACTTCGACGACGCTCAGCGCGCATTAAAAACGCTTCTGGCAAGTGAAAATTTTAAAAGCGAACTGGCTAAAAATCGTCTTTTGCTAAGCGCGGCAAACTCCGTAAATTTTGGCAGGATTTTGTTTCAGATCATCTACCACGCATACGCCTACGCACGCCTTTTAAAGCTTGGCAAACTAGGCAAAAACGAGAGCTTTGACATCATCGTGCCAAGCGGGAATTTCGGCAACGCCTTGGGGGCTTATTACGCTAAAAAAATGGGCGCGAAAATAGGCAAGATAAAGATCTCTTCAAACGCCAACAATATCTTGACCGAGCTTTTTACGACGGGCATTTACGATCTAAGGAACAAAACCTTAGTCAAGACCATAAGCCCGGCCATGGATATCTTGTTAAGCTCTAACATCGAGCGCCTACTCTTTGATAAATTTGGCTCCGTGCGCACGAAAGAGCTCATGGACGAGCTTAATAAAAATAAATTTTACAAGCTCAAGGCACACGAACTAGCAGCGCTAAAAGAGGACTTTGAGGCGGACTTTTGCACCGACAAGGAGTGTGAAAGCTACATAAGCTCCTGGGCTAAAAAAGGCGTAGCGATCGACCCGCATACCGCAACATGCCTAAAAATGGTAGACAGCTCCCGTATAAACGTCATAACCTCGACCGCGCACTGGGTGAAATTTACGCCAAGTATGCTAAAAGCCTGCGACGTGAAGGTAAAAGGCGGCGAAAAAGAGGGGCTAAAAAAGATGGCTGAAATTTTAAACGACACAGTGCCTGAGGCGATAGATGCGCTATTTGACGCGCCGATCCTACACCCTGAAGTGATAGCCCAAAACCAGATCGAAAATAAAATTTTAGAATGGATCAAAAAATGATAATCATACCGGCCCGACTGGCCTCGACTAGGTTTAAGGATAAAATTTTATGCGATATCGGTGGGGTGCCGATGTTTGTGGCTACGGCTAGACGCGTTAGTAGCTGCGATGATGTGGTAGTAGCGGTCGATGATGAAAGTGTCTTTGACATCGCACAAAAACACGAACTAAAGGCCGTGATGACGAGCAAAGATCATCAAAGCGGGACAGACCGCATAAACGAAGCGGCGCAAATTTTAGGGCTAGACGAGCGCGAGATCATCATCAACGTCCAAGCCGACGAGCCCTTCATAGAGCCTGAAAATATCGCTAAATTCAAAGCCTTTTGTGAGGCTAAACGCGAAAAAGCCTTTATGTTTTCATGCTACAAACTAGTTAGCGGCGAATTTGCCGATGACAAAAACCTAGTCAAAGTCGTTACTGATTTTGACGGCTTTGCGCTATATTTTTCACGCTCGCGTATACCTTTTGACCGTGCTAAATGCGACGAATACAAAGCTCACCTTGGCATCTACGGATACAGCGCGCTAAATTTACGCGAATTTTGCTCACTTCGCACCTCACATCTTGAAAGTACCGAAAAGCTAGAACAGCTGCGCGCTCTTGAAAACGGCAAGCGCATAGCGATGCTGGAGGTCTCAAGCCAGAGTATTGGCATAGACAGCGAGGATGACTATAAAAGAGCATTGGCGAAATTTCGGAACGATCTGTGACATTTGGGACTAAAAATATCTTGATTTATCTCAAATCAAATTTCACGCTTTTTGGCTACTATTTCCAAAAAGGAGAATAGTATGACAAGAGAGAAATTTTGCTACGAGGTCGCGACAGTCACGAAATTCATACAAATTTACTGCACCGACAAACACAAAGACGAGCCAAAGCACAAATGCACGCAAAGCCTGAGCTACAACGGCGAAGCAAATATAACGAGCGTGGAATTTGAGCTTTGCAAAGAGTGTGAGCATATGGTCAGATACGCTTACGCCAGACTTCAAGCCTGCCCTCATATAGAAAAACCGCGCTGTCACCGCTGTCCGCATCCTTGCTACGAGCTTGACATGTGGAAAAAGATGGCTAAAATGATGAAATATAGCGGCATGAAGCTAGGGCTTAACAAGATCAAAAAACTATTTTTAAGAGGCGGCGACTAACCCCGCGGCTTAACCTTTCTTTCACAAATTCTTTCTACAATTCTCCTACATTTTAAATAAAGGAGAAAAAATGAGCGATCAAACTGCAGCGATATGCCAGAACAAAATAAGTCTACCGACGCTTCTGATAGCTTCAAAGGCTTATCTTTTGGCGATATTTGCAAAAGCAAAAGAAGTTGGCTTTGGAAAAATGATCACGAGATCTGACGCTAAAACACTTGCCGATATGGCGTTTGAGATAGATAAAAGATTTGGCAAGCTAAAAGCGCAAGCAAATACTGCAAAAGCGGCATTTGAAGCCAAAATGCAAAACAAGCTCGAGACTCTTGCTAAAGAACAAAGAGATGACTTCGTGAGAGATTTTAGCGCAAGATACAACGAAAGAGTCTGTGCTCTAAGCATAAAAGAGGCTGAAATTTGGGATATCACTAAAAAAGACGAACCCGAAGAAAAAGCCAAAAACGACTAAACATCACCACACTCCACTCCTAAAATTCAGGCCGAATTCTATTCGGCCGATTTTAATCCATCGCTACAAAATATAAGGCTATATTATAATAAATCATTGACACTTGCTTCGCAAACCCTGTTCGCTCCGCAAAGCGCCGAACATATAGCACGATTTACGCGGTCAGCTACCGCTTCCCTGTAAATCGGCGGCGATAGCGTCGCTTCACAAGGTTTGACTTCGCTCTTGAAAGTTAAAAATCAATGAAGTATCTTAACAAAGCCAAATATAAAATAGTCAAATCTTATAAAACGACGTTACAATATTCTAGAATTTTAAAATCAGCACTGTATTAAGATGCAACCTTTAAAAATTTACCCCATATGATTTAACCTTTTCTTCACAAGTTTTATTTAAAATACACTCATATTTTTTAAAGGAGAAAAGATGAAAAAAATAGTTTTAGTAGCCGTCTTGATGGCTGGAAGTATGTTTGCCGCTTCACTTGAGAAGAGCACGAACGAGGAGCTTTACGCGATGATGGCAAACGCCGATGCAAAAACGCTAAGCGACATAGCCTTTGAGATAGACAAGCGCGTGGGTGAGCTAAAAGCCCAGATAAAGGACACCAAAAGAGGCTTCAAGTCTGAAATGAGAAAGAAGCTTGAGGCCATGAGCGCGGCTGACAGGTATAAATTTATGCAGGATTTTAGAACCGGCTACAACGAAAAAGTCTCGGCTCTAAGTGTAAAAGATGCCGACAGGCTAGACATAGAGCTCAAGAAAATGGATGATGACTTTGACAAACATCGTCATGAGGGTGGCTTTATGGACGGTAAAAAATTTGACAAAAAGCACGACTGATGCGAATTTAGGCTTTGCGATGAGCAAGGCCTACCCTAACGCTACAAAACAGGCAAAATTTTAAGTATAATTTGATGTTTTGGAGAAGCCATGAATAAAATTTTGATCGTAGAAGACGAAAATATGCTGCTTGATATGATGAGCACGTATCTAAAAAGCGAAAATTTTGACGTCACAAGCGTAAAAAACTACGAAGACGCACTAAATTTAGCCTATGAAAAATGCTTTGATCTGTGGATATTTGACGTCAAGATCATCGGTGGCAACGGCTTTAGGCTGCTTAAAGAACTAAGAGAGACCGGCCGCAACACGCCTTGTATATTCACGACCTCGCTAAATACCCTAAAAGACGTGCAAGATGGCTTCGTAAGCGGTTGCGACGACTACATCAAAAAGCCATTTGAGCTTAAAGAGCTGCTTTTGCGCGTCAATAACATCCTGCGGCGCACCTTCGTGCATAATCCAAAAACCAGAGAACGCATAGATGAAAATTTCAGCTTTGACATGGCCCAGGGAGTTTTATTTAAAGGCGATGATATCGTGTCGATGCCTAAAAAACAAGCCAAACTGCTAAGCTTGCTGCTTAAAAACAAAGACAAATTCCTAAGCCGAGATGAAATTTATAGTGAAATTTGGAGCTACGATGAGAGCCCTAGCGAGCTAAGCCTTCGAGTCTACATCACGGGACTTAGGAAAATTTTAGGCAAGGAGCGCATCATCAGCCAGTCTAAGCTCGGATACAAATATGCTTAACAAACGCCATGTCCTGCCTATTTTCTTATTATATTTTTTAACGAGCATCACATTTACCGTCCTTTTTGCGGGCATATTTTATCAAAACGAAAAGATGTTCATCATCGATAAAGACACATTCGAGCTAAGAGACCTAAGACGCGAACTTCAGATCAAGCTCGACAAACACGGCGAGCTTGACGATGATGATTTCGATGACTTTGAGGCGTATGTCGTGGATCTAAAAACAGGCGATGTCATCGAAGACGACTTTGATGTAAGGCCAAATATGCCAAGTAGCTACGAGGATGGCAACAGCCTGGTCGTGCAGTTTAACATCGCCGATAAAAACGCTCAAAATGAATACTACATAGCCATCAAAACGACCGGCGTGAAAACGAAGCTTTTCAGGCTCAAGCTTAAAATTTTATTCGCCTCGCTGGGCGTTTTGGCGGCGGTCTTACTGATAGCTTATTTTATCATCAGGCTCTCTTTGCGCCCGCTTTATGAAAGGATAGAATTCCTAGATGGTTTCATACGCGACACCACGCACGAGATAAACACGCCTTTAAGCGTCATTTTGATGAGTATAGAGCTTTTTAAGAGCGATCCCGCCAAATACCTAAGCAACATCAAAACCGCGGCCACTACGATAGCAAATCTTTACGAGGACCTAGTCGCTTTGAGACTGAAAAACGGTGCAAATGATGAAAAAGAGCGGCTGGATTTAACTCGGATGCTAAGCGAGAGGATAGAGTATTTTAGCACCAGCATCGAGCAAAAAAATATAAATTTAAAGCTTGATCTAGCAAACGACGTATCGCTTTTCACCTCGAAATTCAAGCTAAGAAAGATCATCGACAACCTACTCTCAAACGCCGTAAAATACTGCAACGAAGGCGGAAATATCAGCGTAAATTTAACCCCCGGCGAGCTAAATATAAAAAATAGCGGCAAAGGTATCGCAAAGCAAAATTTACCGCATATTTTCGAGCTTTATACGAGATTTGACGAGCAAAACGGCGGCTTTGGCATAGGGCTGAATATCGTAAAGAAATTTTGCGACGAGCTGAATTTTAAAATAACCTGCCAAAGCGATGAAAAGCTCACATCCTTTGAAGTGAAATTTAGCAAGGCTTAGCCCGCTACGATAATGGCATTTTAATGTTTTTAGACTCTGTCATAATAAACCATTGGTACTCGCTTTGCAAACCCTGCTCACTCCGCAAGGCGCCGAACGTATAGCACGATTTACGCAGTCAGCTACCGCTTCCCTGTAAATCGGCGGCGATAGCGTCGCTTCACAGGATTTGACTTCGCTTTTGAAAGTTAAAAATCAATTAAATATTGCAACAGAGCCTATTTTTAGTAGTCGCTTGCGCGAGAGCAAGCAGCCAAACATATAAAATAAAGGGCCGATTTGCCAAAAGCGCGGCAAATCGATCCTTTGTGCTTTTTTACATCGTCTCTCCGACGATCATACCAAACACCATACAATCAAGTATCGCGTATGTTCCCAGACGGCTGGCTCCATGCACACCGCCTGTTATCTCGCCTGCAGCATATAGACCATCTATTGGCTTATGCGTTTTATAAGAGATCACTTGAGCCTTTGTGTTTATCTCGAGGCCTCCGCAAGTGTGGTGGACTTTTGGCATAGTGCGACTCGCATAAAATGGTGGTTTTGAGATGTTTATGCCACCTAGTTTATCCACCGGCTTGCCAAATTCGTCTTTTCCTGCGGCTACTCCTTCGTTATATTTTTTGACGCTTTCTTTGAGCGCATCAGCAGGGATCTTAAAATGCGCGGCGAGCGCGTCAAGGGTATCAAATTTCCAGATGACGCCGGCCTCTAACGGGCGAGATGTGTAGATAGGATTTCTCGCGTCTACTGCTTGTTGGTCGCAAAGGTTGACCGGGTAGTTCTCGTCTTTGCCGATGACTGCAAAGCACGCGTCTGACTTGATCTTACGACCGGCATGCTCGTTCATGAAGCGCTTGCCTGTTTTTGGATTTACCGTTATGCCGTAAGTGTTGCAGCAGTGGTTGGTGAAATTCACAGCTGCGCCAAAGCCCTTTTCATCAGGCGAGCAGTATGGCAAGAACTGTATCCACGAAGTCTGAAGCGTGATAGCGCCTAGATCGGTCGCTTTTAGCATCGCTCCCGCGCTTGAGCCTTGTTGGTTGGTGCTGTCTATCGTAGGCACTATGCGAGGATCTTGGATCTGGCGATACCAGAGGTCGCGTCCAAAGCCGCCTGCAGCCAGCAATACGCCGTCTTTAGCCTTATAGGCCTTTTTATCGCCGCTTGTATTTTCCATGTCGTCGCTAAAGAGCTTGGCGTCAAATTTATAGTTCTCGCGAGCTAAAATTCCTACCACTTTCCCGGCGTCGTTTAGCACGAAGTCGTCAAATTTCGTCCTCGTTTTGATAGTGACGTTTTTATCCTCGCCAAGCACTTTTAACATAGGCTGGATATAGCCAGAGCCTGAAGCGTTTGTGGCTTGCAAGCTTCTAGCCACGCTGTGACCGCTCTCAAATATCAGCTTATCTGAAAACTGAGCGCCGCATTTTTCAAGGAGTGCGACGGCATCGTTGCTTTTATCAAACATCGTGCTCAAAAGCTCGGTGTGATTTAGTCCAAGCCCGTCTTTTACGGCATCAGCGATAAATAGCTCTTTGCTATCTTTTATGCCTTGAGCGACTTGGTATTTGTTCATAGGAGCAGCCATATTTCCGCCGTTTATGACGGAATTTCCGCCCGCACGGCCCATTTTCTCGACTATCAAAACCTTCTTGCCGCGCTCGCTGGCTTTTAAGGCGGCTGAGAGCCCTGCAAAGCCCGTTCCTACGATGACTATGTCATACTCCTCGTCAAATTTGACGTCTTTTTCGCTTGATGCCGCTACTGCATTTACGCCGCTTAGTGCGAGCGCACCGGCACCGACCATGCTCATTTTGAGCATATCGCGTCTTGAGATCTTGTTTGCCATGTTGTCTCCTTTAGAAGTTTGTAAGTTTATTATAATGAAATTTTAATTTTATATTTTAAAACGGATAGAAATTTTGCGCGCTTTATCATCTTTTGATAGAATCAATATTAAAAACCGCGACAAAAGTCGATATCTTGAATTTAACCTTACAAAAAATAGTAAATCAAAACCTTGTCCGAGCGAATTTTAGTCATCAAATTCCGCCTTTAAAATGTGATAGCCTCGTGAGAAATTTTATGATGCTACTTTTTGAAACATCGCAGATAAGGATAAATTTTTAATGACTTTGTTATAATAAATCATTGACACTTGCTTCGCAAACCCTGCTCGCTCCGCAAAGCACCGAACATATAGCACGATTTTCGCGTTCAACCTTTGGCTTCTCTGAAAATCGGCGGTGATAGCGTCGCTTCACAAGGTTTGACTTCGCTTTTGAAAGTTAAAATCAATGAAATATTGTAACAGAGCCATTTTAATAAAGCCGTGGAGATGGATCTCACCTCCGCGACATCAAGCTAAGCCTCGTAAGCAGGCTTCCATCTAAAATTTAAAACAGCTGTTTTGGCGTCTTTTACCTTGTCTTTATTTAAGCCCTGAGCGATTGCGGTAGTAGCCACCGCCTCGGCTACGACCTGAGAAAACTGCGTCAATCTCGATACAGGCGGCAAGAGTGCAGCCCCCAGCTTATCGGTATCTATCATGCCTTTTAGGGAGTGTGCCGCCGCACTTATCATTTTATCAGTGAGCAACGAAGCGTCGACAGACATCACTCCAAGCCCGAGGCCAGGATACATCAGCGCGTTATTCGCCTGTCCTATCTCGTATGTAACGCCCTTATAAACGACCGGCTCTACCGGGATGCCGGTGGCTACTAGCGCCTTGCCGTCGCTCCACGCTATAAGGTCGTTCGCCGTAGCTTCGGCTAGCTCGGTCGGGTTGCTTAGAGGAAATATCATAGGGCGCGCCGTGTGCTTTGACATCTCTTGGACTATCTCTTTGGTAAATGTATGAGGCGTGGTCGATGTGCCTACAAGGATCGTCGGATGCACTCTTTTGACGACTGCAGCGAGGCTTATGAGAGTATCCGGATCCATAAATTCCTCTCGTTTCCTTGCAAAAGACTTTTGCTCCGGCGTAAGATCGTCCATATCGTCAAAGAGCAGCCCTTGCTTATCTACTAGATAAAATTTAGACTTCGCCTCGGTCTCGCTCACGCCTTGTTGTAGCATCTCGAGATAGACGCGATTTACTATGCCCGCTCCTGCAGTCCCCGCGCCAAAGCAGACGTAAATTTGATCTTTTAGCTTTTCTTTTGAAATTTCAAGCCCGCACAAGATAGCGGCTAAGGTGATGATGCCTGTGCCTTGCATGTCGTCATTGAAAGTCGGTATGCTTTTAGTGTATTTTTAAGTATATTGGCGGCATTTGAGCGACCAAAATCCTCCCAGTGAAGATACAATCTAGGAAAGACCTTTCTGTCCGCATGCACGAATTTATCGATAAATTCGTAGTATTTATCGCCTCTTACACGCTTAAAGCGATTGCCTAGATAAAGCGGATCGTCCAGAAGGCTTTGTCTGTTCGTTCCCACATCAAGCACGACAGGTAGTACCATCTTGGGATCTATCCCAGCGGCCGCGCTATAAACCATTAGCTTGCCCACCGATATATCAACGCCGTTCGTGCCCCAGTCTCCTATGCCTAAAATGCCCTCCGCATCGGTCGCTACGATGAGGCGGATCTCCCTGCCGCTAGCCGCATTTTTCAAAATTTCCTCTATATCGTCACTGTTTTCTATCGAGATGAAAGCCGCATTTTGAGGATTGACGAAAAATTCGCTGTAATTTTCTATACTCTTGGCGATCACCGGATCATAAACTATCGGCATAAATTCGACCACATGCTCGTTGAAAAGGTAGTAAAATAGCGTGCGGTTGGTGTCAAAAATTTGCATCAAAAATTTACGCTTTTCTATTCTCTTCGCCCTTTGTTTTAAAGTGCAAATACGCCTGACTGGCCTGCTCCTAGATGCTTTGGATGTGCGGCGGTAAAAGCCCATCTAGCCCGAGCTGCTCACGCTCGACCTTGCTAAATGCCGTCCCTTTGTTCAAGAACGGATCGTTTAAAATTTCATACCCTCTTTTCATGTTTTGCTCCTTATGAAAGATTGTCAAATTTTTGAAATTTTCTCCAAAAATTTCTCAGGCGAGATAAAGCCGATCGTTCGTAAAGGCTTAAGCTCCTCGCCGCCTTTAAAAAATAAAAGCGCAGGCGGGTCGATAAGGCCAAATTCTCTTAGCATCGCATCGTTTTGCTCGCCGCTTTGTGTGACATCCACGCGCACGAGAGTAAAATCGCCAAGTTTGCCGGCTACGGCGCTATCTTTAAAAGTGATCTTTTCTATCTCTTTGCAGCTTGCGCACCAATCAGCATAAAAATCGACCATCACGGGCTTGTCGGCATTTTTGATGAGATCTTTTAGCTCGTTTAAATTTTTGACCGAGCGAAAATTTAGCTGCGCTTGATCAAAGCTTGTAAAATTTAGCCCGCTAATAGGCGAGAGAGCGTCTCTCGAGCCCAAAAATCCGCCTACGATAAGCATGATAGAATAGACAAAGACCAAAATAGCAAGTGCCTTTTTAAATTTCATAGCCCCGCTCGCGGCCGCCTCGAAAGCTCCAAAATATACCGCCATGAACACGCCTATGACGCCGTATCCTACCAGCTCGAAAAATGAGCCAAAAATTCTAGCCATGAGCCAAACGGCCATTATCAGCATCAAAAAGCCAAAAAGGCTCTTTATACCGTCCATCCAAGCGCCCGGCTTTGGTAAAATTTTACCCGAGCTAGCCCCTATGACAAGCAGCGGGACTCCCATGCCAAGCCCCATGCCAAAAAGCATGGTGCCGCCATAAAACGTATCTCCGCTTTGAGCTATGTAAAGTAGCGCCCCTGCAAGCGGTGCGGCGACGCACGGAGATACTATGAGCGCCGAGGCGAAGCCCATGATGAAAACGCCGATCAGACCGCTACTATTTTGGGATTTCTTGCTTATGAGATTTTCAAATTTCGATGGTAGCTTTATGTCGTAAAAGCCAAACATACTAAACGCAAGCAGGACAAAAAACAGCGCAAATACGCTAAGCACCCAGACATTTTGTAATGCGCCCAGGACACCAAAGCCAAGCAAGCTCGCCGCAACGCCCGCAAGCGCGTAAGCAAGGCTCGACGCCACGACATAAACCAGCGACAGTACAAAGCCGGTTTTGGCGTTTAAATTTCGTCCACTTTTTGAGACGATGATGCTTGAGAGGATCGGTATCATCGGGAAAACGCAAGGCGTGAAAGCCAGCAAAAGCCCGTAACCAAAAAACGTAGCCAAAGAGAGCAAAAAGCCGCTACTATCAAGCTCGCTGGCGATGTTCTCCTCGTCTGAAAGCTGATTTGTGTCCTGCTTGTCGGCAGCCACAACGCTAAATTTATCATCTACTTTGGTGATAGTGTAAATTTTACTTTGCGGACGGTAGCAAATGCCGTTTTTAGCGCAGCCTTGATATAAAATTTCAAGCCGGGCTTTATCGTCTTTTAAATTTTCACCAACTAGCTTAAACGGCACAAGGATCGAGAAATCCTGCAATATGATCTCGTGATCGCCTACTGATTCTGGCTTTGGCATATTTAAAAGAGAGTTGATCGTCTCGCCATTTAGCTTTATCTCAAAGGTCTCTTGATAGATGTAGATATTTTCGCCGAATTTAAATTTTATCTCTAAATTTTGGCTATCTTGGGCGGTGCTGATGTCAAATGCCTTACTGACATCAAGAACCTCACCGAAGCAAGCCAGACAAAATGCGAAAAATGAGACGAGAATTTTAAAAACCATAGCGTTCCTTTTTGATTTACGTGATTTTAATAAATTTTATTAAATTTATTGTAAAACCGTTAAGTGGGCGTGAAATCAGCTTTATTGTTGTAAAATTACGAAACGAACGTGAATTTATGAAATTTAAAGGATAAACCATGCCAAAAGAGAAAAAACACGTAAAAGGTGCTAAACTGGGCTACGAGCAAGAGCTAAGGCTGCTTCAGATCGAGCTTTTAAAATTTCAAAACTACGTCAAAGAAAAGGGCTTAAGAGTGCTGATGCTGATGGAGGGGCGCGACGCGGCGGGCAAAGGCGGCACGATAAAACGCCTAACCGAGCATCTAAACCCACGCGGATGTCGGATAGTCGCGCTGACAAAACCTAGCGACGTCGAAAAGACGCAGTGGTATTTCCAGCGATACGTCACGCACCTACCAAGCGCTGGCGAGATCGTGATCTTTGATAGAAGCTGGTATAACCGCGCCGGAGTCGAGCCTGTGATGGGTTTTTGCACTCAAGAGGAGCATAAGGAATTTTTGCGAGAAGTGCCGAAATTTGAAGAAATGGTCATAAACTCGGGCATAATTTTCTTTAAATTTTACCTCTCTATCAGCAAAGAAGAGCAAAAAAGGCGCTTTAAAGAGCGCATGACCGACCCGCTCAAGCAGTTTAAGATCTCTCCGGTAGATCAAAAGGCTCAAGAGCTGTGGGATCAATACTCCATCGCCAAATACTCGATGCTGCTAGCCTCTCATAACGCCATCTCACCGTGGGTCATCGTGGCTTCTGACAACAAAAAAGAGGCGAGGCTCAATGTGTTTAAATTTATACTAAGCAACGTGGAGTATCCAAAAAAGATAGTCGAACGTCTGCACTATGACAAGAACGTCGTCAGAGGCGGCAACGAAGAGATAAAACGTATCGAAGAGGGGCTGAATAAAGACAGGATAAAAAGTATCGAATAGATTTGCTTAGAGCCACGCTCGTGGCTCTAAATTTAGATATTACTCGACTTCAGCGTCGATGACGTCGTCGTCTTTTTTCTTGCCACCTGATTGCTCGCCGCTGGCGTTGTCATCTTTTTTATACATCGCCTCGGCTAGTTTGTGGCTGGCAGCACTTAGAGCTTGGACTTTTGCGTCGATTTGCTCCTTGCTTGCGTTCTCGTCTTTTAGCGTCTCTTTTAGATCGTTTAGCGCAGCCTCGATGTTGCTTCTATCCTCGGCAGGCACCTTCTCTCCTAGCTCGTTCATGCTTTTTTCGGTTTGATGTACCAAAGCGTCGGCTGAATTTCTGGCCTCGACCGCCTCTTTGCGCTTTTTGTCGTCCTCTTTGTGAAGTTCGGCGTCTTTTACCATGTTGTTTATCTCGTCCTCGCTTAGTCCGCTTGAACCGGATATCGTGATGTTTTGAGCTTTGCCGGTCGCCTTATCTTTTGCCGAGACGGTCAAAATTCCGTTTGCGTCGATGTCAAATTCTACTTCTATTTGAGGCACGCCGCGTGGGGCTGACGGGATGCCCTCTAGGTTGAATTGTCCTAAAGACTTGTTATCCCTTGCAAATTCACGCTCACCTTGAAGCACGTGGATAGTCACAGCACTTTGGTTGTCCTCTGCAGTCGAGAATGTTTGATTTTTCTTGACAGGGATCGTAGTGCCTTTTTCGATGATCTTTGTCATCACGCCACCAAGTGTCTCGATACCAAGACTAAGCGGAGTAACGTCTAGGAGTAGCACGTCTTTTACGTCGCCTTTTATGACCGCGCCTTGGATGGCAGCACCGATAGCCACGACCTCATCAGGGTTCACGCTCTTGTTCAGCTCTTTGCCAAAGGCCTTTTTGACCTCTTCTTGAACTAGTGGCACACGAGTAGAGCCACCGACCATCACGACCTCTTTTACATCGCTCTTGCTAAGGCCAGCCTCTTTTACGACCTCGTTGATCTTTGTGATAGTCTCGGCTACGAGTGACTCTATCATGCCCTCAAATTTTGCACGAGTGAGCTTTTTGACGAGGTGTTTTGGACCAGTAGCGTCAGCCGTGATGAACGGTAAATTTATCTCGGTTTCTTGAGCCGAGCTAAGCTCTTTTTTAGCGTTTTCTGCAGCTTCTTTTAGGCGTTGGCTAGCCATGACATCCTTTTTAAGGTCGATACCGGTCTCATTTTTAAACTCATTTACGAGCCAATCAATGATAAGGTTATCAAAGTCATCACCGCCGAGGAAAGCGTTACCGCCCGTGGCTAAAACTTCGACTACGCTGTCGCCGGTCTCAAGCACGGTAACGTCGAACGTTCCGCCGCCTAGGTCATAAACTAAAATTTTCTCGGCCTCTTTTTTATCAAGACCATAAGCAAGCGCCGCAGCTGTCGGCTCATTTATGATACGAAGCACGTTTAGTCCGGCTATAGTTCCCGCCTCTTTTGTCGCCTTTCTTTGGCTGTCGTTGAAATAAGCAGGCACCGTGATGACCGCATCTACGACCTTTTCGCCAAGATATGCTTCGGCGTCTTCTTTTAATTTCATCAAAATTTTGGCCGAAATTTCTTGTGGGGTATAGACCTTACCGGCGATCTCGACGGCGCACGCACCGTTTCTATCGACGACGTGATAAGGCAAGCGAGCTTTCGCCTCTTGGGCGTTTTTCTCATTGCTCATAAGTCCCATGATACGCTTGATCGAATATATCGTCTTTTCAGGGTTGGTGACCGCTTGACGTTTTGCCACGTCACCTACTAAAACCTCTCCCTTGTCAGTAAACGCTACGACCGATGGAGTCGTGTTTTTGCCCTCTTTGTTCGGTATGACCTTGCTCTCACCGCGCTCATAGACGCTCACGCAAGAGTTTGTCGTTCCTAGGTCGATTCCTATTACTTTTGCCATTTGTTTTCCTTTATTTTGGTTTTTAAATTTCGTTTATATCGATTGCGACCGGCCTTAAATTTAGCCGACTCATCAAAATCACCTGTCCGCCGAATCTCACTAAATACCTGCGGACGACTAAATTTCGTATCAATTTGCAACGCTCACCATCGCAGGGCGCAAGACTCTACCGTTTATGATGTATCCTTTTTGCATGACTTGCACGATCTGACCGCTAGTATGATCCTCGCTATCGACGCGAAGTACCGCATTATGGACATTCGGGTCAAACTCACCGCTAGTGTCGATCTCGCTCATGCCATGTTTTTCAAAGCATTTTTTGAACTGATTTATCGTGATGAGCACGCCCTCTTTGACATTTTTGGCAAACTCATCGTCGTCAGGGTCGAAATTTGCTGCGATCTCCAAAGCGTCGATCACCGGGAGCAAATCGCGTGCAAATTTCTCGTTTGCATAGCTTGCGATATCGGCCTTTTCTTTCTCGAAACGCTTTTTGATGTTTTCAAATTCCGCATTTGCTCTATAATATTTATCCGTCAGCTCGCTAAGCTTGTTTTCAAGCTCCGCAACTTTCGCTGCATCGCTCAAGCCGTCAAAATTTACGCTATCAGGCGCTAAATTTTCATTTTGAGCATCCTGCACGTTTTGCTCTTTTATCTCTTCGCTCACGCTGCCTCCTTTATTTTATTTAAAAATTTCACATAATCACTATAAATACTGCCCGCGCATATCATCTCGCACGGATAGCCAAGATAAGTCATTTTAAGCTTTAGCCCCATAAATCCCTCGTCAAATAACGGAGAAAACGTAAGTCCCTCGTTCATCTGCGCGGCAAATCCGGGCTCAAGCATCATCTTAAAACGCTCATCGCCAAACATTTTAAAGGCCAAAATTTCGTTCTCTTGGAAGTAAATTTTGGTTCTTTTAAGCTCCCTTATCTTGCTTCTAAGTTCGCTTAAACCAACCTGAGCGCAAATCGTCTCAAGCTTGTTTAAACCAACGCCAAGCAAATTTTGTAGAAACTTCTCGATGCGCGCATCATATCTGATGACGATCTCGTCGCTATCCAAATTTAAGATCAAAAATCTATCGTTTAAATTTAAAATTTCAAGCAGGCGCGTATCCAAACTGCCAAAAACCATACAATAAAGCTCGAACCTATCGCAAAGCATCTTTAGATTATAACCATCACTTACGCTGATATTAACGTCATCTAGGTCTAAAGTCTCGCTCCAATACCTCCTCATCGCAGTTATGGTCGGTATGCGACCGCCGCTTATATGAAGCTTCGTTATCTCGCCCTCGTCGGAGAGCTTTTTGAAATAAACACGTATTGTAGATGCCGGCATCGAGATATTCATACGCGATCCAAGCTCGCTCGAGCCTATCGGGATATTGTCGCTCAGATACGCTTCGATGATGGAATTTAAGATCATATCGCGTTTGTTCGTCTTATTCACTTAGCACTCTTTCTTTTTAATTGCTAACAGAATTATACAATATTGAGTATGGTATTGTCAAGTAGTAAAGTTAAAAAAATAAATTTATTTATTCTTAGCATTATAAACTCAAGTTTGACTATAAAATTTTTGGATATTATACATTTTTTCGTATAATTTATATATTTTATTTGATTTTTTATAATATAATCAACATTATATATACTAAATTAATATGTTTATATTAAATTTTATGTATATTTAATGAAATAATTTGTATAATTTCCCGATGATAGAAACGAACGACATTTTCAATCTGCTTCATAATGCGATTGAATCCAAAAATATCGGTAAGAAAATTTCACAAGCGCAAATGGCAAAACATCTTGGCATTTCGATGAGGACGTATCAGGACTGGCGTCTTGGCAACTCAAAGCCTCAAGCTGCATTGGCCGTTTGTCAGCTCTTGTGCGAGCTTGACGATGATGAGATATTGTTTGTTGTAAAAAAAATGAAAAAATTACTAGGAGAGTAGATGGATAATCTGACACAAAAAGAGCGTATAGAGCTAGAGAACGTTTTTGCAGCGATTTATACAAAAAAAGAGTCTAAATTTTTTCAGTTTTATAAGGAATTTTACTCCGTCGCACTCTCAAAATTTCATACTTTTAAATTTAGACTAAAAAAGAGCAAAATTTTAAAATAAAAGATATAAACAAGGCCTACTTCACTCGGTCGGTAGCCTTTCAAAAGTAGCTGCTAGTATGCCATGCGAAGCGTCTAGAAGGACTACGGGATAGGGCCAAAGCAAAAATCGCATCACACACTTGCACTCGCTTACTTACCCAGCATAAACGCTTATTCACATTCTCTCCACTTTTGCAAGCACAGCAACGGCTACTCGCTCCCACTCTGCTAACAAGGAATTTACAAGCAGCGTTTGATGAACCAAACAAATATCCACCGGCTAAAAAGGCCGATGGATACGAGATCATTCACCAAATTTATGCACGATCCTGCCGCTTTTTATCGTAACTACGGCAGCTCCCTTCAGCTTTTTGCCAAATAGCGGAGAATTCGTAGATTTCGAGCGATTGATCTTTTCATCGTAGATGTATTCTATCTCCGGATCGATGATAGCGATATCAGCCAGCATCCCCTCGGCCACTTCGCCTTTATCCTTTAAATTTAGCATTTTTGCGGCGTTTGTCGAGGTGAGCTCGACCATTCGCTCAAGGCTTATGACGCCCTCATTCACGAGCTTTAATGTAAGCGGTACGAGCGTTTGAAGTCCGATGATACCAAAAGGTGCTTTGTCAAATTCCACCTCTTTTTCATCGCTGTGATGCGGAGCGTGATCGGTCGCGATGACGTCGATCAGACCGCTTTTTAGCGCCTCTCTGACGGCCATGACGTCGCTTATTTCACGAAGCGGAGGCGACATTTTGAAATTTGCGTCATAGTTGTTTTTCAAAATTTCATCATCGCTAAAGCTAAAGTGATGCGGCGTAGCCTCGCAGGTGATGTGTATGCCCTCTTTTCGGCCCATTTCGATGATCTTTAGCGAATACTGCGAGCTTACGTGCGCGATATGGATATGCGCTTTAGTCAGCTTTGCTAAAAGCATGTCGCGGCTCACGGCGATCTCCTCTTTTTCGCGTGCCATGCCTTTAAGGCCCAGTATCGCCGAGACTTTGCCCTCGTGCATGACGCCTTGTCTGCAAAGCGAGCAGTCCTCCGAGTGACTGATACAAAAGCTACCAAACATGCTCGAATACTCCAGTGCCGCCCTCATCACGCTAGAGCTAGTCACGGGCAGGCCGTCATCGCTAAAAGCGACGGCACCGGCCTCTATGAGATCGCCCATCTCGACTATCTCGTTGCCACCAAGCCCCTTGCTGATCGCAGCTATAGGCAGCAAGTCTATGAGCCCGCAGGCTTTGGCTTTTGCTATCATCGCGCGCGTTATGGAGGCGTTATCGTTTACCGGGTTTGTGTTTGCCATGCAAAGGCAGGTCGTCACGCCGCCAGCGACTGCAGCCTCGGAGCCTGAGATGATATCGTCTTTATATTCGTACCCGGGATCTCTAAAATGTACGTGCATGTCTATGAGTCCTGGCACCACTAGCTTGCCAGTAGCGTCTATGACGGTATCGGCATCGATATCCTCGCTCGTTATGCGCGCTATCTTTTCGCCGTCTATCAGCACGTTTGCTTTAAATTTCTTATCATGATTTACGACGGTTGCGTTTTTTATAGCTATTTTCATGATCAGCCTCGATTGTTTATTAGTGTGTTTAGGATCGCCATTCGCACGGCAACGCCGTTTTCTACTTGATTTAAAATGACCGAGTGAGTGCCGTCGGCCACGTCGGAATTTAGCTCCACGCCGCGGTTTATCGGTCCCGGGTGCAAGACTATGGCGTCAGGTTTGGCTAATTTTATCCTATTTTTATTCAGCCCGAAAAATTTCGAATACTCCCTAGAGCTTGGAAATGCCACGTCTCCGTCCGCGCGCTCGAGCTGGATCCTTAGCATTATGATGACGTCGCTTCCCTCGCATGCCTCTTCCATATTTTTGCAAATTTCAGACTCGAACACCTCGGCATCTTTTGGTATCATCATCTTTGGAGCAAAGAGCTTCACGTTTATGCCAAATTTCTTCATCGCCCAGATATCAGAGCGCGCCACGCGGCTCCTTGCTATATCGCCGATGATAGAGACGGTCGTGTTTTTATCGAGGCTTTTGCCGTATTCAAGCAGAGTAAAAAGATCGAGCAGAGCCTGAGAGGGATGCTCGTTCGTGCCGTCTCCTGCATTTACGACGCTAGCATCGGTCCTGGCAGCTGCAAATTTAGCTGCACCAGAGCTTGGATGACGAAGCACGATGATATCTGTTTTCATCGCAGCCATGTTGTTCATCGTATCGTTTAGCGTCTCGCCCTTTTTGACGCTCGAGTTTGAAGCGGTGAAATTTATCGTATCCGCGCCAAGCCTCTTTGCAGCTATCTCAAAGCTAGTGCGTGTGCGAGTGGAATTTTCATAAAATGCGTTTATCGTGGTCTTGCCGCGCAGATACTCGCATTTTTTTACATCCTTTAAATTTAGCTCTTTAAATTCCTTCGCAGCGTCTAAAAAATACAAAATTTCCTCTTTGCTAAGCCCTCTAGTGCCCAGCAGATCCTTATGTTTATAGCCCATTTTAGCTCCTTTAGCTATTTACCTACCAAAACACAAGCCGGCTCATAACCGCCGTCACACGCCTTTTTGAAAAGCGCCCTAGTCTTCTCCTCGTCTTTTACTTTGTTTTGCGAAATTCCAAACGCCTGCATCTCGCCAAGCTTTGCGCACGCCATCGGCTCGTTCTCATCGCAGGCTTTTGTGAAAATTTGCTCGGCTTGAATCCTATCTTTTTTCACGCCGTCGCCATTAAAGAGCATTATCGCGTTCATCGTGCAGCCCTTTTTCACGCCTTCGCCGCAAGCTTTATTAAAAAGCGTGTAAGCCTCCTCAAATTTCTTACTTCCGTAAAGCTCCTGCGCTTTGTCGAAATTTTCATTCGCTCCGAGCGCAAGCGCACCTACCGCCAAAAACAGTGTAGTGATCTTTTTCATATCTATCCTTTAAATTTTATTTCTCAAATAGCTTAGGATGTCGCTTTTTCATAAATTCGACTATCTCGATGACCTCGTCCACGCCCTCGGCCTGCGAATTTTCCAGCGCGTCGTCTATGCATTCGACATACGTTTGCGCCGCCTCCTCGAGCTTTGATCTCTTTACGCCGGCATAATGCATCAACGCCTCCAAAACCACGCTCAGCTCGTAGCTAAGCTCCTCTACGCTAACGTCTTCTTCTCTCATATCTCCTCCTGCGTTTTTTTGTTTATCAGCTCTACCACCTGTGCTTTTATCGCTTCATAGCTAAATCCGTCCTTAAAATTTGTAAACAGCCCTCCGCTTGCACTGACGTGTCCGCCGCCGCCCACTAGATGCTTTGCCATCGCGCTCACATCTACGTTACCGTTAGCTCGAAAGCTCATCGTTTTTTTATTCGTGATGTCGATGAAAAAGTCAAATTCTGGATTTGCGACCAAAAAATCGTTTCCGATGACCGAGGTATTTCCTATATTATAGGTAAGCACGCCCTTTTTATCTTTATAATCGATCCTAAATTTTTCTTTATTTGCGCCAAGTAGCCCCACGACATAGCTTGAGATGAGATTGCTCAGCGTATCGTCTTTATCCGTCATAAAAAAGGCTTTTTTTATCGCGTGGATCTGCATATCAAGCCCGATGTAGTCGTTTTTATCATTAAAAAATTTCGCCGCCTCGCGCAAAAGATGAAACATATAAAGGCTGTTTTGCTCCTCGAACATCACCTTGTTTATCTCTTTTGCATTTGCGATGAGCCCGAGGCAGACCTTGCCCATCTCAAAATTTTTATCGTCTTTTAGCCAGATATCGACTGCATTTACGACATCGCTAAAAATTTTAAGCTCCCGCTCCTCACCAAACATCGACGCGAAAAAGTCGTGCGTTATCTTTGTCGCGCACCTTGAGCTATCCAGCAGATACCACTCGAACGCACTCGCGCATTCAGCGCCGCTTTGATGATGATCCAAAAGGAAAATTTTGGCGTTTTTGCCCTTTAGCATGGACTCAAACTCCTCGCACTGAGCCATCGTTAAATTTAGATCCGTTATCAAGATAAGCGCCTCTTCGCCGTCAAGCTCACTCACGATGGCGGCAAATTTCTCATCGATCTCGCGCCCGTAATTAGAATTTAAAAATTTCACGCCCTTAAAATAAAAATTCGTGATTACCTGCGCGCCGTATCCATCGAGATCAGTGTGTGAGAGGTGATAAAATTTCATATATTTCCTTAATCTATAAATTTTCGACTTCGATGACGCCGACGGTTTCAAACGGCGTATTTGGCGAAATTTCAGCAAAGCTCAGCACCACGATATCGATGCCGAAATTCGTGCAGATATTTGCTATAAATTTACGTAGGCTAGGCTCGACGCAAAGTATCATCGCTCCATGCTGACTGAGCGGGCGCTTCTCTTTTTCATGGCGCAAGGCCTGCACTATGGCCGAAGTCTGCGCGACATTTATCATCAAATGATACGCACCGTCTTTATACTGCACCGCGTCCATCAGCTTTTGCTGCACGGAAGTCTCCAAGATGTAAAAATTCAGCGCTCCGTGCTCGTCCGTGTAAAGCGAGGTGATGACACGTGAGAGTGCCGCGCGCACGTGTTCGATTATCATGTCTAAATTTTTACTGACCTCAGCGATGTCGCTCAGCGCTTCGAGTATGCTTAAAAGATCTTTTATCGGGATATTGTCTTTAAGCAGGGCTTTTAGTACCTTTTGAATAAGGCTGATAGGCGCGATCCTGAGCGTATCCTCGACTACGACCGGGTAGTCTTGCTTTAGTTTGTCGAGTAAATTTTGCGTCTCTTGACGCGTTAGAAGCTCGGCTGCGTTTTGTTTTATGAGCTCACTCATATGCGTAGAGATGACGCTGGCGGGATCTACGATAGTATAGCCGCTAAGTATGGCGTCCTCTTTGACGCTGGCATCGACCCAAAGCGCATCAAGGCCAAACGCCGGCTCTTTTGTCGGGATACCCTCGATATCTTCGCTCACTAGCCCGCTATCCATCGCGAGGAATTTATCGGCGTAAATTTCGCCCTGGCCTATCACGATGCCTTTTAGCTTGAAGCGATACTCGTTAGGCGGCAGCTGGAGGTTGTCGCGGATACGAATTTTTGGCATCAAGAAGCCTAGCTGCGAGGCGATGTTTCGCCGCATAGCACGTATGCGCTCTATAAGATCGACGTCGGCCAGTTTCAACAGTCCGTAGCCCAAATCAAGCTCTAAAATTTCAAGCTTTAAAATATCGTTTATCTTAGTCTCTTCTTCTCTGGCGATCTCTTCGTCACTTTTTTTAGGCGGTTTTGCGGCGGTCGGTGTCGCGCTCTCGCCGCCAGTTTGGGGTTTTGCTCCGATTTTAGCTTTACCTTGAGGCGTGATGGATAAATTTCCCTCTTGCGTCTGCTTTACGATATAACCAAGCCCCAAAAATAAAACGGCAATGAAGCCAAGCGAGAGCGTCGGCAGACCAGGAACTAGCGCAAACATAAACAGTATGAAGCCAACGATCAAAAGCGTTTTATAATCGCCCAAAAGCTGGTGTAACGTGCCCTCTGCGAAGTTATCGTCGTCTTTGCTCGCACGAGTGATGATGATCGCTGTCGCCGTGGATGTGATGAGTCCTGGTATCTGGCTGACAAGGCCGTCACCGATCGTAAGGATCGTGTAATACTGCGCCGAAGTCGCCATGTCAAGACCGTGCTGGAACGAGCCTATGGCAAAGCCGCCGATGATGTTTATTATGGTGATTATGATACCCGCGACCGCATCGCCTTTGATAAATTTTGACGAACCGTCCATAGCTCCGTAAAAATTCGCCTCGCCGATTATGGCTTGACGGCGCTCTCTGGCAGTCTTTTCATCGATGAGACCTGCGTTTAGATCCGCATCTATCGCCATTTGCTTACCGGGCATCGCATCTAACGTGAAGCGCGCTTGCACCTCGCTCACACGAGTCGAGCCTTTGGTAACGACCATGAAATTTATGAGCACCAAGATACAAAAGACGATGATGCCTATGACGTAGTTTCCGCCTACGACGAACTGTCCGAAGCTCGAGATGATCTCGCTGACCGCCTCGGGGCCGTTGTGCCCTTCGCTTAGTATCATACGCGTCGTGGCGATATTTAGTGACAAACGAAAGAGCGTAACGATGAGGATCAGTGTCGGGAAGGTGCTAAGATCGGTAGGCTTTGGCACATAAATGGAGATCAAGATGATGAGCACCGAGACCGAAATCGAAAGCGCCAGAAAAAAGTCTAGCACCGTGCTTGGCAGCGGCACGATGATGATCGCTAAAATGGCGATTATGACGCCAACGATGCTAAGACTTCTAAATTTCAAAATAGGCGCCAAAAAGGGTGCGACAAGAGTTAGGATGCTATTTTTTTGCTTTGCCAATTCTACTTCTTGATAATATCGCTTAATTTTATCGCGTCAAGCATCTCGTCGACTTTGTTTTGCAGTCCCGTAAACATCAGCCAGATTTGACAGCTCGAGGCCTTGGCGGACGGACAGCCATCAGCCGAAGTCGAGCACTCAAATACGCTGACTTCGCGCTTTTCGGCGCATTCTATTATGGTTTTTATGCTTATGTTTTGAGGATCGGCTTGCAGTGCGAAGCCGCCGTTTGCACCTTTGTAGGATTTTAAAATTTGCTCTTTGGCTAAATTTTGAAGGATCTTGGCCAAAAAACTCTTTGAAATTTTAAGCTCGTTTGAAATGGTATCGACATCTACCGGAGATGATTTTTGGGATATTAAAATAAGCGAAAGTAAAGCATACTCGCTTGCCTTTGTAAAAAGCACGCACTCTCCTTGTTTATCTTTTGATTAGCTGGCTATTTTATAAAATTTTTACTGCATTTTTGATTAATTTTTTAAAAAAGCCGAATTTTATCTTATTTTATATATTTTTATGTTTTCTATGCTATAATCGCCGTCTTAAATTTCAATTCACCAATCAGGAGGTCATCATGGCTTTGGATTCGGCTAAAAAAGCAGAAATCGTTGCGAAATTCGCTAGAAAAGAGGGAGATACAGGCTCTCCGGAGGTTCAGATCGCGCTTCTAACAGCACGTATAGCAGAACTCACCGAACACCTTAAGGTTTTCAAAAAAGACTTCTCTTCACGCCTTGGTCTTTTAAAATTAGTAGGTCAAAGAAAAAGACTTCTAAAATATCTCAAAAACAAAGACTACACTACATATTCTAAGCTCATCGTCGAGCTCGGCATAAGAGATAAATGATTTCAGGGGACTTGCTCCCCTATTTTATTTTAAAAATTTTATCTTCACTATTATAAAAATTTTAAATCAATATTTTTATCTTGCATAAGAAAACTCAACTACTTTAAATTTACAATGCCTAAATTCACAAAATTCGCAACATCACGAACCATACGCAAAATACCTGATATCGTGACGATAGATATATAATCTTAAATAATATTTAAATTAAATTATTATTTAAATAATTAAGAATTTTTAATAAAGATTTAAGACTACGTGAGCTAAGATTACACCATAAATCAATGTGCAAATTTTGCACATAGAAGGAGAAAAGAATGAAAGAGGGCAAAGTAATCTGTCCTTATTGCGGGACGGGTTGTCAAGTAACGTTGCACGTCGAAAACAACGTTATCAAGTATGCCACCGGTGTCGAAGATAACCCTATCAACCAGGGAAATCTTTGTCTAAAAGGCTTTTACGGCTGGGACTATGTAGGAGCTCCTGATAGACTTACCAAACCGATGATACGCAAGAAAAACGGCGTATTCAGTAAGGACGGAGATCTCGAAGAGGCTAGCTGGGACGAGGCGCTTGATCTAGTCGTTTCAAAAATGAAAGAGGTCAAAGAAAAATACGGCCCCGACGCATTAGTCGGAAACTACTCCGCACGCTGTACACTTGAGGACAACTACGTCGCTCAAAAGATCATGCGTGCAGTCATAGGAACAAACAACGTCGATCACTGTGCACGCATCTGACACGCTCCGACAGTAGCGGGACTCGCTAAAACAATCGGAAACGGAGCTGCTACAAATAGCTTTACAGAGATCGGACCATACAGCAACTGTATCCTAATGATCGGCTCAAACCCGGAAAACGGACACCCGATCGCAGCTATGCATATCCAAAGAGCACTAAACCGCGGTGCGAAACTCATCGTCATCGACCCGATAAAAACAGAATTTGCCAGTCGTGCAGACGTGCATTTGCAGCTTGCGCCTGAGCACAATATCGCTGTTATAAATTCGCTTCTTTACGTCATTTTTGATGAGGATTTAGTCAATTGGGACTTTGTAAACGAATGCACCACAGGTGTCGAATACGTTCGCGAAGCCGTCAAAGACTATTCGCCAGAAGCCGTCGCAAAATATACGAATTTAAATCCTGATGACATCAGGAAAGCCGCCAGGATGTATGCGACTATCCGCCCGGCAGTCATCACTCACGGTATGGGTGTAACACACTTCAATCACGGTGTTGGCGCGGTTTGCGATATTTCAAATTTATTCTTGCTTACAGGTAATATCTGCGAGCTAGGAAGCGGCGACCTACCGATACGCGGTCAAGAAAATGTCCAAGGCTGCTGCGATATGGGCGTGTTACCAAATATATTCTCAAATTTAGGCTCCGTGACAGACCCTAAACAAAGAGAGTGGTTTGAAAACGTATGGCACCTAGAGCCAGGCTCATTAAGCGGAAAAATCGGTATCCATAAAACAGAAGTACCCGACGCGATACTTGATGGCAGAGTGCATTTCTTCTGGACGATGGGCGAAAACCCGGTCATGACCGATCCAAATACCAACCACTTCCTAAAAGCGATCTCAAAGGTCGATATGTATGTCGTTCAAGACATCTTCTTGACTGAGACTTCGCTAAAAGCCGACGTCATCCTTCCGGGTGTGGCAAGTAGTGAAAAAGAAGGCACTTACGCTAACGCAGAGCGCCGCGTCCAACATAACGAAGCGGTCATCACACCTCCTGGCGATGCACGCCAAGACTGGTGGATCATCTGCGAGATAGCACGACGTTTGGGAGCTACCGAGGGCTTTAACTTCAACTCACCTGAGGAAATTTGGGAAGAACAACGCAAGTGCGACCCACGCAGATATGGCGGCATGAGCTATTATCGCCTCAAAAAATATCACGGACTTCACTGGCCATGCCCGGATGAAAACGATATGGGCGGTCAAAGCCTTTATCTTGATAAAAAATTCTTTACGCCTGACGGAAAGGGTAAATTTATCCCTTGCCTTCACGTTGGTAGCGTAGCCGAGATCGAGCCGGCACAAAAAGAATTTGCAAAACGTGTAAATTTACCTGAAGGTTGGGAAGTCATGGCAGGAAGCGTGGACGAGCCGACAGACGATGTCTATCCGATACAGCTTCTCACCACTCGTAAGGTCTATCAATACGCAGGCGGCGTAATGACAAGACGTTCAAAAGCTATCGAAGAGGGTGGCGACAGCATAGGACCTATCGCTGAGATGAACCCAAGCCTAGCCGAGAGATACGGCATCAAGCAAGGCGACTTCATCAAAGCATGGAGCAGATACGGCTACATAGTCGTAAAAGCCGATGTTACCGACATCGTGCCAGACGGCGTGATACAAATGTCATATCACTACTGGGAGAGCTGCTGCAACGAGCTAACCAGCAACGGCTGGGACTTCATCAGTAAGACACCGACATTTAAAGCCGCGATCCAGATAGAAAAAATAGACGAGGCGGAATTTTTACGTGTGCGTGAGCTAAAACGTATCAAATTCCAAACTTCAAAGGTCATTTACGACGACTTCCATCATCACGATGCGGCCGCAGCCGTAAACGAATAAAATTTGCCAGCCCACCTCGGGCTGGCTTTTTAAATTTAGGCAAATCAAATCCAAATAACCTGTCATAATGAGACCGCGTCTATTCGCAGTTACTAGTGCATAGCACGAAGCAAAAAATCGTGCCGTAGATTTGCGAAGCCTTTTAAAAATTTTCGACACTTTTTAAAATATAGCCGAATTTAATAAACAAACATACAAATTTTAAGAATTTTTCACTAAAGACCCGGCTATCTGCATACAACCCTTAAATCCCCAATATATCCTGTGATAAACGATCAAGCGTCCCTTTAGCTCCATAAGCTCTAAAATATCGATCTGCTCGCCGTCAGGAGTCTGTCTAGGATACTCCCAAACGAGGAGGCTCCCGTCAGTTAGGAATTTGCCGTTTCGATACCATTTGACGAGCTCGTTTGGCCGCTTTTTCGTCCCAGCCTCTAAAAATCGTCTTATCTCGGCTTTGCCGCGTAAAATTCCATCTTTTTTATCATCTAGTATGGCCATGACTAGCGGGCTTTCAAATACCGCGTCCTGGCTATAAAGCTCCAAAAGTGCATCCACGTCCCTACTTTTTGCTCTTTCGTGCCACTGCTCGTAGATAAATTTAGCATTTTCATACTCTTGCATTTTGATCCTTTCTTGTTAGTCCACTCGCTCCCGCAAAGACACCACCCACGTCCGCACCGGGTCACTCTTGAGGTAAATAAAATTTACGAAACGTTTGTTTAAGATACCGACGCTTCGTTAAAACAGAGCCAAATTTTATAAATCAGCACTCTATAAAAAGCTCAAATTTTCACTTAAATGCCAAAAACGTCATAAAATTCCCCCATTTAAACACGCTCTCCACGCGCTTAAATCCCGCGCCCAAGGCAAGCGTGCGGTTTTCCTCCTCGGTATAAGGGATGAGCACGTTTTCCAGCGCCTCTCTTTTTTGCGCGATCTCGTAGCGCGAGTAGCCTTGTTTTTCCTTGTAGCTTTCATAGATTTCGATCATATTTTTGGCAAATTTCTTGTCCTCATAGATGATCTTTTCGCTAAAGACGAAAACTCCGCCCTCGTTTAGTCCGTCGTATATGCTCTTTACCAGCTGCGCACGCTTTGGCGGGCGGATAAACTGAAGCGTATAGTTCATCATCACGGCATCCATTTGGCATATTTGGCTCTCAAGTGCGTCGCCGACGCTAAATTTTATCCTGGCCCCATACGCCTTTGCCTTTTTACGGGCGTTTTCTATCATCGCGCTCGAGCTATCCACGCCCTCTAGTACGAGGTCGCTTCTTAGCTGATTTAGCAAAAGCAGACTCGTAGCAGTCGAGCAGCCCAGATCGATCACGCGAGCTTTAGCAGGTAAAATTTTAGCCAAAATTTCACTCACAAGCTTGCCGCTGACGTCATAAAACGGCACGCTACGCCCTATCATATCGTCAAACACGCTGACCACGAAGTCGTCAAATTCAAACTGCTTTTTTATCGGCTCTTTAAAAATTTCATCTTTCATTTGCAAGGTCCTTCGTTGCCGTATAGCTCGCAAACCCCCACCATCGTGCGAGCCTCTTTGATATCAAGCTCGATCCTGGCTTTAAGCTCGTTTAAATTTTCAAATTTCATATTATCGCGAAGCCGCTTTATGAAGCAAACGGCGACATGCGACGCACTAACGTCTATCTCGTCTAAAACGTGCGTCTCGACGCTGAATTTACCGTCCGTGCTGACGCGGTTGCCTATGAAGGTGACCGAGCCGTAGGTCGCGTAGCCTATGCGCGTGCGTGTGGCATAGACGCCGCTTTTTGGCAAAAGGTAGCTTTTTACATCTAAATTTAGCGTCGGCACGAGCTCTTTTGAGCCAAGCCCCTGCCCGCTTATCACGTCGCCTTCTATCGAGTATTCGCGCCCGATGAGACGGTTAGCGCCGCTGACGTCGCCTTGTTTGATGAGCTCTCTGATAGCCGAGCTATGCACGCCCATGCAGTTGAAGCAGACCTCATCGACTACGACCACTTCGCCGTCAAAGAGGCGCTTTAGATCGTGCTTGTCCCACGCTCTGTTTCGTCCGAAACGAAAATCATACCCAACGACGATCTTTTTTAAATTTTTAAAATCCCGCTTCAAAAGCGCGATGAATTCCTCACCGCTAAGCCCCTTTATGCTCTCGAAATCATAAAAAAAGCAAGGATAGTTCGAGTACTCGGCGCGTTTTAGTCCCGGGGTGATGTTGGCCTTATTTTTGTCGATGACGACCAGTCCGCCGTATTCGCCCAGCTGCTTTAAAAGCTGCCTGTGTCCACGATGAACGCCGTCAAAATGCCCGATCGCAACGGCGGTTATGTTATCTTTTGTTAAAAGCGTAGAAAAATTCGGCATTGCCTTCCTTTCCTTTGATCTCGCACTCTTTGCAGGCTATCTGCACCAGCTCTTTTTGCGCGGCGGCCAGCTCAAATTTACGTCTGGCTAGAGCCACTGCCGCTTTATCGGTCACGACGCCTTTTTTGTTGCGTTTAGCCTCTTTGCCGACCTCAAACTGCGGCTTAAACAGCACGATGATAAGCGCGCCGCTCTTTGCGTTTTTGCAGATCGAATCTAAAATTTCGATGACCGAGATGAACGCCACGTCGCAGGTGATGAGCTCAAAGCCCGCCGTGGCGATAAACTCCCTGATGTCCGTGTTTTCATAAATTTTGACTCGCGCATCGTTTCGCAGTTTCGCATCTAGCTGATCACTGCCCACGTCGACGCCAACGACGCTGTTTGCGCCATTTTGCAACAAAATCTGCATGAAGCCACCGGTGCTTGAGCCGATGTCAAGCGCATCTTTGCCTGAAATTTTAAAATTTTGCCCGTCTAAAAAGCTCTTTAGCTTCATAGCTCCTCGCCCGACGTAAATCTCATCAAGCAGCGCGACATCGTGGCTGTGGCTCTCGTCACATTCAAGGCTTGGCTTATCGCAAATTTTAGAATTTAGCATAATCTTGCCGGCTTTTATGAGCTCGGCGGCCTTATTTCTACTGATGTTTAGCGCATTTGCAGCGTAAATGTCAAATCTCAAGCTTTAGCCTCTCAAACTCGCCCTCGTCAATCACGCGAACGCCAAGCTCCACGGCTTTTTGCAGCTTACTCCCGGCGTCGCTTCCTGCCAGCACAAAGTCCGTTTTTTTAGAGACCGAGCCTGCTACCTTTGCGCCGTAGCCCTCAAGCTCGGCTTTGATCTCGTCTCTTGGTCGGCTTAGCGTGCCCGTTATCACGACGCTTTTGCCACTAAAGGCGTTTTGCGTGATCTGTTTACGCTCAAAGCTCGGACGAACGATGCTTTGCAGGGCCAAAATTTCATCTTTATTGACCTCTATAAAATCCATCAAACTATTTGCCATCTCCTCGCCAAAACCCTCTAAATTTTTCACCTCGTCAAAGTCGGCCTCCAGCCAGCCCTCGCCGAAATTTTGCGCGATCTTTTTAGCCGCCACCTCGCCGATATGCTCGCAGCCAAGCCCGGTGATGAAGCGCGCTAGACTCGCGCCCTTGCTCGCCTCTATCGCGTCAAGCAGGTTTTGCGCCTTTTTGTCTTTAAAGCCTTCAAGCGCCATCAGATCCTCAAATTTTAGTGAATATATATCGATGACGCGAGATATCAGCCCCTTTTCATAGAGTAAATTTATGATCGCCTCGCCCAGCCCGTCGATGTTTAGGCATTTTTTGGAGGCGTAATGTATGATCGAGTTTATCACGCGAGCGCGGCAGTTTAAATTTTGACACTTGATGAAAACGCCCTCGTCAAGCAGATGCGAGCCGCACTCAGGACAAAATTTTGGCCTTATTATGGGCGTTTGCGTGCCGTCTCTGCGCTCTTTAAAGACGCTTGTTATCTTTGGTATCACGTCTCCTGAACGGATGATGCTTATAAGATCGTTTTTCATCACGCCAAGGCGCTCGATCTCGTCAAAGTTATGCAAAGTGGCTGATTTCACGCGCGCTCCGTCGATGACGACCTCATCAAGTACGCCAACAGGCGTCACGACGCCGCTTCTGCCTACCTGAAGTGCCACGTCAAGCAGCCTAGTGGTTTTTTCGATCGCGGGGAATTTAAACGCGACCATGAATTTTGGGAATTTTACCGTGTAGCCCAGCTCCTCGCAGTGCGCCAGATCGTCCACGCGGATCACCATGCCGTCCATCATCACGTCCTTTTCGTCGCGCTGTTTAAGAAGCTCGTTATAAGCGTCCGCCAGGCCGTCGGCATCCAAAATTTTAAAAAAATCATCTCTATAAAAGCCAAGATCACGCACGAATTTCATCACTTCGCTATGTTTAGCAAGCCCTAAATTTTGCTCACCCACGCCCCAAGGGATGAAAAGTAGCTTTCTTTTGGCTGTCACGGCGCTATCTAGCTGTCGTAAGCTGCCTGCAGCCGCGTTTCTAGGGTTTGAGAGCAGGGTCTCGCCGTTTCGTGCGCGCTCCTCATTTATCGCGTCGAAATCCGCCTTTTTTATGACGACCTCGCCGCGGATCTCGATACGGCCATCGTAGGCGATGTTTAGCGGGATAGACTTTATCACGCGAGCGTTTTGCGTGACCTCCTCGCCCGTGACGCCGTCTCCGCGCGTGATGGCTCTTACTAGCACGCCGTTTTCATAGAGTAAATTTAGGCTCGCTCCGTCAAATTTCGGCTCGGCTACAAAGCTTAAATTTTGCTTCTCACCGCGTTTTAGCCACGCGCCAAGCTCGTGTTCGCTAAAAATATCCTCCATGCTCCACATCTGCTTGATGTGCCTAGCCTTGCTAAAGCCCTCGCTGACGCCTCCGCCTATCCTAGTAGTCGGCGAAAATAGCGATTTTTGGGCGGGATTTGCCTGCTCGTAGGCCAAGACTTCGTGATAAAGCGCGTCGTACTCCTCGTCGCTGGCGATCGGCGCGTCAAGGTCGTAATAGGCCTTCGCCCACGCATTTAGCGTAGCCACCGCATTTTCATAGCTCTCTTTTGAATCGATTCGCATAAAATTTTCCATTTTCTATCCTGTTTGATTACGACATAAAATAGCGATGCGTTGCTAAATGTCGGTTTAAAATCGTTTTCTTTTACTCTTAGGTGCTGTTTGCATCAGTCGTTTGCGTTCGCTTGCTTAATCTGTCGCAGATCGCTACGCTCTTCATTTTTCAGGCTTGCGTTTGGCACTGCTCATGTCAAGCACGGCAAGCTCTTAAGTACATTGCATAAAAAATGCACTCGTCTTGCTCTCGTCACACCAAAACACACAGCAGATTCCGCCGCTTCCAAAGAGCATCTCGCCACCATCCGTGCAGCCAAGCTCTGAGTCAAGCTGCATCAAAAACCGCATTTTCTTACCGCTGACCGGACATGTCGGCACATCGGCACTTTGTATCCAGCAAGGCTCACCGCCTATGCGAAAGAGATTTTCTCTGCCGTTTGCCATGCCCCAGTCTTGCTTTTGCCACCTTTTTGGCGTAACTGCGAGCGAGACTTCGCACGGGGCTATTGGTTTGTCTACGGCGCAACTTATCCGTGCTCTCTCGCCGATGAGGTGCGGGTAGCCTTGCTCGTCGTGGCGGTAAAAGCACAAGCCACCTTTGTTTATTTGATTTAGATGCGCGCCCAGCGTCAGGCTCCTTAGTCCCGTGACGCCAAGCCCCGCCGGTAGTCCCTCAAAGGTGATGATGTGGCAAAGCGGGTCATTCTCGTCATCTTCTAGCACGCCGCCAAATTTATATCGCTTGTTGCCAGCGGGTAAATTCCACGTGGGATGCAGGTCTTTTCGCAGCCAGATAGGGCGCTGGGCGGTAAAATAGCCTTTTGGAAAGATGATGTGAGACACGCTGTTTGAGTAGTAGCTTTTGATCTTGCCGCACTCAAGCATAAAGCCAAAGTCTTGCAGATACCACGCTAGATACTCTGCTGCGCCGTCCTTTTTCTCAAAAATATCGTTCGCAAGCGCGTATTCGTAGGCAAATTTAACATTTCGCTCATCGCCCGTGGCGACTAGACACTCAAAGAGCTTGCCTGTGTCCGCACCCCCAAAGACCAGCATATCGCGGTAAATTTGCGCGTTCTCAAAGCTTAAATTTCGCCACGGATAGTTCTCGTAGTATGTGCCCTCGTTTGGTTTTAGCTTGTAAATTTGCTCCAAATACGGGTGCAGCAGCCACTCGCACTCAAGGCTGGCTTTTGCGATGACCTCCTCGGCGTTTTCGTTAAATTTATACTGCCTTTTTTGAGCGTTTGCCGAGTCGAATTCCACCTGCAAAATTTCCACTGCCGTTTTTATGAGTGAGGCAAAATCCTCTAAATTTAGATAACTCAAAGCGTCGTTGAATATAGTCGCGCTACTTGGAATTCGTCGCAAAAATTCGTCGCAAAATGCGTAAATTTTGGCTTCGTCCTTCACAAGCTCGTAAAATTTGTCATAAAGATTTGGCGATCTAAAGCCGTCTTTTTGAAATTCGTCGATAAAACCGCGAACCTCTTGGCAGATTTTATCGCTCACTTCCATAAATTTACCTCGTTCATCGCATTTTGTAGCGCAAACATCTGCGCATGCTCCGCCACGTCGTGCGTCCTGATGATCGCCGCGCCGTTTTCGTGAGCCTTTAGATGTAGATAAAGGCTACCCGGCAGTCGCTGGCTCACCTCGCTTGGGCTGTAAAAATTTATCACGGACTTCCTGCTCGCGCCTACCAAAAGCGGATAGCCAAAGTGCAAGAAATGCCCCAAATGCTTGATAAGTAGCAAATTTTGCTCTGCCGTCTTTCCAAAGCCGATACCAACATCAAGCACGAGCTTTTTAGCCCCAAGCTCGCTCGCCCTTACGATCTTGCTCGCAAAAAAATCGTCCATCTCGCCCAGCAGATCCTCATAATGCGGTGCTAACTGCATCGTTTTAGGATCGTTTTGCATATGCATCATGCAAAATTCCGCGTCATAGCGTGCCGCTAAGGAGGCTAAATTTACATTTGCCGTGATGTCATTTATCATCGCAAAGCCGTGATCTAGCGCATATTCTAGGCAGTACTCATCAAAGCTATCGAGGCTAAATTTCGTCTTTTCGTGTAAATTAAGGCGGTAAATTTCAGCCACGACGCGCTCTATGCGCCTAAACTCCTCCTCGCGGCCGCAATACTCGCTGCCTGGTCTGGAGCTCACTCCGCCGATGTCGATGTAGCAAGCCCCCTCCTCTATCATCGCCTCGATCCTTGATACGGCGTTTTTAGCATCTACGCGACTTGCGGCATTGAAGCTATCTTCGTTGATGTTTAGGACGCCCATTATCTGCGCCTCGCGCGGTTTTTTGAAATTTCGGTTTAAAAAATCAGCCAAATTTTTCAAGCCAAAATCCTGCATCTTTTCTTTTTTGCTTAAAATTTCAAACTGCGCGTCTGTGCCCATCAAAAGCGCGCTGCTTCGCTCCTCGCGCCCAAATATCGTATCTTTGTTCGTAACCAGCTCGGCCCCCGCACTTAGCGCGTCTTGCTTTAGGATATTTGCCGCAGGCGAGCCGATGTCATCTATAAAGATAAAATTTATGTGAGATTTTTTAGACATCAGCTTCAGCCCGCCAACGCTTGGGGCTATGCGCTTACAAATGGCGTTAAAGTCCGAATTTTCGTTTATCCTATAAAATTTCAAGAGCGTCCTTTTTCAAAAATAGTGAGTAAAAGCGGGGTCAAAAGAGAGTGAGACTTTGAGTTTAGGTCGGCCAGGCGCACGAGATCGTAAAAGTATCCAAGCTCGTCCGCGCTAAATTTATAGCCCGCCTCGCAGGCTTTTAAGACTATCGCGGCGATGAGCTCTTTTAGCTCGTTTTTACCGAGTTTATCGGCGCGCTCGCTCTCTATGCACTCGTCTATGAAATTTGAAATTTCTTTGAGGCTTAGGCTTTTTAGGTTTAAATTCACGCTCATACGAGCGGTTTTGGTGAGTCTGTTTTCCAGCACCAGACGCGATCTGATGGTCGCAAGCAGTAGGTTTTTGCTATTTGCCGCGATCAAAAACTGCACGTTTCTTGGCGGCTCTTCGATGATTTTAAGAAGCGCGTTTTGGGCCTCGATGCGGTAGCTTTTAGCCATTATAACGAGCAGCTTTTCGTTGACCTCCGCGATATAGGCCTCCGCTACCACCTCGCGAGCATTTTCTATCATAAACTCGTCATATATAAAAAATCTCAAATTTTTGACGCCAAATTCGGCTTCAAGCTCTTTTTTTAATGTCTCAAAATCGTTTGTGATGACGATTTTACTATACATCTATAAGATGACCTTAGCAAACAAGACCGCGTCTATGCTCTTGTCAAAGAGCTTAAATAGCGTCAGCAACTTGACGTCTAAATTTTCATCGCCGGAATTTAGCGTGAAGCTGTTTTGAGCCTGCTCGTCAAAGAGCCACATATAGCTGCTCTCGGCTGATTTTGCTATCGCGGCGCGCTTGTCTATGCTCTTGCCGATATAAAAATAGACATATCCGTTTGGAAATGCGAGACTCAGCATATCTTGAAGCAGTAAAATTTGCTCTTTGGAGTTTATCTCATCAAGCGCGGGATATAGCGCTCTTAGACTGACGAAAGGCAACAGCGGGCGAGCGTTTGAGGCGCGGTTTATCTTTTTTAGCAAATAGCTCTCAAACCACGAGCGCTCGTCATCGGTTATGACTATAAAGGTGCGACCCTCAAGCAAAAATTTAAGCCTAGAAGCAAGCAGGGGCGTCCACTCTACGCGGCACTCCTCCATCCAGCTCATCAGCGATTTTTCCTCTCTGATCGCCTCAAGCGTCCATTTTATGAAGTCCTGCATTATTTGTCTAGCTTATAGGCTTCATGAAGTACGCGAACGGCCAGCTCGCCATATTTTTGATCGACTACCATCGAAATTTTTATCTCGCTAGTCGAGATCATTTGGATATTTATCCCCTCTTTAGCCAGCGTCTCAAACGCAAGACACGCTACGCCGCTGTGGCTTTTCATGCCTACGCCAACGACTGATACCTTCACTATCGCATCGTCATACTCCACGTTTCTGGCCGCAGAGAGCTTTTGCATAGTCTCTTTTGCGAGCTCCAGCTCGTTTTGAGGCACTGTAAAGCCTAAATTTGTCGTGCCGTCGTGCCCTACGTTTTGTATTATCATATCTACGTTTATGTTTTTCTTTGCAAGAGCGGTGAAAATTTCAGCCGCGATGCCCGGCTTATCGACTACGCCTCTTAGCGTTACTCTTGCTTGATTTTTATCCAGCGCTATGCCGCTTACCAAAACTGCTTCCATATCCTCTTCCTTTACTATGAGTGTGCCTTCGTTGTGATTGAAACTACTTCTAGTTACAAGCTTTACGTTTAGTTTTTTTGCCAGCTCTACCGAGCGATTTTGCAAGACTTTAGCCCCTGCGCTTGCCAGCTCGAGCATCTCGTCGTAGCTTACTTTTTCAAGCTTTTTGGCTCTTTTTTCTATCCGCGGATCTGTCGTATAAACGCCGTCTACATCGGTGAAAATTTCACATAGATCAGCGTTTAGAGCCCCGGCTATCGCGACTGCGCTAAGATCACTACCGCCTCGTCCAAGCGTCGTTATATCGCCGTGAGCGTCTATGCCCTGAAAGCCGGCTACCACGACGATCCTGTCCGCTTTTAGCTCCTTTTTCATACGCGTCGTGTCTATGGCTTCGATGCGAGCTTTAGTATGCACGTCATCAGTCGCTATGCCGGCCATCGCACCCGTAAGAGCCACACAAGGATAGCCTTTTGCATTTAGAGCTATCGTAAGAAGCGCCGTAGTCACCTGCTCACCCGAGCTTAGCAGCATATCTGTAGCCACCGGGTCCGGGTGCTTGCCAAAATACTCAGAATACTCCACGAGCTGGTTCGTCACGCCGCTCATCGCAGAGACGACCACGACGATATCGGCGCCGCTATTTTTAGTCTCGATGACACGCTGCGCTACCGCATCTATGCGCTCGAGTGTTCCCACGCTAGTTCCGCCAAATTTTTGAACGATCAGCATTAGAAAAATCCTTTCTCTTTAAAATAACTTAAAACCTTAACGTAAATCGGCTTTTTGAAGTGATTTATCCCGTCAAGCACGTTTTTGACATCCACGAATTTATAGTCGTCAAATTCAGGGTGCTTCGTCTTTAAATTTATCCTCGCATCGGCATCTAGGCGCACTAAAAAATACTTTTGCGTCTGCCCGTCGAAAGGATACATCTTTTTAGCCGCACCGCTTGGAAAATCATAGCTGAGCCACTGCGGATACTCGTCCAGCACTTTCACTTTGCCCGTGCCTATCTCTTCTTCAAGCTCCCTTAATAGCGCCTCTTTAGGGCTCTCGCCCTCGTCTATGCCGCCTTGAGGAAACTGCCAAACATCGCTGAGATCCACTCTGCGCGCGACGAAAATTTCGCATTTGAAGGGATACGAGCTTGCAAGGATAACAGCTGCAACATTTGGCCTATATTTTTTTTGCACCTTCGCCCGCCTATCTAAATAAAAATTTTGCTGATTTTAGCCTAAAAGACTTTATATTCGGCTTTAAATTTATTTTGGCTACAATGTCAAAAACATAAAAAAGAGAAAATTTGCTGCTTTATATCCACATCCCTTTTTGCGAGAGCAAATGCCCTTACTGCGCTTTTGGCTCGGTCACAAACGCTCAAGCGCTCACGGGCGGATATTTTGACGCGCTTTTGGCGGATCTGAAATTTCAAATAGATAAATTTAAAATTTTAAAATTTAGCAGCGTTTTTATAGGCGGAGGCACGCCAAGTGCGGTGAATGCGAAATTCTACAAGAAAATTTTCGCTGAAATTTCGCCCTTTTGTAACGATAAAACAGAGATAACCAGCGAGGCAAATCCAAATTCCGCGAATTTAAGATGGCTCAAAGAGATGCGAAATTTAGGCGTAAATCGCATCAGCTTCGGAGCACAAAGCTTCTTTGACGATAAGCTTGAGCTACTTGGCAGAGCGCACAACTGCACGCAAATCTACAAAGCTGTGCAAAATGCCAAAAACGCGGGCTTTAAAAATATAAACATAGACCTCATCTACGCTACGAAGCTTGATAACAAAAAGCGTCTGGCGCAAGAGGCACTCGCTTTAAAAAATTTAGGCGTCACGCATGCCAGCGCTTATTCGCTCACGCTTGAGGAAAATACGCCCTTTGAGCGTAAATTCGAGCTTAGAAACGATAGCGCCGCGCTGGCTAAATTTATGATGAAGCAAATAGAAAATATAGGATTAAAGCAGTATGAGGTTTCAAATTTCGGAAAGCCTTGTAAGCACAATCTAGGCTACTGGCAAGGCAAAGAGTATATCGGCGCGGGGGCATACTCCGTGGGTTTTATGAGAGGTGCAAGATACTACGCGCAAAAAGATTTGGCCCGCTACATCGCCTCACCGACGTATCGCGAGATAGAGATCTTAAACGATGACGAGCTAAGGATGGAGCATGTATTTTTGGGCGCTAGAAGCTGCGTAGGCATAGATGAGCGCAGGCTGATGCCGCAACAAAGGCAAAGGGCTGAAATTTTAAAGAGATCGCGCAAACTGAAATTTGAGCGCGGTAGGTATTTCGTCAAAAATTTCCTCCTTGCCGACGAGATCGCTTTGTTTATAAACGGTTAAATTTATTAAATTTTGAGCAAAGTAAAGTTAAAATAGCGAGCTTAATATAAATTTAGGGACAAAAAATGTTTGGTATGAGTTTCTCGGAGATACTGATAATCGCCGTCGTCGCGATATTGGTCCTAGGTCCTGACAAGCTACCTGAAGCGATGGTGCAGATAGCAAAATTTTTTAAAATGTTTAAAAAGGGCATAAACGACGCCAAATCGACCTTCGATCAAGAGATGAAGATCGCCGAGCTAAAAGAGGATGCCAGAAAATACAAAGAAAGCATCACGCAAACGACTCAAAGCGTGCGTAAAAAGCTTACCTTTGAGGAGCTAGACGAGCTCAAAAAGGGAGTGAATGAAGTCACCGGCGGGCTAAATGACGCCGTTAGCGACATAAAAAAAAGCGTCGATACGATCAAAAATCCTACAAATGCCATAAAAGACGCGGTGCTGGGCGAAAATGCCGATGAAAATTCAGATACCAAACCACAAAAAGAGGCGTGATGTTTGAAGAGTTGAAACCACATCTGGTAGAGCTTAGAAAGAGGCTTGCGATCAGCATTTTTGCCGTCATTGTCTGCTTTGGTCTGTGCTTTTTGTTTTGGAACCCTTTGCTCGCATGGATGACCGCTCCGCTGAAACAAGCCTTACCGGCGGGCTCAAATATCGTATTTACACAGGTGCAAGAGCCGTTTTTTACCGCGATGAAGGTCGCGTTTTTCGCAGGCTTGATACTGGCTTTGCCCGTGATATTTTGGCAGTTTTGGCTATTTGTCGCGCCGGGACTTTACGAGAACGAAAAAAAATACGTCATCCCCTTTGTCATCTCGGCTACGTTTATGTTTATCTGCGGGGCTGCATTTTGCTACTATGTGGTCGTGCCGCTTGGTTTTCAATTTCTCATAAATTTTGGCGGACAGCTCTTTACGGCGATGCCGAGCATAGGTGAATACGTCGGCTTTTTCACTAAAATTTTGATCGCGTTTGGCATATCTTTCGAGCTTCCGGTCATCACCTTTTTTCTAGCAAAGATCGGGCTCGTCGATGATTTGATACTTAAAAAATACTTCAGATACGCCGTGGTCGTCATATTTACGTTTTCAGCCATCGTGACGCCTCCTGACGTGCTCAGCCAGTTTTTGATGGCTGTGCCGCTACTGGGACTTTACGGACTTTCTATCCTCATCGCCAAATCCGCCAGCCAAAAAGACGAGGACGAGAGCGAGCCTGACGCACAAGATGCAGACAAATAAAGACATAAACGACATCTCAAGCTACGACTACGACCTGCCTAAAGAGCTGATAGCCAACGAGCCCGTGCTGCCTAAAGAGCAGGCGCGACTGCTCGTGTATTTTCGCCAAACTGGCAAGATAGAGCATCTAAAATTTAAAGACTTATGCGAGCTCATCCCCAAGGATACTGCGGTCGTTTTTAACGATACGAAGGTCATAAAAGCGCGTGTTTTAGGCCATAAGCAAAGTGGCGGTGCCTGTGAAGTGATGCTAAACCAGCCTCTTGGCGATGCGAAATTCAGCTGCTACGTCAAAGGACGTGTGAGCGCGGGCAAAATTTTAGAATTTGCAGATGGCGTGAGTGCTGAAATTTTAGAGCTAAACAGCGACGGTACCAGGATAGTGAAATTTAGCAAAAATGGCGTGCCATTAGACACTGCGATGCTTTTTAAAGAGCTTGAAAAGATCGGACACGTCCCGCTTCCGCCATACATAAAAAGAGCCGACAAAAAAGAGGACGAGAGCTGGTATCAAAGTATTTTCGCCGCTAATAGCGGTGCAGTCGCGGCTCCTACTGCGAGCCTACACTTTAGCGAGGATATGCTTAAACGTATAAAGGCAAAGCACGAGAGTGCGTATCTGACGCTTCACGTGGGTGCTGGGACATTTAAGGGTGTCGAGTGCGAGGATATCAGGAGCCACGTCATGCACTCGGAATTTTACGAGATCCCGCAAGATACGCAAGAGCTGATAAACAGCGATAAGAAAATTTTAGGCGTCGGAACGACGGTGACTAGGTGCGTGGAGGAGTTTGCAAGGAGTAAAAACGCGAGCGGCTTTTGCAAGCTGTTTTTAAATTTAAACAACCCTCCGATCCGCCAAAACTACCTACTGACGAATTTTCATCTGCCAAAATCGACGCTCATCATGCTAGTTACTAGCTTCATAGGCCTTGATGAGACGATGCGGATCTACAAAACGGCGATAGAGGAGAGATATCGCTTTTACTCCTACGGCGACGGGATGCTGGTGCTATGAGACGCCAAAATATCGACTTTTTAGAACTCATGAATTTCTTTTTGGACGCGATCTATAAAGACGCCAAAGAAAGCTCGAATGCCGTCATCTTCGACTACGATCCGTCCTATCCTCGCAGATACGATATAGACGCGACAAACACTATAAAAGCTATCGAAAATTTGACCAAAATTTTCTTATATTCGCAAACCAAAGCCAAAATTTTGATCGGATTTAAGCTTGTTAATTACAGCAGCTCGCAGATACATTTCAACGTGACTATCAGGTGCGACAAAACTCCGAGCCAAACAGACGAGCGACTCTTAAATAAGGCCAAAGAGTGCGCACTGGCGGCCGAGGCCAGCATCGAGATTCCAAAAGGCAATGAATTTTTACTACAAATCAAAGCTACACTGGCGGGAAATTTCAGAGGCAAAAACAGCCTCGAGCTTCAAAACGAGGTAATCAAAAAATATAGCGCCGTCATCGCATACGAGAACGAGGCGGGCTTTCACATCCTCTCAAATCAGCTAAAATTCGTAGGCATAAACGTGAGATCCACAAGCGACTACCAAAGCCTAAAAAGACACGTCACAGACGCTATTTTTAAGCCGGATATCGTCTTTATCAGCAAGGCTTTTTTAAACGACGAGGCGGAATTCGAGGAGCTTTTGAAATTTAAAAAGCTTAAAAATTTTTGCATCGTCGCGATATGCGAGGATGATGAAAATTTCGATAAAAACGCAGGCGAAGTCATCATTTTAAGACAGCCATACACCTACGACGTGCTAAGGGCGGTACTTGATATGTGCTACGCCGTGAAGCTGGGCGCGAAACGCAGATAGCGGCTCTTCTTGACGATCAAACCGATCTTTGATAAATTTAGCCTAAGCAATGCCCAAATATCGCTTCAAAATCAGCATCGCAGCTACGCTATCAAGCCTACCGTCGCGCTTGGTATCGGTGTAAATTTCACTCGCTTCAAAGCTACTAAACGCCTCATCTTGATAGACTATCTTGACCGAGGTCTCAAGCAGCGATACGAAATGCTCGATCCTACGCCGCATCTCCTCTTCGCTACTACCACCTTTTGGCACTCCGACGACGAGCGTATCTGCGCCGTATTCTTGCACTCTGGTGCTCACTTCGCGGGCTGCTTGGTTGCGATTTTTCCTTAAAATCGGCTCTTGAGGTACGACGATGCCGCCCGTGCCAAAGGCCACGCCTACTCGTTTTAGCCCGACATCTATCGCCATAAATTTTTCGCTCATAGGGCTTTTACTCTTAAATTTGATATCTCAAGCTTGCCAAGAAGCTCGTATTCGTAAATTTTATCGCCAAATTTCGATAAGGCATCGTCCAAGCTCGCTCCGTTTTTGCAAAATTCTAAAATTTCATCGCTTGAAGATGCGAATTTTACATCGCCAAATTTCGCCGCAAACTCGTCGTAGTCGCTTATCAGCGTGGCTTTGCCTTCGCTTAAAAGCTTATTCGTACCACCGCTTTCGTTGATGCGCTGAGGCAGGACAAACACCGGTACGCCAAGCTCTCCGGCCAGTCTCGCACTTTGCATCGAGCCGCTTTTAACGTCGGCCTGAGCTACGACTAGCGCCTCGCAAAGCGCCACTACTATGCGGTTGCGCTCTAAAAATCTATAAGCAAGCGGCGGCTCGCCGTTTTCGTATTCGCTAAGGGCCAAGGAATTTTCGTAGATTTCTTTTATAAATTTTGCATTTGAGGGCGGGTAGATGATATCAAGTCCGCTTGCAAAGATACCGATAGTAAGGGGCATCGCGGCCTTATGTGCAGCGATATCCACTCCGATAGCTCCGCCGCTCACGACGCAAACACCGGCATTTTTCAGTCTAGTGCAAAGATCTCTCACGCACTCTTTAGTATAAACGCTCGCCTTTCTAGAACCCACGACTGCGACCTTTGGTAAATTTAAAAGCGAGACATCGCCGATCGCGTAGAGTCCTTTTGGTGTATTTTCAAGATGCATCAAACAAGCGGGCAGCTCGTCTCTAGCTAAAAATTTCATAAAATTTCTTTGAGATAAACGACGTCGACATCGCGCAAGATCGTATCTTTGCTCTCTTTGATGACGTCTATGGTATTTTTCTTTGGATGCCCGATAGCTATCGCGTAAGAGCGTTTTTTAGCCAGCTCTACGGCATTTACGAGCTGCCTGCGCACTCCCGAGCGAGACGGATCGTCATCCAAAAAAATATCGCGCGAGATGTATGGCTGCGAGTATTTTCTGGCGACCTCGGCAACTACAGTATGGCTGATGGTCTTGCTGTCCATAAAGATGAATTTCTCGCTTATGAACGCCCTGTAAGCCTTATCCATCGCGTCATAATCGCTCGTAAATTTCGATCCGGTGTGATTATTCATATAGACTGCGCGAGGGAAGTCGGCGCGTATCTTTCGTATCCTTTTTAGTATGCTCTCAAAGCTATCGTTAGTGTTTAGAGTGCCGATCTCGGGGTGATCAAAGTGCTTTGCCTGCATAGGCAAGTGTATCATGTGAAATTCAAACCCTCTTGCGATATTTGGGGTATTTGGATGATCTTTGGTCATAGGAAATATCGACGGAGTGAGCTTTAGCCCGGTCGAGCGGATCATGCTCGCATGCTCATACGTTGCCACGTCGTCGATTATTATGACTAGCTTTGGCCTGCCGCTAAATTTTTTAGTCGGCACGTAAGGAGCGGGGCTGAATTCTTGTCTTTTGCTCTGTTTGCCTTGTTTTTTAGGCTCCGGTTTTTGTGACTTTAGCTCTGGTTTTTCGGATTTGCCGGCTAATAAACCTTGATCGTGTTGCGTTTTTAAAGGAGTGGATGAAGCCTTGGGCAAAGTTTTGTTTTCATCTTTTTGCAAAATCGGCGCGACGCTTGCGTTTAGCTCGGTTTTGGCAGATACGTTTGCCTCAAAAACGGCAGTCTCGTTTTTATCCTTTTTGACGCTACTTTGAGCGATAGCGCTTGGTAAATTCGCTAGTAAATTCTTAGTGTCGTTTTGCTCCGATCTTTGCTCGGTCACAGCTTTTACAGACTCTTTTTCGGCGTTTTTATGTTCTTGCTTTTTCTCTTTTGGGACGGAGAATTCGTCCTTTTTCTTGGAATTTGCAAAAATTTGACTTAAATTTTCATCCTCGTCAAATTTCAGCGGATATTTTCGCCTCTCATACTCTTTTTTGACCACGGGGGCGCTTTTTGTTACGGGAGCTGCTCTGTTTTCGTGCGTATTTTGCACTATTTGCGGCGTCGTATGGACTTGCGGAGTGTTTTTATTTACGCTATTTAAGGCTACTGTAAGCGTCATCACCAAAAGAACGGCAAGTAACGTTACACCTGCATAAATTTTATTTAAAGAGCGCCCTTTTTTAGGCTTTGAAGGGTGCTTTTTCGTAGCTTTTTTTTCGCTCAAAATTTTAGTTTTTGTTTTGATCTACGAGTTTGCCGGCACTTATCCAAGGCATCATCGCGCGTAGTTTTTTACCGGTTTGATTTAGTAGCGAACGCTCCGCGATGCCGCGCTCTGCGTTCATCCTCACATATCCGGCTTTTCTTTCAAGTATGAAGTCTTTTGCAAATTTGCCGTTTTGTATCTCTTTTAAAATCTCTTTCATCGCTCTTTTGCTCTCTTCGCCTACGACACGTCCACCGCTCACGTAGTCACCGTATTCTGCGGTGTTTGAGATAGAGTAGCGCATGTCAGCCATGCCACCTTGATACATCAGATCGACGATGAGTTTTAGCTCATGGAGGCACTCAAAATACGCCATCTCAGGCTCATATCCGGCCTCAACTAGCGTCTCAAATCCTGCATTTACAAGAGCGCAAAGCCCACCGCAAAGCACAGCCTGCTCGCCAAAAAGATCGGTCTCGGTCTCGTCTTTAAAAGTAGTCTCGATGATGCCTGTTCTACCTCCACCTATCGCGCTTGCATAGCTTAGAGCGATTTGCTTGGCCTGCCCGCTGGCATCTTGCTCGACGGCGATGAGATCAGGGATGCCGCCACCGCGGACGAATTCGCTCCTGACGGTGTGTCCGGGCGCTTTTGGAGCGATCATGATGACGTCTATATTTTTAGGAGCTTTGATCTGACCAAAATGCACGTTAAAGCCGTGGCCAAATGCGATAGCTGCGCCGTCTTTTAAATTTGGCTCGATCTCTTTTTTATAAATTTCAGACTGAAACTCGTCTGGTGTGAGGATCATAACGACATCAGCGTCTTTCGTAGCTTCGCTGACGATCTTTACATCAAAGCCCTTAGCCTCGGCCTTTGCCCAGCTTTTACCGCCTTTTGCGAGACCGATCACGACCTTTACGCCGCTGTCGCGTAAATTTTCCGCGTGCGCGTGTCCTTGCGAGCCAAAGCCGACGATAGCGACTTTTTTACTTTGTATGAGGCTAAGATCACAATCTTTGTCATAGTAGATATTTACTGCCATTTTTTACCCCTAATAATAAAATTTCGGGAAATTATACACCTCATGAACTCAAATGTCGCTGAAATGGCAAAAAGGCGGTTTAAGTTTTATAAAAAGCCAATTTTGGTAAAATGGCCCAAATTTTAATACAGAAAGTTAGCATAATGAACGACTCTATATATAAAAAGATCAAAGCCCTACCGCCACTTGACGACACGGTCATCCAGATCCAGAGGCTACATGCGGACGAAAACAGCTCCATAAGCGACCTAACCAAAGTCGTCGAAAAAGACCCGATGCTTACGGCAAATATCTTGCGTTCGGCAAATTCGCCTTTATATGGATTTTCTCAGGAGATCACGACCGTTGCGCGCGCTATTTCGCTTTTTGGTATGGCGACGATACGAGGTTTCGCACTTTCAAGCACTATCAAGAAAAGCTTTTCGATAAATTTAGAACCATACGGTATCACAGCGCAAGATTTTTTAAATATTTCCACTATCCAAAACGCACTGATGTATAACTGGTACTCAAAAATCAAGCCAAAAAGCCTTGAAATCTTATCTCCGGCTTCCTTTATGCTAGAGATCGGCAAGATCGTCTTGGCGCACGAGCTGACAGAATATAACGAGGACGAGGAATTTAAATCAAGACTGAAAAATATCGTCTATCCAAGCGATCTGGCACTACTTGAGACGGAATTTTTAGAGATCACCAACGAAGAGGTCACGGCTAAAATTTTCGAACAGTGGAATCTAGAGACCGAGCTCATAAACTCCATCCTCTACTCAAACGACCCGGAGGAAGCTCCGGAACACATAAAAGAATACGCAAAGGCGCTGAAGGTCATAAAAACGGCTGTGAATATATTTAATCAGCTTGATGACGTGAGCATACAAAACACACTTCCACTTCTTGATGAATACGGCTTTGGACACGATACATTTTTAATGGCGACGGCGAAAGTCAAAGACAATCTGTGAAGGAATTTCTCACTGCCCTGCTAAGCGGCGTAAAAGAGAAAGAGATAAACAGCGAGAGCAAAGAGGTTTTACGAAACCTCTTAAATTTAGGCGCCGCGAGCTTACATAAAGATAAATTTTACCTAAACAACGGCTTTGTCTGCGGCAAACTAGACATCAGTGCGAATGGCACTGGCTTTTTGATGCCGTTTGACAAGCGCTTCAAACAAGACATCATCATAGAAAATAAAAATTTAAACAACGCGCACTTTGGCGACATCGTGCTGGCAAAGCTGCTACCGCTTAAAAAAAAGCGTCAAAGCGCTAAGGTCGTCATGAGCCTAAAGCTAGCCAACGAAACCAGCGTCGTTTATACGAAGCACTTTGGTGCGGCTGTGCTTGGCGTAAATTTAAAGACGGGACTCAGCCTGGCGCTAAAAGCCAGTCAAAAAAGCCTAAAAGCGCTTCCTATCGGGACACTTTTAAAGATAAATAACCTAAACAACGAAATAGTCGAAGTTTTAGGCAACATAAACGATCCTTTCAGCGATGAGAAAATTTCACTCGCCCTATACAACAAAAATGATAAATTTAGCGATGCTTGCGAGCTTGAGGCGAGCGCTTGGGGAGATGAAATAGATCCTAGCATGTATCCAAACCGCGTGGATCTGCGAAATTTAGAATTTTGCACGATAGATCCGATCGATGCCAAAGACTTTGACGATGCGATATATTTTGACGAGCGAAACCTCAAAATTTACGTCGCGATCGCCGATGTGAGCGAATACGTGAGCGCCTACTGCGCCATAGACAGCGAGGCTAAAAAACGCGGCTTTTCTATATATTTTCCGCACAAGGCCATACCGATGCTGCCGCGAGCGCTGAGCGAAAATATATGCTCGCTTAAGCCAAACGCCCCGCGCCTTGCGTTTTGCTTTAAAATTTCACTTGATAGCGAGCTAAACGTGACGAAAGAGGAGCTTTTCGAGGCGATCATCGTTTCAAAAAAGCGCTTTAACTACGATGAGGTCGATGAGATTTTAGAGGGTAGACGAAAGAGCGAAATTTCGTGGATAAAGCCACTCTTTGCGGTCACGACTAAACTTCGCAAAAAGCGCCTCGTGCACGCATTTGACTTTCACACGCAAGAGCTCAGGATGAGCCTGGATGAAAACGGCAAAATTTCAGCTACGCGCTACGAGAGCGACTCAGACTCGCACAGGCTAGTCGAGGACTGTATGCTACTGGCCAACAAAGCCGCCGCAAAACGCATAAAAAAGGGCGTCTTTAGAAATCACGCCGCACCAGATCTAAAAAAAATAGACAATCTTTTAAACGATCTGGCTGCGCTCGGGCTTGACTTCGTTTATGAAAACGATCTTGCGAATTTGATACGAAAGATACAAGCCAAAGCCCAAGCTATCGGCAACCGCGAGGAGATAGACAAGCTCATCATAAAAGCGCAGAAAAAGGCCGAATATGCAAGTGAAAATTTAGGCCACTTCGGACTTGGATTTGACAGATATACGCACTTCACTAGCCCGATCAGACGCTACTCAGACCTCATCTTGCACCGCCTTTTAAAGGCAAATTTAGCCAAAGACGAGAAGCTTTATAACTTTTTGCTCCTAAATATCGAAAGCACCTGCTCAAATTTGAGTGAGCTTGAAAGAGAGGCCGATAAGGTCGCGTTTGATTTCATGGATAGGAAATTTGCACGCTGGGCGAGTGAGAATATCGGCAAACAGGTCATTTGCTATATCAGTGAAAATCAAAATATCCTAGTAGCAAAGCTAGACGATGAGTTCGTGGGTGCTAGAATTTTCATCGCGGGCTACACCTGCGAGCTCCTACAAAGGGTCTTGGTCGAGATCAAAGAGGCCGATATAGCCTCGGCAAAGATAATCGGCAAGGTCGTTTGCAAGCTCGAAAAGAGAATTTGATGTATAGAAAAGAGCTAGAAAATATCCTTGCAAACGGCAATGTGAGAAATTATTTTTTACTCTTTGGTGCGGATGAATACCAGATCGAGCTTTACGGCAAGGAAATTTTAAATTTATATTGTGCTAGCGACGCAAACGTGCTAAGCGTCTATTTTGACGAGTATGACTTTGCCAGGACCAAAGCTCACATCAGTGAGCCGTCGCTCTTTGGCGGCAAAAACGTGCTTCACATAAAAAGCGATAAAAGGATACCCGGCAAAGAGCTAAAAGAGCTCGTAGCGGCATGTCAAAAAGACGCAAATAACTGCTTTTTGTTTGAATTTTACGAAGCGGACATGAAGCTCGCACTCGAGGTGCAAAAAATTTTCGAGCCAAATTTCGCGAGATTTTTTAAGCCCTCAAACCCTGACGAAGCTGTGATGCTACTAAGCAGACAAGCCGGCAAGATCGCTCTAAACATCACGAAAAACGCACTTTACGAGCTATATTTCATACATAATGAAAATTTATATCTTGCCGCAAGCGAGCTAAACAAGCTTGTAAGCTTAGACATGCATATCGAACAAGACGATGTCAGGAGGCTGGTTTTCGGGCTTGGAGCCGTGAATTTCGACGATTTTTTCAACAAATTTATAAGCCTTAAGGATATAAGGGGGGATTTTTTCGCATATGAGCAAGATCCCAGCTTTAATGAAATTTTACTTCTGAATTCGCTTTATAAAGCGTTTTTTAGGCTATTCAAGCTTCATTTATATATCAAGATCAACGGGAAATTCGACGTAAAAGACGCTATCGGCTATGCGCCTCCGCCAAATATCGCAAATATGCTAAAAACGCAAAGTTTGTCTTTAAATTTAAAGGCTTACAGGCAAATTTTTACCGCTTTAAATTTAGCCGAGCTAGAGCTAAAAACAAACCCTAAAATAGACAAAAATTCGTTTATCTTGGCCGCTATTTTAAACTTGCAGAATTTAATATCAACAGCAAACATTAAGTAAAATGAAGCTATAATCAGCACTCGCTTAAAGCATCCTTGCTCGCACAGCGAGCTTAATACCCATAAGGAGAATCAATGAAACATTACGAGCTTTTATTCATTCTTAAGCCTACATTGACTGAAGAAGAAGTTAAAGCGAAAGTCGACTTCGTGAAAGAAGTTATCACCAAAAATGGCGGCGAGATCGCGACTGTCGTAGAGATGGGCACAAGAAAACTTGCATATACCATCAAAAAATACGAGCGCGGAACGTATTTCGTCATTTACTACAAAGCGCCACCTGCACTTTTGGCAGAGCTTACTAGAAACATAAGGATCACTGAAGATATCATTAGATTCTTAAGTGTCAAGTACGAGAATAAAAGAGAGATCGCAGCGTGGGAGAGACTTTGCAAGGGCATCAAGCAAACTATCAAAAAAGAACCTCGCGAGCCTAGAGAGCCGAGAGCTCCACGTGAGCCCAAGGCGGAAAAGATAGAAGAGCAAACCTTCTCGGAAGAATAATCAAGGATAAAAAATGTTCAATAGAGTAGTTTTAGTCGGAAATTTAACCAGAGATATCGAGCTTAGATACACTACTAGCGGCTCGGCTATCGGCAACTCAGGTATCGCCGTCACACGTAAATTTAGCGTTAATGGCGAGAAACGCGAAGAGACTTGCTTTATTGACATCACTTTTTTTGGAAAGCAAGCTGAGATAGCAAACCAGTACCTAAACAAAGGCTCGAAGCTGCTCGTCGAAGGTAGATTGAAATTTGATCAATGGACCGACAACAACGGACAAAATCGTAGCAAACACTCCATAAGCGTAGAAAATATGGAGATGCTAGGTGGCGGCAACTCTCAGCAAGGTGGATATAATCAAAATAATCAAGGTGGCGGATATTCGCAAGGCGGATACAATCAATCAAGCTACAATAATAGCGGCTATAACGCGCAAAGCGGCGGCTATAATCAAAATTCCCAACAGCGACCGCAAAACCAGCAATCCGCTAAAAAAACCGAAGAATATTATGATGACAAAGTCCCTGATATCAATGTCGACGCCGACAAATACGAGAGCGACGACACAATACCGTTTTAATTAAGGATCAAAAATGGCAGAAAAAAGAAAATATTCACGCAAATACTGCAAATACACAGAGGCAAAGATAGATTTTATCGATTACAAAGATACTTCGCTTTTGAAGTACTGCTTGTCAGAGAGATTTAAGATCATGCCAAGACGCCTAACCGGCACATCTAAAAAATACCAAGAAATGGTAGAAAAAGCGATCAAAAGAGCACGCCACGCAGCGATAATACCTTACATAGTCGATCGCAAAGACGTAGTTACAAACCCTTTTGAAGGGATATGATCCAAAAAAGCTTAGTCCATTCGGGCTAGGCTCTCACTTTTTACTGCATCTATAAAGCCCCGCTTGCGCTACCAGTGTAAAATGTCTAAAATTTGATCTTTTCAAAAGCTTTTCATATTTTTTACCAGCCTCTTTTAGTTTGCCATCTTGCTCTAGCTTTTGCGCCGCTTGTGAAATTTTGCTTAGTTCCTCGTATTTTTTCAGATTAGCATCAAATTCTTTTTTAAAATTTTGCTTTAAATCGGGTTTTCTCTCATATAAAATTTCTCGAGCCCTCCATAACTCGATTATACTTTTTGAAACTACAAACAAAAGCTCCTCTATCTCAAGCTTTTTCATCATTTTGAGATTCATTTTTGTATTTGACAAGCTCTGCACCTGCGCTATCTAGACACTCCAAGGCCTCACCAAGATAAATACCTATATATTCCAATGTCATTTTTTCTCCTTAACACATTTATTTTTTATATCAATAACTAATATCAAAATATTATATAGCAATAACTTAAGTATCTATAAAGTTTTATAATCATCAAACAATAAGGTCTTGATTTCATGCAGTCAAAGTCGGTGCTATGCCGACTTTGAGATTATTTTACAAGTGCGTTTTTGAGTACTTCGTCTATCGTATCGACTGCGATTATTTTCATATCTTTTTTTACCTCTTGAGGTATGTCGTCAAGATCGCGGTCGTAGTTTTTGCGCGGTATGAGAGCGGTTTTTATGCCTGCTTTATGCGCTGCTATGAGCTTTTCTTTTAGTCCGCCTATCGGTAGCACCTTTCCGCTTAAAGTGATCTCGCCGGTCATTGCCACGTCATGCCTGACCTTGATGTCTGTTAATATCGACGCGATCGCCGTCACCATCGTTATACCAGCACTTGGTCCATCCTTTGGCGTAGCGCCCTCCGGCACGTGAAGATGCAGATCAAACCTACGATAAACGTCGCTAGGTTCGAGCTTTCTTTTATCATCGTCAAATTTTGGCACGATGTTCATCGGCACTTTGAGCTTTTTATTATCTATCAGCACCTTGACCACGCTAAATGCGATCTGAGCACTCTCCTTCATCACATCGCCCAGCTGCCCCGTGATCTGCATGCCGCCTTTGCCTTGTATGCGTATGGCTTCGATCCTCAGCACATCACCGCCTACGCTAGTCCATGCCAGGCCATTTACCTGCCCTATCTGATCTTTCTTATCGGCCGGCTCTATCTCATAGACTTTCTTTTCTAAAAATTCTTTTAAATTTTTAGCCGTGATCACGACCTTGCTTTCACTTTTTTTAGTCAGGATATTTTTGGCGACTTTTCGCAAGATGTCAGCTATCCTACGGCGTAAATTTCGCACTCCGCTTTCGCGTGTGTAGTCGCTTATGATGAGCTCGAGCGCATCTTTATTTATACTAACGTCGCTTAGCCTTAGCCCGTGCTTTTTGAGTTCTTGGGGCACGAGATATTTTTTAGCTATCTCGAATTTCTCCTGCGGCGTATATGAGCTTAGCTGGATAAATTCCATCCTATCGCGAAGTGCAGCCGGTATGGTACTCACGTCGTTTGCGGTGGCTATGAATATCACCTTGCTAAGATCGATATTGAAATTTAGATAATAATCTCTGAATTTATTATTTTGCTCAGGGTCTAATATCTCGAGCAAAACGGCAGTCGGATCGCCTCGGTAGCTCCTACCGACCTTGTCTATCTCATCTAGCACGACGACAGGATTCATCTGCTTGGCTTCGATGAGTCCCTGCACTATGCGTCCTGGCATCGCTCCGATGTAGGTGCGCCTATGACCGCGAAGCTCGTTCACATCTTCAAGTCCGCCCAAGGCTATACGCACCAGCTCGCGCTTTAACGCTTTAGCGATAGAATTTGCAAGGCTCGTTTTACCGACTCCCGGAGGCCCCGCAAAGCATAAGATCGCTCCGTTGTTTATCTTTTCACTGATGCCCCTAAGCTCAAGTAGCTCACGAAGCGCAAAATACTCCTCTATACGCTCCTTTGGCTTTTCTAGGCTATAATGATCGGCGTTTAGATGCTTTGAGACTTCGGCGATAGATGACTTTTTCTTGGCTACGTTTTCAAACGGCACCTCGACAACCCAGTCGAGATAGCCTTGGATGGTATTCGCATCAGCCGAGTCAGGGTGCATCCTGCTTAGCTTATCGATTTGTTTTTTTATCTCCTTATAGGCATCCTCACCCATAAATTTTTTCTTAGCCTCGAGCTTTTTGCGATACTCCTCTATCTCCTCCTCGCGGCTACTATCACCGCCAAGTTCGGCTTGAATTTGCTTTAGCTGCTCTTTTAAAAAATACTCTTTATTGGTCTTATCTATCTTTGAATGAACCTTGTTTTTTATCTCTTTTTGCAGCTTATTGGCTTCGATCTCCTCGATCACGTAGTCGATGAGCTTTAAGAGGCGTTGCTCTAAATTCTCCTCTATAAAAAAGCTATAAGCTATCTGTTTTTTTAAGCGCAAGGCGCTTGATACGAGATCGCACACACGAGTCGCTTCGGCACTTTCCTCGATAGTCTTTAAAAGATCGGGCGGGAAAAAATGGCTAAACTGCGCCAGCTCCCTGACCTTCTCGCGTAAAACCACGATGAGCGCGTCCGTCTTTACCTGCGAAGGTCGCTTCACATGTAGCATGTCGACGACTCCGCGCAGAGGATTTACGCCGGTTTGCTTTACAATGCGACCCTTGTCGATGCCCTGAAATAAAATTTTTACTCGTCCGTCTGGTAGCGGCACTCGGCGCATTATCGTGCCGATGACACCGGCGTCATATATGCTGTTAAAGTCGCGTGCACCGTCTTGTTGCGGTTTTGAGGGCACGACCAAGACCGAGGTCTCTCGCTGCACGGCAAGGTCAAGCGCGTGTAAATTTTCCTCATCGCTCAAAAAAAGCGGCGTTATCATAAAAGGATACAAAAATAGCTCGTCTTCGACGATTATCGGGATCTCGGTAGGTAAAATTTTGTTTTCATTTATTTGCAAGATCGCTCCTATTCGAATATTTTTCTATACCAAGCCACGTCAGGTTTGATGAGGTCGGCATCTTTTAGAGGCGACGACTCGACTCTTTCCTTGTAAATTTCAGCCGATACGTCACGTCCGGTGCGCTTATATAGATCCTCGATCTGTATATTTAGATAGTAAAGCGAGAGCTTGAATTTTATCAGCATAGTTTCGATGAGTGGTCTAAATTCCGTATTTGGATACATGTAAAGAAATTTTTCTATCTCTTTGACGCTGTCTTCCATGAGTTTTTGGTTGCGATTTGGCTGAGAGAAAGAGTCGAAATTCGCCTTTATTTTAAGGTATTGGGCAAATTCCGTCTTAGGACCGCCGTCGCCGTATCTTTTTATGTATTCGTCAAGATAGTGGTTGGCTAAAAGATACTCTTCTTCATTTACGTGAGCCTGAGCCAAAATGAGCAAAATTTGCTCCAAAAGCGGACTGGCTACGTGCTCGCTAGCCATCGAAGTATAGTGTTTATCTGCCGCTTCAAGATCGCTGTCTTTGATATCGGTTATTATTTGCGCGTACCACTCATCAGGCGTGAGGTTGTATAGTTCGGTGTATTTTTCAGCACATCCGCCGATCAAAACGATAAAGCCCAAAGTCGCAATAAATTTTGAAATTTTACGCATATTTTTCCTTAAGAATTTTGATTTTGGTATTTTACATTTTTTGCCATTATTTTTGCCTAAATTTACATAAATTTATCATTTTTTGTATTTTTATTTAAAAAATGGTAAAATGCCCCAAATTTAGAAAAGGAGAAGGTATGACATTTAGCGTAAAAAGCCCTATATTAGGCTTTGAGCACATAAAAACGATGGAACTCATAGAGCTTGATAAATTTTTTGTAAAATTACAAAGCAAAGATGACGAAACTTCATTTACGATGATAAACCCTTTCGCACTTAGAAGCTATGAATTCGACATCCCTAGCTACTATGAGGAGCTGATGGATATAAAAGACACGAGCCAGCTTAGAATTTACAACATCATAGTCGTATCTTTGCCTCTTGAGAAATCAACGGTAAATTTTGTCGCGCCGATAGTTTGCAATATGGACAATATGACGCTGTCACAGGTGGTTTTGGATGTTGGGGCGTATCCGCAATACGGACAAGCCGAACCGATAGAAAATTTTATACAAAAATAAAATTTCATAAGCGCTAAAGAAGTCGGACGCTTTAGCGCAGTAAAGAAGCTACAAAAATGAGAATTTTAAAGACACTTACGCTTACGCTTATTTTAAGCCAGACGCTTTTTGCAGTCAATGACTTAAATGGTCTATCTCACAATATAGTAAGAAAAGACTACCAAGGAGAGCTTGGTTTTACAGACCTTAAGGACTACGAAAGCCTTACACCAAGAGATGCCAGCAAAACAAGAAGAATAAATGGCGATATAGAAGTCATAGGAGCTACGATATCTGTGCCTAAAAATGGTGGATTTAATTACGAACCAAGCAGGAGGGATATATATGTGAGCTCACTCACAGACGTTAGATTCTTAAAAGAAAACCCAAAATATCAAACGAATTCATCGTATGCAAAATTTAACTTTAGTAAGCCTAAAAATCAAAACGGACAAGAGGTTGCAGTAGATATAAAAGCAAAAGACGTAGTATTTGCTAGACTATACTGGGCCGGAGGTATGTCGTCTAGCAGCTGGCAAGGAAATCCAAGTCAAGCAAGCCTAACAACTACATTTTTTAACCTCATAAAAGACTTCAATAAAATAAAATTTGGAACACCGGATGGCAAATATTATGATTTTACGGCATCGCAGACCGATACTAGATGGTATGGCTCATTTACTAGAAAAGGTATGCAATTCATGTATCATACGAGCTATGATGTAACAAGCATCATACAAAGTATGGGGGATCTGGTTCTTAATAATGCCACATTTAGTGCCGGTAATATTAAATCATCAGAGGGTCAGCCTGGTGGCATAAGGATGTTTCGTGACGGAGATTGGCTTGGTGGATACAATGGCTACGCCTTTTCTGGACACTATGGTGGCTGGAGTTTGGTCGTAGTATATGACTTGAAAGACGATACAAAGGCAAAAGCAAAAAATGTAACCGTATTTGACGGACTATATATATTAGCGCCTATTCATAATATAGGCGTCAAAGAAACAAAAGTAAAATTCGACGGCTTTTATACACCTAGTAACGGGGACATAAAATCAAGCTTGACTGTTTTAGCATTTGGTGCAAAAAAAGAAGTCAACAGCGAAAACATAATGATCAAAAAAGGTGGCAGATACGAAGTGGTAACATCCGCTAATAACCCTGCAGGCGGTCAATTTAACTCAACCATAACAAAATTTGGCAATTATGTAGATGGCAATAAAAAATATAATAACCAAATGGATCTTGATACATACGATATATCAAATCACATAACAAATAGACAATATGAAGCTGAGGTAGCACTGCAAGCAAACGTTATCCAAAACGGGGTAACCATACTGGGTGATAGGGCAAATATCAGCTTCGTTGCCTTTTCGACTGATGTATATATACCTCACGTTTGTTATGACGAGAAAATCTTGTTACAATCAAAAGACGGTGGTGGCTTTAAAGAGCTGGCAAAAAAAGGCTCGGGAGCTCCTACGCCGGCAAAAGAGGGAGATACCCTAAGATCACAAGTAACTATACTAAATCAAGGAAACGAAACTGCCGAAAATATCTCGATAAGCACGAATATAAGCGATAAAACAGGTACATACTCACCAAATTCAACATACGTAAAACCGTATGCGAGCGGGGGATTTAGTATAAGTGCTAGTGACAAAGTAAATGATAACAGCGGACTTCAAAAGCGTATAGGCAAAGATCTGCAGTTTTTTGTAGGACAAAATGCCAGTAGCGGCTCAGGCGGAAATTTAGCAAAAAACAACAAGGCGTTCATACAATACGATCTTACGCTTAAAAATAAATTTGAAGAAACCGGATATCTGGCAAAATTTTCAAACAAGAGCATAAAACTAGAATATAACGGCGCTATCAAGAAATGCGAGCAAATAGAATACGCCCTAAAAATAATAAAAGATCAAAATCCTCATGATTTCATACCTACCACCGTTGCCGACCCAAAAGATACCGATAAGCTAAACATATACACCCAGCTTGCAAATAAACCTTTTGATCTAAACATAGTCCATACCAAAGGCGGCAAGATAACCCAGGCCGAAGACGATGTCGAGCTTGACGTAAAGATAGTGGATCAATGCACCTCTGACGAGTCTTTGATCGCAGGAGCTGCCCCGATAAGAAAAGCCACATTCACAAGCACGCAAAGCGTAGCCAAGATAAAAGATATAACGATAGAAAAGCCATATACATCTTTACACGTAAAGCTTTACTACACAGATCCGATCAACCACAATGTAAAAACATCTTGCGAAAGCTACGATCCTTTTGCCGTCAGACCAAAGGAATTTAAGCTTTATGATACGCAAAAAAAGACCGCTTCACTACCACTTAGCCTCACCGGCGGTCTTGGATATAAAAATGTCGGACTCATAGCTACCGACGCTAAAAATCAAGCCGCAAAAGGATACACTAGCCTGCTTGAAACCTCCGGTAACAATATAGTTTCGTTCCTCCCTGAGCTGCCAAGCACATGCGTCATCAGCGAAAGTCTAAAAAAAGAGCTTGTTTCAAATCTTTTGAAAGCGGAATTTACAAACAGCAATACCGCGGTAGGCTCACTAAAACGCAATATAAAAGGCGCTGCCAAAGCGAGTGACGACAGCTTTTTCTACCCTGACATAGGCGATGCGAAACTCATAGTCATAGACGGCTCATATACGGCTGTCGATCAGGCAAACGGCGACTGCATAGTAGGTAGCGATACTGCCACCAAAGACGCCAGCGGTAAGATAGGTTGCAACATCGCTCTAAAAACGCCTACGTTTAAATTTTTACCAAAAGATTTGCTTATAAGCGACTTTAAAATTTCAGACTTTGGCAATAATATGACCTATCTCTCAAATAGCGCTGATATGGCGGCTGCCGCGAGCTTTGACCTCACAGCAAGGCTAGGCAACGATAAAACGGCAAGGCTTTATTCAAAAGGCTGCTACTCGAAAAATGCCAAATTTACGATCAGCACGGATAAGATAATCAAAGACTACACCGACAACAAATCAGCCGCTCTTACAGACGACGACAACGGAAAGAAAAGGCTAAACGACGAGATACTATTTTTTAGCGATAGTATCTCTGCAGCCAAAAAATCAGCAGGCGTTGCGGCAAACGACGGATCTTACGAAGTCGCTGCCGATGGGTTTAAGGATGGTATCGCGCAAAACAGAATTTTATTCAACTTCGCAAGGCTCACGAATTTAGCCAAAAATCCTTTCAAGGCTACAAGCGATATATTCAACTTTCAAAACATATATGACACCGATGGCGTCAAAGGTGCGACCTACACCAAGCCTGCCACGGCTAATCTCACGTCCGCAAAATTCTACTACGGACGCGTTTATGCACCGTATTACGAAGGGCCAAAGAGCGGCTTTGATGCCGATGTCTACTATGGGGTTTATTGTGACAACTGCAGCGCAGACTATGTCTCGACGGGCTATGGCAGCTCATGGGAGAAAATGCCAAGCACTACTTCATGGCATGTAAATCCGCTTCACGATACGAACAAGGGCTACGTGAGCAAATACGAATCGGCCGCAAATAGTAGCATTGAGCGCAAAGATCTTGCGTCTACGGCCGTGCCTAAAATAGCTAGCGGCAAAGAGAGTATAATTTTACGAAACACTCGTGCGACGATGGATCTGATAAAAATGACCGCGCCGCAGTGGCTGATACACGATGCTTTCGACGAAAAAGCCACTACGAGCGACTTTAACGTGAAATTTATAGATAAAGGCAAATGGGCCGGCAAGGCTTTGAGGCCCGATGGCAAACGAGACGAAGTGGGCGAGATAATAGGTGGCAGTGATCTTAAAAATTTAGACGATAAAACGAACAGAAGAATAGAATGGTAAAAAGACGCGGATTTTCATTGATAGAGCTCATACTCTCTATCGTCATCGTAGCTATCGTCAGCCTCAGCCTACCGCTTGTGATGAAGCTCACATCGCAAACGAACGCAAAGGCGATGACGCAAGAAAGCATCATGAACGCCAAAACCTATATGTCCTTGATCCTAAAAGCTCCTTTTAGCAAAGAGACGGTAAAGACTAGTAACGGCGCTCTGTCTCCTAGAGTTTATGAGGGTGGCGATATAGACGAGCCTACCTTTTATGAGAAATTTGGACTAAATGGCGATGGACGCAGGATATTTTATAACTTAACCAGAAGAGGCAACATCGACAAGTCGTCTACGACCGGTAACAATGAAGAATATATCTCCAAAAAAAGTATAGATGACTTTGCGACCAAAGAGCTGACGATAAACTATGACAAAGACAAGGGCATAAAGCTAAAGCGCGACTATGTCGTAAAGTCGCTATACTCGGTCGTAATAGAAAAAAACAAACCAAATGAAGTATTCAAAGACGCCTCGTCAAAGGACATAAAAGAGGTCGTCATAAACGCACTATCTTACGGCGATAATAGAGAGACTCAAACGAACGTTACCCTTCAAGGCTTTGTGGCAAACATCGGCGATAGCGGGTTTTTGATAACCAAAGTGTGGCGTTGATGCGAAAAGCTTTTACGCTTGTGGAGCTCATATTAGTTATCGTGATCCTTGGCATCATCGCATTGATGACGCTAGACATGCTCTTTAACGTCTATAAAAACTACTCGCAAAGTAAGATCATAAATTCCTTAGAGACTCAAACCGAGCTGGTGCTGGAGCAAATTTCAAAACGACTGGGATACCGTATAAAAGAGAGCGTCATCGCCAGGAAGCCGGACAATACATATCTAGCGCTCAATGATGAGAATGTAAATTTTGACTATACGGTTTTAGAATTTATCACCTACTCTTACGAGGCTTTTGCCGCCGGCATTTATAGCGGACTAGCCGATCTGTCCATCAGCTCGGCGGCAAACGGACTGGTCTCTCCGAGAAGTAAATTTGATGTGTATAGCAAGGTTGATGGCAGCGATCAAACGGCTAGGCAGATGTTTAGCGACCTTACGGACGGCAAGGTGGATTTCACGAAAGATAACGGCGGAGTGGCGGTCGTCTTTAAAGGGATCGCCTACGATGTAGAAAAATCATTTGGCTATCAGCCTACTATAAGAAACGGCGAACTTGATGTCGCAAGAGCCAGCGTCAAGGACGGCACTACTCTTAATATCTCAAACTATGACGGCAAGAGGGTCTCGGAGCAGTATCACTTGGCATATACGGCTTACGCTATCAGCACGGGAGAAAATTCCGCGCAAGGTGACTTCGACCTCATACTTCACTACAACTATCGCCCGTGGATGGGTGAAAAATATGATAGCCAAAATACCCCAAAAGCTACGCTCGCCAGCCACGTAACTCGCTTTAACTTTATAGAGCAAAACGGAGTCATAGCCCTAAAGCTTTGTATAAAAGCTGAAAATTCCGAAGCGACTATCTGTAAAACAAAGGCAATATACTGATGAGACGTGGATTTAGCCTGCTTGCCGCGATATTTTTCGTAGTCGTGACCTCCTCTCTTTGCATGCTCGCACTATCGCTGTCAAATACCACATCAAGGCAAACGAGCGAAATTTACCTAAGAGAGCAAGCCGAGCTTCTAGCACAAGGTGCGACCGAGTATGCGGTGCTTGAAATTTTAAATCACGACTTCAAAAGCAAAGGCTGCCTACCTAGCGTAAAAGGAAATTTCAAAAACGACGCGAATCCTATCCTCACCTACGAGGTGGATATAACGTATTTTGGAGATATCGGTACTTGTGCTGGCATACCCGTACAAAGCAAAGAGAGTGCAGGCACCGTCATGCTCGACGTTTTCGTCAAAAGCTACGGCTACGATGAGAGCGACCGAGATAAAATGAAAACCCCAAACCCGATAGCTTTTCACAAGCGAACGCTTCAGAAACTTTAAAATTTTATAAAATTTTTAACTTATATGTGATTTCAGCTTGGTTGTGTTATAATCGATTCACTTTCTAAAAAGGAGTTTGCAATGAACATAAGCATTGTAGGAAAGCAGTTCGAGCTTACCGAACCGATCAAAAGCTACATCCAAAATGCCTTCGAGTCGCTTGCTAGATACAACCTCGACATCATTTCAGGCAGATGCGTCGTCTCAGCCGACGAAAAACAGGGCAAAAAGGGCTTTAGCGCTGAATTTGCTCTAAATATGGCGCGCAAAGACACGATAGTCATCCGCCAAAAAGACAAGGACCTTTACGCTGCTATCGACCTTGCGATAGACCGCGCGGCTAAGGTTTTGCGTAGAGAGCATGACAAGATGACGACCGTCAAAGGCAAAGACGACGGTAAAGAGGTCCGCGCTCGCATAGGCGAGGAGTCCATCGAGGGTGTCGACGAGATCGTGCCTATGGAGCTTGAGCTTTACAAACCGCTCGAAGTGGAAGAGGCGCTTGAAAAGCTAAAAGCCAGCGATATGCAGTTTTATGTATTTAACGATATCGACGCCAAAATGCGCGTCATCTACAAAAGAGCCGACGGGAAATTCGGCCTTTATTGATTACTCCTTGGGGCGGCTTCGCCCCTCCCTACTTTAAATCCCACGATGAAGCGATACCAAAATTTCACATTTTCCACATGGAATCCCACTATCGGATGCCATAAAGTAAGCGCCGGCTGCACGAACTGCTACGCCGAGGTCATGGCAAAAAGGCTGCAGTCGCTGGGAAATGAGATTTACAAAGACGGCTTTAAATTTAAAATGCTACCAAGCCGCCTAAGAGAACCTTTAAAGGCCAAAATGCCGACGATATTTTTCGTAAATTCCATGAGCGATCTATTTCACGAAAACATGAGCTTTGAGTTTTTGGACGAAATTTTGACGATCATCTCGCAAACCCCGCACCATCAGTATCAAATTTTAACCAAACGACCACACAGGATGCGCGCATACTTTCTAGCACGTCATATCCCCAAAAATGTCTGGCTGGGCACGACGGTCGAGTCGTCTTTCGTCAAAGACCGCATCGATCTCATAAGAGATCTAAGCGCCAGCGTCAAATGGCTCTCATGCGAACCGCTGATAAACGACCTTGGCGAGCTAAACCTTAGCGGCATCGACTGGGTAGTGGCCGGCGGAGAAAGCGGCGCAAAGGCCAGAGCAATGAAAAAGCAATGGGCGCTAAATTTAAAAAGCGAATGCGATAGGCAGGGCGTGGCGTTTTATTTCAAGCAATGGGGCGCGTGGGGCGAGGACGGCATAAAGCGCGATAAAAAGGCAAACGGCGCTGTGCTAGGGGGCAAAATTTACAAAAACTATCCGAAATTTAGCTCTCAGCCAGCAAAAGAGAGATCGCTTTTTGACTGACGTGAGGCTAAATTTAGCTGTTTTACCTTTGTGGTTGCTTGGCAAAGTGTTGATTTTTAAATTCCAGACACTATTTTAGTATATTGACGCGAATTTTATTTGGCTTTGCAAAGTCGGCTAACTTGCGAAAGAGAGCCGAACTTACGGCGCGATTTATGCGGTTATTTCGCCGTTTCACCACCTTGCTTCGTCTCTTGTCTGAAAAATCTAAAAACCGCCCTTATCCAAATGATCATCGACACGAGCAAGATCACGTAAAAGACGTAGCTCATCACAGGTCGCGCGATCTGCTCGTTCTCGCCGAGCTCTTTTATCGAGACGGCATTTCTAAACTCGTCAAACATCGCGATGCGCCAGCCGTAAAATTTTATCTGCACGGCCTTTTGACTGCCCGCGAAGCTCTGCGCCCTAGCCTGCAAGTCAGCGGAGTTAAATTTAAAATAAAAAGGAAATCCCCAGCGCGTATCCTCGTTACGATATGGCATCACCTTGTCGCCGACCTCTTGCTTGGTGTAGATAAAATACACATCGCGCGTCGGCCCATCGGCTGGATTTGAGGCATCTATAAACCCGTCCTTGTCCATTCGCTTGACCTCGCCGCCTGTTATCAGAGCTTTATCGTAATGCGGAAACGCAAAATCTACCATAACCGCCAAAAATAGGTGCAAAAGCACCACAAAAACTACGCAGATCATCTTTGAAAATTTACGCAAAGTATCAAGAAAGCTCATCAAATTTCCTTAAATTTTTTGATGGATTTTACAAGGATTTTATAAATAAATGGATTTTTACGTATAAAAACCAAAGCGACAAACACCTAAAATTTCGCTCGCATAGACGTAAATCTTGGCTTGGTCTCAAACATTCTAGAGAAGTAAAATTTAAAGTATAGCAGCCAGGTTGACCCCGGCTGCTAGTTAGATTTACGCCTTGGCGGTTGCTTTGCCAAAGACGAATTTAAGGATCTGGATAAAGAAGCATAGACCGCCGATGATAAATATCATATCGCCGATCATCCTTAGCCATCTTAGATCTTGTAGATGTGATGATTGTAAGAATTCAGCGCTTCTAGCATACCACATACCTACATTGAGGCTGGCGATAGCTTGATATATACCTATTGGAAGCAGTGATAAAAGTATCATCAGCATGAGCCCCCAATTTAGCGACCAAAAGCCGATCTTCATAAGCTTGTCGTCAAATTCTTTGCCTTTAAAGACATAAAGCGCCACAAGCCAAACAAAGCCAAGAGCCAAGAACCCATACACGCCAAATAACGCTGCATGCCCGTGAACAGGCGTTGTATTTAGGCCTTGTATGTAAAATAGCGAGATCGGAGGGTTGATGAGAAAGCCAAACACTCCAGCGCCCAGCATATTCCAAAATGCGACTGCGATGAAGCAATAAAGCGGCCATTTAAGCGTTTTCGCCCAGCTAGTTGCAAACTGAAGTCTATAATGCTCGTAAGCCTCAGCTCCAAGAAGCACCAAAGGCACGACCTCAAGCGCTGAGAAGCTAGCTCCTACCGCCATTATCGGTGTAGTCGTTCCTGCAAAGTATAAATGGTGGAAAGTACCGGGAATTCCGCCTATCATAAACAAAGACGCACTGGCAAGCGTCGAAAACGTCGCCATCCTCTTTGAGACAAGGCCTAAAGATACGAACACGAACGCAAGCGAAGCGGTCGCAAATACTTCAAAAAATCCCTCGACCCAAAGGTGAACGACCCACCAGCGCCAGTATTCCATCACAGGCAGCGGGCTTCTTTGTCCGTAGAATAGCCCCGCTCCGTAAAACAGACCAACAGCGATAGCCGACATAGCAAAGATCGCTAGCAAATTCTTGTCGCCGCCTTGTTTGAAGCCACCGACGAATCCGCGGCAAACTAGCACCATCCAGATGACAAGACCTACAAAAAGTATAAGCTGCCAAACACGGCCTAGCTCTAGATACTCGTATCCTTGGTGTCCAAACCAGAAGCTTAAATTTATAGGCATGATGTGCGCTATGGCTAGGTATTCGCCTACGAAGCTTCCTACGACTAAGATAAGAAGCGCGTAAAAGAGCAGATCCACGCCAAGCTTTTGAAATTTCGGATCCTTACCGCCGTTTATGATAGGAGCTAAAAATAGGCCTGCCGCCAAAAATCCGGTCGCTATCCAAAATATACTAGCTTGTATGTGCCAGGTGCGCGCTAGCGAATACGGGATGTATTGCGAAACGTCGATACCGTAAAATTCTTGCCCCTCGACCGTATAGTGCGCCGCGAAGCCTCCTATCATGAACTGAAAGACAAAAAGCGCGATCGCTACGAAAAGATACTTGCCAAGCGCCTTTTGAGACGGAGTGAGTGCTAGACGGCTGAGCGGATCCTCACTGATAGGAGTAGGCTTCTCCTCATCATGCTTGCCGTAAAACGAACTACACCATACCAAAAAACCGATACCAGCGATCAAGATCACGACGCTTGCGACAGACCAAAAGATATTTTCGCTGGTCGGGACGTTGTCTATGAGCGGCTCGTGCGGCCAGTTGTTAGTATATGTAGCTTCGCTGTTAGGACGATCGGTCGCCGTAGCCCAGGCAGCCCAGAAGAAGAAGTTGTTTAGATCCTTTCTATCAGCCTCGCCAGGCAAGGTGTTTTCCTTCATAGCGTAAGCCTCTCTTAAAGACTTGAATTTAGGATCGTTGCCAAAGAGTGCGGAGTATTCGCTAGCGACTGAATTCATCGCTGCGATCCTATCTTTGCTTAGCGTGATCGTACCGTTTTTGACGGTATTGGTGCGGTATTCTTTTTTGAGGATGACCTTTAGATGCGCTTTTTGCTCGTCGTTTAGATCCTCATACTTGGCGTTGTAAATTTCGCCCGCTTTGATCTGTAAAAACGCCATCAGCTCTTTGTGTAGCCAGTCTGCGCTCCAGTCAGGCGCCTGATACGCTCCATGTCCCCAGACCGAGCCCACCTGCATGCCGCCGATGCTCTGCCAGGCCTCTTGACCCTTGTAAATGCTCTCCTCCTCGATGACGACATTGCCGCTCTCATCGACGAAGCTCACCATTGGCGGAGACTGTCTATACACCTCCGCGCCGTAATAGCCCAAAAACCCAAAGCCGATGATCAGCACCGCGACCAGTGCTAACCAATACCTCTTGTATTCACGCATCTGCGCTCCTTTTCCTAAAATTTCGGAGTAAGTTTATCTTTTTTTGAGGCCTAAAATAATGATGTATGTCAAGAAGGAGAGCAAATTTCTCCTTTTGGTGAAATTTTACCTTTTCCGCTGCCAGTCGTTAAATTTTGCTTTGTTTTATATTTATGAAAATTTAAGTGGCGTTTAATTATAATCCGCGAAAATATATAGATATATATTTTAAAAATTTAAAAATATAATTAAGGAAAAACATGCAAAATATCAAAATTTCAGCCGTTTTGGCTGCGTTTTTGGCCGTTGGCAGCAGCTGTGTGGCAGCTGAAAATGTCCGTCTCGAGACGATCGAGATAAAAAACAGTACCGGCGAGAGCATTTCTGACAGCGGCATCTCGGAGCATTTTTTACAAAAAGATGCGCTTTTTGGACCGCTCATGGACAAAAAGGTCAAAGACATCCCGCTTCAAATCAACACCGTCTCAAACGAGCTCGTGCAAAATTTACAAGCTACAGGGCTTGAAAATGTCTGGCGCGTGATACCAAGTGCTACTGTGGGATATATGGGCTCCGGCTCGGTCACCCGCCCTGCCACAAGAGGTATGCTTGGCGGTGTTATCGGCAACAACTACTGGGACGGCTTCATGGTTACTGCAACGACTGCCGTGCCGATGATGATATTTGACAAGCTTGAGGTGCAAAATGGACTTTCAGGTTCACTCTACGGCTCACAGCACCCAAGCGGTATCTTCAACTACACGCGCAAACGCCCGGTCGATAGCCAGACAATAGTTCGCGTGGATTGGAGCGAGAAGGCAAATTTTGGCACGATGCTTGATACATCAGATCGCTTTGAGAAGGTCGGCTACCGCGGCATATTTTACTTCAATGACGGCGAGGGCTTCGTAAAAGACAGCGTCAAACGAAGCAAACTCGCAAATTTAGCACTTGATTTTTATTTGACCGACGATCTCACGTTGGAGACAAATTTTACCTACTACAACTATATCAGATATGGCTACGGCGCGCGTTTGATGTCGCCTCAGACAAACGGACTGGCAAAATTTAACGTCCCGGGAGCCATTGCGAACGATAAAAAAGGCATAGCACAAACTTGGGCTGGCATGGATCTAGAGAGCTACAACGCCAGCGCAAAGTTAAAGTACAACATAAATAGTGACTGGTATGTGGAAGGCGGCTACCAGCACCATATATCTGACCGTTTGACGATAGAGCAAGATAATACAATTGCTGGTAAAAATGGTGAATTAGTTTCAAGTGTTGGCAAGCGCAACAATAAATCAAATAGATTTATATTGCAAAGCTGGTTTGTAAAGGCCATGGGTCATGAAACGACAGGAAGTATAGAACATGACCTAGGAATTTCTACTTATGGTTATATTTATGACTCAAAGACGCCTTTGAGTAGTGCAACTGCAGATACGTGGAACCAAAATATAAACAATATGCAGTCTAGACCAAAGCCTGCAAATTTTACTAACAATACCAGTTTGGCTCGTGCTTTGAAATTTAAAACATATAACTTCACATTAGCAGATGATGTAAAGATAAATGATAAATTTAGCTTTCTTGGTGCACTTACTTACACTTGGGTTACACAAGATAGCTTCACTAGTACAAATCCAAGAACAATGGTTGGTAGATATAAAGATAATGCTTTGACATATCTTGCAGGACTTACTTATAGACCTGTTGAAAATACAAGCATATACTTTTCATACTCAAATAGCATTCAAGTTGATAGCTTAGTTACTGCCGATAACAATACAAAAACTCTCGTCTATGCCCCACCTGCAAAAACAAAACAATATGAGTTAGGCATAAAGTCAAGTCTAAATGCTATCGATGTTTCGGCCGCACTTTTCCAAATAGAAAGACCGCTTTACTACAAAATCGGTAGCGGTACAAATCAACGCTACAATAAGCAAGGAAAACAAGTCAATAGAGGACTTGAAGCTACGGCAGGTGGAAAATTAGGCAAGTATGTAAGCGTATATGGTGGTTTTATGTTACTTGATCCAAAACTAAAAAATACAAAAAATGGCTATGCAGATAATAAAGTTGTCGTTGGCGCTCCTAAATTTCAAACAAACCTGCTATTTGACTTTGCCGTGCCAAATACGAACAAACTAAGCTTCATGACAAACCTCCACTACACAGGCAAACGCTATGTCGACGATAGAAACACTCAAAGCGTCGATGGCTATTTCACTACTGATGTAGGCGTAAGATATGCAACAAAAGCTTGGTTTGGTAAAGAAGCGACCTTGCGCTTTAATGTCAATAATCTCTTTGACAAAAAATACTATGTCAGCGTTATGGGCGGCAATGATGGAGACGGAGCTAGAGGTGCCGATTTATATATGGGCGATAGCAGGAATTTCATGGCATCGTTTGAGGTCAAATTTTAAAAGATCAAATTTATCTTAAGGAGATGGATATGAAGAAAATTTTACTAGTCTTGGCTCTTATCTTTGGGGCTTTAAACCTAAATGCGGCTGATTTTAAAACTCTGACCGACATGACCGGCAGCGAGGTCAAGATCCCTGTAAAGGTCGAGAAGATCGCCGCTCTTTGGCATGCAAACAACCAAATCATTTTGGTTTTAGGTGGCATGGATAAGGTCGTCACGACCACCGATCAGATAAGCAAAAACAAGTGGTTCGCGCGCATTTATCCGCGCCTTACAAAGCTTCCTGCCTCACTTAACGGCAACGATATCCAGATCGAAGAGCTAGTCAAGCTCGCTCCTGATGTCGTCATAGTCTCAAATAAAAATTTCCAAGCAAGCCTCGCAAAAGAGGGATTTAGCGTGGTGAATGCGCTGTTTAAAGACTACGAAGATATGAGAAAAAGCGTGCTTTTAACGGCTGATGTCATCGGCGGCAACGCCCCTGCACGCGCAAAGGAGCTAAACGACTATCTCGACAAAAACATCGCTCTTGTCAGCGCAAAAACGGACAAAATTCCAACCGATAAACGCCCAAAAGTCCTTCACATCGTAAATGGCTCGAATCTACTCAAAGTCGATGGCACAAAGAGCATGATCGACACGTGGATAAAATACGCCGGCGGAACGAACGCGATCCAAAAAGAGGGCAATATGTTTGAGATCACGGCTGAGGAGATACTAAACGCAAACCCTGACATCATCATCGTAGGCGGCGCGGACAATCAAAAATCTGTGGCTAAAATTTATGCCGATCCAGCATTTTCAGGGTTAAAAGCAGTCCAAAACAAAAAGGTCTTTGGCAATCCAAAAGGTGTATTCAGCTGGGATCGCTACGGCGCGGAGGCGGCTTTGCAGATCCTTTGGGCGGCAAAGACTATCCAGCCGGAGCTTTTTGCCGATGTCGATCTAAAGGCCGAAACGAAGGCGTTTTACAAAAAATTTATGAACTACGATCTTAGCGACACGGAGTTTGGATACATCCTAAACGGACTAAATCCTGACGGAAGCAAATGAAATTTAAAATTTTTTGCCTAAGGACTCTGGCGCTGTTTGCGGCGCTGGGGCTTTTCCTAAATGCGGGCGAATTTAAGAGCGTTAGCGACCTTGCGGGCAATGAAGTCAAAGTGCCCGCAAAGGTCGATAAGATCGCCGCTCTTTGGCCTGCGAACACTCAAATTTTACTCATCTTAAACGCAGCTGACAAGATAGTCGCGACCTCCGAGCACATCACGAAAAATGCGTGGTTTGCGCATGTTTTTCCACCGATCGCGGACGTGAAAACCAAATTTAGCGGCAACAACATAAATATCGAGGAGCTTTTCGCCGCAAACCCGGACGTCGTCATCGTCTCAAATCAAAATTTAAGAAACTCACTCGCCAAAGACGGCTTTAACGCCCTTTTCGCGGGATTTAGCGACTATGAGGGCATGCAAAAAAGCGTTCTGATGAGCGCGCAGATCATCGGCGGCGAGGCGGAGCAAAGAGCGCGCGAATTTAACGCATATCTGGTGCAAAATATCGATAAAGTCGCTACGAGAACGAAAGATCTAGCGCGCGAAAAACGCCCCAAAGTGCTTCACATCGTAAGCGGAGCGGATCTACTCAAAATCGACGGCACGAACAATATGATAAACACGTGGATCGAGCTTGCCGGCGGCACGAACGCGATCAAAAAAGAGGGTATAATGCTAGAAATCACCGCCGAGGAGGTGATCGCGGCAAACCCTGACATCATCATCGCGGGCAACTCAAAGGCGGACGAAGTGTTGGCTAAAATTTACGCCGAGCCGCGATTTTCAGGACTGAACGCGGTCAAAAACAAGCGAGTGTATGCAAACCCGAGCGGCTTTTTTAGCTGGGATAGATACGGCGCGGAGGCGGCATTGCAGATCCTCTGGGCGGCAAAGACTATCCAGCCTGAAATTTTTGCCGACATCGACGTGAGGGCCGAAACAAAGGCGTTTTACAAGAAATTTATGAACTACGAGCTTAGCGACGCGGAGTTTGAGTATATCTTAAAAGGGCTTAGTCCAAATGGAGAGTAAATGAAAAAAATAGTGCTGGCAGCGAGCGTGGCGGTATGTCTGCTGGGTGCAGGGCTAGAATTTGACGAGGGTAAATTTGAGACCAAAACGCTAGATATTGGCGGCAAGGCGGTCAAATTTAGAGCGTATGAAAACATCGTCTATGTCGCAAACCCCGTGGATACGCAGTATCAAACGATGAATTTTTACGTGCCGATAGAGTATTTTGATGGCGGCAAAATCGGTAAATTTGACGCGGCGAGCGCGCCGATATTTTTCCCAAATTCAGTCGGCGGATATATGCCAGGCAAGGCCTCTGCACCGGAGCTTAAAAACGGCAAGCCAAACGCCATTTTAGAAGCTCTCGCGCGCGGCTATGTCGTAGCAGCCCCGGGCGCTCGGGGCAGGACGCTCACAGACATGCAGGGAAATTTCACAGGCAAAGCCCCCGCGGCGATCGTCGATCTAAAAGCCGCCGTGCGCTATCTAAAATTTAACGACGCAAAGATGCCCGGCGATGCGAACAAGATCGTCTCAAACGGCACTAGCGCGGGCGGCGCACTCTCTGCACTGCTTGGTGTCTCGGCGGACGCAGCGGAGTTTGAGCCATATCTAAAAGCCCTTGGTGCAGCCCCTGCAAGCGATGAAATTTACGCCGTCTCCGCCTACTGCCCGATCACAAACCTTGACAACGCCGACGCTGCCTACGAGTGGATGTTTAACGGTGTCGATGAATACGAAAAAATGGACTTTTCAGGGCTTGATGCGGGCGGCTTTAACGAGCGAAGCGGCAAACGAAAAACGATAAACGGCACGCTCACGCAAGGGCAAAAAAGCCTCTCAAACGAGAGGAAAACGGCGTTTGTAAGCTACGTGAATTCGCTAAATTTAAAGGACGCCAAAGGGCGAGCCTTGAGCCTTGAACCTAGCGACGAGGGAAGCTTTAAAGAATACCTAAAAAAGGCGCTTTCAGCCTCATTCGTGGAGGCAAAAAGGATCAAGCAAATCAGCGTAGCTCCTAAATTTATCTTTCTTAAAGAGGACGGCTGCGAGCTGGAATACACTCTGGAATTTGACGACTACTTGCGCGAGATAAAGCGCGCTAAAACGCCGCTTGCCTTTGATGATCTAAATTTGGCAAATCCTGAAAACGATCTCTTTGGTGACGTAAAAACTGCTTCAAAGCACTTTACAGCCTTTGCCAAAGAGCGTGGCAAGGGCGAGATGGCGGACGCGCAGATCATAAAAATGATGAACGCGATGAACTATCTGGCAAACAAAAATGCGGCGAAATTTTATCGTATCAGGCACGGCTCGGCTGACCGAGACACCGCGCTAGCCGTGCCGCTCATACTTGCCTTGGGACTGCAAAATGCGGGCAAGAGCGTTGATTTTGCCGTGCCGTGGGGTCAAGGACATGGTGGTGACTATGACCTGGATGAGCTTTTTACGTGGATAGACGGGGTCGTTAAGTGATATTAAAAAGCGCGAAAATATGGCGGCTAAATTTTAAAATTTGCGCCTTATTTTGGGCGTTTTAAATTTTAAGATTTCGTTTTGATAAAATGTTGATTTAGCTTTACCTTGCTAGCGAGATTATCGTCGCCGCAACGAGACTTCGCTACTAGAGTATGGAGCAGCGGCTGACTACGGCGCGTCTGCTAGCGGTTGCGAAGCGTCTTAGAGAGCTACGAGCAACGCGAAGTATAAAATCGTGCTACTCGCTCCCGTATAAACGCTGTTTGCGTCCGTGCTAGGTCGCTCTTGGAGTGAGTAGGATTTGCAAGGCGCTTTTAGGACATCAGCACTTTATTAAAACGCAACCAATATAAAAGGAAAATTTCATATGACACAAAATTTGCAAAAAGCAAGCATGCCGTTTAAATTTACCCTCGTCTTACTCGTAGTATTGACGATACTGACAGCTCTTGGCGCACTTTGCATCGGGCGCTTTGGCGTCTCGCCCGAAGACGTGCTTCGCGTGATACTAAATTTACTGGGTCTTAACGAGCAAATGGCTCTAAATATCCACAACGTCGTCGCCAACATACGCTTACCGCGGATCTTAGCCGCCCTCCTAGTCGGTGCCGCACTTGGCATAAGCGGCACGGCATATCAAGGCGTGTTTAAAAACCAGCTCGTAAGCCCCGATCTGCTGGGCGTCTCGGCCGGAGCCTGCGTGGGTGCGGCAAGCGCGATAATATTTGACTTCTCGATCTTTGGCATACAGATAATGGCCTTCATCTGCGGCCTCATCGCCGTGGGCTTGACACTTAGCATACCGCGCTTGATGGGGCGAAACAGCACGCTGATGCTGGTGCTCTCAGGTGTCATCGTAAGTGGCCTCATGACCTCGATAATCGGCTTTTTAAAATATGTCGCAGACCCCGAGACGAAGCTGCCTGACATCGTGTATTGGCAGCTTGGCAGCCTAGCTAAGATTGATGTTTTAAATCTAAAATTCCTAACGCCCGTGATGATCGTTTGCATGATCGTGCTAGTGGCGATGAGCTGGCGCATAAATCTACTCTCCCTTGGCGATGCGAGCGCGGCGAGGCTGGGCGTGAACGTCCCGCTAGAGCGCGGCGTCATCATCGTCTGCGCTACGCTTCTAACGGCAAGTAGCGTCTGTATAAGCGGTATAGTCGCGTGGATAGGACTTTTGATGCCACATCTCGCCCGTATGCCAGTTGGTGCGAACAATACAAAAAGCCTGCCAGCGAGCATCTTTATGAGTGCGATATTTTTAGTCGTCGTAGACACCCTGGCAAGGACGATAAGTGTCAGCGAAGTGCCTCTTGGCGTGCTGACGGGCTTTATCGGCACATCGTTTTTCATCTGGGTGCTATTTAAAAACAAAAAGGTCGTTTGATGTTAGAGATAAAAAATATGAATTTTGCCTACGCAAACGGCGCCGGGCAGCTACATAACGTGAATTTGAGCCTAAAAAAGGGCGAAATTCTGACTATCTTGGGTAAAAACGGAGCCGGCAAATCAACGATGTTGGGGCTGATAAGCGGGGCTCTGAGGCCAAATTCCGGTGAAATTTTACTAAAAGGACAAAACGCCCTTAGCCTAAGCAACAAGCAAAGGGCGAAATTTATGGCTTACGTGGCGCAAAGTGAAATTTACGAATACGAATACACTGCGCTTGAATACATCACCTTCGCACGAGCGGCGCACCTAGGCATATTTGCAAGACCTAGCGAGGCTGATTACGATATCGCCAGAAAATACATCGCGATGCTTGGTATCGAGGCATTGACGGATAAATTTATCACCCAGATGAGCGGCGGGCAAAGGCAGATGTGCTCGATCGCCAGAGCCCTCACCGCAGAGCCCGAGATCATCATTTTTGACGAGCCGACCTCGGCACTTGACTTTGGTAACCAGTATAAATTTTTAAAAGTCGTAAAGCGCCTACTAGTAGAGGGATACACCGTCGTTTTGACCACGCATAATCCGGACTTTGCCATACTTCTTGGAGGCACGGTCGCGCTGGTAAAAGATGGCGGCGAGGTAGCTAGCGGAGCGGTGGATGAGATCGTAAAAAGCGAAAATTTAAGCAAGCTTTACGGACTAAATTTAAGCGTAGGATACGTTAATGACGTCGGTAGGAAGTGCTGCCTCACCTATCCGCTATAAACGTCATTTCAGCGCGCCGCATAAAGCTCGCCTTTTGAGTTAGTCGTCGTCTTTTTAGTATCGTATATTTTTGTACTCGTGCGAGAGGATTGGCTATTTGATGGTAACCAAACTACCGCGACACGACTGCCGTGGGGAAAGGGCGGAATTTTTACGTGGATTTTGAAAAGAAATTTTGATTTAGCCGGGCAAAGCGGGCGAGAGTCTTCAGCCTCGCCCTTATTTTAAAATTTCATTACGCTTTGCCGATATCATCACTCTTTTTTTCGCCAGAGATTTTATTTAGTACCTTTTTGCCGATCTCACTTTGATTTAGAGCTTCAAGCATCGCGGCGAGATTCGTACCGCCTTTGGAGCTTAAAATTTCGCCAAATTTTCCCATACCTTCGCCTACGCTGCCTTCGTTTGCGATGATCTTTAGATCGGCTGCGCTTAGGGCTTTTGCTTGTTCTAGTCCGATGTCGCGGTTTGCTTCGATCTGTTTTATCGAGATGAGATAGGTTTGATAGCCTTGATTTTCGCCGATCTCCTTTGCAAGCTCGATTTGCGCATTTACGGGAGCTAGCTCTTTTAGCCTTAGCGCTTCAGCCTCTGCAGTACCGATCTTTAGCGTGCCTTGAGCCTCTTTATCTTTCATTTCAAGCAACGCAGCAGCGGCTAAAAACTGCTTTTCTTTATCGCCTTGAGCGATGAGGATCTGGTTTTCCCTTGTCGCCTCGGCCTCTCTTATGACCGCATTTTTGCGAGCTTCAGCGTCGATCTCGATCTTGCGCTGCTCTTGCTCGGCCTTTACGATCTCGACTTGTTTTTTGATCTCGGCTTGTTTGACGTCATTTACGCGCACGACCTCCATCGCCTTTTCTTGCGTGATCTTTTGCTGATCTTTGATGAGCTGCTCGGCTTGCTCTTTTGAGATAGAGACCTCTCGCTCGTTTTCGACGGTTTTTAGACCGACCATTTTATTCGCCTCTTGTTGCTTGACTTCAGTGGCTTGTTTAGCCTCTATTTCAGCGATCTGAGCGAGCTTTTTATTATTTGCCACCTCGATGCGGCTCTCTTTTTCGATGAGGGATTTTTTCTTTTCCATTATGTTAAAGATGACCTTGCTGTCGCGGTTGTCGCGGATATCCATGAGCTCGATGTTTTTAACGGGCTCTATGCCCCAGTTTTCAAGCTGCGTTTTGACCGCCTTCGTAAAGTCATCGCCAAGCTCCGAGCGGATCTGCAAGATGTCTTCCAGCACGCGGCTTGAGAGGATCGAGCGGATCGAGCCTTGGATGATGTTTGTGAGCTGGTTGTTAAGATCGTCAAAGTTATTGACGCGCTGAGCGGCTAAATTTGAGTCGCTGATCCTAAAAAACGCCGTGATATCTACGACAAAGGGCAACCTACCCAGATCATACGCCTCGTAGTCTTCGATCTTTATACTAAAAACCGAGACCGGTAAAACGATCTTTGTAACGCCAAAAATCGGCATCCAGCTTGGAAATTCGTAATAGCTGTTGCCATTGCCCGTGTCTTTGCCATAGCTCATCGTCTTTCTGGCACTTTGCACGATATGCACCTCATTTGTCTCCACTACGCGCCTAAAAAACAAAGGCACCAAGATAAACAGTAAAACTAAAACAGCCACGACCGCCAATATAACGGCATCATTTACATAACCCATCGCTATTCCTTGAGTAAAATTTTAGTTATTATATTGATTTTATGTTTAAATTTGGCTCTTTTTAGCAAAATGCCGAGATTTCAGCACTAACGTAAATTTCACTTCCTACTTGCAAAGTCCAAAATTGCGTCCAGCCTGTCTTTTGCCGCCTGGGTGACATCCTCTTCGTATACGTAGTATTCAAAGGTCGCCCCGTGCTGTAGCGTGCCGTTTAGTATGTCGCCGCTTTGGCGGTTTTTTAGATCCAGCTGCGCTATCTCAAAGCCGTCCGTCGTCGAGCAAAATTCCACCAGTCTTTCGGGCGGATCTTTAAGCTTCGTAAATAAAAAACAAAAGCCGCTCCCACCGTTTCGCCCGACGCGACCGCGCAGCTGATGAAGTGTGGCAAGACCCAGTCGCTCGGCTCCTACGATCACGATCGTGCTAAGTCGCGGTAGCGAGATACCGACCTCGACGACAGTCGTTGAGAGCAAGATATCGCCTCGTTGCTTAAACCGGCGCAAAATTTCCTCTTTTTCTCTATCTTTTCCATGCGTGATGAAGACGTTTTTGAAATTTTGCAGCCAAAATCCCTGCGCCTCGCTCAGGCTTTGGTAGTTTAAATTTTCAGAGCCCTCGACCAGCGGATAGACAATGATCGTTTGACGGCCGCTTGATATCTGGGCTTTTATGTGCGTTAGAAGCGAGGCGAAGTCTGCGGGCTTTAAAATTTGCGTTTTTATGTGCTTTTCAAAGGGCATTTGCTTTAAAAAGCTAAATTCTACCAGCGAGGACTGGATGAGGCTTAGCGTGCGGGGTATCGGTGTGGCTGAAAACTGCACGAAATTTGCGTGCAAGTCGTCGTTTCGCGTCATCTGCTCGATCTTTCCGCGCTGACTCGAGCCAAAGCGGTGCTGCTCATCGACCATCACTAGCGGCACGGGCGGTAGCTCTTGATAAAGTAAAACGTGAGTGCCGATGATGAAATTTACGCCCGAAAAGTCTAAATTTTTATCTCCGCTTTTAACGAGCATCACGTTCATAAACCCAGGCAGCAGCCGCTTCGCCTCGTTATAAATCTGCTCGCACAAGATACTAGTAGGCGCCATCAACACCGCGCAGCCTGGATACACGCTAAGTGCGGCGGCTAGGATAACGAGTGTCTTGCCGCTACCCACATCGCCCATAACGACGCGCCTTTTAGCCTCGCCATGCGCTAGATCGGCGCGGATGTCGTTTATGGCGTTTAGCTGGTCGTTTGTCGGAGTAAAGGGTAAATTTTTAAGCCACTCGCCGATGTCAAAAGGCACGATCTTTTGGCTTTTAAAATGTATTTTTTTGCCGCTTAGCTTTTTGATGTAGTTGAAAATTTCTATGAATTTTAGGGTCTGTAACCCCTCGTTTTTGCTCTTTAGTTCGTTTAAAATTTCGACGCTTCGCTCGTTTGCGTTTTGAAGGCTCAAGATAAAATTCGCCTCTCTTTCATCAAGCCCTTCGTTCGTTAAAATTTCAAAATTTATATATTTTGCCACGAGGGTTTTTAGCCGCTCGTCTTTTATCGCGGTGCGGTATTTTGGCACTATTTCGCCGGGCTTAGTGATGATTCTTGGATTTATCACCTGCCACGCGCCAAAAGCGTGCGAGGCTACGCCTGTTATCATCATCTTTTTACCGACTTTAAACGCTCCAAAATGCCAGGGCTTTGCATTAAAAATGACGATCTTTATGCTGCTTTGCCACGCCTCGCAAAAGCTTATGGCTACTAGCATGCCACCGCGTGCGCGCGAGGTCGATCTTATCGTGACATCGATGCAGACTTGCCCCTCTTTAGGCTCGTTTGCCAGAGTCGTATCCTCAAAGCTTTTTGGCAGCGTTAAAGCCAGATCAAGCAGGCTGGTAACGCCGATCTTTGCTAGCTCGTCCCTGTCTTTTGGCTCAAATTTCATTTCTTAAAACGCAAAAGCTAAGCTTGTTTGTCTCCGCGTGAGAGGTGATGAAGTGATTTAGCTCATCAAGCTTTAGGGCTGAAATTTTATCAAGTTCGCTTAGAAACGAGCCAAGGGGCTTGCCGTCGTAAAATTCGTTTTGTGCGATGTCAAGGCGCTTAAATAGCGTCTCAAGGCGCAGTGGCAGCGATCCGCTCAAAAATTTCTTCGCTTGAGCAAGCTCGGTTTTACTCACGCCCTTTTGGCTGAATTTTAAAATTTCATCCTTGATGACTGCGATGGCTTCGTCTTTTTTGTCGTTTTTAGTCTGCATATAGCCAAAAATTTGCGTGTATGAAAGGTTGAAGATATTTCTCGCGTAGGCGCTATATGCGAGCCCTCTCTTGACGCGGATCTCCTCCATCAGCCTGGAGCCAAAGCCGCCCTCGCCCAGGATAAACGTAGCCACTATGGCCTTGTAGCGCTCCTGCTTTGGCACTTCATAAGGCGAGCCAAAATAGATATAAGCTTGCTCGCTTGGTCTTACGATCTCTTTTGCCTCGCACTTGCCGCTGGTAGCAAAATGGCTTAAATTTCGCTGTTTGCCAGTAGGCAAAACGCTCAAAATTTCGCCCACCGTAGCCGTCTGCGCCTCGCTCACATCGCCTCCAAAAACGACAAATAAATTTGCCAGATCAAGATGAGAAGCGACGAAATTTTTTGCGTCTTTAAGCGTTATGCTTTTTATGCTTTTTTCATTGCCCAGCCCTGCCTTACCAAGAGGCGTTTTAGGATATAAAATTTCCATCAGCCCGCGCCTTGCGACATAGTCGAAGTCATTTTCGTTGCTTGCTATCTCGCCAAGCGTGAGGGCTTTGTTTCTGGCTAGAATTTCATCCGTGAAATTTGGCTCGCTTAAAAGCTCTTTTAGCTTTGAAAGGGCGTAGCTAAAGTGCTCTTTCAGGCAGTTTATATCGATGCTTAGCGTCTCAAAGCCGGCACTCGCGCTTAAATTTATAGCTCTTGTCTCAAGCAGCCTTGCAAACTCGCTGGAGCCAAGACTGAGCGTGCCCTCGTTTAGCATATTTGCCGCCAGCTTGGCAAGGCCCGACTTCTCGCCGTCCTCGCAACTGCCGGCCACCTTGAAAACAAGCCTTAAAAGCACTACCGGCATCGCCTTTGAGCTTTCAAAAACGATCGGTATTTTTGCGCCCTTGACCTCTAAATTTAAAATTTTCATCTAAAACCTCTCTAAGATATCATAGTTTGTGTTTCGTTTTGCGGGAAATTCGCCCACATCCTTTATGAGCTCGATCATTTGAGCTTGATTCATCCTAAAGCTAGCCCCTGCGGCTTTGACAACGTTTTCTTCCATCATCGTCGAGCCCAGATCGTTTGCACCAAACAAAAGTGCCAGCTGTCCGACGTAGCTGCCCTGCGTGACCCAGCTGCTTTGGATATTTTTAAAATTATCCAAAAATAGCCTGGAGACCGCGAGCAGGCGTAGATATTGGTTCGAACTTTGTTTGATGATCTCAGGATGTTCGCTCGCTAGGCGGGTATTTAGCCCCTGAAAGCTCCAAAGTATGAATGCCCGAAAGCCGTTTGTAGCGTCTTGCAGGTCTCTGATGTGCTCCCAGTGCTCGACTATCTCGCGTGTGGTCTCGACCGTGCCAAACATCATTGTCGCAGTCGTCTTCATGCCTATCTCGTGCGCCTCGCGGTGGATGCGTAGCCAGTCTGCGGTGTCGCATTTCCTAGGGGCGATGATGTCGCGCACGCGGTCGCTTAAAATTTCAGCTCCGGCTCCGGGCATCGAGAAAAGGCCTTTTTTATTGAGTCGCTTTAGCACTTCTTTGGTCGAAATTTTTGAAATTTTAGCTATGTAGTCGATCTCGACAGCTGAAAATCCATGTATCGTGATCGTAGGATAGTGCGTAGAGATAAATTCCACCAGCTGCTCGTACCACTCGATCTTTAGCTTTGGATGAACGCCGCCTTGAAATAAAATCTGCGTCCCGCCGATAGCGATCAGCTCCTCGATCTTTTTGCCGATCTCTTCGTAGCTGAGCACATAGGCGTCCTCCTCTTTGGCGTGGCGATAAAAAGCGCAAAATTTACAATCCACCCAGCAAACGTTCGTGTAGTTTATGTTTCTATCGACGATAAATGTCGTTATCTTATCGGGATGAAGCTCGCGTTTTCTTGACAGCGCCATAGCTCCAAGCTCGTTTAGCTCGGCATTTTCTATCAGATCGACCGCCTCATCGACACTAAGTCTCTTCAAATTCAAAACCTTTATAATTTTTGGCGTAGTGTAGCAAATTTTAGCTTTTATTAGGCTCTATTTCTAACTAAGACGTCATAAATTTAAGCTTCGCAAATTTTGAACGACCCGGTGCGCTATCGCTTCCCTAAAAATCGGCGGCGATAAGCTCGCTAATACCCAAAGGTAACAATTTAAAACTTACCAAACAAAGCCCCTTATCACTTAAAACGCGCGAATTTAGGTATTGCAAAAATATTAAAAAATCGACAGTAGAATAAAAATCTTATTTTAATCAAAAGGAGAAAGCATGAAAAAGATCGCTATATTGGCGGTGATAGCTGCGTTTATGATAGGTTGCGCGCCTCGCCATCCTCATCACGAAGCAGGACACGGAGGCTGCGGCGGGGGCTGCATGCAAAAAGGCCCTGGCGGAGCTGGCGGACCGCAAGGACCTGCACCAAGACCTATGCACTGATCTTAGCCCGAGATACGGGCTAAATTTTAAGCATATCGACATGCGCTATGCCATCCTCCAAATACTCCTCGCTCATCTTTTCAAACCCGAACGAACTATAAAATTTTACCAAATAGCTCTGAGCGCTCAGAGCTATCTCATTTTCTTTTAGCTCATCAGTAATAAAAATTTATAGCCGCTTCAAGCATTTGGCGAGCTATCCTTTGGCCGCGATATCTCGCATCCACAGCGACACGACCTATCGATATTTGCGGGAAAGATACACCACGCTTTAGGATACGCAAAGTGCCGACTAGCCGCCCATCATCGCTTAAGACCATCAAAAAATAAGCGTCTTTGTCTTTCTCGTCGCACTCTTCGTAAGCGCATTTTTGCTCCACTACAAAAATTTTGATGCGAAGCCCTGATGATCTCATAAAATTCGCTTACGCTAAGGCTTGAAAAATGCTTAAATATAAATTTCATCTCTCTAAAATCGCCGTATCTTTTATCGTGCCTCTGACCTTGACTTTTACGCCCTCCTCCAGCTCGTCGCCGTCATAACGCCAAAGCGCGCCTTTATAATATATCATGCCGCCCCTAACGATACCAATATCGCTCTCATCCGAGCTATCTTCGCTAAATTTCTCTTTTTTTCCTACCAAATCTCTTTTTCAAAGGCTTTTTTAGAAAAAATAAAAGCACGAGCGAGACGAAAAGCACAAACAAAATTTGATGATACCAGTGCCCCAGAAGCCAGAAATTCGCCACTCCGATAATAAGAAAACCAAGCCCGAAAAAGAAAAGGAAAAACGAGAGCGACAAAAGCTCGGCCACGATAAGAAGCGCGCCGATAGCGAGCATCACATAAGGATCTATTATATTTTCTCCTTGAAATTTTAAAAATTTATCATCTATTGATTTATGTCGTATTATAATACATTTCATTTTAATCAAAGGAATTTACGATATGAAAAATTTTATCCTCGCTTTGAGCGCGTCCCTATTTTTGCTCGGTTGCGCTAGCTCCAGCCAAGACGCAAACGTCCCAAAAGGTAAATGCACGATAGACAACCTAAAAGGCTGCGAAGTCAGTAAAATGCCTGTCGCAGGGATATATAAAACCACGCTACCTTGCGCTAGCTGCTCCGGCATAGACGCCACTCTCACGTTAAACGCCGACGGAACTTTCACAAACAAAATGATCTATCAGTCAAAAGATAAATTTACAGATACTTCCAAGGGAAGATACATCGTCGTAGGCGACACCGTGACGACGACAGACGAATACAAAGAAAAAACGAGCTATAAATTTGACGGCAAAAACCTATATATGCTAAATGCGGACGGCACGATGGCGACAGGCGAATTTAAGGATAATTACACCTTCAAGCCGATCAACTGATCGTAAGCCTTGTTTGGCTCTATTAAAATTTGAAGATCCTGTTATACTTCCAAAGCGAAGCCAAACCTTGTGAAGCGACGCTATCGCCGCCGATTTTTACTTCGTGCTACGCACTCGTAACGAGACTTCGCTACGAGGACAGGGAAGCGGTAGCTGACCGCGTAAATCGTGCTATATGTTCGGCTACTCGCTCCCGCACAAACGCTGTTCGCGTCTGTGCTAGGTCGCTCCTGGAGTGAGCGAGGTTTTTGCTTCACTTCGTTTGCAACTGTAAAGCAGAAGCGAAGCGGGCATCAACACTCTGGTATAACAGAGCCAATTTTAAATTACTAAATGTTATAATCTCGCCACCCAAAGGAGATACGATGAAGCAAATTTTAGCGTCTATTCTTGCTTTGATCTTAGCGGGCTGTTCGCTGAACAAAGCTCCCGTTCAAGAAGCGGCGGTGCAAGATAAAAATATGACCCAAAAGCCAGCCGTGATCCAGCCCGAGAAAAAAGAGACGAAGATCGCCGTCTCAAACGCTATTTTCAGCACCTTTCACACCATACTGCCCTGCCCTGACTGCAAAGGTATAAAAACCATACTCACGCTAAACAAAGACAAAACCTACGTAAAATCGATGCTTTACATAGCAAAAGATCCGAAATTTAGCCAAGAGGTCGGCACATTTGAGATCAACGCAAATATAATCACCCTAAAAAGCGCCGATGGCAAAACACAGTTTTTCACACCACATAAAAGTTCCCTCATCCAGCTTGATGAGAACAAAAACAAACGCACAGGTGTTTTAGCCGACATATATAGCTTCGAGCCGGTAGATAAGGGCTATAAGGAGAGCTTTTTTAGGCAATTTTTTAAATTTAAAAACGAAAAGAGCTTCCAAAGTGTGATAATAACGCCGTTTAAAGACGGTGCCAGACTTGATGCGTATTCGTCTTTAAAAGATGGCGAGCCGCCTTGCTCGCTGGACGGGACATTAAGCTACAAAGACGGCATCTTTTACCTCAAAAACGAAAACGGACTGGCACTAAGCGTGCATAAAATTCACGATAATATTTTCATAAAAAACGAGGGTAAAAATATCTGCAAAAGAGGCTATATAGCCGGTAAATACAGCCAAAAAACGAGCCTAAAATGGCTATTTGGCAAGCACTTTTTAGGAGTTCTTACTGACGATATGAAAAGCTCTGATATCATTAAAATTTTTGGTTCGAAAAACATCAAGCGAGATGCAAATTTAAAAGACGAAAACAGCTATATCGTATTTGACAGCGCAAAAAACGGGCTTTTTAAATACACTCTGCTAAATGGCATCATAACGCAGATCGAGCTGCTGACGCCTAAATTTAAAACTCCGGAGGGCATAAGCATAGGCTCAAATTTTGGCGAGATAAAAAACGCACTCAAAATAGAAAATTTCACGAACCAAAACGGCAAAATTTCACTAAAGATACCTACTCACGACATCGTCATCAAGCTAAAAACGACTGAAAACATAGCGATAAAAGGCCTAAGCGACATCCCGGACGACACGAAAATAGATAAAATTTTACTCATCTGGAACCAATAGGTGAAAAGCTATCTCAAGCTTTTAAAAGACGAAAAGAATTTTCGTCTTTTAAGCCTCGTTCAGCTGATGTGCTATTTTGGCGTATGGTTCTCGCATACTGGTATCTTCACGTTGCTCATCGAGCTTGACGCGCCCGTTTGGGCGATCACAGCCAGCGCTGCCATGGCGTATCTTCCGGGCGTTGTGCTAGCGCCTTTTAGTGGCGTTTTAGTCGATAAATTTAACCCAAAACCCATGCTGGTAGCAATGGCGCTGATAGAAACTATCACCGTTTTCATGCTCGTTTTTATAGATTCACTCGATTTTCTTTGGCTGCTTTTGGTGCTGATTTTTATACGAAACGGCACGGGCGGCATGTATTTTCAGGTCGAAATGAGCCTGCTGCCCAAAATTTTGAGCAAGCAAAATTTAAAGCTCGCAAACGAGATACACTCCATCATTTGGGCTGTCTCATACACCGCAGGCATGGGGCTTGCAGGCATTTATATACATTTTTTCGGCATCAAAAGCGCCTTTATCCTTGACGGTCTGATCTACATTTGCAGCTTTTACTTTCTAGCGGCCCTAAAGATCGAACGCACAGCGCAAATTTTCGTCGAATCAAGCCTAAAAATGCTAAAAAACGGTCTCATTTATCTAAAACAAAACAAGCTGGTCGTTCATCTCATATTTTTACACGCATTTGTTGGCGTGACGGCATACGAGGCGCTAGTAGCGCTTTTGGCGGATTATAAATACGCGGGAATTTTATCCGTTTCGCTAGTGATAGGCTTCATAAACGCTATGAGAGCGGTCTCCTTGATGCTCGCACCGATGCTTTTAAGCAAATTCGTAAATAAAAATAACCTCGTATTCATCTACGTCGGACACGGTATCGGCATCATCATCTGGGCGCTCTCGCAGCAAAATTTCTACGTAGGGCTACTTGGCGTCACTGCGGCGGGCTTTTTCACATCAACGCTTTGGAGCTACACCTACACGCTATTGCAGCAAAACTGCGATAAAAATTTTTACGGGCGCGTCATCGCCTATAACGATATGATCTATCTTGGCGTGAGCGCCATAACGTCACTAGCTATCGGTTCGCTATTTAAATTTGGCGTAAATTTGGAGATGATAACCGCGCTTATGGGCGTGATGTTTTTCATCGGCGCGTTTTACTACTTTAAAATTTTAAACTCTTACGATATCAAGTAGTCCTAGCGCGGTTAAATCTTACGAAGCTCATAAGACGATCAAAAGCTATACATTTACGTTTTTTGATTATACTGGCGCAAAATTCTAAGGAGCAAATATGAAAAAAATCGTGAAATTTTCACTCGTTGCCGCTATTTTAGCGAGCTTTGCAAATGCCGCAGTCTATGAGGTAGACGCCGCTCATACGAATGTCGGCTTTAAGGTCAAACACCTAAGCATCTCAAAAGTAAATGGAAATTTCGGCAAATTTAGTGCTACCATCGACTACGACAAGAGCTCGAACACGCTAAAAACATTTGAGGCTAGCATCGACGCGACCTCGATAAATACGCAAAATGAGACACGTGACAACCACCTAAGAAGCGCAGACTTTTTTGACACAGCAAAATTTGAAAAGATTACTTACAAAATGATGAAATTTGAAAAAGAAAGTCCGACCGAGGGCAAGGTCGTGGGTACGCTCACGATGCACGGCATCACAAAGCCGGTGGTGCTGAAATTCGAGCTTGGCGGATTTAGCAAAGATCAAGATGGCAAGAAAAAGATCGGCTTTAGCCTGGAGGGACATACGAAAAGAAGCCTCTTTGAGATCGGGCTTGACACCTCCGATCTTACGATCTCCGACAAGGTCGAGCTAGAGATCGAAGTCGAGGCTAAAGAGAAATGATCTCTTTACGCGCGCTCGTAATAAGATGCTCCGTAAGAAAACTGCTTGACATAAAGCGGAGTATAAGGCACGAGATCAGCATGGCCGGTGTATAGCCTGCCTTGCTCTTTTAGTAGCTTATGCAAGCGCTCGACGCATTTTAGCCTAAAGCTATCGTCAAAATATATCATCATGTTGCGCGAGAGGATGATGTCGAATTTGCCAAGAGAAAATATCGCATCGTCAAAGACATTTAAAATTTTAAACTCACACCTTGGCAGCATCGACTTTTTGATCGCAAATTTATCCCCTTCTTTGGTGAAAAATCGCTCCTTTTGATACGCATCGAGTCGGTGCAGGCTGCGCTCGTTATATATGCCGTTTAGACAGCCTGTTATGGCCTCCGAGTTTATGTCGATGCCTACGATATTTAGAGAGCTTTGAGGCATGCCGATCTCGTGTGCGAGCATCGCCAGCGAGTAAGCCTCGTCGCCACTGGAACATGGCGCACATAAAATTCTAGCGCTTCCAAGGTCTTTAGCATAGCCGATCACGTCCTTTAGCTGCGGTAGCTCTCTATAAAAATAAGTCTCGTTCACCGTGACTAAATTTAAAATATCCTGCCTAAGCTCGCTGTTGTAGCGTATCATACTGACAATATCTTTAAAGGTTTTTATCTGTCTATCTTTGGCAAATATCCCCAGCCTTTGAAACGTGATATCTCGTTTTGGCTCGAGATCGACTCCGCAAAGCGTCTTTATGGTGTTCATAAAGTCGTTAAAGCCGTCCATATCGGTAGGCGCTTGTGCGCTCAGGATATCTTGCGCGTCTTTTTTGTCTGAATTTTCGTGTTTTTTAAAAAGCATTTAAAAAGTCCTCGAGCTCTTTTCTAGCGGCAAATAAATTTAGCGATTTTAAATTTGGATTTAACTCCTTGGCGCGTTTTGGCATACCATAAACTATCGCGCTGTCCTCGCTCTCGGCGATACATCTAGCGCCCGCTTTATAAAGGTTGTTTAGTCCGCTCGCACCGTCATCGCCTATACCAGTCAGCAGTATCGCCATCACGCTTGCGCTCTTGCATACGCTCACGCCGGAGTTAAAAAGCATATCGACATTTGGTGTGTATATGGTTTTAGTTTCGGTATTTGGTTTTGCGTTTAGCGGCACGCTATCGCCTATCATGAAATTTTGCTCGCAGATATATACCCTGTCTTTTAGGACCACCCTATCGCTTAAAATTTCAACATTTATCTCGCATTCTCTGCCTATTTGCGTCGCAAAAGACGGGATAAACATCTTATTCATATGCTGCGCAATGACTATGCTTGCGCCTTTTAGATCGATGTTTTTGAGGAGTTTTTTTATATGACCTGGTCCGCCTGTAGATGCGCCTATCAACACTAGCTTTTGAGCCACTATCCGCCTTTTTGCCCTTAAAAATTTAGATGGCATTATATCATAAAAAATCAAGTCGTTTGGAATAAATTTACCTAGTCTCTGTCATATCCAAAGCCGAAATTTCAAAATTTCGGCTTAGATTTTATCGATTTATCTGGTCATGTTCTAAATTCGCCCAGTTTGGCGTTTAGAGTATCGGTCATCTTATTTAGATGCTCGGCTGCACTTGCTATCTCTTCAACGCTTCTTGCATTTTCTGTCGAGATAGAGTTGATACCGTCGATATTACTTACTATTTCGTCTATGCTCTTGCCTGTGTTTATGTAGTCTTGTATCGTTTTATCAGATAGCCCTATCGCGCTACTCATCACTTCGCTCATGACTTTGATGGTCTTTTCAACATCGCTAGCGACATTTGTAAGCTCTTGTATCTGTTTGGAATTTGCACTCATCTGTTCGCTAGAGTCTGATATCGCTTGGACTATGACGTTTATGGTCGCGTTTATCTCTATCAGGCTCTTTTGAGTCCTTTCTGCAAGCTGCCTGACCTCATCGGCGACGACTGCAAATCCACGTCCATGCTCGCCCGCTCTAGCAGCCTCGATAGCAGCGTTAAGAGCTAGTAGATTTGTCTGATCGGCTATATCGTTTATCACGACGAGGACTGATTTGACCTGCTCTGCATCACGGCTTAGCTGATCTATCTTGCCAGCCATTTCGTTTTCGGTTTGAGCGGTCTGGACTATCTCGGATGTCAAATTTGAGATCGATTTAGTAGCTTCATCTACATATCCTAGCGCCTTTTGCAGATCGTCTTTGCCGTTTTGAGCTATCTGGATAGACTCTTTCATGCCTGATTGTATCTCGTTGCAGTCCTTACTGGTTTTGCTCACTATCGTCGTAGAGTCCTCTACACGTTTGCCGGTTTGAAGCGATGTCGAGCTAAGCTCGTTTGCGATAGAGGAATTTTCAGAAGATAGGTGCTTAGCGTCAGATATCAATATCCTTACTTTTTCTATGAAATTATTTATCGCTTCGCTTGCTTGGGCTATCTCGTCTTTGCCGTTTACTTCAAGCTTTCTAGTCAGATCGCCGTCTCCGCTTGAGAGGTTGTTCGCTCTGTCTATGAGCTCATTGAGCGGTCTAGTGATAGAAAATTTAGAATAAAGTATAGTCGCGATCAAAGATATTACCATTATGATGATGGCGACCATCACAAACATCTGCATACCTTTTGCCGCATCCGCTTCCATATCTTCTACTATCTTATCGGCTCTTTTATAGGCGTCTTCAAGATCGGCTATCGATACAAGAACAACATCTTCGCCAAATAAATTTATACCAAAACTATCGCCAAGTCTTCTTGTATGTTTTCCATCTTTTGCAACAAAGGTAAATTCCACAAATTCATCTTTATCTGAAGTTTGAATAAGCTTTTCTATATATTTAAGTCCGTTCGCATCCGTTGCATTTATCCTGCTTTGCCCGTTAAACTGAGGGTTGCCTGGATTTATGATCGTATTGCCTTGTTTATCATACACGCTGATATAGTTTTTATTGCCCGCACCAAACCTAATCGATTCGATGTATGCCAAGATATCCTTTTTTATATCTTGTTGGCTTTTGCCGCTATCTATAAATTCTTTTTGAACCTTTGATATTAGCGTAGAAACTATCGTTAGCTCCTCGCTCAGAGCTACCTTTTTGCCGGTTATTACGGCTTTTACGAGCTCGTCTTCGGAAAATTTAATCGTTTTATCTTGTTCATAGTTGTTTAGGGCAACTAGTGCAACAAGCAAAACAACAAGTGATGAGACTATCATCACCATAACTTTTGTTGAAATTTTCATTCAAACTCCTTTATGTTACAAATTTTATAAACTCGGCAGATTATACATCAAAAAACAAAAAATAAATTAAAAGTAAAAAATATATTTTTGTTTTATTATATTTATATTTTAAAAATTCCTAAAAAGTTATAAGATAAAATTTTGTATAATCTGCATAAAAAGGAATGAACAAATGCCAAAACTTGACAAATTAAAAGAGCAATTAGGCGTATTAAAATTTTGGTTAGGCACTATAGTGGCGATCATAGTCGGTATAATCGGCTATACATTCGCAAATTTTCAAGGTCTAAATTCTATGCAGATAGTAGTCGAGTTGCTATCACTCATACCACTTTGTATAATCGTGGTCGTCATAAATATAGCCATAAATAACAAACTAGACGAGATAGAAAAGGAGTAAAACATGGAAATCAAAGAAATAATCGTATCTATAATGACATTAGGCGTCTTTTGGGGCATTGCGTATTTAGCGCTAAACTCCGTTAGACGTATGGATAAAAACAAAAATGTAAAGGCGTGATGTTATTTTTTATTCGTCACCTTATACAAGAAGCTGAAAATTTCGGCGACAGCCTTATATAAATTTGGCGGTATCTCTTGATCTATCTCGACTTTACTTAAAATTTCTATTAAATCGGGGTCTTCTTTGATCGGTATCTCGTGTTCGCGAGCGAGGGAGATTATCTTGTTTGCTATCTCGCCAGAGCCTGTGGCTAGGACTTTTGGAGCGCTATTTTTCTCGCGATTATAGCCAAGCGCGACCGCCTTTTTCTTAGACACTTGCATCAGATCTTCTTATCAAACCCCACGTCAAATCCGCCGAAATTCTTAAATTTCTGCCGAATTTGCGTTTTAGGCATCGCTTTTAGATTGAAATTCGAGACTATGAGCCCAAGCTGCGAGATCGCCTGCTTTAACTCGCTAGCCCCATTTGAGATTAGATTTTTAAATTCGCTCGTTTGCGTGGCTACCGAGATATCGATGTAGCGCTTATCGATCAGTCCTACCATGACGTTTACTTGGCCGTATTTTTTAAAATTTAGATCGATTTGCGCGTAGTATTTGTCTTTTTTGCCGCGCTTAAAAGCTACATTGCCGCCCTCCACGCCGTCCCAAACGTAGGGCATATAGGTTTGTATGCCTCCTTGCAAGCTGGAGACTACTTGATGTATCTCGATTTGAGAGAGCATTTTATTAGCCATTTGGCTTATTTGCGGATTTTGACTCTTTTCACTGATCGATAAAAGAGTGCTTTTTACATCGCCGCTTAGCGCCTTTGCGACCTCGGCGGAATTTTTTTGAGTGATATTTGTTATATCGTTGGATGCTAGTTTTAGCTGCTTTAAAAGCGCTTTACTCTCGTCTAAATTCGCCTTTGCAGCGCTTGCGCTAGCGTCTGCAAAATTTAGCGTCTGCGCCAAACGACGGGCCGCACTTTGGAGTTTATCTTGTAAGCTAGCCTCGTTAGAGCTACCACTTAACGCCTTAAATTCTTTGACGAGCCCCGCCTCATCACCTATATCGTTTAAAAATTTCAGATCCTTTTGCAAGGCTTCAAGCGTCGTTCTTAGCTCCTTGTGGTTAGAGCTAAAGCCAAAATTTTGATTTAGCTTTTCGTTTGCCAGACCGCCTATTTTATCTTTTAAATTTGAGACGAAATCAAGCATTTTTCCTACTTGCATTTTTATATTATCGGCGTTTGGATCTTTCGCGCTCATTTTATCTAAAAATTTCGAGACATTATCAAGCTTATTGACATCGCTTAAAAGCGCCTTGATATTTGAGTTATTGAGTGTATTTTGAGCTTGATTTTTGGTGTTTTCCAAGACCGTGCTAAGCTTTGAAAAAGAATTTTGATTGTCCAAATTTTCATCGTTTGCAAGCGTCAAAATTTCATTTAGCAGATTTTGATTGCCTAAATTTTTGATGTCGCTTAGCAGTTTTTGGATCGATGATGGCAGCTTTTCGCCGCTTAACGCATCCTTTAAATTCGCCTCCAGCAGCACGCCCGAGTTTTTTATCTGCTCGTTTAGCGGCGCATTTTTTAGCTCGGCGATAGGTTTTAAAAACTCCTTCAGCTTTAGTGCGAGCTCTTTTAAACTCGCATTTTGCTCGGTATCGCCTTCGCTCTCAAGAGCCTTAGCCAAAGACTGCAGGTCGTTTGAGAAATTTGGCGCTATGCGCGTATCCTTGGCTTGTTCTAATATCTGCTCGGTCTTTGTGATGCTGGCGCTGCTTTTTAGCTCGTCAAGCACGCGTGCAACGAGCTTGCCGACATTATCAAGCGCATTTTGAACGCTCTGTTCGCTTACGCTTTGAGGCGTGGGCTGGTTTTTAAAAAGCCCTCCTTGAGGCGTCTTTACCGCACCTTGTGCGCCTGAAGCGCCGCTTTGGACGGCTGTTTGAGTGTTTATATTGTTTAAAATTTCCATCGTTCGCTTTTTATTTTTCTACATCGGCTAAATTTTGCTTTACGTTTAGGCTGCTTATCGCACTGGTGCGAGCGACATGCTGTTCGTTGTAGTTCTTGCGAAGATAGGACGGAACGGTCTTTTGCGTCAGAGCAAAGATTATAAGAAAGCTAAAAACGACCAAATAGACATAAATAAAGCCAAAAGCTCCAAAATACCTCATGCTAGCGCCCATCAACATAGGCGAGGCGAGTGAAGCGAGCGAGTAGCTAAAAAGTAGCGCTCTTGCCACCTGCACGCTTTGCGTCTTGTCCGTGATCTCGTCGTTTGCGCGCGCTATGGAAAGCCCGTATATGCAAAATATCCCGCTACCAAAGAAAAATGCGAGGATGTATTGCACCGTGAGGTTGTGCTCGTTTAGCAAAAACAGTAGCGCAGAGACGAGCGCTACGCAGCTTGAGGCGATGATGGCCGGTCTGCGGCCAAATTTATCAGAAAAGCCGCCTATCACGAGCTGCACGCTAAAGCCGCCAGCCATCGCGATCGTCATAAAAAACGAAACCTCTTTGGTGCCGTATCCTTGAAGCAGCACGAACAAGCTCGCCATAGAAAAAAAGCCATTCACCGCTATGCCGGCGACCAGCGCGCCTACGAGCGCAAGCGGCACGATGCCTAAAATTTTAGGTATGTTGATGCTTTGCTTTTGCGGTATCTGCGGCTGTTTGATGCGGATGAGATTTAGCGGGATACTTGAGATCATTATGAATGCGGCGCTTATTATGAAAATTTCAAAGCTACTAAGATCGAGTGCCAGTATCAATATGCCAGCGCCAAAACTCGTGTAAAAAACGCCCTCGTAAAACGCCAGCACACGCGATCTGATGAAATTTGCAGTCTTTGCGTTCAACCAGCTTTCGATGACCATCAGTAGCCCGTAGTAGCAATATCCAAGGCAAGCACGCAAAAACGCCCAAAAATATAAATTTTGACTGAGGCTATGAAACATCGCCGAGACGCCAAAAACCGCCGTAAATATCGCAAATGCACGGATATGGCCGGTCTTTGAGATGATACGATGCGAGCTGATGGTGCTTATTAGCGCGCCGACAAAAAAGCAGGTATTGACAAGGCCGATTTGCATCTCGTCCACGCCCATCTTCTTAAGCTCCACGCCGCAAGAGGCGATGACTAGTCCGTTGCCGATAAAAAGCAAGCTCATACCCAAAAACAAAGGCAACATCGAGCGGATCGTGCGCATGCTACTTGACATCTGCGTGTCCTTGTATCGCGGGATTTGAGGCTAAAATTTGAAATTTCGATCGAGTGCTTTTTGTCTGCTCGTTTTGGCTAAAATTTAACTGCTTGCCGCCGGGTCCTGACACCGACTGCGCGTTATCGGCGCTTTCTTTACTAACAAAGCCAAAAACAAGCGCTCCAAGCGGCATAGGCGCTAGTCCTATCAAAAAGCCGGCGATGTCAAGCGCTCCTTTGCGATCTAACATCAAAAATCCCAAAAAAAGCACCGCATAAGCTAGCAGTCTATATGGCATGACCGCCGCCGTGAGGTTCATATCTTTTAAGCCAAGCTTTTGCTTTTTGAGCCTAGCTTTCTCGTCCTTGAGGCTAAAATTTTGCACTCCGGCCTCTTTTATGCCCTGCTCCTCTTCGTCCCACTCATCATCTATGTTTTGCATGGCTAAAATTTCATCTCGTCCGTTTTCTACGCGAGTCTCAACACGCTTTTTATATGCGCGAAAGCTAGCGGCCAGGATCAGCAAAGAGGCAAAAAATGCTACTTGCGAGCTAAGCAGGAATTTAAGCGAGATAAAACTGCCCGCCACGAGCAAAATCAGCCAAAAACAAAGATAAACGAGCGCGACTCTTTTTATCACTCATCGTCCTCATCGTCGTCTTTTAGGGGCTTATAGCGATTTTCATCTTTTAGCTCGTCAAGGCTTTTCATTTGAGACCTATAAGCCTTATAGACATTTAAGATCGCCGCCGCGACGCCAAGAGCAAGCCCACACCAAAGCGCAAAACCCCAGCCCGTGAGGCTTTTTATCCAGTAGCCAAGCCCCGTGCCAAGCGCGACCGCCACGACCATAGAAATACCGAGACTGAGCTGCTCGGCGCCAGAAACGATGTCTTTTAATTTAGCCATTATGCTTTTATCTCCCCAAAGGCTTCACGCGCTGCATTTACGGCAAAATCGATATCCGCTTCGCTCATAGGCTCGCAGATGAAGCCCGTCTCAAACTGGCTAGGGGCGAGATAGACGCCTCGCTTTAGCATGGCTGCGTGAAATTTAGCGAACAGCTTGGTGTCGCTTTTTAGCGCATCGTCATAGTTTTTGACCGCATGAGGCGTGAAAAAGTAGCCAAACATCGAGCCTCTGACGTTGGTTTGAAGCGCTGCTCCGGCCTCATTGGCCGCGGCTTTAAAGCCTTGCATCAAACGACGGGCTAAATTTTCAAGCTTGGCGTATAGATTCTTGCTTGCATTTATCTTTGAAAGTGCGGCTATACCCGCACTCATCGCGATAGGATTGCCGCTTAGCGTGCCTGCTTGATACACCGCTCCATCAGGGCTTAGGCAGTCCATTATCTCGCGTTTGCCGCCAAATGCAGCCGCGTTCATGCCTCCGCCGATAACCTTACCGAAAGTCACCAGATCAGCCAAAACGCCGTGATAAGGCAATGAGCCAAATTCCGACGCTCTAAAGCCGCTCATGACCTCATCTAGTATGAGTACCGCGCCAAATTTATCACAAAGTGCGCGAAGGCTTTGTAAAAATTCTTTATCGGCCGGCACAAGCCCCATATTTCCGGCGATAGGCTCGATGATGACGGCGCCTATTTTGCCGGGATTGCTTTTAAATATCGCCTCCACGCTCGCCGCGTCGTTATAGACTGCTAAGTAAGTGTTTCTCACGACGTCCTGCGGCACTCCACCGCTTGATGCGTTGCCATACGTGGTCGCACCGCTGCCCGCTTTTATGAGTAAAGCGTCCGAGTGTCCGTGATAGCAGCCTTCAAATTTTATAAGCCCGTCTTTTTTGCTGTATCCGCGAGCTACGCGTATCGCGCTCATGGTGGCCTCGGTGCCCGAGCTTACGAAGCGGATCTTGTCTAAATTTTCAAATTTCTCGCAGACCATCTTTGCAAGCGTCGTCTCGACCAGGGTCGGCGCACCAAAGCTAAGCCCCCTTTTTACCGCCTCGATGACCGCCTTTTCTATGTCAGCGTCGCAGTGCCCAAATATCAGCGGTCCCCAGCTCTGGATAAAGTCAAGATATTTCTTGCCCTCTATATCGTAGATGTATGCACCCCTGCCGTGATCGATGATGATAGGCTCGCCACCCACACTACCAAACGCACGCACAGGCGAATTCACGCCGCCTGCTATAAATCTCTTAGCCTCAATAAATGCCTCTTTATTCGTCATTTTTTTCCTTTTGGTTTATTTTGTTTGTTTAAACTTATCACGTATTCGTATAAAATTTTGCTCTCCTCGGCCGTTAAAAAATAGCTTGGCATAACGCCTTTTGGGCTATTTAGCGCCGCCTCGAAGCGCTCAAAATCAAGATCGTTTATCCGCGGTGCTCGCAGCTCGTCGTCTACTAGCTTGTTCGTTTTTTTATCAAAATGTTTAAATTTAGAGATGACGCTGCCTGTGCCGTTTGCGCCGTGACACTTGTCACAGCCTATGCCGCGCGGGTTTAGATAAAGCATCCTTGCGTATTCCATTTTGGTTATAAAATCGGCACTTTGCGCCAGCGAATACAAAGCGAAAATGCAAAAAAGCAGCCTCATCGGTTTCCTATTTTAAAATTTAATTAAATTTTGGATATCATACAATTTTTGTGATTAAAAGAGTATTTAAGCAAGGATAAATTATGAAAATTTTAGACGGTAAAGCTACCAGCGCAAAGGTCAAGGACGAGGTCAAAGAGCGAGCGAGCGCCCTTAAAAATGCAGGCATAGAACCGGCCCTCGCCGTTATCCTGATAGGTAGCGACAAGGCCAGTCAGACATATGTCGCCGCAAAGCAAAAGGCCTGCGAAGCCAGCGGTATCCGCTCGGTGATGCACAAACTACCACAAACCACCAGCCAAAACGAGCTTCTAGCGCTCATAAACGTTTTAAATTTAGACGACAGCATAGACGGGATTTTAGTGCAGCTGCCACTACCGGCGCACATCGATACGACGAGCGTTTTAGAGGCCATTTGGCCACAAAAAGACGTAGACGGCTTTCACGCCGAAAACGTAGGCAAACTAGTCAGCGGGCTTGATGGCTTCGTGCCTTGCACGCCGCTTGGCATAATGAGAATTTTAAAAGAGTATGGTATCGATGTAGCGGGGCTAAATGCCGTGGTCATAGGCAGGAGCAACATCGTAGGCAAGCCGATGGCAAGCCTACTGCTAAACGCCTCGGCCACAGTGACCATCACGCATAGTAAAACGCGAAATTTAAAGCAAATTTGTAGCACAGCCGATCTCATCGTAGCCGCCATCGGAAAGCCGAATTTCGTAACGGCCGATATGGTAAAAGAGGGCGCGATAGTCATAGACGTAGGCATAAACCGCCTGGACGGCGGACGCCTCGTAGGAGATGTGGACTTTGACGCGGTAGCGCCTAAGAGCTCCTTCATCACACCGGTTCCCGGGGGCGTAGGGCCGATGACGATAGCGATGCTACTTAGCAACACCATAAGATCGGCTCAAAACAGGGCTAAAAATCTAGGCATAGTAAAAGAGTGAAAATGAGAAAAATTTTTAATAAACTACATGAATTTTCGAGCAGCTGGACCGGCACGGTCATCATCGTTTTACTCGTCATTTTCTTTATCGCTCAGGCCTTTGTCATCCCGTCGGGATCGATGAAAAACACGCTCTTAATCGGCGATCATCTGTTTGTCAAAAAATTTAGCTACGGCGTGCCTACACCTAGGATACCGTGGCTGGAGATCAAGGTCTTGCCGGAATTTAACGGCAACGGACACCTCATAAACGGTGAAGGTCCAAAACGCGGCGATATCGTGGTATTTCGCTATCCAAACGACGAGAAAGTGCACTATGTCAAGCGCTGTTTTGCCGTGGGTGGCGACGAGGTCGTATTTGTCGAGAAGCAGACCTTTTTACGCCCGTTTGAAGGCGACGAATATATCCGCGCAAACTACGATGAAAAGGACATCGTCTCGCTTGACGGCAAGCTTTTTGTAAAAGAGCCTTATAAATTTAGCGGCATCCACTACGACCCTAAAGTAAATATGTTTGAGCAGATGCTTTACTATTTAAACGCCGGCAAACTCGCGATGAAGCCCGTTTTTATAAATTCTTTCAAGCCAAGCGAGCAGTATAATTTCAACGCGTTTTATTTTAAAGTGCCCCAAGATCAATACTTTATGATGGGCGATAACCGCGACCACTCTAACGACAGCCGCTTTTGGGGCAGCGTAGAGTATAAAGACATCGTTGGAAAGCCGTGGTTCGTGTATTTTAGCTGGGACGATAAATACCGCATCCGTTGGGAGCGCATCGGAAGATTCGTAGATACGATCCAAAACGATGAGAAATTTACGCAGTATGCACTAAAAGAGGCCGAAGTCGATGGACTTCACTGATTTTGACGCGGCTAAAATTTTAATCATAGTCGCATCACTCGTAATAGCTATCGTCGGACACGAGATAGCGCACGGTTTTGTAGCTTATAAATTTGGCGACACGACGGCTAAAAATTTAGGCCGCCTAAGCATAAATCCTATCCGTCACATCGACCCGCTAGGCACTATCGTCATACCAAGCGTGATGTATATGGCCACGGGACTTATGTTTGGCTGGGCAAAGCCCGTGCCGGTAAATATGAACACGGTCATCAAAAACGGCAGATACAAAGGCGCTATCGCCGTGGCGCTGGCCGGGATTTTATATAATCTCATTCTGACCGCGCTTGCGTTTTTGGCGTTTAAATTTGTAAAAACTACCATACCAAGTGAAATTTCGATGCAGTTTTTATACACTTTGCTGGCTATAAATTTGATCTTAGCCGTTTTCAATCTCTACCCTATCCCGCCGCTTGATGGCTCAAAGGCGCTTGAATACATTCTGCGGATATTAGGACTTGGTGCATTAGCCGATCGCTTTGCGGGACTACAAAGATACGGCTTTATCGCACTCGTCATCATCTTGGTATCGCCCTTTAAAGAGCAGTTTTTCTATCCTGTAGGATATGCTTTGGATCTAATGAATTCTTTGCTTTGACGGACTGATCGTTTATAGTCAGGACTTAAATTTAGCCTGTCAAAAAAATGAAATTTTAAAGAGCCGATCTAACCAAAGGGCCAAACGGCCCTGAATTTATTTTTTTACCTTCGTCAGTTCGTATGAAAACTCGATGTCTTTACTCTCGTTTGCCTTTAGCTCAAAGTCCCAGCTGACCCTGCCCTCACGGTCTATGCCGTTTTCTTTCGGCGTATTCTTGGTGCTTACTTTGATGTCTTCGTGCGTAGATATCGGCAGTCTCTCTTGCAAGGTCACGTTCCAAGCTAAATTCGAGCCGTTTTTCACGGTGTATTTGTAGGCTTCGGTGGTAGAGCTATTGTTGCCAAAAAACGACTCTTTGGTAAAGTCGTTTATCTTTTCTTTTTTTACGCTTATGAGATCGTTTTTACCAAAAAATATAGAATTTTCCTCACTTGGCACGACCTTTATGCCCTGTGTCTTAGCGATATTTACGCCGTCTATTTTGATCGTGGTATCGGCGTATTCTACGCTTTTAAGAGGGGTGAATTTCGCCCTTACATAAGCATTTGACGCTCCGTATCCATCGATAAAAATATCAAATTTAGCGTCTAAATTTTGCTTATCATATACAAAAGAGCCCTCTTCGTTTGATTTTAAATTTACATTTTTTATCCGCCATGAATTCGAAAGCGTGCTTTGAAAATTCTGACCCTGCACCTCTTTTGTCGAGCGGCTAAACTTTGCGCTAGCCATGTCATAAGCTTCGTTGGCCATAGGCGCAGCCGCCATTTCCAGCATCGGCTCGTCCTTGCCCTCGTACCACGGATAAAAATGTGACGGAGATAAATTTGAAGAATAGGCAAACGGATAAAGCGCGATCGTGAGGTTGTTTAGATCCTGACTGAGCGGATTTTTGATGACTAGACCTTGGATGATGTTTATCTTTTTGTTTGCCGTGTCGGCTAAAATTTTATTTTGTAAGCGCAGATCCACATTTACAGGATATGAGACTTTTACGAATTTTGGCCCGCACTCGAAGCTTAGATCAAGTCTTACGAAATATTTAGGGCTATATTTTTGTATCTTTGAATTTAGATCATTCATAGCCTCTTCTATCGCCGAGATTTCACTGAAATTTTCAAGCATCAGATTGTAAAATTTCCCGCTATTGTCCTTTAAAACGGCGATGTCTTGAACCTCTTTGCCAAGCGAGAAATCGCTCAAAAATTTGCTCTTGCTACTTAGCGCACTTAGCTTGTTTTTTAGGCGCACCAGCTCCTTTTTAGCCTTCTCGACCTCGACATAATCATCATCTTTAACGATCTCTCGCTCATTTAGCTTCAAGCTTCGCACTTCGCAAGATGCGCTCACGTCGATATCGTTTAGGGTCACGGGCTCAGGCAAATTTAGACTAAAAGAGCTTTTTTGATCCATAAAGCTTTGGTGTAAGAATACGCGATTTGCATACACTTCTATCAAATTTTCATCTGCCAACGCGCAAATAGCGAGCGTCGAGCTTAAAACTGCAGCCTTCACAAGAATCTCCTTGAAAAATTTTAACTAACATTATATCGGCAAAAATATAAAATTCCTCATATTCTATTAAAAAATTGTTGAATTTTTATATATTTTTGCATATTGATTTAAAATGAAATTCCTGATACACTTTCATTCATCACATACCAAAACAAAGGAGCGGTAATGAATACTCAGTTTGAAAAAAAACGTGAAGAGTTGCTAGGCGAAATTCGCGATATCCTCACAAGCGCAGAGGAGCTTTTCGACGAAAAGTCAAAAGCAGGATCAGAAGAGCTAAAGAGACTGAAAGAAAGCCTAAATTCTCGTATAGATAAGGCTAAACAGCGATTTGCCGTATTACAGGAAGACGCGATGAGCAACGCAAAAAATATAGCCAAACAAACCGAGTCTTTAGTGCAAGAAAATCCATATAAAGCTATCGGTGTGGCAGGTCTTATCGGCTTGTTACTCGGTGTGCTCATCAGCAAGAAATAGGCTGTCAAAATTTCAAGCGACCATTTTAAAGGATAAAAGATAAAAGCGATTCAAAATATTAAAAACACCTTAGTCACGATACTTGAACTAGCTCACATCCGCCTTGAAATGGCCTGCCTGGAAATCAGCGAACAAAAAGAAAGGTTGCTGGTAGCGATGATTTACATCTTGCTAGCGACCTTTTTCATTTTTACAGCGTTTATAAGCTTGCTTTTCGGGCTAAACGCGTTTTTAGAAAACACAGAGTCTAAAATTTCAGTATTTTTTATCATCGCTGTTATTTTTTTACTGCTGGCTCTTACGATGACCTTTTTTGTAGTCAAATTCTTTAAAAAACAAGCCTTTTTGAGCGATACGGTGTCCGAGATAAAACAAGACATTAAAGCGCTAAAAGAGATCATAAATCAACCTCGAGACACGCTAAGATGAAAGAGACGTTCAAGCTGGAAAAAGAGCTGCTAAAGATAAAAGGCGATGCCTTGCGTATAAAGCTATTTGCGCAAACTAATGCCACAAAAAAAGAAATTTTAGAGCCGTTTGACAAGCTAAGATCCCTTGGCTCATATCTGAAACCCCATATCTCAATCATTGTTAATCGACCTGATCGGCAAAAAGATCCTAACCAAGCGAAATTTCGCCTACTCGGTCATCGCATTAGCGGTATTTTATCTGATAAAAAGAAAGTAAATAAAATTTCTCTTTAATCCTATTTGCGCTATAATCCCTTGATTTTTAAATTTACGGAACATCCATGGACATAGAAAAAATCTTCATCGCGAGCGATCATGCAGGTTTTGAGCTAAAAAACGAGCTAAAAACGATCCTCTCAAATTTAGGACACGAAGTCATCGATCTGGGAACTAATGATGGCAAAACGAGCGTCGATTATCCTGATTTTGCACATTCGATGGCTAAAAATTTAGCGCCTAAATGCTACGGAGTGCTGATATGCGGCACCGGCATCGGTATCAGCATCGCTGCAAACAGACACCAAAATATCCGCTGCGCCCTTTGTCACGACGAATTTACCGCTCGTCTAGCAAGAGAACACAACGACGCAAATGTAATAGCCTTTGGCGCCAGAGTCATCGGCGCTGGCGTGGCTGGCGAAATGCTAAAGGTATTTTTTAGCACGGAATTTCAGGGTGGCAGACATGAGCGCAGAGTCGGCAAGATCGAGCCAAATAAGGAAATTTCATGATAAGTGACTGGCTATTTCTCACATTTTTGATCTGCGTTTGTATCTACCTAACGGTGATGGTTTTTTACTTTAAAACGCTTTTGAAAAAGGAGCGCACGACTAAAGACTTCATGAAAAACAACCTTCAAGATACAGAGATCGTCATACGAAAGCTTCAGATCCAGCTGCAAAGAAGTCTCGGAAATATCGACATCTTGACCGACGAACTAAACAAAACCAAAAACGACGTGACGTCGCTTCGCACTAGAAATTCTCAATACCGCCTCGAAAATGACAAACTTCGTCAGCGTATCCGCGAGCTAGAGGGCAAGATCGAAGCGCTACTATAAAATTCACAAGGACAAAAATGAAAGAGCTGAACAAAAAGGAAAAAGAGTATTTGCTAAATTCCATCAGGGCGGTAAAGGACTTTCCAAAGCCCGGTATCGTGTTTCGCGATATCACGACGCTTTTAAACGATAAAGAGGCGTTTAACTTTTTGATGGATCATTTGACTGCCAGATATGAAAATTTTGAGATCGATTTCATCGCCGGTATCGAGTCGCGAGGCTTCATATTTGGAGCTGCGCTGGCTGCGCGTTTGAGGCTACCATTTGTGCCGATACGAAAGCCTAAAAAGCTGCCCTATATCACAATCTCGCAAAAATATAGCCTCGAATACGGCGTCGATGAAGTGCAAATTCATATTGACGCATTTGGTGAAAAAGAGGGTGCGCGGGTGCTTCTCATCGATGATCTCATCGCCACTGGCGGCACGGCAAAGGCATCTGTCGAGCTCATCGATCAAACCAAAGCAAAATGCGTCGAGGCGTGCTTTCTCATCGATCTAAAAGAGCTCGGCGGCAGCGGCACTCTAAAAAAACTCACTAAAATTTACAGCGTATTAGAGATTTAAGATGGAAGAATTTTTCATAAAACTACTCACGGAGTACGGTTACATCATACTTTTTGTATGGTGTATAATGGAGGGCGAGATGGCTCTCATAATGGCTGGTATCCTAGCCCATACCACGCATATGCACATCATCGTCGCAATATTCGTTGCAGGTCTTGGCGGCTTTTGCGGCGATCAAATTTATTTCTATCTTGGGCGCTATAACAAAAAATACATCGCCAAAAAGCTCCACGCACAGCGGCGTAAATTTGCCATCGCGCATATAATGCTCAAAAAATACGGCTGGCCGATCATCTTTATGCAGCGCTATATGTATGGCTTTCGCGTGATAATCCCGCTTTGTATCGGCCTTACCGGCTATAGCGCGAAAAAATATGCTTTCATAAATTTAATAAGCGCTTGGTGCTGGGCGGCGATAACGGTCATACCTGCATGGATTTTAGGCGAGCATATACTTGAAATTTTAAAAGAGGCCAAAGAGCACTGGTATTTTGCCATACCTATCGTGCTGGTATTTTTGTCCGCTTTACTTTATATATTCAGGCGTATCGAAAATAAAATTTTATACGAGAGGAGACACAGAAATGCAATTTCAAATAATAAATAAAAAACTTAACGAAATAAAAGCCGATTTAGAGCTCGTTTTCGTCGTGGATAAAAATTTAAAGCATAAATTCATAAAAGATCAAAAGATCTTTAAATTTACAAACTATAAAGGCGACGGCGTGCTGCTTTTACCGGAGAGTGCGAGGCTTTACGTAGATGTAGCAAAGCTCGAATACAACGAGCTAAGGATCGCTGCGGCAAAGGCTTATAACGCTGTAAAAAATCTAAATATAAAAAGCATAAAGCTCGGATCATATCTGGTAGGATGCGGCAAAATGAGCTTTCAATGCCTTGTCGAGGGCTTTTTGCTGGGAGCGTATGAATTTGACAAATACAAAGAAAAAAAGCAAACTTGCGCATTAAAAGAGATAATCTTTAGCGCGGAAGAATTTGGCGGCGGCAAAGTAGATGTAGCAAAGGCCGAGCTTGGCTTTAAAAACGGCTCCGTCATCGCAGCTGCGACAAATTTCACCAAAGACATCGTAAATGAAATTCCTGAAATTTACACTCCCGTAAAGATGGCGGACGACGCGCAAAATTTAGCTAAAAGCCTAAAAAACGTCACTTGCAAGGTGCATGACGAGAAATTTTTAGAGAAAGAAAAGATGGGCGCATTTTTAGCGGTAAATCGCGCGAGCGTGCATCCGCCGCGTCTCATACATCTAACCTACAAGCCAAAAAACGCAAAGAAAAAGATCATCTTTGTCGGCAAAGGACTCACGTATGATAGCGGCGGGCTGAGCTTAAAGCCGGCTGATTATATGCTAACGATGAAAGCCGACAAAAGCGGGGCTGCGGCGGCGCTTGGGATCATAAAGGGCGCAAGCGAGCTGGAGCTGCCGTTTGAAATCCACGCCATTTTGGGTGCGACTGAAAATATGATCGGCGGCAACGCATATAAGCCTGATGACGTGCTGATCTCACGAAGCGGTGTAACGATCGAGGTTCGAAATACCGACGCCGAGGGCAGGCTCGTGCTGGCTGATTGCCTTAGCTACGCGCAGGATTTTAAGCCAGACCTTCTCATCGACATGGCGACGCTCACGGGTGCTTGTGTCGTGGGACTTGGCGAATACACAAGCGGCATAATGGGAAATAACGAGGAGCTAAAAAGCGAGTTTAAAGCAAAGGCGGCAAAAAGCGGCGAATACGCTACCATTTTAGAATTTAACCCGCACCTGCGTGAGCTTGTAAAAAGCCAGATCGCAGACATCTCAAACACCGCATCAAGTAGATACGGCGGAGCGATAACGGCGGGGATTTTTCTCGATAAATTTATAAAAGAAGAGTTTAAAGACAAGTGGATACACCTTGACATCGCGGGACCTGCGTATCTGGAAAAAGCATGGGGATACAACCAAGCGGGTGCGAGCGGCGCTGGCGTGCGGATGAATCTATACTACCTAAACGCGCTTGCAAAGGAGCTGTGATGGGGCTGGCAGTAGGTATCGTAGGGCTTCCAAACGTAGGCAAATCAACGACATTTAACGCTCTAACCAAGGCTCAAAACGCCGAGAGCGCAAACTATCCTTTTTGCACGATCGAGCCAAATAAAGCCGTCGTGCCGGTGCCTGACAAGCGCCTAAACGAGCTAGCAAAAATAGTAAATCCAAACCGTATCCAGTATTCGACTATCGAATTTGTCGATATTGCGGGGCTTGTAAAAGGTGCGAGCGGTGGCGAGGGGCTGGGGAATAAATTTCTCTCCAACATCCGCGAAACGGAGGTCATCTTGCACATCGTGCGCTGCTTTGAGGACGAAAACATCACGCATGTAGAAGGCGGCGTCGATCCCATCCGCGACGTGGAGATCATCGAGACGGAGCTCATTTTAGCCGACATCGAGCAGCTAAATAAAAAAATCGAGCGTCTAACGCGCGAAGCAAAGGCGAACGCAAAGGGCGCGAAAGAGACGCTAGCGGTGGCAAACGCGCTGCTGGCGCACCTAAATGAGGGCAAGGGCGCGAGTAGCTTTGCGGATAGAGAAAATGAAATTTATATAAATTTAAACAAAGAGCTTCGCTTGCTGAGCGCAAAAGAGGTGATTTATGGCGCAAACGTTGATGAAGACGGCATCGCACAGGATAATAAATTTGTCGAAGCTCTGCGAGAATTTGCCGCTCACTCGGGACACGAGGTCATCAAGCTTTGCGCGAAAATAGAAGAAGAGTTAATCGGGCTTGACGATGCCGAAGCGCACGAGTTTTTAAGCTCGCTTGGCACGAACGAAAGCGGACTGGAAAAGATCATCCGCACGGCGTTTGGCAAGCTAAATTTGATAAGCTATTTCACCGCCGGAGTGGTCGAGGTGCGCGCATGGACGATCACGAAGGGCTGGAAAGCCCCAAAAGCTGCAAGCGTCATCCACAACGACTTTGAGCGTGGCTTCATCCGTGCGGAGGTCATCAGCTACGAGGACTATATAGCGTGCGGAGGCGAAACGGCGGCAAAGGAAGCCGGTAAAATGCGACTGGAAGGCAAGGACTACATCGTAGCAGACGGCGATGTGATGCATTTTAGGTTTAATGTCTAAATTCAAAGCTCTTTTCTGACAGCGTAGGCAAATAGTATAAACGGATACATTTGCCTTACTGGTGTTTGCGACTAGTTCCTTGTGAAGTTGCAAATCAACCCAAAATAAACAAAATCTCGTCTTTAAAAGCAAAATGCAAAGCACGGTCTGCTCGTTTTAAGAGAAGGCCAAAATACCTCGAAAACTATGAGTAAAGTAAGGTAAAATCGTACTTTGTGGTTATTATCCAAATGCCGTTTTCGTTTTCCATCACTCGTAAGCAAATAAATGAAAAATTTTACAGTAAAAATGCGCATAAGCTCACCAATTAATAGCCCCTTAATATTATAATTATATAATAACAATTATTTTCAATACTAAGGAGAAAAATGTGTTTTACTGATCCTGCAAAACGTAGATACGGTCTCATGTTCTTGATAGGGATTTTAGCCGGGGTATTTGGAGCCATCGTAAAATGGGGATGGGAAGTGCCGTTTCCACCGCGCAATCCAAATGTATTTTTCCCAGTAGATGCGATGGAGCGCGTCACTCCGCCTAAAATTTTCCTAGAGCAGATCGGAGCCGCGACAGACTGGACTTACGTATTTTCGGGCGTGACACAGCCACTTTCGATCTTTATCGTGCACGTGCTTTTCTCGGTGGTTTTTGGTGTGATGTACTGCGTCATCGCTGAGGCTTGGCCGCGCATCAAGATGTGGCAAGGTGCCGTTTTTGGCATCGCGGTATATGTTTTAGCACATGTTATTGCCATGCCGCTTATGAAAGAGGTGCCACCTCTTAGCGAGATACCTTTTGACGAGAATTGTTCAGAATTTTTCGGTCATATCGTTTGGCTTTGGGGAATGGAGATCGTCAGACGGGATATAAGAAATCGCGTGACCAAAGAGCCCGACCCAGAGGCTGTTTGCTGCACGAAACACTAACTAAAGAGGCCGTTGAAGCTAGCCTTATAGCTACTTCAATGGCCTTATAAAAATCGACTCTGCTAAATTCTAAAATTTTAAATAGTCTAGGGTAACTAGATTTTACGAGCTAGTTTACCAACGCCGATTTTTCACTTCGCTACGAGCGATGCGAAGCAGAAAAATCGTGCTATATGTTCGGCTACTCGCTCCTGGAACATATAAGATTTGTGAAGCTTTCGTTTAAGGGCTTAAAACTTTTCTAAAATAGAGCTAAAATTTTATAAGCCCTATACTCTCGGCAAATTTAAGCTCTTTGCCTTCAAAAAGGTTATATTCTATGCTGCCATGCTCACTGATGATGACGATAGTCGAGCCAAGCTCGAAATTTCCAAGCCTATCACCCTTTTTAAATTTCAAATTCTCATACTCGTAAATTTGCGCGAAATCGGCCATAGCATTCGTTTGTATACGCTTGTCAAACACGAATTTCATCTTGCCAACATTTAGCGCACCCACAAAAACGAGCCAAAGTCGCCTACCGCCACTCATCTCGCACTCAAGCGCCACGCGTTCGTTTTTAGTGTATAGGCTTTCTACTTTTTTCAGCCACTTGACGGCGACGCTATAAAGCCTGCCCGGGATATAGACAGCCCGCTTTATCTGCAGGTCGCAAGGCGCATGGTAGTGGTGATAGTCTTTGGGGCTTAGATAGATGTTTGCAAAATCATACTGTGGATCGGTCGCCTCGCTCATGGCTGAGCCTAAAAGCTCCTTTATATCGTAGCTCATACCCTTTATACTAAAGGCCTTGTTTCGCTCGCTACTACCCACGCTAAGGCAAGTGCCGTCGCAAGGGCTGATGAAAATTTCATCAGCCGTGTCAAACTCACGTGGCTTTAAAAGCGAGCGTGTGAAAAGCTCGTTTAGACTCTTGTATTCGCTAACGTTTTTAAATTCGCTCATGTCGATTTTAAAAAATTTCACATATTGTGAATTTATGCGTTCTTGCACCGGCCTTATAAACTCAAACCTACTTATAATCCCGAAAATTCGTGAAAAGGTGTTGTCACTCATCGCATCATCCTCCCTTTAAGTTTAGTATCGCAACCTCGCTTGGCGCAAAGATCCTCACTGGCGGTCCCCAAAATCCGGCGCCACTGCTAACATAAATTTGCATTTTATCATTATGTTTATAAAGTCCGTGTAAATATCCTTGATCCAGCATAACAAGTAGCTGAAACGGGAAAATTTGCCCCGCATGCGTATGCCCGCAAAGAAGCAGATCGACATCTCGCGTCATAAATTTAGTAAATTTCGGCTGATGCGCGAGTAAGATCGTAGGCGAATTTTCGTCTATGCCCTCAAGTGCCTTGTCCAGGTCAGGCTCTAAGTGCTTAAACCTAACGCCAGCTAGATCATAAACCCCGACTAAATTTACGCCACCTACTTTGACATTTTCGTTGCCTAAAATTTTGACGCCAGTTTGATCTATCTTGGCTAATATTCCTTCTATCCCGTGATAGTATTCGTGATTGCCGGGCACGTAAAATGTACCGTATTTTGAACGTAGATCCTTAAGCGGATCTAAAAAATCCCCTATCTTGTCTGCGCTAAAATCTATCATATCTCCTACGATGACGACCATGTCGGGCTTTGTTTCATTTATCTGATAGACAAGAGTAGCTAAAAATTCCTTCTGCAAAAAATCGCCCAAGTGGATATCGCTTATCATGGCGATCTTTAAAGGAGCGCTCAAATTTTTTATTTTTATATCTACCTGGCGTAGTTTGGGCGGAGTAAGGGCGTTGAACATGCCCTTGAAAAAATATGCAAAAAGCAATATAAAAAAGGTGGCATCGAAACAAAATTTTATAAATTTACGGCGACTGGAGCTAAATTTAGTACGCCTGAAAATACTTCTTAAAACATCATAGCCCACACTTACTGCAAATAAAAATAGCGAAAAACCGATCAATGTGCCTGTGATGAGATAAAGCTCTACACTCAAGAAGCTAAATCTGATCTGCATGACGAAAATAAACTCGGCTACGGAGATGAAATATAAAAAATAACGTATATAACGCAAATAAGGCTGTAAAAACATGACCTTTTTTATGAAACGTTTATAAGAATAGAAATTTGTCAAAACGGAGAATATAAAAGCACCGATTATTATTCTTAAAAGGCCCAAATTTTTCCTTTAAATTTTGGCTGATTATATTAAATTTTATTAAATGGATGTTAGGAGATAAAAAGAGACGGGAAGCCCCGCCTCTTGGTTGAAAGATTAATGAGCTTTGCCGCTCTCGATTCTTTCTTTATATATCTTGCGAAGTTTTCTGATGTCATTTTTGACCTCAAATACTCCGTGCCAGTGTGAGTAGTCAGGTCCGCCCATCAATGCGCCTTGTCTCATACGGCGACCCTCGTGGTGCCATAAGTGATAGAACACATCTTGGAATTCGTCCTCCCAAGCATCTTCAAGCAATAAATTCTTAGCTTTTAGATCATCAAGCATTTTCTTGGCTTCATCGTAATATACATTATAAAGCTGAACTTGCTTATCACCCATAGCAAAGAAATTATCCGTATGCGTTGTCGTATGGCAAGTTTTGCATACTAGTTTCATCTCGGCACGTGCAGCCTCAGGGCCTTGAGGATTACCGGCTAGAGGTGTTCCTGTGTTTAGCTTGCCTGTTTTCCAATAATCATACGCCGCTTGCTCGTAGCCTTTTGTCCTTAGCTCGCTTCTTAGACCCCACAAATTCCATTTTAGACGTTGTGAAACGTTGTGAGTCGTTGTAGTCTCTCCGACACCGCTCATATGGCATGTAGCGCAAGTAGGAGCTCTAAAGTCAGGCACATCCCAAGTATCAGGAGCGCTGTCATATTTCCATGTGTTACCCTCTGAGTTGAAGATATGTCCGTGCATTGAGTTGTTATAGATCTCGATATCCGGGTGATCTGGTCCAAGGTGGCAAGATGCGCAAGCTGCAGGTTTTCTAGCCTCAGCTATACTAAATGTATGCCCGCTATGGCAAGATTTACAACTGCCTATACCACCGTCAGGATAAACATTGGCTATACCGTAGTTTGGCCAAGTCTCTTTTGTAGGTTTGTGATCAGCGTCTAGTTTGATGACGGTTCCGTGGCACTGAGTACAACCTGTCGCGTCAGGAGCCATTTTAAAGTCAGGATGATCTGCGCCCTCATAGTGATACATTAGTTTCACTATTGCAGGGTTAGCATACATTTGCATACCACCTCTTGCGTGACCACTCTTTGTGAATTGATCGACTTCGTTTTCATGGCATTTAGCACAGGTTTTAGGGCTAACAAGCATAGAAACGTGGTTGTTTGAGTCTTTTGGGTGCACCTTTACTGAAGCCATCGGGCTATCGGCAGCTACAGAGTGGCAGTCCATACAGCTTACACCTACGTGCGCGTGACGGCTATTTTTCCAATCGGCAACGATACCGGGCGTTTTTTCCGAGTGGCACTCGACACAGCTTTTTGACAAATCAGACATTTTGTGAGCGACTTTAATGTTTTTGATAACATTAAGGTTGATCGCTTCTGTCTTATTGCCATCAGTACCCGTAGCAAAGCCAAAAGATACTAAACAGGCTAATAAAATAGCAACTTTTTTAAACATCTCTCCTCCTTATTTGGTTTTATTGTTTTCTTGATTTTTCATTGCTTCAAATTTATCGATATAAAGACCTAGATCTTTATGACCGACATGATTGTGGCAATCAACGCATGACTTTTTATCAGGATTTCCGAAAACGAAATAATCGCGGTGAGGCAAAAATGATTTGCCCGCTTGAATGACATTTTTTAAATTCGAGTGACAGGTCAAGCAGCCGCTATCGTATACGAAGTGCGAAGCATGTTCGCGCTTTTTACGCCAATCGATCTTGTCAGTATTTGTAAAAAATGTTTTATATCCGTCGTTTATAGATACTTTAAGTTTTGTGAGGACATAGGTATAGGCACTTCTGTGGTCAAGGTGACAGGCTGAGCATTCGGCTTTTATGCCAAGCTTGTTTTTGCCGCCGTGTATATCTTCGTGATAGGCTGCATTCATAGGGTCCATCGTATGGCATACGGTACATATAAAGCCGCTTCCTGTCGCGTGTAAAGCATCGGCCACGCCCATAGAGGCTATAAGTCCGATAACGATACCTATAAGGACGGACGACCAAACAAAAAATTTCTTTTTAACGTTTGCCAAAATTTCCTCCTATAATTTAAAACTTTAATATAAAACTTGAAAAATAAATCGCATAATATCCAAAACTATATTAATAAATCTTGATTTAAATCAATTAATATTTATTTGATATTAACTTTCAATACGAAAAAATTTGAGTCAGCTCATCGACGTTTTTATCGATTATTTGGTTTTTCTCATCAAGCTTGATGAGATTTGCTGTTTTAAATTTATTTAAAATTCTCGAGAATGTTTCCGGGGTTATATTTAGGATAGATGCGATCTTGGTATGCTTTAAGCTATTAAACAAATCTTCATGCATAAGGATAAATTTAGCAACCTTGGCTTCGGAATTCAAAACAAGCTCTTGATGCAGGAGATTGCTCGTGATACGTAGCTTTTCCGACATCGATTTTATGAGATTCATACAAATTTTAGGATTACTCAAAAATTCGGTAGCAAATTTCTCATAATTTATCTTTAGCACCTCACCGGATATCGTAAAAACGGCGCTCGCCGGATAAACGATGTTTTCAAAATTTACGACCTCGGCGACAAAATTCATGGGGGCTAGCTGATGGAGGAAAATTTCCTTACCGTTTGCCGCGGTCTTATAGAGCTTGACCGAGCCCGAGAGCAAAAAAATGAGCCATTTTGGCTCCTCGCCCTCCATAAACAAAAACTCGCCTTTTTTATACTTTTTTGCGATAGTTATGTCTTCGAGTTGCTTCATCTCGTCTTCGTCCAGGCATTTAAAAAAGGGTATTTGTCTTAATACTTTCATCTTAACCTCAAAATTTAATCTATAAATTTCAAAAGGCCAAAGCCCTTTGAAATTTTAAATCATTTCTTAAGCAAGTCTCTGATCTGTGTTAAAAGCACGATATCTTCCGCAGGTGCGGCAGGTTGCGCGACTTCAGGCTCTGCAGGCTTTCTTTTTAGAGAATTTATAGCTTTGATGACGCAGAATATACAAAATGCAATGATCAAAAAATCGACCGCGGTTTGTATGAAATTTCCGTAGTTTATCGTGACTGCGGGCACACCCTGGGCGGCGTCTTTTAGCGTGATCTTAAGATCGGTGAAATTTACGCCTCCGGTTATCACGCCCACGATCGGCATTATGATGTCGCCCACGAGTGACGAGACGATCTTTCCAAATGCCGTTCCTATGACGACGCCCACGGCCATATCAAGCACGTTGCCTTTCATTGCAAATTCTTTAAATTCGCTGATAAAACTCATTAGCTCTCCTTGTGTTAAGTTACAAAAACTAGACGATTTTATTAAAAAAATGCTTTACCGCTCATAAAAATTTAAAATTACGTAACTTTAAATTTATGAACGCAGTGCTATAATCAAGCCCTTAAATCAATGTAAGGAAAACAAAAATGTATCGTTTTGCTCCATCTCCGACGGGAGATATGCATATCGGGAATTTACGCGCCGCGATATTTAACTACATCTGTTCGCTCCAAGATAAAAGCGGCTTTATCTTACGCATAGAGGACACCGACAAAGAGCGAAATATCCAGGGAAAAGAGAAAGATATACTTGAAATTTTGAGCAAATTCGGCATCAAGCCACAGCAAATTTACATCCAAAGCGAAAATTTAAAATTTCACCGCCAGCTCGCCTCCAAGCTTTTGATCGATAAAAAGGCCTTTGCGTGCTTTTGCACCGAGGAGGAGCTCGAGGCTAAAAAGCAAAAAGCCAAAGAAGAAGGCGTAGCATATCGATATGACGGCACTTGCGAGAGGCTAAGCGATGCAGAAGTTTTAGCCTGCGAGAAGCCTTTTGTCATACGTATGAAAAAGCCAGAACGCACTATGAGCTTTACCGACGCGATAAAAGGCGAGCTGAGCTTCGAGCCTGACGCAGTCGATAGCTTCGTCATCATGCGAACGGACAAGACGCCTACATACAATTTCGCCTGCGCGGTCGATGACATGCTAGAGGGCGTCACATTCGTAATACGAGGCGAGGATCACGTCAGCAACACGCCAAAGCAAGACCTCATCCGCGAAGGCCTTGGCTACACGGGCAAGATGAACTACGCACACCTGCCGATTTTGCTAAATATCGAGGGCAAAAAAATGAGCAAGCGCGAGAACGAATCGAGCGTGAAATGGCTCTTTGAACAAGGCTTTTTGCCCGAAGCCATCGCAAACTATCTAATACTGCTTGGCAACAAAACTCCAAGCGAAATTTTTACGATAGACGATGCGGTAAAATGGTTTGACATCACTAAAATTTCGCGCTCTCCAGCCAAATTTGACGTCAAAAAGCTAGAGCAGATCAACCGCGAGCACATAAATCTGGCAAGCGACGATCGCATCGCTGAAGTTTTTGACGTGGATAAGAATTTGGCGAATTTAGTTAGATTTTACACCCAAGAAAGCTCACTAGTGCCCGAGATCAAAGAAAAGGTGAATAAAATTTTCGCTCCCAAAGTCGCTCCCGAGGAATACAAAAGCGAATTTGAAACGATCAAAAATGCAGCTAAAAATTTAGGTGAATTTGAAAATTTTGATGATTTTAAAAAGGCCTTGATGACGGCTACCGGCCTAAAGGGCAAAAATTTCTTCATGCCGCTTCGAGCCCTACTCACAGGCGATCTACACGGGCCCGAGCTTAGCGAGCTTTATCCGCTCATCAAGAGCGATCTAGCGCGCATAATCGCTTAAATTTAGGAGAAGAAATGATACTTTCTACGTTCATATCGGCCATTGCGGACATCTTGCATATAGTCATAAATATCTACATCTGGATCATCATCATCTCAGCTCTTTTAAGCTGGGTGAGACCGGATCCTTACAACCAAGTAGTGCAGCTCCTTTGGCGTCTGACGGAGCCTGTTTATGCCTTTATCAGACGCTTCATACCGACCGTTTTTGGCGGCATCGACCTGGCTCCGCTCATCGTGCTTTTAGCGCTTGAGTTTTTAGACAGATTTTTGATAAAGCTTTTATTTGCGCTTGCTTCGTCTATTTAGCGTTTTATCGCTGTTTATCGTGCTCGGCTTGGCTAAAATTTTAAGCTACGAGGAGCTAAAAGACGAGCCAAAGAGCCTCGCAAAGGATTATTATATAAACCGCCTCATCAACGAGGGCTCATACACGAAAGAGCAGATAAAAGAGCTCGCAAAGGACGTTTATAGGCGAGCTGGCCCGGTGCAAAAATCGATCGATAAAATTTTGCCGCCCGCACCAAAGCCCAGCCTCTACCCGGGGGTGAATCCTAAAAACATCCTAGATGCCAACATCACCTGCCAAAACGCGCTTACGACGATCAGCTTCGCTCTAAAGCTGGATATCAAAACACGCACGCAGTTAGCCGCTAAGCTAGCTGATTTTTACCCGCAAAAGGCGCAAACGCTGCTTATTTTAAACGATGAAAATCCGGCGGTTAAATTTGCACAAAACGGTGATACGAAAAATTTCATGGCGCTTTTTAACGCCAGTAGCATCTCTCAAACGATGAAATTTTTCGGGACGGAATTTGACGCTAGCTTTATGGATAAATTTTATCAGGAAAAGGGCTTTAGCACGCTTTTAAACGATGTCGTGATAAATAAAAAATACGATGCGTTCAGACAAAATTTACTAAAAATAGATGAAAACATCACTGAAAAAAACGACGCTTTCATGCTCGGCATAAATGCCATCACCCTTAAAAACGATACCGCTGCGCTTAAATTTTTTGCAAAAGCAAAAGCGAGCTTCGAGCGCGAGTGGCAAAGAGACAACGCCACATTTTGGCTGTATCTCATCAGCAAAGATGAAATTTATCTAAACGAACTCGCACAAAGTAGCGACGTGAATATCTACTCGCTTTATGCCAGAGATTTTACAAACGCCGAGCCTTTTGAGGTCATAGTGCCTCACCCGAGCAAAGAAAAACCGGAAAATTTTGACGTGACGGATCCATTTTTATGGGTAAAGACCGCCGCACTCGCAAAGCAGATGAACGCCCAACAGGCAAGCGAATATGCAAAACGTTTTTACACTAAAGAGAGTGTGGGGGCGTATGCTTATTTCATGCAAAGGGCTGCCGGCTGGGACAAGCATTACTTTTTGATGCCGGAGTCTTCCGAGCTAGAGGATACGAACGTCACGCGAAAATCGATGATCTACGCGCTTGGCAGGCAAGAGAGCCTTTTTATCCCAAGCCTCATTTCCACCTCTTACGCGCTTGGGATGATGCAGTTCATGCCGTTTTTAGCAAATACGATCGGCAAAAAAGAGCTAAAGATCGAAAATTTCGACCAAGACGATATGTTTAAACAAGATGTAGCTTTTAAATTTGCAAATTATCATCTTGATTATCTGGAGAAATTCCTCTTTCATCCACTATTTATCGCATACGCATATAACGGTGGTATCGGCTTTACCAAAAAGCTCATCACGCGCGATGATATGTTTAAAGAGGGAATTTACGAGCCGTTTTTATCTATGGAGCTAGTACCCGTCACCGAGACGCGAAACTACGGCAAAAAGGTGCTTGCAAACTACGTAGTTTATAGTGCGCTCATGGGTTCCAATATAAAGATTTCGCAACTTTTTGAAATTCTAAGCTCACCTTCTGCGACGGATAAATTTCGAAAGTGAGATTTAGCTTGTCGCTGCTTTTGCTCGGGGCTGATATCTCATAATAAGCCGCCCAAGGCATGTTAAAGCCGGCAAGGCTCAAAAGCTCGTCGTTTTTATCAAGCAACCTTAGCGAAGTAGCGTTGCTTTCGTTATTTACCTTTACGCTTGAGGCGTCTATCTCGTTTTCTTTGGGGCTGATGGCTACTAGGAATTTCTCCTCGCCTTTGATAGAAATTTTACTTTGATAGATCGGATTTAGATATGTGGCGATGATCAACGTGCGGTTGGTATCATTGATGATCTCGGCCTTGCTAGTGTATGCTAGAAGCTCGTTTTTTAACGGTTCATGAACGATGATCTTTTTATCAGAGCATCCTAATACCCCAAAAATGAATACTAAAACAAGCAAAATTTTTCTCACCGCAGCCACCTTGAATTTTAAAATTTCGCCCTATTTTAGCATTTTATTTTTAAAACTAAATCATTTTCACTCATAAATTTTAAAGCCAACTTTGGCTATAATCCCCAAAAATTTTATCAAAAAAGGTTCTCATGAAAAGACTCGCCATAGCGTTTTCAGGCCCGTCAAACAGCGGAAAAACCACGCTCATTTTAAAAGTAGCCAAACATTTCATAGACCAAGGACTAAAAACCGCTGTCGTAAAGCACGACCCGGGCGACAAGGCGAGATTTGACGTAGAGGGCAAGGATAGCTTTAAATTTTCTCAGACCGGGGCGGAGGTCGTCGTGATGAGCCCGACTAGGACGACGTATTTTTCACAGCAACCCTCACAAATAGACGAGGTCATAAGGATGCTAGGAGAGTTTGACATACTTTTGGTCGAGGGGCTAAAGACACTGCCGTTGCCGCGTCTTAGCGTATTTAAAGACGAGATAGACGAAAAATATCTAAGCTTTTCAGACGCGATAGCCACCTATAAGCCCAGTGTGCCCTACGAGATAAAAAATATAAATTTAGACGACATAGACGCGATTTGCGCGTGGATACTAGAAAATGCAAAGGCTGTATGATGCAAGATTTAAATGAAATTTTCGAGATGATAAAAAGCGTAGCAAAAGAGATAAGCGAGGTCATAAAATACGCCGATCTTGGCTATACGACGCACGAAAATGCCACGGGCGACACCCAGCTGAAGCTCGATGTGCAAAGCGACGAGATAATCACAGCCAAATTTAAGGCTCTTAGCTGCGTAAAAGCGCTAGTCAGCGAGGAAAAGGACGAAATTTTGCCTATAAATGCAAACGGGAAATTCATAATCGCATACGATCCGCTGGACGGCTCGAGCCTTGTAGATGTAAATTTCGCCGTGGGCTCGATATTTGGCATCTACGAGAACGAGCTAAAGCCCCAAAATTTAATAGCTGCAGCTTACAGCATATACGGTCCTCGCTTGGAGCTAGTCATAAACGATAAAAAGGGCGCGAAGCCAAAATTTTACCGCCTTGGCAAAGACGGGAATTTTAAATTCGTAAAAGAGCTCGAGCTAGCCCAAAAAGGCAAACTAAACGCCACAGGTGCGACGCAAAAAGGCTGGGATCAAACGCATAGAGCCTTCATAAACGAGCTGTTTGACGAAGGATACCGCCTACGCTACTCAGGAGCGATGGTCAGCGACTTGCACCAAATTTTACTAAAAGGTGGCGGGCTTTTTAGCTATCCTGCCACGAGCGATCACCCAAACGGCAAGCTGCGCCTGCTCTTTGAGGTGCTGCCGTTTGCATTCATCTACGAAAACGCGGGCGGTGCAACGAGTGACGGCAAGAGCGATACACTATTTGACGTAAATATCACAAAGACTCATCAGACCTCGCCTTGTTTCTTTGGCTCCGCTGGCGAGATCGCCCTGCTTCATAAATTTTACGGAAAAGACTGATGCAAGAGAGCGGGCAAAAGGATAAATTCGAGCTGGCCTTCGAGGAAAAGGCTAAAATTTTACAGGATTGCCAAAAACAAAAAGAGCTCAAAAGCTGCTTTAGCTGTGAGAAATTTTTTGACTGTCAGATACGAAAAGACTACGTAGATACCTGCTACAACTCGATGTCCAAGGGCAGCTCGGGCGGCTTTGATTTTTAAATTTAAAAAGGAAAAATATGAAAGAAAAAGTTTATATCACCACGCCGATTTATTATGTAAACGATGTTCCGCACATCGGACACGCCTACACCACGATAATCGCCGATACCTTTGCACGTTTTAAGCGCCTACAGGGGCATCCGACATACTTTATGACCGGTACGGACGAGCACGGGCAAAAGATCGAGCAAGCCGCAAAAGCGCGTGGTAAGACGCCAAAAGAATACGCCGACGAGATAAGCGCTAAATTTCGCACGCTTTGGGACGAGTTTGAGATAAGCTACGATCATTTTATCCGCACGACCGACGAGGAGCACAAGCTCACCGCACAAAATGTTTTTAGCAAGATGCAGGCAAACGGTGACATCTACAAGGGCGAATACGAGGGCTTTTACTGCGTTAGCTGCGAGACGTTTTTCACGGCTACTCAGCTACTTGACGACAACTGCTGTCCTGACTGCGGGCGAAAGACCAGTATCGTAAAAGAGGAGAGCTACTTTTTTAGACTCTCGAAATACCAAGACGCCCTGCTAAAATGGTATGAAAACGACGAGCTTTGCGTCATCCCAAAAGGCAAGAAAAATGAGGTCGTAAGCTTCGTAAAAGGCGGGCTAAAAGACCTCTCCATCACCCGCACGAGCTTTGACTGGGGCGTGAAGCTACCGGCTAGCGCCAACGATCCAAAGCACGTGATGTATGTCTGGCTAGACGCGCTCGTAAACTATCTCACGACGCTTGGCTACTCAAGAGACGACGCATTGATGGACTTTTGGCAAAACACCACGCACATCGTGGGCAAGGATATCTTGCGATTTCACGCGGTGTATTGGCCGGCGTTTTTGATGAGTTTAAATTTAGCCTTGCCAAAACACGTCGCAGCCCACGGCTGGTGGACACGTAACGGCGAAAAGATGAGTAAGAGCAAGGGAAATGTCATCGATCCAAGGGAGGTCGCTAAAGCTTACGGCCTTGAAAATTTCAGATATTTCATGCTCCGAGAAGTGCCGTTTGGACAAGACGGCGACTTTAGCCAAAAGGCACTCATAGAGCGCATAAATTCCGAGCTTGGCAACGGACTTGGCAATCTACTAAACCGCATAATCGGCATGAGCGGCAAATATAGCGAGTTTAAAATAGACGCTTCAAACGTGGCTAAATTTTACAACGCCGAGCTAGAAGAAGCCCACGCTCATCTAAAATCAGCAATAGAAAATTTAGAAGTTCTAGCCACGAATCGCTACTTGGAGGAGCTTTGGAAGGTAGTGACGCTGGCAAACGGTGTCATCGCAAAATACGAGCCTTGGGCGATGATAAAAGAGGGCAAAACGACTGAGGCTAACGCCCTTGTCGCGCTAAGCGCAAATTTACTTGCAAAAGTAGCCGTTTTACTAAGCCCTGCGATGCCAAAAACAGCGGACAAGATCGCAGAGGCGCTTAGCTTCGAGATAAACGAGCGAAACTTTAAGGATCTGGTGCTTGATAACGGCGTGCAAAATTTCGTCTCAAAGCCGACCGAGCCGCTGTTTCCAAGGATCGAGAGCGAGCTGATGCCAAGTACCACTCCAAGCGTCAATGAGCCGCAAAACGAGAAAAAGGACGAAAACGTCATAACGATAGATGATTTTGCCAAAATCGTCATAAAAGTGGGCGAAGTGCTGGAGTGCGAGAGGGTCGAAGGCAGCGAGAAGCTACTGAAATTCACGATCGATCTGGGCGAGCAAAAGCCTCGCACCATACTTTCTGGTATCGCAAAATACTACGACCCAAGCGACCTCATCGGCAAACAAGTTTGCGTCCTGGCAAATCTCAAAGAGCGAACGATGATGAAAAAATACGTCTCTCAAGGCATGATCCTAAGCGCGGAAGACGGCTCGCTGACGCTACTTAGCACTCAAAAAAAGGTCAAAAACGGAGCGATAGTCGGATAATATGACGATCGAAAATTTAGCGCGCCTGATCAACGGGCAAACCCTAAACAAACCAAGCGTTTCTAGCATAACAGACTTTGCTTTCGAGGCTAAAAACGTGAGGCAAGGATACGCGTTTTTTGCGCTTGACGCTGGTGAAAACGATGTCGATCTGGCCGTCAAACACGGCGCTTACGCTGTCATCGGCGAGGAGGAATTTCCCCAAAAAGACAGCGAGATCGCCTATATCAAAGTAAGCAGCGTCCAAACCGCGATCATGCGGCTCATGCGCTTTGAGGCGACGCATAAAAATCTGAAATTTTGCGCCGTGAATGCCGCCCAAATGGCGATCCTGGAGCGCATAAGCCTTGGTAAAAACGCCGCACTCATGCCTAAAAGCGTGCCCGAGCTCTTTTACAAGATCATGCGTGCAAAGGACGGGGACATATTTTTTAGCGGCGATACCCGCGTGCTTCAGCGCATATCTCCACTTTACGACGCCGTTTGGACCGATACTAAGGCTCAAGCGATAAATCCAAGCTCGATATTTTTCACAACGATGATCTGCGACGGGATCTACTATCAAAATTTAAACATCCCGCGCGTTTTCATGGGTATGCTTTGCGGTTTGCTCCACTACTTCAAACAAAATAACATCTCCTTTAAACTAAACGATACAAGGGCGCTAGCGCACTTTGAGCCGATATTTATCGATAAAAATTTCAAGCCCGCAAATTTCGGAGCCAGCTTTCGCGCGCTGATAGTCGAAAACGACGAGGAGCTCTTTTTGATAGAGACTGCATTTTTACAAAAGAATTTCAGCATCGACGAAGCGCTGATCTGTCTACCGAGATCAAGCGATATAAACGTGCAAAATGCCTTATATTTCGATGAATTAGAAGAGATAAAAAATTTAAAAGGCTTTAGATATGCGCTAGTTTTTTGCGATAAAAGCGAGCTTTTAAACGTGCTAAATCAAAGCAAAGAGCAAGCGGGGCTTTTTTAGCGCCCCAACAGGCGGGACTAGCCGCCTAAATTTCACTCGCCCAAGAAATACTTCAAATCAGCCTGTGCGTCGCCGCTTATAGGGCGAACACCGAAATTTTGAACCAAGAAATTCACTATCTCGTCGTTGAAAAATCTAGGCAGGCTAGGACCTACGTTGATATTTTTGATGCCGAGGCTAAAGAGTGCTAGCAAGATGATGACCGCCTTTTGCTCCATCCACATCAGCACGATCGAGACCGGCAGATCGTTTACCGCGATACCGGTCGCTTCGCTGAGCGCTAGGGCGATTTTGACCGCGCCGTTGCTGTCGTTGCACTGGCCAAGGTCGATGTATCGCGGAAGCTGCGTACCCGGCACGTTGCCAAAGTCGATGTCGTTAAATCTAAATTTTCCGCAGCTTGATGTCAAAATGACGCAGTCTTTAGGTAGGCTCTGGGCTAGCTCGCGGTAGTATTCGCGTCCTTTGCCCGGTGCGTCGCAGCCTGCGATGACAAAAAAGCGGCGAATTTTACCCGACGTGATCGCCTCTAAAATTTGCGGCGCAAGGCTTAAAATCGTTTTGTAATGCCCGCCCGTCACCAGCGTCTCGTCGCTATCAAATCCGCTCACGTCGCCGCAAGCCAGAGCGCACTCGATGAGCGGCGTAAAATCGTCGTTTTCGATGTGCTTTACGCCGTTCGTGCCTGCGATCGAGTAGCCAAACAAGCGGTCTGCATAGGTACAGGACGAGCGAAGCGGCACGATGCAGTTAGTAGTCATCAAAATAGCGCCTTTAAATTCGTTGAAAAGCTTGGTTTGATCGAACCACGCCTTGCCGACGTTGCCCTTTAGATGCGGATATTTGCGAAGCTGCGGATAGCCGTGGGCGGGCAACATCTCGGAGTGAGTGTAGATGTTTATGCCCTTGCCCTCGGTCGCTTTTAGCAACAACTCCAAGGCGTGCAGGTTGTGACCGCTTACTAAGATCGCCTTGCCCTCTACTTTGTTTTGGCTCACTTTTACGGGTGCAGGGATGCCAAATTTTGCCGTATGCGCCTCGCTTAGTATGTTCATGACCTCTACACCCGCACTTCCGACCGCAAGGAGCTGTTTGACGTGCTCGTCGAAGTTGAAATTCGAGTTTGTGAGCGTGAAATATAGTGTGTCCGCCATCACGCGATCTACCGCGCTGGTGTCTGCGCCCAGCTCGTCTGCGTGGTGACGATAAGCGCTAAGACCCTTAAGACCGAAAATCATCGTATCTTGAAGGCGCGCGAGCGTATCGTCTTTGCCGCAGGTACCGTGGCTCTGACCCTTGGCGCCACAGCCTTCGGGCGCGCTCATTTCGCATTGGTAGCAAAACATCTCCATATCTTTACTCATTTTTTCTCCTTGAAATTTTAGAAAATTTAAGCGCATTATACACGATTTATTTGTATTTTAAGTTGATTTTAGTCAATGAAGTTTAAAAATTAAGATTAATCTATATATTTAAGCTTTTATGATTTTGCTTATCAGAATAATGTCAAAATGAAAGACTTTGTTTAATAAAGTCTCGACGTCTTAAAATAATACTTCGCAAAAAATACGATTGATTTTCACTTCTTTGCTGGCGGCTATCAGCATGGTGTAGGAGAGAATAAAAAGAGCATCGATATTTGATTATAACAGAGCCAAAATCAATAGCAGATTTTTATTTTTACATCACGTTAAATATATGGAATTTCAGAGATTTGCTTATCAGCTTAAATTTGCGTATTTTATCTTATCTTTTGCACCGGCTCTTTCAAAGCCTCTTAGCCTCAAGCGGCAGCTGTCGCAAAGCCCGCAAGCCTCGTCCTCACGCTCGTAACAGCTCCAAGTAAGCTCGAGCGGAGAGCCAAATTCCAGCGACTTTGCCACGATGTCAGCCTTGCTTAAATTTACTAACGGCGTGACGATCTTTATCTTTGTTTCAGGCGCCGTGCCGACGTTTATGGCGGCATTCATGCACTCGATAAATTCGCCCTTGCAGTCCGGATAACCGCTACTATCCTCCTCTACGACGCCGATATAAATCGCTTGTGCGCCCTCTTTTTCGGCGAGCGCGGCGGCGATGGAGATAAATATCCCGTTACGAAACGGCACATAGGTGTTTGGTATCTCATCGCCCAGACCGTCTTTAGAGACGGCTAAATTCTTGTCAGTCAGCGCATTGCCGCCGATATCCGCGATAAAGCTGACGTCTAAATTTAGCCGCTTTTTTATACCAAGACGGTCGCAGATTTGCTCAAAAGCCATTTTCTCTCGCCTCATCGTGCGCTGTTCGTAGTCAAAGTGAAGCGCCATGATCTCGTATCCCTCGCGCTTTGCCATCACCGCGCAAAGTGTGCTATCCATGCCTCCGCTCATTATACAGACTGCTTTTTTCATAGTTTTCCTTGAGATTTTTGCTAAAATTATACAAAATTTTAAATTTAAAGAGTCAAAATGATACTTTGCGAGGAAAAATACCCTGAAATTTTAGATGAAATTTGCGCATTTTTAACACCAGGAGATATCGAGCTGAGCTTCGTAAATAGCGAGGAGATGAGAGAGATAAATTTAAAAGAGCGAGGGTTTGATAAAACGACTGATGTGCTTAGCTTCCCGCTTGAGCTAGTGCTTCACGCTCCTATCGGCTGTATCGTGATAAACACCGATCTAGTCGCGCAAAAATCAGCCCAGCTAGGGCACACAAACGACGATGAGACCGCCCTGCTTTTCATACACGGGCTGCTTCACGTGCTTGGCTTTGATCATGAGAAAGATGGCGGGCAGATGCGCGAAAAAGAGGTGCAGATCATCACGAAATTCAAACTTCCAAAAAGCCTGATCGTGCGAACGATGGAGGAGTGATCACTTTTTACCCTGCTTTTTAGCGTCGGCTGCGATCGATTTTTCAAGGTTGATGTAGCCCATATCGACAAGCTTATTGTAAATTTGCGATATCTTAGGCCCTGCCGCACTACCGCCGTGTCCGCCATGCTCGATGACCATCGTAACGACGTATTGAGGATCTTCATAAGGCCCGTAAGTCGTCATCCATGCGTGTGAGCGCTGCAAATACGCCATATCTTCTTCTTGCATACGCTTTTTCTCGGTCTGCGAGATGCCTACGACTTGCGCGGTACCAGTCTTTGCCGCGACCTTCACGACACTACCGATAAAGTGCCTATTTGCCGTGCCTTTAGGGTGGTTCGCCACCTCATACATCGCGTGTCTGATGGCCGGTAGCTGCGATTTCTCAAACTCGGTAAAAGCATCGTCAGTCGGCGTGAAATCTACATCCACACCGTCTATGCTCTTTAAAAAATGAGGCGTTATATTTAGTCCGGTCGCGAGCCCGGCCGTGTATTTGGCTACTTGCATAGGCGTAACGAGGAAATTTCCCTGTCCTATCGAGGTGATGAGCGTCTCGCCCTGAAACCACGCCTTACCGTATTTTCGCATCTTCCACTCGCGACTAGGCAGTGTGCCTACGAATTCGTTTGGCAGGTCAACGTTCGTTTTCGTGCCAAAGCCCATACGCTCAAGTATCGGCACGATAGCGTCTATGCCGACCTTTTGGCTACCTTTATAAAAATAATCGTCACAGCTTTCGCGGATAGCCGTATTCATATTGACATTTCCGTGTCCGTAGGTCTTCCAGCAGCGAAATTTACGCCCGCCAAGCTCATACGAGCCCGAGCAGTAAAAGCTGTCGTATTTACTCATGCCATTATCCAAAAATGCAAGTGCCATACCCATTTTTACGATAGAGCCCGGCGGGTAAAGTCCGTTTACCAGCTTGTTTGTAAAGGGATGATCGACGTCTTTTACAAGATCGTTCCACTCCTTTTGACTGATGCCAAGCACGAAAGGATTTAGATCATACTCGGGAAAGCTGCCGGCAGCGATGATAGCGCCGTCTTTTAGGCTCATCACTATCACGCTTCCCGCATCCTCTCCAAAAACATCGGCTACAAATTTTTGGACCTCAAGATCGATGCTGAGCTTTATATTTTTGCTGTGCGGCGCGGTGAAATTCATCTGCTCGATCTCTTCGTTCAAGGCATTTACTTTTATACGTTTAGAGCCCTCCACGCCTTGCAATACCGAGTTATAATAACGCTCCACACCGCTTCTGCCCGTGTAGTTGGTGAGCTTCGTAAGAGGGTCGCTCTCTATATCTTTTTGATTTGCCCTACCGACGTAGCCGATGATGTGCGAGGCTAGATCATTGTATGGATAGTGGCGCTTTGAGGCCGGCTCTATGCGTAAATTTTCACGTAACGACAGGCTCGCAAAATACGGCAGAAATTTATCATAGTCGATGAATTCCACTACATTTATAAATTCTTGATTGTAAGGCGAGTCGTTTTTTATGTATTCGCGCTTTAGTTTTGTGACATTTAAATCGTCAAACAGCCCGCCGATATAGTTTAGCTCGGAGTCTAAAATTTCGCTTTTCATACCGCTAAGATGGGGCTTTACGAGGATAGAAAAGCCAAGCCTGTTTATCGCCATGGGTCTGTCTTTGACATCAAAGATGATACCGCGAACGGGCGGGATATACTGCATCTTGACGGCGTTTTGCTCGGCGATCTCGTTGTAGTATTCGTTGGAATTTACGCTTAAATTATATATCCTGCTAAGAAGGATGATCCAAAATAGCGCTATCACGCTAAAAACTATACGCATCCTCATACGACGCGATCCTTAAATAAAATTATCGCCAGGATCGTTTCTGTCACGATGTAAAAAAAATACTCTATCCCAAAGCTCAAAAACGAGCCGTTTTCCATGTATGCGATGAGGTTGTTTACTAAAAATGTCATGGCGTATCCGCTGGCAACGAATATCGCAAGCAAGCAGTTGCGCCACTTCATCGTGACAAAAAGCCAGTCAACTACGAAGTTATAAAATATCAAAAACGCTATCACGCTGGAAAAGAGATAAAAGCCGTGGATCTGCTCGCAAAAGAGCAAAAACGTGACGGCAAAATACCAATAAAAGTCAAATTCCGTATATCTTTTTTGCTTTTTTGTGTATTCGAGGATCAAATACGTAAAAAACAGCCCCATCAGCGGCGGTAAAAAGCCAAGCTGCGTCGTAGCTATCTCATAAGCGATCAAAAATACGATGCCAAAGAGCTCTTTTAGAAATTGTAGATCAGTGCTATTTCGTTGCATACGGGAAAGTGTTTGCATTTTATACAATCAGCCCAAATTTTTTGGGTCGGAAGCTCGCTTTTTGGTATCTCCCGAAAGCCAAGCCTTTCAAAAAAGCTGCGCTGATAGGTGAGCGTGAAAATCTTTGAAATTTCATAAAATTTTGCCTCCTCCAGCAGCTTTTTTACCATCATAGTGCCCACACCCTGGCCGCGCATATCCTCGCTCACGATGAGGCTTCTTATCTCGGCAAGACAGACCGCGTGTATGTGAAGCGCGCAAAATCCGACTATTCGCTCGCCCTCACAGGCAAGGATATATGAGCGGATATTCGTGCTTATCTCGTCGTCGCTTCTAGGCAGTATGACGCCCTTTGCGACCTCAGGAGCGACCAAAGCCTGCATAAGAGCGACGTCTTTTGGCTTTGGCTTTCTTAGCTCTATCATCGTCCAAGCGCCCGAGTGACGATCAGCTCGCGTGCTTTGTCTATGCCGACTTTATTTAGCGTCGAGACTAGGATCCCGTTTGGATCAAATTTCAAAACGGCGCTTTTTGAGCTTTGATTTAGCTTATCGGCCTTCGTGTAAAAATTTAAAATTTTCTGATCCGGCCTTAAAAACTCGTTTATGTAATTATTTACGTTCACGTCGATATCCAGATCAAAATGCCTGGCATCTATGAGATGGACGAAAAGCTTGATGCTTGATCTAAATTTCAAAAATTCATCGAGGTTGCGCCTCCACTCCTCGTGCTTTGACTTTGCCACCTTAGCGTAGCCAAAGCCCGGCAGATCGACGAACATTATCTTGAATTTATCCGTTTTTTCGCCACTTTGATCATCTCGTTCGTCAAATTCCACTTCAAAAAAATTTATAAGCTGCGTCTTGCCCGGAGTCGATGAGCTCTTAGCCAGGGCTTTTTGATTTACGAGTGCGTTTATCAGGCTACTTTTACCGACATTTGAGCGCCCCAAAAATACTACCTCGCTGAGGGCAAACTCGGCAGCGTCCTTGATGCTTGGGCTTGAGCTTATAAATTTAGCGTTTAAAACGCGTATCACTTGGCTTTATCCTCGATCTGAAAGATAAATTTCACAGGCTTTTTTTCGTCGCTATTTACGTTATATGTGCCGCTATTTTGATTTACGACGATCTTTTCGCCGTAGACGTTTTTGTCGGTCTCTACCTCGTGTAGGTGGCCGTTACCGGTGACTGTGTATGTTTGCGTAGCCGGCTCGTAGGTGAGCGTATCGCCTTTGCCGTCATAATGCTTGTCTTTCATGGCTATCTTGGCTCTGGCGTTGCCTGTGGCGACATATTTTATCGGCTGACGTTTGGTGTCGAAATAAACTATCACTTTGTTTGCGAAAAGCTCGTCGTAAGCACCCTTTTTTATATGGACGTTACCGGTGAATTCGCTGATTTGTTTATTCTCGTCGGCAAAAAAACTATTTGATGTTATCTCGACTTGCTCCGCGTGAAGCGCCGTAAAATTTAAGACCACAAATAGCCCTAAAGCTACCGCCTTTGCTGCTCTATCCATGCTTTTAACCCTTTTATGTGCGTCTGTTTTTTAGCTAGATCGTATGACCCGCTCTCGCCGGTAGCCTTGTCTGAATTTTGCGTCACGACAAAGCTACCGTCAGAGCGTGCTATTTTCGTTTTGGTATTGTATATCACCTCGTTTGAAGTGAAGCTAAGACTATCGTTGTTATCGTATTTTACGTTGCCTAAAAATCTCACGTCATCGCCCTGCGAGATAGCCTTATCAGAGCTTAGGATATGCTTTAATCCGCTTCTTAAAATTTCAGCTTTGAATTTTAAAAACTCATCCTCGCTACTATATCTGTTTACCTCGTCAGCTTCATATACGGCGTTTATGCCGCTTGCGTTCATCTCGTAATCAAGCACGTCGTTTGCCTGCATATTAGAAACGTTGATATCTTGCTTGAACTGTTCGGCAAAATATGGATCCTGAAGCGCTAAAAATATCATCACGACGCTAAATATCGCGACGACGAAATAGAAAATTTTTATAACCAACGCTTAGACCATTCTTCAAATAAATTTTGCTTTTCGATGATGATCTCGATCATCTCGCGCACGGCACCAGCGCCGCCTTTGTGTTTGAGCTTCGTTTTAACCTCAAGCTGTTTTATGGCGTCTTTTGGCTTGAAGCTCCATGCCACGGCGTTTAAAATTTTAAAGTCGTTATAATCATCGCCGATCGCTGCGGCGTTTTCAAATCTAAGCCCTTCAAATTTCAAAATTTCCTTGGCTACTTCAAATTTATCGCTAACGCCCTGATAGACGTGATTTATCTTTAGATCCTCAGCGCGTCGCTCGACGATAGGGGACTTTCTGCCCGTGATGATGGCGACTTTTTTACCAAGCTTCAGCCAACTCTCGATGGCGTAGCCGTCCTTCACATCAAAAAATTTAAGCTCTTCGCCGTTTGCGCTATAAACGATCTTGCCGTCAGTCAAGCAGCCGTCGACATCTAAAAATATGATCTCTATCATAGCACGCCTTTTGTGCTTGGCGTATTGACGCGGGGATTTTTAGCGAGCGCACGTCTAAGTGCGACGGCAAAGGATTTGAACGCGGCTTCTATTATGTGATGATTGTTTTTGCCGCGGAGTTTAGCGATATGAAGCGTGATGTTTGCATTCATCGCGACGGCTCTAAAAAACTCCTCCGCAAGCTCGATGTCAAATTCTCCGACCTTGCCCTTTTCATTGAAATTTTCATATACCAAAAAGGCGCGGTTGCTCAGATCAAGCGCGCAGCTCACTGCCGCCTCGTCCATCACGACCACACTATCGCCAAAACGCTCTATGCCGCTTACCGGATAGATCGCCTCTTTTAAAAGCGAGCCGATGACAATGCCGACATCCTCGACGCTATGGTGAAAATCCACGTGCGTATCGCCTTTGCATGAAATTTTCATATCAAACAAAGCGTGCTTACCAAAGGCCTCGAGCATATGGTCGAAAAATCCTACTCCCGTGGCTATCTCGCATCTGCCTTCGCCGTAAATTTTAAGCTCGGCGCTGATATCGGTCTCTTTTGTCGTCCTGACAATCTTTAAAATTTCGTCCTTCATGCTAACCTCTTACTATGAATGCACCTTGGAATTTACCGCTTCTAGCGTAATCCCTCGCCTCGTCTTCGCTCCTAAAGCCATTTAAAAACACGCGGTAGATCGTCTCGCCGTCTATTGTGAACGTCCTGACTACGGACTTGTAGCCGTCTATGCTCTCATGCTCTTTTTGATAGCGATTGGCGCCGTCTTTGTTTTTAAATGCGCCGATTTGCACCATGAAATCACCTCCGACTACGCTTTGCTCGGATGAGATGATGATACCGCCAGCTGGTGCACTAGGCGAGCTAGGAGGAATTTTCCCTTTGTAGATAGAGCCTTGATTTGAAGCGATAGCTACATTTTCGGCGTTAAAGCCTATGACTTCCATATTTACAGGAGCTGTGCCTGTGCCTATGATGTCAAGCTTCGTAGCAGCGGCCTTTGAAAGATCGAGCACTCTATCGGCCACAAACGGGCCGCGATCGTTTATGCGCACGATGACGCTTTTTTGATTTTTTAAATTCGTGACCTTGAGCACGGTATTCATCGGCAAGGTCTTATGTGCGGCGGTCATGTTATGCATATTGTAAATTTCGCCGTTCGACGTGGTCTTGCCGTGAAAATTCGGACCATACCAGCTGGCTATTCCACTGGCTCTATCGCCTACGCTGACGACGGTAGGATAGTAGGTCTTGCCGTTTATAGTATAAGGGCGCATGGTGGCTTTTTGCATCGCAGGAGTGTTGATGACTTTGGCATTTGTAGGACCGCTTGGAGCAAATGGGGCTCCGCTCCAAGAGCAACCGGCTAGAAACAGTGCAAAGGTAGCGCCCAAATAAAATTTGGGACTATTAAGGTATGACAATCTTTGCTCCGACGCTTAAATTTGAACTGGCCAGAGAATTCGCCTCTTTTATATCTTTTTCATCGACTTTGAATTTCTTGGAAAGCGTAGCTAAAGTATCGCCGTTTTGGATGGTGTAGTTTTGAATTTTGTTGTGATTAGACGACGGGATTATCAGCTTTTGATTATACGCGACTGCGTTTGTTTTAAGCTCATTGTAGCTTTTGATGGCTCTATGGCTTATGCCTGTTTTTTTGGATATCGCAAGCAAAGTATCGCCCTTTTTGACGGTATATGTGTAGAAGTTGTTTTTGCCGTTAAAAGGCTTGAAATTTTCAGTAAAGAGCTGCTTTTTGTTCTCAGGTATATAGACGTAATAATTTTTAAGCGTAGGAGGGGTGAATACGAATTTCAAATGTGGGTTATTGTCTTTCATTTTTTTCGTGCCAAGCCCGATACTATCACCTATCTGGGCTAAATTTGTCCCACCTGGCACTTCGACTTTAGTGAGCTTCAGCCCTCCGCTCACATTTAGTAAAGACGAGTCTTTAGAGACGATAAAGTCAGCATCCTTAGCGATATAAGCGGCCCTTAAAATTTTGATTATAAATTTTCTGGTTTCAGGAGGTAGATATTTTTTCTCAGGATCGATAAGTGTCGCCAGATCGTCCGTTCCGGCCTTTTGTATGGCTTTTGACAAACAGCCGTCGCCGCAGTTATAGGCAAGAGCGGCCAAATACCATTTTCCAAACTGATTTTTCAAAGAGCGAAGATACATGGTCGCAGCCTTCGTAGACTCGACCGGATCTTTCCTCTCATCTACGTATTCTCCGACTTTTAGGCCGTGAAGCCTAGCCGTTTTTTCCATAAACTGCCACATGCCGGTAGCTTTTGCATTTGAGACCGTATGGTTTGAAAAGCCCGACTCTATCATAGCAAGATAAAAAAACGAATCGGGAACGCCCGAAGCTTTTATCTGCGTCTTTATCATCGGGATATACATATATCCGCTTTTTAAAGCATCGGTAAAAGTCCTTACCTGTGAGGACTGGATACCCTTTCTCATATTTGCATAATAAGATGTTTTCATGAAGCTAGTATCTATGTCAAGCTCTTTTAAAATTTTAGCCTGCGCTTCATAAGGATCCCTCTCGGGGGCGCTTGCAAATAGCGATAAACTACATGCAAAGATCAAAAAAATCTTAAGTATGGCTTTCATTTCTATCCTTTTTTCGTGTCAAAGTCAAAACATCGCTGGACGCGGTGTTTTGAAACAAGTGCAGCGTAAATTTACGCGAAGCACCCAAATAACCTTTTGGCATTATTTGACGTAATCTCACAGACCTCGTCAAATTCAAGGTTTAAAATTTCAGCTATCTTTTTAGCAACAAACACTGTGAATGCCGGCTCGTTCCTCTTGCCTCTGTTTGGTTCTGGCGTGAGATACGGCGCATCCGTCTCTATCAATATCCTATCGACCGGAATCTTAGGCAAAATTTCGACTAGGCTTTTAGCATTTTTAAATGTCAAAACGCCGCCTATGCCAAAATAAAAATTCCCAAATTCAGCAAGCTGCAAAAGCAGGGGCGAAGCGTTGTAGCAGTGCAAAACGGCTCCCGCTCTCAGCTTTGGCGCATACTCTTTTAGGATATTGAAACTATCCTCGTTAGCATCACGGATGTGAAGGATAACGGGTTTTTTTAACTCAACGGCCAAGTCAAGTTGAGCTAAAAAAACGCGTTTTTGCTCTAGCTTTTCACGGCTCTTTTCATCTTCGTCTTTTGGCAGACGGAAATAATCAAGTCCGCATTCGCCGATAGCCACGCACTTTTTATCGTTTGCGAATTTACGCAAAAGAGCCTCATCGAAGCCGTTTTTGTCATACGGATGAACGCCAACGGCAAAATAAATATTCTCATGCGCGTTTGCAATTGTAGCGGCTTTTGGTAAATCATTGATATCAGCTCCCGGTATAACAAAGCCCAAGACCCCTAAATCAGCCGCATCGCTTAAAATTTTAGGTAAATCGACATCATAGCATTTGGAGTCCAAATGGCAATGCGTATCGATGATCACTTAGCGACCTCGACTCTGTTCCTGCCGCTTTCTTTGGCGATGTAAAGCGCCTCATCGGCAAGCTCTAAAAGCTCGTCCAGTCGGTAGTCGCTTCTGTTAAATACGACGCCTATGGAAACGGTAAAATTTATAACATTTTTCTTCAATGAAATTTTGCTATTTGCTATCTTGGCTCTTAAATTTACAAAAAATTTTACCGCCTCTTCTTGCGAGATGTTTTTAAGCACGACGCAAAATTCCTCTCCGCCAAATCTAGCTACGATATCGTTTCCTTTCGTATCGTCTACCAGCTTTTTAGCCAAAAACTGCAAGACCTTATCTCCGCCGTCGTGTCCGTAAGTGTCGTTGATATTTTTAAAATGATCTATATCTATCATCGCGATCGCGTAAGGTTCTGCGGTCTCTTCGGCTTTTGCGAGATACTGCGTCATATCGTCATAAAAATATCGCCTATTATAGACGCTGGTTAGAAAGTCGCGATTAGCGAAATTTGCGATCTGATTTATGTTTTCCATCGCCTCTATCGTGTTGTTTACGCGACATATCAGCTCCTCTTTTTCAAAAGGCTTGGCGATGAAGTCGCTAGCTCCGCTTTTGAGAAACACTGGTGCGCCTATATTTTCGCTAGGAGAGGTCATCACGATGATGCCAAGAGCGTTTTTGTCTTTCTCTTTTCTCATCTCTTTTAAAATTTCAAGCCCATCTTTTACCGGCATCCTATAGTCGGTGATGACTAGCTTCATATCGGGATTGTCAGCAAAATAGCTCATCGCCTCTTCGCCGTGAGCGGCCGTAAATACCTGAAACTGAAGGCTGGTCAAGATCTTTTTCAAGCTGTTTCTAAAAGGCATCGAGTCTTCGACGATGAGCGCCTTATATTGCCTATTTTTGCTTAGGCGATTGATCATTTGAAAGATATAATTTATATCGTCCATATTGCCCTTATAAACGTAATCAACGATATCTTTATGTATGAAATTATTTTTAGTCTGCTCGTCGATACTGCCTGTTAGGACGATCACGGGTAGTCCTTGAGCGATGACGTAGTCTACGATCTCGCCGTTTGGAGCGTCAGGTAAATTTAGATCGAGGATCGTCATAAAATACTCTTTTTTATGTTCGCTTATGAGCATTTTAGCTTCGGCAAAATTATAAGCCACATCGATGATCATATCGTCGATGCTTTTATCCATCTGCTTGACTATGAGTTTTGCCAGGGCTTTGTTGTCATCGACTACTAAAATTCTCTCCATATCCTTATCCAAAAATTAAATTTAAATCCTTAAAAATTTACAAAGGTATTCTAGCGAATTTTTTTATTATCAAGCTTAAATGCAAAATTTAATCACCCCTTATCTTAACAGCTCTTTGGCGAAATTTATAGCCTCGTCCGTTATCTTTTCCCCGCTTATCATGCGCGCTAGCTCCGTCACTCGCTCCTCTTTTTCAAGCTCTCTCACGCTTGAAATCTCACCGTGCTTTTCGACCAAAAAATGAGAGTGAGCTTTGGAGCTGAGCTGTGGCTGATGACTGATCGCAAAAATTTGATAAAATTTGGCTAAATTTAGCAGTACGTTTGCGATACTCATCGCCTCTTTTCCGCTTAAATTTGCGTCTATTTCGTCCAAAATGATGACGCCTTCGCCACTTTGAGTGATCTTGCTCTCGCTTGCGATGAAAGCCAAACGCAGGCGGTTTAGCTCGCCCGAGCTTAAATTTTTCAGATTCGTTTCATTTAAATTTAAAACGACCTCGTCGCGTCCCGTGACGTCTAAATTTTTCTCGTTTAAATTTAGCGTTACGCCACTCATATAAAGCTCTTTTAAGTATGAATTTATCAGGCTTTCAAGCTCTTTTAGATTTGCCGCGCGAGTTTGGCTTAGCATCTTGGCAAGTGCGTTTATCTCGCTATTTGCAGCTTTAAATTTACGCTCCAGCTCATCCTTTTCAAAGCTTATGTTTTCATATCTTGCCAGCTCAGCCTTACGCCTAGCCAGCGTCTCAAGCGCGTCTTCCTCGCTGCCGTATCTGCGAACGAGCGAATTTACCGCCTCTATACGATCAAGTACCGCCTCGACGTCGATGTCGTCAAGCTCTTCCATATTTAGGCTCTCGCGTGCGAGGCGCAGCTCGTTCATCGCCTCCTCAAAAAAGCTCGTATCAAGATCGCTGATATTTAGCGCCTCCATGACGCTATGCTCGACCTCGAACACACGCTCGGCTCTCGCCCACGCTTCGTTTATTTTGTCTTTTTTGCTAAGGCGTTTTTTAGTCTCCATCAGCTCGTCAAATTCGCCTTTTTTAGGGCTCACGGACTCTATCTTGTCGATCTCGAATTTTGCAAATTCCTTTAGCTCTTCAATCTTTTTTTCCTCGTCCATGATAGTCTTTAGCGCTCTTGAAATTTCATCAAATTCTTTAAATTTCGCCCTAAAACCCTCTAAAAATTCGCCGAATTTCGCGTCCTTTTTTGTCTGTAAAGCATCGAGTAAATTTAAAAATCTCTCGTTTTCAAACTCGTTTATCTCCTTTGCCGAGAGGTATTTGATGTGCTCTTTTGCGATCTGGGCGAGATTTTTTTTAGAGATCGCTTGCGAATTTACAAAATACCTCGCCGACTTGTCGCGGATAAATTTAAAAGTATTTACGCTCTCGTTTTCGATACCAAACTCATCCATGTTAAACTCATGCTCCACATCGGCTTCGATCAGCCTAGCTTCGCTCTCTTTTAGCCCGAATATCGCCATTATCGCGCTCATAAGGACCGATTTGCCTGCACCGCTCACACCCGTAAATACGCTAAGACCCTCTTTAAAATTTAGCTCGGCCGACCGAAAACTTAAAAAATCTTTTATCAAAATTCGCTCAATCATTATAACCCCAGTGAAGTTTTTCTTTTAAAATTTGAAAATAATCCCTGCCTACATGCCTTATCAGACGTGCCGACTTGTCGCTCAGGCGCGCGCTGACGGCGGTCAAGTTTGACATCTTGTAACGATCCTGCCCGTCGATAACGAGCATCGCATCGCTTGAAGTTTTAAATTTGACCTCAAATCCATGCGGAAGCACGACAGGACGTTGCGTTAGCGAGTGCGAACAGATCGGCGTCACGGTAAAAACCTCGCTTAGCGGATAGATGATCGGCCCGTTTGCGCTCATATTATACGCCGTCGTGCCCACGGGTGTGGCGATAATGACGCCGTCGCCAAAGTAGTAGTTAAAGTATTTTCCGTTTAGACACGCCTCGATCTGAGTCATCGCCGCAGACTTCGCACTCACGATCACCGCGTCGTTAAATGCTATCTTTTGCAGCGTCTTGCCGCTCTTTTCGTGAAGGAAAACGTCAAGCATATGCGGCTTTTCCACCTCGAATTTACCCGCGAAAAAGTCCGCGAAAAATTTCTCGCATTCATTCATCGTGATGTCCGTTAAAAACCCGAGTCGCCCGGCATGGATACCAAGCACGAAAGGTGAAATTTCAGCCGTTTTACGACAAAGTGAGATGATCGTGCCGTCTCCGCCCAAAGAGATCAAAAAATCGCAATTTCGAGCTAGCTCGCCCGTCTCGTATCCGCTTAAATTTAGCTCCTTTGCGACTGCGCTCTCTAGCAAAATCTCCACCCCGTAGCCGGATAGAATTCTTTCTATCGTTTTTAAATTTTGCACCAGTTCCGGGCTGGATTTTGCCACGATACCGACTTTTTTAATGGTTTTTATATTTAGATCTTTTTTCATTATTTATCTTTTAATTGTGTCATTTTATTTTCCCACTATAGAAAATCCTATCAGAAAACAGGATAAAACACTATCGCAACCCACCTTTAGTTTTTAAATCCGATTTTACCAAAATTTTATTTATACCCGCTTTTGATAAAAATTTTATTTTGATTTTGTTAAAAGCTCTGCAAAAGCAAATCTCGTGTATAATTGCGCCTAAAAATAAGCAAGAAGGAGTGAAAATGCGAAGTCACTACTGCACAGACTTAGGTGTAGCTGACATAGGCAAAGAGGTCACGCTGTGCGGTTGGGTAAATACCTACCGCGACCACGGCGGCATCATATTTTTAGACCTGCGCGACAGGACGGGGCTCATCCAGCTAGTCTGCGACCCGGCTGACAGCAAGGACGCACACGAAACCGCGACAAAGGTGCGAAACGAATACGTCCTAAGAGCGCGCGGCAAGGTGCGTGCCAGAGGCGAAGGACTGGCAAATCCAAAGCTAAAAACGGGCGAGATCGAAGTCGTCGTAGATGAGCTAATAATCGAAAATCCAAGCGAGGTGTTGCCATTTACGATAGGCGATGAGAGCGTAAATGAAGACATCAGGCTAAAATACCGCTTCCTCGACCTACGCAACGAGCGACTGCAAAATATCTTTAAAATGCGCTCGCGAGCGGCGATAGCGGCTAGAAATTCGCTCGATAAAATGGGCTTTATCGAGTTTGAGACGCCGATCCTTACTCGCGCCACACCAGAGGGCGCACGCGACTATCTCGTGCCTAGCCGCGTCTATCCGGGGCAGTTTTACGCCCTACCGCAAAGCCCGCAGCTATTTAAACAGCTTTTGATGTGCTCGGGATTTGATAAATATTTCCAGATCGCAAAGTGCTTTCGCGACGAGGATCTGCGCGCCGATAGGCAGCCCGAATTTACCCAAATCGACATCGAGATGAGCTTTATCGAACAAGAAGACATCCTAAATATGGCTGAAACGATGCTAAAAGACGTATTCGCCGCTTGTGGATACGACATCAAAATCCCGTTTCGCCGTATGAGCTACCGCGAGGCGACCGAGACCTACGGCTCTGATAAACCTGACCTTCGCTACGATCTAAAAATGATCGATGTGATCGATATCTTCGCGCGATCAACGAATGAAATTTTTAGCAAGATCGCCGCTGAGCCAAAGAAAAACCGCATAAAAGCGCTCAAAGTGCCAAACGGCGATAATATTTTTAGCAAACGCGAGATGAACCGCTTTGAAGAATTCGTCCGAAAATTCGGCGCGCAGGGGCTTGGCTACTTCCAGATGAAAGAGGACGGCTTAAAAGGTCCGCTTTGTAAATTTTTCTCTGACGCAGATTTGGCCCAAATCGTCAGCCGCTGCGAGCTAGCCGTAGGCGATGTCGTATTTTTCGGCGCAGGAAAGAAAAAGGTCGTGCTTGATTACATGGGGCGATTTAGAATTTTCCTTGCCGAGCAAATGGGTATCATTGATCAAGACAAGATGGAGTTTTTGTGGGTTCTAGATTTCCCGATGTTCGAGCAAAACGACGATGGTAGCTACTCTGCGATGCACCATCCCTTCACGATGCCAAAAAATATCGACGAACCAGACCTTGAAGACATCCTTTCCGTCGCGCATGACGTGGTGCTAAACGGCTTTGAGCTAGGCGGGGGCAGCGTGAGGATACATAAAAACGACATCCAGCAAAAGGTATTTAGGCTGCTTGGTATCGATGAAGCCGAACAGCGCGAGAAATTTGGCTTCTTGCTCGACGCGCTCAGTTTTGGTGCGCCACCGCACGGCGGCATCGCGATCGGCTTTGACAGGCTAAATATGCTAGTTAGCAAATCAAGCTCTATACGCGACGTCATCGCATTTCCAAAGACCCAGCGCGCCCAGTGCCCGCTCACGAAAGCGCCAAGCGCACCGAGTGCCGAGCAACTACGCGAACTCGGGCTTAGGCTAAGAGAGAAAGAGAAGTGAAATTTATGCATTTGCCGCGAGTGCGTGGCAAATTTGCAAATTTAAAAGGAAATTTATGAAAAAACTATTTTTGATAATCGGTGCTCCTGGCAGCGGAAAGACGACGGATGCGAGTCTCATCGCAAAAGAGGACGACAAATACGCACACTTTTCCACAGGCGACCTACTCCGCGCCGAAGTCGCCAGCGGTAGCGAGCTAGGCAAAAAGATAGACAGCTTCATCTCAAAAGGAAATTTAGTCCCGCTCGAAGTCGTCGTAAATGCGATAATCTCGGCGATCAAAGGCTCTAAAAAGTCAAGCATCATCATCGACGGCTACCCTAGAAGCGTCGAGCAAATGACCGAACTTGACAAGGTGCTAAGTGCGCAAAACGAGATAAATTTACGCGGCGTCATCGAAGTTGATGTCAGCGAAGCCATCGCACGCGAGAGAGTGCTCGGACGCGCACGCGGAGCGGATGACAACAACGAAGTTTTCAACAACCGTATGAAAGTCTATCTCGACCCGATCGAGGCGATACGTAAATTTTACAAAGACAAAAATCTGCTTCACGTCGTAAATGGTGAACGCACGATCGAACCGATCGTCGCCGACATAAAAAAACTCATCGAGAATTTATAAATTTTGGAGCTCAAGCGCTCCAAAATTTTAAAACTGCAAACAATAAATCGCAAATTCACTTTATAAAATCCGTCACCACAGGCACGAGCTGTGGAAATACGTGTATGACAAGCCACGTGATCGCGCTTGCTAGCACGATGAAAATGAGCGAGTATTTGAGTGTAAATTTTAGCACCTCGCTCTCACGCCCCGCCATACCCACAGCCGCGCACGCGACGGCGATACTTTGCGGGCTGATGATCTTGCCCACGACGCCGCCCACAGTGTTTGCCGCGAGAAATATCACTTCATGCACGCCAAGCTGGTTTGCCGTGACTTGTTGGAGCGTCCCAAAAAGTAGGTTCGCGCTCGTGACCGAGCCCGTGAGAAACACGCCTAGCCAACCGATGATCGGCGAAAAGAAGCCAAAGGCGTTACCCGTGCTGGAAAGTGCAAGCCCCATGGTCGCGGCTTGACCGCTGTATTTGGCAATGTAGGCGTAGGCGACGATGAGCCCGATCGTCGCTATCGGCAGGCTCATCTCTTTGCCAGCCTGCTTTGCCGAAGCAAGAACGATGCTAAATTTGACGCGCAGAGCAAGGATCGTAAGCACCACTGCAAGCAGTATCGCCGTGCCGGTCGCCTTTATCACGCCCCAGCTATACACGGCGGCGATCGCCTGCTCGCCCTCCGAGATCGGCGCGCTTTGCACGACCACGTTGTGTAAATTTGGCACTTCAAATTTGATGTCCGCAAAGCTCATCGCGCTTTTAAAGGCGTCTAAATTCCACACCACAATCGCGGCGATGACGAAGCCAAACGGCAGCCAAACTTTTAAAATTTGCCCCGCACTTAGGCGTGGCGGCTCTAAATTTTGCTCGCCCTGCGCGGCGTCCAGTCTGAAAATATTTTTTATCTTCCAAATCCTCACCGACGCGCTTAATAGCACAATGGAGACGATCGCGGAAGTGATATTTACGAGCTCAGGGCCTAAAAATTTCGCCGTCGCATACTGCGTGATGGTGTAGCTAGCCGCGGCGACCGTGACGTGAGGCAGGACGTCTTTAAATTTACCGCCCACCAAAAATGCTAAGAAAAACGGCACTAAAAACGTGATCGGCGGTAGCATCCTAGCCGTCATCGTGGAGATGATCGTCGGGTCTAAATTTACCGTGCCAGCCAGAGCCGTGATCGGGATACCGACTGCACCAAATGCCGCTCCTGCCGTGTTTGCGACCATGCTAAGTCCAGCTGCGCTTAGTGGCTTTAGCCCTAGCCCCATGAGAAGTGCCGCCGAGATCGCTACGGGCGCGCCAAAGCCGATCGCTCCCTCCAAAAACGAGCCGAAGCAAAACGCGATCAAGATGACTTGGATGCGGTGGTCGGGCGAGATGATGGTGATGCTCGTTTTTAGCGTCTCGAAATAGCCTGAATTTACGCTAAGCTTGTAAAGAAAAATGGCGCACAAGATGATCCAAGCGATCGGCCAAAGTCCGTATAAAAAGCCATACGCAAAGCTCGCAAACGCCGCAGATACGGGCATCTTGTAAAAAAGTACCGCTACGCCGGCACTCGCCGCGACCGTGAGAAACGCCGCGACGTAGCCTTTTAGCTTGAGCGCGACAAGCGAGAGCAAAAAGACAAATATCGGCAAAGCCGCCACGAGGGCGCTTAGCCAGATATTGCCCGCAGGATCGTAGTTTTGTAAAAAATATCCTTGCATGTTAAGTCCTAATTTTACCCCATTATCGGCGTCGGATACGTCCCTGGCACTAGGATATCGCTCGTGACGTTTTGTATGTCGCGATGACCCGCAAACGCCATCGTCGTGTCCATCTCGTCATACATGATTTGCAGTGCGCGCGTGACGCCATCCTCGCCGTATGCTCCCAGCCCATAGACAGGCGCGCGGCCGAGCATGATGCCTCTTGCGCCCATCGCCCATGCTTTTAGCATGTCCTGACCGCTGTAAAATCCGCTGTCGATCCACACCTCGGTCTTATCGCCGACGGCTGAGACGATGTCTGGTAGGGCTTTGATCGCTGAAAGCGTGCCGTCCATCTGGCGTCCGCCGTGGTTTGAGACGATGATCGCGTCAGCTCCGTGTTTGACGGCGAGCTCGGCATCTTCTGGTAGCATGATGCCCTTTAAAATGATCTTGCCGCCCCATAAATTTTTGATCTCCTCGATGTCGCTCCATTGTAGGCTCGGGTCAAACTGCTCCTTCGTCCAGGAGCTTAGCGAGCTAAGGTCGCTCACGTTTTTAGCGTGTCCGGCGATGTTTCTAAACGTCCAGCGTTTATTTTTTAGATAACGCAAGCCCCACGGGATTTTTGTGCTTAAATTTATGAGATTTGGGATCGTAAATTTTGGCGGTGTGGAGAGCCCGTTCTTGATGTCGCGGTGGCGATTTCCCAGCACTTGCAGATCGACTGTGACGACGAGGGCCGAGCAGTTTGCAGCCTTTGCGCGGTGGATCAAATCTTTCATAAATTCGCGGTCGCGCATAACGTAAAGCTGAAACCAAAACGGCTCGACGCCAGCCTCTACGAGGTCTTCGATCGAGCAGATCGACATCGTCGAGAGCGTGAAAGGGATGCCAAATTTTTGCGCGGCGCGCGCCATATGTATCTCGCCATCCGCCCACATCATACCCATAAAGCCCACAGGCGCAGTCATCGCGGGGAATTTTGCCGTTTTGCCAAGCAGCTTGGTTTCTAAGCTTCGGTTTGCCATATCGACTAGGATCTTTTGTTTAAATTTGATCGGCTCAAAGTCGGTGTGGTTTTCGCGGTAGGTGCTCTGCGTCCAAGAGCCCGTATCTACGTATTCGTAGAACATTTTTGGGACGTTGCGATAGCAAACGCGGCGTAAGTCCTCGATGTTTGTCATTAAAGAAAGGTCTTTCATTTTTGTCCTTTTTTGGAAATTTAATTCGGAGTAATTATCTCCTATTTACTCTTTTGATACAATAAAAATACTGCTATAATTTTTTTCTTTCAATAATTTTTATTAAATGATTTTGGGAATACCGCTAAAATTTCAATATGCAGATCTGTGCCTATTTAAGAACCTATATGACGCCAGTCTGTATTAACAAAAATTTCACAACGATCGATTAAAATGTGACTATGATTTTTCAAAAATCAAATAAAATCAAAGGACAAAACATGTTAAAGAAAATTTTAGTTTCAGCAGCGCTTGCGAGTGCGGTATTTGCAGCGGGTGGATTTACAGGCGCAGGCAGTGCGAGCGTAACTAGCGTAGCAAACGCCAAGACCCTAAAAGACGACGCACCAGTCGTCCTAGAGGGCAAGATCAAGTCTCAGATCCGCTCCGAGCACTATACCTTTGCCGACAATAAGGGCGACACGATAGAGATCGAAATAGATGACAAGGACTGGGGCGGTGTGAAAGTCGATGAGAACACGCCTATACGCATCTATGGCGAGGTCGATAAAGGCTTTATGAAAGATGCGACGATAGATGTAAAACGCATTGAGATCGTGAAATGACTTCGGGCGGTTTTGCCGCCTGAATTCTTAAATTTTAGTTTTACTCCAAATTTAGCCGATTTTTTATATAATCGCACCATAAATTTCACAAGCGAAGCGTTAAATTTAACGCAAGCTAAAAAGGACAAAAATGGACATTTCAAAAATCAAAGTCGGCTCAAATCCCGATAAAATCAACACCGTGATCGAGATCCCTTACGGCTCAAACATCAAATACGAGATCGATAAAGAAAGCGGCGCAGTGTGCGTCGATCGCGTGCTCTACTCGGCGATGTTCTACCCTGCAAACTACGGCTTTGTGCCAAATACTTTAGCAGCTGACGGCGATCCTGCCGACATCCTCGTGCTAAATGAATACCCGCTACAAGCTGGTAGCGTGATCCCATGCCGACTAATCGGCGTGCTCGTAATGGAGGATGAAGCTGGCATGGACGAAAAGCTTTTAGCCGTACCTGTTAGCAAGATCGACCCGCGATATGACGGCATCAAGAGCTATAAAGACCTGCCGGAAGCTACGCTAAATAAGATCAAAAATTTCTTTGAAACCTACAAAATCCTCGAACCTAACAAATGGGTGAAGGTCAAAGAATTTAAGTGCCAAGAGTGCGCGAAAGAAATTTTAGACACAGCCATCAAAAACTATAAATAACAAAGCCTCGCACTCGAGGCTTATTTTTATATTTAAATAAGCTTTCCTCTTGTATAATCACATTTCATTTTAACTGCGGGTTCATAGCTCAGTTGGTTAGAGCATCCGGCTCATAACCGGATGGTCCCAGGTTCGAGTCCTGGTGAACCCACCATTTATCCATTTTTCTTTATCCAAGTTTGTTTATTTTCGTTTATTAAAACTCCCTAAAATAGCCTTTTTGCTAGCTTTCCTTTGTTTAATGTCGTTTATATTTTTTTATTTTTGTTTATGTTTTTTTAAGTGATTTTAACGGACAATATGACGGACTTTTAAATTTAGTCCGTAAAAAATTATGAAAGAGCCTAAAATGCCAAACATATGATTAGAGATCATCTAAACAGAACAAGGGTATTGATTAAAATAATTTATGCCATATGGGCAAATTTGGTATTTAGCATCTACATAAAAAGTAAATACAAAAAGGATACTTATGTATAACAACTGGGCATCAAAAAGATATTCTAGATCAGTAAAGGAATTATGTTTATGGGGAGATAATCCTAGGCTAGATCCAGAACAAGAGTATAAATATCTAAGGGACTATTTTGATAATATTGTAACTGATTCTTCAGATAAACAAAATTTTATGAATTTGGTCAAATCTATAGCAGAAAAGGGCTTTATTTCAATTGATCCAATAGTTACTTATAAAGACAACAATAGATTAATTGTAGCTGAAGGAAATAGAAGGGTTTTGGCACTTAAGATACTGCTTGAACCGCAAAAATCACCAATAAAATATAGAAAACAAATAAAAATTCAATCAGATAAGATAAAAGATAAATCAATAATATCGAAAATACCAGTAATCATAGCTCCAAGCTTTGATGATACGGTTTGGTATATAAACGAGAGAAATAGCATTTCCACATTAAAGCAATCTTGGAGTAGGGTTCAACAACATCAGTGGTATTACGATGAGTACATGAGAAGAAATAAAAATATAGAAGAAGTAGCAAATGATTTTAATATGACAAAAAGCGAGCTAGAGAATATTATAAGGTTTGTAAAAATAAGAAATTTAATTAAACGAGAAGAAGTAAAAGAAATCTTAACTAACAAAGAATATAAAATGGCCATAGCTATAAATTTTCCAATTACGATATTAGAAAGATTCTTTTCTTCTGCTATAGTCCAAGAGAAATGGGGTATTAACTTTGATGGTGAAAATCTAAAAATTAAAAATAATAAAGATTTTATGGATGCCTTTAAATATTTAATTAAAAATATAGTTAGTAAAGATACAACCATAAAAATAGATACAAGAACAGTAACCTCAAGCTTAGACAAGATTTTAGATCATCTTCCAAAGGTAGATACTAATATCGAGGACTATAACGATAGTAATATAAATCATTATAAAAATTTAGTATCCAAAACAAGCTACGATACTCAATCAGTCAGCAATAACTCTAGTCCATCAAGGGCAATTACAACAATAGACGATATTAAAAGAGCAAGGGTCATAAAAGGATATAGCGTTATTACAAAAAACTATAGGCTATTATCAGTGTTTAATGAATTAAAGCATATTCCTACCGTAAAATACCCAAACGCGGTAGCGGCATTGCTAAGAGTATTGCTGGACTTAAGTGTTGCTGAATATATTCAAGATAATTCTATTGAAAATACTAACAATAGATCGTTAAAAGAAAAATTAAAAGAAATCAATAAAAACCTTAACAACAAGCATATAGATCAATTCTTAAACCCAAAAAATGAAACCAGTCTAGACTCCTTAAATATGTATATTCATGATATAAAAAATATTAATATATCTATAAATTTTTTAAATAACTTTTTTAATAAGCTTGTTCCAATAATAAAAGATTTAATAAGCATAGAAGAAGAATAAAAATTTATTTTTTGATATAATTATTATATCATAATTATGCTATCAAAGAATTTATATGAACATTAAATCTCCATTACGCTATCCTGGCGGTAAAAGTCAACTAACTAAGTTTGTATCACATACGATAGAAATAAATAGTATAAAAAACCCTATCTACTGTGAACCTTTTTGTGGTGGTGGAGGGGTAGCTATAAATTTATTGCTTGATAAAAAAGTAGATAAAATTATTCTAAACGACTTTGATGCGGCCATTTATTCATTTTGGTATGCTGTATTGAATGATACTGAAAAGCTTATAAGAAAAATTAATGAAATAAAAATAACAATAGACGAGAGACTGAAACAAAAAGAAATTTATATGTCTAATCAGTCCAAGAATAAGTATAATTTCAACTTGGGTTTTGCTACACTTTTTTTAAACAGAACAAATGTTTCAGGAATAATAAAAGGTGGGGCTATAGGTGGAAATAAGCAACAAGGTACTTATAAACTTGACTGCAGATTTAATAAAGAGTACATAATAAGTAAGATATATGAGATTGCCAAGCATAAAAACGATATTGTGCTTTACAACCTAGAAGCAAACGATTTTATTAAAAATGTTTTACCAAAATTTAACCAAAATAATCTTTTTATATTTTTTGATCCGCCATATTATAGGCAAGGTAAAAACTTATATACAAATTTCTTTAATCATAAAAATCATGAAGATTTAAGCTTAGCTATAAAAAAATTAGATAAATATTTTTGGATATTAACTTATGATAATGAACCAGAAATAATAAATATTTATAATAAATATAACCCTAAAAAATATAAGCTTCAATACTCGGCTAAAAATAAATTAAAAGAAGTTGAATTATTTTTTAATAGTAAAATAACAATAGTTGAATCATTTGATAAAGTAATATTTAAATAATACGAATCATAAAATTATAGTAGAGTTATAGATTATAACGATGACTACGCTCTTAGATATATATTTATACATATTTATTAAAATCATTCTACAATTCAATACTTTTATCTTAAGATATCTGATAAAATATCGATTTTATCTTTTGATATATTGATACCAACAAAATAACCTTTTTTCATAGGATATCCCCGATAAGATAATTTTTGTCGTGTTCTCGCCCTTTCTTATAAGCAGTGTCTAGCACTAGGCTTTAAACACAATAAAGCCCAAAATCTTATAAGATGCTCCCGATGTTTTAAAGTTTTCATCAGTTCAAAAAACTTACAATCAATAAAGCCCCCGCATTAATACTTTACTGTAACAGAGCCTAAATTTATTACAGATCCTAAAATACTACTACCTATAACTTATCATCTCATATTTAAAATAAACATAATAAAATTATAAGAATAAAATATATACAATACATACATAAACTAAAGAGTCAATGATGGGTCAAAAAGATAAACTATTAAAAAATATCGAAAACAATCCGACAAATGTTAAATTTGAAGTTTTAGAAAAATTTTAAAAGATAATGATTTTGAACTAAAAAGTGTAAAGGGCTCACATCATAGCTTTTCAAATGGCAAGATGCTTATAACTTTGCCATATCATAAGCCGATGAAAGTATTTTACGTGAAAGCTGTTTTAAAAGCCATAAAAGGAGAGTAAGATGAAAAAAGATGTCAATTATTATCTAAATTTGCCCTATAAGATAGAGCTTAAAAAAATACCCGAAAATGAGGGGGGCGGTTGGGGGGCTTTTATGCCTGAATTTAATGGAATAGCCTTTTTTTATGGTGATGGCGAAACAAAAAGCGAGGCATTAGAGGATCTTGATGCCGCTTTTAAATTTACTCTAGAGGGGCTAATCGAAGATAATATCCCTATCCCAATGCCCGCGCAAAGCGATAAAAGCAAAAATCTAGCCGTAACAATAAAGCAAAGTCTAGTCAACGAGATCGACTTTTATGCTAAGAAAATGGGGTTGTCTCGCTCTGCATTTTTGGCGGTTTCGGCAAAGCAATATATAAAAACACTTTAATTTTGATATAATAACTGCACTTATACAGATCGTTCGGCGAGTGAGATAAATTTTGAGCCGCCACATTACTTATTATTTTTCTTTTTTGTTGTGTCTGCCGTGTAGGTTTCAGGCATTTTTAGCTCTCTTAGAATTTCCTCTATCTCATAATTTAGCTTGCCCTCAACCTCATCGCTTAAATTTATACTTACTTTTAGTCGTTCGGGTAGATTATAAAGTCTATTTAATAGCGTCGCAGCGATGTCTAATAGAATACAGTATTTAAACACTCCACCTAGCCAAAAGTCTAGATTTGTCATCAAGCCTTAAATTTACAAATTTTATACCAAAAAGCTCAGTCAAATTTTCATCTGTTAAAATTTGCCTCGTTATCCCAAAATTAAACCCAGAAGTTCCATTTAAAAGTAGCGTTTTATCTGCGACAGCAAGCGTATGATCGGGGTGATGTGAGGTAAATATCACGCAGGTTTTAAACTCAAAATTTAGCCTCTTTATGAGGCTTAAAATAGCGTCTTGATGGAAAACGTCAAGATAAGATGTTGGCTCGTCCATGATGAGAATCTTGGGGCTTAAAACGAGCGATCTAGCTATCAAAACAAGCTGTGTCATACCACCGCTTAGCTCATCGACATTTAAATCTAAAAATTCTCTAACGCCCACTATATCGGTGACTTTTTCGACGATCTTTTCATCTTCTTTGCTTGGTCTAGCAAAGATACCGATATTTGCGTTTATGCCCATTAGTATGAGGTCGCGCACCTTGAAGCTAAAAGCGATGTTTTCACTTTGTGGGACGTAGCCTACGAGCTTTGCGCGGGTTTTGTTGCTAAGTGTTTGTAAATTTTGATTATCTATAAAAATTTGCCCACTTTGGATTTTTAAAAGCCCTAAAATGATCTTTAAAAGAGTTGATTTTCCTATGCCATTTCGCCCTAGTATCCCGAGCGTTTCGCCACTTTCAAGGCTTAGGCTTAAATTTTTAAAAATTTCTTTTTTACCATAAGAAAAGCTCAAATTTTCCACTTTTAAGACCATTTTTTGCCTCTTTTTATTATTATCACACCTATCATAGGAGCTCCGATCAGCGCAGTGAGTATGCTAAGTGGGATCTCAGCCGAGCTTGTACTCCTAGCTATGACATCAACAAGCATCAAAAATATACCACCAAAAAGTGCAGAAACTGGCACTAGGCTGGCGTTATTTGAGCCAAAAACAAGCCTTGTGATATGTGGCACTAAAAGCCCAACCCAGCCGATGATACCAGCAATCGCGACGCTAGCACTGGTGATAAGTGTAGCTAAAACGATGAAAATAAAGCCTAAAAATTTACTCTCGCCAAATATGCTTGCATGCTCGCTTCCAAGCGATAGGATGTTTAGCTTCCAGCCCATAAGGCTTAAAAGCACGAGTCCTGCAATACAAATCGGTGATAAGATAACAACGTCTTGCCACGAGATGGCACTTAGGCTACCCATTAGCCAATAAACTATGCTAGGCAGCTTTTCTTGTGTGTCGGCAACATATTTTACCACCGAGATGAGCGCCTCAAATATCGCAGCTGTGATAATGCCAGCTAACACGAGCATAAGTTTTGAGTTTTTATTTGCCAAAAAGCCAAGCGCATAGGCTATCATAACAGCCAAAAAGCCAAAAACAAAAGCTTCCACTTGCGTCAAAAACGGGCTATCAAACATAAGTATGCAAACCACCGCCCCAAAGCCAGCCCCACTACCTACACCAAGTATATTTGGACTAACAAGCGGGTTTTGAAACATCGCTTGAAATATCACGCCCGCTACGCTTAGGCTAGCCCCGATCAAAAAAGCGACAATGAGCCTTGGCAGGCGCAGATCAAAAATAATGGCGTATAAAGTTTCTTTGTCATTATGATAGTAATCCATTAGTCCTTCAAGAGAAATTCTACCTGCAAATAGCGAAAAAATGACTGCGACCACAAGCAAAAATAGTAAAAAAATATATTTTTTCATTTAAAAAATTCGTAAAATTTACTTTCGCCATTTAGATCAAAGCGTAAAATTTTAGCTATTTCTTCATCATTTAGGTCGTATTCGTAAAGTAGCTTGTAACTATTTTTCATCTCATCTTTTAAATTTATATGATCTTGCCCAGAAAATAGCACGCTAAACCACGCCCACGCTAGATGCGACTCACCCGTAGGAGGCTCCCACATATCCCCGCCAAGTGGCATTTTATAGATCGCTTTTTGTTTTACAGCCTTTACACCTTTTAAAATTTTATCATTGAAAAAGTCGCTCGGCGTCAGTTCGTCAAAATTGCTAAGCAAAATAATATCTGGATTTTGCACGATAATCTCTTCTTTATTTAATATCCTAAATCCATCAAATTTAGCCGCATTTTGCCCGCCACTTAGCAAAATTTCATAATCAAAATATGTATTTTTGCCAGCCGCTTCGTAGCTTTTATCTCGTCCAAATATAAAAAGCACTTTTGGTTTATTTGTAAGGCTTTGGACAAATTTTTCTACCTTAGCCCTAACGGTAGCCCTATTAGCTAAAATTTGCTCGGCTTTTGGCTCTTTTTCATAAATTTTACCCAGCATATCAAACCAAAATAGCGGGTCTTCTTCTGTGCCTTTTAAATTTATCAAAGCCACTTTTAGCCCTACTTTTCTTAGTGGTTCTATGATCTTTTCTCCTCTCATGCCCCACTGCACGACAAGCTCGGGAGATAGTTTGATTAGCTCTTCGATATTTGGCGTAAAATCATCACCTATACCGCCTGCTGGTATATCAGACGCCCCTTTTATCATTTTTGCAAGCATTCCGCGATTTATATTTTTTTTAGCTATCGGATGCACAGAAGCGATACGAGAGGCGTTATTTTCGACACTTAGAGAAAACGACGCAAGCGGCACAGGAAAGAGTGCCACACTTTTAATGGATTTATCAAAATGAAGTTTATTGCCGTTTTGATCAATAAAATCCACAGCATATAAAAACATAGATAAAAATAAAAACAATATAAATTTTTTCAAATTTCATCCTTTAAATTTATTAACCCAAGGCAGATGTGCCACCTTGGGTATCAGGTTAAATTTTAAAAGCTAGCTTTAAAGCCTAGTTTAAAATTTCTACCAGGATTTAAGAGTGGATTTGTAGCACTTCTTGGCTGACTGATGAGCTCATAGCTCAGACTTGGGGCGTATTCTTTATCAAAGATATTCTCGATTCCAAAATTTAAACTAAAATCTTTCAATATCCCAAGCTTACCAAAACTCTTGCCAAAGTAAAGATTATGCACGACGTATCCAGCTCTTTCTTTTTCGACACTATCATCTATGCGGGTTTTGTGTTTTGCCCAGTCTGCGCTATACTCGATATATGAGTGATCCAAAAACTCTGGCGAATACGAAAGCGCCACATGTCCGCTAAGAGGCGCGATCTCTGGTAAAGGCTTGCCAGTTTGTTTATTTTTGCCGCGAGTGTAGGCTAAATTTGTCTTAAACTCAAAATTTGATAAAAATTTATAAGCTATATCAAACTCGACTCCGCTTATTCTTGCTCTATTTACATTTTGAGCTTGATAATATGTCGTTCCACCGTTAGTCCAGCTTCTTTCCACGATCAGATCTTTATAGTCTCCCGTATAAAATATCAAATTTGATCTTAAAATTTTATCTGTATAGCGAAGTCCAGCTTCGTAAGTAACGCCCTTTTCTATGTTTAGATCAGGATTTGGCAAATAAGCCTCAGCTCCTGAAAATGTCAAGATCGGAGCCACCTCGCCACTCATCGGAGCTCTAAAAGATGTCGCAAAATTTCCTACAAATTCAAGCTCGCCAACGATCGGATAAATAAGCCCAAGCCCGTAGCTAGCCCTGCTGTCTTTTCTATTATTTGCGTTTTCATAGAGCTTTTTCACACTTGGACTCATAGAGCTATCCATATCAAACGATGTTTTGACATGATCGTAGCGTAAATTTGCACTCAATATCGCATCATTGCTAAAAGCGTATTCAAGCAAGCCAAATCCAGCGACATCAAGCTGCTTCGTCCTTAGCCTGTTTCTTTGTCTAGGTCCGTTATTTACGCTTTGATTTACACTATCCCAGTCCTCGTAATAAAAATCAACGCCATAAGTTTGTGTGAGATTATCGCCTACAAATTTACCTATAAATTTACCGCCATACACCTTTGGTCCATTTACATAGTTATCAACCTGCCTTGGCGAAAAAGAGCCCATATATGGCTTGATATTTAGATGCGTATAAAGCTCTCTAAAATATAAGCTAGAATCCAAAATAATCTTATCATTTATATTTGCGTCATAATTTAAAGCTATATATTTTTCTCTAAGTGGTGCTTCTCTTATGTATTTTTGAAAACCTTTTTTATTCGCCGTGCCAGGAGCTCCGACAGATGTTCCCACTACTCCGCGCTGCGACTCAGTGTATCTGCCTACGAGTTCAAGCCTATGAAAATCAGCAAAGCTATATCCACCTTTAAAGTCTAGGCTTCTGTAATTATAGCTCGTATTTAAAATTTCACCAGCTGGGGTATCGTAGTTTTTGCCATGCTTGTAGTTTAATCCAAGCAATGCGTCAAAGCCATGTCCTACTACGCCAAGCTGTAAGCGACTTTGAGTGCCTTTATTTACACTTTGATATTGCGAGCTTAGATATGTGTCAGATAGCGCCCAGTCACCAAAGACATCACCGCTGGCTCTTTTGGTGACTAAATTTACGATACCGCCAAATGCATCTGTGCCATAAAGCGTGCTGGCTGGACCTCTAATTATCTCTATCCTCTCGATTTGATCAGGGGTAAATATAGAATACTCAAACGCTGGCCTGCCCCTAAATCTAAGCCCATCGATAAACATCGGCACCCTATAATCAGACGAGCTAAAACCACGTATGTTTATTGTGCCAGAATCAACGCCCTCATTTACCATTGACACACCAGGAACCTCGCTTATGAGCTCTGGCATGCTTTTACCAAGCTTTCTTTCGATAGTTTCTTTGCTCACCACAGAAACACTTTTACTTATCTCATCCACACTTTGAGATGATCTTTGCGCTGTTACTGTGATACCTTCAAGCGTTTTTAGCTCAACTTCGTTTTCAGCTGCCATTAAAAAACCAGCAAGTGCGATACTTAGCATAATTTGTCTTTGCATTTAGAAATCCTTTTATTTATAAATTTAATTTGTATTATATAGAAAATTATAATTATTTTCAATACATTATCATTAGATTTATTTTAGTATAAAAATATTTATTAGATATTTATGATTATGGGTTGGATGCGTTTTATTAACCATAGTTTCTTATAAAAATCAACAATCTTAGATTTATATTGTATTACAAAATGAGCAATTAAATTGCTCTGATATTTCTAGATTATATGTGAGTAGCGATAAAAAGATAAAGAATTAAACCAACTTTAATTTTAAAATTTTATCTTTACCGAGCGATAGGTCGGGTCAAACCTAAAAGTCAGCAAATTCTGCAAAATTCCAAAAAGTACCATAAACGTGACAAAGCTACTGCCTCCGTAGCTGAAAAACGGCAGCGGCACTCCGACGACGGGGGCGAACCCGATAGTCATCGAGACATTCACGCCCACATATATAAAGATGAGCGCCGCGATACCAGTGGCGATGACCTGCGTGAAAAAGTCGTTTTTAAGCCCATAGTTTAGGCTCAGCAGATGCGCTATCAACGCGCCGTAAAAGCTAAGTAGCCCCAGCGCTCCGTAAAATCCGAAACGCTCGATATTGTAAGCAAATATAAAATCGCTCGTTGCGATCGGCAAAAACTTAAAATGCGTCTGAGTCGCCTCGTCTTTTGGCTTGCCCTTCAGTCCGCCGCTTCCGATAGCGATGATGCTTTGTTTGACGTGATAGCTTGGCTCTTTGGAGACAAAGTCATATATTCGCTTTTTTTGATAATCATGTAAATTTTCATACAAAACCGGCGTACAAAAACCGATGGCTAAAAATATACAGATCCAAATTTTTTTATTCACGCCGATGACAAAAAGTATCGTGTAGCCCACGAGTAAAAGTATGAGCGCAGTGCCAAGATCGGGCTCTTTAAGGATCAAAGCAAACGGCAAAAGTATGTAAAAGCTAAGCCGTAAAAAGTCCTTTAGTCCGTATCCGTCCTCGCCCGGAGGACTGCGCTTTATCAGATATGCCAGCATCAGCAAAAAGGCCGGCTTCATGACCTCGGAGGGCTGAAGCGTAAAATGCACGAACGGGATTTCAAGCCATCTTCTAGCTCCCAGACGGCTCACTCCAAACAGATCCACACTCAGCAAAAGCACTATACAAACCCAATAAAACATCGGTATTATCCACTCGATCCTACGAATAGGCAGCAAAAACGACAGACAAAACGCTAAAAAACCCACACCAAAATATATGATCTGCTTGTTGGCTAAAATTTCGTTGGCCTCGGAGACTAAGATATACGACAATACGATGATCGGGATTATCAAAAAAAGCTGTAAAAAGTCAAAATGTGTTAAAATACGACGATCAAGTTTTATCAAGCGCAGGCCTTGTTTTTGGCTTGATTATATCACAAAGAAGGAATATTTTGGTTAATTTCGTCCAAACGCAAAGTTCGAGGCTTGACGTCGCGCTGGCAAGCGAGCTCAAAATTTCGCGCAATCAGGCTACAAATTTGATCAAAAACGCCCTTGTGAGCGTAAATTCAAAGCCTGCTTTAAAGCCCTCCATGCAGCTAAATCAAAATGATGAAATTTGCGTGAAATTTGCCCCGCCAAAGGAAAAAACGAACGATTATGAGGTAAATTTTGAAATTCCTATCATTTACGAGGACGAGGATATCTTGGTGCTCAATAAACCCCCTCAAATAGTCGTCCACCAAGCCCCAAGCGTCAAAGAGGCCACGCTCGTAGAATGGCTCAATCAAAAAGGCTTCATGCTCTCGAATCTAAACGGCGATCTGCGTGCGGGTATCGTTCATAGACTGGACAAGGGCACGAGCGGAGCGATAGTCGTCGCTAAAAACAACGCCGCACACGCAGCCTTGAGCGCTCAGCTAAACGATAAAAGCATGGGCAGGATCTACCTGGCGCTGACCGATCTGCCACTAAAGCAAGAGTGCATAATCGACAAGCCTATCGGCAGGAGCCCGTCAAATCGCCTAAAAATGGGTATAGTCACAAATGGACGCCACGCCAAAAGCGCCTTTTTAAATTTAGCGCAAACGGACGAGGTGAATTTGATAGCCGCAAAGCTTTTTACAGGGCGCACCCATCAGATAAGGGCACACCTAGCCAGCATAAATCGCCATATTTTGGGGGATAATTTATACGGATTTAAGAGCGAAAACGATAAAATCAAGCGAGTTATGCTCCATGCTTATATGCTTTATTTCCTCCATCCGCGAAGCGGCGAGAAGGTCGAATTTATCGCACAAACATGGGATGACTTTAACCAGATCGTATATAAAAAAATTTCCAAGGAGTTATTTGATGAGAAAATTTGTCCGAAGTCTCTTGACGCCGCTTTTAGCGGCATTGATAGCTGGATGCGCATCTAGCGTTCCGACTCAGCAAAACCCGTCCCTACCGACTATCAATAGCCTAAAAACCATATCCGACATGACCGAAGTAGCCTTTGAATGGAGTCCGACAAACGACGAGAGCGTCATCGGATACTATCTTTACCGCTCAAATCCAAACGAGGCGAATTCCAAAATGCAGATCGTAGCAAACATCAAAGATCGCTTTGCGACACACTATGTAGATTACAACCTAGCCCCGGAGACTACATATGCATATCAGATGAGAAGCTATTCGCAAAATGCCATCTCGGGCCCGGGCGTGACCGTCACCGCGACCACAAAGGCCCTACTAGACTCAGTCCCCTTCGCGCAGGCCATCACGGGACTTCCTTCAAGAGTCAAGCTAGTCTGGCGTCCGCATCCTGACACACGCGTCGCCAGCTACATCATAGAAAGAAGCGACGCAGGCAGGAACAACTGGAGCAAGATCGCAGAGGTCAAGGGCAGACTAAACGCCGAATACATTGATAGCGACGTAAAAGACGGCAAAGGGTATGAATATAGAATTTTCGTCAAAACCACATCCGGCACTGTCTCAAAACCTAGCCAAAACATAAGCGCGACCACAAAGGAGTTACCCTAGGGGCGTGACGAATTTACAGGCCACTACGACAGCGCCAAAAAAGATCGTCATCACTTGGGACAGCGCGGTAGGCGAGGATTTCTCGCACTACAACGTATATAGGACGATGAGTAAAATTTTGCCCTACACCTATCTGGCCAAGACCACGAGCAACTCATACGAGGATCTGCTGAATTCAAACGGTACGCAAAGATACTATAAGGTCACGGTCGTCGATAAAGACGGCCTTGAAAGCCTAAAGCAAGACGAACCGGTCCTTGGTCAGACGCTAGCCGCCCCTGCGGCTCCGACATTTACTTCGGCTTCGTTTGATGGTAGCGGTGCAAATTTAAGCTGGAACGGCGTAGAGCGCGCGACCTCATACACGCTTTATAGAGAGGGCGGCAGCGAGCGCACGATAAACGGTATCATCGGCACAAGCTACACCGATACCAGCGTGCAGCCGGGCGCTACCTACACCTATCAAATAATCGCAGTCGATGAATTTGGCATCGGCTCGGACAAATCGGCCAAAGTGGAAATAAGCATCAAATAATGCCAAATTTCATAGCCAAAAGCCTAAAAGACAGGGCCTATCCTTTCGGCAAAGATGATGTGCGGTTTTTGTGGGAGGCGCAAGGCAGGAGCGAAAAGCTGGTCTTTACTCAAAGCGCCGATGAAAATTTCTTTATTATCGTAAAAAAATGCACGGATAAAGAGGGCTTTGTAATAAAGGGCGAAAAGCTAACAAAGCCTGCCAAGATAGGCCTTTTGCAAAAGGCGCTTTGCGTCTATCGCGACGAAAACACAAACGGCGTCTTAAGCGAAGCGATGGCGGTTAAAAGCACTCACCTCACGCGTAAAACTAGCGCTATCTCGGATATGAAAGAATTCCTGGCAGAATTTAACGAGCTACGGGCGAAATTTAGCCAAATTTTCATCGAGATCGGCTTTGGCTCTGGGCGTCATCTGCTATTTCAAGCGCAAAACAATGCTAAGGCCCTAGTCATCGGCATCGAGGTCTATAAACCAAGTATCGAGCAGGTCGCAAAGCTGGCAAATGCGCAAAATTTAAGCAATATCCGCCTAATAAACACCGACGCAAGGCTGTTTTTATCGCTTATAGGCTCAAATTTAGCGGATAAAATTTTCTTGCATTTTCCGGTGCCTTGGGATAAGGCCGAGCACAGACGTGTCGTGTCGCAGGCCTTTGCAAAAGAGTGCGAGAGGGTTTTGAAAACAGGCGGAAATTTTGAGCTTAGGACCGACTCGCGCGAATACTGCGACTTTAGCATGCGTCATTTCCTAGACCTAAACGGCGCTCAAATTTTAGTTTATAAAAACCGAAATTTACAAATCAGCAGTAAATACGAGGATCGCTGGAAGCGCCAAGATAAGGACATTTACGATATGCTTTATACTTGTAACGTCCTAAGCGACGAGCATGAGTTAAATGGTGAGCTAAATTTCGGCGAAATTTACGATGTTCAAAAGATCGTTAGAAATTTTAAAAACGAGACGATAAAAATGGACGATTTTTTCGTGCATTTTGAGGAAATTTATATCATAGACGAGCAAAGTATACTGCTAAAAGTCGCTTTTGGCGCATTCAATAAACCGGAGCAATGCTTTGTAAAGCTAGACGCAAATGGGTGTGAGTATTTCATAAAAAAGCCCCTGCTCACAAGAGAAAATTTAAGCGCGCATGCAGTTTTGAAGGAGTATTTGGCAAATGCAAGAAATTATTAGCGCTCGCAATCTAAGCCTCGCATACGAACGCAACGAGATCGTGATAAATAGTGCAAATTTAGACATCATGGCAAATGATTTTGTATTTATAACAGGCAAAAGCGGAAGTGGCAAATCTACGCTGTTAAAGTCGTTTTATGGCGAGATAGCGCCGCTAGCGGGCGATCTAAACGTCTGTATGGCCTCGATGAGAGGCATAAACGATAAGGAGCTCAGCGAGCTTAGACAAAGGGTTGGGATAATATTTCAAAACTATCGCCTCATAAACGAGTGGAGCGTCGAGAAAAACGTGATGCTGCCTCTCATCATCAAGGGCATAACTCAAAGCGTATGTAAAAAACAGGTCACAAAGCTGCTAAAGCACGTCAATATGCTTCATAAAGCCGACAAATACCCTGTCGAGTTAAGCGGCGGCGAGCAGCAACGAGTCGCGATGGCAAGGGCCTTGGCGCATAATCCAAATTTGCTTTTATGCGACGAGCCGACCGGAAATTTGGACGAATATTCAAGCGACGTCATCTGGTCGCTACTAAAATCCGCACGAGAATTCCTAGGCACGAGCGTGGTCGTGGTGACACACCACATACCATCGACCCTGCGCATACCGTATCGACATTTCGTCATAGAAAACGGAGGCGTGCATGAAATCGCTTAGAGATCATTTGGGATTTATATTCCCGCTAATCGCCCTGCTTTTTGCGGCAGAATTTAGCATGACGGCAGACAAGGTGGTAAAAAACTATGAAAATTTGATGAGCAACGACTACAACATCGTGATCGTCTCGAACAAAGAGCTAAACGACGCGGATATAAGGCCTCTGGTAAATACTTTCGCCTCGCTCGAGCCTCTTAGCACCAAAAAGATAATCGACAGGCTCTCAAACGACATCTCGTCTAAAAATTTATCCGTCTTGCAAAACGCTTTGCCTAAATTTTATTCGCTAAAGCTAAATTCCTTCCCGACGCCAAAATTTATGAACGACGTAAAGGCCAAGCTGCAAAAAATAGACGGAGTTAGCCGCGTCGAGACCTTTTCAAAGACACACGACAAGGTCTTTAAAATTTTAAATTTAGCCAAGATGCTTTCATATATGTTCATGTGTATCTTAGGCGTCATCGGCATAATGCTTATGTTCAAGCAAGTTAGGATTTGGCTTTACGAGCATAAGGAGCGCATAGAGATAATGACGCTATTTGGTGCGCCTTTTTGGCTAAAAAGCGCCATGCTTTATAAAAGCGCGATAACAGACAGCATCGTAGCCACGCTGATCGTCGCAGGATTTTTCTTTGCTCTGCCTAACATCGAATTTTTCAGCGATCTCGTGAGACAGATCGACGTCGTCCTGCCGGCCCTTGATATAACAAAAGAGGTGCCGATACTCTTTGGCATCGCGCTTTTACTCAGCATATTCGTAGTCAGCCTTGTGATGAGAAAAGCGAGAAAAAGCGATATATGAGAAAATTTATATTTATCCTAGCTTTTTTGAGTGGGCTGCTCGCAGCACCAAGTACGCAAGAAAAGATAAAAGACTCCACGAGCTCGCTACGCTCCAGTGAGGCAATGTCGCAGCAGCTAAACAAAAAGCTTGACGATCTGGCAAGCGACATCGTAAGCGGCGAGAAAAAGCTAAAAGGTATAGGCTCTGATATCTCAAATTTAAAGTCTCAAATTTCAGCCCTAGAAGGTAACGCGACAAACGCACTTGGCGAGCTTGACAAGCTTACCAAGCAAAATCAGGAGCTAGCCAAAACGCAAAAAGAGCTCGAGCAAAACATGATAAGGATAATCGCCGAGGATCTGTCGTTTGACCTACTTTTATCGGGTGATGAGAGCAAAGAGAGCGAGGATAGCATCATGGTCTCGCAAATTTTAATGAAGCTAAACAGCATAACAAAAGAGGACTTCAAGAAGCTAAGCAAAAACTACGAAGATACGATAAATCAGATAAAATCGCAATCAAACAAGATAAACGAGATAAATTCCAGCATAAAAAACTACAGACGCAAGCAAAGTGACCTAGTAGCGCTTGAGAGCAATCAAAAAAGCACTATAAACAACCTGAAACGAGACAAGGAAATTTACACCAAAAAGCTTGCAAAGCTGCAAGCTCAACAAGATGAGCTAAGAAAGACACTCGAGCAGCTAGCGATCATGCAAAAACGCGAGGACGCGGCGGCTCAAGAGGCTAGACGCAAAGCCGAGCAAAAAACAGCTGGCGGTAAGCCAAAAAATGAAGGCTCCGGCGTCAAACAAATGGGCTCGAGCTATCAAACAAGCTCGGTAAAAAGATATACCGGCGCAAAGACGATAGCGCCTTTAGAAGGCTTTAGCGTGAAGCAAAAATTCGGCAACTATGTTGATCCCATATATAACATCAAAATTTTCAACGAGTCAGTAGTGCTGCGCTCGAACACTCCTGACGCAAAGGTGAAAAGCGTGCTAAACGGCAAGGTCGTCTTTGCCAAACAAACCCCTATGCTAGATAATGTCGTCATCGTAGAAAACGACAACGGCATCCACACCATATATGCTCATCTAAGCCAGATAGCCCCTACCATAAAGGTCGGCTCGATGGTGCAAAAAGGATACGTGATCGGACGAGTCAGAAACGATCTGACATTTGAAGTGACACAAAAAAACTACCACATCGACCCGCTCGAGCTCATCAGCCTAAAATAGCCACTCTTGCACTGCATTAACTAAATTTAAAGCCTTTTTGGCTAAAATGCGTGAATTTCAAGGAGCAAAACATGAGTGACAAAAAGCGTGTATTGGTGAAATTTTCCGGTGAAGCGCTCGCCGGAGATAGCGGCTTTGGCATAGATACGGCGATACTGAAATTTATCGCCGATGAGATAAAAGAGCTCGTAACAAACGGCACCGAGGTATGTATCGTGATCGGCGGGGGCAATATCATCAGGGGCGTGAGTGCGGCAAAAGACGGCATCATAAGGCGCACGAGCGGTGATCATATGGGCATGCTGGCGACTGTGATAAATTCTATCGCGATGCGCGAGGCTTTAGAGCGTGGCGGACTTGACGTGAGGGTGCAAAGCGCGATAAAAATGGAAGCTATCTGTGAGACCTTCATCGTGGGTCGTGCGAACAGACACCTTGAAAAAGGCCGCGTCGTTATATTTGCCGCGGGGACTGGCAACCCTTTCTTCACGACCGATACGGCAGCTACGCTAAGAGCTATCGAGATAGGCTCTGATATGATCATCAAAGCCACCAAGGTAGACGGCGTTTACGACAAAGATCCAAATAAATTCAAAGACGCGAAACTACTAAAATCGCTAAGCTACGAAAAGGCGATGAGCGACGATATAAAGGTCATGGACGACACGGCTATCGCACTTGCCAAAGACAACTCACTGCCTATTTTGGTCTGCAATATGTTCAAACAAGGCAACCTGCTAAAAATCATCAGCGAAGATGCAAAAGCGCTGTATTCGATAGTAAAATAAAATTTTAAAAGGATAAAAATGAGAACCGAACAAATCACGGCAAAAGCACTAAAACAAATCGGAGACGACAGATACAAGCTGTCTTTGATCGTGGCAAAGCGTGCTGAAGCGCTTGCAAACGGCGCGCAAGCGCTCATAGACGGTGATACTTCCAAGATGAAATTTGCCGACATCGCACTCATGGAAGTCGCAGAGGGAAAGATAGGGCTAGAGGCTATTGTTGAAGGAAAATAGTATATTCATAGAGCAGCTCATAGACGAGATATCGGCATGTAGAAACGTGCCCGATGTAATGGCGTTGCTCTTTTCGCTCTGCGAGCAAACACCGCTACTGCAAAAAGCCATAGACACCTGCGTGACTTCGCACTCCGGTCAATACCGAAAAAGCGGCGAACCGTATGCGATACATCCTATCTTGGTAGCTTGCATCGTCTCGTATATGGGTGGCGATGAAAATATGGTCATCGCCGCACTGCTACACGATGTGGTCGAGGATACCGACACTACGTTAGCGCAGGTACAAACGGAATTTGGCGAAGAGGTCGCAAAGCTGGTCGAAGGGCTTACCAAGATCGTAGCCATAAGAGAGGACAAGCTCGCAAGCTCGGATAGCAACGAGCGCTTAGCCTCGTCCGCCCTTACGTTTAGGCGTATGCTTTTAATATCCATCGAAGACGTGCGCGTGCTTGTCGTAAAACTTTGCGACAGGTTGCACAACATGCTCACTCTCGATGCGCTAGCTCCAGAAAAGCAAAAACGCATAGCCGAAGAGACACTGATGGTTTACGCTCCGATAGCGCATAGGCTTGGAATTTCATCTATCAAAAATTTGCTCGAAGATCTAAGCTTTAAATACGCCATGCCCGATGAATACGCCAAAATTTACAACTACCTGGATAAACACAAGCAGCAGCTCGCGCTAAAGCTCAACGCCTTTTATGAAAAAGTCGGTCAAATTTTACTTCAAAACGGCTTTAGTGAGGGAAGCTTTGAAATTCAAAAACGTATAAAGCACTACTACTCGATATACCTAAAAATGCAGCGAAAGGGCATCTCTATCGAGGAGGTGCTTGACTTGTTAGCTATACGCATCATCGTGCAAAAACCGCTTGATTGTTACCTTGCGCTTGGAAATTTACATATAAATTTCAACCCTTTGATCTCGCGCTTTAAGGACTACATCGCACTTCCAAAGCAAAACGGCTATCAGACTATCCATACGACGATATTTGATAACAAAAGCATATTTGAAGCGCAGGTTCGCACCTACGATATGCACAAAACCGCCGAATACGGTGTCGCCGCGCACTGGAAATATAAAAACGGCGAAGGCAGCCTGCTAAACCCTAAGCTAGACTGGCTAAACGATATCGGTATGCAAAACGGCGAAAGCGAGAATAATCCTGAAGAGCTTTACGAATACGCAAAAGACAGCCTTTATATCGAGGATATCGCGGTATATTCGCCAAAAGGCGAGGTCTTTACCTTGCCGCGCGGAGCGACTGCGCTTGATTACGCGTATGAAATTCACACCGAGATAGGCCTTTACGCCAAAGAAGCTTATATAAACCGCGTCAAGATGCCGCTTCTAACAGAGCTTAAAAACGGCGATATCGTGCGCATCGTGACAGGAGACGAGGCAAAGTATCGCTGCTCATGGATGAATAGCGTGCGAACCGGTAAAGCACGCGCGACTATCCGATCGTTTTGCAAGCAAAAGATAAAAGAGATAAATCACAAAATTGCCGTCGACATCCTAAAATCGGTCTTTAGCGTATCCTCTCAAAGGATCTTGGACTGGATAGAGCGCGAAAATTTAAGCAAGAAAATTTTTAAAGCCGCGACCGACTCCGTGTATCTGCAAGAGGTAGCCAACGCCCTTAAAAAATACATCCGCAAAGAGCGTCCGTTTTTGATAGCACTTGGCGACAAATACCAGATCAAAAAGCAGAAATTTGAAAATATCGTGATATACTCGAACCATAAAATAAATAACGTCGAGTTTGATTATTGCTGCAACCCTAAACGAGGTGACAGCATCGTAGGGTTTAAAAACGGGCACACCGTGACCGTGCACCATAAGCTCTGCGAAAGAGCGGGCAAACTGATGGATAAAAACGAGGAGATCATCTTCGTCAAATGGACCAGAAATGCACCGTATAGATATAAAATTTTGCTAAATTTAGAAAACCGCAAAGGCTCACTGGCAGAATTCCTGACCTATCTGGCGCGGCTTGATGTGAATTTAGCTACAATCATGCTAAACGAAGCCAATGACGTTACGGGAGATTTGTTTGAGCTTAGCGTCGAGATAGCCGAAAATATCGATGCCAACGATATAAGAGACAAGCTAAAAGAGCGCTACAAGATAATCGATTTCGTATCGCAAAGCGACCCGTATCATAACTAAATTTAAGGAGAAAAAATGGTTGATTTGATGCAAATAATGCAAGAGGTCAAACGAGGCGTCGCCGAGATGATCGACGAGGATCGTATATTTAATTTGATCAAAAATTTCTATGAAAAAGGCGAAAATTTTTATGTGAAAGCGGGTTTTGACCCGACAGCACCCGACCTTCATCTAGGCCACACCGTAGTACTTGGCAAGATGGCGCTTTTGCAAAAGCACGGTGCGATCGTGCAGTTTTTGATAGGCGATTTCACTGGGCAGATCGGCGATCCTAGCGGCAAATCCGCCACCAGAAAGAAGCTCGATAAGCAGACCGTGCTAAAAAACGCCAAAACCTACGAGGAGCAGGTTTTTAAAATTTTAGACCCCGCAAAGACAAAGATAATGTTTAACTCGACCTGGTCAAACGAGCTAGGCGCGGCTGGAATGATCGAGCTGGCTAGCACATTTCCGGTAGCTCGTATGCTCGAGCGAGACGACTTTGAAAAGCGCATAAAGGCCGGCACGCCGATCTCGATAAGTGAGTTTTTATATCCGCTCATGCAAGGCTATGATAGCGTCGCGATGAAATGCGACATCGAAATGGGCGGTACGGATCAAAAATTTAACCTTCTCATGGGACGCACGTTGCAGCGAATTTACAATGTCGGTAAAGAGCAAGCCGTCATCATGATGCCGCTACTTGAGGGGCTTGACGGCGTAAATAAAATGAGCAAAAGCCTAGGTAACTACATCGGCGTGACGGACGCACCAAACGAGATGTTCGCCAAAACGCTAAGTATCAGCGACGAGCTCATGTGGCGCTGGTATGATCTTTTGAGCGAAAAGAGCACAGGCGAGATAGCCGCGCTAAGAGCTAGCGTAGATGTAGGCAAATACCACCCTAAAAAAGCCAAAGAGGATCTAGCCTACGAGATCACGGCTCGCTATCACGGCGAGGCTGCGGCGAAAGCGGCATGCGAGGAATTTAATAGCGTTCACGTGCAAAATCAGATACCAAGCGATCTTGAAACCTTTGAGATGAGCTCTCCTGCTTGGATAGTTGAGGCCTTGACTCACTGCAAGCTATGCCCTACGAATTCTCAAGCACGTCGCGATATCGCCGCAAACGCCGTGAGCGTGGATCAAAAAAAGATAAACGACGAGCAGCTAAAGCTTGAGAGCGGAATTTACGTTTTACAAGTAGGCAAGAAAAAATTTGCGAGGCTAAAGGTCGTCTGATGGAATTCAAACCGCTAAAAATAGGACAATACGAGATAAAATACCCGATATTTCAAGGCGGCATGGGGCTTGGTATCAGCTGGGACAAGCTAGCGGGCAACGTGAGCCTAGAAGGCGGCCTTGGGATAATCAGCTCCGTAGGCACGGGATACTATGAAAACCGCGCATATATCAGTAAGGAGCTAAACGCAAAACCTTTTGGCAGCGAAAATTTTTACTCAACGGCGGGCCTGAAAGCTATCGTCGCAAACGCTCGTAAAATTTGCGGTGATCTGCCCCTTGGCGTAAATATCATGTATGCGGCAAACGATTACGCAAGAGTCGTCAAAGACGCATGTGAGGCCGGGATCAACATCATCGTCTCAGGCGCCGGACTACCTACGAATCTACCCGAATTTACCGAAAATTTCAAAAACATTGCGCTAGTGCCTATCGTCTCAAGCGCCAAAGCCCTTAAAATCATCTGTAAGCGCTGGATGCAGCGCTACAAACGCCTGCCCGACGCAGTAGTGCTGGAAGGTCCTCTAAGCGGAGGCCATCAGGGATTTACCTACGAGCAGTGCATAGATCCAGAGTATCAGCTAGAAAAGCTCATCGCACCAGTCAAAGAGGAGATAAAGGAGTGGGGAGATTTCCCGCTCATCGCTGCCGGCGGTATCTGGGATAAAAAGGATATCGAAAAGGTTATGCAGCTTGGCGCAGACGGCGTGCAAATGGGCACTCGCTTCATCGGCACCTACGAATGTGACGCAAATATCCGCTTCAAAGAGGTCATCTTAAACGCCAAAAAAGAGGACATCGAGCTTATAAAAAGCCCGGTAGGCTATCCTGCACGCGGTATCCGCACAAATCTACTAAATTTAGTCGATAAGCGACAAGGCCCGAAGATCCAGTGTATCAGCAACTGCGTGAGCCCTTGTCAGCGCGGCAAAGAGGCCAAGCAAGTAGGATATTGCATTGCAGATAGGCTGTTTGACTCGTATTCTGGTAACGTAGATACCGGGCTATTTTTCACCGGGGCAAACGGCTACAAACTAAAAGAGATAATAAGCGTCAAAGAGCTTATGGCAAAGTTGGTACACGGCGAAGATGACTAGGATAATTTTTGTCGTTTTGATGCTAGCGATTAGCCTTTTTGGCGCGAACGAGGCTCAAATTTTTTCAAATTTCGACAGGAATTTCACCACGTCTACAAAGGCGCAAAAGAGTAAATTTCACAACGACATCAAGCAAATTTACGTCCAAGCCATCATCAACAACGATAAAAATTTAAAAAGGCAGACCCTCTCAAGGCTCATCATAAGTTCAAAAGCCCTAGGCCTTGACAGTAGCTCTTATCTAAATGACTTAAACGAGCTAAACGGCGCAAAACCCGCCAAAACAAACAGTCCGAGGGCTCAAACCCAGCAAACGCAAACGCCTATCAAGCAAACGCTAAGCACCAGGCCGCTTTATCTGCTAAGCGCCACAAAAAACGGCGACACCTTGGTGTTAAAATTCAACCAGCCGCTTGACACGTCAAAGCTAAAGACCTCGGCGCTAAATCAAAAAAATATCTATCGAAACATCATGGATATAGAGGGCGTCCTAAATGGCGGCAGCCTCACGTATAAAAATTTCATCACGCAAGAGGTGCGTATAGCGCAGTTTTACAAAAATACCATACGCATAGTCTTTAGCGACAGGGCGCAAAAAACGATAAAAGCAAACGTTATAGGTGACGCTTTGGTCATAAGCAGTGAAAATTTCATCTCGAACGAAAAGATAAACGCACCGCTTACCAAGCAGCCAGTTAAAGTGCAACAAAGCACGCCCGCACTGCCCGCTCAAGCCCAGCCCGCTAAAACTCCCGCCGCACCGACAAACCAGCCAAGGCCGCACCATGTCACGGGCGGTAAAACGATAGTCATCGACCCGGGACATGGCGGCAGCGATCCCGGCGCCATAAGCGGTAAAATGCAAGAGAAAGTCGCCGTTTTGGCCGTGGGTAAAAAGCTTGGTGAAATTTTGAAAAAACGCGGCTATAAGGTCTATTTCACGCGCTCGAACGACACTTTCATAAATTTACGCACGCGCACGAAATACGCAAACGATAAAATGGCCGATCTCTTCGTCTCCATCCACGCAAATGCCGCTCCAAACGCGGTAAAAGCGGCCAGCATGCACGGCATAGAGACGTTTTTCCTCTCGCCTGCGCGCTCCGAGCGCAGTAAAAACGCCGCCGCACTGGAAAATAAATCAGACATCGAAGAGATGAACTATTTCTCTCAGCAGACATTTTTAAATGTCCTAAACCGCGAGAAGATCATCGCCTCAAACAAGCTTGGTATCGATATGCAGCGCGAGCTACTGGTTCAAGCCAGAAAGGTTTATAGCGCGAGCGACGGCGGCGTCAGAGAAGCGCCGTTTTGGGTGCTCGTGGGTGCTCTAATGCCCGCAGTGCTCGTCGAGATAGGCTACATCACGCACCCCGTGGAGGGTAAAATGCTCTACGACGACGCGTATCAAAACGCCTTGGCGCTTGGCATCGCAAACGGCGTGGATTCTTATTTTGCTAAAAACTGATGAAAAATGCAGTCATAAGCTTCAAGGGCAAAACCGCGTTCAATGCGCAGTTTGACGACATTTATTTTAACACCGACAAGCCCTGGTGCGAGAGCGAATACGTCTTTGCGAAGGGACTTGATGAAATTTGGCACGAGCAAGATCGCTTCATCGTGGCTGAAACGGGCTTTGGTGCGGGACTGAATTTCCTCACGCTTTGTAAGAAATTTCAAAACAGCGGTAAGAGGCTTCATTTTGTGAGTATCGAGGCAAACCCTATAGCAAAGCACGATCTAGCCAAAATTTATGAAAATTTAGGCAGATTCAAAGCTCTCGCCAAAAAGCTTGCCAAGCTTTATCCGCCACTCGTTCGAGGTATCCACAGGATAGAATTTAGCGAGTTCATCACGCTTGATCTTTGCTTTGGCGATGTGCTTGAAATTTTACCCGAGCTTGATTTCAAGGCCGATGTTTGGTTTATGGACGGCTTTGCTCCGAGCAAAAACGAGGCTATGTGGAGCGAGCCGGTGTTTAAGCACATCGCGCGCCTGACGCGTTTGGGCGGCATGGTGCGGACGTATTCATGCGCCAAGATCGTGCGCGAGCGCCTTGTTCGGGCGGGCTTTTGGCTAGAGCTTCGCAAAGGATACGGCAAAAAGCGGCAAATGAGCCACGCCGTCTTAAAGCAAAACTGTGAAATTTCAAAAGATCCGTGGTTTGCAAGATGTAAAACAGCGCTAAATTTAGCCCGCACACCGAGAGCTCTCATCATAGGAGCGGGCATCTCGGGGCTAGCTACGGCCGTAGAGCTTAGCAAAAACGGCTTTGACGTGACGCTAGCCGAGGCAAAAGGCGCGGTCGCCACGAACGGCTCCGGCAACCACTGCGGCGTTTTGATGCCGCTCATCACAAAGCCCGAGGTAAATTTAGGACGTATGCATCTAAATGCCTTTTTGCAGGCGGTCAGGTTTTATAGATCCGCTATGAGCGAGCGATATATAAAATTTAGCGGCTGCATCGACTACGCATACGACGAGCTGCTAGCTAAGCGCTTTGAGAGCTGGCGCGATGAAAACGCCGATGAAATTTTCACATTTGACAAGGACGTAAAGCCCTATCCTGCGATGTTTATAAAAGGCGGCGCATACGCCAGACCGCGAAAAATGTGTGAAAAGATCGCTAAAGATTTAAACGTCCTTTTCACTCACGAATACCTTAGCCACAAGCACCTAAAAAACGGCCAAATCAGTGTGAAATTCAAAAACGCCAAGAGCCTAAAGACCGATATCCTAGTCTTTGCGACTGGTAGTAAAAGCGCTGAAATTTTCAAAGGAAAAAATATGCTGCTAAGCTCTGTCCGCGGGCAAGTCACTCACATCGAGCCGCTCGTAGATACCCACATGCCTTTTAGCGCATTTGGCTACGTCTGCCCTAGCATCGGGGGCGTGCAGGTGATCGGCGCGACATACGCCAGAAACGAAATTTGCGATGAAGCCAGATACGAGGACGACGCCGAGAATTTAAGCAAGGTGAGCGAATTTTTAGACATCAAAAAAGCGCGTATCATCGGCTCAAAGGTCGGCTACAGGAGCTACAGCAGTGACCGTTTTCCTGTCATTGGTGCGCTTTATGATGAGGAATTTTACAAGCAAAGCTATAAAGATCTCTTTTGGAGCAAGCACAAAGACACGAACCCTACGGCCGTTTATGAGCCAAATGTCTTTGTAAATATCGCTCACGGCTCGCGCGGGCTTTGCACTGCGATACTTGGAGCCAAGCTTATCGGCGATCTCGTGCTTATGCGTCCGCTTTGCATAGAAAAGTCGCTATTTAACGACCTCCACGCAGCGAGATTTTTAGTGCGAAGGCTAAAGCGCGGGCAAAGATAGAAATTTACGCTTTGACATCGATCGTTTTATTGCTAAATTTATAGCTGTCAGTTAAATTTATAAACGCCGTTTTTACTTCGTTTATGTCTAAATTTACGCCACGCTGCTTTGACATTTTGCTTAGAAATTCAAGCATTTCATTTAGTGTGTCTTTTGAAGTTTGAGTTGTGCTTTTGATGGTTTGCGTATCTAAATTTTGCTGCATAGCTTTTCGCTGTTCTAGCCTTGCTTTTTGGGCTCTTTCTTGCAGCTTTTTGAGCATCTCTTTAAAATCCTTATCCATTTGCTCAAATAAAATTTGCAAAGGGTCTTTTGGAGTGTCCGCTTCCTCTTTTTTAGATGTACTTTTAGCTCTTTGATTGATATTATCAAATGTGCGATGAAATTTTATAAATTCTTTCATTGGCTCGCTTAGCGCATTAAACTCTTCATCTGAAACTCTATCAGGGTCATGATTTAAAAGCCAAAGCTCTATTTGCTTTCTATATTCATCACCGCTCATATTTTTATCGCACGAATTCATATATCCTATATATGTTGGCTTTCCTTCGGTTGCATTATAATTTGAATTCAAGATACCAATTAAAAGCCCACCTTTCGTAACAGAGCCATCGTCATTCGTGTATCTTTCACGTGAGGTGTTAAATGCAAGTCCGTATGGACCAAATTTCTCCTTACCGCCATTTTCGCTATCAAATATATCAGTCGATGGTTTTAGCTTATTGCCATTTGTATAATAATTGATTGTTGAGCGGTTGTAAAAAGTGGTAGTCATAGTCTTGTCTTTGTTTTGCGCCATCCTAGGGTCAAAGTCCGAGCGAGCAGACATATAGGCATTTATGGTGTCATATTTTTTGGTGATTTTTAACGTCTTTTTATCGTATTCGTAGCCTTGTGTAAATTTTGAGATCTCGTCTGTCGTAAAGCCCTCTTTTGAATTTAGAGTATTTTCATCTACAAGTTGGGTTAATAGCTTATATGCGTTGCCAACTATCTTTGCAATATCTATTTCTTTAAAAGCAGTATAAAGAGTATTTTTATTTGTCCTTACGGTAACGAAAGATTTAATTGTATCAGAGTGAATTTTGTAATCATCTGGTATGCCCGCGGCTTTATTGAATTCGCTCGTAAAGTAGCCGTCCTTATCGATCTTGTAGCCTAGAACACTATCATTGACATCACGAGCGATATTATTTTTGACTTTATTATAGGTCACCGATATGTCTGCAAAAGCAGTTTGCGTACTGTTTAAAATTTCCATAGATAGCCTTTGTTGATATTTATTGTCAAATATCGGCTATTTTTAAAATTTTTGTATGTTTAGATCAAAATTTTAAGCCCGTGTGGCTTCAAAGCCTTGTTTTCATCTTCTCAAATTCGTCTTTTATGACCTGCTCATGCGGCTCGCTAGTCATTTTGTTTATCGCATCGCCCCAGATGCTCACGATCACGATAGCTACGCTGGAGACGATGATACCGGGCAAAATTTCATACACATAGGCGTTTAGTCCCGAGCTTATCCAAAAAAGCACCGTCGCACCACCGGCTATCATGCCTACAAGCGCGCCAAGCGCACTCATGCGCTTCCAATAAAGACTAAAAAGCAAAACCGGTCCAAAGCTCGCGCCAAAGCCCGCCCATGCGTTGCCGACTACGTTCAAAACGCTATCGGTTGAGAGAAAAGCAAGCAAGGTAGCCACGAGTGCCACTGCGACTACGGCATACCGGCTAAGCGCTACTTGCATCTTTTCGCTCACGTCCTTTTTATAAAAGGCAAATATGAAATCCTTAGTCACCGAGCTTGAAGTCACTAGAAGCTGGCTTGATATCGTGCTCATGATCGCAGAAAGCACCGCCGATACGATGATACCTATAAAAAATGGCGGAAATAGTAGCTCGCCAAGCTTTAAAAACACGGTCTCAGGATCGCTTAGCCCGCCTCTGGTGCTAAAATACACAAATCCGATAAGCCCGCTCATCATCGCTCCGATGAGACCTATCGCCATCCAGCCGATACCGATCCTACGGGCTTGAGCGAGCTCTTTGGAGTCTCGTATCGCCATAAATCTCACAATGATATGAGGCTGTCCAAAATACCCAAACCCCCATGCCAAAAGCCCCAAAATGCCCCAGAAGCTCTGTCCTGCGAACATATCAAGATGACTAGGGCTTAGCCTGTATAGCTCTCTCCAAAAATTCGTATCGCTTGGGATGTCTAAATTTAAAAATCCCACGACCGGGATCGCCACTAGCACGAAAAACATGAGAGCTCCTTGAAACGCATCGGTGATACAAACCGCGCGAAACCCGCCAAAAAACGTATAAAAAACGACTATCATCAAGGTAAATATCGCTCCATAGTCAAACGGCAAGCCAAAAAAACTCTCAAAGCTCTTGCCGCCGGCGATGATACCGCTTGAAACGTAAAGCGTGAAAAACACCAAGATGACCAGCCCCGAGACTATGCGCAAAATTTTAGTCCTATCCTTGAAGCGATTTTCCAAGAAATCAGGTATCGTTATGCTGTCGCTTGCGACTTCGGTATAAACGCGCAATCGCTTGGCAAGAAATAAATAATTACAATACGCTCCTATGGTAAGGCCTATCGCCATCCACGCAGTAGCGATCCCCGTGGCGTAAAGTGCACCTGGCACACCAAGGAGCATCCAGCCGCTCATGTCGCTAGCTCCGGCACTTAGCGCGGTCACGATCGGACCTAGGCGGCGGTTATCCAGCAGATATTCGCCCATGTTTGCATTTTTATTATAAGAATAACGTCCGACAAACAGCAAAAATCCAAAATATATAGCGATCGCGATATAAGAGCTCAAACTCATAAATTTCCTTTTATATGAATACGCCCGAAATATTATTATAAATTTATTTAAATCACAATCAATCGCGCGAGAAACGGCTAAAATTTTACGGGATTTAAGCAAAACGATATTAAATTTTTCATATCATTATAGGCTATCTTGATTCAAAAGGGCGGAGTTGCTTAACGAAAAATTTTTCAGGATTTTATTTTTTGTCGTTATCGTGACGCTTGGCGTTTATTATTTTTATCCAACCGAGCTGAACGAGATCCAGCGTGCAGCATATCTTAAAAGCTACGGCGTCACGCTAGGCCTTACGCTTGGAGGCATCTGCATCGGTATAGCGCTTGGCTTTTTGCTCGCGTTTTTGAAATTTCTAAATATTAAAATTTTAAGCTTCATAATTGACGAATACATCGACATTCTACGAGGAACGCCGATCATTTTGCAGCTTCTCATTTTTTCGGTGGTGATATTTGCCACATGGAGCGATAACTTTTACGTCGCAGTGATCGCACTGGGGCTAAACAGCTCGGCCTATGTCGCCGAGATCGTTCGCAGCGGTATAAATAGCGTCGATAAAGGGCAAATGGAGGCCGCGCGCGCGATGGGGCTCAGCTACTCGGCATCTATGCGCGAGATCATCTTCCCGCAAGCGATAAAAAATATCTTGCCTGCACTTGGAAACGAGTTCATATCGCTGTTTAAAGAAACCTCCGTCGTGGGCTACATCAGCGTCATGGATATAACCTTTCAAAGCAAGAGCTTTCAAGCCATTTTGTATAATCCAAAGCCGGTCATCTTTGCCGGAGTGGTCTATTATATCAGCGTCAAAATTTTATCGTTTTTGACGAAGACACTGGAAAAAAGGTTGAACCGCCATGATTGAGATCAAAAATTTAAGCAAAAATTATGGGAATTTACAGGTTTTAAACGATATCAGCGTCAGTATCAAAAAAGGCGAAGTCATCGCTATCATCGGCCCAAGCGGTGGTGGTAAAAGCACCTTTTTACGCTGCATTAACCGCCTAGAAGAGCCAAGTAGCGGGCAAATAAGCATAAATGGCGAAGATATACTGAGCAAAAAAGCCGATATAAACAAAATTCGCCAAAAAATCAGCATGGTTTTTCAGCATTTTAATCTCTTTGCCAACAAAAACGTGCTGGAGAATTTGACACTTGCACCTATAAAGGCCGGAATTTTGAGTAAAAATGAGGCCGAGACTAGAGCAGATGAGCTGTTAAAAAGCGTGGGGCTGCTTGATAAAAAATACGCCTATCCTCACAAGCTCTCGGGTGGTCAAAAGCAGCGCATAGCGATCGCACGCGCACTTGCTATGAACCCGGAGGTCATTTTATTTGACGAGCCGACAAGCGCTCTTGATCCCGAGATGATAGGCGAGGTGCTTGACATCATGAAAGACGTCGCGTCGCGTGGTATCACGATGCTGGTTGTCACGCATGAAATGGGCTTTGCAAGAAACGTGGCAAATCGTATATTTTTTATGGAATCAGGCAAGATCGCAGTAGACGATACGCCTGAAAATGTCTTTAAGAGCCCTAAAAATCAACGTTTGCAAGAGTTTTTAAGTAAAATTTTAAATCACTAAAACAAAGGAGAAAACATGAAGAAGTTATTTGCATTTTTAGTTGCCGCCCTATTTTTCGTAGGCTGCGGCGATAGCGCCGATAAGTCGAGCAGCGCCAAAGCAAGCGCTCCAAGCAGTAGTGAGCAGGTCTTTAAGGTAGGTGCCAGTGCGGACTATCCTCCGTTTGAATTTATCGATGACAAAAACAAGATCACGGGCTTTGACATCGATCTTTTAGAGGCGATAGGTAATAAAATAGGCGTTAAATTCGAGGTTCAAAACATCAGCTTCGATGGCCTCATACCGGCTTTGAAAACCGGCAAGATAGACGCTATCATGAGTGCGATGAGTGCGACCGAGGATAGAAGAAAATCGGTGGATTTCACAAAGCCTTATTATTCGACTGAGAATTTATTTATCCGCAAAAAAGGCTCTGACGTCAACGACTCTAATGTCGGCTCTAAACAAATCGGCGTGCAGCTTGGCACTGTCCAAGAGATAGCCGCTAGAGCTATAACAGGCGCTAAAGTCGTCCCTGCCGAAGCGATAGGAAGCTCGATACTAGCGCTAAAAGCAGGCAAGATCGATATCGTCTTGGTCGATAGCTCGATAGGATATGGCTACCTCAAACAAAATCCCGATCTGGAAGAATTTTTAAAGCTTCCTGACGGCAGCGAGGGCTTTTCTATCGCATTCGACAAAGATAAACATGTCGATCTCATAGGCAAGATAAACATGGCCATCGATGAGCTCAAAAAAGACGGCACTTTTGACAAGCTACTTCAAAAATATGATCTAAAATAGTAAATTTAGTCGGTAAATTTCAAGGGGAAAAATGAAAAACATACTCATCATAGCAGGCTCTGATAGCGCAGGAGGCGCAGGAGCGCAAGCTGATATCAAGACCTGCGAGGCGTTTGGTTGTTACAGCGCGACCGCGATGACGGTCTTTGTTTGCGAAAATACGCAAGTGACTTACGATATTTCAAGTGTGCCGGCAAATTGCGTGAACTCCCAAATAAGGGGCATTACCGAGGAGCTTGAGATCGACGCCGTAAAGATAGGTATGCTCTTTGATGTGCAAACGATAAAGGTCGTTGAAAAATGGCTACCGAAATTCAACGTCCCTATCGTCATAGACCCAGTTTGTATCAGCAAATCAAACGTCAAGCTCATCAAAGATGACGCCATAGACGCCCTAAGAGAGATCTTGAAATTTGCGACCATCGCCACGCCAAACAGATATGAGGCGCAGGCGCTTTTTCACAACGATTTTAGCTCGCTCGTCTGCGATGTCATCGTCAAAAAGCATGTCGTAAACGGCGAGAGCATAGATACGCTACACAAAAAGGACGGCTCGCAGCTAAATTTCGCCACCGCGCTTGCCGATCCTTTCATAATGCACGGCGCAGGCTGCACGTTTTCGACCGCGATAGCCTGCTGCCTGGCTCAGGGACTTTCGCTAGAAGAGTCCATCACGAAAGCCAAAAACTACGTCTATCAGGCGATCAAAACGGGGCTTGAGACGAAATTTGGCAAGACACTGCTAAATCATAAAGTCAAAATTTGAGCCAAATTTACGCCATAAGCGACGACACTCTGACCCCAGACGCGACGATAATCTCTCAGGCGACTGAAATTTTACGAAGCGGGGTCAAGTTTTTTCAATACCGAAGTAAAAAACCCGTCAAAAACGAGAAGATCGCGCGCGAGCTACTGGCGCTTTGCGATGATTTTGAAGCGAAATTTATCGTGAACGATGATGTGAAATTTGCCGCTTCTATCGGTGCAAAGTGCGTTCATATCGGCATCGATGATATGGATATAAGCTCGGCTCGTGAAATTTTAGGAAACGATGCATTTATCGGGGCGAGCTGCTACAACGATCTGAATTTAGCGCTAAAAGCGCAGCAAAATGGCGCTAGCTACGTGGCTTTTGGCTCGGTTTTCAAAAGCCGGACAAAGCCTGACGCAGTCATTTGCCCACTTGAGACCATAAAGCAAGCAAAAGAAATTTTAAATATCCCGATATGCGCCATAGGAGGCATAAACGCCTCGAATATCGCACAAATTTCAGTCCTCAAGATAGATCTCATAGCCGTCATAAACGCTGTTTATCGCCCAAAATCTATAGGCGAGAATTTAGCACGGCTCAAACGAGCGATGAAGTAAAGCTAAGACACGGCACCTGCGAATTGTAAAATGATAGACTTAATTTGTTTTGGCTTTGCCTTAATGAAGTATTGATTTTTAAAATTTTAAACATTCTAGCGAAGTCAAACCTTATGAAGCGACGCTATCGCCGCCGAAATTAAGGGAAGCGGCAGCTGACCGCTAATTTTTGCTTCACTTCGTTTGCAACTGCAAGCAGAGCGTGCTATATGTTCGGCTATTCGCTCCGTGCAAACCCTGTTCGCGTCCGTACTAGGTCGCTCTTGGAGCGAACAGGGTTTTTGCTTCACTTCGTTTGCAACTGCAAAGCAGAAGCGAAGCAAGTGTAAATGATTTATTATAATAGAGCCTTGTATTATTACCTATTTTGATATCTCAGGCCATGGCCTTTAAAATTTTAAATTCGCCCGCTATATGCAGCCGCCGGGCTCTTGCTCGCTTGGTAGGCGCGCTCTGTCGTTTGCAGTCAGTATGCTGTATCTTTCGATACTTTTTTTGATGGCGCTTATCAGATAGTCGATATCATCAAACGTATGCGTATAATGTAGGCTCACGCGCACCCAGCCCGGCTTAGCGGCTAGCGGCGCATCGTCTTTAAGTCCCAAAAGCTCGTGTCCGTAGGGCCCGGCGCAAGCGCACCCTGCTCTCGTTTGGATACCAAAGTCATTGCTCAAGATCGAGGCGAAATCATAAGGAGAGACGCCCTTTACGTTAAACGCAAATATCGGCAGGCGCTTGAGCTCTCTTGGGCAGTAGTTGATTACCTGCGGGATCTCGTTCAGGCGCTTTTCAAAATATCTGCCAAGCTCGTCCTCGTTCTCACAAATCGCGCTAAAGCCTATCTCGTTTCGTAGGCCGTAAGCCAAAGACGCGCGTATGAGCTGCGTTATAGGCGGTGTGCCGCCCTGCTCCAGCTGCTCGGTATCTTTGACGAAAACATGCGAATTTCGGCTCACGTAGCTTACCGTCCCGCCAGCTGCAAACGTAGGCTCCTCGCCATCAGCCAAAATTTTCTTAAGCGCCAACAAACCGCAACTACCCACTCCGCCAAGCAGCTTGTGAGGGGATAAAAAAAGTGCATCGAAATAATCGCAATCTACGTTACCATAGGCACTAAAGCTCGCCGCATCGAGTGCGACGATGCCACCCCTAGCCTTTACCATCGTGTAAATTTTCTTATAATCCGTAATGACGCCAGTGACGTTTGAGGCGACGCTAAAGCTTGCTATGATCTCGCGGCCGGCGTTTATCTTTAAAATTTGCTCCAAATGCTCAAGATCCACGCCTGCGTTTTTATCTAGGCGTATCCTAGCGACATCGCAAAGCGCCTCGCGAAAGCTCACTTCGTTTGAGTGATGCTCGTAAGGGCCTAAGATCACAAGCGGAGAATTTGTATTCGTCCTCACATCATAGCGTTTACGAGTCTTTGGTGGAATGTAAAGCCCCATGATCTCTTGAAATTTCTTTATCGCCGCACTAGAGCCAAAGCCGCACGGAAACAGATAAAACCTATCATCAAGCCCCAAAAGAGCCTTTATCTGCGCTCTTGCACCCTCGTATAAATTTTGCGTTTTCATGGCGTTTGAGGAGCTATCAGAATGCGTGTTGGCGTAGGTTTTGAGCACTTGCATCATCTGCTCCTCGATATCTTTATACGCAAGCCCCGAGGCCGTGTAGTCAAAATAGTGCACGCCGTTTTTTAGGATTATGTTTTTTCTGATGTGTTCTAAATTTACCAACAAAAAGCCTTTAAAATTTGAGCTTTATTATAGCCCTTTTTGCTAAATTTTATGTTACAATGACCGAGCAAAGGAGTCAAAAATCAAATCGCTAAGATCGACATACGAACGCATGAAGCACCTTGATATCGAGGAGCTCATCAAATTTCACTTTGTATTTGACGAATTTATGCTAAATGGTGCTTATTACGACGTTTTTGAAGCCATAGAACATGAAATTTTAGATGATTATAAGGCTTTGATGCCTAGATTTTACTTTGAAAGCGATGTCGACAACGCTATAAAAATAGCGCTCATCAAGCTAGCTAGAAGCGATAGGAAAAGGTTTCGCGTCCATAAAATTTTACCCCAAACGATAGCCAATAAAGTATACGCTACGCTTTTGCAAAAGGAATTTTTACTCATAGAAAAGAGCCGCGAACAGCCTGCCAAAAGGCAGAAAAATCAAAACCTAAAAAAGAGCGAGCGCAGATATAGGGTAGAAGACAAGATCCACTTTAGTAGCCATTTTTCAAGGTTTTGGTTTAGATTCATAGAGCCGAATTTAGAGGCACTGAAATCAGGCAAAAAAGATGAAATTTTAGTGCTCATAAGAGCGGGATTTGACGAATACGCAAGCCTTGGATATGAGATGCTTTGCGGAGAGCTGATGGCGAAGAAATTCGGCATACAAGGTATCTTGCTAAGTAGCTTTTGGAAAAAAGATGTCGAGATAGACATGCTTTTTAGGATAGATGACAAAATAATCGTGGGTGAAGCCAAATACAAAGAGCGTAAGGTCTGTAAAAACGTGCTGAATTTATTGCTTTATAAATGCGCCAAGCTTGGCATCGCGCCTGACATCATCGCGCTGTTTTCAAAAAGCGGCTTTAGCAAGGAGCTTTTGAGCCTAAAAGACGAGCGCGTGAGACTATACGAGATAAAGGACTTCGAGGAGCTGATAAATGAGTGAGCAAAAAGACATACAAGACGGGCTAAAAAGCCTGATAGAGCAAACCTACCTCATTGAGCAAGAGTATAAGAACCTGCATGCCTCGTATGAAAATCTACAAAAGATAGTGAAGGACGTGGTCGATGTCATGCCGACCGCACTTTGGGTGTTAAATGATGACGGCAGCCTCTTTTTGCAAAATTCGCAAGCCGCAAAAAAGAGCGAGCTTTTTAAGCATATAAATTTCAGCAGTGATCAGGAGATAGAATTTCGCGGGGCCGTCTATCTCGTAAAGATCGCCGATAAAGACGGCAAAAAAATCGTCTCGGCAGTCGATATCACCGAGCAAAAACGCAACGAGCGCCTAGTCTCCATGGGTCAAGTGGCCGCGCACCTGGCTCACGAGATCAGAAACCCCATAGGTTCGGTCTCCCTGCTCGCTTCCACTCTTTTAAAACGAGCCGACGCTAAAACGCAGCCCATCGCCAGCGAGATACAAAGGGCGATCTGGCGGGTCGAACGTATCATAAAAGCGACGCTACTTTTCACCAAAGGTGTGCAGATAAACGCCGGAGTTTTCAACTTCCTGGAGCTTAAGAGTGAATGCGAGGAAGCGCTTAGATACTACGCTTATTCAAAGGATATCGATATAAATTTAGGCTTTGAGAGCGGCTTTTACAATGGCGATAAGGACCTGCTCGCCATGGTCTTTCAAAACCTGCTCTTTAACGCCGTAGATGCGATCGAGGAAAGCGACGACGAGAGCGGCGAGATCAGCCTAAGATACGAGAAAACGGACAAAGAGCATAAATTTTACCTCTACGACAGCGGAGTTAGTATAAAGGACAAAGGTGCGGTCTTTGAACCGTTTAAAACGAGTAAGCAAAAGGGCAACGGGCTAGGTCTAGCACTTTGCGTGCAGATCATCGCCGCGCACAAGGGCAGCATCGAGGTGACGCTAGAACCAAAGGCGTTTTATGTAAATTTACCAATATTTAAGGATAAACAATGAATTTAACGCAAAAAGAGGCTGACTTCATAGTCAGTATCAAAAGATGGCACGAGGGGCTAAAACCACTTAAATTTGATGAAATTTTTAAAAACGGTGCGCACAATGTCGCCTTTATCAGTGTGGATATGATAAATGGCTTTTGTCATGAGGGTACGCTTTCTAGCCCAAGGTGCGCTGCTATCGCTTCAAAGCTCGCTCAAACTTTTAAAATAGCACACGATGACTTCCATCTTAAAAATTTCGTCCTCATAGAGGATAGTCACGATGAAAATTGCGCGGAATTTAGCGACTTCCCGCCACACGCTATAAAAGGTGGCAAGGAGGCCGAGACGATAGACGAGCTAAAAAATTTGGATTTTTATAAAGAGATGAAAATTTTTAAGAAAAATTCGCTAAGCTCGGCATTTTGCAAAGGATTTAACGACTTCATCGCGCAAAATCCGCAGATCGATACCTTCGTCATCTTTGGCGACTGCACCGATCTATGCGTCTATCAGCTGGTATCTCACCTAAAACTTCAAGCCAACGAGCACGACATCAAGCGCCGTGTCATAGTCCCAGACGCTCTCGTGCAGACCTACGACTCGCCGCAGCATGACGGAGATTTGTATCATTTAATATTTTTACATCATATGAGCATAGGGCTTGGCGCAAAGGTCGTAAAAGACATCGTTTGAGCGATCATTTTACGAGTTTTAGCCCCTTTGTGCCTCTTACTAAACGGATCTTGCCGTCTTTTGAGGCGTAGCCGCTAGGGTTTTGCTGCAAGACCCTATTTTCAGGCAAGCTTGCGCCAAAGACCTCGACTAGCTTTTTGTCACTGGAAAATAGCAGATATATCGCCAAAGTATCGTTATCAGGATCATCCAGCCTCGCCTGAGTGACCTCAAAGGGCTGGACGCATTCGCCTCGTAAAAACGAGTAGCTATAACCGGCCGAGCCGATACATCCGTGAGCGTCTCTATCGTTGCCAGTCATTTTTCCCTGCGAAGTGGCGCAGCCTGCCAGCAAACCACCCAGAACTGCTAACGCTAAAATTTTGCCTTTCATTTTCGCTCCTTAGTTTAGATTTATCATTTTCCTGCAAAGGCGCTTAGATCGGCAGCCATCGCGGCTTTAAATTCTCTTATCTCATACTCCGCCATATCAGGAAGATAAACGTCTTCGGCCAAAATTTTATCAAGCTCGGCTCTATCCTTTAGGTTTGCGATGATGATGCCCGCATGCGGCTCGTCCTGATACAGTCCAAGCAGCACGAATTTGCCCTCCTTGAAAAATTTTTACCAAACCATTCGCGGTGGCGCTCAAACATCGCTTCAGCCTTGTCCGCAGGCACTTTTTCCATCTTTAAAGTGATATTTATCAGATACATCTTTTCTTCTATAAATTTTTTATGAATTCATTTAGTCTTGCCGCGTGTTCTTTGGCTTTGGCGCGCATTTGAGCGAGTTTGGCTTCGTCATTACGGCTAGCATACGATAGTCCGCCACTATAAACATATCCGCCCCATTTCATGCCGGTCAGGCTCGCAAGCTGCTCAAGCGGGATCAGGAACTCGCCTACTTCATGATTTTGCAAAGCGCCTTTTTTATACATCTCTTCAGGCGCTCCGCTCGTAAATGAAGCAATCAAAATTTTACCCTTTAGCTTATCGCCAGTGCTGCCGTGTGAGAAGCCATGCACTAGCACATCCTCGAACCATTTTTGCATCAAAGACGGCACACTATACCAGAAAAACGGAAACTGAAGCACGATGACATCGGCCTTCATAAGGCGCTCTTGCTTGGCTTTCACGTCTATCTTAAAATCAGGATAGAGCTTGCCAAGCTCCTCGATCCTCACATCGGTGAAATTTTTGTAAATTCCTCCAAAATGATCTTGTTTGCAAATGAGTTTTTGACATCGGGATGACCCGAGACGACTAAGACGTTTTTCATTTTTTCTCCTTTAAATCGCCGCTCACGCCCCTAAGGCTAGCTTTTCTATCTCGCTACCAAGCTCGTCATTTACCAAAAAGCTCGTGTTATAGACCAAAATTTCGCCCGCATTTTCATTCTTTATCTTTAGAACCAGTCGCTTTTCGTTGCCTAGAGCATGCCTTGTAAAGGCTAGATGATAAATTTCAGCGATCTTGTGCTTATTTAGCTCATTTAGATTCAAGAGTATCTCTAAAACGCCGTAGTTTCTGACCTTAACAGGCTCGGCGCTGTTTGCGGCGGCTCTTGAAAATTTATTGCCCTGCCTTATCTGCCTTGTTTTAAAGTCTAAATTTACAGCATCTTCGAGGGAGTAAAATTCGTTTAAATTCGTCCTCACGAACTGATCGTCGCGAGAGATATTGATCTTAAAAGCATAAGGTAGATCGCGCTTCACGCCGTCGCTCCAAACGTCCTCGACATTTGCAAGCTCGCGTTCAAATATCGCGATCTCGATGTTGCCGTGAAAGTCAAGCACGTTTATCGTGCCCATTTTTTTGCCGCTCTTTGTTATACGTGTGCTAAAGTCCTCGATCTTGCCGACGACCAAGATCTCGGCGCTTTGCGGTAAATTTTCAAATTCCGAGCTGAGGGTGTATTTGATCTGGCTTATCTTCTCGCGGTAGTCATCAAGCGGATGTCCCGAGAGGTAGATACCCACGCTTTCTTGCTCGAATTTTAATATCTGCTTGATGTCGTATTCGCCGTCCACAGGATCAAAATTTATCTTCACGTCGTTCATGCTCTCGTCCTCGCCAAATAGGCTCTGGGCCGCATTTTTGCGTATCTGAGCGGCGTTTTTGCAAGCTTCGATTATATTTTCTATGTTTGCTAAAAGCATCTTGCGAGTATGGCCGAATTCATCGAAGCAGCCCGCCTTTATGAGGCTTTCAAAGACCTTTTTATTGACCTTGAATGCATCTATCCTTGAGACCAGGTCGTTAAAATCTTTAAATTCCCCGCCGTTTTCGCGCTCATAGATGATGTTTTCGATAGCTGCACCGCCCACGCCCTTTATCGCGCCAAGGCCAAAGATGATACCATCGTGTCCGCCGTTGTCCACGACGCTGAATTCCTTCATCGACTTGTTGATCGACGGTGCCAGGACATCGATTTTTAGGCGTTTGCTCTCATCGATGTAGCGAACGATCTTATCGACGTTGCTCTCCTCGCTGGTTAGTAGCGCAGCCATAAATTCAGCCGGGTAATAAGCCTTTAAAAAGGCCGTTTGAAAGGTCACGTAAGCGTAGGCTGCGGAGTGTGATTTATTAAAGCCATAACCCGCAAATTTCAAGATCAGATCAAACAAATCGCCAGATTTTTGCACGTTAAAGCCCTCTTTTTTAGCGCCTTCGACAAAGAGCTCTTTTTGCTGGCGAAGTAGCTCTGGGTCTTTTTTACCCATCGCACGGCGGACGAGGTCGGCGCCTCCTAGGCTAAAGCCGCCGATCTTTTGGACTATCTGCATGACTTGCTCTTGATAGACGATGACTCCGTATGTCGGCGCTAGGATCGGCTCAAGCTCCTTAAACGCGTATGTGATCGCCGCTTCGCCGTGTTTTCTTTTGACGAAGTCATCCAGCATGCCGCTTTCCATCGGTCCCGGGCGGTAGAGCGCCAGCATCGCGACGATATCCTCGAAGCAGTCCGGACGCAGGCTGGTGCCTAGCTTTCTCATGCCCTCGCCCTCTATCTGGAAGATGCCGATCGCCTGGCCGCTTTGTATCATGTCATAAACAGGCTTGTCGTTTTTATCTATCTGCTCCCAAATGACGTCCTTACCGGTGCGGCGTTTGACCAGCTTTATGGCGTTGTCGATCACCGTAAGCGTCTTTAGCCCGAGAAAGTCGAATTTTATCAGGTCGACATCCTCGAGGTATTTGAGGCTATACTGCGTCACGTAGCGATCCTCGGGGCTGTTTGGCTGGCGAAAGAGCGGCGTTTTGTTCCATAGCTCTTCGTTTGAGATGACTACGCCCGCTGCGTGCTGGCCGGCATTTCGGTTTAGGCCCTCAAGATCGAGCGCAAATTTCCAAATTTTAGCCGCCTTTGGATTTTTGTCGATCAGCTCTTTGATCTTTGGCTCTTTTTCAAATGCATCTTTTAGCGTGATGCCAAGCTCGTCAGGTATGAGCTTTGCCATCGCGTCAGCCTCGGCGTATGGCATGTCGCAAACACGTGCGACATCGCGTATGACGCCCTTTGCAAGCAGTTTACCAAAGGTGATGACGCCCGCGACGTTATACTTGCCGTATTTTTGCGTGACGTAGTCGATGATCTCGCCGCGTCTGCTTTGGCAAAAGTCCACGTCGATATCAGGCATGCTCACGCGCTCAGGGTTTAAGAACCTCTCAAAAAGCAGGTTGTATGGTATAGGATCAAGGTCGGTGATCTTTAGCGAATAAGCGACCAAGCTGCCAGCGGCGGATCCTCGTCCGGGGCCTACCGGTACGCCGCGGCTCTTGGCCTCGTTTATAAAATCCCAAACTATCATCATATAGCCCGGGAAATTCATCTTATTTATGATCTCGATCTCTCGCTCGAGGCGCTTTTTATACTCCTCGTGTAAATTTTCAGGGACGAATTTCAGCCTCTCTTCAAGCCCTTTTTTGCACTCATACTCGAAAAATACGGCATCGTTTTTAAAGCTATATCTGTTTTTGGGCTCCGGTAAATTTAGCCCGCGCTCGGCCGCACATTCAAGAGTAAATTTAAAATTTGGAGGCGTAGGGTTACCCAGCTTTATCTCGAGGTTGCACTTTTGCACGATCTCTTTTGTATTTTCGATGACTTCCGGGATGTCTAAAAACAGGCGCTTCATCTCGTCTTCGCTCTTTACGAAAAACTCATGCACGCTGTGGCGCAGGCGGTTTGGATCGTCAAGTAGTTTGTTCATAGCGATACACATAAACACCTCGTGTGCGTCGGCACGCTCTTTGAAGGTGTAGTGCGTATCGTTCGTGGCGATGACCTTTATGCCAGTTTCCTTTGCGATCCTTAGGATATCGTCATCTATCCTGCGCTGATCGCCGATGCCGTGGCGCATGATCTCAAGGTAAAAATCATCGCCGAAAATTTCTTTGTATTCCAGCGCGACCTCTTTTGCCTTTTCGTAGCCTTTGGCGCCGTATTTCAGGTTTCGCTCGCTTAAATTTAGATGCCAGCTCACCTCGCCTTGAAGGCAGGCTGACGAGCAAATGATGCCCTCGCTGTGCTCTTTTAAAATTTTTTTATTGATCCTAGGATAGTAGTAAAAGCCCTCGATGTAGCTCATCGAGCTAAGATACATCAGATTTTTATAGCCGGTCTCGTTTTTAGCGATCAAGATCAAGTGGAAGCGCTGTTTGCTGCTCTTATCGCCCAGATCATCGGCGTTGTGGATATAAGCCTCGATGCCAATAAGCGGCTTTATGCCCTCTTTTTTCATCGTTTTGTAAAAATCTATCGCCCCGAACATATTGCCGTGATCGGTTATGGCTGCGCTCGTGTCACCGCGCTCATGCAGGACGTGAGCCAGCTCTTTTATCTTATTCGCCCCGTCAAGCAGTGAATACTCGGTGTGTAGATGAAGATGTGTGAAATCGCTCATTTTGCTTCCTTTTTAATAGCCAAATGGTAGCGAAATTTAACTTTTAGAGGGCTTGTATTTTGCTTTGAGAAATTTTAAATTCGTAGGCTAAATTTGATAGTTTGTCGCAACAAAGCGGGTTTAGTGCGAGCCGATCGGCTACTATCTTGTAGTAAAATTTCGCCCCGTTTTTAAAGTCGATCGCAGGAGCATTCGATGATTTGGATAGCTTTTTGTCCCCGTCCATGAAAAGGGCGTGGTGGATAAAATTTGCATTTTGAAATTTATAACCTAAGCGCCTTGATAGATAAATTTGAGCCTGCGTGCAGCCCAGTAGATCCTCTCCTCTAACTACGAAATTTACACCAAGAAGCTCGTCGTCCACGACGCTAGCTAGGTTGTAAGCGGGAGTGTCATCCTTTTTATAAAGCATGAAATCGCCTAAATTTTCACCGACCTCACGGCCAAGCTCGTCGCTGCTATCGACTAAAATTTTAAGCGAAGTGAGCCCTTTTGTGAATTTTAAATTTTTATACCTGCAAAGACCTTGATAAATGCCGTTTTTATAGGCATTTGGCGTATGCTTTGAGCACTCACAAGCGTAAATTTCACCCTTTAAGCCGTCAAGCGCTTTTTTATATTCGTTCAGTCTGAATTTAAAGCTGAATTTGGCTTCAAACTGAGCTAAATTCCTAGCTCCGCCGTCATAATCAAGCTGTAAAAATTCGAGCACGTCAAAGATATTTTGCACGAATTCGCGCCTATATCTGCCAATATCGTAGTCATCGATGCGTAAATTTAAAAAGCCACCCTTTGCACGAGTAAAGAGATAGGTCAGCAAGAAGTTGTAAACATTGCCAAGATGAAGGTAGCCGCTTGGTGTGGGGGCTATACGTGAGATGATGCCGCCAAAGCTTGACGGCAGGGTGATTTTACTCTTTCGGGCGAGCTTCATTTACTCTTAGAGTGCGTCCGCCCAGTTCCTTATCATTAAGCGCGTCGATAGCTCTTTGACCCTCGTTCGCGTCGTCCATTTCAACAAATCCAAAACCTTTTGAGCGATTTGTATCGCGATCTTTAACGATTTTTGCACGCTTTACCTCGCCAAACTGCGCAAAAGCTTCCTTCAACTCTGCCTCTGTCATACGATATGACAAATTTCCTACATAAATATTCACAGGAACATTCCCTTAAAAAAATTTCCGAATTATTCGGTTATTGAAATGATACCTAAATTTTGAGCAAAAAAGCTATGAAATTTTATTTTTACGATAAAATTTTTAAAAAATAAACCTTAAAAGTTATATATCACCGTAAAAATCGAAGTCGCACTCCAGTTTAAAAACTAAATTCAAAGCCCTTTTTTAAATCAAAATTTTAAAATGTGTAATTACATATTTTTTATAAACTATGATAAAGCAATCCGTCTCTAACGCTCTCATACGAGCTTGTGCCGTTTAGCTCTTTGACGATCTCAAGGGCAAATTCCATAGCAGTTGCAGGTCCTCTAGATGTCATTATGTTATGATCGCAGATCACGTTTTTATCACTGATGTAGCCATTTTTATCGGCTCTCACGTTTGTCTCGAAGCCGGGATAACAAGTAAAAGCGTCTTTTAAAACACCCGCTTTTGCCAATGCCATCGGTGCGGCACAGATCGCGCAGATTAGCTTGCCGTTATCATCAAAGCGTCTTAGAATTTCACCAAGCTCCTTGCTGTCTGCTAAATTTTGTGCACCGGGTAGTCCTCCGGGAAGCACGATAGCATCGAGCTCTATCTCTCTTAGCTCGCTAAGTAGCAGATCGACTTTCACGCTAACGCCGTGAGATCCGACCACCAAAGCCCTATCAAGCCCTACACACAAAGCGTCTATGTCGGCTCTCCTTAAAATATCCACAACGCTCAAAGCCTCTATTTCCTCAAAACCGTTAGCAAAAATCACCGCAACTCTTTTCATTTTTCACTCCTTAAATTTTTCTAATTATACTGCTCGTTAATAAATTTATGCTAATATCAAGGCCTATCTCAAAAGAAAGGAAAGAGCGATGCACGTAAAAATCATTTACTGCAACTCTTGAAACTATCGTCCGGTAGCTTCTCGTGTAGAAGATGAGATAAAAAAGAATTTCGGCGATGCAAGAGTTGATTTAGTCATTGGAGACGGTGGAAATTTTATCGTCGAAGTTGATGGCGACGTGATATTTTCAAAAAAAGATCGAATCGGTAACGATGAGGCGAGATTTCCTCACGGCGAAGAGATCACAAGGCTTATCAATAAGCATCTAGGGCGCAAGACAGCTTGATTTCAAGGTCGGCTAGTCCGACCTTTTTACCATTTCATTAAAATTTACCTTTTCTAGCCCATATTTTTCGAGCATTTTATTTATCTTATTTTCAAAAATTTGCCATCTTGCTTCATTTCCGTATTTTGCATGAAGCTTCCAGCTTTGTTCTATGAAATTTTTCTCATTTTTGGTTGCTAAAAGGTATTCAAAAATCGTATCTATCAAATTTAGCCCACCCTTAGCTAATAAAATTTTCACAAGATCATCGGCGTTTTTTATCTCGTCAAAGAATTTGATCGCTAAATTCAGATCCTGCGTCAGCTTTTTGCCAAGCTCGCTTACGTCGGTATTTTGATCGATAAAGTATCCATCTTTTTCTTTGAGGATAGCCGAGATCCTCTCTCTAAAATGACACTCATACTCTTTGGGGTAAAGACGCGCATTTTTACCAAGCGTGGTGTCAAAAATCGACGCATAAACTCCGCAGTTGATGTAAAATTTAGTCTCAAAAGGCGAATTTGTGCTACTTTTTTGAAAATTTATGGTGAAGATGAGTTCGTTTTGCTTTTTGAAAAAGTTAAGACCTTTTTTAGTAAAGCCATTTTCTTTAAGCAGGGGTTTAGCGGTCTGCTTTATGAGAGTTTCAAAAATTTCTTTCATTAAAGCTTGGCGATCCGACGACCGCCAAATCGCTTATTTGTTCGCGCGCTCAATGTATTCGCCACGGACGGTATCTACGCGGATGACCTCGCCTTCTAGCACGTGAAACGGTATCTGCACGACCGCACCGCTTTCAAGCGTGGCAGGCTTTTTACCGCCTTGCGTATCGCCCTTGAAATTTGGCGGAGTCTCGACGATCTTTAGCTCCACGACCTGCGGCACCTCAACACCGATCGCCTTACCATTGTGAAATAAAATCTCGACCATCATGCCATCAATCATCCATTTTTTCACATCACCCACGTCCTCATCGCTGATCGCCACTTGCTCGTAAGTAGTCGTATCCATGAACTGGCAAAATTCGCCGTCGTCGTAAAGATACTGCATTTCTTTTTCTTCAAGATGCGGCTGCTCGCATTTGTCGCCGGCGTGGAAGGTCTTTTCAAGCACCTTGCCGTCTACGAAAGATTTGATCTTCGCACGCACGAAAGCCGCGCCCTTGCCCGGTTTTACGTGCTGATATTCGACGATCTTATACGGAACGCCCTCTATCTCTATCTTTAAGCCCTTTTTTAAATCGCCCATTGAATAAGCCATTGTTTTTCCTTTCGAAATTTAAATTTTAAATAACTGCGTATTGCGCCCAAACGCACGTATCAAGCGCATTTAGTTTCGCAAGCGTCTCTTTGCTGATGTTTTCATCGACCAAGATGACAGCAAGCGCCATACCATTATCGCCTCTGCCAAGGCGGAAATCTGCGATATTTATCTTCTCGTCCGCCAAAATTTTACTGATCTGCGCGATGACACCCGGCACGTCGTGGTTTTTAAAGATTATCATCTTTCCTTTTGGCTTGAAGTCTGTTTTAAAGCCGTTTATACCGACTATTCGTTGCTCGGTCTCTCCAAAGACCGTGCCGCTTATCGTCGTCACGTCACTTTCGGTCGTTATTTTGACTGAAATTTTGTTGTTATATCCGCTTTGAGGAACGATGATAGCTTCGTTTGCTATGCCTTTTTCATCGCATATAAATTTAGCATTTACATAGTTTATCGCGTCACCAAGGCTCTCTTTGAGCACTCCAACGAGTGCGAAAGTGAGCATGGAATTTGCAAATTCGCCTATTTGTCCCTCAGCCTCGATACGAATGGCCTTGATCTCCTTTTTGTTTATCTGCGCACCCAAAAAGGCCATCTTGCTTACTAGATCTACATAAGGCTCGATAAAAGGCGGTAGGTCTTCCGTTTTTATCGGTAAATTTAGAGCGTTTGGATAGCTGATGGCTCGCGCTGCGCTGATGGCTTGCTCGACCGCTTCGACCGCGATATTGCGCTGAGACTCCAGTGTATTTGCTCCAAGATGCGGCGTAACACTCACATTATCAAGCTCAAGTAGCGGGTGACTGGTCGCAGGCTCTTTTGTAAAAACGTCGATACCGGCAAAAGCCACTTTGCCGCTTTTTAGCGCCTCTTCAAGAGCCTCTTCGTTATAAAGGCCGCCGCGAGCGCAGTTTATCAACCTCACACCGTCTTTCATCTTGGCTATCTCGTCGCGCCCTATCATATTTGTCGTCTCTTTAGTCTTTGGCGTATGAATAGTGATAAAATCGCATTTTAAGATATCGTCGAAATTTTTAGTGTAAGTGCCGCCCATATCGATGACCTTTGAGGGATCGATATATGGGTCATAAGCAACGATATTCATACCAAAGGCCTTTGCGCGTGCGGCGACGCGAGAGCCGATGTTTCCAAAGCCTATGATGCCTAGCGTTTTGTTAAAAAGCTCGACCCCATACCATTTTTCGCGTTTCCAAATTCTGTTCAGCTTCAGGTCGTTGTGTGCGTATTCAAGCGATCTGGCAGCCGCCAGCATGTGAGCCATCGTAAGCTCAACCGCAGCGATAGTGTTTGCCGTAGGCACGTTCATAGCGATTATGCCGCGTCTTGAACAGCCGTCTATATCGACATTATCTACGCCTACTCCCGCTCTAACGATAGCCTTTAGCTTTTTACCGGCATTTAAAAAAGCTTCGTTCACCTCGGTCGAGCTTCTGGTTATAGCAACATCGGCTTCGCCTAGGATTTTCAAAAGCTCATCTTTAGGAACGTTTACGGCGTCGATTATCTTAATATCTTCCTCTTTTTTAAGTAGCTCGAAGCCAACGGGGTGTATGGCATCGCAAACGATGATGGTTTTCATAGTTTTACCTCTCTTACACTTGAGTGAATATCATAAACTCGAAGCTGCAATATTATATTTTGAAGCAGTTTCGAGTCCTCCGTATTTAGGAAAATTTGGCTCTTTGTGCCGTCTTTTACGACCGTAAAATCGACATCGGTGCTTTTTAGCGTCTGCATGAGACAAAACATCGAATAAATATCGTTTTTGTCTATCAAGAGCTCATAGGCGGTGATCTTTGGTTTTTCGATTTTAGGCTGATTATACTCGATAAAAATTTCATTTACCGGCAAGACGTAGTCTTTCTTGCCGACAGCAGCCAGCTCGCTCATCCAGCTACTTTTTTCTTTTTTATTATCGGTAAAATTTTGTTCGTTTTTAAAAACGACTCTAGAAGCCGGGTCGGAATTTAAATTTGCATATCTAAACAAAAAAATCCCTACCGCTCCAAGAGTTACAAGCAAAAGGATAACGACGGCCAAAAGAGCATGTCTACCCATTTATTACTGCAATTGTTCCTTGATGATATCGCCAAGCGTAACCTTGTCGTTATCGTTTATCTCGTTTAGTACTTCGCGCTCTTTTTGTTTAGCCAAGCGGCGGATACTTAGACGAATTCTGTTTTTCTTCTCATCGATAAAGGCTATCGCCGCCTCTATCTCGTCGCCTATTTTTAGGCTCTGGGCATCAACGCTGCCAAGGTCTTCTTTGCGGATGAGCGCATCGACATTATCGCCAAGCTCGACGAATACGCCAAAGTCTTTGATATCGCGGATAGTGCCTTTTACGATGTCGCCTACGTTGAATTTATTGGCAAATTCTTGAACCGGACTTTGTTTTAGATCCTTGAGGCTAAGCGAAATTTTCTGCTCGGCGTTGTCTATCTTGATGATCTTGACCTCGACCTCGTCGCCTGGTTTGAACATATCTTTACATTTGTCGTTTCTATCCCAAGAGGCGTCTTCGTTATGGAGCAAGCCTTCTACGCAGTCGATACGGATGAATGCACCAAAATTCGTGACTGTGGTGACTACGCCTTTTACTACATCGCCCTCTTTAAATTTAGCCTTAAATTCGTCAAACGGCTTTGGAAGTAAATTTTTAAGGCTCACTCTTAGGCGATGTCCCTTTGCGTCGATCTCGATGACCTCGACATCGATCTCTTGACCTTCGCTGATGTGATCTTTTGGGTTTTTAATATTTTTATCCCATGAAATTTCAGATATGTGTAAAAATCCCTCTATATCGTTGCCTAGATCGACGAAAGCTCCGTAAGGCTCGATGTTACTTACGATAACTTTTATAGTGTCTCCTACTTCCAGGCCGTCGCTTAATATCTCTTCCCAAGGATCAGGCATCGCTGCCTTGATAGATAAAGACAGATGGCGTTTTTCATTATCGTAGCTGATAACTTTTACCAAGACTTTATCGCCTTCGTTGTAAAGAGAGCTTGGATTTACCGGTCCTTTGTAGCTTATCTCGCTGTAATGAACGAGTCCGTCAACACCGCCCACATCGACAAACATACCATAAGTCGTGATCTTTTTGATAGTTCCCTCTATCACATCAGCGTTATCGACGATATTTGCTAATGCCTCTTTGCGCTTCTTACGGTCATCGTCTAAAATTTTCTTACGTGATACGACGATGCTGTTTTCGTCTTTATCGACTTTTATCACTCTTACTTTGTAAGATTTGCCGACTACGTCGTTTGCATTTTTAAACCCACTTTGAGTTTTAGGCAGGAAGAATTCTACTCCGTTTGCATCTTGGGCGACGAATCCGCCTTTATTTTTATTGACGATCTTAACGTCTATCTCACCAGAATTTTCAGGATCGTAAGCCTCGATAAAGGCCTTGACTTTCTCTTTCTTAAGCGCTTTTTTATGTGAAACGATAGGCCTTCCGCCCCTTGATCCGGTTATCGCTACCTTGATAGTATCGCCAACCTTATACATCAAGTCGCCATTTGCGTCGGTTATCTCGGAAATATTTAAAATCCCCTCTGATTTTTTACCGACGTTTACCAAAACCTCGTCACCTTTGATATCGACGATCACACCGTCGCTATCCTCTTCAGTCTTTTTGAAAGACTCCTCTAACATTGCAGCAAAATCGATATCTTCGATATCCTCGTCTTTTGCTTTGCTTAGTTGAACGCTCTTGTTCACAGCCATCTTGATCCTTTTGTGTTTTTTCTTGCCTAGGGCAAAGTATTTTATTATATTTAAAACTCGCTTATTTGAGGTTGAATTTTAAAATTTCTCTATCACGTCGACGACTTTTTGTATGATCCAGTCAGGCGTGCTCGCTCCCGCACTTATACCACATAAATTCTTGCCCTCAAACCAGCTTTTCTCGACTTCGTGTTCGCTCTCTATCAGGTAGCTGTCCTCGCAGAAATTTTTAGATATCAGATAAAGCTGCTTTGTATTAGAGCTATTTTTACCACCGATGACTATCATCACATCGGCTCTTTTGGCTAAATTTTTGACCGCCTCCTGGTTCTCAAAGGTCGCGTTGCAGATAGTATTGAAAACTCGCACCTCTTTTACGCGTAACATCAAGTAGTTCGCTATTTGTATAAATTTTTCGACTTTACGAGTCGTTTGACTGACGAGTGCTACTTTTTGTCTGAATTTCACTCCCTCAAGTTCGCTCTCATCAAGCACGACATAAACCTTTCCGCTGGCATAGGACTTCACGCCTTTGACCTCGGGATGATTTTCATCGCCAAATATCACGACATCGTATCCCGCATTGCTCATATCCTCACAAATTTGCTGCGGCTTGGTCACGAACGGGCAAGTGGCGTCTATGACTTTGATATCGGTCTTTTTAAGCTCGGCCAGATCGCTTTTCGTGATGCCGTGAGTGCGTATGATGGCCTTTTTCTCGTCCTTTAGCTCATTTATGCCGTTGAGAGTCTTGACATTGAAATTCGTAGCTAGGCGGTTTATCTCTTCGTTATTATGTATGAGAGGTCCGATAGTAGCGGCATCGCCTGCATTTTCGGCTATCTTTATGGCGCGCTTTACCCCAAAGCAAAAGCCGTAGCTACTAGCAAGCTCAATCTTCAACGCTAGCACCTATTTTTCGAAGTATCGAGATAAAATTTGGAAACGATGTCGCGATAAATTCACTTTTTTCGATTATCATCCCGCATTTTAGTCCCAGCACCGCAAAGCTCATCGCTATACGATGATCGCCGTGACTGTCGATGATAGCGCAGCTAGCATCGCAGCCGCTCACTTCAAAGCCGTCTTCAAGTTCTCGCGCCGTTACGCCGCATTTTTTAAGTCCGGCTACCGTTACGGCGATGCGATCGCACTCTTTGACACGAAGCTCCTTTGCGTTTTTTAGCACGCTGGTGCCCTTTGCGTTTGCAAAAGCAATGGCGAGTGCGGGCGCCTCATCGATGAGCCAAGATATATTTTCGCTCACCTCTACGGCATTCAGCGCGGCGTATCTTATTTCGATATCGCCGATACTTTCGTATTTGCCGGATATCTCTTTGAATTTTATGCCCGCGCCCATTTTTTGTAAAATTTTATATGCCTCGATGCGCGTTTCGTTTAAAAGCACATTTCTTAGCACGATATGAGAATTTGGTATGATGCATGCGGCGACGGCAAAGAAAAATGCAGAGCTGGGATCGTTTGGTACGTCTATATCAAGTGGCGCTAGCGGCGCATCCATAGGCTCAAGAGCTATACTGGCGCCTTGCGTCTTTATCTTTGCGCCCATGCCTCTTAGCATACGCTCCGTGTGATCGCGACTAAGCTCTGGCTCTGAAAATTCGCAGCCATTTGAATAAAGTGCAGCGAGCAAAAGTGCGCTTTTTACCTGCGCGGAGGCCACCGGGCTATCATATTTAAAACGCTCTAGCTTTTTGCCGCGTATGCAAAGAGGTGCGGTATTTGCCTCGTTTGCGCCGTCTATCTTGGCTCCGACCGCCACTAGCGGCTTAGCCACGCGCGCCATCGGGCGACGATTTAGATATTTGTCTCCGCTTAAAACGAAAAAGCCCTCTTGAGCCGCTAAAAGCCCCATAAAAAGGCGCATCGCAGTGCCGGAATTCCCGCATTCCAAAACTACGTCAGGCTCAAGGATTTTCTCCGGCGGGGTGATGATGAGCTCCTCGCCCCTCTCCTGGATCTGCGCGCCTAAAGCCTTCACGATGTCTAGCGTATTTAGCGTATCGCCGGCTTTTAGATAGTTTCTAACGTGCGATGGTTTATTGCTAAGTAGTGAAAATATCGCACATCTATGAGAGATCGATTTATCGGCGGCTATGCGCGAGAGCTCGGCGTTTATAGGCTCGTTTAGTATACGAACTTTCATCTGATACCGATATTTAGCTTCGTCTTGAGCTCGCTTAAAATTTTATCCATCAAGACGCCGACCTCTTCGTCTTCAAGGGTCTTGTCCATATCCTGAAATGTGAATTTAAGGCTCACGCTGGCAGAATTTTCCAGTCCGGCCCCACGATAGATATCTACCGGCAAAAATTCTTTGAGCTCTTTTAAATTTAGCCCTCTTATGCACTCATAAATTTTTGCAAATTCAAACCCGTCAGGCACGATCAGGCTAAGATCACGACTGATACTTGGGAATTTCGAGTAAGGTTTAGCCTCTATCTTATTAAATTTCATAGCTTCAAAATCTATTTCGCAGATATATGTCTTTGGCAGATCGTGCGAATTTTGCACCTTGATATCCACACGTCCCATGTAGCCGATCTTTTCGCCGTTTTGGCAGATGATCGCCTGCTCATAAGGGCTAAGATACAAGATCTTATCATCAGGAAGCAGCATAAATTTACCTATCACGTTTTGCACCATCGAGGCAAATACGTAAAAGCCCGCCTCCTCGCCCTTTGCACCATTTATCAGCGAAGGCTCTTTGGCCTGTCCGCAAAGCGCAAAGCCCACGCGCAAGCTCTCTTTGCCATTTTCATCGAAAACCTCACCAAGTTCGAACAGCTTGACCGATTTTTTAGAATTTTTGATATTTCGCTCGCATGAGTTTAAGAGGTGATTGACAAGCGTCGGTCTAAGCGTATTTAGCTCGTTGTTTATCGGATTTAATATCGCTACTTTGCAAGGGGCAAATCCAAGCTTGCCAAGCTCCTCAAGACTGTCAAAAACATAATGCACACTCTCGAAAAACCCGCAGTCCGCAGCTTTACGCCTTAAATTTAGAGAATTTTTATATTTTATATAAGTAGGTGTGAGTCTGTTTTGCTCGGCGAAGACTAACGGCGTGGGGGCGATGTTGTCGATGCCCACTATCCGCACTATCTCTTCGCAGATATCGTGTAGGTTTAAGATATCGTGGCGAAACGACGGCGCTTTTACGTTTATACTCTCTTGCTCGACATTCACGCCCACTTCAAAACCAAGCTTCTTTAAAATTTTAACGACATCGTTGCGAGCGACCTCTTGGCCTATCATATTTTTAAGCTCGTTTAAAGAGACATTGATAGTAACGGGCTCTTTGCGCAAGATAGAATGCTGCGACCCTGCGTAAAGGCCCACAGCGTCCTTGTAGTTAGAAAGCCTTTTGAAAAAATAATCCGCTCCGTAGGCTAAATTTGGCTCGCTACCACGGCTGGAGCGATAAATTTGATCTCCGTGAGGTAGGTCTTTGTCCTCGCCTATGATCCTTGCAATGACCGACGGCTCGGTGTAGTTAGCCTCCAAAACGATCAGCTTCGAGCTCTCGTCCACCCTGCCCTCGTCGCTTTGATAGATCCCTGCCACTCCTAAATTTTTATCCCCGCAAAATACGACGCACTCGCCGTTTTTGCCATTTTTGATATCAAACATTATGCGTTCGTCGTCGCTACCAAGCTTCGCAAAGTCATACGCTCTAAAAAGCACTCCCGTGCAGTAGCTCATATAATCAAGCAACCTCTCGATGATGCCCTCTTTTTTGCAATCTATGAGAGCAAGCCTCATGCGCGTGAGTAAATTCTCGCTTATGGTGCTTTTTATCTCGAACGCTCGGTATAAAAACGAGCCTCTTACGCCGTCCTCCGCGCGCACGGAGACGATCCTGCCGATGCCAAGCAGATTGTCGGCGTCTTCGTAAAGCAGGTTGTCGCGAAGGTTTAGGTCAAGCGCCGCGCAAATTTCGCGCGCGACGCCGTGCATGCTTTGGCAGTCGCCTCTGTTTGCCGTAACGTCGATCTCGATTATGATGTCCTTAAAAACGTCGAATTCGTTGAGGCTGACGCCTAGTTTTAAATTTCCCACGCTTTCATCAAGCGGTAAAATTCCGTCATTTACTTTGACCATGCCAAGCTCGGCAGAAGAGCATATCATGCCGCAACTCTCGACTCCACGAAGCTTGGCTTTTTTGATTTCAAGGCCGTTTGGCATCACAGTGCCTATGAGTGCAACCGGTACGAACTGCCCTGCCTCTACGTTTTTAGCTCCGCATACGATTTGCAGCGTCTCTTTGCCCACATCGACTTGGCAGACGTTTAGCTTATCGGCGTCCGGGTGCTTTTCTTTGTTTTTGACATATCCTACGACGATGCTATCTGGCAGCTTTATCTCTTTATAGCTATCAACCTCAAGCCCGATAGAATTTAACGTTTTTAAAAGCTTCTCGCCACTTATCTCGCTAATGTCTACCCATTCGTTCAACCAGTGTTTTGATATTATCATTTAAATTGCTCCAATAGTCTTAAATCCCCCTCAAACAGCGATCTTAGATCAGGCACTCTGTGAAGCAACATCGCAAAGCGCTCCACGCCAAGTCCAAACGCATATCCGCTCACGTTTTTATAGCCGACCGCGTTAAAGACGTTTGGATCGACTACGCCGCATCCTAGTACCTCCAGCCAGCCTGTTTGTTTGCAGACCCTGCACCCATCGCCGTGGCAGAAAATGCAGCTGATATCGACCTCTGCGCTTGGCTCCGTGAAAGGGAAAAAGCTAGGACGAAAACGCACTTCGACATCACCGAACATGTATTTTAAAAATTGCTCAAGCATGCTTTTTAAATTTGCAAAGCTGACCTTATCGCCATCCTCGACTACGAGTCCCTCGACTTGATGAAACATCGGCGTATGCGTAAGGTCCATGTCGCGTCTAAACACCGTCCCGGGCGCTATCATGCGAATAGGCGGCTTGTTTGCGAGCATCGTTCGCACCTGCACGGGGCTGGTGTGTGTGCGCAAAAGCCTGAAATCATTTAGATAAAACGTATCTTGCATATCGCGCGCAGGGTGATATTTGGGCAAATTCAGCGCCTCGAAGTTGTGAAAATCATCCTCTATCAAAGGTCCGGTCTCGAGCGAGAAATTTTGCATCATGAAGTATTCGATTATCCTATCCATCGTCGCCATCACGGGGTGCAAAGCGCCGCTTGCTACGGGCTCGTTAAAAAGCGTTATATCAACGGCCTCGCTTTTCATCTTTGAAGCGATCTCAAGTGCAGAGAGCTCTGTCTTTTTGGCCTCTATTAGCGCCGCCAGATCGTCTCTTTGTCTGTTTAGATTCGCCGCAAATTCCTTTTTCTCGTCTTCAGGCATGGATTTTAGCTTTGCAAAACCTTCCGCCAAGACGCCCTTTTTGCCGAAAATTTCAACACGAATCTTCTCAAGCTCGCTAAGTGCGGGGCATTTGTTTATCTTTTCTATGAATTCTTGCAATTTCAAACCTTTAGAAATTTTTGATACCGATTGTAGTCAAAAAGAGTTAAAATTCAGATAAAAGGCGCTAAATTTAAGTGCACTTTGATATAATTTGAGAAAATTTTAAAGGAGTGAAAATGACGATCTTTGAAAAAATAGTAGCGGGTGAAATTCCATGCAACAAAGTCCTTGAAAACGATAAATTCTTGGCATTTCACGATATCAATCCAAAAGCGCCGATTCACATTTTGATAATCCCCAAAAAACACTTTGAAAACATCCAAGGGATGGATCCGAATTTAATGGGCGAGATGCTTTTGTTTATCCAGCAAGTAGCACGTCTGATGGGCGTGGATAAAAGCGGCTATCGTTTAGTCACAAACTGCGGTGAAAACGGCGGTCAAGAGGTCATGCACCTGCATTTTCACCTGCTTGGCGGAGCAAAGCTTGGCTGGAGCGATGCTGTAACAAATCCGCAATCCACGTTTTAACGCATCTCCACCCTAAATTTAGGGTGGATCTAAATAAATTTGGCTCTATTTTAATAGTATTAAGTGAGTGCTTCGTAAATATCATTAAAAGCGAGCATATAAAATTTAGCTCTGTAATAATAAATCATTGACGCTTGCTTCGCAAATCCTGCTCGCTCCAGGAGCGACCTAGCACGGACGCGAACAGCGTTTGTGCGGGAGCGAGTAGCCGAACATATAGCACGATTTTTTGCTTCGTTACACTCGCAACTGCGAGCAGACCGCGTTCAGCCTTATGGCTTCTCTGAAAATCGGCGGTGATAGCGTCGCTTCATAAGGTTTTACTCGAATGCTGTTCGCATTCTCCTGCTTTGAAAGCTGAAAATCAATGAAATATTACAACAGAGCCTAAAATTTTACTTTCTTGCTTTCTTGATAGCCGCCAAAAGCATCTCAAAGCCGATCTTGCTTGACCTCTCGACATCTTTTAAAGCCGATATAGCCTCTTTTTTATGACCTTTGTCGGCCGATCTTTCTATCACTTTAGCTAGTCCGCTATGGACGTTTTCATGATGGTGAGCTATCTCGTTTATAGCCTTTTGATCGCTACTTATCGCGCCTTTTACATACTCCTCGAACCACTTGCCAAACCTGCAATGATGGACATCGGGGATGCTGTCTCGCTCATCTTTTAAAATGGCTCTATACCCGCTTAATTTTAAATTTATATGATCAATCTTGCCGTTGCTGACGTTGATCTCGTTAGTCACGTTTAGCGCTTGGCTTAGTAAATTTTGAGTATTTTCATTGACGCTTGATATATTTGCGTAAAATTCATCTAAAATTTTCATCGTATTTGCCGAAAGATCGGAAAAATCTTGGCTCATCTCGGACATCGTGTTCGCATTTTGTTTAAGCCCATTGATATTCACCTCAACTTCCAGCGTCGCTTTTTGCGTGCGCTCGGCGAGCTTTCGCACTTCGTCCGCCACGACGGCAAAACCACGCCCATGCTCACCCGCGCGAGCCGCCTCGATCGCAGCATTTAGGGCTAGTAGATTCGTTTGATCAGAGATATCTTTTATCAAATTTATGATCTCAGAGATAGAGGAGACGCTGTTTGTCAAAGACGAGGCGTTAGCTTGCAGATCGGTACTTTTTTGCTGCACGCTTTGCATGGAATTTACTATCGATGTGGTCTGCTGCGTAAGCTTCTCGGTCTTGGCGAAGGTTTGGTTGTTTAGATCGTTCATACCGCCAAGCGCCTTGATATTTTCCTCCATCGTGTTTTGTAAAAAGTTCATACCATCGGCGTAGCTATCTATCAAAAGCGTCACGACTTCGTTATTGTCGGCGTTAGATTCGTTTTTGCCAGCACCTACGTTTTGCGCCTTTGCTACTTCGTTTCTAGCTAGCTCAAGCTCTTTTTTGAGTCTTTGAATTTCTAGTGTGAGCTCGTCGTTTTGCGCTTGAAGCTCTTTTTGTCTTGAATTTCCAAACATCTTTTATCCTTTGGCGCTTATTATAATGAAAATTTCCTCGTTTTGGGCATAAATTTTTAAAATTTATCGCGGCTTTAACATCGGCTCGCCGTTTTTATCAATGAAAAATAATATATACTCCCTCTCTAACCTCACAAGCGCAAGCCCTTCGCTAAAATCACTATAAGGGCGGTAGAAAAACGGCGGTATCACGAGATTTGCACTCTTGTCGATCGCGCCCCATTTATCGTCCCACTCTTCGCCCTGACTGACAAACGCCAGCCCCTCGCAAAAATGATGAGCCGCGTCAAAAGCCTGTGGCAAAGCGACATTGCCGCTACTATCAATGAAGCTAGACATATACTCTTGATCCTGCACGGCTGTGAATTCGTCATAAAAGCCGCTTAGCGTCTGATACTTGCCAAAAGGCACGATGAGCTTGCCGTTTGTGTCGATGAACGCGTATTGGGGGTAAATTTCTGTTTGCTCGCGCCTGATGACCTGAGCGATGCCGCGTCTAAAAATATCAACTGCAAGATAGCTAGGCGGCACGATGATGTCGTTATTTTCGTCAATGAAGCCCCATTTTTCGCCGACCTTGACCGCCATCAGCCCCTGCGACCTAAGCCCCGCACCATCATATAAGGGCGGTATCGCCGTTCCGCTTTTTGTGTTTATGTAACCCCATTTATGCGCTCTAACTGCGGCAAAGCCCTGCGAAAAGTCGCCTACCTCGCTAAATTTAGGCTCTATAAGGACATCGCCGTTTTTACCCATAAAGCCCCATTTTTTGCTGCTTTTATCCATAAATTTAGCCAAACCGTCATGAAAATCGCCCACTTTATTAAATTTTGGCGGGATGACGACCTCGCCCGATTTATCGATAAAAAAGCGCCGCCCTTTGCAAGCCACCCTAGCTAGCCCTTCGCAAAAGCTGGCGGCAAAGTCAAATTTTGGCCTTACCTTAAATTTACTTATCTTGTCGATAAAGCCCCATTTTCCGCCACTTTTCACGGTCGCCAGCCCCTCGTGGAAATCACCCGCAGCCTTAAAGCTCAAAACCTCTCTTTGCGCCCCGCTCGCATCTACCGTAAATATCCGCTCACCCAAGCGCGCATACGCTCTACCTCGCATAAATTTCGTCGCGTAGTCAAATTTAGGCTCTATGACGACCCGTCTGCTCTCATCTGCAAAGCCGAATTTTCCGTTATTTTCTATTAGTTGCATGTTTTTCTTGTTTAAATTTGACACTGTTTTGATGAGGTGTTCGTCTTTATTGTTAATAAAAGCAATAAAGCGAAGTCAAACCTTACAAAACGACGCTATTGCCGCCGATTTTCAGGGCAGGCGAAGCCGAAGCAAAAGAGATTTTCTTCGAATGCCGTTTGCACCCATCTCTATATCTTTTCAAGGGGCGGACAGGGCTCTACTTACGAAGCGTCTCCCCTTCCGCCCCTTAGACCCCACCTTCCCCACTGCACGTTCAAGGTTGCTGTCGCTTCGCGACAGGTTTAAAATAAATAGCAAAAGTAAATGGTGCTTGAAATACTTTTTAAATAAAGTCATTGCCCCCTACCACTCACATTTATCTATATTATCGCTCCCCTAAACCAAATTTAATCCCCACTCTTTGCCAGCCACGATTCTAGCTGCTTTATCTGCTTTCTCACACTCGCATTTGCCGTGCCACCGGCTGATGTCCTAGCCTCTTTTGACGCGTGTAGGTTTAAAAATTTAACGGCATTTTCATCTAAATTTTCATCCACGCTTTTTAGCTGCGCGGCGTTAAGCTCACTTAGATCCACGCCCAAGCTCTCTGCGTGCGCCACAGCCTTGCCCGTGATAAAGTGCGCCGTGCGAAACGGCACGTTTTTCTTGCGCACGAGATAGTCCGCCAGATCAGTCGCGCTCAAGTGTCCTTTTTTGGTCGCGGCAAGCATATTTTGCTCGTTAAATTTAGCCTCTTTCATCATCGCGTTTAGGATCGCAAGTGAGCTCGTCGCGGTGCGGACGCTGTCAAATACGCCCTCCTTGTCCTCTTGCATGTCTTTGTTGTAGGCCAGCGGCAAGCCTTTCATCGTCGTTAGAAGCGCGATGAGATTGCCGTTTACACGCCCGGTTTTACCGCGTATGAGCTCGGCTACGTCGGGATTTTTCTTCTGCGGCATTATCGAGCTTCCGGTCGAATACGCATCGCTGATCGTTACAAAGCCAAACTCCTGCGAGCTCCAAAGTATCAGCTCCTCGCAAAGGCGCGAAGCATGCGTCATCAGCACGCTGATGTTAAATAAAATTTCTAGCGCAAAGTCGCGATCCGAGACGCTGTCCATCGCATTTTGCGTTATGCCGGCGAAATTTAGCTCCTGCGCCACCAGCTCGCGCCTGATCGGATGTGGCGTGCCGGCGAGCGCGGCAGAGCCTAGCGGGCAAAGATTGTTTCGCTCGTGCGAGCTGATAAACCGCTCAAAATCGCGTTTAAACATAAACGCATACGCCAAAAGATGATACGCAAGGCTCACGGGTTGGGCGTGCTGCAAGTGCGTGTAGCCAGGCATCAGCGTATCAAGGTGCGCGCCGGCAAGGCTCGTGAGAGTAGCGATAAATTCGCGAATTTGACGCGCGATCTGCTCGTCCTGACGCAAAACGTAAAGGCGAAAGTCCAGTGCGACCTGATCGTTTCTGCTGCGCGCGGTGTGCAGCCTGCCACCAAGCTCGCTGCCGATTAGCTCGCTAAGACGCTTTTCCACTGCCATGTGAATGTCCTCGTCGGCGGTCTTGAACTCAAATTTACCCTCCTCGATCTGAGCGAGCACTGCGTCCAGTCCCGCCACGATCGTAGCGGCTTCCTCTGGCTTTAAAATCCCACACGCACCAAGCATTTTCGCGTGCGCCTTGCTACCTGCGATGTCCTCGCGGTAGAGGTTTTTATCAAAATCGATCGAGGCGTTAAACTCCTCCAAAAGCTCGCTACTCTCGCCACTAAATCTGCCCGACCACATTTTTTTAAGACTTTCTTGCATCGTTTTTCCTTTTGGCTAAATTTTGGCTTTGATTTTAATAGTTAGTGCTTCGCAAATCTTACTCACTCCAAAGGGCGAGAGTAGCGAGTGGAGCGAAGCTAAGCCTTAGCGCGACTTTTTCTGCTTCGCGTTGCTCGCAGCTTTTTAAGACGCTTCGTTACACTCGCAACTGTAAGCAGACCCGCACTCACTTTGTTTCGCTGAAAATCGGCGGCGATAAGCTCGCTAATAAGATTTGACTACGCTAGAACGTTTAAAATTTTAAAAAGCACTATTTTTAAAAACAAAGTCTTAAATTTTAGCCCTGATTTTAGCTCAAATCCACTTAAATTTCACGCCGCCTTTACTCGGCTCGGCTAAAATGAACGAAAAAGGAGCAAAAATGAAAAAGCGAATTTGCCACGTAGGTGAAATCGAAAAAGGCAACGTAGTCATCTCCGCCAAGGGCGAGTGTCACGATATGAAAAACACGGGCAAGGAAGATTTCATCCGCCGACTACGTGGCGCTAGAGTAAATTTAGGCGCAAAAGCCTTATCAGTTTGCTTTTAACATCGCCGAATGGACCTTTGGAGCGACGCCAAACATCCTTGAATACTCCCTACTAAACTGCGATGCGCTCTCGTATCCGACCTCAAAAGCCGCCTGTGCTACGGGCAGATCGGTGTTTGAGAGTAGGTTTTTGGCCTCTTCAAGGCGTATCTTTTTTTGAAAGGCTATCGGCGAGAGCGAGGTTATCGTTTTAAAATTCTGATAAAGCGAACTCTCGCTCATATCGCACGCACGGGCTAGATCTTTGATATTTATCTTTTCGTTGAAGTTGTCCTTTATCTTGATGATGGCACGCGAAATTTTGTTCGAGGCGCTACCTTGCATGGCAAATTTACTCAAAAAATATCCGCTTTTTTTATCATTTGCCAGGGCGAAAAGTATCTCTTTTTTGATGAGACCGGCTATGTAGTCGATGTTGCTTTTAGGCTTGTCATTTAGCCAAACCAGCCTTAAAAGCGGCTCTAGTAGCTCATCGCTAAGCTCTCCGAAAAATACGCCTTTTTCGCTTTTTTGTAAATTTTGCTTCTGGGTCTCTATGTTTTTTAGCACCTCATATATCTCATCAAGGCTGAATTTTAACGCCAAGGATACGTATGGCTCGTCTTTGCTAGCCTTTGTGACGCGCACATTTAGCGGCATATAGGTCGAGGCGAGAAGATATGTGTTTTCATCGTATCCATACATATTTTTACCAAACCCTACTGCCTTTGCACCTTGTAGTATCACGCAAAAAGACGGCTCGTATAATGCAGCCCTAAGAGACTCGCCGGGATGATCTGTAATGTAAAATTTCAGCGCCTCCATTTGGCTATTTACACGCCCTGCGACGCCGTATTTTTGCAGTAAAAGCTCCTTTATCTGCTCTCTTAAATTTTGCACGCTCATCATATCAAACTCCTTTATTTTTACTGCATGAATTTTAGCAGAAAATTTATAAATTTGTAGGATCAGGCAAGGATTTGACCTTAAATTTTACTCCATCCGCTTAAATCGGAGTTATAATATCCAAAATTTTTCAGCGATAAATATTAGCAAACTGGTGGCGGGAGTGTGCCTGATGCTTTACGGTGTAGCTTGCTTCTTTGCGGGCAATGCAAATAGGTTTTTAAAAAATTTCATTTCGCCGGATAAAAATTTGATTTTTGGATTTCTCGCCTCGTTTTTAGCCTTATGCTTTTTGGGGAGCTACTTCGTTTTTGCGGCGTTTGCGGGGACGTTTTTGCTGGGTCTTGGATACGTTTTTGTTCAGTCCGTGTTAGCCAGCGAGGCGCTACGTCCGAAATTTGGCAAAGGGCTATCCTCCGGTATCATCGGAGTGGCGATATTTTTTGGCGGAGGTATCGGCACTGCCGTGGGAGGCGAAATTTTACGGCATTTTGACTACCGCGTTTTGTTTTTATCGTTTGCCATTTTCCTAGCCGTTTTGCTCGCTTTTTACTGCGCGGATTTGGCAAAAGCACGCAAGATAAAGCTCTAAAATTTCAAAATTTTGCCGATATAGACAAAAAGGAGCTACCATGCAAATCGACACGAATTCAAACTCATATACAAATTTATACGACACGCAAAAAGTACAGCAAACAAAGCAAACTACAGGCGCTGCGACGCCCGATAAAACGGCTGTCAGCGTAAATGACGGCACGCAAACTGCCACAGCTGCAAGCGGAAGCACTAGCACTCAAAGCACTAAAAACTCCACCCAGGAGCTTGAGCAAACGATCAAAGAGCTACAAGAGCAGCTAACAAAGATCAGGCAGCAAATAGCCCAAACGCAAAAAAGCGATGATGCGTTTTCAAGGCAGATGTTGCAGTATCTCACCTCACAGCAAGCAGACATCCAGGCGCAGACACTCTCGCTTCAAGCGCAAATTTTAAGCTCATCGTCGGCACAAACGCTTTAAAATTTCACAAAATCCCTTTAGCTTTTTGCGAAATTGCCGATATGTGTTAGTAGATAACCCAGGAAAGGACAACGCATGCAGATCGACACTTTGCTAAATTTACGCGCCAATGCATACGACGGCTATACTTCGGTATCAAACGCCAGCTCGCAGACGAATATCCTGGTCGCCTCAGACACCGATCAAAAGGATATCGTGCACAAGATAGAAAGCAGCGAGACCAAGCCGGAGCACACCACTATCAAAAAGTCAAACGAGCCCGAACTAAGAGAAAATTTACAAAAACTGCAAGATACGATGACGCAGATCGGTCATCAAATATCAAAGGTCGAGCACCTAAACGACGAGACTTCAAAGCAGATGTTGCATCACTTCAACATCGCTCAGGCCGACATCCAGACAAATATCCTAAGCGTGAAAACTAAAATTTCAGAAGTTTCGCAAGATTGATCAGCTCTTTTGCTTTTTGCCGATCATCGCGCCAAGCGCAGTGCAAAAATCCTCTAAAAAATATCCCATTGCCTTATAAAAATTGCTGGTAGCCTGCGCTTGAAGCTCTTTGGCAAGCTCGTTTGCATAAGGTAAAAAATATGCCGATGAAAAAGCTGCTAAAAGACGCTGAGAATTTTCATTAGCCTCGTTTTTCAGTATCGCAGCGATTAGCAGTAGCTGGTTTGAGACGCTGTCTATCCCGTCCGCTTTTGGCTCAAATTTTATGCTTTTATAAAATTTCGCAAGATCGTCTTTTGCACTTGGAAAATAGTGGCTCGCTAGAAATTTCGGCTTTAGCAGCACGAAATCATCGCAAAGTGCCGCACTGCTTTCATCTTTTAAAAATTTAGCGTAAAATTCGCCGCCAACCTTGCTCGCGTGCGTTTTGTTCTGCACTATCCAGCCTTTTGATTTTTTGATGCGCATAAACTGTGCGACGTCTAAAATTTCATTAAAATTCGCAGCAAGAGCCATTGCTACGACGCTATAAACTTCTCCGACTCTCAACTATCATCCTTAAAATTTCAAATATCTAAGCCTAAGCGAATTGAGCACGACCGTGACCGAGCTAAAACACATCGCAAGTGCGCCATAAACCGGGCTAAGCAATATCCCAAAAATAGGATACAGTACGCCAGCGGCGACCGGGATACAAACGACGTTATACACAAAGGCCCAAAACAGGTTCTCTTTTATCGTCCTCATCGTGCTTTTGCCAAGCTTTAGCGAGCTGGCTACGCCCTTGACGTCGTTTTTCATGAGTACGATATCGCCGGCCATTTTTGCGATATCAGAGCCAGAGTTCATCGCGATGCCTACATCGGCCTCTTTTAACGAAGGCGAGTCGTTTATGCCATCTCCCACGAACACCACCTTGCCCTGGCGACTAAGCTCTTTTATCTTTTCAAATTTATCGCTTGGAAGCATATTTGCGTAAAATTTATCTACGCCAAGCTGCGCGGCGATGTGCGAGACGACTTTCTCGTTGTCACCCGATAGGATGACGCTTTGTGCGCCTAAATTTTCAAGCTCGCCAAGCGCCTCTTTCACCCCGCTCTTAAGCTCGTCGCTTAAGGAGATGAAGCCTCTGAATTCGCCGTTTATCGCGCAAAGTATGATGCCGCTTCCCTCGTCTAAAACGCTTGAAATTTCGCCTTTTTGCTCGTCACTTATCAAAACGCCGTTTTTTGCCAGCAAGCTCTCGTTGCCTATGACTATGCGATTTTCATCGTCTTCGTAAACGACGCCGTATCCCACGATATTTTCAAATTTACCCTCAAGCTTCATAGACTTTATGGAATTTTGCTTGGCAAATTTCACGACCGCTTTTGAGATAGGATGCTCGCTCAAGGCTTCAACAGAGGCTGCTAGGAGCAGATCATCATGGCTTAGCTTGCAGCTTTTGACGCTGATTTGACCTTTGCTAAGAGTGCCCGTTTTATCAAACGCTACAAATCTCACATCCTTCATGAGTTCGATGACTTCGGGATTTTTGATCAAAATTCCATCCTTTGCACCGCGTGCTAGCGCCGTGATGATGGCTATCGGCGTGGCAAGGCCTAACGCGCACGGACACGAGATGATTAGCACGCAGATCGCGCTTGAAACGGCATAGGTGAAATTCCCGCTAAAAACGATCCATACAAAAAGCGCCAAGAGCGAGATGCAAATGACACTTGGAACGAAGATATTTGCGATCTTGTCGGCTAGGCGGCTGATAGGCATTTTTTTAGTGCTGGCGTCGTTTAGAAGGTTTAAAATTTGAGACAGTAGCGTCTGGTGCGAGCCCTTGCTCACTTTCACACTTATATATCCGTTTGTGTTTAAAGTGCCTGCAAACACCTCGTCTCCGGCCTCTTTATAAACCGGCAGGCTCTCACCGGTCAGCGTCGATGCGTCTATTTCGGCTCCACCTTGGACTATCACTCCGTCACAAGGCACGTTGTAGCCGTTTTTTACGACTACGATATCGCCGATATTTAGCTCCTCGACACTCACTTCTACGTTTTGTCCGTCAGGCTTTATGAGGATCGCGGTCTTAGGCGAAATTTTAAGCAGGGTCTTTAGATAATCGCCCGCCCTAGCCTTCGAGCGCTCCTCAAGGTATTTGCCAAGCAGCACGAAGGCTATTATCATCGCCGAGCTTGAGACGTACATATTTCTAAGGTCGCTTGGCAGGGCGCTAGGGAACAAAAACACAAAAAGCGAATACAAAAACGCGCTGCTCGTTCCAAGTGCGACCAGCACGTTCATATCGTAGTTTTTGTTTTTGATAGCGGCGTAAGCGTGGGTGAAAAAGTCTCGTCCGCTAAAAACCAGCGTCAAAAAGGCCACAGCAAGCATCAAAACATCGTTTAAAACGCCTCGCTTGCCTAAAATTTCAAGCCCCATTATGACGAGGCTGGCTGCAAACGCAAAAAGGAATTTATTTCTCATATTTGCTATATGCTCGCTGCGTTTTTGCTCGAATTCATCAAGATCGGTCGCGATGTCGTATCCTAGCTTTTTTATCTTTGCTTCTAAAATTTCGCGCACGCTGTCATCGCGCAGGACAAATTCGCCCGTCGCATTTGCGAAATTTACATGCGCTTCAATGACGCCGTCAAGCTTTTTAGCCACCCTTTCGATGGCGTTAGAGCAGTTTACACAGCTCATGCCGGCGATGTTTAGTTTGACGCTTTTAGGCATTATTTGACCTCTTGCAAGACCTCAAAGCCAAGATCTTCTATCTCGGTCTTGAATTTATCCACATCACTATCGGCGATATCTACGCTAACTAGCCTTGGCTCGCTGTTTAGATCGACGTAAATTTCGCCAAATTCGTCCTCGAGTGCATTTTTTATCGTTTTTGCGCAGTTTTCGCAGTGGATATTTGCAACTTGAAATTTTTTCATAATATCTCCTTTATCATATGATGATATTTGTGTGAATTCACGATCTTCGTCGTATCTTGCCTAAAGCCCAAACTACCATAAAACGCTTCTGTTTTTTGCTTATCTTCATCTACTAGCAAAGCCACTTTGCTATGGCCTCTTTGTTTGGCTATCTCGCATATATGGCTTATGAGCTTGGTCGCTATGCCTTGTTTTCTAAAATTTCCATCTACGGCGATGCTGTCTATGTAAAATTCGTCCTCAAAACATTCAGCATCTATCTGCCTGCTTATACCAAGCCTCTTGAAATTCCTCATAAGAGGTTCGTTGTATTTTATACTATCTGCACCCCAATACGCACAAACAGCACCGACTATATTTTCACCGACTTTATAAACAAATACGTTTTTGTAACTCAAGTGGCTATCTTCACTCTCAAAAAACGAAGCTAGTATCTCATCGCTTTGTATCTTGTCTCGCACCCCGCTAAGATAAAACGAGATATCCTCTAAAGCTAAATTCAGCAGCTCTATGCAGCGTTTGGCATCGTGCCTTCGCGCATTTGAAATCACACCTTTCATTATAAGTCCCAAAATATAAATTTTTATCAAATCATACCAAAATGCACCAAATTTCAAAATAATAAAATTTTGTTTTAGATATAATCTTGAAAATTTTTGATTTTTGTAAGGAAAAGTATGGGACGAGCATTCGAGTATAGACGAGCGGCCAAAGAAGCGCGCTGGGACAAGATGAGCAAGGTTTTTCCAAAGCTTGCCAAAGCCATAACGGTAGCCGCCAAAGAGGGTGGCGTCGATCCTGATATGAACCCGAAGCTTCGTGCCGCCATAGCCGCCGCAAAGGCCGAAAATATGCCAAAAGACAACATCGACGCGGCTATAAAGCGCGCTAACGGCAAAGATAGCGCGGATATAAAAACGATATTTTATGACGGAAAGGCCGCACACGGCGTGCAAATAATAGTCGAGTGTGCTACCGACAATCCGACACGAACGGTCGCAAACGTAAAGGCTATATTTAGTAAAAACGGCGGCGAAGTGCTACCAACCGGGAGCCTTAGCTTCATGTTTTCAAGAAAGAGCGTCTTTGAGCTGAACAAACCTACCACAGATATCGAAGAGATCGAGCTAGAGCTGATAGACTTCGGACTAAGCGATATCGAGTTTGAGGACGACACGCTTTATGTCTATGGCGACTACACCAGCTTTGGTACGCTTCATGAAGGCATCGAAAAGCTAGGACTTGAGGTCAAAAAAGGCACGCTTCAATACATCCCAAATTCCACCATCACCTTGAGCGAGGAGCAGATGCAAGAGGTCGAAAGACTGCTTGACAAGCTAGAAGACGACGATGATGTGCAAGCTGTTTATACGAATATCGAATAAAATTTCAAAGGAAAAATATGCGTGAAGAGTTAAAAATTTACGATGTGGATCTAGACGAACTAAGAAAGTCGAGATTTGCCGTCCTTAGTACCGAAAAAGGCGACATAACGCTTGAGCTTTTTGCAGACGAAGCTCCGCAAGCGGCCGCAAATTTCGTAGAGCTCATAAAAAGCGGCTTTTACAACGGGCTGAATTTTCACCGTGTGATACCAAATTTCGTCATACAAGGCGGTTGCCCCAACGGAAACGGCATGGGAGGTCCTGGCTGGCGCATAAAATGCGAATGCGACGGGCAAAAGGTAAAACATGAGCGTGGTAGCCTATCTATGGCGCATGCGGGTCGCGATACTGGCGGTTCGCAGTTTTTCATCTGTCATAGTCCGCAGCCTCATCTAAACGGCGTTCATACGGTATTTGGAAAATGTGCGAACGAAGAGAGCCTAAAGGTGCTAGACAGCATCAGACAGGGCGATAAGATCATCTTAGCACAGATAAAAGAAAGCCTGTAAAGGATAAATTTTGATACCACAATACATAAAAAACGCAAATTTTGCGACAAAGTTGCTCTTCAACCTCGCGTTTTGGGTCGTTTTAGGCATCGTAGCCGGCGTGCTGGTGGGGCATTTCTACCCAGAGCTTGGTATCGCCAGCAAGCCCGGGATCGATTATTTCATCAAGGCCTTGAAATGGCTCATCGGACCGATCATTTTTCTAACCATCATCTCCGGTATCGTGGGGCTTGAGAGTCTAAAAGATCTCGGCACGATCGGCTTTAAAGCGTTTATCTACTTTGAAGTCGTGAGCACGCTTGCCCTTGCCGTGGGAATTTTATTCGGTGAGGTTTTACGCCCGGGTCATGGCATGAATATCGACCCTGCTACGCTAGATACCTCCAGCGTGGATAAATTTATAAAAGCTAGCGACGGCTCGGCTAATCTTGGCTTTGTCGAGCACGTGCTACACATCCTAAAAGGTGCTATCCCACCTGATCCTATCTCACCATTTATCCATGCAAATACGCTTCAAGTGCTATTTATGGCGCTAGTAGTCGCGATCGTGCTTTCGTTTTTAAACAACGATCACAAAAAGCTCGTGCTAAAGCCGCTAGAAAAGATCCAGCACTATGTGCTAAAATTACTTGCCATTTTGATGCTGTTTAGTCCGGTCGCAGCGTTTTCGGCAATGGCGTTTTTGATCGGTAAATTTGGCATCAGCTCGCTACTAGGCATGGTCGAGCTACTACTCGTGATGGCGGCTGCATCGTGCTTTTTCATCTTTATCGTGCTGGGTATCATCTGCTATTTCGCAAAGGTCAATATCTTTAAATTTATGCGCTTCATATCGCGCGAAGTACTAGTCGTCTTTGCCACCAGCTCCAGCGAGACAGCACTAGCTCCCCTCATGCAAAAGCTAGAGTCCGCCGGCATCAACAAAGGCGCCGTAGGCCTCATCATACCGACTGGCTACTCATTCAACCTAGACTGCACGAACATCTACCTAAGCCTTAGTATCATTTTCCTATCATACGCGACAAATGTCGATCTCACGATCGGGCATCTAATCAGCATCCTAATCGTACTGATGATCACCAGCAAAGGGGCTGTGGGCGTGACGGGATCAGGATTTATAGTATTAGCAGGCACACTCGCCGCACTCCCTAGCACGGGCATCGCGGTAGCTAGCGTGGCGATATTGCTAGGCGTGGATAAATTTATGTCCGAGATGCGCGCGGTAGGCAACCTCTGCGGAAACGCCGTGGGCTGCATGATAGTCTCTATCTGGGACAAAAAAGTGGATATGGATAAATTTAGATACGCTTTGGATCATCCAGAAGAGTATCATTTTCACTCATGATTTAAATTTAGAGCGTTTTGCGCTCTAAATTTTCCTCTCTAGTCCAAACTCTACACCGACCTTGGCGAGCTCCAGCGTCGCGTCTATAAATTTATAATCCCTATCCAAAAACGGCAAAAACATAGGTATCTCGGTGCAAGCGGCGATATAAACATCAGCCTTTATCCCGTTTATGATTTTGTTGAAGATCGGTACGAATTCTTGCGTCTTACCGGCCTTCACACCCTTATAGATGCAGTCCATAATCCCGTCTTGTTGCTCTTTTGTAAAGCTCACGCTATTTAGCCCGTATTCGTCTAAAATTTTATCGTATACGCGCGCTTTTTTCGTGCCGCTAGTTGCTATGACAGCGATATCTTTCGCGTCCGGGTATCGCCCTTTTATGGCATCTACCGCGGCCCTTGCGATATGTAAAATTTTGACTCCGGCCTGCTTTTGGATATCCTCGGCGAAAAAATGCGCTGTATTGCAAGACATCAGTAGCGCCTCGCAGCCGGCATTTTTCAGCCGTTTGGCGCCTTCTACCAGCTTTGGCAGAGGACTTGGCCCCTCGCCCATTATAAATTTCGTCCTATCCTCTATCTGCGAATAAGAATCTATCACTATATGCAGATGCTCTTGATCGCACGTAGCAGGCGTTAGTTCCGTCATTTTCTTGTAAAGATCGGCACTTGCCAGCGGCCCCATGCCGCCGATTATCCCTAGGCATTTCATCTGTTCCATACCTCCATATCCAGTTCGTTTTCACTCTTGGCGACTATGACCGCACCGACCATATCACCGACTACATTCATCGATGTCCTACCCATATCGAGGATAGCATCTATACCAAGTATCATGCCATAAGCTATGGCTACGACGCTTCCGGCCTCCACTTTTAGACCGACCGACTCAAGCACCATCAAAAGCATGATAGCACCGGCGCCAGGCACTCCGGCTGTCCCGATCGAGGCCAAAACAGCGGTCAAAACGACCGTGAGCTGCTGCGAAAAATTTAGCGGCACACCCACGATGTTTGCGATAAAGATCGCGCAAACGCCAAGATATATGGTAGTTCCGTCCATATTTATCGTAGCTCCCACCGGGATAGTAAAGCCAAAGATGCTTCTTGGCACGCCCATATCTTTTTCCGCCGTCTCCATAGACACAGGTATCGTAGCACCGGATGAACGCGTCACAAAGGCCGTCACCATCGGCGGACGAACCTTTTTTAAGAATTTTATAGGGCTTAGTTTATAGATCAAGCAGATCACGCAATAAACCAAAACGATCTGAAGCAAAAGGCCTATATAAACGCTGATCGTGACGCTCAAGAGCGGTCCGAAAGCATCCGCACCGCTCTTTGAAAAAACGATGAAAATAAGCGCGAAAACGCCGATAGGGGCGTATTGCATGACCCAGCCGACGACTTTGAACATGACCTCGCTCATGCCCTCAAAAAACGAAAACACGACATCGGCTGAATTTTTGACCTTTTCGTCTTTGCTATCACGGCAAAATGCAAGTGCGATACCAAAAAATACGCAAAAACAAATGGTAGGTAGCACTTCGCCCTTAGCCACCGAGCCAAAAGGATTCGTCGGCACGATGTCAAGCAAAATTTGCACCAAGGTCGGAGCCTTGGCCTCCTTAGCCGTGCCAGCGATGTTTTCTAGCATCATCCCCTCGCCAGGAGCTATGACCGCACCCACAAAAAGTCCGATGATAATGGCAAAAAGTGACGTTATCAGATAAAATATAATGATCTTTACGCCGACCTTGCCAAGCTGAGCCGGCGAGATGGAGCTCGTTCCTACGATGAGGGTGCAGACGATCACGGGCACCATTATCATCTTTAAAAGCCTAATGAAAAGGTCTCCAAATGGCTGCAAAAACTCGATCGCCTGGCCTGCATTTTGAAAAACGATACCAAAAATAGCACCCACGATAAGGCCTATCAAAATCCTCACAAGCAGGTTGCTCTTAAAATAAAAAGAGAAAATTCCGCCTTTTTGCTCGCTCATAAAACGTCCTTTGTAACATAGATTTTATTAAACTATATTACTTTTAGCCTAAAATTCAAATTTAATTTTTAGAATTTAGAAACGATGATAGCAAAAACGACCGGCGATGTTTAAATTTTACTCAAAATTTAAACGCCTCTTACTTTGATCTCTTAAAATTTAGCCATATCAGCGCAAACGCAAAGATAGCCGTCAATGCGACCAGTACGCCTTTTATGAGATATCCTCGCCTTTTTTCGAGAGCCTTTTGCGAACTGCTTGTGAGCACGACCTTTACAGGAGTTGCGTTATTTAGCAAGATCTCTAGGCTATCGCCCTTTAGTCCGCTTAAATTTACGCTAAGCGTGTTCGTTCCGCTTTGTTTGATGTCAGGACTTAAAGATTTTGGATATTTGTAGTCATATCTTTTGATGACATCGTTACAGTTTTTGGGGCGGAAAAATATCTCGTATGTCTTGTCCGCATCCACGCCCAAAACATCGCCGCCCGCCGCCTCGAAATATGGATGAGAAAAGCCCTTTGTCTTAAAGCTCCATTTTATGTCATCTTGTCTGACGCCGTCTCTCTCGTAGCTAAAGACCGCTTGATACTGCGCGTCAAAGTCAAACACTTCGCGCGAAAACGCCGCAAACTGCTGCGGGCTAAATTTTTTGTTGACATCGTTTTTGACGTCTAAAATTTTTAGATCTTTAAGCCGCTCGCTATCTTTATATATCTCGAAATTTAGCATTTTTATATTTTTAAAATTTTGGCTAAGCTCGATGCTGACGGGATTTGCAGTGATCTTGCACTCGGGGAAGGGATCCGGGCTCTCGCCGCTAAAATAAGGTAGCACTGGCATGCCCTCAGGAAATTTTACATAAGGTCTGCTTGAGTAAGTGAGGCTCTCAAGCCTATCTGCGCGCATCTTGAGATCTTCGTTCGCGCAGACACGGGTGTAAAATTTCCCGCTTCCGCCGTCGCTCAAGCCCTTTTTGCAAAAATTTTCGATCTTGGAATTTCCTATCAAAAAGACGAAAGAGGAAAATTTCTCATCCTTTGCCATGAAATACCCGACCTCATCGACGCTAGGACTCAAAAATGCAAATCTATGATATATCGCCGTAAAAAGCCCGTCGATCGCGGAGGTAAAATCCTCTTTGTAAGCTATGTTTTCAAACACGCTTGCGGCTTGATACCCGGCGAATTTCGCTCGCTCCGCCGGGTTTGCGCCGGTGAAATTTTTACTACCTCTCGTCTCGTCGTGTCCCATGTATTCGTTTGTGGTGCAGTATCTGGCATGGTTTTTAGCGCCCAGTGCGAGGTCGTCGTTAAATTTCAGGCTTTTAAGCTGTGAGCCGTTTCGATATGCGTTTAGATACTCTAGCGCACTATCGTAGGATATCAGCGAGACAGTCGGCTGTTTAGCGGATTTTAGCGGTGCGTTTTGCTCGCGGGAGTCCTCGCAGCCCGCAAGCAAAATCGCTCCTACAAGCAGTCCAAATTTAAGCTTTTGGACCGGCTTTGGCAAATTCCACGCCCTCTTTCACGTCTTCGTAGCGTTTGAAATTTTCTACGAACATCTTGGCTAGCTTACCGCGTGTAGCGATATATTCGCTCGCGTTTGCCCACGTGTTTATCGGGTTTAGCAGCTTGGTTTCGACGCCTGCTAGCTCCTTTGGTATTGCGAGGTCAAATTTTTCAAAATTTTCAAATTCACACTTCGTGATGCTGCCGTCAAGTATCGCGTTTATGCACGCGCGAGTCGCCTTGATACTCATGCGCTTGCCCGTGCCATACGCTCCGCCGCTCCAGCCGGTATTTACCAGATAGACATTGACGCCGTGTTTATCGATCTTCTCGCCAAGAAGCTTTGCATAAACGGTCGGGTGTAGCGGCATGAAAGGCTCGCCAAAGCACGCGCTAAACGTCGCCACAGGCTCGGTGATACCCCGCTCGGTGCCGGCAACCTTGGCGGTGTAGCCGCTTAGGAAATAATACATCGCCTGCTCTTTGCTAAGCTTTGCCACCGGTGGCAAAACGCCGAATGCGTCGGCCGTTAGAAAGATGATGTTTTTAGGATGTCCGCCGCTTGAGCTTGGCTCGTAGTTGTCGATGTGATAGATCGGGTAGCTCACGCGGGTGTTTTCGGTCTTGCTACCGTCTTTGTAATCAACCGCTCCGTTTTCGTCCGCGACGACGTTCTCAAGCAGTGCATCGCGCCTAATGGCAGCGTAAATTTCAGGCTCGCTGCTTGGATCGAGATTGATACACTTCGCGTAGCAACCGCCCTCGAAGTTAAACACGCCATCATCGTCCCAGCCGTGCTCGTCATCGCCTATTAGCTTGCGATTGGGGTCGGTCGAAAGCGTCGTCTTGCCCGTGCCGCTAAGTCCGAAAAATAGCGCGGTATCGCCCGCCTTGCCGATGTTTGCCGAGCAGTGCATGCTTAGCTTGCCTTCAAGCGGCAGCCAGTAGTTCATCATCGAGAAAATTCCTTTTTTCATCTCGCCGCCATACCACGTACCGCCGATGACAGCGACGTTTTCCTCGACGTTGAAAATGACGAATACATCCGAGTGCAGCCCGTCATTTTTGTAGTCCTCGTTTTTGCATTTGCAAGCGTTATAAACGACGAAATCTGGGCTAAATTTAGCTAGTTCCGCCTCACTCGGGCGGATAAACATATTTTTTACAAAATGCGCCTGCCACGCAACTTCGGTCACAAAACGCACGGACTTTTTACTCTTTTCGCTCGCCCCGCAAAATGCGTCTTGGATGAAAATTTCCTTGCCGCTAAGCTGCTTTTTGGCTTTTGCTAGAAGCTTGTCGAAAAGCTCTTTTGAGATAGGTTGATTTATCTTGCCCCAGGCGATGTATTTTTGGCTAGGATCTTGTTTTACGAAGTATTTATCTTTCGGGCTGCGACCCGTGAAGATGCCAGTATCCACCATAAATGTGCCGTTGCTTGACACGCGCCCTTCGCCGCGAGCCTTTTCAAGCTCGAAAAGCTCATCGTAGCTAAGGTTGTGATTGATCTTTTTGATGTCACTCAAGCCTAAATTTTCTAGTTCATTTACCATAGTTTTCCTTTAAATTTTGATCAAAATAGTCTAACTTTCACCAGCAACAAAGTAAATTTAAATTTACCATGCCGCTTGTATTTCAAAATATTAGTGCAATATTCCTTAACACCCTCTTTATTGAGCTTGCGCCGGAATTTACGTAGCTTTATGGAGGCTAAATTTTCATTTGGGATTTAATTTATTTTTTTAAGGATAAAATAGAGGCTGGCACGGATATGAGTATAGTCGCTTCACTAAGAAGCAAAAACAAAATAGACCGCACCATCATGGTAACGGCCTATTTTAGGCCTACATCCTGGCTATAACCTGAGAGCTTTCTACATTTTGCCCCTGCTTTACTTCGATCGAGCTTATCGTGCCGTCTTTTGGAGCGGAGACTTCTATCTCCATTTTCATAGCTTCTAGCACGACGATAGCTTGCCCTTTCTTGACCTTATCGCCTGCTTTGATCAAAATTTTATGCACTACTCCCGGCACCGAGCTAAGTATGGCGTCGCCATTATGACTGGCGGGTGAGCTTTTAGACGAATTTTTAGCGGGCTCTGCGGCAACTTCGGTTATGCTTTTTACCTGCACGCTATCGTTAAAGCCCTCGCTTACTTCGACATTATAGCGGCTACCGTTTACGACTACGCTATACCTGCCGCTTTGAGTGGATTTTTGCGTGCATGGCTGCTCTTTTGGCATTTGACTTATCTTTCTTACATTGACCTTTGCCTGGCCCTTTAAAAATGCTATGCCCTTTTCCTTGCAAGCAGCAGCGATAAATACGTTTTCGTCGGTAACGGCTATACCCTCGCTCTTTAAAATTTTACGCGTAGCTTTAAGCGACTTACTCTCATCGCGATCTGCGATATCGATGGCGTTTTCTTTGGTTGGCTTTAGCTTTAGCTGTTCGCTGGCTAGCTTTACGACCTTGCTATCAGGCTCACAAGGAGTATGACCGAAGTAGCCAAGCACCATTTTGCCGTATCCGTCGGCTATCTTTTTCCATTTGCCAAACATCACGTTATTAAAAGCTTGCTGGAAATAAAACTGACTGACAGGCGTTACGCTCGTGCCGTAACCGCCCTTTTCGACGACCTCGCGCATAGCTTCTATCACGGCGGGGAATTTATCAAGGATATTGTTGTCACGCATCATTTGAGTATTTGCAGTGAGCGCACCGCCCGGCATCGGCGAAAACGGGATGAGAGGGCTTACCTGTATGGCTTCAGGCGGGGTGAAATAATCGCTCAAACAATCTCTCAATACGCTTTCATATTTTAAAATTTTCTCCACATCAAGCCCGCCAAGGTCGAAATTTTTACCCTTTACGGCGTGCAGCATCGTGAGTATATCAGGCTGGCTGGTGCCTCCGCTGACTGGACTTGCGGCCAGATCGATGCCATCAGCTCCGGCCTCAAGCGCGGCGAGATAACATGCTACGCTGACACCGGCGGTCTCATGAGTATGAAGGCGGATATGAGTATCTTGTGGGAGAAGTTTGCGAGCCATTTTGATAGTTTCATAGACCTTTTGCGGGCTGCTTGTGCCGCTAGCGTCCTTAAAACAGACACTGTGATAAGGTATGTCCGCGTCTAAAATTTGCCTTAAAATCCTCTCGTAAAACGCTACATCATGCGCTCCTACGCAGTTTGGCGGCAGATCCATCATAGTGACTACGACCTCATGCTTAAGGCCGTGATGAACGATGCGTTCGCCCGAATATTTTAAATTTTCCACGTCGTTTAGCGCGTCAAAATTTCTGATCGTAGTCGTGCCATGCTTTTTAAACATTTTTGCATGCAGGTCTATGAGCTCACGACTACCGGTGTCGAGCGTCACGGTATTTACTCCGCGCGCCAATGTCTGTAAATTTACCCCTTCGCCCACGATGACGCGAAATTTATCCATCATCGTGAATGCGTCCTCATTAAGGTAAAAATAAAGACTCTGAAAGCGTGCACCGCCGCCAAATTCAAAGTGCTTTATGCCCGCCTCTTTGGCCGCTTCGACCGCGGGGAAAAAGTCGTCCATAAGCACCCTGGCACCATAAACCGACTGAAAGCCGTCACGAAACGTAGTATCCATAATATCGATAAATTTCTTCGCCATTTCGTTGCCTTTTTTTGGATTAAAATCATCGTAATTTTACCTTGTTTTAGATTAAAGTAGATATAATTTTATCACTGAATTTAGGCTAAAAGGCGGAAAATGACGATCGAGCAAATTTACAAAGAGCTAGATAAGATTAACGAGCTGACTAAAAAAGAGGATTTTTTATCCAAGCAGATCAAAGAGGCTCTTAGTGCAAAAGATGACGAACTGCTCGCGCAGATCAGCGAATTTGTGCTAAATGATGACTGCGAGAAATTTAATAGCGAATTTCGCGCATGGGCTTTACAGTGGCTGACGGAGCACATTATCGATAAATTTAATAACAATAAAGCAAGCGACGCTGATGCTGAAATTTTAGATGATTGTCTGTGGAAATTTAAGTGGATCGTCGCTGGTCTTGGTCAAAGTGCAAGCACGTCAAAAGAGAAGATTGAAGAGACAAATGAGATGATGAGGCGGCTGTATGAATACTTTGAGCTAAGCTTGGCTGCCTATCACAAGGCGCTCATGCTGCAAAACATCACGATGGGCGATGTGCGCGAGGCGAGGGTAAATTTTGAGCTGTGGCAAGGGCTAGCGCACGATGATATGAATGATTGTGAGGCTTGTGAGGCGAGCGATCTGACGCTTTATAATTACTTTGTCGGCAATTACGAAGAGGCGTTAAACGCAGCCCGGCCGATACTGCGCGGTGAGCTAACATGCGGCGAAGTGCCACATCTGACATACGCACCGGTGCTTTTTAGCATGATAAATTTAGGCAAGATCGAGGAGGCAAAAGCTCTGCTACCACAAGCCGCCAAAGTCATCAGCTCAGAGCCTCGCATGATAGAGCAAATGCCGCTACTGATCGAAGCTGCCGTTAGGCTTAATGAGAGACAAATAGCATGCGATCTAGCCAATAAATATAAAGATGTGATTTTGGACGATAACGACGACATGGGTGCACTTAGGCTATTTATCGCGATGTCGGTGTTTGACGAGCAAACATATGAGACGGCAAGTAGGGGCACGGCTAGCTTTGATAAGCGCGATCAAAACAGCTACTACTCGGACTACTTGCAAGAGTATTACACAAAATTTAGCAATAAGGGCTAAATTTAGCCCTTATCAGTCTCGTCCTCTTTTGGCATTTTTTAACGTCTTCGTGCGTCGGCGCTGGCTTGCTCCTCTAAAATGACGCCCAGCTCAGTATTTGAGCTATCACGAAATTTTGTTCTTCGAGCCGACATAGACACTCTTTATCTCATCAAGAAGTAACAAAAAAATGCCAAAACTATCAGCTGAATGATTATGAAAGGCACTACGCCCTTATATATCGAGCTGGTCTTTATCTGCGGCGGAGCGACCGAGCGCAAGAAAAATAGGCTAAATCCAAACGGCGGCGTCAGGAATGAGGTCTGTAGATTCATGGCTATTAGTATGGCAAAATATATCGGATTTATACCTAGACTGATCGCGATAGGCGCTAAAATAGGCAAGACGATATATGAAATTTCTACAAAATCTATAAAAAATCCCAGTACGAAGATCACGACCATGCTAAATATGACAAATCCCCATTTATCGCCCGGTAAATTCGTCATAAATTCTTCTACTATCTCATCGCCTCCGGTGTAAGTAAAAACGAGCGAAAATGCCGTAGCGCCGACTAAAATGGTAAATACGAGCGCCGTAGTTTTAACGCTCTCCTCAAGCGCTTCTCTTAGCATCGAAAACGAAAACGTCCTATAAAAAAGCGAAAGTAACACGGCTCCCACGCAGCCAAAGGCCGAGCTCTCAGTCGGCGTAGCGATGCCGGCAAATATCGAGCCAAGCACGCAGACAACGAGCAAAAGCGGCGGCAAGATAGCAGCAAGCGCTCTTAAAATTTGCCTCATCTTGCTCTCATCTACGCTAGACTCTACGATAGGGGCAAATTCGGGCTTTACGTAAGACACTATCAAAATATAAGCTACGTAAGCACCAACCAGCACGAGTCCGGGCACAAAAGCCTCGTGGAAAAGCTCGCCTACCGGGACTGAAAATATATCGCCTAGGATTATGAGGACGATAGATGGCGGGATGATCTGCCCCAAAGTGCCCGCTGCGCATATCGTGCCGCAGCCAAGAGACTGGTTGTATTTGTATTTTAGCATCACGGGCAGGCTTATAACGCCCATAGCGACTACGCTAGCTCCTACGACACCGGTGGATGCCGCGAGCAACGCACCGACTAAGACGGTGCTGATAGCTATGCCGCCACGAATTTCACCAAACAATAGCCCCATGCTCTCAAGCAGCCTCTCGGCTAGTTTTGATTTTTGCAAAACCACGCCCATGAAGACAAAAAGCGGCACGGCGATCAAAATTTTATTTTGCATGATGGAGTCAAATATCCTATAAGGCATGAAAGCGAACATATCTTTAAAAACTATAAACCCGCCAATCAGCCCATTTCCGTCACCAAAGCTCTCTATCATACCGCCAATCAGTCCAAATATCATCGCTACTGCAGCAAAGGTAAATGCGACGGGAAATCCTATACCAAGCATCAAAAGCGCGGCTAAAAACATCACTATACCAGCCATTTTAGCCCCTTTTCGCACTTTGGTAGAGATTGAAATTTTTAATAAAAAAGCCTATCGAAAAAAATATCAAAAGGTAAAAAGATATAGGGATGAAACTTTTTATTATCCAGCGGTAAGGAAGTCCGCCGGGATCGGCGCTGCCCTCGTTTGAAGTGTATGCTTCCATCACAAAATCGATCGACAAGGTCGAGACCAAAATGGCAAACGGTATTATGAAAATAACCGTTCCTATCATATTTACAAGCGCCTTCGTACGCGGGCTGAATTTCGCATAAAAAATATCGACGCGAACATGTGCGTCCTCTTTTAACGCGTAGTTCATGCCTAGCAAGAAAACGATCGCGAAAAAATGCCACTCAAGCTCTTGAAGCCCGACGTTGCCGTATTGAAAAAAATACCTTGAAACGACGTTAAAAGAGACGTCTATTATCATCAGTGCCATGATAAACATACACAAATAGCCGATTATATCGGCAGCCTTATCGAAAAATCTCTCGAGTCTTTGCATGATCAACCTTTAAGTAAAAAACAACGAATTCATCATAACGCAAAATACGCAAATAGGCGCGACGAAACGAAGCAAGAAGTACCAGACGTTAAACACCCAGTCGCTCATATAAGGGCTAAAAAGCGTATAAAGCGCTTTGCGTTTCATAAAATAACCAACGAATATCGCCTCTAAAATTCCGCTTATCGGAAGCAAGACATTAGAGGCTGTGAAGTCTAGGAAATCGAAGAAATTCTTGCCAAAAAATAAAATTTTATCGCCTATATTTTCTATATTTGCAAAGACGCACATGAGCCCCACGACAAAAACGCCCGCACCGACTATAGTGAGCGCCTTTTTGCGGCTGATAGAATACTCTCTGATAAGAAAAAATACGAACGGCTCGACTATCGAAATAGCCGATGTTATACCGGCAAATATGAGCGCTACGAAAAATGCGACGGCTAGGATGTTGCCCGCAAAGCCAAGCTTTGCAAACAATGTCGGTAGCGAGATGAATACAAGCCCCGGTCCTTGAGCCGGCGTGGCGTCGAATTCAAATATAAACGTGAAGATTACTAGCCCCATCATTATGGCTAGCGTGATGTTTATGAGCACGACGCTTATCGTGGAGGTGCTTAGATTCGTATCGTCACTTAGGCTAGCTGAATACGTTATGATGGCCGCCATGCCAAGGGAGAGCGTCCAAAATGCAAGCCCAAGCGCCAAAAGTAAGGAATTTATCGAAATTTTACTAAAATCGGGCACGAGTAAAAATTTAGCCGACGCGACGAACCCGTCCATCGTAGCCGAGTAGCCAAGCATTATCAAAAGCATTATGAATAGGCTTGGCATCATCCAGACATTAAGCTTTTCTATACCGCTTTTCACGCCCTTTGACAAAACGTAAAAGCATAATGCAAACGCCGCGATGAAGCAGATCGTCTGCTCCCCGGCATCCTTTGTGATAAGCTCGTTAAATATCGCCTTAGAGCTTTCGATATCGCTTGGCAAAGAGCTAAAAGATAGAAAAAAATACTTTATCACCCAGCCGATGATGACTATGTAGTAGCAAGATATGATCGCAGCCGTGACCATGGCTAGAATTCCCACGTATTGCCATAAATTTTTATGTTTATCGGCAAGCTTTCTAAAGGCATTGACACTGTCGCTCTCGCTTAGCTTGCCTATACTAAGCTCGGCCATAAAGATAGGCACGCCCACCAAAAAGCAGATGACAAGATATAGTAGCACGAACGCCGAGCCGCCGTTCTCGCCAACCATATACGGGAATTTCCACGCATTGCCAAGGCCAACGGCAGAGCCCGCGACCGCCAAAACATAACCGATCTTAGAAAACTGTTCTTTTGCCATTACATTATCCCTTTAACTAAAACTAAAAGCACGCAAACAGGCGCTATATAACGAAGTAAAAAATACCAAATTTTAAATATCGTCTCGCCCATATAAGGCACGAAAAGCGCCCTTAACGACTGAAATTTCATAAAATACCCCACAAAGACCGCTATCACGATACCTCCAAGCGGTAGCATGATGTTTGAGCTGATATAATCGAGCCAGTCAAAAAACCCTTTACCAAAAAACGTCAGCTCGTCTTTAAAATCCGTAACACCGGATAACGCACAAAGGACGCCAAGCATATATACCACCGCACCTACTATGACGATCGATCTTAATCTGCTAAGACCGAAATTTCGGTTTAGATAAAAGATAGCAGGCTCTACCATCGATATGGCCGATGTAAGACCCGCAAATATAAGCGCCACAAAAAACGTAAAACAAAGCACGTTGCCAAGCATACCGAGCTTTGCAAACAATGTCGGCAGCGAGATGAAAGCAAGCCCCACACCTTGAGACGGCTTAGCACCGAATTCAAACACGAAAGTAAATACGATAAGGCCGATAATGACGCTGATGATGATGTTTAAAAACACGACGTAAAGCGATGAGGTGAATAAATTCGTATCGTCATTTAGACTCGATGAATACGTAAGCACGCAGCCTATGCCTATACACATCGTAAAAAATGCAAGTCCAAGAGCCATAAATACACTCTCCGAATTTATCTTGGAAAAATCAGGCACCAGCAAAAACCCGACCGCCTCGTCAAAGCCGTCCATACTCATCGAATACCCAAGCATCAGCAGTAAAAGCACGAAAAGTGTGGGTATGAGCCATAGATTTATGCGCTCTATGCCGCTTTTCACACCCTTTGTCAGCACGAAAAAATAGGCCAAAAACGCCAAAGTGAAATATAAAATTTGCTCACTTGCATTTTGCGAAGTGAAATTTTCAAAGAGCGCTGCGGAGGAATTTATATCTTTTGGAAGTGCACCCAGGCTCAAGACGGCGTATTTTATGACCCAGCCTATGATGAGCGTATAAAACGAAGCGACGAAAATCCCGGTTATCATAATGATACCGGCATATCCCCATGCCTTCTGGTTGGGTGGGGCGAGCGAGCGAAATGCATTTACGGTATCACTGGCTGAAATTTTACCCATAGCCATCTCGGCAAAAAATATGCTAAGCCCGACGATGAGCGCAAAAAATAGATACACGAGTACGAACGCCGAGCCGCCGTTTGCGCCGACCATATAGGGGAATTTCCACGCATTGCCAAGGCCGATAGCCGCTCCTACGATAGAGAGAATGAAGCCTATTTTGCTAAATTTTTCGCTCATTTATTTGCCTAAAATTTGATAAAACATTATTATGAAAATAGCGATAGGCACTAAAAATCGTAGCGCGAAATACCAAATTTCAAACCAAAATTTACCCATAAAATCGCCAAAGAGAAAGAACAGGCCATCTTTTTTCAACACCCAGCCTACAAAGGCGCTAAATATTATCGCACCGATTGGCATCATTATATTTGACGTGAGATAGTCCAACGCATCGAACATCGGCTTGCCAAATACACTGAAATTTTGAGCTGTAGGCTTGTAATACGAAAGCACGCAGGCTATGCCTAGCACGTAGACCAAGATTCCTATATAAACGAGCGCTTTTTTGCGCGTGAAGTCAAATTTTCTAACAAGATAATAAGCAAACGGCTCTATCATGGAGACCGCACTCGTCACTCCGGCAAAAAGCAGCGATACGAAAAACGCCACAGCCATGACATTTCCTATTACGCCAAGCTTTGCAAAGAGCGTCGCTAGCGAAACGAATATCAGTCCCGGACCGCCTTGCGTCGTGTCGCCTCCGTAGGCAAATATAAAGGTAAAAACGACTAGCCCCATCATTATACCTATCAATATATTTATAAAAATGATAGAAAGGGTCGATTTTATGAGATTCGTGCGCTCGGGTAAATTTGCAGCGTAGGTCGGGATCACGCCAACACCCATGGAAAGCGAGAAAAAAGCGAGACCGAGCGCTTGTAGGAGCGTATCTGCGCTTATAGCGTCAAAATTTGGCACGAATAAAAATTTCGCAGCCTTCACAAAGCCATCGCTCATCGTAAGCGAGTAACAAAGCATGCCAAACAGTAGCACGAACAAGCTTGGCATCATCCAGACGTTAAGCCTTTCTATACCGCTTTTTATGCCTTTTGAAACCGCGAAAAATACGATCAAAAATACGATACTAAAACATAAAATAGCGCTGAATGCGTCGTTTGTAAGCAGACTGTCAAATTCGGCTCCGGCTTGTTCGTTCGTCACAGGAAGCTTACCAAAGCTTAGGTAGATGTATTTTAGTATCCAGCCGATCACGACCATATAAAAAGAGGCTATGAGCACCGCACCTATCATGAAAAATCCTGACAGCGACCATGCTCTTTTGTGCTTTGGAGCGAGCTTATAAATCGAGCTTACGACATCGCTCTCGCCGAGCTTTCCTATGCTAAGTTCAGCCAAAAATGCGACGAACGCGACGCAAAACGTCAAAACCAAATATAAAACTATAAACGCCGAGCCGCCGTTGTTGCCGACCATAGTCGGGAATTTCCACGCATTGCCAAGGCCGACGGCAGAGCCGGCCATAGCAAGGACGAAGCCTATTTTGGAGAATTTTTCATTTATCATTTAAGCCCTAATTTAAATCCGAATTAAATAGTTTCGACGATACCATAAAAAAACTTTTATTTTTCTAAGCTCGCGAATTTTCAATGGCTTTTAAAATTTTGATGTTTTTATTTGAAACAAATTTATAATCGTTATTTCATCACTTAGTCAAAAACAGCCTAAATTTTAAGAAAAACAAAGCTTTATTTTTGTATGATACGGGCTTAAAAGTTTTAGTAGGGGACAGATCCGAACGAGCTTAAATCACAAAGGAGCAATGATGAAAAAAATCGTTTTATTGATCGTATCTCTTGCTGCGTTCGCTTTTGGAGCTGACGGCGAGATGATCAGATCGTATTCTGTTATCGCAGCCGGTATAGGCCTAGGTCTTGCAGCTCTTGGCGGCGCTATCGGTATGGGTAACACCGCAGCGGCTACTATCAGCGGAACAGCCAGAAACCCTGGCGTAGGCAGCAAACTTATGACTACGATGTTTATCGCGCTTGCGATGATCGAAGCACAAGTCATCTACGCACTTGTTATCACACTGATCGTTCTTTACGCAAACCCGATGCTTGGTTAAATTTAGCCCGAATTCGGGCTAAATTTCATATCCGCGACCATGGTGGAATTGGTAGACACGCTATCTTGAGGGGGTAGTGCCGTTAGGTGTGCGAGTTCAAATCTCGCTGGTCGCACCACTTTCTTTACTACTTCGATATAAAGGGCTTTAAAGCCACTTTTACAGATATCAAATATCCTAAGTTTTGTTTATGTTTTGTTTGATGTATCCGTTTTTGATACACAAAACGATACACAAATATAATCATTATTTCGATTTGGGATTAAGAATTTATGCACTCACTTTTAAAGACTAGTGGCGGATACTATAAGATAAGGCTAAGGGTGGCTAAAGAGCTACTGCCGTTTATCGATAGGCTAGAGGTACTTTACGGTTCATTAATGATTTGAATAAATGTCTTACTAACCAACAAATATGCTAAAATACGCAAGAACACTATAAGGAGCTAAGGCTATGCAGAATATCATCAGCAAAATAATAGCATTTAGTAAGCAGCTGGCTACAGACACTAAAGAGCGGACACAAATAGACGCTTTAGAGGATATAAGACAAGAGATAAAAACAGACTTTGAGGCTTTTAAGAGAGGCGAGCTAGAGGCTGAACCTCTTGGCAAAGATTGGGAGTATCTTTAGGCGTGGTTGTAAAGCAGTCAAGGCACTTCAAGGCAGAGCAAAGAGGGTGGCTAACCATTAAATTTTGTTGGTGATGGCGTTATTTTATAAAAACAGTCTATGAAGCATTTAAAAGTGTTCATTTTTTGATTTACTTATATGCTTACTTTTAAAAGCTAATAGCCAATCAAAATAAGAACAAAGAAGCTTAAAGTAGATATTTGGCAGGATCACCCTGCCATAAATTTTACATAAATACCGGGATCGTAGTATGCTCTAAGAAAAATCTCGACGTTCCGCCAAGCACCATCTCCATGAGTCCGTTTTCTCCGTGCCTACCTGCTACTATGAGATCCGAATTTGTATCTTTTGCGACCCTTAAAAGCGCCTCTCCCGGGATAGCCGTCGTATCTATGACCTCAAAAGTCGCGCTTATGCCATGAAGCTTGAAATACTCCTCAAGCTTTTTAAGGTTTATCTCGGCATTATCACCCAAGCTAGCCTTAGATGTTATGCAGTGCACCTTCTTGGCACGCTTTAGTAGATCAAGCGAGCTCGTAAGCGCTCTTGAGCTCTGCGGTGTCGCAGTCCAGCTGACCAAGATATTATTTGCGCTAAATTCGTGTAAATTCCTAGGTATGGCGATGACGTTTTTACCGCTTTTGATGACCGCAGACTCGAATGTCCCGGTTATCTTGCCGTCTATCGGCACGGCAGCTACGACCATATCGCAAAATTTAGACTCTTGCTCGACGATGGCGCTACGTTTCCCTTGATACACGACGAATTTTGCGGTGCACTCTCCCTCTATCACTTCATCGCTTATTTTTATGTTAAGCTCACTACAAATTTTATTAAATTTTTTCTCATTGAGCTCGTGTTCGACGGCGAGCTCTGCCTTGGCAGACTTTAAAAATTCCTCAAAAAGCACACCTCCGCGAAGCGTCATTTTCATGTTATAAACGACACTTGGATCAAGCTGGCAAGTCAAGACTTCGATATGGGTATTAAACCATTTCGCGACCTTCAATGCACCGTATATGCGCGGCTCTATGTCATCTCCGGCACCGATTGGAAACAATATCTTCTTATATTTCATGCCCGTCCTTTTAAAATTTATTCGACCAAAGAGAGTGAAATTTTGTTACCTTTTTGTTCACTCACACATACTTTCAGCCTATCGCCTACATTTAGCGGCGTTTTGATCTTTGAGATATGAAGTAGTCCGTCTACGCCGTCTTTTAGCTCTATGAACGCTCCAAAATCCACAACGCTTTTTACTACTCCGTCAAACTCATCTCCTATATTAAATGTCGGCTTTTGCCTATCTTTATCGCGCCTGTCGTGTCCGTGCGGCTTTTTACCAAAGCCTCTGGAATTTTCTTTTGACGTGATAGAGATTATATAGTCTTTCGCCGCATCGACATTTTTCTTTGCACCGCCTGCGATCTTGACCTCGCCCTTTTCTCTGTCAAGGTCTATCGAGACCTCGAATCTCTCAATGATCTCTTTTATTGTTTTGCCGGCTTGCCCGATGATATCGACTATCTTACTAGGATCGACGCTAAAGAGCTCTAGTTTTGGTAACACATCCTCATTTACTTCTATTTTGCTATCGGCTTGATGCATTAAATTTAATATATGCTCGCGGCCGCGCTTTGCTTGATAAAGCGCTTCTTTAAGCACCTCAAGGCTGATACCGCCAAGCTTTATATCCATCTGAAGTGCAGTTATGCCCTCACTTGAGCCCGCTACCTTAAAGTCCATATCTCCGTCATGATCCTCAAGTCCCATTATATCGGTCAAAACAGCGTGCTTATCACCTTCAAAAACAAGTCCCATAGCAACACCGGCGACTAGCTTTTGAGTATCCACACCGGCTGCGCGAAGTGCGAGAGCACCGCCACAAACACTAGCCATCGAGCTAGAGCCGTTACTTTCTAAAATTTCAGAAACAAGGCGTATGGTATATGGAGAATTCACGTCTATACTAGGAGCAAGCGCGCGTTTTGCGAGATTTCCATGTCCTAGCTCGCGCCTACCGGGTGCTTTTAGCGGGCTTGCTTCACCGACGCTAAATCCCGGGAAATTATAATTAAACATAAATTTCTCTATGAGGGCCGTTTTTTCGGTCAATATATCATACATCTGCGCATCGCCGTCAGTGCCAAGAGTAGCTACTACCAGAGCTTGCGTCTGACCGCGTGTGAACAAGCATGAGCCGTGCGCATTTGGAAGCACATTTGTCTCTATGCTGATAGGTCTGACCTCATCAAGCGCGCGTCCGTCGGCTCTGACGCCTTCATTTATGATCTGCTCTCTTACGATCTTCTTTTTATATTTACCAAGGACGTTGCTTATCACGCCCTCTTCCCAGCCCTCTTTTTGTGCGACTTCATCGCTTGCTATTTGCTTTGCGATCTTGCCAAGCTCGCTTGCGCGCTCGCTCTTTGCCATTTGGTTGATAGCGTTTTTCACGTCGTTTTTATAAAATTTATCGATATAAATAGCGATATTTTCGTTTTCTATCTCGGGCTTTAGCTCCAAAACCGCGTCTTCTTTTTTATGCTCTTTAAAGGCCTCCTCGTAGGCATTGCTGGCGCGTAGTATCGCTTTGCCGGCAAAGTCTATCGCCTCTACTATCTTATCCTCGCTAAATTCGTTCATATCTTGCTTTTGAGTTATGCTATCGTTTAGGCTAGGATCCATCATCGGATCGATCGCGATTATAGGTATGATCTGTGAGCTTTGCTGAGCTATGCTCCTCATCTCTATCATCAAAAGCTCGTCTTTCGTGCCTGCTACATAAAGATCGAGTGCGCTTGATTTTAGCTCGCTGTTGCTAGGATTTATCACGAATTTATCGTCTATGTAGCCTACTCGCACACCGCAGACCGGGCGATTTACCGGGATATCGCTAAGATAAAGCGCTACGCTTGCGGCATTCAAGCCTACCACTTGCAAATCAACTTCAGGATCGGCCGATAACACCATGACTACGATCTGAGTCGGATATGCGTAGCCTTTTGGAAAAAGCGGACGAAGAGAGCGATCGATGATGCGCGCCGTCAAGGTCTCAAAGTCGCCAGGCTTAGTCTCGCGTTTGACATAGCCGCCCGGAATTCTGCCTGCGGCATACGCTTTTTCGATGTATTGCACCGTAAGAGGTAAAAAGTCCTCCTCGACCTGCACGTCATCGCGTGCGACAGTCGCTAAAACCACGGTGTTTTTCACACGAAGCATCACCGCTCCAGCCGCTTGTTTGGCGACTTTGTTTAGATCGAAAATTTCGACCTGATTGTTGACTTCTATACTATATTGCATTATTCTTTTCTCCTTGTTGTTTTTGCAGTGGTAAGTAATAAGGGCTATCTTCCAAAATAGACATTATCCGCTCGCCCGTAGCCTCTATCTTTTTATCATAATACGAATCCACATCGATGAAATTCACGATTTTGTTGACCGTGTAAATTTCATCTACCATATCGCTAAGGCTGGCTGCGACATCAGTCGCTATCACAGGCGTGGCGTAAGCGATAGATTTTACCTTTACGTCCATCAGCGTCTTTATGCAAACCAGAGCGGTCAGTCCCGTCTCGCAGCCCTCGTCGATGAGCAAGATATTTTTATCTTTTAGCTCGCCTATCAAATTTCCTTTTCTATATTTATAAACGTTTTTTAAAATTTTCTCCTCATATTTTCTATGCGCCTCGCCGTAGACGAAGTCGTAGCTGATATTAAACGCGCGTATGAGCTCGTCGTTTAGCACGATATCCTCGGTCTCGCTCACGATCGCTATGTCACATTCAGGGTTATTTGGCGCGGCTATCGGCTCGCTAAAAAGCATCTCGTAGCTTAGTGCGAGACTCCTGCAAACCGCATCTGTCAAGATGACCGAGTCAAGCGACATACAAACTACGATAGTTTTAGCGTCTACCAGCTCCTTTTTAGGCAAAATTTCAACCAGCTTCGCCGCGGCTTCTAGCTGATCTTTGAAATTTACGACATTATTTTCAGCCATCAGTTGCTTCCGCTGCTTTGATCTTTTTGGACCGAAAAGTCATAATGCACCCCGCCCATCGGATAGAAATTCACCGTGAAATAAACGCCGTTTTTCCTAGTCATCGCAGAGCCGCTGGTAGTAGTAGTTGGCTCTATATCTTTTTGAAAGATCAGTCCGTAGTTCCAGCATTTTCTTTGATGCAGCACTCCTACGCGCCAGCTCTTGGTATAGTCTCGCTCTAGATCGTATTGAAGACCGGTAACGAGCCTATACTGCGCAGGTAGCTTGAGGCTGGCCGATGTCGTGAGATAGCTGTCTTTATCTGCGTTTGAATTCTTCTTCATAGTATGCAAGATGTTCGCCGTAAAGCGCTCATGTGTATAAGTGAGGCCGCTTTGAAGCTTTTTAAATTCCTTATCCGTGTGTGAGTATTCGAGCCTATTGTAAATGCTTAGATTGCTAAACGGATAAAAATAGATCGCATTTTTTAAATTCGAGTATTTATCATCATCGGTGTAATATCCCTGCGAAATGCTGTGACGCAAAAATTTCCTGCCCTCGGAGGTGTAAAAATATTGCGTCGCGTATGCCGAGACCTCCTCTTTGTTTTTCTCTTGAGCGAGGAAATTTTCATACTTTCCTGGCATATAATCTTTACCGTTATCTTTACTATAATCATAATCATCACTATATATAAATTTATCGTCCAAGCGGCCTTTGTTGTATCCTGGTATAAGATACTCGGTACCAAAATTTATAGTATGGAAAAAGCTCTCATAGGCCTTTGCAAGGTCGGTGTGAAGCGTGAATTTATGATAATTATTCACGTAATCTGCCGTCTTGTCTTCGCCATGATCGGTAGGGCCTGTTATCTTATCCGCATAATTTATATGAGATGCGTATAAATTTTCATAAAACGAAAACGTCGCAAGATCGTCAAATAGCGGGATATGCAAAGATATCGGCAGCGTGAATTCATACTGAGTTGCCGTCACGCCTATCCTGCGGTCATATCTGTGAGACTGCAGATCAAGCGAATACAAAATATTTGGCAAAACGATATTATCGGTAAATTTATGATACTGAAGCGTCGGAAGTTCTTGTAGCGTGTCTTTGTTTTCGTTTTTGCTACCTATCTTTTCGGTATCGATGTAGTATTTTGCGTATGCGCCCAAATAATGCTTATCGTTTGCGATGAAGTAGTTAAATTTAGAGGTCACCAGCGAGTCATAATCGTCGCCTTGACCCTTTAAATTTAGATACTCTATGTCATTTAGCTTTGTCGCATCTATCCAAAGCCCCTCTTGCAGGTCAACCTCCGTAAGATACTTCACGAGCTTATCGCGCTCGTAGTTAAACCCGATGCCTTTGTGGGTCTTGTTTTTTAAATTTGCGTTATTTGAGTTTTGACTTTGCTGTTTGTTGCGGTAGCTTTGCTTGTCCGTAAAGGCTCCAAAGCTTATCGCACCTCTAGAATCAGGCGAATCGGCAAACCTGAACGCTCCGTAAATTCCAGTGCCCCTAGAGGTGCGGATCTGCGGGTCAAGCTCCAAGTCCCATTGATTATAAGGAGCGAAATATATCGGCTGTTTGTAGTAAAATCCCTCTTTTTTGCTATATCCAAGCTCCGGTGGCAAAAGCCCGGTCCTGCGCGTAGTATCGGTCGAAAATCCAAAATACGGCAGATAAAATACTGGCACGGAGCCTAGATGAAAGACGGGATTAAACATGTGCAAGAATTTGCTTTGTTTGTTTAGCATCGCCGAGCTTGAGGTTATGCTCCAGTCGGGGTCTTGGACATTGCAGCTTGAGACGATCGCGCCTTTCGTACGGTAATACTCGCTGTCAGAGCTGCTCTCGTCGCTCCTCATCCAGACTTCCATATCTTTGTTCATCATAAAAAGCGCTTCAAAGGCGCTGTCGTTATTTTTTAAATTTAGCTTGGCGTAGTTGGAGCGTGAAATTTCGCTTTTGCCTTTCATCATATTTACGTTACCGAAAAGCTCGATTATGGAGCTGTTTTGATCGTATACTGCGCAGTCTGCCGTGACTAGATAGTTTTGCGAATAAACGACGACGTTTTTGTTCGCGGTCACGATGCCGTTTTCTTGTTTGACGTCATCGGCTAAAAGCTGCACATCCTCGGTAGCGGCAAATGCCTGTAAAAGGCAAAGTGAGATAAAAATGAAAATTCTAAAGAACATCTACGACGACCGTTCTTGCTATCTTGTCGTGCCATGTTTGGCGCGCCTCATTGCCAAAAGCCCACGCAAAACCCAGATAAAAGCACGCTTCGCCGACGACTCTCATCATGGCCCTAGATAGGCTTGCCATAAAGCTTGGCTTGTCCAAAATTTGAGCATCGATGCAGACTATCTTAAAAGCCATCTTACCAAGGCTCGCCCCATAATACCACGTAAAAAATGTCTGATATAAAATTTTTAGCACCATAAGCTGCCAAATGAGGCTAGAAACCAGCGCTATGACCTGCTCGTAGGTGTTTGCCGTGTTAAATGCGTCCCAGTAGATCGCCATAAACAAAATGCTTATCAAAACCTCATCTACGCAATAAGCGTAAATCCTCTTTGAAAAGCTCGCCAGCGAGATGTTTTCGCGCTCTAGTTTCTCTACCAGACCCATGTTCATTTAAGCACCTGCCAAGCGATATCTTTGCGGTATTGCATGCCGTCAAATTTCACGTTTTCACAAAGCTCATACGCCTTGTCGCGAGCTTGTTTTATGCTCTTTGCACATCCGACGCAAACGAGCACTCTCCCGCCATCAGCATAGATCTCGCCCGCCTCCTCGCTCACTCCGGCGTAGGCTACGTGAGAATTTTGCGGGATATTTTTTATATTTATCCTTGCTTTAGGGGTGCTTTTATATGGATAATTTTTACTTGCCATCACGACCCCTACGGCAAATTCATCTTTTAGTCTAAAGTCTATCTTGTCTAAATTCCCGCTGGCGGCGTTTAGTAAAATTTCACTTAAATTTGCGTCTATTAAAGGCATCAAGACCTCACACTCCGGATCTCCGAAACGAACGTTAAATTCAAGCACCACAGGCTCGCCATTTACGATCATGAGCCCTACAAAAAGCACTCCGCAAAAGGGATTGCCCTCAGCTTTCATGCCTCTTAGCGTCGGTGCTACGATCTCGTTTTCTACGCGTTTTATGAGATGAGGAGTCGCTAGCGGACTTGGTGCGTAAGCCCCCATGCCGCCGGTATTTGGCCCTTCGTCGTTATCTAAAAGTCGCTTGTGATCTTGCGCCACAGGAAGGCTGAAGAAATTTTCCCCGTCGCAGATGGCAAAAAAGCTGAGCTCAAATCCATCCAAAAATTCCTCGACCACTACGCGTTTGCCGGCCTCGCCAAAGCTATCTCCGCTTAGCATATCGCTAACGGCGGCCTTTGCTTCGTCATGAGTTTTTGCGATTATCACGCCTTTGCCTGCGCATAGACCGTCAGCCTTTACGACCACCGGCACGCTTAAAGAGTCTATAAATTTAAACGCTTCGTTTTTATCGTCTGTGTTTAGATATTTTGCCGTTTTTATGCCGTTTCTTGCTAAAAAATCCTTCATGAAAGCCTTACTCGCTTCAAGTCTCGCGGCGGCCTTGCTCGGTCCAAATATCAAAAGCCCGTGCGCCTTAAAGACATCTACGATCCCCTCGCTTAGCGGGGCTTCCGGACCTACGATGGTCAAATTTATATCGTTTCGTTTGGCAAAATCCGCCAGCTCGTTGTGATTTTTTATCTTTAAATTTTCACCAAGTTCAGAGGTGGCGCCGTTGCCTGGCGCAAAGTAGAGTTTGGGAGGATTTTTTTCGCTTTTTAGCTTCAGGGCGATGGCATACTCACGGCCGCCATTTCCTACGATGAGGATATTCATATTGTCTCCGTAAATTTAAAAACCCAAGTGAGCGTCGCATAAAAGAGTGGCCCGTAAACAAAGCCAATCTTGCAAATAGACAAGCGCCTCAAGGTTGCAATCTCTCGCGCTTTCGCACTCAAACGAAATCACATCGCATAGCACCTGTACGTCTTCGCTAACATAAAAGTGTTGGACCCCGTAAAATGCTGACTCGCTTCACTCAGGCTTTAAAATTATATAGATTTTTTGCTTAAAGTAACGTTTTGGCAAGCTCTACACAGGCATTTATTTCTTGCCTCGCACTCACGATGGGATTCGTAAATTTCGACAGCTCTTTTGCCGTCGTTTCACCGATGGCTACGGCTTTGTAGCTATCAAGCCAGCCAAAATTGAGGATAAAATTTTTAACGTTTGACGGAGAGGAAAAGATCAAAACGCTATTTTCAGGCGGCATTTTTTCTTTGTCAAGCCTAGCGCAAACGCTCTCATAGGCTACAATCTGGCTTACTAAAATGCCCTTTCGCTTTAAAATTTCACCTAAATTTGAAACGATGCTTTTAGCTCTTAGATAAAGCGTCTTTTTGCCTTTTAAAAGAGGTGAAATTTCAGCGGCGAATTCGCCTCCGTGAGAATTTTTAGCAGTATAAATTTTACTAAAGCCACATCTCTTGGCGGCTTTGGCGCACGGCTCGCCGATAGCGTAAATTTGCATATCCGACTTTATTTTTATATGATTAAATTCTAAGGCCTTGAAAGAGTTTTTAGAGGTCGCCACGAGCGCGTCAAATTCATCTAAATTTAGACCAAATTTTAAAAATTTTATCTCGCTTACAGGCAGGTTTATCACGCTCTCATCGTTTGAGGGAGTGTTTGAGACGAGATAAATTTCAGCCATTTTGCAGGTGTCCGCCCCTCATCACCTTAAAAAACGCCGTCAATGCAAGCAACGTGCAAACAAGCATCGTAAGCGAGCTGGAGTAGAAAATATCGCCAAGCCCCACTAGCGGAGAGACGATACCGCCTAGGAAAAACGGACAAAATCCAAGCACCGCAGAGGCCGAGCCGGCGTATCTTCTGGCGCTATTCATGGCTAGCGACGATGCGGTAGGCAGGATGAAGCCGATAAACAAAAGCATGATGAAAAACGCCACTATAACGGCATAAACGTGAAATTTAGCCGTCAAAATAAGCCCCACCACGATACTTGAGGTAAATATGCCATAAACGCCGATCCTTAGAGCCGTTTTGTCCTTTAAAAAGCTAGCCGTGCGCGAGCCGATGACAAGGGCTAGGCCGTTTGAGGCGAAGCACACGCTATAGCTCATCGAGCTAAGTCCGTAAAAATCTTGAAAAATGAACGACGAGCACGCTATATAGGCAAACATCGTACCAAGCGCGCAAGTTTGTATAGCTACAAAAAGCATGAACGTTTTGTTTATCAAAATTTGCTTATAAACGCCGTAGGTCTCGAGCAAAGGCGCTTTTATACGGCGAGGCTCGTCCAGGCTCTCTTTGAAGTTGAAATTTGCGACAAACAGCAAAACGCCGATGATGCTTAAGACCACGAATATTCCGCGCCAGTCGGTAAATTTCAGCAAAAAGCTGCCTCCGATAGGCGAAATGATCGGCGCGATGCCGTTTATCACCATCATCAGTCCAAAAAATTTAGTCATCTCATGACCGCTGTATAGATCGCTCACCACTGCACGAGAGATGACGAGGCTTCCGGCGCTCGCAAGCCCCTGAATGACGCGCATAAAGATGAAAATTTCGATGCTTTGTGCAAAAAATATGCAAATGGTACTGATCGTGTAAATGATGAGCGAGATGGTAAGTGGCCTTTTGCGGCCGAATTTATCGCTGATAGGACCTATTATGAGCTGTCCTATGGCAAGCCCGGCCATCGATGTGCTAAGCGTGAGCTGGGTAGCCGACACGCTCGTATCAAACCACGTCGTGATCGACGGTAGGGCCGGTAGATAAAGGTCGGTCACAAAGGGACCAAAAGCCGAGAGAGCACCTAAAAATAGAAGTAAAAATAATCGTGAATTGTGTTTTTTCCGCATGCTTTTTCTTGTTTTTTGGCGTGATTATACCACAAAGTTTTTTACGACCTGCCACCGACTCACTAGCTCACGCAGGCTAAATTTAGCATTTGCAGGACTTGTGGAGGGCAGCTGGATGATCTTGTTTTTAGTGGCTTTTTCTATGTCCGCTTCTAAAAATTTTTTTGAAATTTCATAGGCCTTAGCACCGTTTGCAAAGACCTGCGAGATGTCTGCGACCGAAAAGATCACACTTAAATTTACAGGTGTCACCTCTCTCATATTCGCATCGCTAGAGCCCTTTATCTCGCACGAAAGTGCGGCATCATAGATGGCTATCTGGTGGCTTAAAAGAAAATTTATCTTTTCATCTTTGCTGCTCGGCAAAGGCGAGTCGAAAATTTGCGCTAGCACCTGCCAGAAGCGATTTTGCGGATTTGCATAATAAAATCCCAGCCTACGCGAAACGACCGAAGGAAATGAGCCCAGGATTAAAATTTTAGAATTTTCATCAAATACGGGGCTAAATGCAAGCGTTTCATTTTGCACTTCCAGCATCATTTGTCTCTAAAAATCTTTTCCAGCCAAAAGCCAAACGTCGTTTCCGGCACGAAATACGCTCCGTCTTCTTTGTCTATGATCTCTCTTGCAAAAAGCTGTTTGAGTGCCGCTTGCACGGATGTTTTGCTGATGTTGTGGCTGGATAAAACACTGGCTTTAAAATACTCTTTTTGCTGCGAAACGATCATCTCCAACACCTTTTTTTGATTGCTCGTAAATGTGTCAAAAAGCAGCCTATATGCACCGTCTTTGCTTTGCAAAAGTGTGTTAAAGGCCAATTTGACGCTGTTTGCATCAAGCGTTTTTTCATTTTCATAGACGAAATACAAGATATTTTGAACGAGCTTCGTGTCGGACCTACAAAGATCGAATAAATTTTTCATCTGCACTCGCGAAACGCTTAGAAATTCCTTTGCGTATTCGTAGGCTGCGTTTGGCTCTATGCCGCCTAGCTCGAGGTGGGTCGCCATCTCAAAAAGAGGCATCTTATGGCTAAAAAGCGAGGTTAGAACATGCCTTTTTGAGCCGAGGAATACAAACGAGATATTTTTGCTTTGCTGCATAAATTTACGCAGCCTGGCATCGATCTTAAGCTCCTTAAACTCGGCGATCTGCTGAAATTCATCGATTATAAAAACGACCTTTTTATCCTTTGAAATTTCAGTCAGCATAGCAAACAAATCGTCCATTGCCTCATCGAAATTCGCATTTTTTATCATAGGATTTGCGGACAGCTCGTAGGTGTTTGGATCGAGCGTGATCTCAAAGCTTATGCGTTTTAGCTTTGAAAGCAGCGTATTAAACGTAGTTTTAAAGGTATGTTCTTGCGATTTGGCGGTATTTTTTAGAAGCTCTCTCACGAAATCCTCGCCGCATGTGATATCAAAAATGTCACTGTAAATGCAGGCAAATTCGCTCTTTTGCCGTCTCATAAACTCTTTTATGAGCGTGGTTTTACCCATACGCCTTTTTGAGTAGATGAGTAGATTTGCGGAATTTTTAGCAAATTTATATATCTGCGCGAGCTCTTTTTCGCGTCCGTAAAATGTCGAACCATCAGCCAAAGTCTCGAAAGGAAAGGGATTTTTCATAAATTTACCTTTGTCAAAATTTGGTATAAAAAAATTATACCATAAATTTTATACCGATATTACAGGGTACCGATCTCCTCTAAGAGCTACGAGTAGCGTGTGCAGTGGGAGCTAGCAGCAAAGTCTTGTTAAGAGTATGTAATGTAAAGCATCTAAAAGAGCCATAAAAACAGAAAGCACAAAGATCGGCGATAACGTTACTTTATAAGATCAAATTTCGCTCGAAACGCCGATCGATAGGTCAAAGCGACCGCCAGTGGGTAGTCGCTTAGCAAATTTACATCTTATCCTTTGTTACGATAAGTAGCATTTTAAATTTATCAGCGATCTTTAATGCATGCGGGATCTTGCCCGGAAGCACGATAGTATCGCCCTTTTTGATGTCAAAGTGCTCATCTGCAATCGTTAGCTTCATCTCGCCATCAAGTGCGATCAGCAGTGCATCGCCGGGAGCTGCGTGAGTGCTGAGCTGCTGGTCTTTTGAAAACGAGATGAGCGACATTGAGCCATTTTCATTTTTGACAAGCGTCTTGCTCACGATCTTGCCCTCCTCGTATGCCACCGCATCCACCAAGCTAAAAACACTCGCCTTGTCTAAATGCTCTATCATCAAATCCTCCTTAAAATCGATTGAGACGTATTTCGTCGGTTTGTTAAACACTAGCTTTCGCCAGACCTTTTTCTCTATCAGACACGCCGTCTCGTCCGTGAGCGTGAAATTTCGCTCGCCGTAAAGCAAGCTCGCCTCGCCCTCTACGACCCACGCGAGACTGTCGCAAAATAGCATCTCATGATCTAGCTCCTCGCCGGCGTCAAAAGCAAACACGTCGACGTGAGCATTCTCGCAATCAAAAATTCTCTTGCTAACGACGCTTTTAGCGATCACTTTCGTATCGGCATTTAGATTGTAAATTTTACTCATTTTTCTTCCTTTCGTAAATTTACGCGTCATTGTAGCTAAATTTTTTGGACGATTTGTTGATAAGGATTATCTCTTTTTGGCAAATTTAAGCCATTTTTTTACAAAATTACGCAAGCCCAGGAAAGCGTCTATCTAGCACCCCTTTGACCTGCTCTAACCAGACCTTTCGCTCGACCTCGTCGCTATCCGCAACCACTCTAAACATCAGCCGCTCAAAGGTTTTCACGCCACAAAAATCAAAAATGCAGCTTTTCCAAATTCTTTCCAGCGGATCGCCGAATATCTCGTTTTCTCTGGCCTCGGGGGTATTGGAGGCGTTAAAGACTACGGCGGCTTCAGCTTTTAAAAGCCCTATCGGAAGCCCGCCGCCGTTATCACCCGGCGCAAAATCGTAGGCCACTCCTTGCCTTAGCACGCGATCAATCCAGCCCTTTAGGATGGCTGGCGGCTCGCCCCACCAATTTGGATGAACGATCACGATACCGTGGTCGTTTGCGATGTCTTTTTGATGCACTTTTAACAGCTCATCGTAGCTTTCGTCGCTCACGAGCTCAGTGCCGCTAAGGATCGGGTTAAATTTCTCTTTATATAGATCGTGAAATTTAACCTCGTAGCCGCTATTTTGCAGTTTTTCTGCCGCTACGTTCGCAATAGCCACATTTAGACTTCTCTCGTAAGGATGTGCTAAAATGATGCAGATTTGCTTCATAATAATTTCAGTTCTTGTTTTCTTAAATTCCCTAATCAATTATAGCAAATAATAAAATCATAATACTCTCTAGCCATTTTTTTAGAACGAACTTTAGCTGCTTCAATATCAAAATCTGAATATTCTGAAATAAAAGTTTTAACTTGCTCATATTTTGATTTATTATAAACTTCCCTTTTTTCAATATATTTTAAATCACTAGCATCATTATTTAGTTGAGTCTCTAAACAAATTAGGTTGCCAATCAAGCAAGTATCATTATCTTCTGATTTTTCATTTATAATGTGTTCTACGGAAGTATCATCAGAGAAAAAATCCTTTTTCTCAAAATATTGATTAAGCTTCTTTAAAACATATTTAGCCAATACGTTTGTTGGTAAATTTTTTCTTCCGCTATATGCCAACTTAACAAAACCCTCTTCAAATTCCTCATACTTCGGCAATTTAGAGTTAAAAGTATCGTAGAGTAATTCATTAAGAATCGTATTTGTATCGCTTTTACTTTGTGTTTTTCTTAACTTGATTGCCAATTTAGAAAAATTGGTCTCATATATATTAGCCTGTTTCTTTGATATATTTGTATATGCGAAAATAAAATTTTCAAGGTATTGAATTACCTTTTTAAAACTTGAAGTTGAAATTAGCTCCCTTTTTTTTATATCTAATAGCGCTAGTAATATAATTCTGCTTTGTACCACATTAAATATACTTCCAAAAGATTGTAGACTTTGAACTAACCATTTATATTCTTGCCTATTACTGTAATCTTCTATTTTTGGATTAACAATACTAATATAAATCTTTGACTCTTTTTCTAAATCTTTTAAAAAATCAAGGTATTCATCTTTTTTTATATAAGACTTAAACGAATCATAAAGCTTATTGTTTGTTTCTTTTTTAAATTTAGATATCCAATAATGTCTATAAAAGGTTGCTAAACCTATTGAGCCATCTCTGTCTCTTAAAGTTTTTTTAACCCCTTCCCAAACACTTTCTGCATAGCCAATTCCTCCATTTTTATCATTGTGCAACTTTTCAAAAACTATGTTTTTAATAAGATCTATACTTGCAAGATTTTTACCTTTAGCATTTAAAATTTCAAAAATCATATATGCACTATCTTTATCACTGGTTACTATAGCGATAAGTTTTGACTCAAGAATTTGATCTCTAACTGCTAGTAAAATCTTCACATAGTCAAAATCTTTAAAGACCAAATTTTGTTCTTTTAATTTCTCACATGATAAATATATATTAAAAAAATCGTAAGTTTGCTTTATGTTTTCTTCTTCCTCTGTTTCTACTTCCGGGATATTGGTTTTTTCTTTAGATTGCACATAACAATCAAAATACGGATATGACGTATCACTGATCAAATGCCTTATAGGTTCGTCATTATCATTAATATCTTTAACATATCTAAAAGTTGCATCAGATAAACCTTTCTCTCCGCATTCCATTAATTTATTTGAAATTACTGACAATAATATTGTAATCACAGTTAATCTTTGCTGACCATCGACCACATCTATACTATTCTCGTTAGAATTTCCAGAAAAAACCATAGTTCCAATAAAATACACATTATTAGATAAACTGTCTCCTGCCGACTTTATACCACTAATAATATCATCTATGAATCTTTTATAAAACTGCTTATCCCAAGAATAATCCCTTTGAAAAACGGGTATCCTAAAAGTTGGGTACGTTTTAAACAGTGTTTTTACATCCATATCTTGTGGAGAAAAATTCATGATTATACCTTTCTAATAATGCTCAAATGCTGTTGCATGCCGATATTTTTACCACTACTCCCACTCTATCGTCGCAGGCGGTTTGCTAGAAATGTCATACACCACGCGGTTGATACCCGCTACTTCGTTGATGATGCGGCGAGAGATATTTTCCAGTAGCTCGTATGGCAGGCGCGAGAAGCTTGCCGTCATGCCGTCGCTAGCATCCACGACGCGCACGCAAACGGCGTTTTCATACGTGCGGTTATCGCCCATGACGCCTACGGAATTTACATTTAATAGCACGCAAAACGCCTGCCACGTTTTGTTATACCAGCCGCTACTTTTTAGCTCGTCGCGCAAGATCACATCGGCTTTGCGTAGTAGTTCGAGACTTGGGGTATTCACTTCGCCCATTATGCGTATGGCAAGCCCCGGTCCCGGGAAAGGATGACGGAAAACTAGCTCCTTTGAAAGCCCAAGCTCAAGCCCTAGCTGGCGCACTTCATCTTTAAAAATTTCACGTAGCGGTTCGATCAGCTCAAAGCTCATCCACTCCGGCAGTCCGCCCACATTGTGGTGGCTTTTTATCGTCTTTCCTGCGCCCACGACCGAGCTTTCGATGATGTCGGTGTAGAGCGTGCCTTGCGCGAGAAATTTCACGTTATCGTGCTTTTTGGCTTCTTTTTCAAAAATTTCTATAAACGTCTCGCCAATGATCTTACGCTTTTTTTCGGGTTCTACCACACCCGCAAGGCGCTCTAAGAAAATTTTACTCGCATCAATACTAACTAGCTCCACGCCAAGCTTCGTCCTAAATGTCGCCTCGACCTGCTCGCGCTCGCCAGTCCGCAAAAGTCCGTTATCGACAAAAACAAGTATCAAATTTTGCGGTATCGCAGCCGCAAGAAGTGCCGCCACGACGGAGCTATCCACGCCACCGCTCACTGCACAAAGCACCTTTTTGTTGCCGACAGTTTCTTTTATTTTAGCGATTTGCGTTTTGGCAAAGCTTCCCATATTCCACGTGCTTTCACATCCGCAGATAAATTTGGCGAAATTTTTCAAAATTTGCGTGCCAAACTCGCTATGCTGCACCTCGGGGTGAAACTGCAACGCATAAAATTTACGCTTGTCATCGCCAAAAACGCAGTAAGGCGAATTTTCGCTTATCGCCAGTGCTTCAAAGCCGTTTGGCAGGTTTTTGACGTAATCAGCGTGGCTCATCCAGACGATTTGCTTGCTCGGCGTATCGGTAAAAAGCGGATGAGATTTGAGTAAATTTAGCTCGCCCTTGCCGTATTCTTTCTGGCTGGCGGGAGCGACCTGCGCGCCAAAGACGTGAGCCATGAGCTGCATACCGTAGCAGATACCAAGCACTGGCAAACCAAGCTTAAAAATGCCTTCATTGCAAAAATAAGCGTCGCTGGCATAAACGCTCGCCGGTCCACCGCTAAGGATGATACCTTTTGGCTTTTTTGCCTTGATCTCGTCAAGCTTTACGCTAAATGGCAAAATTTCGGTATAAACGCCTTGTTCGCGCAGTCTGCGAGCGATGAGCTGAGTGTACTGCGAGCCAAAGTCCAAAACGATAATAGTGTTGTTCATCAAAAACCCTTAAAAATAAATATGTAAAATTTCAAACTGCACATACCAGACCACAAGCGATACAATATAGCCCGCAACGACCATCCAAGCGTATTTCATATGCGCGCCAAAGGTGTAAATTCCTTTTAGTTTGCCCATGACGCCCACGCCAGCTGCCGAGCCAAAGCTAATCATCGAGCCTCCGATGCCCGCGGTCAAGGTCACTAGCAGCCATTGGCTCATACTCTCGGCTACATCCGCGCCCATTACAGGATTTGATTTTAGCACCGCCGACATCACAGGGACGTTATCGACAATAGCTGAGAGGAAGCCAACACCGATATTTACGGCTGTCGCGCCAAATTTATCATAAAGTGAAACGGCATAGTTTAAAAACCCGACAAAATGCAGCGCACCGACGGCGGCTAAAATTCCGAAAAAGAAAAACAGCGTGTCGTTCTCGATCTTTGACATATAGGCAAAAACGTGCATCGGCTCTTCGTTTTTGTTCGTTTTTTTGTAGATATAAGTATAAAGGCTAAGTAGCGAAAAGCCAAACATCATGCCCCACATCGCAGGCAGATGAAAGAGCTGATGCATCATGACGGCTGAAAAAATAGTAAATGCACCCAGTGCTATGACGACCTTGCCGCCTTTTTTGATGACTACCTTCGGCTCTTTGGTCGCATCAAAATGAGGCGCACCGTCCGGTACAATACGAGAGAGCAAATAGGCTGTAACGAACCAACCGATTATGGATGCCGGGAAAAGTGCGAAAAAGTCCAAAAATGGAGCTTTGCCAGCCGCCCAGACCATCAATGTCGTAATATCGCCAAAAGGACTCCACGCACCGCCTGCGTTTGCGGCTACGACGATGTTTATCGCACCCGCAACTAGGAAATTCGTGCTATGTCTATCGATCGTAATGAGCACGGTAGAAAGTATGAGCGCGGTAGTTAAGTTATCGGCGACCGGGCTTATGAAAAAGGCTAAAATTCCAGTCAGCCAAAAGAGCCTTTTGTAGGTGTAGCCTTTTGAGACGAGATTATATTTTAGTGCGTTAAATACGTCTCTTTCGATCAAAGCCTCGATGTAAGTCATCGCGACCATCAAGAAAAATATGATCTGAGCGATCTCAAGGATCAAATGATCGACCTCATGCTGAAGTGGATGCACGTCCATGCCGTTTAAAAGCATATAAAGGCCGATCAGCAAGAACATGAAAGTGCCGATAAATATCGCTGGCTTTGCCTTGTTTATGTGGAAATTCTCTTCCGTCGCGATGAAAAAATACCCCACGACAAATATGATAAGCGATAAGATCCCGACCCAGGTCGTGGCTAAATTTACGCTCTCGCCTACCTCGTCCGCACCGAACGCAAGCGCAAAAAATAAGCCCAAAAGCCCCAATATCCTCATTTACTCTCCTTTAAATTTTAAAAATTCATGTATTTTACTTAAACAAGACTGAATACACTATTAAGCCAAGCTTAAATTTAGACCCCTAAAGATTGTTGATCTTCTCGACCTTTTTCTCTTTTTGCGGCTTCGTGCCTTCGTCATAAAACGGATCGTCCTTATACCCGCAGCCCGTAAAAACGATCATCGAGAAAATTAATACAAAAAATGCTAAAATCGCCCTATGAAAGACGCCAAATTTTTGATCGAACATATCTATGAAAATCCTTTGTTTAAAAAGTTGAAAAATGCAAACGAATGCCGCGAGCTCGTGTCTTTGATGAGTAAAGCGCATCAAAATTTGATAGCCTTTTGCTACGTCCGCACGAACGTGCTGTTTTTCGCGCTAAAGCACCCGCTAGCACTTCAAGAGCTTAAGCGCGATAGTAATATATTTATGATAAAAGGCTTATTAAGAGCTTTCGTGAGAGTCGATACCGCGAGCATATTCGCCCCTGTGAGCGAGGTAAAATTTTTCGTGAGCAATAGCCTGAAATTTAAGCCCCAAACGACGCAACCCGGCAAAATTTTACGTCCGAAGGCCAGAGGAGAGTTTGAAAATTTTGCACGAGATGAAATTTTGCACGAAAAATTTGAAGAGATAAGAGCGATAATAGTCGCTAGAAACGCGAAATTCAGTGCTGATTGACGAGATCAGGTCGCTACCTAGTTTAAGCGGCGTTTATCAGTATTTTGACAACCAAAACCGCCTGCTTTACGTCGGCAAGGCTAAAATTTTAAAAAATCGCGTCAAGAGCTATTTTAAATTTACGCCCGAACTGGCCGCGTCCGACAAGGTCAGCCCCCGCATAGCCAAGATGATAAGCGAGGCCGTGCATCTTGAATACATCGTGACCCCAAGCGAGGCCGACGCGCTGATACTTGAAAACTCCTTTATCAAGCAGCTAAAGCCAAAATACAACATCCTCCTGCGAGACGACAAGACTTATCCATATATTTTCATAAATTTAAACGACGAATTCCCGCGATTCGAGATCACCAGAAAAGTCGTCAAAGGCTCGAATATCCGCTATTTTGGGCCGTATTTTAGCGGAGCTGGCGAGCTACTGGAGGCACTTTATCTAAATTTCAACCTCGTTCAAAAAAGCTCTTGCGTCAAGGGCAAAAAGGCCTGTTTGTTCCACCAGCTGGGGCGCTGCTACGCTCCTTGCGAGGGAAAAATTTCAAAAGAAGACTACAACAAGATCGTGCAAGACGCCCTCGCCGCCCTTCAAAACCCAAACCTACTAATAGCCCGCCTCGAAGAGCTGATGCATAGCTACGCCAAGGCTGAAAATTTCGAGCAAGCCGCCGCTACGCGCGACAAGATAGAGACGCTAAAAAACATGCAGACAAAGGTCGAAGTGGATCTAGCAAAGCTCGAAGACTTCGAGGCTTACGCCGTAGTCAGTGACAAAAATATGCTTTGCGCGGTGCGTTTTAGCGTGCAAAATGGTAAGATAAACGGCGTAAAAACGACTATCGCAGGAGCAAAGGGCAGCACCGACGAGGATGTGAGCGAAGCGTATAGGCACATCATATTAGAGAGCTTCCCTGCGGGTCAGCCAGTCACCACGGGTAAAATTTATACCCTAAAAAGTTTTGAAGACGCGGGACTAGTAGAGCAGATACTAAATGAAAGACACAAGAGGAAATTTAGTATCGTCTCTCCAAAAATAGGCGATAAACGCAAAATTTGCGAGATAGCCGCCAAAAACGCGGAAGTGAGCATAAACAAATATTTAAAAACACACGACAACAAGCTACTTGAAGAGATCAAAGAGTATTTTTCCTTAACGCATACGCCCTATGTCATCGAAGCTTTTGACAACTCGCATCTTTTTGGCGAGGCAAACGTCGCTGCGATGATACGTTACTCGCAAGGAGAGTGGGACAAAAGCGGCTACAGGCACATGCACGTAAAGGCGAAAAACGACTACGAACAGATGAAAGAGAGCCTGATAGCTCGCGCTTTGCGCTTTGACAAGCTTAGCCCGCCCGATCTTTGGCTCATCGACGGAGGCGAGGCACTTTTGAATTTAGCCCGTGAAATTTTAGCCAGCTACGGAGCAAATGTCGATGTGATCGCCATCGCAAAAGAAAAGGTAGACGCCAAAGCTCACCGCGCAAAGGGCGAGGCGAAAGATAAAATTTACACGCCAAACGGCACATTTAGCCTAAGTCCGAACGACAAAAAGCTGCAATTTTTCCAAAAACTGCGCGACGAGAGCCACCGCTTCGTCATCAGCTTTCATAGGAAAACGCGCCAAAAAGAGGAGTTGCAAAGCTCGAAGCTATCGCGTCTTGGCATATCGCCCGGCAGCATAGCTAAATTAATCGGCTTTTATGGAAGTTTTGATAAAATCCACGAGGCCGACCTAGACGAGATCGCAAAGGTCACGAACAAAAGCGTAGCGCAAAAGCTCGCTATCATGAGAGGAGACGCAAATGATCGTTTATGATAAATTTTATAAAATTTCAGGCATGAGTAAAAGAGCGCTTGAAATTTTAAAATATAACGACGTAAACGACTTTCTATCGGCTCATAACGATCTTGACGAGATAGCGATGAACTACCAAAAAGATGAAAATTCAAGCTTTATGCAAAGCCTGCTAAATGACGCACGAGAGGGCATAAATTTAAGCCTAAAATCCAAAGACGGTCAAATACTGAGCGTAAAAGCCGTCCCAAATGAAATTTTGATGACGAACAAAGATAAAATTTACGAGCTGGAGCTGACGCTAAACGAGGAGATCCCAAAAGCCCTCGCAAACGACACCGCTAAAGAGCAGCCGATCTTGCGTATGCCTCTACTTTGGGGCAACGGCATGCAAAGATCCGGCGCAAAAGAGCAAGCCGTGCTCGACGATAAATGGTTCGAGCAAACGAGGGAATTTTTAAATTTAAACAGCGTGGACTTCGCATCGTATCTAGCGCTGCTCGCAAAAGGCGTGCAAAGCTACTTGATCGCACTTCAAAACGCCATCGTCGCAAGAGATAAACTAAGCATAAAAAAGATCGTCACGACGCTAAAAGAGCCCGCGACGAATCTACGAGTGAGCGCCCTCGTCAAGATCTACGACTCCTTAGAAAATAGCGACTCGATAGACTTCGCCGCATTCATCGCCGGCATAAACGAGCGCGTATACGAGCTAAACAAGCTCGCGAACAAATATCAAGGAAAGGCATAAATGAAGCTGCGAAACTATACGCTTTTACTCCCGATCCTCACCGTAGCCGCCATCAGCGCGTATATGAGCTATGAATTTTTAGGAGACATCGCCCTATCAAAGCACCTAAACAGCGATATAAACAAACATTTTTTACTCAAAAATACGACAAGAGCGGTCATTTTAGAGCATAAAGCAGAGCTTGATTACTCAAGCGATGCGTCTGCAGAAAATATGAGAATTTTAGAAAAAGATCGCGCATTTGCCGATAAGGTCGTGCTGGAGCTAAAAAATTCAGCCCAAAAATCAAACCAAACGGACGAACTCGTAAAAAAGATACAAAGCCTAAGGCAAAACTCCAAGCAAGAGCACCAACTATATATGAACTCGTTTTTTTACTTTTTCGAGCGTATAAACGCCGTGGTAGCCGGCGATCTTGCATTGATGGATAAAATTTCAGACCCTCAAAGCAAAATTTACATCACTACGCTAGATCTCATCCACTCTGATCTAAACGCCCTTAATGCGTCCTTGTATCACATCTCGCAGGCACTGCAAAACGGCGAAACGATAAGCGGTAAAAACGTCAAAAAAGATCTCGCTCCTATCAGCGCCGATACCTTTGGTGCGGGGCTACTGCCACAAGAGAGCAAGGCGCACATAAGCGAGCTACTTAGCGCCAAGCAAAGCGCCGACACACACGAGCTAAACGAGCTGCGCTCTAAGGTCTTTAGCGATGATGGATATGAAATTTCACAGCAAGATATGCTAGCACTTGATGCCCTTGAGCAAGAAAAATTCATGCTTTTGCTAGATATCTCTGACGTAGTCGCTAAGGATCTGCAAGCTAGAAACAATGTCTTTAGCACCCAGGCGTATTATAAATTTTCGCTTGCCGTGTTGATAACCTTTGGGCTGCTTTGTTGCGCTATTTTACTCGCTAAAAGGCTAAAAGAGCTTGAGAGTATAGGCTCTAAGATCAGATACGTCCAAGAGGAAATTTTAAAGCAAGAACGCTGCGACTACGCACAAACGCTGCAAAATTTCATAAATTTCAATAAAGAAATTTTAGGCAAATATGAGCGCATAGGCACGTTCAATAAAATAAAAAATAGCTATTTGATGCGCCTAAACAAGGCTTTAAAGTCAAAATACAAGCAAAATTTACAAAGCTTAGCCTTTTTACGAAAGACCTACGCCTCGAGCGATCAGATAAAGGCGATAGATATCTTGGAGGAAAACAGCGCGTCGGTATCGCTAAATTTTGAAAATATAAAAAATGTCATAGATATAGAAAATTCCGACCTTGAGCTAAACGTGGTGAATTTCGATCCGCAAATCACCTTTAAAAGCGTGCTGGAGTCCAAGATCTCAGATATGACTGACAAAAAAATAAACTTCGTAACCTACATAGACCCAAGCCTAAACAGCATGCTCGAAGGCGACGAGAGCAAGATAAAGACCGCCGTCTCAAACCTCATCATAGGCGCCCTATATCAATGCAATCCATACGCAAACATCATCGTAGAGATAAAAGATCAGACCAATAATGTGCAATCAGGCGTAACGAGCCTTTGTGTGAGCGTGAAAAACAACGCCGATGCGATGAGCAAGGAGCAAATAGACGCGCTTTTAGATGCGGATGAAGATCACGAAAAAAATGCAAACGAGCTTGAGCTTTACATAAATATCGCAAATATGTATCTAGGGCTCATGGATAGCCGCCTAGCCATCGACAGCACGCAAGGCGTGGGCAACGAATTTAGATTTGTCTTAAAGCTGGCTAGAAAAGAAAAGATCGAAATTTTGAGGTATGATAAAAAGCTAAAAATAGGCTTTGTCCTAGATGCAAATGCCGAATACAACGCATTTATCACCAAAATGTTAAACGATCTTGGTATAAAATTTGAAAGCATATCAAACCTCAAAAACCTAAGCGAACCACAAAAATACGACACGATCTTGATGCGCGAAAGCAAAAACGCGCCAAGCGGGCTTAAAAACCTAACCGTCATAAAAGACCCGCTCACGCCTATCCGCCTCCTACAAAAGCTCTCAAATAACGCATCACCCGGATATTCGCAAAAATTTATCATCACAAAGCCGCAGATCTTGATATGTAGCGCAAACGCCCTAAGCCTCGAGATGCTAGCATACGCCTTCGAGCTTTACAGCGTCGAGCTCACGCTAAAAAGCGGCTACGACGAGCTAGCTGACACACTAAAAAATAAGCATTTTGACCTGATCTTTACAGATATGTCGCTTTGCAAAGACGATATAACGCACTTTGCGAATAAATTTAAAAAACTAAAACACACGACGCAAAATGCGCAAACCAAGACGATCGGCATCGTATCAAACACTAGTGACGTCTCGATGCAGCAAGTGATGGAAAATTTCGATGAGTGCGTCAAAAAGCCGATCGATACGCGGGCTTTGACACCGATTTTAGACAAATTCATACCAAATTTTAAAAATTTCATCATCAGAGAGTGTGTCCTCATAAAAAACGAGGATATCATACTTTGCAAAAAGAGCGACATCGAAAATAAAATTTTCGGTGCGGCACTCGGAGAATTTAGTAAAAATTTAAGCGTAGCAAAGGGGTTTAGCGATCTGGTCTCAAAGATGAACAAAAAGCCCTTTGGGCTGATATTAGTCGATGAGAGTGTAGCGGACTTTGACATGGACGCGCTTTTAGGCATAGTGGAGACGTTTAGGGAGCGCTTTAGCGTCGATGCCAGGATGCTTGTTTTTAGCGATAAGTCGTATCAAAGCCACGCAAAAAGCTATATAAAGGCGCTTTCACCGCATATCAGCAAGATCGAGCTGGCAAACGTCATCAAAAACGAGCTGAACGATATGGGAAAAGCGCAGTCGTGATAAGCGAAGTTAAGCTTATAGCGCGTTTTGCTACGAAACTGCTTATTAAAAGCCGCGAGTGTAGTGTTGCAAAAAATCGCGATCAGTCTTACGGCTTTCCTGATTTTTAGAGGATGTCTTACTCACAAATTACGAGCAGAGCGTTGCAAAGAAAGTGTCGCCGCTCATTTATGAATGAACCGAAATTTCATCACAAGCGAATAACGAATAACCACAAAGCAGTAGCCAAGACCAATGCTACTAAAACACAAATTTAGCCCTTAAACCAGTTTTTTATCTTGTCAAAAACACTCTCGTTGCCGCCCACGCTCGAGCCGCTTTTTACCTCGAAGCTATCTTGAAGTTTTTTTAGCAGCTCCTCTTGCTCTGCGGTCAGTTTTTTAGGGTTTTGTATGGAAATTTGCACGATGAGCCTACCGATATGCTTTGAATTCACACCCTTCACGCCCTCGTTTTCAAAAATGAACTGCTGTTTGTCTTTTGCACCGATTGGCAGCTTTAGCTCGGTTTTGCCGCGAAGCGTAGGTATCGTTATGCTCTCTCCAAGCACCGCTTGCGTGAAAAATACCGGGATCTCGATATATACATCGTCGTTATGACGGACGAAATACTCGTCCTCTTTGACGCTTATACTCACGTAAAGATCGCCCACATCGCCGCGAGGACTCACATTGCCCTTGCCGGCTATTCGCATACGCATACCGCTATCCACACCTTCGGGGATGTTTATTTTTAGGCTTTGCTCCTCTTCTTGATAGCCACTAGTGCCGCAAGTCGGGCATTTCTCCGCTGCGACCTCACCGGTGCCGTTACAATACGGACACTCCTGCACGATGCTCATAAAGCCGTTTCCGCGTGAAATTTGCCCTCTACCGCCGCAGTGTTTGCAGGTTTGTTTTTTGCCGTCTTTGCTGCCGGTACCGTGACAGTCGGGGCATGGCGTCTTGTGCGAGTATTTTATCTCTTTCTCGCAGCCAAAGACCGCCTCGTGAAATTCTATCGTTATCGGGATCTCAAGATCTACCGAGTATTTGTCTGCGCTTTTACGCCTACCGCCGCTCCTGCCTGCAAAATCCCCAAAGAACGAGCTAAATATATCCGAGATGTCAAAATCAGCGCCAAATCCGCCAAATCCAGATGCGCCGCTTAATCCCTCTTTGCCGTATCTGTCGTAAATTTCACGCTTTTTGTCGTCGCTTAAAACTTGATACGCTTCATTTACCAGCTTAAATTTATCTTCCGCCTCTTTATTTCCGGCGTTTCTATCGGGGTGGTATTTTAGCGCCAGCTTTCTATACGCCTTTTTTATCTCATCGCCGCTGGCATTTTTGGATATCTCTAAAATTTCGTAATAATCGACTTCCACAACATTTCCTATCTAAGCTTATTTTAAATTTGACGATTTTATCCAAATTTTTATAAATTTAGAAAAAAATTTAACATTTTAGCGTATAATCACAGCCTAATCAAACAATAAAGGATACATTATGATTAACGTTTTAATGATAGAAGACGACCCGGAATTCGCTCAAATTCTGGCTGAATATCTTGATAGCTTTAATATAAAAGTAACAAATTTTGAAGACCCTTATTTAGGACTAAGCGCAGGCATCAAAAATTTCGACCTACTGATACTAGACCTCACTCTTCCTGGCATCGATGGACTTGAGGTTTGCAAGGAAATACGCCAAAAATACGATATCCCTATCATCATAAGCTCCGCACGCTCCGATATCAGCGACAAGGTCGTAGGGCTTCATCTAGGAGCGGATGATTATCTACCAAAACCATACGATCCAAAAGAGATGTATGCGCGTATCAAGAGTCTGATACGCCGCTACAAAAAGACCAACGAAGTACAAGAAGAGGTCGTAGACAGCGCCTTTAGGATAGACGAGAAGCGCCATGAAATTTACTTTAACAACGAGTCTTTGACGCTGACTCCGGCAGAGTATGAAATTTTGACATATCTCATCAAGCAGCACAGCTTTTCGGTATCTCGCGAGCAGCTGGTCTATAACTGCAAGAGCCTGAAAGACAAGGACTCAAAAAGCCTTGATGTCATCATCGGACGTCTGCGCACAAAAATCGGCGACAGCTCAAAAGCGCCAAAACATATATTTTCCGTAAGAGGTATAGGATATAAACTCATCGGATGAAATACTCCATCACGACCAAGATCACTATCATATTTGCGATGGCGTTCTCGCTGATGTGTTTGCTTTTCGTAACGTTTGCAAATATACAGCGAGAAAGCGCGCTGGAAAAGCTACGCGACAAACAACTAAGCGCGATGAACTATCTTTTGGCACTTTACGAAAGAGCCAATCCCCCAAGAGATTTGGAGCACTACTTTAAAAATTTCGGTCTTGAATACGTCGGAAATAAAAATTTAGCCACCTCGGTCGCAAACAGCGGCAGCCCGATCTTTACTAAGCACACGCCCCTTGGGATAGTGCAGTCGATGAACTACAAGGACGATCTTTACTTGCTCATAAAAAATTCCTCGTTTCAGTTGCTGCTTGAAAGCAACGAAGCCAGACATGTGAACGACCCGCTGTGGGTCGCGTTTTTGATCGTATCGGCACTACTCATCTCGCTTTACGTTTCGGTGCTAAAAAGTCTCTTGCCGCTTAGGAAACTCAGCAAAGACATCAGGAAATTTGCCGGTGGTAACTTGGACGTCGTCATCACTACCAAATCAAGCGAAAACGTACAAGACGAGATCGGGCAAGTCGCGATGGAATTTGACAACGCAGTTTGCAAGATCCGCGATCTCATACGCTCCAGACAGCTCTTTTTAAGAGCTATCATGCACGAGCTGAAAACCCCTATCGGCAAGGGTCGCATAGTCTCCGAGATGGTCGCGAACGATACGCAAAAGATGCGCCTCATAAACGTTTTCGAGCGGCTTGAGATGCTGATAAACGAATTTAGCAAGGTCGAGCAGCTACTATCTAAAAGCTACGCGATAAACTACCAAGAGTGCCACTTTTCGCTCATTTTAGAGCAAGTCCAAGACATGCTTATGCTAGATCGCTTCGAGGAGCGCGTGACCTGTGATATAAAGGACGATGTGCTTTTACGAGTGGATTTTCAGCTTTTTAGCCTCGCGATCAAAAATTTGATAGACAACGCCCTAAAATACGCCGACGATAAAAAAGCGATCTTGGTTTGCGACAGCGACTTCATCGTCATTAAAAATTTAGGCAAAAGGCTCGAGCATCCGATAGATCACTATAAGCAAGCCTTCGTTAGAGGCGAGAAGACCACCGTCGGCAGCGGCATGGGACTTGGACTATACATCATCGAGCAGATTTGCCAAATGCAAAAATTTGATCTTTTATACGAGTATGACGGCGGCTATCACTGCTTTAAGATCAGCCTGCACGCTCAAAAAAAGCTGGCTAAATCATGAGAAAAGGGCTAGAAAAATTCAACGAGCTAGTCGATGCTTTTGGCAAGCTTCCCGGCGTAGGTAAAAAATCAGCCGCCAGGTTTGCCTACTTTGTAAGCATGCAAGATAGCTTCGCAGGGCTCAGGCTGGCTCAGTGCATCGAGGATGCGGCTAGGTTTATAAAGCGATGCGAGCGATGCGGCGGGCTTAGCGAAAATGAAATTTGCGACATTTGCGCCGACGAAGCGCGAGATAAAAGCATGATAGCCATCGTCGAAAGCCCTAGAGATATCTTGGTTTTCGAGCAAAACGGGATCTACGAAGGGCTTTATTTCGTGCTTGACGAGATAGATGATGGCGCTATAAATAGGCTAAAAAGCATGATCGAGCTAAACAAAGCCACAGAGATCATCTTTGCCTTTACGCCGAGCCTTAACACCGATGCCTTGATGCTTTACGTCGAAGATAAGCTTGGCATGAGCGAGCTGAAATTTAGCAAGATCGCCCAAGGCGTGCCTACCGGAGTCAGCCTCGAAAATGTCGATATGCTCTCGCTTTTAAAAGCGCTTGAGAGCCGCACTAAGGCTTAAAATGCTAGGCGATGAAAATTTAAAAGAGTGCTTTTCAAATTTAAATACTCGCTTGGTCTCTCAAAAAGAGATAGAAAATTTTATGCTGAATTTACTTCAAAACTACGTTTTTGTGGTGTCCGGTAAGGAATTTGTCTTTGCCGAGATAGAGGCTTATTTTACCAGGAGCGACAAAAATACATTCAAAAGAGTCTCGCAAGCAGGCGAGATATTTTTTCATAATTTTGGCTTTGATATATCGTTTGAAAGCTCGCTTGAGAGTAGCGGCGGCATCTTGGTGCGAAGTCTAGGGGAGCTAAAAAACGCGAAATTTATCACAGGGCCAAGAAAATGTATGAGCGAAATTTTAAATTTAAAGACGCAAAGCCTAAATTTTTCGCTAAGACATGCGGCAAACATCCAAAAAGCTGCAGGCTTTACGGAGAGGATCCGCAAGCACTCGCAAACCGAGCCGCCAAACGAACCGCGAAGGCTCATCAGCGCGGCGTTTGAAAAATATCTTTTGCAAGATAGCAAAGAAGCGCACGAATACAAAAAATCTCTAAGCAGGTATCTGGCTTAAATTTCGCCACGATAATCAGCCAAATTTCCCACCAAAGCCATTTTAAGCAAGTGCGGCGTTTAGGTAATAATCAAGCTGATCGCGCCTTAAAATTCTAATTAGATTCGTGCTGCCTTCAAGTCCGGTCGGGTATCCAGCCGTGATGAGATAGGTCTTATCGTGCTTGACAAATCCCGCGTCAAAGGCCTCTTTCACGACATTTGCAAGCAGGATGTTGAGCCTGGTTTTTTCGATTACGAGTGCCGGAGTGACGCCCCATGCCAGTGTCAGCGAGTGCGCCGTCTGCTCATCGTGTGCGATAGCGATTATATCGATGTTTGTGCGGTTTCTAGCCAGCTTGATGGCTGATTTTCCAGACCCTGTTATGGACAAAAACGCATCCGCCTTTATGCGCACGGCCAGGCTGGCTGCGCTCGATGCGACCATGTCGGTTTCGTCAAAAAATTCAAATTCGTCAAATTTGTTGTAAGGATAGATGCCTTGCGTCTGCACGATCGTCTTACTCATCGCCTCCACGACTGCGACAGGGTTTTTGCCGATGGCGCTCTCCTCGCTTAGCATCACAGCGTCAGTACCGTCTAACACGGCATTTGCCACGTCGCTTATCTCGGCTCTAGTCGCAGTCTCGTGCTCAGCCATACTAAGCATCATCTGTGTCGCCGTGATCACGGGCTTGCTTGCGGCGTTGGCCTTTTTGATGATCAGCTTTTGGATAGTCGGCACTCTGTAAAACGGCACCTCTATGCCAAGATCGCCTCGAGCGACCATCACGCCGTCGCTTTGCTTGATTATCTCGTCGATGTTCTCGACCGCGTCAAATTTCTCTATCTTTGAAAGCACACTTGCGCGAGAACCAAGCTCTTTTAGGATATTTTTTGCCTTTATAACGTCGTTTGCGTTTTGCACAAAGCTAATAGCGACGAAATTTACCCCCTCTTTGGCGCCAAATTTCATATCCTCTTTATCTTTTTGCGTGATGATCTCGATACCCAGGGCCGTATTTGGGAAATTTACGCCTTTGTTCGAGTTTAAAACGCCATCGTTTTGTATCTGCGCCTTTACCATCTCCTCTCCCGCCTCTACGATCTTAGCGCGTATCGAACCGTCATAAAGGTAGATGTGCTCGCCCTCTTTTAAAAGTGGCAAAATTTGAGGCTGGTTGATGCAGGCGGTGTAATGCCCCGGTGCGACTTTGGAGCCGGTGATATTTTTGGCATAGACATCGAGCCTGTCGCCGGTTTTTAGCTCGAAAGGAGCTTCGAGAGCGCCTATCCTGATCTTTGGGCCGCAGATGTCTTGGAGTATGCCGATACGCACGTTTAGTCTCTTTTCGATGTTGCGGATCTTATCAATGTTTGATTTATGATATTCGTGAGTACCGTGGCTGAAATTTAGGCGAAATACGTTCACTCCGGCCTTTACCATGCGCTCCATCGTCTCTTCGTCGTCGCTGGCAGGCCCTAGAGTGGCTACTATTTTTGTCTTTTTTATCATCTTTGCTCCTTTTTTGAGCTTAAAATTTCGTGGATTATAGCACATTTTGAAGCGTTGTCATTTTGAGGGGATTTTGATACAAATATGTTGAAATTTTGATATTTTGGGCGCAAGGGTGTTAAATTTTGGCTATAATAGCCCAAATTTTAAGGCTCTGTTACAATATTTCATTGATTTTCAGTTTTTAAAGCGAAGTCAAACCTTGTGAAGCGACGCTATCGCCGCCGATTTACAGGGAAGCGGTAGCTGACCGCGTAAATCGTGCTATATGTTCGGCGCTTTGCGGAGCGAACAGGGTTTGCGAAGCAAATGTCAATGATTTATTATAACAGAGCTAATTTTAAAGGAGAGAAAATGAACAAATTTCTGGTGGCATCGCTTGGGTTGCTCGCGTGTGCGTCGCTTGCTATGAGCGCGGACAGTAAAGTTTATAAGCTAAAACTAGCTAGCTCATGGGAGAGCACGATGCCGGTGCTTGGCGAAGTGCCAAAGGAGCTAAAGGATCGCGTCGAAAAGATGAGTGACGGACGTATCGAGATCAGGATAGACTACCCGTCAAAACACAAATCGCCTTTCGCGCTGCTTGACTTTACAAAGAGCGGTCAATACGACATCGGATACACGACTAGCTATTATTACAAGGGCAAAGACGCAAAGATGATGTTTTTTACAGCGACGCCTTTTATGATGAATACTGCCGAGCAGACTGCATGGTATGAATTTGGCGGCGGCAAAGAGCTTGAGGCGAAGGTATTTGATCCGTATAATATCAAAATTTTTAGAGCCGGCAACACCGGTACTCAAATGGGTGGCTGGTTCAAAAAAGAGATAAAAACCGTCGATGACCTTAAGGGCTTGAAAATAAGAATCCCAGGCTTTGGCGGTGAAATTTACGCAAAGCTTGGCGCAAATATCAACACTATATCGACCGGCGAGCTATATATGGCCCTTGAAATGGGCACGATAGACGCGGTAGAATGGGTCAGTCCGGCATATGATATGGCGCTTGGCTTTCACAGGGTCGCGAAATACTACTATACCGGCTGGCAAGAACCTACAGGCGAGACACATTTTTTTGTGAACAAAAAAGCTTACGAGAAATTACCGACTGATTTGCAAGCGATATTTGAGTCCGCAGCAGCCGATGTAGCACAAATGGTAAATACAAAAGTCTTTTTCGCAAATACGCAGTATTGGGCCAAGATGAAGAGCGAATACCCCGATATCGAGGTGAAGTCCTTCCCGCCTGAGGTAATGGCTGCGCTTAAAAAGGCGACAAACGAGCTGCTAGACGAGGAGAGTGCGAAAGATCCGCTATTTAAAGAGATCATAGACTCTCAAAGGGCCTTCATGAAAATGGCTCGCGAATGGACGAAAATGTCCGACTACGCTTACATCAAAACGAGCGAAGAGTAAAATTTATTCCGACTCGGCTTCGGGTCGGAATTTTCTCATCCTCATCATAACTTAAAAATTTCACGCATAGATTTTTCTATTTTGGCCTCGTCAAGGCTGGAGTCATAAAATAAATTTAGCGCCAATACCGCCTGAAAAAGCAGCATATCCGCGCCATTTTTGCATGTGAGGTTGTTTGCTTGGGCTAGATTTAAAAAGGCGGTGGATTGATTATAGATCACGTCAAAGGCGAAATTTGACTGCTTTATCACCGGCTCTAAAATTTCGATTGGAGCAGGAAGCGAGTCGTCTCTTAGCCCTGCCGAAGTAGAATTTACGATGAGATCGTAGCCTTTTACCTTAAAATCATCCCAGCAATAGCACTCGAATTCTTTATCGAAAGCGGCTAGTCGCTCTTTGCTGCGGTTGATGAGAGTAACCTCGGTATCGTTATCTTTTAATGCGTGAGATAGTGCTTTTGCCGTACCTCCTGCGCCTATGACGAGCGCCGTTTTTATCTTGCCAAATGGTACTATGGCGCGCATAAAGCCCGGTGCGTCGGTATTATAGGCTAAAATTTTATCGTTTTTTAAAACTAGAGTATTTGCAGAGCCCGATCTCATAGCGATTTGCGATGCCTCATCGGCAAGCTTTAGGGCGTATTCTTTGTGAGGGATGGTCACGTTCGCGCCGTCTAGCTTGAGAGCTCTAAATTTTGATATGAGTTTGCTTCCGTCCTCCAGCAAAACCCTGGTATAAAGCGCGTCAAGACCGAGATCTTGCAGCGCTTTATTGTGTAGTCTAGGTGAGATAGAGTGCTCGACCGGGTTTCCAAAGACCGCAAAAGTTTGCATCATTTTACCCTAAAGATAAATGCATCCTTATTTACGTCTTTGCGGATATCGTTCAAAGTCGTTTGTAAATTTTTATCGTCGAAAGGTCCGACTAAAATTTTAGTGACTTCGCCCACTTTTAGCGTATGGTAGCTATATCCTTTGGCCTGGATCTTCTTTATATAGTCCGCATTTGGATTAAATTTACCAGTCGCAAAGACTTGAACGTAAGCGCCTTTTGAAGCGGCACCTTTAGGTGCGGCGGCTGTCGTGGCAGGCTTGCTGGCTTGCTTTGTAGCGGCTGGCTTCTCGGCTTTTTGCTCTGCCAGCTTTTTATCACTAGCCGCTTGCGCCTTAGGCTTAGCTTCCGCTCCGGCTTGTGGCTTGGTGTCAGGCTTCGCTACTGCGGCAGGCTTTTCTTCTTTAGGCTTGGCTTCTGTCGTAGCAGGCAGTGGCTCTTTCGTATCCGTTTTAACGGTAGTTTTACCACCCTCTTTGTCTTTTAGCTTTTTGATCATATCCTCAAAGTCGTCTTGTTGCTTATTTTCAGGTACTATCGGTACTTGCTCAAATAGCTGACCGTCACCCTTTTTATCATCCGCTTGTGTGAGTGGAGGCTGCGCGACGGAGTTGTTGTCCTGAGAGGCCAATTGATTATTTGAGGCTGGCTGCTCGATAGGCACAGGCGGCAAGGCAAGCCTTGAGTCGTTATCCGCTTGAGATTGAGCCGAGTCACTTGAGTTTAAAATTTTCATCGCGACTATGATCACTAAAAACAATATGACAAGCGCGGCGATAAACATCAAAAGCTTCTTTATCTTCGCGTTTTTAGCCTCGTCATCTCTATCTAAAAGTATATCTTTTAACTCTTCGTTTTCCATTTTCGCTCCTTACATATATTTTGACCAACTAGCGCCACGCTCCTTTTGGTAAAGCTTATATGGCAGGGTTAGGATATTAAATTCCTTAGGCATATCCATCGTAGGAAACATCCTCCACTCTTTGGCTAGACGCTGAGAGAGCTTCATACTTAGCATGTTTGCCAGCTGATAGGCCTCGTTTAGCGTCGTATGCCCTTTGTGGATATAAAGATGCAAATGCCCGGACGTCTTGCTCTCATACGCCGTAAAATTTATATACCCCTCTTCTCTAAGCAAAAGCTGTGCCCTATGCCAAAACCTCTCCGGCGTCCTGCCATTATAGTCAAAAACGATATTTTCGACCTTGTCGCCGGGCAAGATGAGTGAGTGCGCGACCGTGATCTTGCCCTCCTCATGCTCCTTGATGACGCTATAATTTAGCGGTTCGTCGATCCTTTCAAATTTATTGAAAAATGTCTTGCCCTTATACTCGATCTTGCTGACGATATTGTCACGCTTGATCCAGTAGTGGCTGGTGTTTATCTTTATGAGCGCAGTATCTATGCTTTGCATCAAAAAGTCGCTCTATCATAAATGATAAATTTATGCGCAAGCTCCTTTAGCTCGGCTTTTATCTTCTTTTGAAGCTCGGCGTTGTTGATGTCGCTTAGCACGTCGGCTATCTTGTTTGCGATGATCTCAAATTCCGCTTCTTTCATACCACGAGCCGTTAGTGCGGGACTGCCTACGCGGATACCGCTTGTCACGAACGGACTTCGCTTCTCGCCCGGGACGGTGTTTTTATTTACCGTGATGCCGGCGTTGCCAAGTGCGATGTCAGCGTCTTTTCCGCTAAATTCTCTATTTAAAAAGCTCATCAAAATGAGGTGATTATCAGTGCCGCCGCTAACTAGATCAAACCCACGAGAGATCAAAATTTCGCCCAACTTTTTGGCGTTTGCCTTGACCTGCTTTGCGTAAATTTTCCACTCCGGGCTTAGATTGTGCTTAAAGCCCACCGCCTTTGCAGCGATGACATGCACGAGCGGTCCGCCTTGGATACCCGGAAATATCGAAGCGTTTATCTTTTTAGCGTATTCTTCGTTATTTGTCATGATTATGCCTCCGCGCGGTCCGCGAAGCGTTTTATGCGTAGTCGAGCTCACCACGTCGCAGTGAGGGAAAGGATTTTGATGCTCACCCGCCACTACAAGCCCCGCGATGTGCGCCACGTCCGCAAAGAGCAAAGCTCCGACCTCATCGGCGATGGCTCTAAATTTATCAAATTCTATCTCGCGTGTGTATGCGCTCGCACCGCAGACGATCATCTTTGGCTTCACGATCTTTGCGATGTCTAGGACGCGCTCGTAGTTTATGCGTCCGTCAAGCTCCACGCCATAAAAAAAGCTCTCGTAAATTTTACCCGAGCTGCTGACCTTCGCACCATGCGTGAGGTGTCCGCCGTGGCTTAGATCCATGCCTAAAATTTTATCGCCAGGATTTAGTAGCGCACCATAAACGCCTTGATTCGCCTGTGAGCCCGAATTTGGCTGCACGTTTGCAAATTCGCAGCCAAAAAGCTGCTTGCACCTATCAATCGCTAGCTGCTCGATGCCATCGACGTATTCGCAACCGCCATAGTAGCGTTTGCCCGGATAGCCTTCGGCGTATTTGTTTGTGAGGATCGAGCCCATGACCTCCATGACCTCGGGGTAGGTAAAATTTTCACTCGCTATCATTTCTAGGTGATCGCACTGGCGTTTTAGCTCTAAATTTACCAGATCAAAAATTTCTTTATCGTAGCTTTGCAAACTCATTTTTCATTCTCCTTTATTTCACTTTTTAGCGGGCGCATCGCAGGGAAAAGCACCACGTCGCGGATAGATTTTTTATTTGTTAGTAGCATCACGAGGCGGTCTATGCCGATACCCTCGCCCGCAGTCGGTGGCATCGCGTATCCAAGGGCTCTGACGTAGTCCTCGTCCATCTCGTGCGCTTCATCATCACCTGCATTTTTAGCCTCGATCTGCGCGGCAAAGCGGTTATACTGATCAACTGGGTCGTTTAACTCGTTAAAGCCGTTTGCCAGCTCGCGTCCGGCGATAAACAGCTCAAATCTCTCGGCTATTTCAGGGTTTTTGTCGCTCCTTCTTGAAAGCGGGCTGATCGAGATCGGATAGTCGATGATGAAGGTCGGATCTATGAGCTTTTCTTCGACATAGTTATCAAAAAGCTCGGCTTGCAAATGCCCAAGATCGAGCTTTGCATTCGCTTCAAAGCCGTCCGCTTTAAGCTTGGCTAAAATTTTATCTTTATCCTCGATGATCTGCGGATCTAGTCCGCCCACCTCGACGAGTGCTTTTTTGTAGTTTAGCCTCGCAAACGGCTTACTAAAATCAACCTGCATACCGTCAAATTCAATGATCTTTGGCAGATCAAGCTTATCGATGAGCACATTAAATAGCTCCTCTGTTAGCCCCATTAGATCGTGATATGTGTGATACGCCCAGTAAAATTCTATGCTTGTAAATTCGGGATTGTGCGTTAGATCCATACCCTCGTTTCTAAAATTTCTATTCATGTCATAAACGGCTTCAAAACCGCCCACGATGAGGCGTTTTAGATAAAGTTCGGGCGCGATACGAAGGTATCTATTGACACCAAGTGCGTTGTGAAAGGTGACAAACGGCTTAGCGTTCGCACCGCCGGCGATCGGGTGCATCATCGGCGTCTCGACCTCTAAAAAGCCCTTCTCTTCGATAAATCGGCGTATGGTGCTGATGATGATGGAGCGCTTTTTAAAGTCGCTTCTAACCTCGGGGTTCATGATAAGGTCTAGGTATCTTTGTCGGTAGCGAGTCTCGATATCCACGAGCCCGTGAAATTTCTCAGGCAAAGGCGAGATCGCTTTGGAGGCTAAATTTAGCTCGCTAACGTGCATCGAAAACTCGCCCGTCCTCGTGACGAAAGCATAGCCGCGCACATAGATGATGTCGCCGACCTCGATGTTTTTCTTTACGACCTTAAACCATTCCGGATCAAGCGTCTTGTTGCTAAAATAAATTTGTAAATTTCCGTTTTCGTCCTCGATATTTGCAAATATCGCTTTGCCGGCGTCTCTGATGAGCTTTATACGACCGGCGAGACTCACATACTGCCCCTCGGCTTTTTTGTCTTCGGTATTTATGATGTGAGCGAATTTGAGCCTAAATTTTGCTATATCCATATCGCGTCTTAGAAAGTGCGGGTATGGATTTACGCCCATTTTTCTTAAATTTTCAGCTGTTTCAAGCCTTTGGATTTCTAGTTGGTTGTCAAATATCACTTCACTTGCCCTTTATGTTGTTTTTACTGCACTCTTCGCATATACCATAAAGCTGCATCATGTGTCCAGTAAGCTTAAATCCATGCTCTTTTGCGATGCTTATTTGACGTTTTTCTATCATAGGATCTTCAAATTCTATGATGAGACCGCATTTCCTACAAATCATATGATCGTGGTGCGGCTTTGTTGCAAGCTCGAATTTTTTGCCCTGCGAGCCAAAACTGATAGAGGTCACCATCTCGGATTCTTCGAGTAAATTTAGAGTGCGATAAACGGTTGCGATACCGATATTTAGCTCAGGATATGTCTCTTTTATGAAAAGATATAGCTTTTCAGGCGTAAAATGCTCGCCGTTATTGTAGAGCGTTTTGAGCAAAATTTCGCGCTGTTTAGTGTATTTTAGGCCATTGTCGCGAAGCACCTTTTTGAATTTCTCGAGCAACGCGTCGTATTCTAAATTTTCTATCATCTCATCTCTCCTTTTGTGACGTTTGTATCAGTATTTGTTGTAGTATTCGCATCCATAGTTATAAAAGCGTCGGTCTTGTTCGACTCGCTTGGCCGCACCATCATATCGTCGATATCATTTTTAAGGCTTTTCACATCGATATTTGTTATCCATTTCCCGGTGGCCAGTAGCACAGGATAGACCTTGCTACCCTGAAAATAAGGCTCTATGTTTTTGTTTAGGTATGTCCCGGCGACGACCGCGATCACGGCTGAAAATGTGAGGAAAATTTTACCGCTTCCGGCTAAAAATCCGCCGAATCTATCTAAAAATCCAAGCCCGCTAAGAGCGATGATCTTGGATAGAAATTTGCCTATCAAAAGACAAACTATCCAAAAGACTATCCAAAGCCCGATGAATCCGACAAACTGAAGCATCGAGGCGTTTTCAAATTTATAGATATTCGAGCTTATGAAATTTTCAGCCACATCAGAAAACCTGCTCGCCACTATGAGGCCGCCGATAAGACCGATGAGCCCAAAGACCTCTTTTATCAGTCCGTTTAAGATCCCTTTTATGCCTAGTATCAAAACCAAAGCGATGACGATTATATCAAACCAAGTTACAAAATCCATATCAAGCACCTGCACCCATAGTATTTAAAAGCTCTTGCTGACTGGTCGAATAACGCAACGCATTTTCTTTGGTTATAAGGCCGCCTCTTATGGCCTTTATCAAAGACTGCGTCTGCGTGCACATGCCAGTTTGCTGCTGATTTAGCTGCATCTGAGAGTATATCTGATGCACCTTGTTTTCACGGATCAAATTTGCAACGGCCATGTTGTTGATCAAAATTTCATGTATCGCACACCTGCCGCCGTTGGTCTTTGGAAGCAGGCTTTGCGAGATGACCGCCGTTAGCGAGACGCTGAGCATGTTTCGCACCTGAAGCTGCTCGCTGCCGTCAAAGCTGTCGACTATCCTGTTTATCGTCTGGATAGCGGAATTCGTATGTAGAGTTCCAAAAACTAGGTGTCCGGTTTCAGCCGCTGTTATCGCGATAGATATCGTCTCTTTATCTCTCATCTCGCCCACCAGGATGATGTCGGGGTCTTCGCGCAGTGAAAATTTAAGCGCTCTAGCGTATGAGTGCGTATCAGTGCCGATATTTCTGTGTGAAAATAGCGCTTTTTTGTTGCTATGGACGAATTCTACCGGGTCTTCTATCGTTATGATATGCTTTCGATAGTTTAAATTTATCTCGTTTAGCATAGCTGCAAGGGTAGTCGATTTACCGCTACCGGTAGGTCCGGTGACTAAAATAAGCCCCTTTTCGCGCTTTATGATGTCTTTAAAAATCTGAGGAGATTTCAGCTCGTCAAGAGATGGAATTTCGATAGGTATGATACGAAATGCGGCCGCCAGATCGCCATTCATAGTGTAGTAGTAGTTACCGCGAAAGCGTCCGATACTTGGTAGCTCTATCGCAAAGTCAAGCTCTTTATTGTTTTCAAGCTCGCTTTTTTGAGCGTCCGTTATCAGTGCATAACACAGAGTCTCTATGTCTTTGCCGCTTAAAATTCCAAGCTCGAGAGGACGCAATGTACCGTCGATCCTTATTTGAGGCTCGGATCTTGCGACAAGATGCAGGTCACTGGCTTTATTGAAAACAACGGTTTTTAGTAATGTTTGTATGTCTGTATTTGTCGGTCTTGGCGGTGCTTGGACTATGTTATTGTTCGTTTGTATCAGATCCATTTGTTACTCTATGATTTTAGGAACCGAGAAAAAGTGCCCTTCTTGGGAAGGAGCGTTTTTTAAGATAACATCTATCACGTCGCTCGCGATAGGACTATCCTCTCTTAATAAAGTCCCGCCCTTTATAGAGCTCACTACGGCCTCGCTACCCTTTAAATCAAGCTCGTTCAAAACATCTACAAAAGATACGATCTCGCTTAACTGCCTTTTGATCTCTTCGCGTTTGTCGTCATTTATCTTTAAAGAGGAGAGTTTTTCGAGCTTACTAAGAAGCGCATCGTCAATCTGCATAAAAAACCTTTTATGATCAATTTTGAGCCATTATATCATATTCAAGCTTTAATTTTGGGCTGCTTTAAATTTATTTATGCTACAATTTGCGAACTAAAATTTTAAGAAGGACTAGGCATTGGCTATCAAAGAGGACTTAAACGAGATCAAAAAAGAAATAGGCGCGCAAGAGCAGTTTTTAGAGAGCGTCATAAAGGGCGAGAGATTTTTCAATAAAAACAAAAAGCTTCTCATAGCTTTGCTTGTTATCGTCATCGTCGCGCTCATAGCGCTATATGCGAACAAGATCATCGATAACCGCAAGGTTGTCGCGGCAAATGAGGCCTACTCAAAGCTGATAATGGACGCCAACGATACCAAAGCGGCTGAAATTTTAAAACAAAACGAGCCGTCCATTTACGCGCTTTACGAGCTTAAGACCGCACTTGAAAAAGGCGACGTCAAAGCCGCAAAAGAGCTTGCGAATTTACCTGTCGATCTGCTCGTAAAGCAAATAATCCTCTCTCAAACTACCGATCAAAGCACGCAAATCTTAGCTTCATACGATGCGCTTTTGCAAGGGTTTGAATACCTGAAACAAAATAAAATAAGCGAAGCAAATGCCGAATTTGCAAAGATTCCGCTAGATTCGCAGCTCATGACTTTGGTTAAAAATCTACAACACTATCAGGGAAATAAATAATGAAAAAATTTACGCTTTTACTGACTTTGGGCTTAGCTCTTATTTTAGGCGGATGCGGCACGAAAAGGCAATATTTCGAACCAGAAACCATAAGCGGCAAGATAAAATTGTCCCAAGATCTGCCATCTTATATCAAATCGGCAAATGCAAACGCCGCGACGCTGAATAACGGCAACATCATAACAAAAGACGGGCTTGATACGAGCGTCAAACTGCCTCAAGACTTCAGCCTTTTAAACAAAAACGGCGAATTTTTGATCTCTGCTGACATATACGGCGATCTAAACGTTACCGACGGTAGCAATGCGACCGTCTATCAGGGCAAATTCCCGACTGCGATCGTCTCGGCGTCGATGGAGGGGAATTTACTGGCCGCCATCAGCGCTGCAAACCACATATATCTAATAGATATTGTGCAGGCAAAAACACTGATGGAGTATAAATCCTCTGAAATTTACGCGGTAGATTCGCGCGTAGTAGCACCTTATTTCATGAGCTCTCTCATCATTTATCCGTCGCTTGACGGTAAAATTTACATCGTGCAAAAGGATACGGGCAGAATTTTACGCGACGTCGTCGTAAGCTCGGAGAATTTTTTCAATAACATCATATTTTTAGACGTCGTAGGCGATAACATGATAGCTGCGACCGCCAAAAAACTCATCGTCATCAACCCGCAGCAAACGGTCTATTACGACGGCGAGATCAAAAATGTCCTCGTAAATAACGATGAAATTTACATCTTCAAAAAAGACGGCAATATCGTTAAGACCGACCTTGGACTAAAACAAAAAAACGAGGTCAATTTTAAATTCGCCATTTTCTCGGATGCGGCGGCACTTGGCGATCAGCTTTATATCGTGGAAAAAACGGGCTACATCATAAAAACCGATCTTGATCTTGGTAACGCTAAAATTTACGAACTAAACGACGAGATAGAGGACAAAAGCTTTATGGGTAAAGGGGCGTTTTACTACGACGACGAATTCGTAAAATTCGAATAATGAACCCAAAAATCTGGCCTCTTTTTGAAGCGAGGAAAATTTTACTAAAAGATCTAAAAAGCGTCGATCTTGGCGAATTTTGTAAAAGACGAACGCTGAGTGCCTGCTTGGGCGTCGATACAAAGGGCTTTTACGAGATAGTCTTTTTAAGAGAGGCAAAAAGCAGGCTACTTCTAAAAGAGGCCCGCGAGATCGATGAAATTTGCGCCAAAATAGAGCAAAAATTTCAAACCGCCATCAAAAAAAGAGTGCTGTTTTATAACTCTGAAATTTGCTCTAAATCGCTTGAAATGCTTAAACAAAACGGCTGGAGATGCTATGATTTTGTGTGACATCGGCAACACGAACGCGACGTTTTTAGATGAGGGCAAAATTTCGCGTATGAGCGTGGAGCAGTTTAGCGCATACGAGCCAAAAGAGCGGGTTTATTTCATCTGCGTGAACGATGAAATTTTAAAAAAGCTAAAAAAAAATAAACTTTTCATCGATCTGGAACCGCATTTTGAGCTAGATACGATATATCAGGGGCTTGGAGTCGATAGAGTCGCCGGCTGCTACGCCGTAAGCGACGGAGTCATCGTAGATGCCGGTAGCGCGATAACGGTCGATATAATGTCAAACTCCATACATCTTGGCGGATACATCCTGCCCGGGATCGCGAGCATGTTAAAAGCCTACGAGAGTATATCGCCAAGGCTGAAACTACCCATAAATTCGCAAATCGATATCGACGCCCTGCCCCAAAAAACGGTTGATGCGATAAGCTACGGCATACTAAAGCCTATCGTCACGCTATTAGAAAAGCTTGCTGGCAGTAAAAAGGTCTATTTTACCGGTGGGGACGGGGAATTTTTGTCGAAATTTTTCAAAAATGCGATATACGACAAGATGCTCGTATTTCGCGCTATGCAAAAACTCATCAATCAAAAAAAGGAAATTTTAAAATGATAACCATAGCTCTGCCAAAGGGTAGGATCGCCGAAGATACGCTTGCTATTTTTAGGAAAATTTTTGGCTCCGAGTTTTTATTCGAGGATCGCAAGCTGATCTTAGAGGAGGGAAATTTCCGCTTTTTGATGGTGCGAAACCAAGACATCCCTACTTACGTTACCGAGGGTGCGGCTGATGTCGGTGTGGTCGGACTTGACGTGCTTGAGGAGCATCATCCTGATGTGGTCCGCTTACTTGATCTGCACATAGGCAAATGTCGCGTTTGCGTGGGTATAAAAAACGACGAGGAGCTTGATTATACGCAGCCAGAGCTCAAAATAGCCACCAAAATGCCAAATATCGCCAGAAACTACTTCGCGCAAAAGGCGACTGCTTTAAAGATCATCAAGCTTTACGGCTCGATAGAGCTAGCTCCATTAGTAGGACTCAGCGACGCTATCGTCGATGTCGTGGAGACTGGCTCTACGATGAAGCAAAACGGCCTTAAGATAGCCGAGACCATAATGCAAAGCTCGGCGCATCTCATCGCCAACAAAAGTAGCTTCATCATCAAAAAAGATGAAATTTTAGAGCTTTATCACAAGATAAAAGAGCAAATTCCAAAGACTCAATGACTCATCTTAGAGTGATCGTGTCCGCCCATGCCCTGCATGTCGTGACCCGAATGATCCATGACGTGCGTTTTGTTTTCATCATGGTCTGGCATATCCATGCCACTACGATCCATGTTAGGCATTTGCATTTGCATGTTCATTTCGTGATCCATATGCATCATCTCGCCTTGGCTTGGCTTCCAGCCAGTTATCGTAGGATCTACCATACCAAATATCATCGCGACGTGACCGACCACCAAAAACGTTATAAGCAGGCAAAAATGCAGCTTCAGCTTCGCTCTGTCAGCTAAATTTTTACCTATCACGCCGATCTCTAAAAGCGCGATGCTAAGAAGCGGGAAAACACCGAGCAGATATGAAGTCACGGCGATGATATCGGCACTTCCACGCCATTTTATGCCAGGATAGATATTTATCATAAAATAAATTACCAAAGCCGTGAAATAAAAGCCCAAAACTATACCGATCAGCCTATTTACCTTTCTTACCGCGCTATTTTTGTCGTTTATGTTATACATCGTGAAAAACTCGGTAGCCACCAGTAGCTCGGCCAGCCCCACGGGGATAGCCATATAAAATATCAAATTCCACGGTTGATCGAGCGATAGAAGCTCCATGTAGTGAGTCATCATCATGTTTAAAGCCTTTAGTTTGAAATCAAGGCGTAATTATAATTCTTTTAGATTAAATGAAACCGATATTTATACTAAATATTTTTGAAATTTAGAGGTTTGCAAGCTACGAGTCACGCTATACAAAATTTTCGATCAGCTCTTTAAATACAAGATAAAGCCGCTCGACCTCTTTTACGCTGACTCTTTCGTCGACTGCGTGTATTCGGTCGTTTATAACGCCAAATTCTACGACTTTTACGCCAAATTCAGCCAGATATCTCGCATCGCTGGTGCCACCTTTGGTGTTTAGCTGTGGTGCTACGCCGCTTATTTTTTGCACCGCTTCGCTCATCGCGCGCACAATCTTGCTATTTTTATCGGTCAAAAAGGACCTTGAGCTTTGCTTTAGACTAAGCTCAAAATTTAACCCCGCAAGCACGCTTTGCAGATAGTTTTTCACATCATCCGCACTCGTGATATCTGAATTTCGCACGTTAAACATTATACTTAGCTCGCTTGGCGTGACATTACAGACCTCCATGCCGCCGCGAATATCCGTGATAACGATCTTGCTGGGGGAGAAAAACTCACTTCCCGCGTCCATGTCATGACCAGCGATCCTAGATAAAAGAGGAGCTATTTGATGCACGGGATTTATGCATTTTTCAGGATATGCAGCGTGTCCTTGCACGCCTCGTATCAAAATTTTGCCGTTTATAGAGCCACGCCTGCCGACCTTTATCGTATCGCCGAAAACTCCCGTGCATGTAGGCTCGGCGACGACTGCAAACTGTGGCAGCTCGCCGCGCTCTTTTAAAATTTTGAGCGCCTCTAACGTCCCAAAGAACGCATCACCCTCTTCGTCGCTAGTCAAAATGAGAGTGAGCCTGCCGTTAAAATTTTTAGCATCGCGGCAAGCGCAGACAAAGGCCGCTACGCCGCTTTTCATATCCTGTGCGCCACGCGCATAGATGAAGCCATCTTTCATCAAGGGTGTAAACGGCTCACTCTGCCAGCCCTCTCCCGGTGGCACGACATCGATATGTCCTGCAAAGGCAAGGTGCACTCCATCGCCAAATTTTTTACTCAATATCAAATTTTTAACGCCGTTTTTCTCTATAAAACGGGCTTCGAAATCGCCGAGAAATTCAGCTATAAATTTTAAACATCCATCATCATCGGGAGTGAGCGAGCGAAATTTCAAAATTTTAGTAAAAAACGCTACGACATCCATCAAAGCACCTTCTCACCGGGCGCACCAAGGTAAAATCCCTGAAATTCATCTACGCCTATCTCTTTACAGATATTTAAAATTTCCTTTGAGTGGACGTATTCGGCGATGGTTTTTATGCCAAGGTCTCTGGCAAATGCCACTATCGCGCGCGCGATGGCGTAGGAGTCTTTGTTTATATCGATGTCTTTGATTATGGAACCGTCGATCTTGACGTAGTCCGGTTTTAGCTTGAGGATATATGAGAAATTCGAATACCCCGAGCCAAAATCATCGATCGCGATCTTTGCGCCCATATTTTTGACCTTGTCTATAAACATACTCACGCGCTCGACGTTTTCGACGTCCTCGTCCTCGACGATCTCAAAAACGGCCCTGTCAGCGACCTTGTGCTTATTTAATAAATTTATGACAAGCGCGCTCACATCGCCGTCAGTCATATCCCGGCCACTCAAATTTATCGATAAAACGAGGTTCTCGTTTTGACTTAACTGCTCGAAGCTCTTTTTGATAAGCAGTTTTTCAAGCTCGGCGTAGCGCTTGATGCGTTTTGAGATACCCAAAAACACATGCGGAGAGACGACCTCGCCCCTGTCTAGGATGCGTATCAGGCACTCGTATTTTGCGATGTTACCGTCTCTATCGAATATCGGCTGATAATAAGGCACGATGTTGCCGTTTATGGTCGCATTTTGTATGAGTTTGGAGCGTTCGATCTGATCTTCGTACTCCTCTTTTTGATTTAGCCCCTTAAAATAGCAAACATAGTCTTTATTCAGCGTCTTGGCTGATTTTAGCGCTATGGCGGCCTTTCTTAGCGTCTGCTCCTTATCAAGCGCGAAGCCTATGGTGCTATGTATCTCGATATCATCGACCACGGCGCCATTTTCATCGGTGACGCTTATCATGCGGCCTTTAAATTTACTAAGCAGCTCGTCAGCCAGGTCCTCATATCTATCGATGAAAAACTCCCCGTCCTCGACAAGCGCGAACTGATCGGCCTCGACGCAGTAAGCTATCATGTTTTCGCTCTTTGCAAATTCGCTTAGTAGCTGCGCCATCTGCACTAAAATTTTATCGCATATTAATTTACCGTAAAAATCGTTCATCTTGCCAAAATCATCGATATCTATCAAGACGACTTTAGGAGATTTGAAATTTTGTATGTCTCTTAGCAAGGCGGCTTTGTTTAAAAGCCCTGTCATCGGATCGATATAAAGCTTATCGCCGAGCTCTTGTATCTTTTTGCGACTGGCCTCTTTGACGTGCAGATAATCATGCTTTAAATTTAGATACCTAAGCACGAACAAAATACATGTGAATAGGCCCGCGAGCGCTCCGGCAAAGCTCAAGATAAACGTAAGGAGCAAATTTTTGACCGCCCATTGCGAAAAATATTCATCGTCCGTGCCGCTTATTTTTTGATTTATCGTAGCTTTAAAGCCTACGATATACTCTCCGCTAGCCGTGAACATACAAACAAGAGCGCTGTTTTCAGGCAAAATTTTAGCCGTGAAATAATCCTTTTGAAAATCGTGATTATAGATATTGCCGCACTCTTTGTCCTCAAAGTCCGTGCCTATGCGGTTTTTTTGATCCGAGGAGGCGACGATGTCAAAGCCGTTCTTACCGTTATCTTTTAACAGCACGACGTCTCCTACGGCGTTATTGTTTATGTAGTTTTGAAAGCTATCGATGTCGTAATGGCTCACGTCTTCTAAGTAGTTTACGTATTGATGCACTATATAGTCGGTCTTTTTGCGGATAGTGTAGCTGTCTTTCGAGACGGCGTTAGAGTATTTGTAATAAAACGCAAAAGAAATTTCAGCCAAGAAAAACGTCACCAAAAGTACCACTACAAACGCCACTGCGCGTATGATACTCAAGCGTTTTTGCTGCTTATCGTCGTTTGACATGATCTAGCCCCCTCCATTGTATGCTGATGATTTTAGCATTTCTTAAGTAAAATTTATCTTTTATTCTTAAATTTAGCCTAAAACTGCACTATTTTCGCACCAAAGCCGCCTTGATTTGGCGGAGCGTCAAAGAAATTTTTAACGCTTGGATGCTCTTTTAAGAAATTTTTGACCGCGTAAGCTAGCTTGCCCGTGCCTATGCCGTGATAGACAGTGACCTCATCAAAGCCCATGACTAGGCTGTCGCTTATAAATTTATCGAGCTTTGCTATCGCTTCATCGGCTCTAAGCCCGTGCAGATCCAGCACCACGCTGGCGGTTTTTGGCTTTTGCACGCTTAAATTCACGCCGCCTTTTTTAGGAGCGATGAAATTCCCACTCTTCTTTAAAAGCGCGATAGGCACGCGAAGCTTTATACCCTCGGCCTCTATCGTCGCATCGTTTTTAGAGATATTTAGCACCACGCCTTTTATCTTTTCATATTTCACGTGATTGCCTATTTTCAGCTCCTCAGGCTTTGCGGGCTCTGGCTTAGCGATGGCCTGCTTTTTATCGTTGGCTAAATTTAGCGCACGCTGCTTATCCTTCGTGTCTTTTAAATTTATGACCGATTTTGCCTGTTTTATCGCCTCGAAATACTCCCTCTCAAGCCGCGAGATGATAGCGGCGATCTTTGTCTCGTTTTGCTCTTTTATGTCCTTTTGCTCTTCGAGCATGCGCTCAAGTCTCAGCTCCTTAGCCTGCGTATCTTTTAGCTTTTCATCAAGTGCGGTCTGTAGATTCAGCGTCTTTGTGATGACCTCGTTTAAATTTTCTTTATCTTCGCCATATATGCGCTTGGCCTGGGCGACTAAATTTAGCGGTATGCCGTAGCGAGCCGCCGTCTCAAAGGCATAAGACTTGCCGATCGTGCCCTTTAAAAACTCAAATTTCGGACACTCCGCCACCTCGTCATAAAGTGCCGCTACGAGCTCGACCTCCGGGTTTTTGGCAAGCAACATCGCAAGGCGCTTGTGGTGAGTCGTGATGATCATTTTTATATCTTGGGCGATGAGCTTTTCGATGATGACGCCATAAAGGCTCGCCGCCTCTTCAAAATCAGTCCCGAGCTCGATCTCGTCGATACCGATGATGAGCGAACGCTTGTTAAAAAGCTTTGAAAAATGCAGCATTCTACCCGCAAACGTCGAGATATCGTCTTTGACATTTTGCGGATCTTCGATGATAGCGTCAAACTCTTTAAACGAGCCGATGCTGGAATTTGCCGCGTTTATACGCATAGGCAAGAGGTATTTTGCAAGCAGTGCGGCCGAGATGATAGACTTTAGCAGCATCGACTTTCCGCCTGCATTCACGCCCGTGATCAAAAGCACCTTCTTGCTAAAATCCACGCTCACGCTTTTTGGATTTTTAAGTGCGGGGTGAGCGAAATTTGAGAGGATTATTTTATTCGAGCCGTTTGGTAATACAAACTCAAAGTCATGCGCACGGGCTAAATTCACGCGTGCTTGATAGGCGTCAAAGGTATCAAATGCTCCATTTATAAATTTCAAAAACGCCAGCGCCTTGCTCATCTGCGAGCTTAGTCTCTTGCAATGTTCAAAAATTATCTCCTCGCGCCTATCAAGCAGCTCGCTTTGCTCCCTTTTCAGCCGCTCGATGTTTGCGGGCGCGACGTAAAAATATCCGCCCGAGCTTCGTGCGATGACAGTTCCTTTTAGTGCGTGGTTAAAGCCACCTCTAACGAGCAGGGCCTCCTGCGCGCTGATATAATGCACCTGCGTATCTACGAGATAAGGCGCGATGTGTTTTGAGTAAACGAGCCTTTTTAGCTCGGCGTCTATTTGGGATTTTTTAGCTTCAAAGGCCTGCCTTATCGAGCCAAGGCGCTCATCGACGCTGTCTTTGAAATTCCCGTCTTTATCAAAGCTGTTTGCCATCTGCTCCATCGCGGGCGGAGTTTCGATCCTAGCTATCCACTCGCCAAGACGCCCCTCAAATTTCAGCCCTCTAAGATAGAAAAAATAGCGTATGATCTTTGAAAATTCGTAAATTTCGCTGATGTGAAGCACGGCTTGCTTGCTAAGGCGCATAAGAGCGTCGTCTAAATTTTGCGCGCTTTGAGGTGCGTCGAACTGATACTTTGCAAGCTCGGTTATATTTTCAAAATGTATCTTACTGTCGCCTTGCATGAACAAGGGCTTCTCGCGCGCTAAAAGGGCGCTAAAACGCTGCAGATACTCGCCCAGATCAAGACGCGAAAATATCTCTTCTATCTCTTGCATGGCCTACTCGCAAGAGCTTATCGGCACTATGACGCCTGAAAATTCCTGTGCGTCACGCTTTGCGACAAAGCAAGCGGTGCCGAATTCGTAGTTGAATTTATCGCTAGTTACGTTGTATTCGCCACATTTCAAGCTCTTGCCTTGCTTGAATTCAAGCAAGAGCTGCGAAATTTTGCTCTCGTTCTTGTCGATGTGCGTCTCGTAAAGATATGCAAGCGCTAGCCCGCAGAGCAAAACGATAGTCACCGCAGCCTTTATCTTTTTACTGATCTTTTCGTCCTTTATCGCCCAAATGGCGCTCAAAAATATAAAAACCCCGAGCAAAAATACGATGTTTCTTACCATTTTCCGCCTTTATAATCAGCTATCATCTCTTTATAAAGCTCGCCTCTAGCGCTTATTTTGGCTAAAATTTTATCCCTCACGGCAGCTATGTCTTGATGCTCTATGAGCATCTTTACCGCCATGTATGGCGCATTTGGCAAGAGCGCTTCGATCTCGGCAGCGTTTAGCTTTTGTGATCTTGCCAGCGCTATCGTGATATCTTTTTTACCTAAATTTACGAGCGATGAAATTTCGCTCTCGCTCAAGCTCTCGTTTTTGATGACGGCTAAAATTTTATTTTCATTTTCAGGGCTAAAATCCGCTAAGATCTTGGCTCGATCTTGCATAGCTGAGTCTTGCTCTAATGCGCTGTTTTTAGGGTTTAGTTCCTCGTTTTCGCCGCTTTGCTCTGAAATTTTATCCGCCTCAAAGCTTTCGCTCATCTCGCTGCCCTCTTGGAAATTTTCCTCCACGGCTTCCACGAGATCGCCGCTCATCTCGTCAAATTTATTTCCAAAAACATCCTCGCTCACTAATAACCTCCACGTAGCTGCACGCTGATATCGCCAGCGCCAAAGCCGACCACGATGCCGTCACTCAAGCGATTTTTCACGCCAAATTCGTCGGTAAATTCTATCGCTTCGCCCACACGCTCGACCTTATCGGTAAAGATCGGGCTGTACTCACTAAATGCGCCCTTCATATCGACCTCTATCGGCTTCTCGCCGGCCGCATAAACTGGCAGGATCACTAGCTCGTCCACTCCTTTAAAGCACTCTTTAAAGCCCTCTAAATTCGTGCTCAAGCGAGTGTAGCGGTGAGGTTGAAAGATAGCCGTCACGTTTGAGATACCAAGTAGCTTTGCGTATTCAAAGACTGAATTTAGCGTCGCTCTTATCTCGGTAGGATGGTGCGCGTAGTCATCTATCAAAATGAAATTTTTATCCGCACCTAGGATATCAAAGCGCTTTTTTATCCCTTTGAAATTTAGTAAATTCTCTCTGATATCCTTTAACGGCGTCTCGTGAAGTGCCGCCAGGATCGCGAGCGAGGCATCGATAGCGATGTGCTGACCCATGCCAAAGACCTCGAATTTGCCTAAATTTTTGAGGTTGAAGCTAGTGTATGGCTGATAATCGCGCACGACCATCGCAAGCTCAGTGATATCGCTGCTTGGGAAAAGGCGTATCGCATCAAGCTTTAAAGTGCTCAAAAACTCGTCCTCGGCGTTTATCACGCGCACTTTAGCTCGCTCTAAAAAGCCCTTGTAAGCTGCGTAAAATTTAGCCAGATCATAGTCATAATGCTCCATGTGCTCGGGCTCGGCGTTTGTCACGACGGCTAGATAAGGGTTTGAGTTTAAAAAGCTAGAGTCGCTCTCGTCGGCCTCAAAGACGACATTGTCGCTTTGTGCGTAGCGCATATTCGAGCCAAACTGCTTTGAGATGGCGCCGATTATCACCGAGCCTTCGATGAGACTGCTTAGCATCGCGCTCGTGGTGCTCTTGCCATGCGCTCCGGCTACGGCAAATACGCGCTTGTCTTCAAGCACGTATGGCAAAATTTCCTTTCTTGAAAAGCATTTTATGCCCTTTTTCCTAGCCTCTACGAGCTCGACGTTATCGTCCTTGATCGCAGCCGAATAAACGACGAAATCTTGATCTTTTATGGCTTCTTTGCAGTGAGGCGTGATGACGTCCATGCCCTGCTCTTTTAGCTCCTGTGTGATTTTGCTCTCTTTGATGTCGCTGCCGCTTATCTTGTGGCCTTTTTCAAACAAAAACCTCGCGATCGCAGAGATGCCGATACCGCCGATACCGATAAAATGCACTTTTTTCATATCCACTCCCAAATTTACTTGGATTTTTGACTCTTTTTTGCCCGTTTGTCGCTAGTTAGCTCAAAGCTCGTATCGATCAGATCAAAGACCTGCTTCTTGTCGATGCCGCTACTTAAATTTACGCTTATCCAGTGCTTTTTGTTCATATGATAAGCTTGCAAGATCCGCTCGTCATCTCTTAAAAGCATCGCTAGATCGGGACTACATTTCACATTTAAAATTTCAAGCTCACCGCTTGCATCAAAGCCCAGCTTTTTAGCCTCCACGTTCATAAGTAGCGCGAACCACTTTAAATTTTTAGTGTGGCGAAATACGGCAAATTCAGGATATTTGTCAAACACTCTTTGAGCCTTAACGCCAAATTTATCGCTGATGTAGCTAGAAATTTCCTCTTTTTTCATCTTTTCCCTTTTTAAAACAATAATCCAGATGATCGTCCACTACGCCAATAGCCTGTAAAAACGCATAAACACTGGTGCTACCAAGAAATTTAAACCCGCGTTTTTTCATATCCTTCGCCACCTTGTCAGATAACGGTGTCGTGGCCGGGACTTGCTTTATATCGCTCCAAGAATTCACGATCCTTTTGCCGTCTGTAAAGCTCCAGATGTAGGCGTAAAAGCTGCCAAACTCTTTTTGCACTGCTAAAAACGCCCTTGCATTATGGCTAAGCGAGCTAAGCTTCAAGCGATTTCTTATGAGTCGTTCGTCGGCTAAGAAGCGCTTTATTTCCGCATCGCCGTAATCCTTGATGATATTTGCGTCAAATCCGTCAAACGCCGCTCTCATCGCCTCGCGCTTTTTTAGCACCACATGCCAGCTGATGCCAGCTTGCATGCTCTCAAGCACGATATGCTCGAACAAGACCCTGTCGTCTTTTACTACTTCGCCCCACTCGTTGTCGTGATAGGCTCTGTAAAGATCGTCTTTCTCGCACCACTCGCAACGCATTTTCATAAATTTTCACCGATCTTGGCGGCTATTTTTCTAAATTCCCAAAGTGAGTTCGCCGCGCTTATGCGCTTTTTATCGACGTCTGCGATCATCATCTCCTCATTTTTGCCAAGCCTTGTCTTGACCTCGCCAAAGGGATCGATCAGCATCGAATCGCCGTAAAAGTCCCACTGCTCGTCGTTTGAGTGATGCTTGCCGACGCGGTTCACGCGCAGGACATAGACATTGTTCGTAAAGGCTCTAGTCTTTAAAAGCTCCTCCCAGCGCGCCTGGCTAAAAAACGTGCATGCAGACGGCACCAGCACGACGTCCACCTTTTTAGACATCATATACGCCCAGCACGCGTCAAAATGCGCCTCAAAGCCAAACATCACGCCGACTCTGATCTTTTCGTGCATGAAAACGGGTAAATTTAGCGAGCCACCGGCGTCGTTGGCGAAAAATTTCATCTCGTTCCAGTGCGCGTAAGGCATCAATACCTGCTGATCGTAAATTTTAGTCTGATTGGGGCTAAATTTCGCCAAGCTTTTAAAAAGCTCGCCGCCACGCAAATTTACGATGGGAGCTACGATAGTGAGATCGTATTTTTTGGCTAAATTTGACAAAGAGGCCTTTTTGCGCTCGCTTTGCTCTTTTATGAGGCTCTTTGGCATCGTAAGAAGCTCTTTAAAGAAGCTGTTTAGCACGTATTCGCCAAGTACCATGAGCTTTGCGCCCTCATCGGCGCAAATTTTAAGATAATAATCGATCCTCGCATCGCTAAGCGGCAAGGTCGGTAGCTGAAGCGCGCAAATTTTACTCATCGCCCGCCTCCTCGATGCTAAGCTCGGCCTTTTCCAGGATCGCTCTAGCCTCCTTTAAAAGCTCTCTGCCTTCCTTGAAAAGCTTTAGACTTTGCTCTAAATTTAGCTCCTCTTTGCCAAGATCTTCTAAAATTTTATCCGCCATTTTCAGCTTATCTTCAAAATTTTGTACGTTGTCTTCTTGCATTTTCACTCCTTTATCTCGCGCTCGATCGCCCTTTTGACATACATTTCAAATTTTTCTATCTCGACTAAAAACGCGTCGTGCCCGTAATCGCTGTCGATCTCGATGTATTCGGCCTGCTCTTTGCGTCCCATATCGCAAAACGTATCGTAAATTTCACGCATACAGCTTGGCGGAAAGAGCAGATCGCCTTTGAAGCTTATTAGGCTTAGTCTGGCTTTGATCGGTGCGAGCGCGTCTTTTAGGCTGTCATAATGCCTCGTGCAGTCAAAGATATTCATCATTTTTACGATATATAGGTAGCTTAGCGGATCGAAGCGCTTTGGGAAGTTGTATCCGTTATACTCCATATATCTATCCACCTCAAAACGCCCTAAAAGCTCGTAAAGTCCGTCTGTCTGGACGAAATTTCGCCCGAATTTCACGTCCATGCTCTTTGGGCTCAAAAAGCTGATATGCCCCGCCATGCGCCCATAGGCTAGCCCGTTCAAGCCGTTTTGTTTTATATCGTTTTCGTCGTATTGCCCGTTTTTAAACTGCGGATCTTTTAAGATCGCCTCGATGCCTATTTTATTAAACGCTATCGCCCAGGCCTGCGTTTGATAGGTGCTAGCAAGCATTATCACGCGCTCGGCAAACTCGGCGAATTCTATCGCGAAGCAAAGTGCTTGCATGCCGCCCAGACTGCCTCCGATGAGCGCTCTGGCCTTGTTTATGCCAAGCTGCTTAAACAGCCTCATTTGCGCCTTTACGACGTCACTTATCGTAAGCACGGGAAATTTCAAGCGATACTGCTTACCGCTGCTTTTATCGATGCTAAGTGGCGAAGTAGAGCCGTAGCATGAGCCTAAAATGCTTACGCAGATGACGAAGTATTTGTCGGTATCTATGCCTTTGCCGCTACCGATGAGGCCGTCCCACCAGCCGGCTTTGCTATCGTTTTGATATATCCCGGCTGCATGATGCGAGCCGGTAAGTGCGTGACAGACCACGATGACGTTGTCTTTTTTGGCATTTAGCGTGCCGTAGGTCTCGTAAACGAGCTCGTATTCTAGGAGTATACGACCGCTCTCGAGATAGAGCGGTTCGTCAAATTTACATTTTTGGGTCTTTAAATTCAGCACTAATTGACTTTATAGTTTGGTGCCTCGTGCGTGATGACTACATCATGGACATGGCTCTCTTTTAGTCCGGCGCTTGTTATCTCTACGAATTCAGCTCTTTCTTGAAGCGCTTTTATGTCTTTTGCTCCGACATATCCCATCGCGCTTCTAAGACCGCCCGTTAGCTGATGTATGACATCTTTTATGCTGCCTACATAAGGCACTCGTCCTTCGATACCTTCAGGAACGAGCTTGTCTTGTGCCGTACCCTCCTGAAAATAGCGATCCGAGCTACCGCGTGTCATCGCACCGATAGAGCCCATGCCGCGATACACCTTGTACTGGCGTCCTTGAAAGGTGATGACCTCGCCAGGGCTTTCTTCGCAGCCGGCCAGCAAGCTTCCCGCCATCACGCAGCTAGCGCCAGCAGCTAGGGCTTTAGCGATATCGCCCGAGTATTTTAGTCCGCCGTCAGCAGTCACCGGTATGCCAAATTTAGCCGCTTCGCTCGAGCAGTCATCGATCGCCGAGATCTGAGGCACGCCCACGCCCGCTACGATACGAGTAGTGCAGATAGAGCCCGGCCCTATGCCTACCTTTATGCCGTCGGCTCCGGCGTCAGCCAGGTCTTTTACGGCAGCCGGATTTGCGATGTTCCCCACCACGACATCGATGTTAAATTTTGATTTTATCTCTTTTAGGGTGTCGATTATGCCCTTTGAATGTCCGTGTGCAGAGTCCATGACTATGACGTCCGCACCCGCTTCTACGAGCGCTTTGACGCGGTCAAGCTGACCTACGCCCACGGCCGCAGCCACGCGTAGCCTGCCGTAGCTGTCTTTATTCGCGTTTGGATACTCTTTACGTTTTTTTAGATCTTTTATAGTGATGAGTCCGTCAAGCTTGCCGTTCTCATCGACGATCGGCAGCTTTTCGACGCGATTTTGACTGAAAATTTTCTCCGCATCGTCAAGCGTGCAGCCTTTTGGTGCGGTGATCAGCGGAGCTTTCGTCATACGATCTTTTACAAGCACGCTCTTATCGGTCTCAAAGCGTAGGTCGCGGTTTGTCAAAATCCCTATGAGCTTGTGCTCCTCATCGACTACAGGAACGCCTGAAATATGCAGGTCTGACATCAGGCTCAAGGCCTCGCCGACGCTGGCTTCTGGCTTGATAAAGATAGGGTCTATTATGACGCCGCTTTCGCTCTTTTTCACGCGTCTGACCTCTTTTGCCTGCGACTCGATGTCCATATTTTTATGGATGACGCCGATACCGCCAAGACGAGCCATCATGATAGCGGCCCTATGCTCGGTAACGGTGTCCATCGCGGCCGAGACGATCGGGATATTCAGCTCTACGTTCTTGCTAAATTTCGTCTTTATATCGACTTGCTTTGGCAAAATTTCGGAGTATTGAGGCATAAGCAACACGTCTTCAAAAGTAAGAGCTCTTTTAACTATCTTCATCTTCATCCTTTTATCAAATTTTCCAAGCTTTTAGCACCATCGATCAATGTCTGCTCGTCCCACGCCTTAGCGATTAGCTGTGCGCTGATGTTTAAATTTTGCCCGTCTTTTGCGATCGGCACCGAGATAGCAGGAAGTCCCGCTAAATTTACGCTGATCGTGTAAATATCGCTAAGATATGCTTGAAGCGGATCGCTCATCGAGCTAAATTTCGGCGCGGTAGTCGGGCTGACCGGCATAAAGATGAGATCGGCTTCGTCTAAAATTTTCTCATACTGCGCCTTTATGTGCGCTCTGGCCTTTTGAGCCTTGATGTAGTAAGCATCGTAATACCCGCTACTAAGCACGAAAGTGCCGAGTAAGATCCGTCTTTTGACCTCTTCGCCAAAGCCCTCGGAGCGCGAATTCACATATAGCTCTTTTAAATTTTTAGCCTCCGCTCTGCGTCCGTATCTGACACCGTCGTAGCGGCTTAGATTCGCGCTGGCTTCGGCCGTTGCGATGATGTAATACGCTGCAACGTCGTATTTTGAGTCCTCTAAATTTTTATAAACGATCTTGTGTCCGAAATTTTTAAGCTTCTCAATGGCTGAATTTAGGGCCTTTTTCGTATCCTCGCTCGCGTTATTCACGTAGTTTTCGATGACGCAGATGTTTAGTTTGCGTTCGCCATTTATCTTGTCGGCAACGCTACTAAGGGCTACGTCCGCGCTAGTGCTGTCCTTTTCGTCGTGGCCGGCGATGATGTCGTAAAGGATCGCGGCGTCTTCGACGTTTTGAGCGATAGGTCCGATCTGATCGAGACTGCTTGAATACGCCGCCAGCCCATATCTGCTGACACGTCCGTATGTCGGCTTAAACCCTACGCAGCCGCAAAATGCCGCCGGCTGACGTATCGAGCCGCCCGTATCGCTCCCAAGTGCGGCTATGGCGATGCCACCGGCCACCGCAGCCGCCGAGCCGCCCGAGCTACCACCGGGCACGTGCGCGTGGTTTAGAGGATTTAGCGTATGTCCGTAAAACGAGCTCTCGGTCGTGCTCCCCATCGCGAATTCGTCCATATTCGTGCGGCCAAAGGCGGCTAAATTTCGTGCTAAAAGCTTTTCTATCGCGGTCGCGTTATAAGGGGCTATGTAGCCTTGTAAAATTTTAGATCCGCTAGTCACGCTCCAGCCTTTGACCTGGATGTTGTCCTTTATCGCGATAGGCACGCCCTCGCCTAGCTTTGAGAGCGGCAGACCCGTCAGTTGCTCGACATAAGCGCCGAGCTCGCGCTCTTTGATGATCCTAGCTTCCAGCTGGGCTCTTAAGTCTTTTATCTCTTCGTTTGAAAGCTTCAACGCCTCTTTTAGAGTTATCACTATCCTTATCCTTTGAATTTATTTACGAGAACCACGCCCACGAAAGTAAGTGCGAGTATAAATGCTATGGTCAAAACGATCGCGCTAAATGGCGCAGGCTCAGCAAACACTATTTAGCACCTCGCTGCATCTCTCGCAGGTAGAGCCGTCGATTATGGCGTTAAATTTCCAGCATCTTGGGCATTTGCTGGCGTCACTCAAAACGATCTTAAATTTCTCACCATCTATCTCGAACTCGCCTAGCCCCTCGTTCCCACTGTATCTATGAACGTCGCTGACCATGTATATATCGGCTCTCTCTACACTATCGTAGTCTAAAATTTTACCGGATGTTGTCTCGAGGACCAGCTCGAGCGTTGATTTTATCTTTTTGTCCTTTTTAAGGGCGTCGATGAGCTCGAAAAACTTCTCGCGGCTGGCAAAAAGCAGCTCGTCTTCGACGTCAAAGTCGAAATTTATCGGCTCATAGACAAGATCGAACGCGTCCTTCGCGTCGCCTTTTATGATCATAGGGGCGTAGTCCATCACCTCATCGACCGTGTATGTGAGCGTCGGAGCGATCAATGGCAAGAGGCTTTTTGTGATGATCGCCATCGCACTTTGTGCAGACCTGCGTCTAGGAGCATCTTTCGCGTCGCAGTAGAGCCTATCTTTGCAGATATCAAGGTAAATCCCGCTTAGATCGGCCGAGAGGAAATTTAAAAGTAGGTTAAAGCCTTTTGAAAAGTCATAAGCTCTAAAACACTTGCTAGCCTCGTCAAACACACGCTTTGCACGGCCTAGTATCCACTGATCTAAAAAGCCAAAATCGGTGCCGATCATCTCAAGATCGTTTACATTTGCGAGTAAAAATCTTATAGTATTCCTGATCTTTCGGTATTGCTCGCTTACTTGTTTGAGGATGTTTTCGCTGATCTTTAGATCGCTTGAATAATCGCTCAGTCCGACCCAAAGGCGCAAAATTTCGACACCGTAGCTCTTAGCCACATCTTGTGGGGCTACGACGTTTCCTTTGCTCTTACTCATCTTTTGTCCGTTCTCATCGACCGTAAAGCCGTGAGTGAGGATATTTTTATATGGTGCGTGAGATTTTATCGCGGTGCTCACCAAAAGCGAGCTTTGAAACCAGCCCCTGTGCTGATCCGAGCCCTCCAAATACATATCTGCCGGGTAGCTTCCCGCGTCATAGTTTTTGCTATTTAGCACGGCATGCCAGGTCGAGCCCGAGTCAAACCAAACGTCCAGGATATCCATGACTTTTTCTAAATTTTTAGCTTCAAAGCCAGAATTTGGTGCGAGCAGCTCCTCTACGCTCATATCCCACCAAGCATCAGCCCCTTTTTGCTCGAAAATTTTAGCTATATGTTCCAAAATTTTAGGCTCAAATATCGGCTCTTTGGTGTCCTTGCGCCTAAAAAAGGCTATCGGTACGCCCCAGTCGCGCTGGCGAGATATACACCAGTCCGGGCGGTTTTCTATCATCGAACCTATGCGTTTTATACCCACAGACGGGTAAAATTTCACGTTTTCAAGCTCGCCGCGGGCTACTTCGCGAAGCGTTTTGCCGCCAAGCTTAGGCTCGTCCATAGCTATGAACCACTGCTTTGTCGCGCGGTAGATGACTGGCTTATGCGTCCTCCAGCAAAACGGATACGAGTGCGTAAATTTCGAGACATGGAGCAAATTTTCGCCCAAAAGCTCGATTATCTTCTCGTTAGCCTTGAAAATATGCATACCCACAAAGCTATCTACGACATCGGCCCTTAAAAGCGAGTGCGCCTTCAGCGTCTCGTCATAAAGCCCGCCGTCATCAACCGGCATCAATATCTCTTTAAAGCCGTATCTTAGGCAAATATAATAGTCGTCCTCGCCGTGACCAGGAGCCGTATGTACCAGCCCCGTTCCGCCGTCCATCAGCACGTGATCGCCTAGTAAAAATCGCGATTTTCTATCGTTTAGAGGGTTGATCGCGTGAGTATTTTCAAGCTCGTTTGAAACGAACTCTTTTAAAATTTCGCCCTTTGTGAGGCCTAAATTCACGAGGCTTTCTAGTAACGGCTTTGCAAAGATCAAATTTTCGCTTGTCAAAACGTAAATTTCATCCGGCTTTAGGCTGATGGCTTGATTTGCCGGCAAGGTCCAAGGCGTTGTGGTCCAGATGACGGCTTTGGCCCGTTTGACGCCAAGCTTTGCCAGTGCGTCGCTATCAAGCTCAAACGCCACATAGATCGAATAATCCTCCTTATCCTCGTATTCGACCTCGGCCTCGGCAAGAGCCGATTTGGCAGCCCAGCTCCAATACACCGGCTTACTGCGCTCGATCAAAAGACCCTTTTTGGCGATCTCGCAAAGCGAGCGGTAGATGTCGGCCTCAAACTCGAATTTCATAGTCATATAAGGATTTTCAAAGTCGCCGATGATGCCAAGAGCCTTAAACTCCTCGCGCTGGATGTCGATGAATTCGCGTGCATGAGCTCTGCAAAGCTCCCTTATTTGCGTCTTTGAAAGCTCTTTTTTCTTATCGCCCAGTTTGACCTCGACTTGCTGCTCGATAGGCAGGCCGTGACAGTCCCAGCCCGGCACGTAGCGGACATTCTCGCCGAAAAAATAGTGCGTTTTTGTGATGATATCTTTTAAAATTTTATTTAGCGCATGGCCTATATGCAGGTGTCCGTTCGCATACGGCGGTCCGTCGTGGATAGCGAAATTTTTAGCCGCTCCAGCTCGTTTGCTTTTCATTTTTTCATAAATTTTACGTTCTTCGTACCATGATTTTAGTCTTATCGGCTCGTTTTTGGGTAGGTCGCCCCTCATAGGAAAATCTGTCGCGGGGAGTAAAAGTGTATCTTTGTAGTCCATCTTTAACCTTATGATTAAAATTTGTCAATTTTAGCCTAGCAAGGGTTAAATCACACTGAAAAATAGTATAATTAAGCCAAAAAAGGAGCATGTGATGAAAGAGGCGATACTGATAATCGGCGATGATCTACGCATAAATAAAGAGCTTTTAAATTATATTTTTGACAGCTACGAGGAGCATTTTGGTGAGCTGGGGGTTGTGAATTTCGCATCAAAAAGCAGCAAAGATCTGCCCTTTATCATAGAAAATTTATCGAAAGAATTTGAAATTTTAAGCATATTTGGCTCTGATGAATCTTTCGCCACCGCGGCTAAAATTTTAGCCACTTTGAGCGAAGATACGCTTGAGCTCAAGGTAGCCGACACGCTCGTGCCAAAAAGTGCACTAAGCTACAAAAACGACAGCTTTTTAATAAAGCTAAACAATGCTCGTGTAAATTTGATAAAGGCCGATCCTTGCGAGAGATTGGGCGAATTTTTGATAGAAAGCGAGCAAAATTTCAGCTACTTCAACCTCTTTGATATAGACGCGCAAAGTGCGAAAATTTTACTTGAGCCGCTCGCTAAGACATACGAGATAAAGATCAATCTAAGCGAGCTGATCTCAAGCATCGTGCTGATCCGCGCGCAAGCCAATAAATTCGGCCAGCTCGAGGGCTTTTTACAAGGTGTGAAAACACTGTTTTCTCAAAAGATGATAGCCCAAAAAGACGTGATAGGCTTCATAGCCGGCAAGCTTATGAGCAAAGGGCTCAAAATTTCATTTGCCGAATCTTGCACGGCGGGGCTCGCGGCTGCAAAATTCGCTAGATCTAGCGGGATATCGGCGGCGTTTGACGGCTCGCTGGTGACTTACGCTAATGAGATAAAGCACGAGTGGCTGGGCGTCAGCGATGAAATTTTACAAAGCTACGGCGCAGTCAGCGAACAATGTGTGCGCTCGATGCTTAGCGGCGCTCTAAGCTCGTCAAATGCGGACTTCTCACTAGCCATAAGCGGCATCGCAGGGCCTGAGGGTGGTAGCGCGCAAAAGCCTGTAGGAACGGTCTTTGTAGGCGCTATGAGTAAAGATAAGAGCGTGGTGATAGAGCGGCTGCTTTTAAAAGGAGATCGCAACTACATACGAGCCCAAAGCGTTTTAAGCGCATTTGCATGCTTGCTTAGACTAAAGAGCGAGCTGTTTTTCGCATAGTCCGTGCACGCTCAAGACGCTGGCGATGAGCGCGTAGATAGCGACGTTTAGGCTCACTGAAAGTCCAAAAACGCTGATAGCGTTTGTTGTGCTAAAAAATAGCATGAAAAATGACACAAAGCTCGTGATAGCGGCCATAAAGATGCCAAAGATACGCTCTTTCGCATTTAGCTCGTCGTTTAGCGCAAATATCATATAATCAATCCCCACCGCGCTAGCTAGTATGAGCCCAAAAACTGCGAAAATATTGATATGAATACCAAAAACAACGAACAAAGATAGCGTCATCATCACCCCAAGGCCAACAAGACTCATGATAAGCGCTGAAACTTTAAAGCTGAAAAACAGCCACAAAAAGATGAAAGCTATACCAAAAGCCACGATCTTTAGGGCTGCGGCTATCTTTTTGGAGTCGGATAGGTTTTTATTCAAAGCGCTAGCAAAATCAGCTCCGAAAGCATCGTTTGCAGCCAAAATTTCATCGCTTTTGGCGTTTTTTACGAAGCCATCGACATACACCAAGCTGGTATTTTCATCAAGCAAAAATCGTCCGAATTCGCTCATCGCTTTTAAATTTAAAATTTCACTAGCTTTAAGCGTCTTTGCCTGTGAAATTTTCTCAAATTCCGCATTTAGATCGTCCTTGTCAAAGCCAAGATCGGTGTAAATTTTAATTATCTTTGGGTTCGTTTGGGCTCTTTTAAACGCCTCTTTTAGATTTTCTTGCTCGCGTTTGCTTAAAAATATCTTTGAAAGTGACGAATAGCCCGTGATCAAATTTGCCCTCTCAAGCTCGCTAATGAGCCTCTTTTCGCCCTCTATGATGTCGCTACTATTTTTGACGACTATCATCGTTTTAGAGATGCTAGCGCCCGTTGATTTTGAGATTTCATAGGTATCTTGCAGTAAAAATTTAGGCGAACTAGAGTAGTCTTTTATGTTCTCATCCGTAGTCAAGTCTGATAAATTTAGCAGCAAAAAGCCAAGTAGCAAGGCAAATGAGACTGCGATAAATTTCACTCCGACCCTAGCCGAAATTTTTAGGCAAAGTCCATAAAACAGGTGCAAAAAGCTTTGAAATTTAGCGCTTTGAGTAAAAATCTTACCCTCAAAGATAAGCGGCATGCAAAAATACGTGAATAAAAACGCTCCAAATAGCGTAAATAGCGAGAAAATCGCGATTTGCTCAAGCATCTCAAGCGGAGCGAACGCAAAGACCGCGTATCCGCTCGTCGTGATGAAAAGCCCTAGTAAAAATATCTTTCGCATCGACCTTATGCTGGCAGCCTCGATGCTCACGTTTTGATTTTTACCCAGCCAGTGTAGCACGTAATCAAACATGAGTCCGACCAGGCTCGTACTTATGACGACGACTGTCATATGCACCTTTTCAAAGACGGCCAGAGACGCTGCAAATCCGCACACAAAGCCAAAAGCCGCGATCAAAACGATGTAAAAAATGTTTAAATTCCTAAAAGCCATCAGCAAAAGCAAGATCGTCAGCGCAAGTGAGATCGAGCTCATATAAACGCTCTCTTTATCGCCTTGCGCCTGCCCAAACGCCGCATATAAAGCCCCAGAGCTGACTAAAATTTTGACGTCGCCGCTTTTTAAAGCGTTAAGATCGTCATAAAATTTTATGAGCTGCTTTGGCTTGTAGCCACTTTTTAGCCGTCCTTTGGCGACGTAAAACGTCTCGTTCGCGTCCTTTACTTCAAACATTAGATCTGATAAATTTAGCGCGATCTTGCCTTGCTTTAAATTTAGATTGCTCGAAAATGCGAAAAAATCATCGCCGGGCTTTAGCGGCTTAAATGCGAACTGATCAAAAAAACTGCGCGCGTTTTTTTGAAAAAACTCATCTTTGCCTTCGAGTATGCCCTCGTAAATTTTCCTATCTAAAAGCGCGATCTTTAGGCGTTTTAACTCGTCTTGATACTCCTTCACATCAGCCTCGAAGCTAACGAAAAATTTTTCAAAAAGCCCGCTTTTATCAGCGATATCCTTGATCTTATAGGCCGTCTTTTTAGAATTCACGAGCACTACGAATTCTTTAGCAAGCTCGTCTTGGGCCGATTTTAAGATGTATCGCTCATTTTGGTTTTTTTCAAAGTTAAAAAGCGAAAATATATCGGTCTCAAGGTTTTTTGCATGAGCGACGATGTAAAAAACACCAAACGCAAATGCAAGTGTAAATACCGTAAAGACCGCTAGTTTTTTCATTTGATCTCAAACTCGTTTATGGTCTTGTCTCCGCTCACCTCGTAAAGCTCGATCTTTCTTACGAATTTATCGCCAAATATCGAAATCTGCGTGAAAATTTGCTTGAGTAAAAGATTTTTAGGCTCCAGGGCGATCCTCCAGCCCTTTTTTATATCGCCTTCAAATTTGATGTCAAATTCTTTTTCTAGCTCGTTCGTATCAAGCTTTACCATCGATAAAAAAAGCCCCTCGTCGAAATTTTGACTGGTTTTGACTAAGTCTTTGCCGTTTTTTTGAAAGATGCCCTCTTTGTTTATCACGACGTGAGAGACGATGGGCCTACTCGTATCCCAAAGCAGCTCGTCGTCCTTTAGGGCAAAGCTTCCGTAGCTTTTAAAGGGCTTATCAAATCCGCTTAAAATTTTAGTCTGGGTGAAATTTCCTTTTACGTTTTGTGTCTTGATGCTTGATCTAAGCTCCTCAAGATCGCCGGCTAACAGGCCGATAGCAAGGCTAGCAAGCAGGATCATTCGTCTCATTTTCATACCTTTTTATAGCGTTTTTTATCTCCTCGGGTAAGAAAAAGCAAGTTTGCATCGTCCTCATATCGACGGCCACTTGCGAGGTATTGGCCTCGCTGAGCTTTACTTTCGTGCTGCGGTTTTTGATTATATAATGAAATTTTAAAAAGCTTTCAAATTCTACCAAAACGGTTTGTATTTCTATCTCGTCGCCAAAAAATATCGGCTTTATATATTTCACATCAAGCTTCACGATAGGATAGGCAAAGCCGTCCGTTTTCATCTTTTTGTAGTCGTAGCCGATCTTACTTAGCAGCTCGCAGCGCGCTATTTCGAGATATTTTACGTAGTTGCCGTGCCACACGACATCCATACTGTCTACATCAAAAAACTGCGCCTTTATCGTCGTTATATGTGAAATTTTCATCTCATCTCCAAAAATCAAAAAAGTTAAACCATTGAGATGGCGCCTTTAAGCAGTGCTCCTCCAGCTGTTTGACATACTTTTGCACATAGGGCCTAACGCTTGTGGCTCTATCTCGCGAGAGCGCGATATTTTCAGCGATAGGCATCAGCTCGATCCTAAATTTACCGTCTATCTTCTCGCACCAAAGCGAGCTTACTTTCACACCCAAGATAGCCGCCAGCAAATAAGGCCCGTAGTTAAATTTCGCCTCCTTGCCAAGGAATCGAACGCTCATAAATTTATCACCGTTTATCGGCACTCTATCACCCATCACCCCTATATGCACGCCGCTATCTACGATGTTTTTAAGCTCCAGCATCGCCGATACATCAAGCTCGTTCACGTTTAAAAGGCGGATCTTACCAAGGCTTATTTTATTCATTATCTCGTAGAAATTTTCGCTACCTTTCGTATAGACCAGCACGACCATTTTAAACCCATCGACATTAGTGGAAATGGCTTTGCAAATTTCAGCGTTTCCAAGATGGCTGGTTATTATGACCTGTCCCTTTTTAGCTCCTACTAGCTCGTCGTCTATGAGCTTTGCGTTCACCTTATCAAGCTCATCTTTTGGAATTTTATCCTGCCAGACTCTAAATTTATCGCATATCGCTACGCCAAATTCATAAAAATTCTCAAACGCTTGAGTGCCAAATTCCCGCTGCGAGAACTGCTCTAAATTTAGTCTGAAATTTTTGATGTTCTCACGCTCGTTTTTTGAAAAGATATAGTAGAAAAATACGACGATCTTTATGATGAAATTTAAGATGAAAGTCGGCGTATAGCGCACCAAAAACAGCGTGAGCTCCAAGAAAAAGGCGTTTGCCCTCTCGCCCTTTTGCCACCAGAGTTTGTCCTTGTCTTTGAAAAATTTCAAAAATATGAATTTTGGCAGGCTGAAAAAATATTTCGCGTGCATGAGGCTTATTAGCGCGTTGTCTCTTAGCATTTTAAAGTGCGAAACACCGTCCTTTTCGTAGCGCACTTTGATATCTATCCACCTCATATCCACGCCCTGTCTGGAAGCGTTGAGCAAAATTTCCATGTCAAATTCCATCCTGTTCGTTTTGCTCTTTTGCACGGCCTCTTTTATCGTCTCAAGCGGATAGATCCTAAAGCCGCACATCGTATCTTTCATCTTGGTCGTGAGCGCATTCACCCGCACCCAAAAATTCGTGATCTTTCTGCCATACACCCTTGATCTTGGCGCATTTTCATCATAGATAGGGTTTGAGCAGATGATACTTTGCGGGAAATTTCGACTAGCCTCCAAAAACCGCTCGATCATACCGACATCATGCTGAAAATCGGCATCTATCTGAAAGGCATGCGTAAAACCCTTTTCAAGTGCAAATTCAAAGCCATCTTTCATCGCCGCGCCCTTGCCGTCGTTGTTTGGGCGCGTCAAAAGCAAGATGCCATCAAGCTCTCTTAACACGGTTTTGCTGGGCTCATCAGAGCCGTCATCGACGATAATTATCGGGATATCGTGGAGTTTTAGCGCGGCTACGAGCTCTTTTATGTTTTGCGGGTGGTTGTAGTAAGGCACTAAAAATGCAAATTTATTCATCTACTCGCAGCTTATCCTGCCAAGCGAGCATCTCTCGCCGTTGCAAAAGATCTCAAAATACAGCTTCTCGTTTTTCTTCTCGAACCAAACGCTCAGCCTATCGTTTGGACGCACGAATTTTGTAAATTTTAGATTTTCTATCCTTGATGCGCCGTTTAAATTTAGCCCCGCGACGCTTGCTAGATGAAATACAAAATCAAGCTGCATAAACCCCGGCAGCAGCGGTAAATTCGGAAAATGATCGGTAAAAATTTTAAGCCCCACGTCCATCACCGCGCTAAATTTATATTTTTGCCCGTCGCTGCCCTCGTCGCTCCATTTTAGGCTCGCATCGTCAAAGAGCAAGCCCTCGAAACGGCTTTTTTCAAATTTACCTTGCTTGTTCCTGCCCAGATCGCTTACTATCCTAAAATATCTGATATTGTTTTTAAACTCGCTTCTAAGCAGGGTCGTAAGCTCGCTCACGACGCCCTTTTTGCCGTTTCTTCTAAATTTAGCCAGCCCTTTTTCATTTAACACCAAAAGTGCGGCGACTCTCTTGAAATTTGGATGCATACCGCAGTAGCAGTCCTTTACAATACCGCTTTCAAGTAGCCTGCTTTCGACGCTTTCTAGGCTCACACGCTTATCGTTTAGCTTTATGATGCGATCCATGCGCCCTTTTAAAATGAGCCTGTCGCCATCTATGCGTGCCCAGTCGTTCGTCTGAAAAAATTTGCACCAAGGCGAGCGCACGTTTAGCGCCTCTCTCTCGTCAAGCCCGGCGTCCACTTTGCTGAAAATTTTAAGCCCGTCACCCAAATTTTTAGCTATGACGCCGGTTTCCGTGCTACCGTAAATCTCGATCGTCCTGGCATCGCAAAGCTTGGCCAGCTCATCTCTAAGCTCATTTTTTAGCGCCGATCCAGCGCAAACTATGCCTTTTAGCAGTTTTAAATTTGCCGCTCTTGGGCTTTGCACGAGGGTTTGAAGCAGCACGGGACTTGTTATAAAGATATGATCTTTAAGATCTACATCGAGTATGATCTCGGGATAGTTTAGCTCCTTTGCGATGACCTTCGCGCCCAAAACAAGGGGCAAAAAGACCTTGAACGTGAGTCCGAACATGTGCTGATGCGAAACGCTGGAGAAAAACACCTCGCCAGGGCTAAATTTAAGCTCTTCCGCCAGATAAAGGCTCTCTTTTATCATCTCATCGAGCGATTTTTCGATGATCTTGCTTTTAGCGCTGGAGCCTGAGGTTTGTAGGAAAAATTTCGCATTTTCATCAAGCTCTGGCGCGATATCCTCGTCAAAATTTAAAAAATCGGTGAAATTTTCATCCCTTACATGTATCTTTTGGGGATCAAAGATAGGCTTTTGAAGCACGGTCGGTACGGCACCGGCCATCAAAGAGCCAAAAAATGCCGCATAAAAGCAAAAGGCATCGTTTAGATAGATCTCAAGCTCTTTTATGCCGCGGCTCTTGATATGACCGGCAAACGCCTCACAATGCCTAAAAAGCTCCCGCTTATCGTCCTCAAAACAAAATGCTTTTAAATTTTCGATAAATTTCACTTCTCATCTCTTAAAATAAAAAATTTACGGTATAAAATTTCTCCGCCAAAAAGCGCTCCCATCAGCAAGTAAGAAACAAGACCGCTATAAACGCTCCAATAAATTTTATCCTCAAAGAGCGCCAAAAAAAAGGAGGTCGCAGCGTTAAATATAAAAAACACGCACCAAATTTTGGTCAAATTCCTCGTATAGATCACGCCTTTTTCGTCCAGATCGGGCTCTTTTAGCCTCGCAAGCCTTGTTATCACGGCTTCGCCTTTGAGGCTATTTGCAAAAAACACCAAAAATGCAAGGCTAACCAAAGACGGATACAAAAATGCCAAAAAACCGCCTCTAAAAATAGCGCAAAGCACGAAAAAAGCCGCGGCAAGCCAGCAAACCCTCTTCATATCGCCGCTTTCAAAATACCCCCTGAGGGCCCACAAAACGGCGAGCAAAAGTAAAATTCCTCCGCTATGCTCGCTCGCAAAAAGTAGCACGAACGGGTAGATCACGCTTACTAGCGTGAGGGTAAATTTAGCTATCTTGAGCTTCAAATTTCTTTGCCACGGCCTTGACTATATCATCAAGCGTTTTCACGTTTTTAAAATCTTCGGGCATCAGCCTGTATCCGGTCTGTCGCTTGATATAATCTATCAGATCGATCGCGTCGATGCTGTCTATTTGCAGGTCTTCATATATCAGAGTCTGCGGCTTTATTTTACTCTCGTCCATCTCAAAAAGCTCGACCAAAGCTTTTTTCAAAATTCCAAAAATCTCCTCTTGAGTCATCGCTATTTCCTGTTTTCAGATATATATTTCGCGAGGCTTGAGACACTGCGAAATATCTCTTTTAAATTTGCCGTTTTGGAGTCGAGCACCAGGCCGTATCTTTTTTGCACCGCAAGGCCAAGCTCCAGCGCATCGACACTATCAAGACCAAGCCCTTCGTTGAAAAGCGGTGCGTTCTCATCGATGTCGCTTGGTTTCATATCCTCTAAATTCAGGCTTTCAATGATAAGCTCCTTTACCTCGTTAATCAGCTCTTTCATCAAATTCCTCCTTATAAATTTTTATAATATCCTCATGCAGCCGTCTGGCTCTGACGAGGTCTGGTTTATGCGTCATAAATTTAGACATATCAAGGCTAAATATCTCTTTAAAGTCGTATTTTATCCTTACGCTTGGCGTTTTGTACCAAGGTTGATCCTTTTTCAGGCTCCTTGGTGACATCCTTATGGCCAGTAAAGATACGCTCTCAGCGCCTTTTACGGCGATATAGGCCGCGGCTTTGTGAAATATTATCTCATCTTTGGTCCTGGTGCCCTCGGGAAAGATCAGTAAATTTTCTCCGCTTTTGAGCACCTCGATGCTTTTTTGCAAAAGCTCGTCGTTTTGGGTATTTGGTATGTAGTTGCAAGCTCTGATCGCTGCAAACAAAAATATATTTTTACTCAGGCTTCCTTTTACGATGCAGTTTATGCGCCTAAATTTTGGCACTAAAAATACGACATCGAGCAAGGACGGGTGATTTGCTATTATCATTTGCGACTTAGCGTTAAATTCGCCTTTAAGGTCAAATTTATACTCCAAATACCCAAACACCTCTGTCATCTTAATAAAAAATTTCCACGCCGACGCTACCTTATCGCGTGCAAAATTTTCGACCGCTTTGAATCTGTTTAGCCTAAAAACGATGATGGGTATGAAAAGTATGTTGCCGATCATGCAAATGACCGCAAACAGCACGAATAACGCGCCTGCGATGAACTGCTTAAAAATTTGTCTAAGGTTCATAGTCCCACTGCCAGGTAGAATTTTCGTCGCTACTTTTAAACGAGCATTTTTTTTCAAAGCTGAAATTTTGCAAAAATCGTAAAAGCAAATTTTCATCGCTTCCACCCTCTTTTGGCATTTGTCGCAGGCTAAGACACTTATCTTTTGATGTCTGCTTAGAAACTATCATCGCCGCCATGAAAGATGAGGAATGCTCGTTGAAATACTCCTGCGATATCGCTTCGTGATAGGCGAGCACTAGCACCCTATCAAAGCCCTCGTCAAGCCTTAAATTTGCCGCTAAAAGGGCGTATTCAAGCGGCGCGTAAGCTGATATCGCTGAAATTTCATATCTGTTTTGCATACTTATGCTAAGTAGCGACGAGATCGCGTTATGCACCGACAGCGAGAACGATGTCGGCGAGAGCGGCTCGTTTTTTGCCAGCGTGCTTTGCAGCTCGAAACAGCGGTTCATCTCGCCCTCATACGAGCTAAAGACGATAGGCATCTCAAGCTTTTTAAAGCCCTTGATGAGGTCAAACGCACATTTCGCCGCACGACTGAGCCTTCGCCTCTCAAGGGGCGGGATATGCGAAAGATCAAAATCCCTTTGATACCCCGCAAGCTTGGCACTCACGTCGCCAAAAGCGATGGCATCGAAAAATTCTACTTTAAAATCAAGTATCACTTGGCTATATCGCCTTTTAAAGTCACACCCGCCATCAGCGCTCCTGCGCCGCATTGAAACTGCGTCTTGGAGTCAAAAGGCTGCTTTTTATAATATCCGGTGAGGTTTATGACCTTACTGCCGCCCTCTTGTATCGCGCGGTCTTGAAAGGTCCTTAAGGCCGATAACATCGCCCATTCGCAAGCCTCCTGATCGCTTTTGTTGAATGCGTTCGTTTTTTTATTTGCCGTTAGACCTTGCTTTAAAATTTTACCCTTGCCGCCCGAGCCGAAGCTTAGTTTCACATTAGGGTTTAGCACCTCTTTAGCCTTTGGAGAATTTAAAAAATCCAGTGAAAAATAAAGCACGTCGTCGCGCGCGCTTAGGGTGCTGCAAAATATCGCCGATACGGCGAATATCAAAATTTTCCTCATCTTGCGATATCTCCTTTTAGCCTGACGGTAAATTTGTTCGTATATAGGCATTGATAGTGCGTCTTGGAGCTAAATTCTTTACCGTAAAGAAAGCTCACTAAATTTACAACCTTCGAGCCGTGCTCCTTTTTGACGCGCCTTTGAAAGGCATTGACCGCATCAAGAAAGGCTCTTTCACATTTTTGCTTTTTGTCACCGACATCGCCGCGCTCTTTTCTGCTGGCTACCGCGTTTGTTATGATGTCTCCTTTGTAGCCGTTACCAAATTCCACCTTCACATCAGGGAGTATATACTCGCTCGCAAGCGGCGACTTTAGGGCTTCGTCGATACTTAGCTCAAAGAATTCCTCGGCGTTTGAAACAGCAGCCAGTAAGGCTAATAAAACTAAAAATTTTTTCATATCTTCTCCTAAAATTTAGCTATTTTATTTAAATTTTCTTAAAAATAAGCGATGTATTCACCCCGCCGAACGCGAAGTTGTTACTCATCACAAAGTCCGTATTTATCGCGGTTTGCTCGGTCAGATAAAAAAGCGGCGCGCACTCCTCGTCGACGCGGGTCAAATTTATCGTCGGGAAAAATCGCCCCTCACGCATCATCATTATGCTAAATATCGCTTCCAGCCCGCCGCACGCCCCAAGCGTGTGCCCCAGATAGCTTTTTAGCGAGCTGATGGCGATCTTGCTTCCAAAAAGCTCGTTCGTCGCCCAGCTCTCGGCGATGTCGCCAAATTTTGTAGCCGTGGCGTGAGCGTTGATGTAGCCGATATTTTCGGGGGCTAAATTTGCGTCTTTTAGCGCGAGCTGCATCGCCGCTTTCATAGTCGCACTTTGCGGGCGGGTGACATGCGTGCCGTCGCAGTTTGAGCCAAAGCCCATGACCTCGGCATAAATTTTAGCCCCGCGTCTCATCGCGCTTTCTTCGCTTTCAAGCAGCACCACCCCGGCCCCCTCGCCAAGCACCAGCCCGTCGCGTCCTGCGTCAAATGGAGATGGCGAAATTTCAGGCGTTTTGTTTTTCACGCTCGTTGCGTAAAGCGTGTCAAATACATACGCTTCGCTCGGGCAAAGCTCCTCCGCTCCGCCTGCTAGCATCATATCGATCTTGCCGCTTTTTATGCTCTCGTAGGCGTATCCTATCGCGTGCGAGCCGCTGGTGCAGGCTGATGAGGTCGGGATGATGCGCCCTTTTAACGAGTAAAAAAGCGCGATGTTTGCCGCCGTCGTGTGAGGCATCATCTTGATGTAGGTGTTTGCGTTGCACTCGTTTTCGCCGCTATCAAGCAGTCTCGCCATCGCCAGGATCGACTCCGTGCTGCCCGTGCTAGAGCCGCACGCCACGCCCAGCCTGCCGTCTTGCACGCTTCCATCTATCTTTTCGCCCTCCATCAGCCCGGCGTCTTTTAGCGCTAGCCCCGCCGCTTCGACGCTAAACATCGACACGCGCCCGAGGCTTCGCAGCTGCTTTCTATCCCACTCTTTTGGGTGCTCGTAGCCTATGATCGGCGCGGCTAGACGGGTGTTTAGATCGGCGTACCTGTCCCACTCGCTCATAAATTTTACAGCGTTTTTGCCAAGCTCAAATTTCGCTTTTATCTGCGCCCAGTCCTTGCCAAAGGCACTCACCATCCCCATCCCTGTCACAAAAACACGCATCAGCAAAGCCCCCCATTCACACCAATCACTTGTCTTGTTATATAGCTAGCCCCCTCGCTTAGTAAAAACTCAACGGCAGGAGCGACCTCGTCGGCTTTGCCAGCCCTTTTTGCAGGGATAAATTTTAGCGCTTCCTCCGCCATGTCGCTGTTTAAAATTTCGCTCGTCATGTCGCTTTCTATGAGGCCGGGAGCGATGCAATTAACAGTGATATTTCGCGAGGCAAGCTCGGTAGCCAGGGCTTTTGTAGCGCCTATTAGCCCTGCCTTACTAGCAGAGTAATTCACCTGTCCGCGGTTGCCTATAATGCCTGAAACCGAGCTTATCACGACTATGCGAGCGGGCTTTCTCGTGCGTATCATAGGCATTAAAGCCGGCTTTAACACGTTGTAAAAGCTGTTTAAATTCGTATCTATCACGCCAAACCACTCCTCATCGCCAAGTGCGACGAAAGCGTTGTCCCTCGTGATACCGGCGTTTAAAACCACTCCGTAGTAAGCTCCGTTTGCCTCGATGTCGCGCTCTATGGCTCCTTTTGCCGCTGCTGTGTCGCTCACGTCGAAATTTAAAATTTTAGCTCCGAGCTCATCTGCTAAATTTAAAAGCCGCTCGCTTCTACTCTTGCCGTGTAGCACGACCTCGTAAGCCCCCGCAAGCCGCCTTGCGATCGCCGCACCTATCCCCCTGCTAGAGCCCGTCACCAAGACCCTCCTATTCATCCAACATCCTTTCTACAAATCCTTCATCAGGACTCATCACATTTAAAGCCGCCCTCGCGCCAAGCTCGCCATTTACGAAAAGCTCACAGTCATACACGCCAAATCCACTCTCATCTTGGATCGAGCAGACAGAGTCTATGACGATCTCGTCGCCCACCTCGAAAAATGGCCTAAACATCTCAAATTTACGGCTGGCAAGCAAAAAGCCAAAGCCCGCTTTCTCGCCTCTTAGCTCGCGCATCTTCGAGTCATACACGCCTAGGCTTTGAGCCATCATCTCTATGGCTTTATGCATCGCGAATTTCCCGTTTTCAAGGAACGCATTGTCTTGTTTTATGAGGCTTCTCGTCCTTATGTGTCCCTCTTTAAATTCTAAAATTTCATCTATCAAAACGATCGTGCTACCGTGAGGCAAATAATCCGCCAGACTCATTTCAGCCTCCTAAAAACTATCGCCGCGTTGTCTCCGCCAAAAGCAAAAGATATTGACATCGCCGAATTTACGACCGCTTTTTGACCCTGTTTTATCAGATCTATCCTCTCTAGCTCATCGTCATAAACGCCGTCATAGATGTGTGGCGGCAGCACGCTCTCGCCCTTAGTACAAAGTAGCGCACATATCGCGCTCTCTATCGCTCCGGCTGCACCTAAAGTATGCCCTATGGCCGGCTTTATGGAGCTTGCAGGCGTATCTTTTAGCAGCGAATTTACGATCCTGGCCTCCATTTTATCGTTTGCAAACGTGCCCGTGCCGTGTAAATTCAGATAGTCCACGTCGCTTAGGCTTGCCATATCAAGGGCTTTTTTCATGCAAAGACCTTGCATTTGCCCATTTAAATCAGGCTGCGTCACATGGAAAGCATCACAGTTTGAGTGTTCGCCGGCCACGACGACGTCTGAAATTTCATCGCGGCTAAGCACGAAAAGGCCCGCGCCCTCGCCGATATTGATGCCGTCTCTATTTTTAGAAAACGGGACGCTGGGATTTTGGCTTAGTATGCCAAGCGAATCAAAGCCGTTTATCGTGAGCGTGTTTAGGCTGTCCACGCCGCCACATATCACGGCATCGCAAAGACGCGAGTTTATGAGCCTTTTTGCCTCGATAAGGGCTTTCACGCCCGACGTACAGGCGGTCGAGACGGAAAAGACAGGGGAATTTAGCCCGTAATGATACGATATGAACTCGGCCGGATTGGCCAGAGAGCTTCTGCTTATGCCAAATTTGCTCTTATCAAAGACTCCGTTTTTTGCGTATTGCTTGAACGTTTCATAGTTTTCCTCTACACCGCTTGTCGTGGTACCGATGACCACCGCTACGCGGCTTTTGCCGTATTTTTTGACAGCCTTTAGTGCAGCGTCATCTATCTGTTCGAGGGCGTTTAGCACGAGGGCGTTCGTGCGCGTGCGAAAGTGCTCCGGGGTATTTGGGGCGAATTTTGGTAGCTCGCCCTTTACCATGCCGACGATGAAATTTTTGCTTTGATTAAAACCATCGCAAACGCTCAAAAATCTCTCACCACTTTGTAAATTCGCCAAATTCTCATCCGCGCTCATGCCTGCTGAGCTGATTATCGAGGGTTTGCTAACGTATATCAATGGCTTTTACCTTAAATTTTTCATTTTTTACTAAAATTTCCGCCTCTTTTTTGTGCGTAGCTATCATATCGAGTACCTTTATGAAAAGCTCGTTATATGCGCTATTTGGCGGTAAAAATCCGATCGTTTCGAATTTGCCATCAGGCTTTAAGACCCGCCTGGCAAGCGGTGCTCCGAGCGAATTTATCATCGTGAATCTATAATCCTCGCCGCTATGGACGACGTAAAGTGTACTCGGGCTGTCTTTAGAGACGACCTCGAAGCTTTTCTCGCTGAATTTAGCGAGGTTTGGGCTTTGATATTTTGCTGCACAGCCTGTAAATACAAGGATCAAAAAGATAAATTTTATATATTTTTTAAGACTTAGAGGCAAAGATATTCCTTAAATTTAGCTTGATTTACTCGTAAAATATTTTGATTATATCTTTTTTGCCCTTAAAAATAATGCAGACCATAAACAAATCATTAACGACAAAGTGCTTCATAGTGTATGCGCTTTTTGTGATATCGACCGAACCAAGCTCGCTAAAGCCTAAATTTTCAGCCTTTAGTATAGCCTCCTTTGCGGTGTAAATTTGATAAAAGGCGAGGGTTTTATTTTTTGAGCTTTGATATATTTTTAACTCGCCCTCGCTAAAACAAAACTGCATCACAGCCTCAAAATCTCGCGGCTTTAAGAGCTCTATATCAAGGCCGAATTTACCCCTGCCAAAAAGTATGCCCGCGCAGCCGTTTTTGTGGCTCATACAAAATTTAGAGCGCCGTTTAACACCTGCTTTTAGGCTGCGAGAAATTTTAAAGGTGCTGGAATTTAGAAGATTTTGATACTTTTTGACACGCCTTTTATCGCTTTTAGACAGCGCCTTTTTGCTGAAATTTCGTGTATTTTCAGATAGGCAAAGGTGCAGTGCGAGCTCATTTTTCATATTTTTTAAATCTTGCAAATCCAAATGGCTCTTTTCTCATAGTGCCTATCATGATGATAAAAAAGGCTGCAAAGAAAATGACATAGACAGGTATTTCGCCCACGTCATAAACGCTTTGAGCCTGCAAGATCTGCTCGCCATTTACGGGCATGAGGCGTCCTTGACTTATTAGATCGCGTAGCGTTTGCATGTTCGTTTGATGTAGTAAAATTTGAACGTCAGGCGGGCTCGTGACCTCATAGATCGTGTTTTTGATAAGCTGCCCCGTACCCAGATCGTCAAAATAATAGATCCTATCCCCGCTTTTCCATACGCTACCCTCTAAGTCCGCATCGCCAAGCTTTGTGATGCCATCTATGGGTAGGCGCTTTATGAACGTGAGGCGCTTTTTCAAGGTCGAACCGCCACTTCGACTGTTCGCTCGGATTTCAAGCGACTCGAGATAGAATAAATTTTTGCCGTCTATAAAGACGTTTTTGGCTATTTGCTTTTGCGAGCCGCTGAAAGGATCGTCACCTGCGCGGTAGAGCCGACCGCTTTGATCGTCATAATAATAAATCCCGCCCTTGCCTCTAAAAAGCGAGTGATAAGCGTGCTCACGGCCTTGATTTATGAGTGAAAAGGGTCTAAATTTCGGATCAAATTCAAAATCGTTAGCATAAACACTGCCGCTTTTTGGATCAAAAAGATAATAAACATCGTTAAAATCGGCGATCTGGTAAAGGCTAGGATCATCTTTGATAGCTAAAAGCTTGTCTTTAAAATACACATGCTCACCGTCAGCCATGTAAAAAGCGCTGTTTCGCCAACTGCTTTCATCTTTTATGCGTCTAAATTTAGACGGGCTGGCATCTTTTAAAATTTCGCCTTCGTAATATACGTTTTTGCCGCTTGTAGCGAGGTTTAAGTCCAAAAGCGGCTTTATAGACGTATCTGAAATTTCGCGCACGATATTTTTATAAAGGATCGGCTCGTCACCCATGCCAAAGGAGTATAGGATGTAGCCCAAAACCAGGTTAAACGAGGAGAGTTCGTCGTCTCTTCTGGCAAACATCGAGCAAAATACGCTCTTTTTTCCGTCGCCGTAGTAGTTGTTTCCTATGTAGTAAAGCGCTTTTGGATCTAGCATGGTGCGCTCGTTCGCGCAGTAGACGGCATTTTTATCGACACCGACATGAGATTTATACTGATCGTCTTTAAATTCATGAAAGCTATCCGCGTCCGCGCCTTTTATCTCGAGATCGCCGGCACCTACGACCTCGGCATAAATTTTGCCTTTGTATTTATGAAATATACTGCCCTTAAATTCCGCGCCCTCCTGCTCTATCTGCCAGCTATCATCGTCGATCATCCTAACAATGATAAAAACGAAGACGCAAGCAAGCAAGAGCAAAAATATGGCGGTCATCTTTAAAATTCTAATCTGTGTCAATACGCATACCTCATATCCAAAACAAGCCCCAGCAAAAGATAAAAAACGCTCGCGAAAACGAGCTTTTTATATAGCCCTATCGCTCCTTTGCATCTACTTTTCATATCTGCCGGGCGCATGTTTTTAGCTAGCCCAAGCGTCCTTAAACTACTATCAAATTTCTGCACCTCGAGCTGCTCGTGACTAAAATCTTGCATTATGAAAGCATCGAAGCTCAGCCTTATATGCAGATACAAAATGTAGATGAAAAATACCGCCATAATGACCTTTTGCCACATGTCGTAACGTAAGATCGCTATAAAAAACATAGCGAAATTCATCAAAAATATAAATTTATGAGTCGCGATGAGGCGTGATAGAGTGAGTGCTAAGGACTTTTCGTCTAAATTTAGCATTTTAGCTCCTTTTTAAAATTTTGCAGTAAATCTTCGTATCCTTCTATGACCGCCATTTTGCGCGAGCTTTTTATGAGATCTATAGCCTCTTGCACGCTAAAATTTTTATACCGGGTAAGCCACGCGGCGAGCACCACCGCACTGCGCCCGTATCCAAGCGCGCAGCAAACAAGCGTCCTCTTGCCAAGACTGGCAAGCTCGTTAAATTTAGCCGCTGCCGAGCAAAGCTCGATCAAGCTTGGTTGCGTCATATCAAGAAGGGCGAAATTTTCATAAATTTGAGCGTTTCGCGGGCGGTATTCGCACTCGGCGGTCAGGTCGAAAATAGCACAGAATTTGGGCGCAACGACGATAGAACCCAGATAAATACCGGGTAAAATTTCATCATAAAGGCTATCATGTCTAAGCCAATAAAATATATTTATGCGAGCAACCAGCAGATACGGAAAAAGCAAAATTTTAGCCGCCGTTTGCAGCCTGCCGTTTTGACCTTTCCTAAAAATTTCACACCCAAAAAACAAATACGCAAGCGCGACAAGAAAAAAGCTGACGCTAATATAGACCAGCCAAAGCGCCCAGCCGCGGGCAGCCAGCGCGACAAATAGGCTAAGCACGGCAAAAAAGCCGTAAATGAGGGCTTGCTTTAGATGTCTTGGCGTTACGAAATTTCTCTTTGGCTTTAAAATTTCACCATCAAGCGGTACGAACAAAAGCACTAAAAATCCCACCAAAAGCCCGGTCGGGATATCGATGAAATGATGTTGGAAGGTCGTTAGCACCGAGACTACTATGAGCGCGAACCACGCAAACAGCAGGCATTTTAGCCATGTCTGACGCACTTTACTCATATAAAGCGAGCCGACGATGACGCTTAGGATGATATGAAGCGACGGGGCTTGATTAAAGGGCTTATCAAAGGCTAAAAGACTGTCAAACAAAAAGCCAAAAAATCCCGAGCTCTCAGGCTTTTGCCATGAAATTTGAAGCGGCGTCAGGATAAAAAACGCGCTGGCTACGATCTGGGCTAAAAACAGCTGCAAGGTGTAGCGCCTCAGCTCGGCTTTGCTCTTGCAAAGTAAAAAGCCAAAGCCGTAAAGCAAATTTAGCGACCAATAAGGCACTATGCTCCATGCCCAAAACGGGATCTGCCGCTCCCATGAAAAGAAAATTTCAGGCACGTTTTGACGCATGGCGGCAAAGTAGTTGGCAAAGCCGTAGCTAGCGTAAAAAAACGTAGCTATGACCGCCAGATAGCAAAGTCTCGTTAAAAACCATTTCATAAATTTTACATTTCTCGTTCAGATCATATTTGGCTTTGTTTTAATCTTTAAAATTCTATGACGCTCTAGCGTAGTCAGATCTTATTAGCGAGCTTATAGCCGTGATCGTAATCACTTTCGTAGCAAGGAAAATTTGCAAAGCTTTCTAAATTTAGCAACGCTTGGCAAAAGCCAAATTTACCTCTTTACCGCCACACTGACGCTAAAAATCCCATCGTCATCTATCCACTCGTGCACCTTTTCAAAGCCCGCGTTTGCCACCAGCTGATCCATCTCGGTCTGGCTTCTGCGGCGCATTATCCACGCCTGCCCCTCTCTGTGGCTGGAGAGCACGCGCGCAATCATCTCAAGCTGCGGGTGGAAAGGCTGATTCGTATAGATTAGGTATCCGCCGCTTCGTATGCAGTTTGCAAAGCCGTCAAGCGCCGTTTTTACGAGCGCATTATCGCTAAAAAGCTCAAAAAGCCCCGAAACTACGCCAAGATCTATGCCACCTTTTAGGCTCTCGTAGCTTTTTGCTTCAAAGGCATTCACCTCTTCAAAACTCGCGATATGCTCTAAATTTCGCTCTTTTATCATCTCGCGCCCGGCCTGGACGTTTATCTTGCTGTAATCTCTAAGGTAAATTTTATCAGGCAGAGCGTTTATGCCAAGCGCGTCTAATATGTATCTGCCGTGTCCTGAGGCGATGTCTAGTAAATTTACGCTAGAGTCACTTTGCTTAAGACTGTAAATAACGTGATCAAGGGCGAGTTTGATATGTTGCTTGCGCGTCCTGATGCCTCGCCAGCCGATCGCATTTAGGTAAATTTTATCTATGAATTTAAAAAATTCATTCGCCCCTTGCGGCTCGTTTTGATAGACGTAATCAAGCGTGCTGCCGCTATCATAGCCCGTTTGCTCGCCGATTTGTAGCCCCTTCACCCAAGGTGAGAGCGCCCTCATGCCAAATCTTTGAAATTTAAACCACAAATTTTTAGGGCAAAATTTCGGTAGCGGTGTAGCGAGCCAGTCGGCCTCCCGCCTGCTAAAGCCAAACTCGTCCGCATGAGTTTGATCGATTTGTTTAAAGGGCTCTTCAAAGCGCGCGGCGATGAAATTTCTCATCTTTTCAAAGGCGATGTGTCTGTCTTTCTCGCCCAAAGTATCGTGATAAAAGCCCGCTAGCACGTGACGCTCTTTAATGTTCGAGCCAAGATCGCAGTAAAATTTATGCTGCGGGGCGTGGTTTACGACCCAGTCATCGCCAGATATTAGAAGCTGTATCGGCGTGATGATGGCGGCTGCGTCGTTTACGACCCTATCCGCCGCCTCGTAAAGGCCCAGCAAGATCCGCACCGATATAGCGCGCGTGATGAGGCTATCGGCGTTATACGAGCTGATACGCTCCTCGTTGTGCGTGAGATAATGCGCCTTGACATAGCTATTTACGTAAAAATTCCCGCGAAATTTTTGCATGAGCGCAAGACCCGCTCTAGCAAACGGCACGTAAAGCTTCACGCTAAAAGCAGGGCTTGCCAGCACCGCGCAGCGTATCTTAGGCGCGTAGTCGTGTATCCAGGCAGAGGCGATGACTGCGCCTACGCTTTGAGCTATGACGGCGATGTCTTGCTCTAAGATAGCATACTCGCTTTTGATATGCTCTATAAATTCGCTCACATCGGCTATCAAGCGCCCGATACTAGGCGCATCACCGCGCTCACCGGGACTTCGTCCGTGTCCCCTTTGGTCCCAGGCGAAATAACTAAAATCATCAAGCCCGAGCTCATCGGCGACAAACATCATCCTGCCTGAGTGCTCGTGCCCTCTGTGAAAGAGTACGATAGCCTTTTTGCTACCGTTTAATGATGGTTTGTAGCGATAAAATAGCTTCACGCCGTCGGTCGTCTCAAACTCTTTTTCTAAAATTTCCATGTTTTTCCTTTGACTTTATGCTAAATTTTGATCTCATAGCGCTAAATTTGCCTTCAATAAGCGCTTCTTAAATCTTATTTGCTACAGTAGCAACCTAGTGCAGACGCGAACAGCGTTTATGCGGGAGCGAGTAGCCGAACATATAGCACGATTTTTTGCTTCGCCATGCTCGCAACTGCAAGCAGACCGCGGTCAGCTCCGCTTCCCTGTCCTCGTAGCGAAGTCTCGTTATGAGTGCGTAGCACGAAGTAAAAATCGGCGGTAATAAGCTCGCTAACAAGGTTTTTACTCGAATGCTGATCGCATTCTCCTGCTTTGAGAGCTAAAAATCAATGAAATATTGTAACAAAGCCAAATTTTAAAATTCAGCACCAAAAATACCGAACGATATGAAAAAATATCGGCGCCGAAAAACAAAGCGAATCCATGCGATCTAGCATCCCTCCGTGTCCGCTGATGATGTCGCCCCAGTCCTTCACACGCAGATCTCTTTTGATAGCCGACATCACAAGCCCGCCCAAAAATCCCATCAAGCAGATGATTAGCCCGATGAAAAACGCCTGCACTGCGCTAAATGGCGTGATAAAATGCAAGAACGATGCCAGCACGCTAGCGCTCAAGACGCCGCCTACAAAGCCGGTTACCGTTTTTGAGGGACTGATGCTCGGAGCGATCTTACGCTTGCCAAGTAGTTTGCCCCAGATATACTGAAGCACATCGCTACTTTGAACGATCAGTATCAAAAAGAGCATGAGCAGGACGTTTCTGCCCTCAAAGCCCTTGATATCAAGTATCAAAAGCGCCGGGACGTGAGAGATACAAAAGACACATATCATGAGCGCCCACTGAATTTTAGTCGAGCGCTCCAAAAAATACGCCGCATCGCCGCAAAGTGCCGACAGGATCGGTAAAAACAAAAAGCCATAAACCGGTATGAAGATCATCGCCATCGAGTACCAGTCCATGAAAATAAAGATGTATTGTAGCGGCAAAATGACGTAAAAGCAGGCGACAAGAGCTATATGATCGCCTCTGCGGATATAAACGAGAGATAAAAATTCCCTCAAAGCCGCAAATGAAACGATGAAAAAGAGCAATATAAGCGCATTTTTGCCCAAAAAGACAAAGGCAAGTACCACAAGTATCATCACCCACCACGCATTTATGCGCGATACGAGATTATCGATCGTGGCGCTTGGAGCGGCTCTTTTTTTAAGCACGAAAGCCACGCTTGAAGCGATGATGAGCAAAACTATAAGCCACAAAAAAAGCGTGAAAATACTCTCGTTTGTCGTCATCTAGCATCCTTTTTGAGCGCCAAAAGCCTCGAAGCGGCATCTTTTAGAAACTGTGCCCTGTCCTGCGCCTCGTAGCTAAATTCCTCTCCTACGCACAGCTCGCAAAGAAGCGGGATAGGCACGAAAAAGCCCTTTGGTAGGACATTGTGCATATTGTTTATCCAGATAGGCACGAGCTTTACGTTAGGATTTTGTTTTGCTAAATGATAGATGCCGCTTTTAAAGGGCTGAAGCAGCAGATCGTCGTTCATTTTGCGCGTGCCCTCGGGAAAAATAATGAGAGAGTGCGTCTTTAAAGCCTCGCTCATCTGCTCTATAAACGTAAGCGGATCGTGTGAATTTCGCCCGATAAGCAGCATGTTAAAGACATTTTTAGCCAAAAACGGGCGGATCTTGCCCCTACTCCAATAATCAGCCCCCGCAACCGGGCGGATCTTTTTTCTAAGTGCATAAGGCATCGATACGAATAAAAGCAAAAAATCGCCGTGGCTAGTGTGGTTTGCGTAGTAAATTTTAGGCGTGAAATCATTCAAATTTTTTAAATTTTGAGGGCGGATACCGGTGATGAAAATAGTGATATTGCACAAGATGAAGTCTAAAATTTTACTCATCACCTCTTTAAACACCGCCGCCTCCTAGCACCACCTTATTTTAGCCCCGATCTTACGCGGTTTATGCAAGTCATCACCAGCAAGATCGCGACCGCCAACAAACACCAGTTCATCCACTGTGGCAAATAGCCCAAAAATGCGTATATCGTGCCAAGAAGCCCAAATACAAAAGCCCTATCGCTTTTACCCATCGGTCCGTCGTAGCGTCTGGAATTTCCATGGATCTGCCCGAGCACTCCTGCAAATTCGCTTAGCCCAGCGAGCCAAATGATGATCAAAACGACGTATGTATCTAGCCCGGGCACAAATGCAAACGGCAGATAAAGCGCAGCGTCCGAGATGACGTCGGTCAGTTCGTTTAGATAGCCGCCAAGCCTTGATTTTTGGTTAAATTCTCGCGCAAGCATGCCATCTATGGCGTTTAGTGCCATCCTTAAAAACATCCAGATCGGAAGCAAGATAAAAAGTGCTGAAATTTCACTGAAAGCATACAAAAATGAGCCGAGCAGAAGAGATAGCATGCAGGCAAAAATAGTGACTTGATTTGCCGTTATGTGTGCGTCAAAAAGGCGCTTTGTCAATGGGCGAAGCAGGTTTTGAAATCTTGGTTTTAGCTCATAGATACTCATACGACTCCAAAAAACGATGATAGTGGTATTATTCTATAAATTTTCTTGAAGATAGTTTAATTTTTATTTTAGCGCCGTTTGACATCGCACCGATTTGAATAGGCGCCTAAATAATAAAGGTTAAATTTATTTATTTCTCGTAGATGAAATCAAATCTAGTGGCGGACAGAGAGGGATTTGAACCCTCGAGCCCCGATTAAGAGCTGCACCCTTAGCAGGGGTGTGGTTTCGGCCACTCACCCATCTGTCCGCAAAATAAGAAATCGCATTATAAACAAAAGCTGCTGATATATGGCTTAAAATTCCAGCTGCTATTTTTGACCGACTAGACCAACAAACGCCGATAATTGCCGCTAGTCCTTCCAAAGCCACCATTTCAGCTTGCTAACGTCCGGGTCCGGCGTGTTCGCGTAGTAGCAAATCATGCGATACATATATAAAATGCACCTGTCACTGCCTCGCCCGAGTGCCTTTGTGCACTCATATAGCTCGTCCGCATCTGCTCCTTTTAAAGAGGCGATGTCGGTGTAGCCAAGTGCAAGCAGATCGTCCTCAGTCGCCTTGCCAACATAAGGAATTTGCCTAAGATCGCTCATAAAATTTCCTAAATTTTCTCCAGTATCCGCTCGCAAATTTCACGTGGCTCAATGCTTTCATATATCGGGCGTCCGACCACGATAAAGTCGCTGCCCTGCTTCTTCGCCGCGTTCAAATCAGCCACTCGCTTTTGATCGTTCGCGCTCTCGCCAAAAGGACGCACACCGGGCGTCAAGGTGAGAAAGTCCGCACTCGTCGCGTTCTTTATCAAGCGGCTTTCAAGCACCGAGCAGACCATCCCGTCAAGCCCCGCCTCATAGCTCATCACGCTAAATTTACGCACGGCAGCAGCTAAATTTTCATTATAAACCGCGCTAAATTCGCTCTCGTCAAAGCTTGTCAGCGCCGAGACCGCCAGCACCAAAGGGCGCGACGGCAGCGCATTTAGCCGTGACATCACAGTCCGCATCGCGCGCGCACCGCTACTTGCGTGCAGATTTATCATATCAGCGCCGACCTTGGCGATGACCTCGGCTGCGTCCGCCATCGTGTTTGGTATGTCGTAGAGTTTAAGGTCAAGAAAAACCCTAAAATCCGCCACGCCTTTTAACTCTTCGATAAATTTCGCCCCGTCTCTTAGATACGCGCGGAGTCCGACTTTTAGCCACACGTCAAGCCCGACTAGCTCGCGCGCGAGAGCTAAATTCGCCTCCTTGCTTGCCATATCAAGCGCCACGCAGAGCTTCACATCTCGCCTTTTAGCGCATCGAGCACACCGTTTATAAATTTTGGCGCAGAGTCGCCGCCAAGCTCCTTTGCAAGCTCGATAGCTTCGTTGATGATGACGGCTTTGTCGGTGTCCGTAAATTTCATCTCATACACACCAAGACGTAAGATCGCAAGCTCGACTATACCGATCCTCTCGATATCCTTTTCCTTTAGATACGGCTTTAAAATTTCATCAAGCTCGCCTTTTTTCAAGCAAATAGCGTCAAAGGTCTCGAGCGCCTGCATTTTACGCTCGTTTCTTATCTTTTTCTCCTCTAAAAACTCATCCTTGAATTCGTTCATCTCGCTACCCATCTCATGTGCATAAAGTAGCGAAACTACGGCTTGCCTGACCTGATGACGCGTCGCCATTTCACGCTCCTAAATTTTTATATAAATTTAGCATCTCGATGACGCCTGTCATTGCCTCAAAGCCCTTGTTTCCTGCCTTGCTACCCGCTCGCTCGATGGCTTGCTCGATGTTATCGACCGTTAGCACCCCAAAGCTTACGGGTTTGCCGTATTTTAGCGTTACGTTTGCGATGCCCTTCGTAGTCTCGGCCGAGACGTAGTCAAAGTGCGGCGTCGAACCTCTGATGACCGCACCCACGCAGCAAACGGCGTCAAATTTACCACTGGCGAGCGCCTTTTCCAAAGCCATCGGTATCTCGAATGCACCAGGCACTAAAATGAGGCTTAAATTCGCCTCATCTCCGCCGTGGCGCAAAAACGCATCTCGCGCACCCTCGACGAGACGATCGGTAACGATGTGGTTGAAGCGCGCATTGATGATCGCGACCTTTTCCTTGCCGCTAAGGGCTAATTTTCCTTCGATTATTTTCATGAATTCTCCTTAAATTTTATTTATTTTAAGACACGATATTGACACAAAAGCCGTAGCAAGCGGCATTTTGAAGCAAAAATTTATAACGCTTATTCGTAACCAAAAGCAGACGCTGCCGATTTTTCACTTCGCTATCGTTTGTGGCGCAGTCTCGTTACGAGCGGGGCGCGATAGCCGACCGTGTCTTCGCGCAGTTGCGAGACGAAGTCAAAGCTCCTCACTAAGCTGCGAGCAATGCGAAAAAATCACGCCCAACTCGCTCTCGCTAAAACGCGCTCAGGCAGTAAATTTAACCTGTGCCCCCAGCCCTAAATTTAATAAATTTAAAAGCCAGACTTTGCACCACGCAATAAATTTCAAACCTAAACAATTTTAAGCATTATAACACTAAATATTATCAAAAACAGGCAAACGCCCTTTTGCAGGCTAAATTTTTCGCCGTTTATGACGATACCTACGACGACCGCTCCGATCGCCCCTAGACCCGTCCAGATCGCGTATGCTACGGACATCGGGAGTACTTGCATCGCGTACCTAAGCAGCACGAGCGAGAGCACCAGTACGCAGATGTCAAACGCCATGAGAGCGGCTTTACGACTAAATTTGCTCGTTTTTTCGATCATTGAAGCACATAAACACCCAGCACTTCGCACGCACTCGCCCCGAGCAAAGCCAAAAAGTGCATCATGACTTCGCCCCTTTTATGCCTAAAACCCCGACGATAAGGGTCGCGATGAAAAATAGCCGCCATAAATTTACGCTCCCGCCGTGATATAGCTCGCTCGCAGCCTCGACCACGACCAAAAAGAACGTCCCAAGCCCGACAAATAGCGTGTATGCCACGCTCGTATCAAGCCGCTTGAAGCCCAAAATAAACATATAAAAGCTCACGCAAACCATCACGCCGGTCAAAAAATACTCCAAATTTGACCCCGCATGCTTTAAGCCGTAAGCCCAGCCACACTCCGCCAGCGCGCCCAAAAATACGAACAAAAAGCCCCTATTTTGCAAAATTTAGCGCCTCTTGTATCCTAAAAATTTCATTTATATTTGCATCTAGCTCGTCTAAATTTAGCATATTCGGTCCGTCGCAAAGCGCCTCGCAAGGATTGACATGCGTCTCGTAAAAAAAGCCATCCACGCCCACAGCCGCTGCTGCTCGTGCAAGATATGGCACGAATTTTGCGTCTCCGCCGCTTTTCTCGCCAAGGGCTGAGGGCATCTGTACGCTGTGCGTCGCGTCGAATATCACCGGCGCAAATTCGCGCATAAGCACCAAATTTCGCATATCGACGACGAGATTGCCATAACCAAAGGTGCTGCCGCGCTCGGTCAGCCACACGCCGTTTTGCCGCGCGAGCTCGTAGCCATCGCTGCTAACGCCCCTGGTTTCAAGCACTTTTTTAACCGAGTGCTTCATAGCGCTGGCGGCTAAAAACTGCCCTTTTTTGATATTTACTATCGCCTTTGTCCTCGCAGCCGCCACGAGCAGATCGGTCTGACGGCATAAAAAGGCGGGGATTTGCAGTACGTCAGCGACCTCGCCCACGGGCGCAGCCTGGTAGCTCTCATGGATGTCGGTCAAAATTTTAAAGCCAAATTCCTTTTTTACCTTGGCTAAAATTTCGCAGCCTTTTTCAAGCCCCGGACCCCGAAATGAGCTGATACTCGTGCGATTTGCCTTATCAAAGCTTGATTTGAAATAAAAATCTATCCGCGCGTCCTCGTTAAATTTAACGAGCCTTTTTGCCACGTCAAATACGAGCTTCTCGCTCTCGATGACGCATGGACCTGCTATTAAGATCATACAAATACCCTTTAAAACTACTTTTTAAGTTTCAAATTATACCATAAAAACATAGGTCGCTTTAAAATAGTATAAAAAATAAAAAGTTAATATATTTCAATTAAATAAAGATTTAGTTCGATATAATTTTTACAAATTTTCACACAAGTGACGGATAATTATGCAGAATAAAATTTTAGGTAAATATACCATCTTAAATTCTTATGAAAAGGGTAAAATTCTTACAAGATATAACAATGAATTATACATAATAGAGTCAGTGCAAAAAGATGAGCAAAATGCATTTTGCTCATATACAGCACAAAATTTATCTTCTGTTTTACATAAAAATATCAGCAATATACTAGTAGAAGAAGATGAAAGATGTTTTTATCTAATAAAAAGAAAATATGAAGATATTGAAAAACTTGATGCTGACTTTTCTAAAGATCGCCTTAGTCTTATAAAATGCTACCAACAAATCATTTTGGCGATAAGTTACATACACCAAAAAGATTTTTATCATGGCAACATAAATCCTGAAAATATTTTAGTTGATTGCACGAACAATGTGTATTTGCTTGATTTTGGCAAAAGCTATTTGTATTCATTGCTTAAAAAAGATTGTGATAAAAGATTTTACGCACCAGAGCAACTCGAACAAAATGAGACATCCAAAGAAAGTGATATATATTCTTTTGGGCTTTGTATGTTAAAGCTTATAGTTGATAGCTATGAGGATTTTGATTTTTTTGAAATTTATACAAGCCCGAAAGATTTAGAAAAATTATTTCAAAAAATATATGATGACTATGAACTTGATGAATTAGAAAATGAACTTTTTATAATAGCAAAAGGCATGGTCGCCATAAAGCCTGAAAATAGAACTTCACTGCAAGAAGTTTCAAAAAAATTAAAAGATTTATTAAAAAAGTATCAAGCAATAAGAACATTTGAGATAAAGCTTAATGATAATGTTGTAGATAGATATAAAGAGGAATATGATGTTGATTTATATGATGTGGCAAACCACATAGAAGAAAAACTAGCTAATCAAAAGACTTTTTGGAGTTTTGGCAAGGATAAGAATGGGCGAGAAGAGATAAAGATAGCTATTAACAATATGCTATTTTGTTGCTCGGCACGAAACGACGATAAGCCATATCTATTTTGCTTTAAAATTTTAGATAATCAAAGGCTAACAGAAGAGCTTTATCGACACGGTGTTGAGACAAATGATGACTTCACAATATCACATCAGTATGGTAGAGCTAGTAAAGAGTGCGATGATGTAAGAGAATTTATAGATGAGCTTAAAGAAAAATTTAAACATAAACAACTATTAGATAAGCAATTAGAAATAGATAAAAAATCAATAGCCACCGAGGAAGAACTTTTGGAAGCTGAATATAAAGCCATACAAGAAAAGAAAAATACAAAATTTGCAATATTAAAAGAGATAAACAAAGGCAAAGATGAGATAAATTTTGAGCTTATAGATGATGAAAATGACGATGAGACAAAAGATGATGATAACTTTTTAAATTTAAACGACAATGACAGCAATAATGCAAATGATGAAAAATATAAAAATTTCAAACAAGGTCAAAAAGTTATTATGGAGGCTCAAAGACACGACATATCGCTAAGTGGCGAGGTTGTCTGCTACAAACCCGATATAAAAATACTAACCATTAAAATGGATAAATATGAAACAAATAACTTCAAAAAAGACAATAAATATAAAATAAGCTATGACTATCAAGTAGAAGAGATCATTTGGAACAAAAGAAATAAGGCACTTGAAGCTTTAAAAAGCTCTATGGTCGTAATACCAAATTTAATAAGAAAAATAAATTCTCCGAACGAATTTATAAAAAATGATCTTATTGATATTTTAAAATGGAGCAATGAAAAGTTAGATGAAAATCAAAAGCAAGCTGTTGTAAAAAGCCTAAGTTTAGGCGATGGTTGCGAAATTTTATTGATACAAGGACCTCCTGGAACCGGCAAAACAACAACTATTACAGAGATAGTAAGTCAAATTTTACAAACCAAAAAACATAGCAAAATTTTAGTCTCATCTCAAAGCAATCAAGCTGTCGATAATGTCTTGGAAAAAATTTGCAAAGATGAAGATAAAATCCTAAGAATAGGAAATGATGCTAGCAAAATGAGCAAAGAAGCTCAAAAATTTATGCCTGAAAAAGTTTTAAATAAATTAATCAGCCAAAATTTAAAAAGGATAAAAGAAAATAGCATAATACACGAAGATAAAAACATACAAAAAGAGTTAATAAAACTGCAAGAAGATTTTACAAAAAGATTGCAAAGTATTACTTCAAAATTAGCTACCAAAAAAGATACAAAAGAAAGCGAACTCGCAACTCTTTTTTTAAAAAATATTAGACTGATTTTTGGAACATTGATAGGAATTTCATCTTGGCAAAATTTTAAAGAGATGGCTTTTGATATAGCAATAGTCGATGAAGCAGGTAGAGCCACTCTAAGCGAACTTTTGGTGCCTTGCATAAAAGCAAAAACCATTGTGTTAGTTGGAGACCATAAGCAACTTGCTCCTGTTATAGATGATGACGTGATAGAAAAAGTAGATAATAAAGATGAGGCTAAGATTTCATTTTTCCAAAGATTTTTTGAGCGTTTAGAAAAAGTAGATAGAGAAAATTTAAAACATATTTTAACTTATAATTATCGCTCCGAAAGAAAAATTTGCGAACTTTATAGTAACGCATTTTATGAAGGAGAGCTTATAGTAAGTGATGATATAAATAAATATAAACAACATGAAATATCATTTTTTAAATCAAGCGTAGTTTGGCTAGATACTGTAAATTTAAACGATAAAGAAGATGAACAAAAAGGAACTGGAAAGATAAATCGGTGCAATGCAAAATATATAAAAAATACCATAGGATTAATCTATGATAATATTCTAAAAAATAATTTAAATTATGATATAGGCATAATAACTCCATATAAAGCACAAAAAGAGCTACTTGATAACACAATACGAAAGAGTGATTTTGATAAGATAAAGATAGACATAGGCACGGTTGATAGCTTTCAAGGAAGCGATAGAGATATAATCATTTACGACTGCGTAAGATCGTCAAAAAGTAAAGCAAAAAGGGGTCAAAAGATAGATTTTATAGCAGATGAAAAAAGGCTAAATGTATCTTTATCAAGAGCTAAAAAGCTTTTGATAATTATCGGAGATATGGAGTTTTTATATACCGCAAGTGTAAGTGGTGAAGAAAATCCTTTTATAAGTATAATAAACCATATAAAAGGTAATGAAGGATATGAAATAATAAATTTAGGAAAAAACAGTGGCAAAACAAAAAAATAAAACGAGTAGTAGTGAAAATTTTACACCAGATATACAGATGCTTACTCACAAATATAGCGATTACTATGAAAATTTTGTGATGTATGATGCAAAAGAAATAGTTTATCCTATATATAAGGTAAAAGTCGAGTACCAAATCACAAAAGAATTAGAAATTCATCCAATTATCATTGGGATTTTAAAAATTATCAATTATCTACAAACCATAAAAAAAGATAGATATAAGCTTTTAAAAGAGATCACACAAATGGATAGCGATATATTAGATAGTATTTTGGGCGATTTTAATACGAGGGGATACCTGAAATTTGACTTGCTAAACAATGAAATAATGCTAACAAATAATGGTCTTGAAGCATTAAAAAAGGAGAGGGAAAAAGTAAAAGAAACAGCTATATCATATATTGCTATGGATGGGGTTTTGGGTCAAATTTTAGGTATTTATAAAAGCTCAAAAGATATATTGCTAGAACATAAATCTAGTAAAGATGTATTTGAATTTAAGCCAAATTTTAAAGCAATGCCTAGGATAAAAGAGCTTGATAGCGAATTTAGTGATGAAAAGACTTTAAGACAGGTTTTGGTCGAGTGTTTAAAAGGGGTTGATGAAGATGAAAACAAAAACTATGAAATAGATGAAATTTTATCCATAGAAGCAAGTAAATTTTTCAAAAAATATTTTTGTCTTTTTTATAAAAATAGCCAAAGTGATGAAAGACTTTTAGTCATAGATAATAAATACGAAGAAGACAATGAGGCTACCAGGCTTTTTGACAAACTTATACAAGAACAAGCATTTAGTGATAATATCGATACAAAAGCCAAGCAGTATCAAGAAAATAAACAAAAATTTGAAGATATAACGCCTGAGGTGATACAAAAGCAACTAGATGAAATATGCCTTGAAAACGGCACAACGATACAAGCTACCGAGCACAAAAGATACTTTAAGTATATTTTAAATAATGCAAAAAAAGAAATTTACATCCAATCTCCTTGGATAAGAAATGAAATTTTACAAATTTATAAACAAGATATACAAAATGCCTTAAAAAGAGGTGTCAAAATCACTATAAAATACGGACTAAAACCTAGAAATCGTTTCGATAAAGTCGGCATAGATGAAAAATCACAAGAGTATTTTAATAGTCTTGATAAAAAAATGTTTAAACTAATAAAAGGTCATGACCATAGTAAAATTATCATTTGCGATGATGATTTTATGATAATAGGTAGCTTTAACTGGCTTAGTTACGCAGGTGAAAAAGATGCAAAAGAAGCAAGGGGTGAGACATCAAGTATAAATTTAAACAAAAATTCCATTGAAAAAGAGAAATCAAAATTTATAAACTAAAATTTGACTTATCTTTTCTCCCTTACCACTAAAATTCCGCTTAAAATAACGAGCATTATACCAAAAAACGCCGCAGCATTCGGTAGCGCATCACCCATCGCCGTGCCGATGATGATCGTGAAAATGACGTCCGCGTAGCTGACTGCGGCGACTGTCCCGGCCTTTCTTGAAGCAGCGTAAGCTTTGGTCATATTGATCTGAAAATATAGCCCGGTGATACCCATTAACACGATGAGTAAGACATTTGAGAGGTTTGGAAGGACGAATTTCGATAGCAAAAAATCAAGCGGTTCGTAGCTAAATTTTTCTGCCAACCCCATGAAAATAAGCGGTAAAATCGTGCCCCAGCCCATAAAGCTAAGCACGATGATGTTAGTGTCGTAGCTCTTTTTCAGCTCACGCACGCTCGTATAGGCAAGTGCCGCTCCCAGGCCGCTCCAGATGCCGATGATGTCGGTTTTTGAGATGCCTAAATTTGGCTGTATGATAAACAAAATGCCGCCAAAGCCTAGAAAGATCGCAAACCAGCCAAGCGAGCTAAGCCTCTCCTTAAAAACGATCGCGGCCAAGATCGCCGTAAAGATCGGACTCGTTTTTGAAAAAGTAAATGCCGCACCAAGGCTGATGTGAGCGACATTATAAAAAAACGCAAAAAGCGCCATCGTCCCGACAAAGCCGCGAAACATCAAAAGCCACGGATGGCCGCCTGTTTGCTTTGCCGGCTTTTTATAAAGCGCATAGACTATCATCACAAGGCCGATCAAATTTCTAAAAAATACGACCTCAATAGACGGCATATCTTTGCTCAAATACTTTGCAAACGCCCCGGTGACGGCAAACATAAAACACGCAATGAGCATATAATAAACGCCAAGATGACGCATCAAAAACCTATGCAGCAAGATAAAAACCTTTTTTTATTTTAAAGCCATATTTTAGTGCAAACTGGCTAATTTATAAATAAAATAAGCCATTTTTTGTATAATACGCCAACTAAAGGGAATAACGTGCAAAAAATAATATTGGTCGGAAAGCCAAACGTTGGAAAAAGCTCGCTTTTTAACCGCTTGGCTAGACAAAGGATAGCCATCACCAGCGAAATAAGCGGCACTACAAGAGATACGAACAAAGCCAAGATCGAAGTGGAAGGCAAAAGCTGTCTACTCATCGACAGCGGTGGGCTCGATGAAAGTAGCGAGCTTTTTAAAAATGTGAAATTCAAAACCCTAGCCGAGGCTAAAAACTCAGACATAATCATTTACATGGTCGATGGCAAAATGGCGCCAAGCGACGAGGATCGCGCGATATTTTACGAGCTTTGCAAGTTAAATTTACCTATCGCTCTAGTCATAAACAAGGTCGATAGCAAAAAAGACGAGCAGCGAGCGTGGGAATTTATAAATTTTGGCGTCAAAGAGATATTTGAGATCTCTGTCAGCCACAATACCGGCATAGACGAGCTTGGGCAGTGGATAGCCAGGCAGCTTGAAGACGACGTTATAAAAGCCGATGAGAGCGAGGATTTTGACGATTTTTTAGAAAATTTCAATGACGAGGGCGAGCTTGAAAGCGGTGAGAATTTTGAAGATAGACATATCCGCGTAGGCATCGTCGGCCGTGTAAATGTCGGCAAAAGCAGCCTTTTAAACGCCCTCGTAAAAGACGCTCGCGCAGTCGTCAGCGACGTGGCGGGCACTACTATAGATCCTGTAAATGAAATTTACGAGCACGAGGGGCGGATATTCGAGTTTATCGATACTGCAGGCATCAGAAAACGTGGCAAGATCGAGGGCATCGAGCGATATGCGCTAAACCGCACGGAAAAAATTTTAGAAAATTCAGACATAGCGCTTTTGGTGCTTGACAGCTCGGAGCCTCTGACCGAGCTTGACGAGCGCATAGCAGGAGTCGCGAGTAAATTTAACCTTGGCATGATCATAGTGCTGAACAAATGGGACAAGAGCGAGACGGAATTTGACGAGCTCGTAAAAGAGATAAAAGATCGCTTTAAATTTCTCTCCTACGCGCCCATCATCAGCGTGAGCGCACTCGGCAAAAAGCGCATCCACAAGCTCTACCCGCTCATACTTGAAGTCTATAAAAATTTCACCCAAAAGATACAAACCTCAAAGCTAAATGAAGTGATCGAAGAGGCGGTAAAAACTCATCCGATACCACGCGAGAAAGGTAAAAGCGTTAAAATTTACTACGCTGCGCAGTTTGGCTTCGCACCGCCAAAGATCGCACTTATCATGAACCGTCCAAAATGCCTGCATTTTAGCTACAAACGATACCTTATCAACAAACTCAGGCAAAATTTCGAGCTAAGCGGCGTTCCTATCGTGCTAGCACCTAAAAAACGCGGAGAGAGCGATGAAAACGAAGAACAATAACATCGTCTTGATCGGCTTCATGGGTGTTGGCAAAGGCACGACAGCAAGGGCGCTAAGCAAGAGCCTAAAGACTGTCAATCTCGACTGTGACGATCTGATAGAAAGCTCGCAAAATATGAAAATAAAGGAAATTTTCGAACAGCACGGAGAGGAATATTTTAGGAATTTAGAAAAAAATCTGGCGAAATTTCTAACTACTAACGTCAAAAATACCATCATCTCGACGGGCGGGGGCTTTGTGAATGTCAAAGGACTAAACAAAATCGGCACGGTCATCTATCTAAAAGCTAGCTTTGAAGCTATCATCGAGCGCTTAAAAAACAGCGCCAACAGCGAAAAGAAAATGGCAAAAAGACCGCTTTTAAGTAACCTAACAAAAGCCAAAGAGCTTCACAAAACGCGTGAGAAAATTTATGAGAAAAAGGCCGATATCATCATCGAAGTCGAGCAAAAAACGCCAAAGCAGATCGTAAAAGAGATAATCAAAAATTTACAAAAAAGATGACTCAAACGCGAGGATAAAATCGGTTTAAATTTGACGCAAATAAAGTAAATTTAGCCAAAAGCGGGTAAAATAAAGCCAAAATTCATAAATTTAGAGCGGGAAAAAGGATAAAAATGAGAGTTTTAACAGGCTTGCAGCCTAGCGGGAAGCTGCATTTGGGCAACTATTTCGCATCGATAAAGCAGATGGTAGAAGCCCAAAAAACAAGCGAGATGTTTATGTTTATCGCAAACTACCACGCGATGACATCGCTAAGCGACGCAAAGGCGCTCAGACAAAACACGCTAGAAGCGGCGGCTGCATTTTTGGCACTTGGGATCGATCCTAAAAAAAGCGTATTTTGGGTGCAAAGCGATGTCAAAGAGGTGCTTGAGCTTTACTGGATACTGAGCCAATACACCCCAATGGGCCTACTAGAGCGCGCACATAGCTATAAAGATAAGGTCGCAAAGGGCATAGGCGCCAGCCACGGGCTATTTAGCTACCCCGTGCTGATGGCGGCTGACATACTGCTATATAGCGCTCAGGTCGTGCCCGTGGGTAAGGATCAGATCCAGCACGTCGAGATAGCACGCGACATCGCGCTTAAATTTAATAACGAACACGGCGAAATTTTGACCCTGCCGACCCACCGAGTCGATGAGAACGTAGCCACCGTGCCTGGCACTGACGGCGCAAAAATGAGCAAGAGCTACGGCAACACGATAGATATTTTCGCAGATGCCAAAACACTCAAAAAACAAATCGGCTCCATCGTAACGGCCAGCGAACCGCTAGAAGCCCCAAAGCAGTGGCAAACCTGCAACGTCTATAACATCGCGAAGCTGTTTTTAGACGAGGACGGACAAAGGGCGCTTCAAGCGCGCTACGAAAAAGGCGGCGAAGGACACGGGCACTTCAAAGCCTACCTAAATGAGCTTGTTTGGGCATATTTTAAAGATGCAAGAGAGAAATTCGAGTATTACACGAGCCACCTTGGCGAGGTCGAGGAGATATTAAGCGAAGGTGCGGCAAAAGCGCGAATTTACGCACTGCCTTTGATAGAAAAGGTACGAGAAAAAACCGGAATTTACAGATAGGACAAGCGATGATAAATTTAAAACTACTTGAGAGCAATTACGAAAATTTTGTCAGCAAACTTCGAGGCAAAAATATAAATGAAGACGTTCTAAAAAGCCTACTTGACACGTTTAACGAGCTAAAAAAACAGCGTCAAATTTTAGAAGACCTCCAAGCCGTGCAAAACTCAAAAAGTAAGGAGCTTGGCGCGCTAGCTAGAAGTGGCGGCGATGTGGCGGGCTTAAAAGAGGAGCTTAGCAAAAATAAAGAAGCGCTTGGTGCGCAAAACGAAATCGTGCGAGTACTCGAGGAAAAGCTAGACAATATCGCCTCAAACGTACCAAATATCACCGACGATGACGTGCCTTTGGGCCGAGACGAAGAGGATAATGTCTGCATAAAAAAGGTGCTAGAGCCGCGCGAATTTTCTTTCACGCCAAAGGCGCATTACGAGCTTGGAGAGCAGCTTGGCTGGCTTGACTTCGAGCGCGGAGCTAAAATTTCAGGCTCGCGTTTTACGATCTTAAGAGGCGAGGCGGCAAGGCTCTCAAGGGCTTTGGTAAATTACATGATCGATTTTAACAGTGCGCGAGGATTTGAGCTAGTAAACGTGCCGTTTTTGGTAAATTCAAACACGCTTTATGGCACCGGGCAGCTACCAAAATTTGAGGACGATCTTTATAAGGTGCGTGACGAGGATCTTTACTTGATCCCGACTAGCGAAGTGCCGGTGACTAATATCTACAACGACGAGATCATAGATGCTGAAAATTTACCGATAAAGATGACTTGCTACTCGGCGTGCTTTCGTCAAGAGGCGGGTTCGGCCGGTCGCGATACGCGCGGCATGATACGCCAACATCAGTTTGAAAAGGTTGAGCTTGTAAGCATAACAAAGCCCGAGCAAAGCGAGCAAATTTTAGACGAAATGGTCGCTTGCGCGAGTGATCTGCTCGCTTCGCTAGGCTTGCCGCACCGACATATGCTGCTTTGTAGCGGCGATCTTGGCTTTAGCGCGGCAAAGACGATCGATCTTGAGGTCTGGCTACCGTCTCAAAACAAATACCGCGAGATAAGCTCTATCTCAAATACGCGTGATTTTCAGGCTAGAAGAGCAAAAATTCGCTTCAAAGACGGCAAGAAAAACGCTCTTGTAAACACACTAAACGGCTCGAGCCTGGCCGTAGGCAGGACGCTGATAGCCATAATGGAAAACTATCAACGTCAAGACGGGACGATCGAGGTCCCAAGCGTTCTTAAAAGGTATATGTAGTGGCAGATGAAGAAGTCGTAGTCTTAAAGCCGCCCAGCGAGGAAAATGAGCAGCCAAACGCCGATGCGAACGAGGAGATCGTATCTCTTGAGAGTATCCAGCCGGGCGATGTACTAAATGATGAAAATATCCCCGAGCCTATCAAGGTAAAAAAGAGCAATAAAAAATTTATCTTCATAGGGCTTGGCGCTTTGGCGTTGGTCGTTTTGATAGCGGTTTTGCTCATATTTTTACTGAAAAAAGATAAAAAGCCGCCGATCGATACGACAACGCTCGCCCAAAATATAGAAGAAAACTACAAAACGCAAAATTTCGGCGCTTCTAAGATCGATGACATGATCAGCAAGGCAAATCAGCTCTACGAAAGGGGCAATAAATTCGAAGCGCTTAAAATTTACGAAAACATAGCCGTTTATAACGAGTCGCTCTCAAACTACAACCTAGGTGTTTCGCAAATGAAGCAAGGCAAATGCGCCGAAGCGATAACATCCTTCACCAAAGCCATCGCCGATCATGAAAACACCGCCGTTAGCGCGATAAACGCCGCCGTTTGCTCGCTCGAGTCAAACAACACTAAAAATTTCAACTACTACATCGGGCTTGCCAACTCGTTCTTGCAATACGAGGAGAGTTCGCCGCTTTATAGCTATTATTACGCGTTAGTGAGCTATTATAAAGGCAATTATTTTGAGGCTTTGCAGGCCCTCTCGCACCCTAGCGGAGACGACTATAAGGACAAATACGCCTACCTAAGCGCTAAAATTTTATCGCTTCTAGGCAACGACGAGGCGGCGATAGCAAAGCTCGAAAGCCAAAAGGAATTTAACGCCAACATCACCCTCGCGCAGCTTTACGCAAGGCAGGCAAACTACGACAAGGCGCGCGATTATCTAAGTAAAGCCGCCAAAAGCACGACCGACCCTGACCTCATCAAAATGATAGCGGCGCTGATAGATCTAAAAACCGGCTACTACAAGGATGCAGCGGCTTTCATCAGAGATATTTACTCGATCGATCCGCTAAAGCCAAGCAAAATTTACAAGATAAAAACGATACTAAACCCCGAACTGTTTGATGTAAATTTAGCCCAGCTGCACTTTAACGACGATATGTTTTTCAATAAAATCAGAAGATACGAGACGCTGTTTTACTTCGCACCTTACAAAGTCTTTGACGCTAAACAAAGCGTGGAATACATCAGAAAAGGCGGAGTCAGCGTATTTTTAGACGATACCTCGGCGGCAAACGACTATCTAAGCAAGAGCGCGACCATGTCAAAGGTCAATATCGAGCTAAGTAACGCTATCGCAAAGGCGCTAAACTACCAGCTAAAAGAGGCCAATCGCGACTTCGAGGCTCTTGTCAAGCTCTATCCAAACCACTCGATACTCCAATACAACCTAGCGCTAAGCTATGCGCAACTTGGAAATTTCAGCCTGGCTGCAAAGCATTTCATAACGAGCTATCATCTTGACGTGAATAACCATTTAGCGGGCGTTTTTTGCGCGATCAGCATGGATATGACCCACAGCGTCGATCCAAAGCTCATCGAGGAGATAGGTGAAAATTTAGAAAACGATAAAAATTTAAAGCCGGTAAATATTTACGCCGCGCTACTTAGCCTGGTAAGCGGTAACCAAAGTGCGATGCTAAGGTGGCTTGAAGAGCCCAAGGATCAAAATACGCTAAATTTAGCCTTTGATACGATCATCGCAAAGATGACCTCGCAAGATGAGATGATGCGTGAAAAAACGAAGCAGCTCATGCAAATTTTACCAAACGATATCATCACCAATATCCTAAATTTCATCGCGAACAACCAGCAAAAAAGCGTCAAAGAATACGCCAGAGCCGTTCAAATTTATTTCAAAGACAGGCAGCTTGACTCAAGCGCCTTTTACCACGGAGCCAGCATCATCCGCAAGCAATACATCAAGCTCCTGCAAATCGCCGGGCTTTTAAACTACGAGCGCGACAAATTAAAAGAGCAGCTACGCATCGCACCGGCGAATGCCAATATCGTTCAAACGCTCGCCTATGTCGAAATTTTCACTAATGACTTCGACGATGCATTTAGGCTTTACAACAAAGCGATCGATGAGTTTAAAGTGCAAGACGCGGGCACATTGTTTTTGGCCGCGGTAGCAGCCACCGGTGCAAACAAGCCGCAAAACGCAATCGCGCTTTTAGAGCTATCCAAGCTGACCGATCCAAATTCCTACGAAAGTCGCGTGGCACTGGGGTATCTTTATCAAGAAGTCGGGAACATAGAAGCGGCGCTCATACAGTATGAGCTCATAAAAAATACCGAATTTAAAAGCGAATTTTTTGATTTTATGATAAATCACGCAAAGGATAGATAAAGGGCTATTTTATTGCAGCCCTTTTAAAGCGTCAAGGACGGATTTTTGCGTCTTAGTATCGTTTTTATCGACTTTAAAAAATATCTGGACTCTGTTGCTGTCACTGCCCGAGACACTCTTTGGAGCGGGTTCGTTGCCGTATGAGACGACGCGCATCCTAGAGGCGTCCAAGCCATCATCAGCTAAAATTTGAGCGACGCTCATGGCTCGTTTATATCCTAGCTCAAAGCTTTCCATCCCGTTTGCCGAGCCGCCGGCGTAGCCTCTGATCTCGACGGAGATATTTTGAGGCAATTTATTTGCTATCTTGGCCGTCGTTTTTATAAATTCGATGGAATTTTGATCCGTCACTTGCGTCTCGCCGGCTTTAAAAGTGACACCATCTGGCATATCAAGTGAAATTTGCCCCTCGCTTTGATCCAGCATCGCTTTTAGCTCTTTTATGGTCTGCTCTTGTTCGGCATTGGTGGCTTTTAGCTGCTCGAGCTGTGATTTGGCATCGTTTTTGGCATTTGATTCTTTGTTGCCTTGAGAGACGATGTTGTCGGTAGTTTTACTCGCCGGATAATCAAAAATTTTAATAAATTCAGTCTTTAAAGCCTTGACCTTCTCGGTATTTGCAGCCGATATGGCGTAGAGCGCGATAAAAAGCGCGAGTAAAAGAGAGAGGAAGTCCGCATAAGGAACGGCCCATTTCTCACCGGCAGGACACTCTTGTTTTTTACATTTTTTACCCATTTTTACCTACTTGTTAAATTGCGACTGAGCCGGCTCGTCATGTGAAAGGAAGTTAAATAGCCTCTCCTCTAAATTTCTTGGGTTTGCACCTTCTGCTATACCGGTGACCGCCTCTACGATCACGGTTTTAGTTCTTATTATGTCTTTTGCGTTTGCCATTATCTTCGCGCCCCAAGGACCAAAGATCGCATACGCACCCATAATGCCAGTCACCGTCGCGGTAAATGCACCGGCGATACCAGCCGCCATAGCGGCAGGATCATCAAGTAAGGCAAGAGCTAGCATCAGACCCATGACCGCTCCGACTAGCCCAAACGTCGGGCAGCTCTCGCCGGTCTTGATCCAAAAGTGCCCACACTCGTGGTAATACTCTTCAAGCTGCTCTATCTTGATCTCCATATTTTCTCTGATGTCGCCTATTGGCTGACCGTCGACGAGCATCATCATCGCACTCTTTAAAAATTCATCTTCGATAGTAGCTACCTTTGGCTCAAGCGCCAAAAGCCCATCTCTACGTGCGGTGACAGAGAGATCGATGAGCTCTTTTATAAGCTTTGGCACATCGGTACCGGTGCCTTTAAAGATGATTTTCAGCTCCTTGAAAGCGGGCTTTATAAATTTTTTATTAGTCGATGTCATAGCCGAAAATATAGCGGTAGGGATAACGATAAGCAGTGACGAGACATGAATGACATGAAGGGGGCTTCCGCCCTCCAAGATATCGCCTATAGAGATACTAGTGACCGACAAAAGCATCCCAAGTATCGTAGATAGATCCATACAATATCCTTGAAGTATTAAATTTTTATTGTGTAATTATATCGTAAAATTTGAATAATATTTACTTACTGATCGCTCTTGTCGCCACCGATAGCGCCCGCCTCATAAGGCAGGCTAAATTTCAAATCAATTCCTTTTCATTTTCAAAAAGCTATTTAGCGCCCCTACATACGCCTTTGCGCTAGCCATCATCGTATCTATGTCAAGTCCGTGCCCCATGACCGCGTTAAAGCCCTCAAATTCGACCTTCACATCGACCTTGGCCAAAGCGTCTTTACCCTGTGAAACGGCGGTGACTTTATAATCTTTTAGTATGCCGCTAACGCCGCTTATCCTATCTACGACCTTAAAGATCGCATCGACAGTGCCGTTTCCAAGCGCAGAGTCGCTTACGACCTCATCATTATGCTTGATACTCACGGATGCGCTTGCCAGAGCGTTGTTGCAGCTACTTTGAAGTAGTCTTACTATCTCGTAAGCTTGCGGTATCTTGGTTATCTCTTCAGCCACGAGCGCACGCAAATCATCATCGAAAATTTCCTTTTTCTTGTCCGCAAGATCTTTAAATTTCTCAAAAGCGGTATTTAAAGCCTCGCTCTCAAGGTCAAATCCAAGTGCGGCGAGCTTATCTTTAAATGCGTGACGGCCGCTATGCTTGCCAAGCACGAGCGAATTTTTCTCAAGCCCTATGCTCTCGGCCGAGATGATCTCGTAGGTCTCTTTATGTTTTAGCACGCCGTCTTGATGTATGCCGCTTTCGTGAGCAAAGGCGTTTTTACCCACGATCGCTTTGTTTGGCTGAGGTTCGATGCCGGTGATGCTGGCAATGAGACGCGAAGTCGGGTAAATTTCCTTGCAGATGATGTCCGTATAAAGCGGAGCGAACACATCCTGGCGTGTCTTTATCGCCATCACGATCTCTTCTAGTGCGGCATTTCCTGCGCGTTCACCGATGCCGTTTATCGTGCACTCCACTTGACGCGCACCGGCACTTATGCAGGCTAGAGAATTTGCCGTCGCAAGGCCTAAGTCATTGTGATTATGCACCGAAACTACGGCACGTCCTGCGATAAACTGCACCATTTGACCTATCCTCTGACTAAGCTCGCTAGGCAAGCGATACCCGACGGTGTCCGGTAAATTTATGGTTTTTGCACCAGCATTTATCGTCGCATCGCAAATTTCTTTTAAAAATTCCAAATCGCTCCTACCCGCATCCTCGCAACTAAACTCGACATCATCGCAAAAGCTCTTGGCGTATTTCACGGCGTCTACCGCGCGTTTGATGACCTCGTCCGGTTTCATTTTCAGCTTAAATTCCATATGGATAGGGCTTGTAGCGATGAATGTGTGGATGCGCTTATGTTTAGCGGGAGCCAAGGCCTCGCCGGCAGCCTTTATGTCGCGCTCTACGGCTCTAGCTAGCGAGCATACGGTTATATTGGACGCTTGTTTGGCTATTTGATTTACTGCATCAAAATCTCCGAGGCTGGCCGCCGCGAAACCAGCCTCCATGACATCTACGCCAAGCCTTTCTAGCTGAAGCGCTATTTGAAGCTTTTCAGCCGTATTCATCGAAGCTCCCGGACTTTGCTCACCATCTCTTAATGTCGTATCAAAAATTATTATTTTATTATCCATTTTTTATCCTTGTGTAAATTTTAAAATTTTGGGGTTAGTTTTAGAGTGAATATTCGCTACCAAAGTAGCAGTAGAGAGTTTTTGATTTCGATTTTAGGCAAGAATTTACGTGATTTTATAATACCTGCATCGCTCATTCGCTCTCCTTTTTCTTAGAATTTTTACTAAACATTATGGCCGCTCTAATTATGCCATATAAAGTGTAAACGCTCATAACTATCGTCGCACTTTCAAACGGATAAAGATAAAGCATGGAAAACGCCACTACCAAAACGACTAATATGCGCATGACATGAGTTTGTTTTAAATTCATCTTTTTAAAGCTTGGGTAGCGGATGTTGCTGACCATCAAGACCGCCAAGACACTTTGCAAAAGGACGTAAAACCACTCAAATCCTTGCAAAATTTCATAGTCTAGATACACGCCGATCCAAAGGACGCTGACTATCGCGGCCGTCGGTATAGGAAGCCCGATGAAAACGTTTGGTTCGTAGGTGCCCGTAGTTACGTTAAACCTAGCAAGTCTGATAGCTCCAAAAACTACAAACATCGCAGCTATCAGCGCTCCAAATTTACCAAACTGCACTCCGATGACGATGTAAAACAAAATGGCCGGTGCGACGCCAAATGCGACCAGATCGGCCAAGCTGTCAAATTCTACGCCAAATTTACTGGTAGTTTTCGTTAGTCTGGCTACGCGTCCGTCAAGCCCGTCAAGCACGAGAGATAAAACGACATAAATGATCGCTTTGGTGTAGTTGCCCTGGATAGACGAGATAACGCTTATGACGCCCAAAAATGCGCTCGCAGCGGTAAATAAATTTGGCAAGATATACATAAGCTGCATCTTTTGTAAGCTATTCATCATCTATCCTTTTTATCAAAATAACCCAAAAGCTCGCCGGCTTTTAGCTTTTCGCCTACGCTTACGCAAATTTTAGCATCTTTTGGCAAAAACATCACCACTACCCCGCAGCCCAGGAAGCCAAATTTACGAGCGGCCTTTAAATTTTGAACTCTATCTAAAAAAAGCCTTTTGCTAAAGACTCCCGCGATTATGCGCATCGCAAATTTTAGCGAGCCGCTTTGACAAACGAGTAAAGCTCGCTCGTTGAGAGCCTCTGAAATTTTCATATGGTTACACAAAAATAGCCCGTGTCTGCGGCGAATATTCAAAATTTGCATATCGCACGGCGCACGAAGCGAACCAACGCCAAAAAACGATTTTTCTATCACGATCTTGGTAACGTCGTCCCCTTCGAAATTTGAAAGAGAAACATCTGCGATCTTGCCGTCAATAGGCGATAGCAAGGCGAGCTCGTCATCGGTATAAGGCACTCGCTCTGGATCTCTAAAAAAATACAACGTCAGGATGAAAATCACCGTAAAAAATAGCGGCAAAAAGCCAAACAGCAATGACAAAAGCAATAAGATACCCGAAAAGGCGATGCATTTATAGCCGTATCTCGCGATATATCCTGTCATTTTCAGTCCTCTTTTTGACCTTGTTTGGCGTGTCCGTCATATTCGCTATGTTCGTCGTTTGAGACTAGGCGAGTCTCAAGTCCGTTTTGCTCCTCATAAGCTTTAATGATCTCGCGGACTCTCTTACCTTCGATAGTCTCTTCTTCGTAAAGCGCACTTACCATACTTTCTATCGCACCGCTATAAATTTCAAGTGCTTCCAAAACGGTGGAATACCTCTCATGAAGCATGCTTTTTACGAAGTCATCGACCTTTTCAGCCATCTTATCGCTGTAATCTTTTATGCTCTGTCCGCCGTTTAAAAATGTCGCTCGCTGCTTTTCAAGCACCATAAGTCCGGCAACATCGCTCATTCCATACATGCTTACCATGGCTTTTATGATATCAGTCGCTCGCTCAAGGTCGTTGCTGGCACCGGTCGAAATTTCTTTTATGAAAACTTCCTCGGCAGCGCGTCCACCAAGAAGCACATCGACCTCGGCTATGAGCTCATGCTTTTGCATCATAAATTTATTTTCTTCAGGCGTATTTAGCGTATAGCCAAGCGCTGCAAGCCCGCGTGGGACGACGGAAACCTTGGTGACCTTTTTTGCGCCTTTGGTTATCTCGGCGATGAGGGCGTGGCCGCACTCGTGATAGGTGACTATCTTTTTTTCTTTCGGATTTACACGGCGCGACTTTTTCTCTAAGCCAGCGATAGAGCGCTCGACTGCCTCTACTAGGTCGGCTTGCTCGACGAAAGGCTTTGACTTGCGTCCGGCAAGGAGCGCAGCCTCGTTTATGATATTTTCAAGATCGGCTCCTGCAAGCCCAGTCGTAAGACGCCCGATCTCCTCGAGGCTGACGTCTTTGCCTATCTTGACATCTTTCATATGCACTTTTAATATATCACAGCGCCCCTTAAAATCAGGCTTATCGACAAGCACCTGTCTATCAAACCTGCCGGGCCTTAAAAGCGCAGCGTCTAAAATTTCGGGTCTGTTCGTAGCTGCGATGACGATGACAGGCGATTTGTCAGCGTCAAACCCGTCCATCTCGGAAAGTAGCTGATTAAGCGTCTGCTCGCGCTCGTCGTTTCCTCCCATTGGGCCTGAATTCCTACTCTTTCCTATCGCGTCTATTTCATCGATGAATACGATCGCCGGCGCCTCTTTTTTTGCATTTTCAAACAAATCGCGCACACGGCTGGCACCTACACCCACAAACATCTCGATGAAGCTTGATGCCGACATCGAAAAAAACGGCACATCAGCCTCGCCGGCAACGGCTCTGGCTAAAAGCGTTTTGCCTGTTCCCGGAGGTCCTACGAGCAAAATTCCTTTTGGTATTTTCGCTCCTAAATTTAGATATTTGTCCGGACTTTTTAGATAATCTACTATCTCTTGAACCTCTTCTTTAGCCTCTTCCACGCCTGCCACATCGTCAAATTTAACCTTTGGCTTTTCGGAATTTATAAGCTTTTTCGCACTTCCTATGCCGAGTATGCCCCCGCCCATATTTCTTTGCATCCTACTAGCCAAAAACATCCAGATACCAAAGAATATAAACACAGGAAGCACCCATGAAAACAGTAGCTCGGTGAACCAATTAGTATCGCTATAAGCGCTGTATGCGACGTTGTTTTGCTCAAGTAGGCTAATTAGCGTAGGATCGCTGACGCGCTTTACAATATAGACCATTTTATCGTGCCCGGCGGCTCTTATCGTACTATCGGAGATCGCCACCTCGTTTATTTGCTTTGCTTTTAGCATGTCCTTAAATTCAGAATACGGTATGACCTTGCTCTGAGCCTGCGAGCCCATAGCGATAGAGCCCATGCTATCGCCGGTAAAGCTCCTAAAAGCAAGCACGATGATTATGGCGAAAATCGCAAAAATCAGTATCGGATTTTTATTAAAAAAGCCGTTATTGTCGCCATTGTTTTGATTTTTATTATTTTGATTATTCATTCATTTCCTCTTATTTTTAAAAACGAAGCTGACCCAGTCGCCAAGCTCTTTTTTCTCGATCAGATCAAGCTGTTTAAAAGTCTCTTTTACCCGCTCTTCATACTTGGTCAAGATCCCCGAAAGTATGAGATATGCGCCATCTTTCAATGCACGCTTTAGATCGTTTGCAAGCATGAATATCACGTCTGCGATGATGTTTGCCACGACTATGTCGTATTTTTTATCTAAATTTGCAATTGAACCGACCCAAATTTTACTAAAATTTACGCCATTTAGCATAGCGTTGCTTTTAGAGCTCTCGATGGCTTGCTCGTCGGTATCGCAGGCCTCGACATCGCAGCCAAGCTTGGCAAGTGCGATGCTTAAAATCCCGCTTCCGCAGCCTACATCAAGTGCCTTATCGCCGCTTTTCGCATATTTTTGTAAAAACAGCAAACAAGAGCCGGTGCTCTCATGATGTCCCGACCCAAAGGCTAGAGCGGGGTCTATTATGATGTTTGTCACGCCCTTTAGCTCGTTTTCCCAGCTTGGACGGATGTAAATTTTATCTAAAAGGATAGGTTTGACCGCCTTTTTGTATTCGTTTATCCAGTCTTTGTTTTCTTTTATGCTGAGTTTTGTTCGGATATCGTTTGGCTTTTTTAGCGCTGTGCAGAGCCTCTTGGCGTATTCGTTCACGCCCCATTCGATTTGGCTTAGATCGTCCTCGTCTCGCAATATTATTTCATTATCTAGCTCTTCTAAGCAAGTAGTTCCGAAAGAGAAGACAAGCTCCAAAATTTCATCGTAAAATTCCGATGTTTTGATGCTTAATTCGTAGAATTTATCTTTCATCAACCAAGAACGTCTTCAAGCTTCTCTTTTAAAACTTGCGGCGTAAAAGGCTTGACGATGTAGTTGTTCACACCCGCCTTTAAAGCGGTGATGACTTCGGCTTTACCGCCTTCTGTCGTTACCATTATGATAGGCATATCGACGTATTTTTGCTCGGCGCGGACCTTTTTAACCAGCTCTAGCCCGTTCATCTCAGGCATGTTCCAGTCGGTGATAAGCACGTCTATATCGCTATGCTGCGCCATCAAATTCCACGCTTCAAGCCCGTGTTCGGCCTCTAAAATTTCTTGATGTCCAAGTCTTTGTAAAGTATTTTTTATGATTCTTCTCATCGTCGAGCTGTCATCTACAACCAAAATCTTCACACAATATCCTTTTAGTAAAAATTGCTCTATTCTATCAAATTTTAAATTTATCAAAGCTTTAATTATAAAACTTTTCTAAAAGCCTCTTTTAGGTCGATTTTGCCCTCGTAATACGCCTTTCCCACGATCACGCCGGCTACTTCGCCACTGTCTTTTAGCCGCACGATATCGCTCATATCCTTTACACCGCCGCTTGCGATCGTATCCACGCCGCTTACACGCGCTATTTCGAGCGTGAAGTCTAAATTCACGCCGCCTAGCATGCCGTCTTTTGCGATGTCGGTGCAGATTATCGCTTTCACGCCAGCATCCGCAAATTTAGCCGCTAGCTCGCTAGCTCTCATCTGCGAGACCTCCGCCCAGCCCTGCGTCGCGACAAAGCTATCTTTTGCGTCGATGCCGACAACGATGGGGTAAATTTTAGCCATCTCGCGGACGAAATTTGGTTCGTTTAGCGCGACTGAGCCCAAGATCACGCGGCTAGCTCCGATGTCAAGATAGCGTTTTATGCGCGCTTCGTCACGTATACCTCCGCCGATTTGCACCTTTAAATTTGTGGATTTTACTATCTTTTTGACCGCGTCAAAATTTACCATCTCGCCGGCAAACGCACCGTCTAGATCGACGACATGTAGCCATTTTGCGCCGTAACCCTCAAAAATTTTTGCCAGCTCCTGCGGGGCATGAGAGTAAATTTTAGCACTCATCATCTCACCCTTACTAAGCCTCACCGCCTTGCCCTCTTTTAGATCGATCGCCGGGAAAATCTCCATCAAAGCCTCCCAAAATTTTGTAAAATTTTTAGTCCCGTGTCATGGCTTTTCTCGGGGTGTGGCTGAAAGCCAAAGACGTTACCTTTCGCCACCGCGCTAGTAAATTTATAGCCGTATTCGCTACTACCAAGCACGGCGTTTTCATCGCAGACAACGTGGTAGCTATGCACGAAATAAAGATATTCGCTCTTTTTGAGCCCGCGATTTATAGGCGTTTCGCGCACGAAATTTATCACGTTCCAGCCGGTGTGCGGCACTTTTAACGGCTCGTCAAATTTAGCGTCGTCAAATTTAACCACCTCGCCGCGAAGCAAGCCAAGCCCTGCATGCTCGCCAAATTCGCTGCTCTTTTCAAAAAGTAGCTGCATGCCAAGGCAAATGCCTAAAAACGGTCTTCCGCTCGCGACGAAATCCTTTATCGCTTCGTCTAAATTTGCAGATTTTAGCTTTTTCATCGCCTCGCCAAACGCCCCAACGCCCGGCAAGATAATGCGCTCAAATTTAGCCAGCTCTTGGGCGTTTCTTACAAGTCGCGCGCTTAAATTTAGCTTCTCAAACGCATTTATGACGCTTTGTAAATTTCCCGCGCCATAATCGATGATACCGATCATTTCTCCTGCCTTTTGACACTAAAAAGATAGACGCTAAGCGCGATCATCAGTATCGCCACGCCGCCGATGAGATAGATCGCGTTTATGATGTTTTCGGGCGCGGTAATGGCGAATTTAAACACGAGCATGAGCGCTTCGATCGCAAGGGCGATGATAATCGAGCCGATAAATCGCACCATCGTCTTATAAACGACGCTGTTTTCATCGTGGTTTTTGCCGATGACCTCCTCTTCAAATATCGTTTTAACCAGATCAAATATTGCTAAGGCTAGCGTCAAGATGATAGTCGATGAAAATATCTCTTCGATGTCGATAAGCTCGATGCTTGTGAGGATAAAGTCCTTTACCCCGTGCCAAAACAAAAACGCACAGATCATAAAAAGTGCGGCGCAAAAAAGACTGTAAGCCGCCTTTAAAAATTTGCCAAAATAATTTTCCAGCTCGCCAGAGTCCGTCATCGTGAGGATATTTTCCAGCGAAATATCGATGCAGGCGATAAATTTAAGCCTGCCCGCGTCGTCATATATCGGCACGCTTGCAGTGACGCATAAATTTGCGTTCAGGCTCGAAGGATAGGGGTCGCTCAGCACGCAGCGTTTTTCCCGCACCGCCAGATAATAATAAGCCTTATTTGAGCGATCCTCGCCCTCGCCGACCTCGTATTTTTTGTTTAGACTGATCGCGTTTTCCAGCTGGATGCCGTTCTCGTCCAGCACGTAAAATGCGTCGAAATTTTCTATCTCGCGGCTGATCTTTTCAAAGCCGCTTTTTATCGAGGTGAGTGAGACGCCGGGCAGGTGGTTTGGAAGGTTGCGACTAAAAAGATAGCAGATATACGCGCGCGCCTTGTAGCGGGTATCGCTGAAACGCTGGATGTCTTTTATTACCAAATTTATCCTTTTAAATTTAGTGCGTGGTTAAATTCAGGCACTATTTTTTTTAGCTCGCCCGCGATGTCCTCGTCTTCAAGCTCGAGCAAATGAGCGATCTGCTCGTTTAAAACGGCGATATCGTAAGGCGAGGAGTGAGTGACGAAGATGGACTCGAATTTCGTCTTTACGTCGTCTTTGTTTATGAGTAGCTCTTCGTAGAGCTTCTCACCGGTCCTAAGCCCTACAAATTCGATACCCAAATGCTCTTTATTAGAAAGCAGCAGCATCTTTTTAGCAAGATCGACGATCTTTACCGGCTCGCCCATATCAAGTACGAAAAGCTCTCCGCCGTTTGCGATGGACGCGGCTTGTAGCACGAGCTGGCAGGCTTCTGATGTGAGCATGAAGTAGCGTGTGATGTCAGGATGTGTGACGGTGAGAGGCTTATTTGCGGCGATCTGCGCTTTAAATTTAGGTATGACACTACCGCTGCTGCCAAGGACGTTGCCAAAGCGCACGCAAACGATCTCGCAAGCGCCTTTTTCGTTGGAATTTAGCGCGTAAAGCTCACAAACTCGCTTTGTCGTCCCCATTATGTTTGTCGGACGAACGGCTTTGTCAGATGAGATCATGACGATCTTTTTGACGCCGTATTTTTTAGATAGATCGATCGTATTTTTGGTGCCTAGTATGTTGTTTTCGACCGCCGAGCGAGGATTTAGCTCGCAAAGGGGCACGTGCTTATACGCGGCTGCATGAATGACGATCTGAGGTCTAAACTCGGCGAAAATTTCCTCAAAGTCCTTAAAATTCACGATATTTACGAGCTTGCTTATCGTTCGCCTATCTTTGGTGTCTTCGCCGATCTTATAGAGGTTAAATTCGCTATGATCGACCATGATGAGCTCTTTCACGCCAAAATTCAAACACTGCTTGCATATCTCGCTACCTATGCTGCCGCCGGCTCCCGTGACTAAAACGACTTTGTCTTTTAAGAAATTCGAGATCACTTCAGGGTTTAGATCTTTTGGCTTTCTAGCGAGCAGGTCTTCGATAGAGATGTCTTTTATCGGCTCTTTTTCGATGAGCGAAAAGAGCTTGATGTCTCTTATGCCGTAACCCGTAAGCTCGTCAAACAAAGCCTGAAGGTCGTCTTGCTCCAAGGCTAGAGCGATGATAGCGGTTTTGACGTTGTATTCTTTGATGAGGGTCGGAATTTCACTCTTATCCTGCACCAAAAAGCCGTCGCAGTAAGTACCGACCAGATCGCTCCTACCATCGACTACACCGACTGCGTAAAAGTCGAGATAGCCCTGTTTTAGCCCGCTTAAGACATGAAGCGCCTTTGTCGTAGCACCCAGGACGATGCACGGCTCACCCTTATGAGGGCGGTTTGAAAAGTCTATAAACATACGTTTTGATATCCTAAGAGCGCCCACAAGCAGGCACGAGATCAGCATGTCTATCAAAATGACGCTTCTTGGATACGGGTTTAAAAAATCTTGCAAGATGAAAAAAACGAGCATGAATGCCGCGGCTGCGCTTAGATGCACGAGGAAAATTTTACGCGCTTCGTTAAGTCCGAAAAATCTCCAAGGCACCTTGTAAATTTTAAAAAGCCACATGAAAACGAGCTTAAAGACCACGAGAAAAGCGGCGGTTATAAATAGTCCTTGCAGGTAAATTTCAGGTATCCCTCCGTTAAATCTCAAAAGATACGCCGCGTATATCGAGGCGATAAATATGACCGCGTCGCCTACGAGAAAGAAAATGAGCCGTTTTAGCTTCGTCGCCTGAAACATCTACGCGTTTTCCTTTACGATATCTATCACTCTAGCCTGCGTAGCCTCGCTCATATCTGAGCCGCTTGGTAGGCAGATACCGCGCTCAAACAGCCCCTCACTCGTGCCGTCAATAAAGCCAAGCGCGCCATTAAATACAGGCTGCATGTGCATCGGCTTCCAAAGCGGACGGCTCTCGATATTTGCCTTGGCTAGAGCCTCGATGACTCGCAGGTGCGCGCCTTTTTGCTTAAACGCACCCGTTGTCAGCCAACGGTTGCCGCGCGAATTTGAAATTTCAGGCATAAATTCTAATATCCCCTCCAGCTCGCGCTCGTAAATTTCAAAGACCTTTCTTTTTTGCATTACGCGCTGCTCCAAGACCTCCATCTGCGCCGTTCCTATCGCGCCTAGAACGTTGCTTAGGCGGTAGTTGTAGCCGTAGTCTTTGTGCTCGTAGTGAAGTAGCGGCTCGCGTGCTTGCGTGCTGTAATATCTCGCCTTCTCAACGCCTGCCGTGTCGCCAACCAGCATACCGCCGCCGCTTGTGGTGATGATTTTGTTGCCGTTAAAGCTATAAACGCCAAATTTACCAAACGTGCCAAGCGCCTTGCCGCCGTAAAATCCGCCTAACGCCTCGGCTGCGTCCTCCACCAGATCTATGCCCTCGTTTTGGCAAATTTCGCAAATTTCTTTCATCTTTGCCGCCTGTCCGTAAAGGTGCGTGAGCACGAGCGCTTTTGGCTTTTTAGGTAAATTTGCGATCGCTTTTTTAAGTAGCTCGGGGCTTAGATTCCAGCTCTCGTCACAGTCGATGAAAACGGGAGTCGCCTTTTCATAAAGTATCGGACTAACCGACGCCATAAAGGTAAAACTGCTCGCAAGCACGAGATCGCCAGCTGTTACGCCAAGCACGCGAAGTGCGAGGTGCAGCCCGGCAGTGCCCGCGCTAAGCGCCAAGGCATCGTGCGCGCCCGTGTAGCTTTTTATGCTGTTTTCAAATTTATTGACATATTCGCCAAGCGGGGCGATGTAGTTGCTTTTAAAAACTTCTGCAATGTAGTCTTGTTCTTTGCCGCTCATATTTGGCGGAGATAAAAAAACTCTATCCATCTTTTCCTCTTTTCTTAAAATAATCCGAATTTTAGCACTATTTTGTAAATTTAAAGGTTACGCTTAAACAATCCTCGCCGGCACGCCGTAAGCTTTCACGTCGCTTGGTATATCGCGCACGACGACGCTTCCTGCGCCTATGATCGCGTCAGAGCCGATATTTACGCCTTGTATCACGCATGAGCCTATGCCGATGTGCGTCCGTGCGCCAACATGCACGTTACCGGCTAGTGCAGCATTTGGGCTGATGTGAGCGAATTCGCCGATCACGCACTCATGCTCTATGACAGCGGCGGTGTTTATGATAACTCCTTGATTTATCACGGCGTGCGCGTTGATGACGGCGTTTGGCATGACGACCGCGCCTTCATAAATTTGCGCGCTTTGGCTGACGACCGCGCTTGGGTGGATTAAATTTACGATGTTAAATCCAACCTCGCTTACCTTTTTGCTTAAAATTTCACGTGTCTTGTTTGCTCCTACGGCGATGACTATGTCGGCGCGAAGCAGATCGGGGCTAAATTTCAGCCCCGCCGCATCATCTAAAAACACGATCTCATCGTATCCGACCGCACGCGCGATATCAGCGACCACCAGTCCGTGTCCGCTCGCTCCGTAAATGTAGATCCTTTTAGTTTTTTCCATTAAATTTCTCCGTCGTCGCCATCCCTTCTTTGCTGACTCCGCTTCGTTTGAGCACCTTTTGTATCGTAAGAAGCGCAATCTTTACGTCAAGCGCGAAGCTTAGCTCACGCACATACTGCGCGTCGTATTCAAATTTTTTCGCCCAGCTGATCGCGTTTCTGCCATTTACCTGCGCCAGTCCCGTGATACCCGGGCGTACATCGTGGCGCGTGGCTTGCTCGGGGGTGTAAAGGAGCAGGTATTCGATGAGCAGCGGGCGCGGTCCGATGAAGCTCATATCGCCTTTTAGCACGTTAAAAAGCTGAGGCAGCTCATCAAGGCTGAGCGAGCGGATGAGCTTGCCAAATCTATTTAGCCGCATTTCATCGGGTAGTAGCTCGCCGTCTGCGCCGCGCTCGTCGCTCATTGTCTTAAATTTATAAATTTTAAAAATTTGCGCGTGTAGCCCCGGGCGAGCCTGCGTAAAAACGACATCGCGGCTGATCTTAAAGTAGATAAATATCGCCGTCACCACCATAAAAGGTAGCGTCAAAACGATGAGAAAAATCGCGCCCAAAATATCCAAAAATCGCTTGAAAAAAGCCCTATACATCGATAAATTTCCTGTAAATTTCAATATATTTTTTCGCGATCTCTCGCTCGTCAAACTCTCGCACCGCCATCTCGCGCCCGTTGCGCCCCATTTGAGCCGCCAAATTTTCATCATTTAGCAAAATTTCGATCTTCGCCGCCAGATCGCCCGCATTTCGCACCTGACAAAGCAGCCCGTTTGCACCCTCTATCACCGCTTCATTGCAGCCCTCTACATCGCTAGCCACGACCGCGCGCGACATACTCATGGCTTCTAGCACCGTTCGCGGGAAGCCCTCTTTGTAGCTTGGTAGCACGAGCATGTAAGCGGCTTTTAAAAGCTGCGGGATGTCGTCACGTGCGCCCAGATAACGCACATTGCCGCCGTTTAAAAATTTAAGATCGGCTGTGCTTTTGTTACCGTCAAAGCCTTCGCCTACAAAGACAAATTCGCAGTCGGTGCGATCTTTTAAAATTTGCGCCGCTTCGTAAAATTCTCTCACGCCCTTGTGCCACATCGCCCGAGCGATCATCAAAACGACCTTTTTATCACCTAAATTTGCCGCCTTGACGCAGCTCTCGTCAAATTTAGCCGTATCCACGCCCACACTTTTTACCTTGAAAATTTTCTCCTTTGCTATGAGCCCGCGAGAGAGAAAATACGCAGGATCGGCGTCATTTACGAAAATGCACGCGTCAGCCTTTGCGAGTGAAATTTTATAAAGCTGCTCCAAAACGAGCCTGATGACGCGCGTCTTGAAATCATCGTCGATGTAAAAGCTACCAAGCCCCTCGACCAAATTTATCACGCGCTTTATGCCCGCGCGCTTTGCTGCAAACGTGCCAAAGACGTTTGACTTATGCGCGCCCGTTTGCAATAGGTCTAAATTTAGTCCGCGCAAAATTTCGCTTAGTTTTTTTGAGTTTTCAAGCACGACAAGCGGGTTTAGGCTAGCTCTGTCAAGCTCGTATGTAACGGCGTTAAATTCGCTCGCAAGAGCCTGCGTATAAGCGCCTTTTGGAGCGATGGCAAACACTTCGTGTCCAAGTACTTGCAAAGCGCGCATTATCGGACTTCTAAAGAAGTAGATGCTCATATCTGCATGTGATAAAAAACCTATACGTGCCATATCACCTCTTTAGTCTATAAACCTTTGCTGCGCCGCTTAAAATCACAGGCTCAAAAAGCCTCTCGTCATATCGCTCGAGCACGAAAAGCTGGATATAGGCGCTATTTACCATGCTCTCATCAAGGATCAAGAAGCGTCCGTAATCGCGCATGAAAATGACGTAAATTTTAGAATTTTCATCGTTTTTATACTCTTTTACGTTAAGCCTACCCTTCTCGTCGTAGCTAGTCTCGATGAACGCAGCCAGACTCATCTTCATGCCGTTGTAGCTAAGCGTGCTGACATCGCTTGAAAGCACGAAGCCGTTACCTAAATTTATCCCTCTTTCATCCTGTGCGATCGCACTTGCGATAAAAAATATCCCCTCGGCATGGCTCTTGCCATTTTTTAGATCGAGCCTACTAAACTGCAGTATCGTAGGGAAAATATAAAGCATACGGTCCGGCAGATAATAATAAATTTCGCGTGTTTTAGGCGGTAAGCTCAAATTTTGATCTTTAAGACCGCTTAAAAATACATTCACATCGCTGATATTTCTATCCTCTAAAATTTGCGTCATATTCGAGGTGAAACGCTCGTTAAATTTACGCTCGGTGTATTCTACCTCGATGCGAGCCATATTTGCAGAGCTCGTCTCGTCGCTTCCAAGCGCGTAGCTAACGGCGTAGTTATCGCGTCCAAGGTGCTTGCCACCGTCTATTAAGGTCTTGACATCGGCGTAATATCGTATCGGATAGCCGTAGTCCCACCACGCAAGCACGTAGTCCTCGCGTCCGGCGATACCTTTTAGCTTGTTTAAAATCTCAACCTCGCTCCTGCTAAAAACGGGCGAGGCTTTGTAGTTATAGATATGACTTAGTGCCGGCAGTAGCGCAAACACGGCGATGAGACAATATGCGGCATTGAAGCTAGCGGGCTTTAGCTTTAAAATTTCAAGAAAATAAACGATGAAATACCCAAAGCCTATCGCCATCACAGGCACGGCGTAAATCGTAAATCTAAGCCCGCCTTTAAGCGCTAAAAAGCCCAAAAATAGCATACCAAGCGTGACTAAAAACGAGCGATGCTTCACGCAAAGCATGATGACGCCCGCCAGTGAGACGAGAAAGGTCAGCACGCTCGAGCTGATACGCTCGCAAAACAGCTGCAGATCGACGATGCCCGACTCTTGGATAGTTTGATTTACATTAAAATATTTAAAACTGACGCCAGCACTCTCGGGCACGGCTCTAAAAACGTAAAATTTAAGCTGGAAGATTATCGGATTTAGCCCGCCTCCTATAACAAAAAGCGCAAACGAGGCCGCTAAAGCCGCCAGGATAAATTTGAAATTTAAAAGCTCTTTTTTAAACAAAACACCAAGATAAAAGCCAAAAACGAGCAAAATTTTGACGTAAATATCTATGTTCGTGATAGATAAAACGAGCAAAACGAGCTGTGCGTAACAGGCCCGATTTCTACGCTCAAAAATAAGCGTATAGACTAAAAATATCCCCGCACTCACGCTTATCAAAGAAAATGCGCTCGCATACCACCACATATAAATCAGTATGCTGACCGGCGCTATGATGATGCTTGCGGTATCCCTTTTTTCAAGCACGCGCACCAAGCCCCAAAGCATGAAGACACTAAGAGGGATGATGAGCATGTCGGTGTCATAATATCCCGCCATCGTGCGGTTGTAGTAGCTGTCTGCGATAGAGCCTAAAAGTGCGGCGATGAGGCCTGCTTTTGGATTTTTGTATTCAAGCGATATGAGAAGTATAGGTATTACGACTAGCGAGCTGAAAAACACACTCATATAAAGCATCGCGGCCTCTAGCTTGACGCCAAAAATTTTCACTATCCAATAAGTCAGCGTCGAGAGCGGATAGCCAAAATAGCTTAGATCGTTTGGCTGGTGAAAGCCTGCGAGCATATCGCGCGCACCTTCGGCAAATGCGTAGCCGTCATTAGTGCTTATCATCAGCTCGCCGTTCCAAAAAAACGACGAAAATTCGCTCGCCCAGACGACCCAGTAAAGGCGGCAAACTACACTAAAAACGAAAGCGATCGCTATTAGTAAAACGCTTTGCTTTGAGAGGTGAAAATTTTTAAAATATGAGCTAAAACCCTCTTTATCCATCATCATTTTCCAAAAATTTTATAAGTTTTTGCGCGATTTGGGCGCTATCAAACGATTTTGCGCGATTATACGCAATCTTTTCAAAATTTTGCCTTATTCGCTCGTCCTCAAGCGCTATTTTCATCGCATTTTTCATCGCTTGCTCGTCGTCTACGGGCGTCAAGAGGCCAAACTCATCGTCTCCAAGCAGCTCTCTTGCGCCGCTTTGATGATCGGTCGAGATTATGAATTTCTCACACGCCAAGGCCTCCAGTAAGACGTTTGAAAAGCCCTCGAATCTCGAAGCGCAGACGAAACACGAGGCGTTTTTTATAAATTTAAAAGGATTTTTATCCGTGCCAAGCAGCTTCACGCGATCACTCACGCCAAGCTCATCGATCAAATTTTGTAGCCGCTCTTTTAACGGCCCTTTGCCAAGTATACCAAGAGTGGCGCGAGGATCACTCAAAGAGGCTATTATACGGATCAGCATCGCTTGATTTTTACCGCTGTCAAGCCGCCCGATATTTATGAAAAACGGCCTAAATTCCCCCTCGAGAGGCTCGTTTTCGAGCTGCTTTATCGCGCTTAAATTCAGCGCATTGTAAAGCACCTTCGTCTTGCGCTCGTCGCAGCCAAAATTTCGCATCAGATCGTCTGCATTGCCCTGCGCGTTGGCAAGTATCAAGTCGGCCTTGTTGTAAAGGCTTTTAAGCAAAATTCTATTTACAGCCCCGCTGACGCCGTTTTTATAGATCACCGACGGGCAGCTTCGCTCACTTATGACTATGCGCCCCTTAAGCCCAAAAATACGGGCGATGAGAGCGATATAGCAAGGGCGGTTCATCAGCACAAAATGCGTGTCTATGCCTAAATTTTCGCATAGCTTTTTGTATCTAAGAGCTAAATTTGGCAGCGCAAAAAACAGCCTAATAAGCTTACGCACGCCGCTTTCATAAGGATCGCTCTTTTCGATGAAATGTATCTTTACCTCGCTTGGCAGCTCGTATGCGATCACTTCACTCATCAAGACCAGATGCACCTCGTATCTTTGCACCAAAAAAGGTAGTAAATTCGAGACGTTTCGCTCCGCGCCTCCTGGCCCCATCGAATATAAAAATACCACTAATTTTTTCAACTCTTCACGACCTCGTCTATTAAATTTCGCCATTTTTCCATTATATTTTTTATGCTAAATTCGCTCGAATTTCGCGCTGCATTATCAGCGATGCGCTCTATCAAAACCTCATCGCTTAAAAGCGAATCTAACGCGCCGGCAAGCTCGTCCTCGTTTTCGTTTTCAAAAAGTATGCCGTCTACGCCGTTGGTTATGAGCTCTCGCCCTCCTACCGTGTCACTAGAAATTCGCGCACAGCGGGACGCTCCGGCCTCTATGAGCACATTTGAAAGCCCCTCGCTCCTTGAGCTTAAAACGAAAATTTTGGCCTTGGCATAAAGCGGTGCGACGTCCTTTATATGCCCTAAAAATTCGATATCTAGTCCAAGCTCTTGCGCTAATTTTTTTAAATTTTGCTCCTCTTTGCCTTCGCCCGCTATCTGCACGCGCCAGCCTTCAAGCAGACTTTTATCAAGCTTTGCAAGGGCCTTGAAATACACGTCGTAGCCCTTGACCGTCTCGAGTCTGCCGACGCTTAAAACGATATTTTGCTTTTGCGCGGGCGCGGCGTCTATGAAAAGGGGATTGTGCAATATGACGCGCCTTTTTACGAAGTCATAATACTCAAAATCGCTCCTGCTAAGCACGCTAAGCGCATCTACTCTTTTGTAAGCAAGATCGCGTATGAGCCTAAATTTAGCGCTTTTTAAGTATTCATTCGCGTGATGCTCGGTCGCGATGAGTTTATAATTTAGCCCCAAATTTGCAACCACGCACGCTACGTTCGTCCAGTCTATGAAGCTAATTATCACGTCAGGATCTACGCTCTTAAAACACGCGCGAAGGGCTAAAATTTTCTTAAATTTAGCCAAAATTTTATTTCCGCTGTAAATTTTGAGATGATGAAAAACGATATTTGGCGCAAAGTCATAAAATCCCATATCATCTTCAAGCACCGCTATATGCACCTCGTTTTGCTCAGCCAGCTGGGTAGATAGCGCGCTTAGAACGCGCTCTGCACCGCCGTTTCTAAGTGCTGCTATCACGAATAAAATCTTCACTCGCGCTCCTCATCGTCCGCACCGCCTAGTTTAAGCAGCTCTAGCCACTGCTCGTAGATGTTTTGCAGGCTAAATTCATCCAGTCTGGCTCTAGCGTTTTTGCATATTTGCGCGCACCGCTCTTTGTCATCTACGAGCGATCTGACGGCCGCACTCATCGAGTGCACGTCGTTTATCTCGCAAAGTAGCCCGTCAAAGCCGTCCGTGATGAGCTCTGCTGCACCGCTAGTCTTAGTCGCCACCCTGGCGCAGTCAAAATTTATCGCCTCTATCAAGGTATTGCCAAGGCCCTCGTAGATCGAGCAGGACAGCAAAATTTTAGCCCTTTGATAAAGCGCACCGATATCAGCGACATTGCCTAAAAATTTAACGTTCGCGCCAAGCTGGGCCGACAGCTTTTCAAGATCGCCTCTTTGCTCGCCCTCTCCGGCGACTGCAAACTCATATCCGCTATCCTTTAGGCTGGCTGCGACCCTCACGAACATCTCGCAGTTTTTAAGCTTCATCAAACGCCCGACGAAAATGACTAAATTTTGCTTTTTTGACTCTAAATTTTGCGCTTTGTCTGCAAAAAAGGGATTATGGATCACACGGACGTTTTTGCAAAATTTAGCGTAATGCGCGGCGTCATAGCGCGTGAGCACACTGATAGCGTCTGCAAAAGGATAAAGAATGCGGCGTAAAATTTTAAATATCGCCCTCTTTGGCGCGTCAAAGCTCGTGTGCTCGCTCACGATGGCAGGCGTCTTTAGTCCAAGCGAGCTAACGATCACTAGTGCGTTCGTGCTATCAAGGAACGAAATGACCGCGTCAAAGCTGCCGTTTTTTATCAGACTCCTAAGCGCAAGCAGCTTGTTCAGGCGCTTTTTAAAATTTCTTAAAATTCCAAGATCATCCGCGCCTTGGTTTAAGTTTATGAGTTTTATCCGCTCGCTAAGCTCGTAAAATGGCACGCCACTGTCAAATTTAGCCAAGCTTACGTCGTGAAATTTCGCAAACTGCGAGGCTATGAGTGAGCAGACGCGCTCTGCACCGCCGCTTCTAAGAGTCGAGATGACAAATAAAATTTTCATATCTTAAACCTTTGCTTTATCCGGACTCGAAGCCTTGAGAGTATCGGTAAAACCGAGCTTGGCAGCGGACTAAGCAGCAAAAAAACGACGGCTTCTTTGCTTACCTTGACGCTCAGGCTTTTAAAGATCGCGCGATACATCATTTTGTATTCGCCCGCCATCTTGGCGTAGTAAGCGGCGTTTTTATACTGAAGCGCCAAAAATCCCGGCGCATGAACGCTTGCTATCTCGCGGCATAAATCTGCCGTTTTCAAGTAGGCATACGCTACGCTCTTGGCGTGCTTCGAGGCATTTACAGTCGCACTGTCGGCGCGGGCTATGCGGTAGATATAAAGCGGCTTTTTAAGGTAAAACACGCGCTTTTCAAAAAAGCGTATGTAAAGCTCGTTTTCGCCGCCAAAACTCCGCTCGTCAAAGCGAAAATCCTCTATGAATTCGCGCGAGAAAAGCTTGAAAAACTCGCCGCTTATGCGTCCGCAGTGATAGTCTATCTTGCTCATTTCGCCGCTTTGCGCGTAGGGGCTGCGACCTGCGATCTTGCCCGTAATGACGCCATCTTTTTCGCATATCGCGTCTGCAAAAACGCAAGCATAGCCGCCGCTAACGCACTCGAAGCACTCTTTGATCGCGTCCTCATAAAGCTCGTCGTCGTCGTCAAGTAAGCAGACAAACTCGCCCGTAACGTTGTCAAAGCCGTTATTTTTGTTGCCGTTGGGGCTTTTTGTATGAGCGCTGTTTTTAAAATATTTCACGCGTACGTCGTTTGCCGCCTTGCAAATTTCATGCGCGCTTTCGTCCGCGCCGTCATCGGTCACGATGATCTCTAAATTTTCATAGCTTTGAGCGAGAGCTGAATTTAGCGCCTTTTTAAGAAGCTCGGAGCGGTTGAACGTGGGGATCACGACGCTTATTAAGGGCTCGTTTCCGCCAGCGCACGTCATATCTTGTATCTTGCTCAAATTTTACCCCTTTGGCTCAAACCTCATCCCTTTTAAAAATTCTCTCATAGCCCATGAAATACTTCTCAAAACGCGAGCAAAACAGGAATTTCAGGCTCTTTAGCCTAGCCTTTAAATTTGGCTTATAGCCCCTATCGATGCGCTCGGCTTCGATATTTGAGCCGCTTAGATCTATCGGATGAGAAAAAATATCGCTAAAATACATCGCCATATCATCTTGCCTCAGCAAATACTCCCAAACATCGGTCGTGCAAAGCGCTCGCTTGTGTATCCGCAGTAGATTTTGCGCACTTTGCCTAGTTAGGACATAGGCCCCCGCTCTATAAATGCTCGAGTGCGAATACCTTGAAACCAGCCAAAGCCGCCTATTTTTAAAATTTATCCGCTTGCCAAACGCGCTAAACCTACCCGCCAGTCCGTCTTGGCAACCGCAAATAAGTAGCGAATTTTGGGGTATTTGCTCGGCCAGCTCAAACGCCGCCGCCACACCCGCGTCATCTCCGATCACGTCATCTTCGAGGATAAGCGCAAATTTAGCCTCGCTAGCCAAAAACGCCTCATACGCTTTCACGTGAGAGAGCGAGCAGCCCACTTCTGCCGGGCTTAAAATTTTACCGTAAGCACGATATGAGGGCAAAACATAGCCAAAATACTCCCGCGCGTTCATCTGCCGCCCGTCGACAGCGTCGATGAGGGTGAATTTATCATAGCTTTTGAAGCGCTGTTTCAGGGCCTCGCGCCTTCCAGTGTCCTTTGCGAGTGAGATCAAAAAAACAGGATACATCTAACGCCTTTTAAATTTCATTAAAATTTTTTGAGCGACTACGGCGCGCTCGAATTTGTTGAAAAACAGCGCGAACGTGAGCACGTATCCGCCGCCTAGAAACGTTAGCGCGACCGCGATGAATTCGCCCCAATTTGCGATACTGACAAATTTACCCGCCCAAAAAAATAGCAGCACAAGCGCGGCAAAAATACATAAATTTTTAAAATAAACGCCGTAAAAGGTCGTGAGCTTCACGCCTAAATTTAGCGCCGCGTTTATGAGGTCAAAGCCCAATATCCGCACGCTATAAAGCACTGCACCGACGATGACGACGCCGTAAATGCCGTAATGCGTGAATTTCAAAATGCAAATTTGAGCCGCGATCGTACTAACGCCAAGGAGCGTGTTTGCAATCGCCGGGCGACGCAGTTTATTCGTCGCGCTGTCAAGGTTAAAAAGCGAAAAAACGAAGCTGATAAACACGATAGGCACGAGCGTGATCATCGAAAGCTCGTAAATGAGCGCGATCTCCGCAGCGCTTTTAAACGGCAACCAAAGCGTGTAAAACTCGCGTCCGAACACGACAAAAATAGCAGCCGGTGCGCTCATCACAAAGGCGACTACGCGCATGGAAAATTTCGCCTCGGCGATGAGTGCGGGCAAATTTGTCTTTGAGTGAAGCTCTACGAATTTTGGTACAAATATCGCGCTAAGCTGGGCTACGAAGCTCTCTAAGATGATCGGAGCGGCCTTTGCGACCGATAAAATCCCGGTGATGTCGGCGTTTATGAAGATGTTGCAGATGAATAGATCCATGCCGGTCATCAGTATGCGATTTAGCGCATTGAAGCTGTTCCAAACGCCTGATCTTAGCAGTTCTTTTATCTTGGCAAGGTCAAATTTAGCAAGGCTGAATTTAAGCTGCGGAGTGATGCGCGCGGACATCAAAATAGTGCTAAAAAAGACAAACATCGAGGCTGCAAGCGCTGAGATAGCGATATAAGCGATCATCGGCCTAAAAAAATAAAAAAGCGCCACGATGAGAGCGGCTAGGATCACGCTTGAGAGGGCGTTTCTGATGGATAGCAGATAAAGCTTGTTTCGCACGAACGCGCACACGGTCAGCACGCCGTTAAAAAGCCCGACGCAAAAATTTATAAAATAAAAAACGAGCGTGAGCCTGACATCGGTCAGTAAATTTTGCGGAACATTTAAAACGTGCTGTAAATTTAGGATAAAAACGCCAGAAAGCAGCGCAACAAGGAGAGAGAAAAATATATTCACGGCTAAAACCGAGGAGTAGTAGCCGTTTGCCCTCTCTATGTCGCCTCTGTGCCACTCGTAGGCGACGAAGCGGCCGCTGACCGAGTTTATCGCGACCGTGATGACGGCTGCGTAGCTGACGATGGCGTTAGAGAGCCCCACAAAGCCGTAAGCCTCGTTACCAAGGCTTTTTAAGATAAATGGCGTAAGGAAAAAATTTATCCCCATCGAGACGATGAAAACGATGATGGAGCTGATGAGATTTATGAGCATTTACTTTAGCAACCTGTAAATTTTAGCCGCTTGATCCAAAACAACGGGCTCAAAAAGCTCTTTGTCGTAGTTTTCAAATATAAAAAGCTGGACAAAAGTCGAATCAAAGGCCTTTTTCTCAAGCAGTAAAATTCTATTGTAATTAGCCAAAAATATCACGTAAATTTTAGCATTTTCATCGATTTTATTTGCCTTCACATCAAGCTTCCCATCGATATAAGATACCTGATAATACGAATTTATCGGTATTTGCTCGCCATTACGCGTTATAAATTTAAAATCTCCAAGCGGCAAAACAAAGCCCTCTCCTATATTTAAACCCTTTTCATCGGACGAAAACGGAAAACCGATATAAATGAGCGGCTTTTCAAACTCTTTTCCGGTCGTTATATCAAGCATCGAAAAGCTAAGGATCTCAGGAAGGATATTTACCATCTCCGGCAAAAGATAGTAGTAAATTTCTCTAGTCTTTGGAGGAAGTTTGAAATTTTTATCTTCTAGTGAATTTAAAAATTTATTGACATCCGTTTGGTTGTAGTCCTTTAGTATCTGAGACAGACCAAGCCTAAATTTCTCATCAAACTGCCTTTCACTATACTCCACGTCAAGACGTGCCATATTTGCGGAGCTGGCTTGATCTTGGCTAAGCGCAAAGCTCGTTAGAAAGCTGTATGTGCCTGATTGCCTCCCCGGATCGCTCAGCGTTTTGACATCGGCATAATACTTGATCAAATAGCCATAATCCCACCACGACAGGACATAGTCCTCTCTGCTAGCTTTCGTTTTAAGCAGATCAAGCGCACTTATGGCGCTATTTCCAAGTAGTGTAGGTATATGGTAGCGGTAAATATACTCTAAATTTGGTACAAGCGCCAAGCAAGCGCATACCCAAAACAACGCGCCCTTCAACCAAGCTCGTATCTGAAATAAATTCAGCGCAAAATATAAAAAATAACCAAAGCCAAGCGCCGTTATAGGCGTAAGATACATACTAAACCTGCCTCCGCCCACAAAGGCCAGACAGCCAAGCGCAAGCATAGGCATGACAAGCCAAAACGAGCGAAATTTCACCAGCATCAAGACTATACCGATACAAGATAGCGCAAATACCACGATATGCCCGCCGACATTTACGGCAAAGAGGCTAATACTGGTGTTTTTAACCTCCGCTATCGTTTTACTGACATTGAGAAAATAAAACGTATCGTTTAGTTCGCTAGCTTGTTTTACGAGATAAAAATGCAATTTACTGGATACAGAGCTAAATCCGCCAAAAGCCGCAAACAAAGCAACCATAAAAGCTCCGAGGCAAAAAAGCATCTTTTTGCCAAACATTTGAGGCTTCAAACACATCAAAACATAAAGCGAACCTATCATCGCCGCCTTTAAAATAAAAATGAAATTTATGATAGCATCCGCACTATAAGCGTCAAAATCTATAATAGCCATCAGCATAAAGATCATAGCTTTATAGTTTGTCTCGTTTTTCCTATCAAATACGAGCGTATAAAGCAAAAACATAACGATCAAAGCTAAATTTAGCGAATAAGAGCTTTGATACCACCAGTCGTAAACGAGCATAAATACTGCAGGCAGGATGAAATTTTGACTTTTTTTATCGACTAGCCTTATGAGCGCCCACACCACAAGTAGTGACAAAGTCACATTCAGCATATCGCTATCGTAATACCCCGCAAGCGTCCTTATATAATATCCCGGAAGTATAGAGGCGATCAAAGCCGCTACAATGCCGGCATTTGTAATTTTGTATTCGCGAGCGATCAAGATGATAGGCAGGACGATGAGTGGGCTTAAAAATACACTCATATAAAAGATGATACTTTCAAATTTAAACGGCAAAATTTTAGCCAAGATAAAAGTGAATGTCGGTATCGAGCCGCCATACGGGCTAAGGTCGTTTGGCTGATGAAAGCCAGCGAGCATATCGCGCGCACCTTCGGCGTTATAAAAGCCATCGTTCGTGTTAGTTATGAATTCGCCGTTAAAATGAAATTGCTCTATCCCGCTAGCCCAATACACCCAGTAAAAACGGCATATAACGCCGAATAAATAAGCTAGCAAGATAAAAACTAAAATTTGCTTTGATGAGCGAAAATCTAAATTTAAGGCTTGATTATCCACATATTTCCTTAAAAATTTACAGCCTGCCATCGGCTTTTTTATAGACATTTTTAATGTCATAAACCAAGCAACCGTCTAAATTTATATTTTTAAATTCATTGTGTGCCACGGCGATCACCACGCAGTCGTAGTCTTTGAGCTCATAGCTTTTTAGCGGCGTTATGCCGTATTCGCGCACGACTTCGGCCTCATCCACCCACGGATCATAGACATCGACCTTACAACCAAAATCTTTTAGCTCATCGATCACGTCTATCACGCGAGAGTTACGGATGTCCGGGCAGTTTTCCTTAAAGGTAAGCCCAAGCACCAAAACGCGCGCTTTGTTGATGAGTACGCCGCGCTTTATCATCAGCTTTATGACCTGATCGGCGGCGTATTTGCCCATGTTGTCGTTTATGCGGCGACCTGCCAGGATCATTTCAGGATGATAGCCGACCTCCTGCGCTTTGTGCGTGAGATAGTATGGATCTACGCCGATGCAGTGACCGCCGACTAGTCCAGGGCGGAAATTTAAGAAATTCCACTTCGTGCCCGCAGCCTGTAAAACGGCGTTCGTGTCGATACCAAGTCGCTCAAATATCATTGCAAGCTCGTTTATAAAGGCGATATTGATGTCGCGCTGCGTGTTTTCGATGACTTTTGCGGCTTCGGCGACCTTGATAGACGGGGCTTTGTGCGTGCCTGCGGTGATGATCGAGGCGTAGATCTCATCGACCTTGTCCGCGACCTCTGGCGTGCTGCCGCTCGTGATTTTCTTGATCTTTGTGACCGTGTGCTCTTTATCGCCCGGATTTATGCGCTCTGGCGAATACCCGCAGAAAAAGTCCTCGTTAAATTTTAGCCCGCTCTCTTCAAGTAGCGGCACGCAAATCTCCTCCGTCACACCTGGATACACCGTGCTCTCATACACGACGATATCGCCCTTTTTTAGCACTTTGGCGACACTTTGCGTTGCCTTTATCACGGGCGTTAGATCGGGACGTTTGTTTTTATCGATCGGCGTAGGGACGGTGACTATAAAGAAGTTGCAGTCCTTTATATCGTCCAAATTTAGGCTAAATTTCATCCCGTTTGCAATCGCTTTTTGCATCTGCTCGCGGCTAAGCTCCAACGTGCGGTCGTGAGCGTCTTTTAGCTCCTCGATGCGGGCGCGATTTACATCGAAGCCCACGACTTCGTATTTCTCACTAAATGCCGCCGCCAGCGGAAGCCCAACGTAACCAAGTCCTACAACTGCTATTTTCATTTTTCGACCTTTGCATTTTTTTCTTCAAATTTTTCATAAAGCCTGTATTTTACGATGACATCTTTTTGCGCTAGGATCTTTATGTCGCTCGCACCGCCCGTGTATGGTAAGATAGGCTTAAATTCATACTCTACCTCTCTTAGCTGTTTCTTGCCGTCAGGGCAAAGCATCGTCGTGGTAGCGACCTCATCGCCGCCTTTAAATTCATAGTAATCACCATATTTTTTGGAGTTTTTCTCCTCCATCTGCCCGCCCAATAAAAACTGATAATTGCAATCAGCCTGCATCTTTTTGGCAAAGACGACTTCGACTTTGAAGTCCCATAGTGGCGCTTTCATGGGTTTTAGCTTTATGACATTCATCTGCATCGTCTCCGCCCCAAACATCAACGTCGCAGCTGCCAAAAAAGACAAAATTTTCCTCATCCTTTCACTCCTATCTGAAAATATTTAAATCCAAGTTCGTTTAAAATTTTAGCGTTATATTGATTGCGCCCGTCAAAGATCACGGCGCTTTTCAGCCGCTTTTTCATCTCGTCAAAATCAGGCGATCTAAACTCGCTCCACTCGGTCACCAGCACCATCGCGTCCGCGTCATTTAGCGCGTCATACTTGCTCGTAACGTATTTTAAATTTGAGTTTGGCAGATATTTTTTAGCCTCCTCGCTCGCCTTTGGGTCATACGCCCTGACTCTCGCGCCGGCGTTTTCGAGTAAATTTATGAGAACGAGCGAGCTAGCCTCCCTCATATCATCGGTATTTGGCTTAAAGCTAAGCCCCCAAAGCGCGATACTCTTGCCCTTTAAATCCGCACCAAAATATGCAGAAATTTTATCAAACAACACGCGCTTTTGCGCCTTGTTTCGGCTCTCGACTGCGTTTAAGAGCTCTGGCTCAAAGCCATTTTGTCTCGCCGTGTAGATGAGCGCCTCGACATCTTTTGGAAAGCAGCTGCCACCGTATCCGCAGCCTGGATAAATAAAGCTATATCCGATGCGCGCGTCAGAGCCGATGCCTTTTCGCACCAAATTTATGTCAGCTCCTACTCGCTCGCAGATGTTTGCGATCTCATTTATGAAGCTGATCTTGGTCGCCAGCATCGAATTTGCTGCGTATTTGGTCATCTCGGCAGACTTTACGTCCATCGCGATGAAGCGGTCGTGATTTTTCATAAACGGCGCATAAAGCTCGCGCATAACGCTCTCGCCCCACTCACTGCTAGCTCCCACGACGACGCGATCTGGCTTTAAAAAGTCCTCCACCGCCGCACCTTCTTTCAAAAACTCAGGGTTGCTCACGACTTCAAATTTTACATCTAAATTTCGCTTTTTTAGCTCCGCTGCGATCACCTCGCTCACGCGCTCGCCCGTTCCCACGGGGACGGTCGATTTATCCACGACGATGAGCGGGCGAGTCAAATTTTGCCCGATGCTGCGCGCCACTTCAAGCACGTATTTTAGATCTGCTTGTCCGTCTGCGCCCATCGGCGTGCCGACTGCGATAAACAGCACCTGAGCGTGCGATAGCCCGTCCGTTATGCGCGTGCTAAATTTTAGCGTGCCGTTTGCGTAACACTCCGCCACGATCTCGGAAAGTCCGGGCTCATATATCGGCACGACGCCGCGCTTTAAATTTTCGATTTTCGCGCTATCCACGTCGATACAGATGACGTCGTTGCCCATTTTGGCAAAGCACGCACCGCTAACTAGCCCCACGTATCCGGTGCCGATGACTGCTATTTTCATATCTTTTTCTCCCATTCCAGCGCGGTTTTGACGATGAATTCAAGGTCATCTCGCTTTGGCTTCCATGTCGTTTTTTCGCGTAGCTTACTCGAATTTGCGATGAGCACGGCAGGATCGCCGTCCCTGCGCGGCGCGTGCTCTACCTTAAAATTTATTCCGCTCACCTTTTTTGCGACCTCGACGACCTCTTTGACGCTAAATCCTCGCCCGTAGCCCACGTTAAATACTTCGCTTTCGCCGCGCTCGTTTAAAAATTCTAGTGCGCTTAAATGCGCATCCGCAAGGTCGCTCACGTGGATGTAGTCTCTCACGCAAGTGCCGTCCTTCGTCGCGTAGTCATCGCCAAAGATACTCATGCTCGCGCGCTTGCCAAGTGCGGTTTGCGTGGCGATCTTGATAAGGTGCGTCGCGTTTGGGTAGTTTTGCCCGATGAGCCCCTCCTCATCGGCTCCGGCGACATTAAAATAGCGCAAAATGGCGAATTTAAAATTTGGGTTTGCTAGCGCGTAGTCTTTGATGATTTGCTCGCTCATCAGCTTGCTTCGTCCGTATGGATTTATCGGATTTGCCGCGCTTTGCTCTGTCACCTCCGGCACGTCAGGCTCGCCATAAACAGCAGCCGTGGAGCTAAAAACGAATTTATTCACGCCAAATTTTTGGCAATACGTTAAAATTTTTGCTACGTTTGCGGTGTTGTTTAGGTAGTATTTTAGCGGCTCTTGCGTGCTCTCAAAAACCTCGATAAATGCGGCAAAATGGATGATCGCATCAAATTTGCCCCGCGCAAAAATTTCACTTAGATCATCTTCTAAATTTGCCATCACAAACTCAAATTCGCCTATGTCTTCGAGCGTTTTTATCGCCTGGCTTGAGCCTTTTGAGAGGTTGTCTATCACGGTGATTTCGTGACCGCCCTGCTTTAAAAGTGCCTTTAATACGTGGCTACCGATGTAGCCCGCCCCGCCTGTTATTAAAATTTTCATCCTAATCCTTCCTAACGCGCAAAAATACGGGAAATCTCGGAAGCCCTTTTGCCGTTAAATTTTGATATTTATATGTTATGATTGACCCGATCTTTGGCGGGTTTGCGCGCTGTTCGTCACTAAAACCAGAGCCTATTTTAAAACGCTTTTTATCGCTTAAATTTTCGCAAACGACCGAACCAAGCAGCCCGCTAAATTTACCCTGCCCCACCTTATGCGCGACCACCACACACTCGGCGTCGTTAAATTTTTTATATTTTAGCGCGTTTTGACTGCGACCGTGCTCATACGGGGCGTTTGGCTCGCGCAGGACGACGCCCTCGCCACCAGCCGCGATGATCTCGCCCAAATTTTTTTCTAACTGCGCGTTATCTTTCAGCGCCGTTTGCTTGATAATGACGATTTTTTCATTGCTTTTTGGGTTTTTATCTAAAAATTTTTGCAAAATTTCAAGCCGCCTAAGCAGTCCGCCCTGCGCGTCAGGCACGTCAAAAATGTGAAATTTTATCTCACCCCACGCCAGGGCGTCAGGCGTTTTATCCATCACGACGGACTGGATATTTTCAAACTCACCCCGCTTAGTGTAAAGCTCGCCGTCAATGGCAAATGGTGGCATGAGCGTGATAAATTCTGTCGGCGCGCTTAAAATTTTGCCCTTGCGAGAGCGTAAATTTTGCCCGTCCCAGTAGGCGCGCACGCCATCAAGCTTCTCGCTGGCTAGCCAGCCGCTCACGTTTTGCCCTTTAAATTCGCCCAGTTTTAAAAGCTCAAATTTAAAGGGCTCCTTTATCTGACCGCTAGCTTCGTCGTAGCATGTGCTTACCCACTCTTTACCCGGCTCGCAAGAGCGCAACTGCGAGAGTGCAAAAGCAAAATTTAAAGCCAGAAAAAAGGCGAGTAAAATTCTCAAATTTTAGCTCCATAAAATTCGCTATACCACTCTATAAAGCGCGCTACACCCTCATTTACGCTCGTGTTTGGCTTGTAGTCAAAATCAGCGACCAGATCGCTCACGTCCGCATACGTCGCAGGCACGTCACCAGCTTGCAGCGGAAGGAAATTTTTATTTATCTCGCGCCCGATTTTTAGCTCGATCGCCTTGATGTAGTCCATGAGCTCGACTGGGCTGTTGTTACCGATATTGTAAATTTTAAATGGCGCAGACGAGCTTGCCGGATCAGGTGCTTTCGCGTCCCACGCGGTGTTTGCGCGGGCTGGGTTATCAACGCACTTCATCACACCCTTTACGATGTCGTCGATATAGGTGAAGTCGCGCTTCATCTTGCCATAGTTGAAAACATCGATCGTTCCGCCACTAAGCGCGGCTTTAACAAACAAAAACAGCGCCATATCCGGGCGACCCCACGGACCATAGACCGTGAAAAATCGCAGCCCCGTCGTCGGCACGCCAAAAAGATGGCTGTAAGTGTGCGCCATCATCTCGTTGCTCTTTTTGGTCGCGGCGTAGAGGCTGATGGGGTGATTTACGCCCTCATGCGTGGAAAATGGCATATTTTCGTTGAGCCCATACACCGAGCTCGAGCTCGCATAGACGAGATTTGGCGTCTCGTTGTGGCGGCAGCACTCCAAAATATTTAAAAGGCCCGTAACGTTAGCGTCGATATAAGCTTGCGGATTGATTAGCGAGTAGCGCACGCCAGCTTGCGCGGCGAGATTTACCACGGCGTCAAATTTATGCTCGCTAAATAGCCTTTTTAGTAGCCCCGCATCTTGTAGATCGCCCTTTACGAAGCTTAAATTCGGCTTCGTTTTGGAGCGTATCTCCTTGCCCTGCGCGATCTCGCCCGTATCAAAGCCGGCCGTTTTTAGCCGCGCAAACTTTAAATTTACATCGTAATAATCATTGATATTGTCAAACCCCACGACCTCATCGCCACGCGCAGCCAGCGCATTTGCCAGATGAAAGCCGATAAAACCGGCCGTTCCCGTCACTAAAATTTTCATCGTTTTTCCTTCATAAATTTCTCGCAATTTTATCTAAATTTTATAAATCACTCGTTATCAAGATCGATCTCTGGCAAACTAGGCTCGTTTAGCGGCTTGGCCTTGCTCTTTGGGCTCAGATCGCTAGCCTTTTTCAGCAAGCTACCTAATCCTTGTTTTGCCAGGTGATTTTGCAGCTCCTCGGGCGTGATACGCTCGCTTATTTCGTAGGTCTCGTCCGTTTCATCATCGTTTTGATCTTTGAAATCTCCTGAAATTTCATAATCCACCTTGCCCTCAAGTCTACCAAGCTCAAGCTCGACCGCCTCGCAAAATACGCTCGTATAGCCCCTGTACTCGCAGTTTTTAGCTAAAAATTCGCTCATAGAATTTATGCAGCTTGCGTAGTCTTGCTGAGTGATGTTGCCTTGTAAAAGCTCGTATTTTAGGAAAAGCCAGTAGGTATTCAGCACGTCGCTTTCGCAGTATTCGTTTATCTTTTCAAGCTCGTCGTTGTAGTAAAGCTCCAGTACCTGATCACCGTGGATGTCGTATTTGCCGGGCAAATTTAGGCTCGCGCACAGAGTATCGAGCTTTAGCCCTCTAACAGAGCCAAAGTCGCTGATATGATCGAGCAAATCAAGGTGAAAACGCCCGCTGTAACGGCTGCGGTAGTTTTCCCATTTGTTTTTATTCAGCTCCCTGTTTTCGGTCTCAAAATAGGCTTCCACACTTAGATTGTAGCGCATGGCGCGCACCATTATCATCGGCAGATCAAAGCCGCGTCCGTTAAAGCTCACTAGGCGGGGGTTGTATTCGTTTATAAATTTGATGAATTTAGCAAGGATCTCTTGCTCGTTCGCGCCCTCAAGCGTGCTGACGCGTAGGAATTTACCGTATTCATCGGCCATCACCGCAGAGATCGCCACGACTTTATGAAACATCACGGGTAAAAACTCGCTGCCGCTAGCGTCCTTTTGCACAGCCATGGCTTCGAGCGAAACGGACATATCGTCGCCCTCAAGGCCGTAAATTTTACGTATCAAATTTGCATCAGGTATCGTCTCACAGTCAAACACGCAGATATAGCTCTTTGCCATTTTAGCCCTTTTTTAAGCAAAATTTTATAAAATCATACCAAATTTAAAATTTAAAGTTGATAATGCAAAGTAAAAAACCGCTTAAAATCGCTATCGTAAAGCTCTCGGCACTTGGCGATATCGTCCATGCCGTCATCGTTTTACAATTTATCAAAAAGCACGCCCCGGATGTGCATATAACGTGGATCGTGGACGTGAGATTCGCTGAAATTTTAAAAGATCACCCGCTGATCGACGAGCTCGTCGTCGTGCCTTTGAAAAAAAGCTTTAAAGAGAGCTTTAAAATTTTAAAACGCCTTGATAAATTTGACGTGGTGATCGACTTGCAAGGCCTCTTAAAATCAGCAATAGTCACGCGCTTATTGGGCAAAAACACCTACGGCTTCAGCAAAGAAAGCGCCAAGGAAAAGATCGCCAGTAAATTTTATAAATATAAATTCAGTATCGATTACAACGAAAATATCATCGTTAGAAACCTCGGTCTAGCCGCGTTTGCGATGGATTTTAAATTTAGCAAAGATGAAATTTTAAACAAAGAGCCGTGCTTTGAAGTGCATGGCAAAAAGCCGCAAAATGCGGACAAAAAACGCATCCTGATCGCACCGTTTGCCAGCGAGGAGAGCAAGTGCTACGATAAATTTAAAGCCGTGATAAATCTACTAAAAGAGTATGATATCTACGTCTGTCACGGCAATGCCGCAGAGCTTGAAAAGGCTAAAATTCTAGTTCAAGGTACGCATGCCATGCTACTTGAAAAGATGAGTATAAAGCAGATGATAGACTTTATAGCAAGCTGCGATCTGACCATAGGCAACGACAGCGGGCTCACGCACATCGCATGGGCGATAAATGCACCCTCTCTCACGCTTTTTGGCAACCGTCCAAGCCACAGGAACGCCTACGAGACGCCGGTAAATTTACTGATCGATATGGGCAGGCAAATAGACGCCAGGAGTATCGATAAAAACGACTTTTGCATACGCGAGATCTTTCCCGAGACGGTCGCAAATTTCGCCAGAAAGATACTAAATGGATAAAATTTATCTTTTTGGCTTTTACACTCTGAAATTTTTGATAGCTGCGACTCCAAAATACGTCTATACCGCTATCGTAAACGCTTTAGCCACCATTTACATGAGGCTTGGCAAAAGGCGCTTTAACATCGTGATGACAAATTTAAATCTGGCCTTTGGCGAGAGCAAAACGCACGAGAAAAAGCTAGAGATAGCCAAAAAAACGTATCAAAATTTTGCTAAATTTTTGGGTGTGAATTTCATCCTAAACCAGCACACGACAAAGCAAAAGGTGCTCGAGCGAGTGAAATTTAAAGATGAGAAATACCTACTAGAAGCCCTAAAAGAGGATCGCCCGATCATCGTAACGACCGCGCATTACGGGCAGTGGGAGCTTTTTAGCTTGGCGATGGCGGCACGATTTGGAGCCGTGAGTATCCTGGGACGAAAGCTTGATAGTAAGAGCATAGATAAAATTTTAAGCGCGAACAGAACGCAATTTGACATCGAGCTCATCGATAAAAGCGGGGCTGCAAAGCAGATGATAAAAGCCCTGAAATCACGCCGCTTAGTCGGCATCCTAGTCGATCAAAACACATCAAAAAGCGACGGCATAGAGGTGAAATTTTTTGGCAAACGCGTGCTTCACACGCCGGCTGCTAGTATATTTGCACAAAAGACGAATGCGCTCATCGTCTCGGCCTTTATCCGCCAAATAGACGACGAAATGAGCGAAATTTGCTTTTTCCCGCCGCTTGATATAAACAAACTGGACAAACAAAATGCTATCCTAGAAGCCACTCAGGCGCAAGCAAGCGCGTGCGAGGCTATGATACGCGCCAAAGCAGACGAGTATTTTTGGTTTCATAGACGCTTTAAGCACTTTTACGAGGATGCGTATAAATGCTAAGCGTCGTGATACTCACGTTCAACAGCCAAAGATACTTGCGCGAGGTGCTAAAAAGCGTAGAGTTCGCAAACGAGGTCGTCGTCATAGACAGCGGCTCTAACGACGATACGGTTAAGATTTGCAGCGAATTTAAAAATGTGAAATTTCACTACCAAGCATGGCTTGGCTTTGGCAAGCAAAAGCAATTTGGCGTAAATTTAGCCGGTAATGACTGGGTCTTTGTACTAGATAGCGACGAGATCATACTGCCGCCGCTTCGCGATGAGATAAATGAAATTTTAAAAGAGCCGAAATTCATGGCTTATCGCGTGCCTAGGCTAAATTTATTTTTTGGCAAAGAGGTGCGAAACATGGGGCTTTATCCTGACTTTAGCGTGCGACTTTTTGATAGATCACACGCTAAATTTGATGGGCGCGAGATCCACGAAAAGGTCATAGTAAACGGCGAAACTGGCGAGCTGAAAAATCCATTTTTGCACCACGCATACGATAGTATCGAGCAGTTTATCACCAAGCAAAATCGCTACTCGAGCCTTGGTGCGAGGCAAAATAAATTTAAAGCCGTTTTACATCCTATCTGGACGTTTTTCAAGCTGTTTTTTTTAAAAGGCGGATGGCGTGAAGGGTGGCGCGGCTACGTGATAGCAAGGCTTTACGCACAATATACGTTCTGGAAATACATAAAATGAAAATTTTAGTCATAAAATTTAGAAATATCGGCGATGTGCTGCTAACAACGCCGCTTTTAGAAAATTTAAAGCACTATTTTCCTGACGCAGTTATCGACTTTGCACTAAATAAAGGCACCGAGGCGATGGTAGAGGGCAACCCGAATGTGCGCAAAATTCACATCTATGACCGCGCTTTGGCTCGTAGCGGTGGGCTTTGGCGACGGATAATGACGGAATTTAAATTTATCCGAACGATCAAAAATGAAAAATACGATATCGCGATACAAACGACTACCGGTGATCGCGGCATCATCATCGCAAAATACGCTAAAATAAAAACGATCGTAGGCTTTGACAGCAAAAACAAGACTGTCAGTAAATTTATAACGCACAAAGTGCCTAAAATAGAGGGCACTAGGCATACGGTCGAGCTAAATTTAGACACGCTAAGAGCTTTAAACCTGGAGCCTATAAGTAAAAAAGTCAGTATTTATTTTGATGAAAACTGCTTGGACGGCGTAAATTTACCCGAAAAATTCGTCCATTTTCATATGACTAGCCGCTGGGTGTTTAAATGTGCTAGCGACGAAGTCATGGCGGAGCTTATAGACTTTTGCGAAAACGAGCTTGGAGTAAAAGCAGTCATAACTGCGGACAAAAACGAAGAGGAAATGAGAAAAGTCGGCTGCGTTTTAGCGCTTTGTAAAAGCAAGCCACTAAATCTTGCCGGCAAACTCAGCCTAAAGCAAACCGCAGCGTTATCAAAACGATCGCTAATGTTTGTCGGAGTGGATACGGCGATCATGCACATAGCCGCGGCAAACGATGTACCTGTAGTAGCGCTGTTTGGACCTAGTAACGCGCAAGAGTGGGGAGCATGGGATAATGCACTAAATAAAAGCGGCTATACTAGAAAAAGTGGGGATCAAAGCATGGGTAGGCATACGGTTTTTCAAAAAAACTGGGAGTGCATTTCATGCGAAAAGGCGGGCTGTAACGATACTCGCATAAGTAGGTGCTTGATAGAATTTAGTAAAGACGAGATAGATAAAATAAAACAAAAAATAAGAGAAAGAATACAATGAACATACTTCATACAGAAACGCTTTATAACTGGGGTGGAGAGCAAAACAAGGTAATGAACGAGATGAGATTTATGCGCGAGCTTGGGCATGAGGTCTATCTTTTTTGCAATCCGAATTCCGAAATTTTAAAGGTCGCAAAAAGTGAAAATTTTAACACGATAGAATGTGAGATGAATAAGAAAAATTTTCATAAATCGATCCCCGCGCTTTGTAAAGCAATAAAAGAAAATAGCATAAATGTCGTAATAACTCACGCGTCAACGGATAGTTGGGTCGGTGCGATAGCCGGGCTTTTGTGGCGCAAAAGAGGAGTTAAATTTCTAAGGGAAAGACACAATATGTTTCCTATAAAAGGTATTGTGTCGAAATTTATGCATAAAAAGATGTTTGATAAAATTTTATACATATCGCAAAGCGTTTTTGATACACTAAAAAGTATCGGAATAAAAGAGCAAAGGCTTTTTTATCTACCAAGCACCATTGATACAAAACTTTTAAAATCCATAAAAAGTACTTTTAGAGAAGAACAAAATATATCACCAAATGATCTAGTGATCGGCACTTTTACTTCACTTTACCGCAAAAAAGGAGTTTATGATTTTGCTACCGCTGCCAAAGAAATTCTAAAAACTTTCAAAGACGCGACTATAGTTTTTGGCGGGAATATAAATGAAAGCGTCAAAGCTGACATCTCATCAATGTTTAGCAAAGATGAAAAAATAATCTTTACCGGCTTTAGAAAAGATGGCATAAATGTCATAAAATCTTACGATATCTATGTTTTTGCCAGTCACAGTGAGGGGCTTGGCACAGTTTTGCTTGAAGCAATGAGTAGTCAAACTCCTATCGTGGTTTATGATAAAGAGCCTATGAGCGTACTAATAAAAGATAAATCAAGAGGGCTTTGTGCTAAATTTCAAGACACATCTTCCCTGACACAAAACATAATAAATCTAATAAACGATAAAAATATAGCTCAAAGCTACGCGCAAAATGCTTTAAAATATGTAGAACAAAACTATGATCATAAGGTACTAAAACAACAGATCAAAATTCTTTTGGAGAGCCTATGAATATACCGATTTTGATATTAACACTTCATCACGTTTCGCCGCAAAAAGATAGCATAACGATACGTCCAGAGCTAGTAAAAAAAGCTCTTCAAAGCGTAAAAGATCAAGGCTATAAATTTATCTCATACGCTAAATTTAAAGATATGGCTCTTGGACGTATAAAAAGAGAGCCAAAAAGCGTTTTATTGACATTTGATGATGGATATTTCGACTTTTACAGATACGCGTACCCTATATTAACTGAGCTTCAAATCCCTGCAGTTGTGTTTTTGATAACAGATAAAATAAATGATGTTAAAAGAAAAAATTTTAATCTTGAGCCAAAACCTCACAGCGAGCTTGATTATAAAGAAAATATAGAATATTTTCTAAATTTAGATGAGATAAGAGAGCTTTATAAAAGCGGTTTAGTTGAATTTGATAGCCATACGGCAACACATTTCTCTTGTAAAAGCGACGATGAAATAAGGCTAAAAGATGAATTCGATCGTTCCTATGAAAAGATAAAGGAAATTTTCCCTGACAAACAAGAATTTGGATTTTGTTGGCCAAAGGGACATTTTAACGATACGGCGATGAAAGTTATCAAAAATACAAACTATGCCTTTGCTTTTAGCGTGATAGACGGCGGTTTTTGTGATTGCGACAATATGTTTAAAATACACCGAATAGACATATCAAACAACGCAAAAAATGATAAGGACTACCTCTTTAGGATCAAGAAAAAGCTTTTCATATATTCACTACCGATCATTGGGAGTCTCTACTCAAAATTTAGAAACAGGAAATTTCAATGAAATATCAACTGTTTCAGCTTGAAAATATAGTCACGAATTTATCAAAAACGCAAAAAAGAGTAGTTATAGTGATTACTGGATTAGCTGGTAGTGGCAAAAGTACGCTTGGTAAATTTATTCGTAAAAATGGACTAGGAAAAAGCCATAAACCGTATAAGATAGCTGTTATAGATGATGACGTGATGAGCTTAAATCTATTTCTTATAAGGCCAAAGATAAAAATAAAAACTGAAATAAAAGATGAGTTAAAGCCATTTTTTAAATTTTTACCATCTTTTGTAAAAATCATACTTTATATCAATACTTATCCGCAAGAAAGACTCTCAAAAGCTGATATTTTGATCCATCTTCAAACAAATGAAACCGAGCGCATACAAAGATTAAAAAGCAGAGAAAACGATCAAGAAAATTTAGAACGATTGATAAACCAAAAAGAAACCCTAACTGATGATCTAGAATATAAATTTAAAATCAAGCTCTGAAATCTTTAATTTTCCTCCCAGAAAAAATATTATTTATTTTATTAAAAGCATTGAAAATTTTACAAATTTTTTGATCATTTTTTATCTTGCTAACCAGATAAAGCAAAAATTTATATTTCATTCTTAGCTTTTTAAACCCACTACTTTTTAAAATTTTATCCATATCGTCTTTTAAAATTTTAAGCCCTATTATATAATTTTTATTGTTTAAATCTGCCTTGCAAAAAATAAGCGGTAGATAAACACCCTTTATCTTTCTAAGCTCCAACATAGATATGATTTTATCGTCATTTACACCGTTGTCATTACAAAATTTTATCAAATCGTCATAGACAAATTTATGATCTTTTATGCCTTTTAGACTTTCAAAGCCGCTTGTATTATTTTCTCCCATGCGGTAATGATAATATGCCTTGTTTAGCTTGGCTATTTTTCGGGCTTTATAGATAAATTTTAGCGTCGTATCAAGATCATCGCCTAAAAATATACCATTTGGGAAAGGCGTTGCTTTCAAAAGAGATGATCGAACTAGCTTATTTACAGCGTTATGACAAACTCCTTTTGAGACGATAAGCCTCTTAAAATACTCATTTTTATCGATTATTCCATTATCTATTTTAAAGTCCGCTATATATTTTTTATGAGTTTTATAATCTCTAATCATATCTGTCACTACAACGTCAGCGTCAAATTTAATAGCCATTTCATAAGCATCTTTTGCATAGTCGCACTCTACAAAATCATCGCTATCTATATTTATGATAAATTCACCACCAGCTAAATTTATGCCAACATTTCTAGCCGAGCTTGCTCCTTCGTTTTGTTTTGAGACGATTTTTAATCTAACATCATTAAAATTATTTAAAATTTTAAGCGTATCATCGGTACTACCATCATCCACCACGATGACTTCTATATCTTCTAGGCTTTGATTTAGCAAGCTATCTACACAAATTTTTATATATTTTGAAGCATTATACGCAGGAACGACAAAGCTTACTTTTGTATCCATCCTAAGTCCTATCTCTTAATCCAAGAATAAACGCTACCAAGAATGTCGCTTTGATATATAAAGAGAGTCTTTTTTAGCCATCTATCATCTTTTTTAACGGCTATTCGCTTTATCTCATCAAGCTTATTATCTGCCTTATTTATACCTCTTTTTGTAGTAAATAGCATCTCATAACCATTTTGTTTTGCCACTTTTATATATTCGTCATTATAAACACCCTTTGGCCAGCAAAGCATATTGTCATCTATACCAAATTTATCTTTCATAAATTTTTTACAAAGCGATATGTTTTCATTTAGCGAAATTTCACCAAAATAATCATTAAAATGCGTATGTGTATGCGAATGAAAGTCAAAATTCTCCCTCATCTTTTCTATTTCATTATAGTTCAAAAAGACATTTTCGGGCATTTTTGGAGCTAATTTCTTATACTCATCGTGGTTACACTCTATAAAATTTCCTAGCTTTTGGCTTGCTTTTTCTACCCACTGGGTAGTTAAAAATATAGTAGCCCTGAGGCCAAATTCTTTTATGATAGGATAGGCATATATGAAATTATCTTTCCAGCCATCATCAAAGGTTATAAACACACTTTTTTTAGGTAGTTTAAGCTCACCCTTTTTAAATTTAAAAAATTCAGCACTGCTTAAAGTTTTGTAGCCATTGCTGGCTAGAAAGTTCATCTGGGCTCTAAACTCTTCAATGCTACTTGTTATAAACCCACTTTTTTGTAAAACATGGTGATACATCAAAACACTAACGCTCAACATATGCCCTTTATATTTTTTTGTGGCTACTTTAGCTAAAATCAAATAAAATTTTCATAACGAGTTCATAATGATGCAAGAAATCAAAGTAATCCATACTGAATGGTCGGGTGGCTGGGGCGGACAAGAGATCCGTATAATCAACGAATCACTCGCCATAAAACAAAAATATGCAGTTAAGATTTTTATAGCCTGCAAGGAAGACTCTCAAATTTCGATCAAAGCAAGACAGGCAGGGCTAGAAGTCGTGCATTTTGATTTCAAATCTTCCTTTGATTTAAAAACCATATTTGCCCTTGTAAAATTCATAAAGCAAAATGGCATATCCATTCTAAACTCACACAGTGGAAAGGATACATGGGTTGGCGGTATAGCCGCAAAGATCGCTGGGATAAAATTTATCCGCACCAGACATCTATCAAACCCAATAAATCCTTCAAGACTAAATTTTATAAATTCCCTTGCAGATTTTATTATCACCACCGGTAGCGGTGTAAGAGAAGCGATGATACGAGATAATCGCATCAAAAAAGATAAAATATCATCGATACCAACAGGTATTGATGATAAAGAATTTGATCCAAACATATACAATAAAAATGAATGTAAAGAGCTTTTTGGCTTTGAAAAAGATAAAATTTATATAGGTATGTTAGGCGTTTTGCGCTCTGTTAAAAGATGCGATCTATTTTTAGATATTGCCTTGAAACTTCATGACGACTTTAAAGATATCAGATTTGTCATAGCAGGAGATGGACCGCAAAGAGAAAAATTACAAAATTTTATAGATAAAAACGGTATGAACGGTTATGCAAGGCTGCTTGGGCACACAAAAGATAGTGCGAAATTTTTAAAAGCGATTGATATCTTTATGCTAACTTCACAAAATGAAGGTGTGCCGCAAGCTTTAATACAAGCACTTTTAATGCAAAAAGCTTGTATAGCAACAAATGTTGGAAGTGTGAAAGATTTATACGATGGATCGAATTTTTGTCTTAGTGATTTTGATAAGGACATTTTAGCTTTAAATCTCACATCCATATTAAAAGATAATACCAAAAAGGAAAAATTTCAAACAAATGCTAGAGATTTTGTAAAATTTCATTTTACAAAAGATATAATGGCACAAAAAATTTATAAAATTTATATGGATTTACTTTCAGGGGGAAGCAATAATTGAATCGATCAAGGCTTTATCAAATTTACAACATTTTGTTGGCTATTTTTCTCTTTAGTCTACCTATCAGTGAGGGCATAAAACAAATTTCACTAGTCCTTTTGATCCTACTTGGCATTTATATATGTGTAAAAGAAAAGATGAACTTCAAACTAGACATAATAAATATATCACTAATATTATTTGTCGTATTTACGATTGTAGGGTGTATCATAAATCAAATTTCAATAAAGACTTCCCTTGATCCACTCAGATGCGTATTGTTTTTCTTTATTATAAGAATGATTGGTATAGATAAACTAAATTTAAAACTATCACTTTACGCTCTTTTTTCTGGGTTTATTCTAGCATTCATAATTGGTGCTTTTATTAAATTTGGCTCCGCTGATCCAATGGAGCTTTTTGAGTTAAAATCGATCGGGCATGTCAATCATAGCGCTATTTTTATGCTGATCATACTTTCCGTGTCATTATCTTTCATAAATCAAAAGGCTATCAGCAAATATTTTTGTTTAATAACAACCATATTTTGTGTTATCGGCATTATCATAGCCGGATCACGCGCTACAATGTATCTAATGCCAATCATCGCATTTTGTATACTTTTTTATCTAAATACTAAAAATAAAATAAGCTTAAAATTTTCATTTACTCTTATTACTATTTGTGTAGTAATTTTTATTTCTTATCTATTTATGTCACAGGATTTAAGGTTTCAACAACAAGTTATAAAGGGTATAACATCTACAGAGACACGCTATCCTATATTTTATAGTGCGATATATACTTGGCTTGATAATCCTTTTTTTGGTATAGGATCAGGAGAATTTAGAAGTATAGACATAACCCAATATTTTCCAGGCAATCCCGAAGTAAGAGTTGGACATGCACACAATACATTTTTAACATTTTTAACAGAAAAAGGTATAGTTGCACTTTGTGCATACTTAGTCTTTCAAGTTACACTCTTTGTAAAGCTTATCAAAAATTTTAAAAGTTCCATTATTATTTTTGTAGCCCTGATCACTCTGATTTGGCAAAATATGATATCTATCGTCAATACAACATTCCATCACGAGAACGCCCTTTTACTGCTATTTTTATGGGGCTTGGCACTCAGCACAATAGACAAATATGAAAAAAATCGTATTTTTACGGCTTGACCCAAGCGCCGTGGGTGGGGCGCAACGCTATCTGTCGCGTCTCATAAAAGCCCTGAAAAACGCCGGCATAGAGTGCGAAGTGCGCGCATTTACGGGCAACAAAGGGCTAAGCTCGTGGCTCAAAGCTCTAAAATTTAACGCGCAAGCAAAGCGACAAAAGGCGGCGGACGAGCTTTATTTTAGCTTGGAGCGCATCACGAGTGCAGACATCTACCGCGCGGGTGACGGGGTGCATAAAATTTATATGAAAACCAAGCCCTTTTGGTGGGCAAATCCGCTAAATTTCGTCTATCCGTTTTTAGAGAAGCGATGCTTCACAAATGCCCGTAAAATCATCGCAAACTCAAATTTTATCAAAGCGCAGATCGTCGCTGCTTACGGCGTCTTGCCAGAAAAAATCGTCACGATATATAACGGCATAAATTTACCGCAAAAAGTCGAAAAAGGCAGCGCAAAAATGGCACTTTGCGAGGAGTTTGGACTGGACTATCATTTACCGATTGTTTTATTTGTCGGAAGCGGCTTTAAACGAAAAGGTGTCAGCGAGCTTTTGACGCTTGTTTCTAAACTCAAAACGAGTGTAAATTTGATAATCGTCGGCAAGGATAAAAAGCTAAATTCGTATAAGAATTTAGCCAAAAAATTGGGCGTAAGCGCGCTATTTACGGGCGAGCAGCGAAGCACGGCTAAATTTTACGAGGCAAGCGATATATTTATCTTTCCGACGCGCTACGAGCCGTTTTCAAACGTCGTTTTAGAGGCGCTTAGTTACAAAAACGTCGTTTTTACGACCGCTCAAAACGGAGCGAGCGAAATTTTGGACGAAAAATTCGTGATGAAAGACGCGAACGACGAGAATATTTTAACGCTGATCGAACAAATCTTAAACGACCATGAGCTTTTGCTAAAATTTCAAGACGATGCCGCCCGTCTCGCGCAAAATTTCACTATCGAAAAAAACGCCAGACTCACGCTTGAAGTCATAAGTGACGCGCTAAAATGAGGGTTTTCATCGAGCTTCCGACTTGGCTGGGAGACGCCGTGATGGCGAGTGCGGCGGTCGAAAATATCGCGGCAAATTTCACGCAAGCAAAGCTCACATTTTTTGGCTCGTTTGCCGCCTGTGAGCTTTTTAAGGCGCATCCAAAGTGCGAAACGGCGATCATCGATGAGAGCAAAAGGGCTAAATTTAGGGTTTGGTGGCTGTTTAAAAACGCGCGCAGACTTGGTAAATTTGACGCGGCGTTTAGTTTTAGAAGTGGGCTTGCGAGCAAATTTTTGCTTTTTTGCCTGCGTGCGGGGCGTAAATTTCAGTTTCAAAAGACCGCCGTTAGCCTTCATCAGGTGCAAAAATACCTAAATTTCGTGCAAAGCTCGCTAAATTTAAGCCGTGTTACGCAAAATTTGAGCCTAAATTTCACTCCGTGCAAATTTGACGCGCCCGTGCTCGGGCTAAATCCGGGAGCGAGCTACGGTAGCGCAAAACGCTGGTATCCCGAGTATTTCGCGCAGGTTGCATTAAAATTTAAGGATAGATTTAGGATTGTCATCTTTGGCGGTAGCGGTGAGCTTGAAATTTGCGGCAAAATCGAGCAAATTTTAGCCGCAAATGGCGTAAAATGCGACAACCTAGCGGGCAAAACCAGCATAAAAGAGCTGTGCGAAAAGATCGGCGGCGTAGGGCGAAGCGGCGGGGTTTTTATCACAAACGACAGCGGCCCGATGCACATCGCGGCAGCCTATAAAGTGCCTACCATCGCGCTTTTTGGGCCGACGAAATTTAGCGAAACCAGCCCGTGGCAAAACGAAAACGCGCGGATCTTGCACCTAAATTTAGAGTGTATGCCGTGCATGAAGCGCGTCTGTCCACTCGGCACGCATGCGTGTATGAAAGGCTTGACGCCAAATTTGGTCATAAAAACGATAGAAGAAATTTTGGCTTAAATTTAGCCTCTATTTCGTAGGTACTGATAGAAATTTGTAAATTTTACCCGCCTTAAAAGCACTCTATTAAATGCAGTATCCAATAAAATCTTTTACTTCACAATAGGATGAGTTACGATAGAGTGCCTAATATATATAATACATTCTGCTCTACTGCGCTTTGTTTTTAGCTTTTTAAGAAGCAAGTTTGAGCTCTAGCGAAGTGAAGTATCACTACTCATCCTATTAAAATATAACAATCAACCCCAAGAGCTCATACCCTCAGGCCCTTGGGGTTTAGTTTTAGAATTTATAAGATACGCTGACCTTGAAATTTCTACCCGGCTCCCACTCTGCATTGCCTGTTGCAAAGTCTTCTGATTGTTGAGTTTGAGAAGCGTAAGCTTTATTAAACACATTGTAAAGACCTGCGTTTATCTCCAATCCCTTAAATCTACCGCTATCTGGCATATAAGTCACATACACATCGCTCACTGCGTAGCTTGGTAGCTTGACGATACTATTGCTGCTAGCTGACATTGCATTTTTCTTAGCAAAATAGATCAGATTATATCCGAGTAACAAATCAGCCTGCGGGATAGTGTATTCGGCATTGAATGTATATTTATCACCCAGATCACGGTAGCCTAAGTAAGTAGAGCTATAAAATGACGTTCCTGCTGCATTGCTAGCTACTCTATCTTTATATTTTACTTTTTGGTGAGTGTAGCCAGCTGCTAGGCTTAATGTATCTAAATTTAGCCTAGAAAATATCTCTACGCCGTCTATATCGACATTTCCTGCGTTTCTTCTAGTTACGGTCGAATTTATCATTCCACGTGCAGCGTTAGTGTCCATTATTAGATTTTTATACTCGGTTCTAAAATATTTAGCAATAAGGCTAATTGACGATCTTTCTGCAAATTCACCCTTGTATCGTCCGCCGATCTCATAGGCGTTGCCAGTCGTCTTTTTAAGATTGTCATTGCCGACCCAGTCTGTATATTGAGTTCCTCTACCTGTGATATAGGTTCCGCTAGCTAGCATACCTTCCATTAGGTCAGGTCCTTTAAATACCCTCGCATAGCTAGCAAATGCCCCAAACCCTTTGCCTATCTCATAATCAAGCGCGATAGCTGGACTTACTGCATCAAATTTATATTTGTAAGTTTTTAAATTTCCAGCTGTGCCATTGTATGTTTTTAGCTCGTGTCTTTCATATCTTATGCCAGGTGTTACCGTTAGATCGCCAAATTTGATAGCATCTTCTAAATAAAGCGCATAGTTATTTAATTTTTCAGGAGTTAAATTGGTTGGTTTTGCATAGCTTTCTGAGCGATAAAAGTCAAAGCCATATCTTAAAGTATGAGCAAAGTCTCCAGTATTAAATTTAGTTTTTGCTCCTATTTTTGACCCGACAGTTTCTACACCGATTTTGTCGGCACTACCAATTTTTGAATGCAAGGTATGATCTGTATAGTATCCTGTCACGTCAAGTTCAAGTAGATCACTTGGATTGTAAGTATATTTGATAGTGTGCGTATCGCGCTCATATTTTCTATCGGCGATCACGTTACCACTTGAGTAGTCGATACCAAAATTTGCACGGAAAGGATAAAGCCCTTTATACTGCATGTGCTCGGTCGAAAGGCTGATCTTGTGTGCATCAAGGAAGCTGTAGCTGGCTTTAAATAAATAGTTTATATCATTGCCATCGCCACCTACTCTATGATTATTTCCACTTTTACCAAAGTTATATCCGTAGTGTTTAAATGCAGCAAGTAAGTCTAGGCTATCCAAGGCTCTACCATAGACCATCGCGCTTTGAGAGTAGCCTTTGTTATTTGAAGTGTAGCCCATTTTTATCTTTGCACCGATGTCTTGTCCATCTTCAAGAAGATCGCTCGCATCGACAGTCTTAAACGCGACTGAGCCACCAAGTGCGCCTGAGCCATTTACGACAGACCTAGCACCGACTTCTATATCAACAGCCTTTATCAGGTCTGGATCGATCAACAAGTCTGAGTTGTGGTGGAAGTTATATCCAGTCTGTTTAGCACCGTCTATCGAGATATTTAAACCTCTATCGCTCACGCCGCGCATATAAATTTTCTGGTGAAATCCACTCGTACCACTCACATAAACGCCTGGTATATCTCTAAAAACATCTTTGATCAAGGTCGCATTTCTAGTCGTGACCTTTGCCTCATCGACATTTGCATATCCGCCACTACTACTGGTCACCTCGATAGTATCTAGCGAAACGTTTTGTGCAGCCGATAAATTCGCACTACCCCCCCCCCGCCATTAGCACTGCGGCAACTAAAGAAATTTTAATAGCATGACTATCTAATTTCATTTTTACTCCCTATGTTATTTTATTGAATATGATTATCATATCTAAATCGAGATAATATCAAAACAATCTTTAAACAAATTTTAAATTATAAAATTACATTTTAAGAATTTAAGCCCCTAAATTTCAAATTCTAGTCTATTTTGATAATAATTTGACATTAGTTATCAAAATGGCTATAATTGCACAATTTTTTTATTCAAGAGGGATCATGGAACTTTTAAAAGGTCATATAGATTACATCATCATCGGTATTCTAGGCATAATGAGTTTTTTCGTCGTTTGGTATAGCATAGAGCGTATCATATACTATTCACGTGTGGATATAAGGAAATTTTCAAGTATCGAAGTGCTTGAAGAGGCGCTGACTAAAAATTTGACGACACTTTACATAATATACTCCAACGCCCCGTATATAGGGCTTTTAGGCACTGTCGCAGGCGTTATGATAACGTTTTACGATATGGGTATGTCCGGCGGCTTAGATCCAAAAAGCATCATGATAGGCCTTTCCCTCGCACTCAAAGCAACGGCATTTGGTCTTTTAGTCGCTATCCCTACGCTTATGCTTTATAACGCTTTCATGCGTAAAGTCGATGTTTTGATAAACCGCTACAAGGTATATGATGCGACTAAATAGAAAAGACGGGCTAAATATCGTTCCTTTTATCGATGTCATGCTCGTTTTGCTAGCCATCGTGCTTAGCATTTCGACATTTATCGCACAAGGAAACATTCCCATTGACTTGCCAAGCTCAGAAAGCGCCCAGCAAGATAAAGAAGAAAAGAAGGTCAGCGTAGTCATCGATAAAGACAATAGATTTTTCATAGATGACGTAGAGATGAACGAAGACGAGCTCAAGCAAAAACTAAACGATATAGATCAAAAAACTCTTGTCGAGCTTAGAAGCGATAAAAATTCTAAATTTGACAGCTTTGTCAAAGTCGTTGATATTTTAAAAGAAAAAGGCCACGAAAACTTTGCTATCTCAACACTCACTGAATAAAGTTTCAAATTACAGCGGGCTGTTTGCGTCTATTTTACTGCACGCAGCCGCTTTGATATTTATTTTGCACCATCCGTTTGAGGAGATAAAGCCTGCGGAGAACAAATCCATAAAAATGGCGCTTGAGTCATTTGATATGCCTCAGGCTAAAGCCGAGGTCTCGACGGCACCAGAAATCGCCGAAACGCTCATGATACCAGAGCCTACTCCACCGGCCCCACCTCCTCCGCCACCACCGGAAGTAAAACCGCCCGAGCCTAAGCCTATCCCTCCGGAGCCAAAGCCTGAGCCTAAACCAAAACCCAAAAAAGAGCCAAAACCCGAGCCAAAACCTAAACCAAAGCCAAAGCCCGAGCCTAAGAAACAAGAAGAAGTAGCTCAGCCACAGCCGACCCCGCCGGTTCAAGCGCCTCAGCCGACTCAACCGGCAACTACGACGCAGACGTCAAGTGCTTCTTCATCTATGCACAACCTACCGCCAAACGGCGCAAATAGAGCGGCAGCTCCCGTTTCCAAGATAGGTGAGCTAAATTTGGCAAATTCCGCAGGAGATGAGAATTTTGCCAAGATAGTAAATGCCATCAAAAAGCATCAAAAATACCCTAAAAACGCTCAAAAGATGCGTCATCAAGGTGTTGTGGAGGTTAGATTTTTACTAAAACAAAATGGCTCTGTCGAGGACATCAAAGTCATAAAAAGCTCAGGCTACTCGAGCCTTGATGACGGAGCGATCGAAAACGTAGAGCGTGCGAGCCAAGACTTCCCGACTCTAAACAACAGCTACTACGTAAGTATCCCTATATCGTTTAAGCTTAGATGATTTTAAGGTGCCTTTGACACCTTAAAATCTAATCAAAAAATTCGTCGTTAAATTTATCTTTATTAAAATTCTTGCCTAAGAATTCGCAAATTTTCTCAAGATCCGCCCGCGCCGTCTCAAAACAGCTAGTCGCCCCTGGGCTTGGCGTCATGTTAAATACTACGCCCTCATTCGTATCTATGCGCCCCTCGCCAAGCTCTAGCTTTTTGTTTGCCCTATCTATCACCTGAGGTCTCACGCCGCCAAAATTTTTAGCATATACTAGGTCATCATCTCTCAAGCTAGGCACGATCTTACGGGCATCTTTTGCAAATTCTATTTTATTTATAAACGGCACTTCAAATAAGAAATTTCTCAGGATATACGAGCGGATATCATCGTCTTTGAGTAAATTTTTAAACACCTCAAAGATATTTTTGTCAAATTTCAAACAGGCTAAAAAGTCAAGGACACTGGAATTTCCGTGATATCTCTCCAGCTTTGGTATCACCAGCGCCGTAGGGCCAAAGCGAGTGTTGCCGTCTGCTAGTATGTCAGGATCGCCGTGCAGCGCGGCAAACGGGAGTTTATCGTTTTGCATCATATAAACTTTGCCGTTTAAAAAGCGCTTTTTTGCAAAGTAAAAGCTGCCAGCTACGGGAAGAGTGCTGAAATTTAGCCCGTAGCCCATTTTATGCGCGAAATATAACGAATGCGCTCCGGCATCTACCACTACGTAATCAGCGCTGATATCGCGCGCATCGCTCGTTTTTAGATAAAAGACATCGCCCGCCTTTTTTATGTCAAGCACTTCGTAGTTTAGGGCTAGCTCATACCCCGGGGCTAAATTTAGGGCATTTTTCGCAAGAGAGTCAGCTATCGCGCCAAAGTCCATCGTCGTGTATTGTCCGTTTCTAGCGCCCATAGCTATGATATTTTCCGGCCTCTCGCCGCCATTTTCATCAAAAACTACGTTTGGCTCGATACTTTTTAAATCCTCCCTCGTATAAAGCTCAAGATACGGGTAAATTTCCTTAAACGTCTCGTATCTTGCAACAAGCCTCGCAACCTCCTCGTCTCCGACGCCTAGCACCATTTTTTGATGCGAGAACATGAATTTTTCATCATAACCGTATTTTAGGGCGTATCTGACCGGCATCTTTGCGATCTTGGCGACCTTCTTGGCTTTTTGCGGCGTATAATTGGTCTCGATGTCACCGCAATGAATCGTCTGCGAGTTGCACCTGCCATTAGAATTTAGCCCGGCTACGCTGTCATATTTTTCCAACAACGCCACACGCGAAACATCTGAAAACGCTGCAAGCTCGTAAAATAGCGCCGTTCCGCTTATACCAGCGCCAACTATCACCACATCAAAATGATTTTGACTCATCGCTTCCCCCAAAGTAAATTTACGTTAAATCATACTATATTAAACTAAAAAGCGCGCAAATACGCATCCTCTATCAGCTCTTTTTCCTTAAAAATCGACATCGCACTAAAGGCGAAATTCGGATTTCTCAGTAGCTCCCTGCCGTATGCGACCAGATCGCACGCGCCACCTAGTAGCAGTGCCTCGCCCTCGCTCGCTCTCGTTATGAGCCCCACGGTGATGACAGGGATCTTTACCGCCTCTTTGACCGCCTTTGCGTAGCCAGCCTGATAAAGCGGCGCAAATTTAGGCGCATCATCCACACTCTCAAAAAGCCCGCCCGCCGAAACGTGGATAAATGCAGCCCCAAGCTCTTCTAGATGTTTAGCCAGCTGCACGCTGTCCGCCACGTCCCAGTCTCCCGCGACCCAGCTGTCCGCACTGATGCGAATGCCCACCGGCACGCTGGTTGCCTGCTTCACGGCGAGCAAAATTTCCTTTAAAAGCCTCGTTCGGTTCTCAAAGCTACCGCCGTATCCGTCCTCCCGCTTGTTTATGCCGGGAGAGAGGAATTCGTTTAGCAAATACCCGTGCGCAGCGTGCAGCTCGATGATCTCGTATCCAGCCTCCTGCGCGCGCACCGCCGCACTCACGAACGCCCCTTTCACATCCTCGATGTCCTGCGCGCTCATTTGCTTTGGCGTCTTGTAGGCACTGCTAAATTTGACCGCGCTTGGCGCAATAGGCTCGCTATCGCACTCGCTTTTTCGCCCTGCGTGAGCTAGCTGGATAGCCATCACGGCGCCATATTTGGCGCACTCTTTTACGAGCTCCTTATGTGCCGCCGTCTGTTCGTCACTCCAAAGTCCAAGGTCTTTGTGCGTGATGCGCCCGCGAGGCTCAACCGCCGTGGCCTCGACTATGATGAGCCCCACGCCACCCAGCGCGCGAGCTCCGTAATGCAGCTTATGAAAGCAGCGCGGCAGACCGCTGTCATTTTTGACCTTATACATGCACATCGGCGGCATCACGATACGGTTTTTGACGCGGATATCGCCGATATTTAGCGGTGTGAAAAGTAAAGCGGAATTTTGCATTTAATCTCCTTTAAATTTATCTTGACCCTATCACAAATCAAACGCTATCTGGCCCTAAACCAGGTCGCTTTTGAGGCGAATAAAATTTACCAAGTGCTAATTTAAGCTACGCTAAAACAGAGCCATTTTTTAGAATTTATCAAAATTTATCAAAAATTTTATTGAAATCAGGAAGCAAGCATTCGGATAGAATTTATCCGGTAGATATGGTAGCGCAAAAATGCAACTACCATAATTATTTTTATTTTCCGGCGTCCCACGCTAGGATCGTGTTGCCCTCGGCATCGGTAGCCACGTCGCCCATGCCCATTATGCTGTAACCACAATCAACGTAGTGGATCTCGCCGGTCACGCCGCTAGCAAGGTCACTAAGCAGATACATCGCGCTTTTGCCCACGTCCTCGGTCGTAACGTTGCGTTTTAGCGGGGCATTCACCTCGTTGTAGCGCAGGATCATCCTAAAATCGCCTATCCCGCTAGCTGCGAGCGTCTTTATCGGGCCTGCCGAAATGGCATTTACGCGGATATTTTTCGCGCCAAGATCGTGAGCCAGATAGCGCACCGAGCTTTCAAGCGCAGCCTTTGCCACGCCCATTACGTTGTAGTGTGGCACGAATTTTGGCCCGCCAAGGTATGTGAGCGTGAGCACGGAGCCGCCCTCTTTTAGCACCGGAGCGACCGCGCGCGTAAGGCTAAGCAGCGAGTACACGGACGTACCCATCGCGATGTCGAATGCCTCCTTGCTCGTGTCGATGAACGCGCCCTCTAACGCCTCTTTTGGCGCGTAGGCGACGGCATGCACAAGGAAGTCTATCTCGCCAAGATCGGCTTTTAGATGGTCTGCCAGCCCGTCCAAGTGAGCGGGGTTATTCACGTCAAGCTCATATACAAATTTGCTCCCGAACTCCGCAGCTATCGGCTCTACGCGTTTTTTGAGCGCGTCGTTTAAGTATGTAAAAGCCATCTGCGCACCGGCTTTGTGACAAGCTTCGGCGATACCGTAAGCGATCGATTTGGCATTTGCGACGCCGACTATTAGACCTTTTTTGCCTTTCATTATCATTTTGTTCTCCTTTAAAGTTGTTTGGCTTTTTCTGCTTACTTGTCGTTAAATTTAAATTCGCCTTGCCTAAACGCAAAAATCCTTCGCGATTTGTTTCAATTTTCAAATTTAACACTCAAATTTAGTAGATTGCCAAATTTAAGCAGTTAATGACGAATACAAGTATCGCGAGCTGGGTTTAAATGTCTTGAAGTAAATTTCGTCCCAAGATAGAACATGCAGTTCATCACAGGGCAAAATTTACGAAATCATTTAAATACGCTCACGAGACGACGCGATGAGATTTAAGAAATTTGTTGCATCCCAGCTCGCAGTCCCCACTAGCACTCCGCCACACTCCTTTATACGCGCGATCTCAGCGATATTTGCGGCATTTACGCTGCCGCCGTAAAGTAGCGGTGCGGCCGTCAAAGTGCGAAGAAATCCCAAAATTTCAGCGATTTGCTCCGCGCTCGCGCTTTTGCCCGTGCCGATAGCCCAAATAGGCTCATACGCGACGATCAAATTTGCGTAACCGGTATCGATGTTTCCAAGCTGCGTGCGTAAAAATTCTTTCGTGCCACCGGCTTCATTTACGCTTAAATTTTCGCCCACGCAGTAGATGATCTGCCAGCCGTTTTTAGCCGCGAAGTCAAATTTAGCACGCAAAAGCCGCTCGCTCTCGCCTAAAATTTCGCGCCTTTCGGAGTGCCCGATAAGCACGCTTGAAACGCCAAATTCATCCAGCTGCGCCTTACCGATCTCGCCAGTAAATGCCCCGCTAACGCAAGGATAAAAATTCTGCGCTCCAAGCTTAAATTTATGCTCTTTTGCATCAAAAGCGGTAAATGGCGCAAATACGTTCACATCGTCATTTGCGCTTAAATTTGCGTCCAAAATTTTGGCATACTCGGCAAAGCTCGCGCGGGTGTGGTTGCACTTTAAATTCGCTAGAAATTTCACTCGCCAGCCTTTCTAAGCGGCTTTATGCCGGGCAGCTCCTTGCCCTCGATGAGCTCCAAGCTCGCCCCGCCGCCAGTCGAGATAAAGGTCATCTCGTCCGCGTCTCCCGCGCGCTCGACCACATCCGCCGTATCGCCGCCACCAACGACCGTGGTAGCGTGCGTCTCGACGATAGCGTGGCTCATCTTGATGCTACCTTTGCTAAATTTATCCATCTCAAAAACGCCCATCGGCCCGTTCCACCACACGGTCTGCGCGTCGGCAAGCACCTCTTTAAACAGCCGCACCGACGCAGGCCCGATGTCAAGCCCCATCCAGCCGCTTGGGATCTCTTGCACCGTGACGTATTTGACCGCGCTCTCGGCAGAGAAGCTCTGCGCCGCGACGACATCGACGGGCAGGTAAATTTTGACCCCTAGCTCCTTGCCTTTTTTCAAAATTTCTCTCGCGTCGTCGATTAGCTCCTCTTCAAGCAGCGAATTTCCGATATTTTCGCCAAGAGATTTTAGAAAAGTAAATGCCATACCGCCGCCGATTATTAGCTTATCCACGCGCGGAAGGAGGTTGTGCAGGGCTTGCAGCTTCCCACTGACCTTGCTGCCACCCACGACCGCGACGAAAGGCCTAGTCGGCTTTTTGATGAGATTTTGAGCGAAATTTATCTCCTTTTGCAGTAAAAATCCCGCCGCCTTGTGCTCGTCGTCGTAAAATTTCGTGATAGCCTCGACAGATGCGTGCGCGCGGTGGCAGACGCCAAATGCGTCGTTGATGTAAATTTCGCCAAATTTAGCCAGCTCGCCGGCTAAAATTTCATCGTTTTTGGTCTCGCCCTTTTCAAAGCGTAAATTTTCAAGCATCAAAACTTCGCCGCTTTTTAGCGCGCTTGCCTTGTTTTGCGCGTCGGAGCCGATGACGTCGTTTGCAAAGATGACGTCCCTGTCAAGTAGCCGCGAGAGGCGTTTTGCCACGCCTTTTAGCGAAAATTTCTCTTCAAAGCCGTTTTTGGGGCGTCCGAGGTGACTTGCCAAAACGACGCTGCACCCATTATCGAGGCAATAGCGAATCGTAGGGATCGCCGAGCGGATACGGCGGTCGTCGGTGATGTTTAAAAACTCGTCCATCGGCACGTTAAAATCGCACCTGATAAACACGCGCTTTTTGGCTAAATTTAGCTCGCTGATAGATAAAATATCGCTCATTTTAGCCCCTTGCGGCTAAAACCGCGAGATCTACGAGGCGCTCTGAGTAGCCCCACTCGTTGTCGTACCAGGCAAAAATTTTGACCATATCATCGCAAATGACCTGCGTCGTGTCGCTGGCGACGATGGAGCTGTAAGAGCTCGTGCAAAAGTCGCTGCTAACGCGCGCGTCGTCATCGACGAGCAAGATACCTTTCATCGCGCCCTTTGCCACCGCGCGAAAGGCGTCATTTACCTCATCTACGCTCGTTTTTTTCGCCAAAACGGCGGTCAGATCGACCATAGAGACGTTAGCGACTGGTACGCGTACGCTTTGTCCGTGCATTTTGCCGCTAAGCTGCGGAAGCACCTTTGCGATCGCTTTTGCCGCTCCTGTCGTAGTCGGCGCGATATTTAGTGCGGCTGCGCGGCTGCGGCGGAAGTCCTTTGCCTTGACATCGACGAGGCTTTGTCCGTGCGTGTAGGCGTGGATCGTGGTCATAAGCCCCTTTACGATACCAAAATTTTCATCAAGCACCTTGGCAACCGGTGCGAGCCCATTTGTAGTGCAGCTTGCGTTTGAGACGATGGCTTCGCCCTTATAGAGGTCGGAATTCACACCGATGACGTAAGTAGGCGTGTCATCCTTTGCGGGTGCGCTCATGACGACCTTTTTCACGCCCTTTGCCAGATACGGCTGGCAGCCCTCGGTCGTGAGGAATTTACCCGTGCATTCAAGCACCACGTCCGCGCCGTAAGCCGCGTAGTCAAGCTCGTTTAGATCGCGCGTAGAAAAAACGCGGATCTTTTTGCCACCCACCTCGATAAATTCGTCATTTAGCACATCGACATCTTGCTTAAACTCGCCATGCACCGTGTCATACTTCAAAAGATACCTTGTCATATCGCGCTTTGCGGTATCGTTTATAGCGACAAGCTCCACGTCATCGCGCCCCAAAATGATGCGCGCCGCACACCTGCCGATACGCCCAAAGCCGTTGATAGCTACTTTAACTGACATCTTAGCTCCTTTTGATATAATACGACTAATTTTACAGAAAACATATTTAAAACAACTATAAATAAGGTGAATTTAAGCGAATGAACCTAGCACTCTTTGGCGGCAGCTTCGACCCGCCGCATTTGGGGCACGACAGTATCGTAAAGATGGCTCTTGATAGCCTGGATATCGACAAGCTCATCATCATGCCAACATACATCAGCCCGTTTAAAAGCGAGTTTTCAGCCCCGCCCGAGCTTCGGCTAAAATGGATAAGACAGATTTGGGGACATTTGCAAAAGGTCGAAATTTCAGACTACGAGATAGCCCTGACTCGGCCGGTTCCTACTATCGAGACGGTCGAGCATCTATATGAAATTTACGACATAGACAGCTTTTATCTGATCATCGGCGCCGATCATTTAGCGACTTTGAACAAATGGCACGACTTCAAGCGCTTGTGCTCGCTGGTGAAATTCGTGATCGCCGAGCGAAATCATATCTTGATACCTGAAAATTTGCAAAAAATGGACGTAAATGTTAATATTAGCTCCTCGCAGATCAGGCACTCAAAGGGGCTTGACGAGCTGCCAAGCTCTATCAAAGACGAGGTCATAAAATTTTACCAAGGGAAAAATATGCAAGAAATTTCGATGAACGAGAGGATAGAAAATATAGTCAAAATTTTGGACGAGAAAAAGGCCGAGGAGATACAAGTTTTTGATATGTCAGACCGCGACTATTTCGTGAAATTCGTCATCATCGCAACAACGATGGGCGAGCGCCACGCCTACTCTTTGAGCGACGATCTGAAAGAAGGCCTAAAGCCGCTTGGCGAGCGATTTTTAGCCATCGAGAGCTCGCCTGATTGGATCGTGCTTGATCTTGGCGATATGCTGATACATCTGCTAAGCCCGCAATACCGCGCAAAATACAACATCGAAGAGTTTTTAAGCAAGCTTAAAGCCCAAGCGTAAATTTAGCTAAATTTCAAACGCGCACGAGCTAAGCTTGCCACCCTCAAAGCCCTTTTTAAACCAGCTCATACGCTGCTTTGATGAGCCATGCGTGAATGAATCTGGCGTGACGTGCCCTTGATACTGCTTTTGCAGCGTATCGTCGCCTATCGCGCTGGCGGCGTTTAGCGCCTCCTCGATGTCGCCATCTTCTAGCACCTTATACTGCCCCATGTAGTGCGCCCACACACCCGCGTAGCAGTCGGCTTGTAGCTCGACTTTGACTTGTAGCGCGTTTTGCTCGATTGGGCTTTTCGTGCGCGATTTTAGGGTTTGGATATTTTCTAGCGTGCCGAGGAGATTTTGCACGTGATGGCCGACTTCATGGGCAATGACGTAGGCTTGCGCGAAGTCGCCGGCGGCTTTATATTTGTTCGCTAGCTCGTCAAAAAAGCCAAGATCAAGATAGACCTTTTGATCTACCGGGCAGTAAAACGGCCCGGTCTGTGAGCTGGCAAAGCCGCATTTGCTCGAGACTGCGTTTCTAAAAAGGACTAAATTTGGCTCTTTGTATCCCGCGCCCTGCTCGCTAAAAATTTTGCCCCAGACATCTTCAGTCTTGGCCAGTACGGCCGAGACGAAGGCTACTTTTTGCTTTTCTTCGGGGCTATCGACTGACTTTTGCACGCTCGCCGTCGAGCCACCCTCGATCAAGGCAAGCGGGTTATAACCCATAAAATAAGCTATCACACCAATCGCCAAGATTACGCGCCCGATGTTTGAGCCTAGTAAAAATCTGATAATAGGTATGAGCGCGCCTAAGTTGCCCATATTCCCCATGCTAGTAGTGTTGTCTTGACGCCTATCTTCGACGTTGTTGCTTTGCCTGCTGTCTTGCCATTTCATTTTTGTCCTTTTTTATTTTGGCTAATTTTATCATTTAAAATTTAATGCCGCGTCGTCAAAATATGTGAGGCAAGTAGGGGTTTGATCTAAATTTCCTTACCGAAGATCGCTTCGAGCTTTGATATATCTAAAATAAAAGAGTGGGAAAACGCATCTATCACGACACCGGCGTATTTACCATGTGAGCTAGCAATCATGACTGCGTAGTCTTTCAAACGTAAATTTAAGACCTCCTGCTCGCTGTCGTTTCGCCACTTCATCATCTCCTCGCGGCTAGTAAATGCAGGAAAATAACTCTTTTTATCGCTATCGTCCTCGAGCAAGACAAATTTTATATTCGAGCCCTCTTCCTCATAAACTGCGCCGCCATCAGGCTTTGCAAGAGGGGCGGCCATTATCACCGGAGTTAGGAATTCAGCCTTTTTAAGCTCTTTTAAAAGAGCTTTTTCGTTCACCTCACATGGTTTTGATATAAATTTTTCCATCATATCTTTTAAGCTCATATAGCCCCCTCAAACGAAAATTTTAACAAACGCTAAAGACGCTGCAAAAAGCCAAACAAACATGACGATCGCCAGCAAAAACGGCTTTTTGCCGCTATCTTTCAAGACGTTTTTGTTTATCCCCATGCCAAGCGCACACATAGCAAGCGAAAGCAGGAACGTATCTATGAAATTTATGCCCCCAAGCGCCTCACGCGGGAAAAATGGCAACGAACCTACGGCGATAGCGACTAAAAACCATATCGCAAAATAGGGCACATTGGCTTTTACATTAGCCATGCTAAGATCGCCTGAAAATTTTAAATTTAAGATGCAAAGCATTATGAGAAAGGGCACTAGCATCATGACTCGCAGCATCTTGATCACCACGGCGACGCTTTGAGTATCATCGTTTATCGCGGCACCGGCAGCTACGACATGAGCCACCTCGTGCAGCGATCCGCCCGTCAAAAACCCAGCCTGAACGGGAGTTAGCGAAAGAAACTGGATCACTAACGGATACAAAAACATACCGATCGTCCCAAACACCACGACCGTGCAAACAGCCACGGCGACGGCGTGAGGGCTTGCCTTTAGCACGCTCTGACTAGCCATCACGGCAGCCGCGCCACACACACAAGAGCCAGAGGATATCAGCATGAAGCTTTTGGCGTCAAGTCCCAAGAGCCTGCCGACGAGACAGCCTACACCAAAGGTGCTAAAAACGATAAAAAATGCAAATAAAATGCCGCTCGCACCCACGCTAGAGATATCGTCAAACGTGAGACGAAAGCCAAAAAGAATGATGCCAAGCCTTAAAATTTGCTTGGTCGAGATGGCTAAAACGCCGCTATCTTGTAGATTTTTCACGCCATTTGAAAGAGTGTTGCCAAAAAACGCACCGAGTAAAATAGCAATGATGAGAGGGCTTAGGTGAAAATTTTTAAGCAAAGTTTGAGATAAAAAGATAGATAGCAAGGAGAGTGCGGCGAGCGCTCCCCAAGAGTAAAATTTAGACAGATTCACATACGATCTTTTGCCGTTATGCCAATAAGCGATAGCGCGGTTCGCAAGCTAAGCGCAACTACCGCGAAAAGCTTTAGCAAGCTGTCTTCGTTCGCACTGCCTATGACGCGGTTTTCGTTGTAAAATTTATGAAAGCTAGCGGCTAGAGATTTTAGATAGTCGCTCACCTTTTGAAGCTGCCTCGAAGCGAAGGCGTCCTCTAAAATTTCAGGCAAAGTAAGGGCCTCAAACAATAAATTTTTAGCATTATCGTCTAAATTTTCAAGGCTCGCATCAAGCACATCAGACACGCTTTTGCCGGCTTTAGCGAAAATTTGATTCACGCGCGCATGAGCGTAGTTGATGTAAAATATCGGATTTGAGCTGTCCTCTTTTTTAAGCTCGTCGATGTCAAACTCAAGACTGCTCGTGTTGGCCTTGCTTATAAAGATGAACCTAAGCGCATCAGAGCCGATCTCCTCTACTATATCGCTCATCAGCACGGCATTGCCCGCGCGTTTGCTCATCTTATACGGCTTGCCGTCTTTTAGCAGGCTCACCATCTGCATCAAGATGATCTCCAAGCGGCTCTCGTCATACCCCAAAAAATGTATCGCAGCTTTTAGGCGCGCGATGTATCCGTGATGATCCGCACCCCAGATATTTATGTAATGATCGTAATTTCGCCCGAATTTGTCGTTATGATAGATGATGTCGCCGGCCAAGTATGTCGGTCTGCCGTCGTTTCGCACGACGACGCGGTCGTTGTCATCGCCAAGTGTAGTTGAGGCGATATACGTAGCGCCCTCTTTTTCATACATTTGATTTGAGCGCTTTAGCTTTTCGATAGTGGGCTCTAGCTCGCTATAAAGCGCCTTCTCACTCGCCCAGCCTTGGATGCTTATCCCCACACCCGCCAGATCTTTTTTGATGATATCAAGCACTATATCTTTGCCAAATTCAGCCAGCTCGAGGTTCCTAGCCTCGTCGTAAAAGATCTCTTTCCCAAATTTTTTAAGCGCTTCGTTGGCGATATCTACGATGTATTCGCCGCGGTAATATTTCTGCGGATACTCTACGTTTTCATGAAAAAGCACGTCGCGAGCGGCGAGAGAAATGGACGTGCCAAGCAGGTCGATTTGATTGCCCGCGTCGTTTATGTAGTATTCTGTAAAAATTTTATAGCCCAAATGCATGCCGATACGGGCCAAAGTATCACCATAAACCGCGCCCCTTACGTGTCCGATATGAAGCGGGCCGGTCGGGTTTGCGCTGATATACTCTATGAAAGTACTACCATCTTGCCTTGCTTTGCCGCTTGCAAATTTATCGCCGTTTTTCAGAGCGTCTTTTGAAATTTTGTCTAAAAATTCACCCTTTAACTTGAAATTTAGGTAGCCGTTCACGGCGCTTACTTCAAAAATTGTGCTATTTTCAAACTTACAGGCAAGCTCGTTTGCTATCGCTACGGGTGACTTTTTTAGCTCCTTAGCAAGGCTAAATGCAAGTGGAGTGGCGTAGTGAGCCAGGCTTTTGTCTTTTGGCTTTTCCAAGACGAAGTCACGCCCTAAAATTTTAAAAATTTCAGACTTTACGATCTCTTTCAACTCAAAAGCCTAGGCGTTTTTAGTGGTTTCTTCTACTTTTGCATCGACAACGTCATCGCCCTTTTTCTCGACCTTCTCTATAGGCTTGTCATCTTCCATCTCGGCTTTGAAGCTCTTGATGCCTTTGCCAAGTCCTTTTGCGAGCTCAGGTATCTTTTTAGCCCCGAAAAGCAATACGATTATCACAAGAATAATAAGTAATTGATTGACTCCGATAGCCATTTTTTCTCCTCATTTAAAATTTTTACGAAATCTTAGCATAAAATTCTGAATTTTCTAGCAGTCTATCCAGCTATCAACGGTTTGACGTAAATTTATGTTTGCGCTCTTTAGCCTCATCGCGTGCACCACAGATTTTAGCCCGCGATAGCTCTTTTCTATGTCGTCATTTATCAAAAAATAATCATACTCTAAGATATGCTCCATCTCACCGACTGCGTTCATCAGGCGGTTTTCTATCGTTTCAGCATTGTCTGTGCCACGATTTTGCAGACGTCTTTTAAGCTCTTTTTTATTTGTAGTCGTGATAAAGATCGACGTGATGTAGCTTTTAAACTTTTCAAGTGCTATATGAAAGCCCTGCACATCGATGTCAAAGATCACGATCTTGCCGTCATTTAGCGCAGCCAGAACGGGCTTTAGACTAGTGCCATAAAAATTTTTATGCACCTGCGCCCATTCTAGAAATTCTCCGTTTTCTATGCCTTTTTTAAACTCATCCTCGCTTATAAAATAATAATCCACGCCCTCTTTTTCGCCGTCTCTGATCGCTCTTGTCGTGCTTGAGATAGAAAAGCACAGATCCCTCTCCTCTTTTAAAAGCCTGTTTAAAAGAGTGCTCTTGCCGCTACCGCTAGGCCCTGAAACAACTAAAATTTGCCCCTGCAATTACTTTTCCTCAAAGCTTATGTTTATCTTGATATTCATATCTTTCAGCGCTTCTTTGATCGAGCTTTCATCAAGCGAGCTGGTTATATGCTCGGTTATCTTTTTAGTAAGCTCCGCTTTGATATCCTGCGGATATTTACCGCTTTTCTCCTTTTTTGTGGCAGACGCTTCGCCCTTTAGCCCAAAAGCCTTTAGCATATCCGCCTCATCTATCTCGTCTATGCTGTTTGGCGGCGTATTTTCGCTTAGCTCGTCTGAATTTAGATCGGCCGCTTCTTCAAGCTTTGCGTCCAGATCGCTTTCATCTATCACTTCATCTTGTAAAGCTACCTCTTGCTGCGGCTCATCAGTGTCCTCGTTCGTTTCATCGACGATTTGTATCTTAGGCTCGTCTTGGTCTAAATTTTCATCACTCAAGGCGGAATTTATCAGCTCGTCATTAAGCTGCGCATCATCGATCTGCTCGTCTAAATTTAGATCTGACGCTTCCTCGAGCTTGGCGTCCAAAGTATTTTCATCTATCGTTTGAGCGACCTCGGTGCTAAATTCCTCATCGCTACCGTCAAAGTCATCGGCAAGCGTATCGACCAGATCGTCTTTCACCTCGCTCTCTTCGGGCTCGTCAAAGTCACTCTCCTCGGCCGCGGCGCTCTCGTCTAAATTCTGTAAATTTTCCTCTTCTTTTAAATCATCTAGCGCTTCGATCTCATTTAGAGCGTTTTTCGTAGCGTCTATATCGCTTACAAACTCGTCTTTAGGCTCATTTGATACGTCATTCATAGCATCAAATTTCGTCTCATCATCAGACTTTGGCTGGGCTGAAATTTCATCTTGATCGCTATGTTTTGGCGTATCGTCCATATTCTCTATCTCATCTACTAGCGAGCTTAGCTCGTTCATGTCGCTGTTATCATCATTTTGAGGCAGTAGGTCTTTTACAAGATCATCATCGTCAAAGCTATCTTGCGAGGCTAAATTTTGCTCCGCCTCACCCGCGTCCAAGACCTTCTCTTCAAAGTCAGTCTCGTCAAGCTCGATCTCATCGGCCAGCTTGTCCGCATCCTCGGTGCCATCCGTAGCGGACTCATCCTCCTCGCCAAGATCAAGCTCATCAAGCTTTATATCCTCAAGATCGATGTCATCTATGTTTAGATCGGCCTCTTCTTGTAGCTCTTCATCGATCTTTGGAAGCTCGAAATTCTCATCTTCAAGCTGTGCTGCATGCGTATCGTCAAAGTCGCTAAAATCGCTCACCGCATCGTCTTTTACAAAATTTGCAGCACTAGGCTTGCTTTGTTCAAAAATATTTATAAATTCCGTCGGTAAAAACGGCTTTTCAAGCAAAGTCGTTGCAAATTCCGGCTTTTGTCCGCCACGAGGCACGAGATACATGACACTATCAAAACCGCTAAAGTCAAAATCGCCTGTATCGATGTCACTATCGACGATAACGTAATCAAAGCTATGATCAAGACCGCTGATATCGTCAAATTCAGTATATTGTGCGCCGATCTTGTTTAGGCTCAAAGTTATCAAACGCGAAACGGCAGGGTTTTTATTTACGAGTGCAACTTTCATTATCTCTCCTTTGCCTGAAAGACTTATTTTATGATAAATTTCATTGTGCTTTTCTTAATTTAAAAAAACAAATTCGGCAAATCGTTAATAATTTGTAACAGCATATCGCCGACTATTTTCATCATACCCGCTAAAATCGCGATCAAAACGGCAAATCCGATCGTGATCTTTATCGGATAGCCCACGACTAGCAGGTTAAACTGCGGCATCGTTTTCATAAGCATCCCAAATATCGAGTCCGAGAGCAAAGAGAGCGCAATGATCGGAAAAGATAAAATAAAACCGAACATGAACAAATTCGCAAAAATTTTTAAAGCGTAGCTCATCACCCCAGCCCTTGGATAAAAGTCGCCTAAAGGTACATGTGCAAGGGAAGCAGCGTAAAACTGCAGCAGCAAATGATGACCGTCAAACATCAAAAACGTAAGAAGGGCGAGGAAATTTATCATATTTGCAATGACCGGCGAGCTTACTCCAGTTTGTGGATCTAGCACCGTCGCCATCGAAAATCCCATAACCATAGAGATTTGCTCTCCAGCCATCTGAAGCGTAGCAAACACGATCGTGAGCATCAGTCCCGCGCAAAGACCCAGCATCGCCTCGCTCAAAATTTCGACGAATAAAAAATTTATGGCATGTTCGTGCGCGTGTGACATCGGAAAAAAGACGATACAAAGCATAAAAACCAGCAAAGTCCGCGCCGTGAGCGGGATCTGGTTATGCGAGTAAAACGGAAAAAAGACGATGAGTCCGCTAAGACGAGCGAACAAAAGCATGAAGGTGATCGCTCTATCAGCGCCAAAAAACGAAACTAGCTCCATATCTCTCTTTTGTTTTTTGACGGAATTTTAGCCCGTTTTGAATTTCATATAGATAAATTTATTTTTTGATCTTGCAACGAGACTTCGTCACGAGCAAATAAAGCGATATCTTATAGAAATTTGGCGTCAAAATTTAGGATGAAATTTTGGATAATTCTTTGTTTTCCAGTTTGTAGACGTTGTCGCATTTAAGCGCGAGCTCATTATCGTGCGTGACTAATACGAGCGCAGCGTCGTTTGCTTTGATATAGTTAAACAGCGTCTGCATCACTTCAAGGGCGGTCTGCTTGTCTAAATTTCCGGTCGGCTCGTCGGCAAAGATAACACGGGGCTTTTTAGTCAGCACCCTAGCGATCGAAATACGCTGCTGCTGCCCGCCGCTAAGCTCGCCTACCTTTTGATTTAGCACATCTGAAATTTTTAGTGCTTCAAGCTGGCTTTTATCGATAGGCTCTTTTGCCAAGATGCTTGCAAGCTCGATATTTTCATGTGCGTTAAAGCCTTTAAAAAGATAGTGGGCCTGAAATATGATACCAAATTCGAGTCGACGAATCTTTATAAGCTCGTTTTGAGAAAGTGAATAAAGAGATTTGGCGTCATAAACGACTTCGCCGGTTTTTGGCTTTAAAAGAGTCGAAAGTATGTGTAACAGTGTCGATTTACCGCAGCCGCTAACACCTAATATAGCGGCACTCTCGCTACTATTAAGCGTAAAATTTACATTTTCAAAGAGCGTATAATCATACGCAAAGCCTAGATTAGACGCTCTTAAAATTTCCATTTAGCCGATTTGCGCCGCTACTTCAGCCGCAAAGTCATCGACTTTTTTCTCTAGTCCCTCGCCAAGCTCGAAGCGGACGTATTTTACGATCTCGATCTTACCGCCAAGCTCTTTGCTCTTTTCAGCGACCACTTGCTCGATCGTTTTTTTATCGTCCATGACGTAAAACTGGCCTAGAAGCGTTAAGCGCTGATCCAAGATCGTATTGTCAGCGTAAAATCTCTCGATCTTGCCCGGGATTATCTTATCCCAAATTTTCTCAGGCTTGCCCTCGGCTTTTAGCTCCTCTTTAATCTCGTTTTCAACACCGGCTAGAATTTCAGGAGTGATCTGAGACCTACTGGCAAAACGAGGTATATGATGAAGCGGCTTGCCAAGGCGCTTTAGCTCCTCGTTTTCCTTTTCCAGCTCTGCTTTTAACGCGATGAATTCTTTTTCGACAAAGTCCTTCTCAAGGTCTTTGTAGCTTATCACGGTTGGCTTCATCGCAGCTGCATGCATGCATAGATTTCTGATAAATTCAGCCGCTTTTTGCGCGACCTCTTCACTCTGGCACGCTGCGCCTATGAGCACGCCCACGCGTCCGTTTGAATGCACGTAGCCGTTTACTACGCCTTTTTCATCGGCGCTTATGGTTTCAAACCTGCGAACGACCAAATTTTCACCGATAGTTGCGATCTGAGTTTTGAAATATTCTTCAAATTTCACGCCGTTTAGCGTGCTTTCGTTTAGCTCTTCAACGCTTGTGATACCTTTTGCTTGGATATGAGCCGTAGTATCTTTTGTGAGCGCTTGAAACTGCGGATTTCTAGCGACGAAGTCGGTTTCGGAATTTATCTCGCTTATAGTCGCTTTTTTGCAGTGCTCGCAAACCTCGACGCTTACTAGCCCTTCGCTAGCTAAACGGTCCGCCTTTTTCGCAGCCTGACCAAGACCCTTTTCGCGAAGTATATCGACGGCCTTTTGCATATCGCCATCAGCCTCGCTCAAAGCCTTTTTGCAGTCCATCATACCAGCTCCCGTGCTTTCACGGAGCTCTTTTACCATTTGTGCAGTGATTTCCATTATTCATCATCCTCGCTGGCGAAATCTTCCTCGCTCATCGCCTCTGCAACGACCGCGTCTTTTTCCTCTTGGCTCACTTCGGCGTCATCTGCATTTGCTTCGCTATCTTGCTCAAGAAGCGATTTGCCTTCGTTTATCGCCTCAGCCATCTCTTGGCAGAAAAGCTGGACTGAGCGTATCGCATCGTCATTGCCGGGGATAGGGTAGTCTACCACGTCAGGATCGCAGTTTGTATCTATCGGTGCGACGACTGGCATTTTTAGGCGGTTTGCCTCTTGAACGGCGATCTTTTCTTTAACGGTATCGACGATAAACACCATATCAGGTAAATTTTTCATATTGCGGATACCGCCAAGCGTAGCGATCAGCTTCTCTTTTTTGCGGCGAAGCATTAGCGCTTCTTTTTTAGTCAGTAAATTTATAGAGCCGTCTTCTTCCATCGTCTCGATGACCTCAAGCTTGCGGATAGACTGACGGATAGTGCCGAAATTTGTCATCATACCGCCTAGCCAGCGATGATTGACATATGGCATGCCGCATTTTTCTGCATACTCTTTGATCGCTTCGACCGCTTGCTTTTTAGTACCCACAAAAAGGATAGTCTTGCCCTCGGCGGCCGCGTCGCGAACGATGTTGTAGGTATAGCGGAAATAACGGATCGTCTTTTGTAGATCTATGATATAGATACCTTTTCTCTCTCCAAAGATAAATTTTTTCATCTTTGGGTTCCATCTGCGTGTTTGGTGTCCGAAGTGAACGCCACACTCTAGTAAATCTCTCATTGTGACCATGAGTTTGCTCCTTATGGGCTTTGCCCGAAATTTAGGTTTATCCTCCACACCCATTAACAAAATTTTGAAATTTTGCAACCAAATTTTAGGACTGGTGTGTGTGAAATAAGGCTTGGATTATACTGAAATTTTTCTAAAATTAAACTAAATTTAAGGGCGTAAATTTAGGCTAGCGTTCGCACGCTTTTTCATATTTCAGCTCGCAGGCGCGTTTTAGAAATTTTACGGATTTTGCTTCGTTCCTTTTTACCATATCTCCGCTCTTGTAGTAAGTCCCCAGCACGAAACACGCCGTGCCGTCGCTCTTTTTACACCCTTCCTCGTAAAGACCGATCGCTTTTTTACGCGAATTAAAGCCGCCTTCTAGTCGGTAAAGATCGCCCAAACTCGTGCAAGCAGGCCCGTATCCGCCTAGACAAGAGCGCTTGAAATAAATCACCGCCGTCCTAACGTTTCGCTTGACTCCGCTTCCGCTGTAATATATCTCTGCTGCCCTGAAGCACCCGAGCATATTGCCTCTTTCGCATAGATAAATAGGCGTTTTGCTCACGCCCTTGTAAATTATCCTTACCGGCGGCTTTTGTTGTTTATGCTCGGTTTGAGGCTGCTTCGTATCGGGCGAGGTTTGCTCGTGTTTTGTTTGCGATGATAGCTCTACGCCCTGCGAGCCCTGAGCCAAAGCCTGCAAAAAGGCCGATAATATCAGCAAACTAAACACGATTTTTCTCATTTTTTTCCTTTAAATTTCAGGCGAAATTTAGCGTAAATTTACTTCAAAGAAAATTTAAAAGTGCTCTCATAGACGTTCTCGTCGCACTCGGAGCTATCTTTATACGCAGTTTTATAAAGCACGCTCACCGCATATTCGCCGGCCTTGAAAAGCTTGATGTTTATGCGCCCGTTTTTATCGGTCTTGCCCCAAAATGCGCGCTGCTCGTTATCATGCGTATTTTCAAGATATGGCGATATGACGCCCACATCCACGCCTGCAAGCGGCTTGCCCTCAAACAGCACCTGCATGCCAAAAAACTCGTCTACGGCGAAATTCGCAGGGTTGCTAAGCGGGACGATCTCTAGCGTCTGACCTATCGGCTTTACGACGCTTTCATCGGCCACTCCGACGTTTAATACCGCTTTGGCACTCATTTTGGCCAGCTCGCAGTACTTCACGCCTTGACCGTTTTTCCTGTTCGTTTGCATCTGCCACTTGCCGTCAGACATTTGGCTCCAAAACGTCGGTTTATATTCGCCAACGACGATATACGATCCCTTGGCTACCTTTTTGCCCTCGAAGTTGAAATTCTCGCCCTTTTGTTCGACCTCGAATTTCTGGCCGTTTTTTAAAAGATATGGCGTCTGGAAAAGTTGGACGCGCTTTTGCGAGATAGGCTCTACGCCCGGGAATTCATGCCCGTAGCCTATTTGGATGTTTAAAACCTCGTCATTTGAGGCATTTAGCCAAAAATCATGCGCACCGGCCGATGTCAAAATACCGCCAACGATCAACGCAAAAGCACTCTTGCTAATTTTCATAACACTCTCCTATTTTGAATTTGGAAGTCAAAATAGTAGCGTAAATTTTATTAAATGCAACTAAGTTGCACATTATTTACTAAGCTGGGTATCTTCTTCTATTTTCATTAAAATTTTAAAAATTTCCTCGATCTTTAGGCGCTCACTCTCGTTTAGCTCCATTTTATCAGAGTTTAGAAAGCTCTTTACGATAGCTTCGTTTTGTAAAATTTCAACGTCAAATTTTCTAGCATTTTGAACTATTTTCAAAGCTCTAAGGTCTTGATTTTTAAAATTTTCATAAGCCAAATTTACTGCCTTTAACCGATCTTTTTATCATTTTAGCATCGCAAATCCGCAAAATCGCCCCGTTACGCCATCTCTCCGGTATGAAAAATACCGCTCGTCGCAGTGCGTGCAAATTTTGCTAAATTTAACCCTCACACCAAGTGCGGCGAATTCATCTTTGAGTGCGGCGTTCATGTCAAATTTGCCGCCGTTTTTGTAGCGCTCAAATTTACCTAAATTTAGCTCACCCACCTCGTAGCAGTCCCCTTTTATATTTGCTCCGACAAATGCGCGCAGATCGCAGCTTTGGCAGCCAAATTCGCTTTTCATTAGCTTGACCGCGTTCGTGCAGATTTGCCCCACGACGCCTGCTCTGCCTACATGCACGGCAGCCACGACGCCACGCACGCTATCAGCGATCAGCACGGGCGAGCAGTCCGCGACCAAAACGCAAAGCATGGCGCCTTTTAGATCCGTGACGAGCCCGTCGCAAGGCGGTAGCTCATCATTTAAATCGCGCAAAATTCGCACCTCGTTTGAGTGGATCTGCTTCATAAATTTTAAATTTTGCAGTGGCAGGCCTAAATTTGAAGCTAAAATTTCACGATTTTTCGCGACGTTTTGTGACAAGTCACCCACGTGATCCCCTAAATTTAGCTCCGCATACGCCCCGACGCTCACTCCGCCAAAACGCGTGGTAAAGCCAGCCAGCACGCGCTCATCTTCAAACGCAACGTCTAAATTTAACATCAATAAAGGCTCGCGATGTGATCGATCTGCTCCCACGTCACGGGCTTAAAGCCCAGCTGACGCGCGACGTAGCGGGCGAGCATATCGCTCTCGACATTGACGCGGCGTCCCACTTTGAACTCGCAAAATAGGCTCTCGCGAAAGGTAATTGGGATGATCGTTAGGCGAACGCCGTTTGCCAGCACCTCGTTTATCGTCAGGCTCACGCCCTCGACCGCGATACTGCCCTTGTTTGCCATGAGGTGCATCACGCTGGCGGGTAAATTTATGAAAAAATCAACGCCATTTTCGTTTTTCACGATGCGCGCGACCTCGCCGATAGCGTCGATGTGCCCTTGCACGAGATGACCGTCCAGTCTGTCATTTAGCCTCATGGCTGGCTCGATATGCACGCGTCCTTTTAGATTTTCCGTCGCGACGATGGCTCTGGTCTCGGCACTTAGTTCCACGCTAAATCCGTCATCATAAAGCCCGACTACGCTAAGGCACGCACCATTTACCGCGATGCTGTCACCTAAATTTGGCTTGTAGCCAGCTTTCAAACGTAGCAAATTTTGCGAATAGCTCGCGACCTGCGCGATCTCTCGTATGAGTCCGTTAAACATTGTTTCTCTTTGTTATTTTTTGTAGAAATTATAGCGACTAAAGGTAAAAAGGCTATAAATTTAAGGCTCTGTTACAATAAATCATTGATACTTGCTTCGCAAACCCTGTTCGCTCCGCAAAGCACCGAACATATAGCACGATTTTCGCGTTCAGCCTTTGGCTTCTCTGAAAATCGGCGGTGATAGCGTCGCTTCACAAGGTTTGACTTCGCTTTGAGAGTTGAAAATCAATGAAACATTTTAACAGAGCCAAATTTAAAAGAGCAGACGCCGCTAGCGCGGTCATCTTAATTTATTCTTCGTATGCGCCGACGGATAAAATTTTATCGATCCTCTTTGCGACGAGCTCATCGATGCTAAGCTTTTCAAGCTTCTCGAGCTTTGATACGAAATAGATCGCCAGCTCTTTTGCCGCATCGTCTTTGTCTCTGTGAGCTCCGTTTATCGGCTCTTTTATGACATCGTCGATGAGCTTTAGATTTTTAAGATCGTCAGCCGTGATCTTCATGGCTTTCGTAGCTTGCTCTTGTTTGGAGGGATCGTTCCAAAGTATCGCGGCACAGCCTTCAGGAGAGATCACTGAAAATACGGAATTTTTCATCATCGCTAGCTTATCCGCTACTCCGATGGCTAGCGCTCCGCCACTTCCACCCTCGCCGATGACTACTGCTATTGTAGGGACTTTTAAATTTGCAAACTCGAAAAGGTTACGTGCGATAGCCTCGCTCTGACCGCGCTCCTCTGCGCCAACGCCAGGATATGCGCCCGGGGTGTCTATAAGAAATAAAATAGGAAGGTTAAATTTTTCAGCTAATTTAGCAGCTCTCAAAGCCTTGCGGTAGCCCTCAGGATGAGGCATACCAAAATTTCGCCTAAGTTTATTTTTCGTTCCTCGACCCTTTTGCTCGCCTATCACCATCGCCTTTTTACCGCCGATGTAACCGACGTAGCAGACTATGGCCGGGTCGTCGCGAAACGCTCTATCTCCGTGAATTTCATACGCATCCATCAAAAACGACCTGATATAATCTATCGCGTAAGGGCGATCAGGATGGCGCGCCAGCTGTAACCGCTGATACTCGTTTAGGTTTTTATAAACCTTTGCGACCTCTTTTTCTAAATTTTTATTTAAAATTTCGACGGCATGCTCGTCGCCTTTTATCCTGGCGTTTGCTATATCGTCGTCTATTTGTTTGATACTCTTTTCAAAGTCTAAGTAGCTTGACATCTTAGTCCAACTTCTTAAATATCACACAGCCGTTCGTGCCACCAAAGCCAAACGAGTTGCTCATAACGACTTTGAGCTCAGACCTTCTGGCTGTATTTGGGACGTAGTCTAGATCGCAGTCAGGATCAGGAGTAGTGTAGTTTATAGTTGGCGGGATAATCCCGTTTCTCATAGCCATGACAGATATCACAGCCTCGATCGCGCCCGCTCCGCCTAAGCAATGTCCGATCTGACCTTTCGTCGAGCTGACAGGCGGACAATCTTTACCAAAAAGCGTTTTTAAAGCAGCCGTTTCGTTCTTGTCGTTTACTGGCGTCGATGTGCCGTGTGCGTTTATGTAGTCGATCTTGACATTACCGGCCATATCCCACGCTTGCTTCATCGCGCTAAGCGGCCCCTCAAGCGTCGGAGATGTGATATGATAAGCATCGCCACTCTCGCCAAAGCCTATGACTTCAGCATAAATTTTAGCTCCTCTTGCCTTTGCCGACTCGTACTCTTCGAGTACAAGCGCTCCAGCCCCCTCTCCCATGACAAAACCGTCACGATCTGCGTCAAATGGTCGCGAAGCTTTTTGCGGGTCGTCATTTCTGGTAGAAAGCGCCTTCATCGCAGCAAAACCGCCTATGCCTATACCGCAAATGGTCGACTCTGCGCCGACTACCAGCATCTTTTGGGCCTGGCCTATCATTATACACTTTGCCGCTTGCGAGATAGCGTGCGTACTGGCCGCACATGCGGTCACGCTAGAGAGGTTAGGTCCTTTTAAGCCGTGGTTTATCGACACGATACCGCCAAGCATATTTACGAGAGCAGAAGGTATGAAAAACGGGGAAATTCTCTTGACACCTTTTTCAAAAAATGTGATCGAATTTTTCTCGATATTTGGCAAGCCACCGATACCTGCGGCCGAGCTGACGCCAAATTTAGAGCCGTCAAATTCTTTAAAATTTGCATCGGCCATCGCCTCGTTAGATGCTTTTATGCCAAGTTGTATGAAACGATCGACCTTTTTGACCTCTTTCCCGTCAAGAACGCTACTTGGATCAAAGTCCGTTATCTCAGCGGCGATCTGAACAGGAAACTCGCTGACATCAAACGATGTGATATGCTTTACACCGCTTTTGCCATCACAAATAGCCTTAAAAGAGCTCTCTTTATCAAGCCCGAGCGCATTGATCATGCCAATGCCTGTTATAACGACTCGTTTCAATACATCTCCTTAAATCAAACTATAAAGCAAATTTTAAATTATTTGCCAAGCTTTTCTATATAATTTACAACGTCAGCGATGCTTATGAGCTTCTCGGCCTCAGTGTCTGGAATTTCAACTTCAAATTTCTCCTCAAGTGCCATCACAAGCTCGACAACATCAAGCGAATCCGCACCAAGATCCTCGATGATCTTCGACTCCATTTTCACTGCCTCAGGATCTACACTTAGTTGCTCAACAACAACATCTCTAACATCATCAAAAACTGCCATTTCAGGTCTCCTTATAAAAAATGTCTGTCATTTTATAATATTTACGCTTTTATTTATTTTAAACTCATAAATTAACGCAAAATTAAATTTATCTACATATAAAGTCCGCCATTGACTTTTAGCACGTCGCCAGTGACGTAGCTAGCGTGATCGCTGAGCAAAAACGCCACTGCATTTGCGACCTCTTCGCCCTTGCCAAGGCGTTTTAGCGGGATGTTCGCTTCATACGCAGCTTTTACTTCGTCGCTTAGCGCGTCCGTCATATCCGTCGCGATAAAGCCTGGAGTCACGGCGTTAAAGCGCACGTTCCTGCTCGCAGCCTCTTTGGCGAAGCTCTTCGTCATCGCTATCATGCCGCCCTTGCTCGCAGCGTAATTGACCTGCCCGGCATTGCCCATCTCGCCCACGATCGAGGCGATATTCACGACCGCACCGAAGCGTTTTTTACTCATTATCTTTAAAGCCTCGCGCGAACCAATGAAGGCGCTCGTCAAATTTGCATTTATCACGCCCGTAAATTCATCGGTCTTCATGCGAAGCGCCAGTTTGTCGTTCGTTATGCCGGCGTTATTTACGAGGTAGCTTAGCTCGCCGTCGCTATCCACGATCAAATTTATGCCTTTGATAAACTCGTCCTCGTCCGTCGCGTCAAATTTAACGACCGCAGCCACTCCACCAGCCGACTCGATCTCGCTTTTGAGCGCGTCTGCGACCTCGGGCTTTGAGCGGTAGTTTATCCACACCTTTAAGCCCATTTTTGCCAAAACCCTTGCCGTATCGGCTCCGATACCGCGACTCGCACCCGTGATGAGCACATTTTCCCCGCTAAATTTCATGTTTTTCCTTTTAAAGTAAATTTAAATTTTAAATTAAAAAATCAATAATCACAAGGCGAAGTATTTTCTTAAAATCATAAAAATGCAAAGTATTTTTAGATGGATTTAAATGTTACGAAGAAATTTTCGACGGAGATAAGGCGTGTAGCCCATCGACCGAGAAAATTTCAAGCTCATTTAAAGACACTAAAAAGACAAAGCATTTTAAAACAAAGCTTCGTCCATTTCGGCGGGTTTTTCTAATCCCACTAACCTAAGCACCGACGCGGCGATATTATTCAGCCCGCCGCTTCTCACCGCTCGCACGCCCTCGCCCATGATAAAGCACGGCACGTCGTAGGTCGTGTGATTCGTGAGGATTTTACCCTCCGCGTCGCGCATCTCCTCGCAGTTGCCGTGATCGCTCGTGATGATGAGCGCGTAGTTTCGCTCCTTTGCCTTTACCACGATCCGCCCCAGCGCCGTATCCACCGCCTCGACCGCCTTTACCGCCGCGTCAAAATCGCCCGTATGTCCGACCATATCGCCATTTGCAAAATTTACCACGATAAAGTCCTGTCCGTCATCCATACCTTTTATCACCGCGTCGCACACGGCAAGCGCGCTCATCTCGGGCTTTTCGTCGTAGGTTTTGACCTTCGGGCTTGGGATCAAAATCCGCGTTTCGTTTGACACTAGCTCCTCAACGCCGCCGTTAAAGAAAAACGTCACATGCGCGTATTTCTCGGTCTCGGCGGTATGCAGCTGCGTTAGTCCCGCATTTGCGATGACTTGCGCCAAAGTGTTTTGCAGTCGCTCGTTTTCAAAAAGCACAGGAAAAGCGAAATTCGCGTCGTATTCGGTCATCGTTAGCAAATTTTTCACCGCAAAAGGTCGGACAAATTCGCTAAAATTTTCCGCTCCCAAAGCCGCGCAAATTTCACGCGCACGGTCGTTTCTAAAATTTATAAATATCACACCGTCATTTTCGCCGATACCGCGAAAGCCGTTAAAGCTCGCAGGCACGATAAACTCGTCCGTCACGTCATTTTCATAGCTTTGCATGACGTATTCAAAGGGCTCGATGGCTTGCGGATTTTCGCCCATCATCGCCTCGTAAGCGAGCTCCACTCGCTCCCAGCGTTTGTCGCGATCCATCGCGTAAAATCGCCCGCTGATGCTCGCGATCTTAAATTTAGCCTGCAAAGCTTTGATGAAATTTAGTCCGCTTTTTGGGCTCACGTCGCGCCCGTCGGTGATCGCGTGAGCGTAAATTTCGCATCCGTTCGCGCTCGCCAGCTCGCACATACCGTCAAAATGGCTAAGGTGCGAATGCACGCCGCCGTCGCTGTAAAGCCCGATGACATGGATGGTTTTGCATTTTTTAAACAAATTTAAAAGCTTCTCGCTCTTTGCCAGCGAGCCGTTTTCAAACCCGAGCGAAATTTTGACCAAATTTTGATACAAAACCCGCCCGCTACCGATACACATGTGCCCTACTTCGCTGTTTCCCATCTGCCCCTCAGGCAAACCGACCGCAAGCCCTGATGTTTTGATGAGTGCATTTGGCACATTTTTAAAAAGCCACTCGTATGTAGGCTTTTTTGCCGCAGCAAAGGCATTAAATTCGGCATTTTCACTGTGTCCGATGCCGTCAGTTATCACTAATATCGTCTTTTGTTTCATCGCAAATCTCGTAAATTTAGATATTTTTTAACCGCATTATACTAAAATTAGGTTTTTTTAAAATAAAGGCTAGCGTTGTTTTATTATATTTATGAACTATTAAATTTCAATATCTTTCAATACATCACCGTCCGTGCGGGCTTTTCGTTTTTCATCGCATTTGCTCTGACTGTTTATCTCATGCCAAAATTTATCGCATGGGCGAAAGCCAAAAACGCCGCGCAGCCTATCTACGAGCTAGCTCCGCAGACGCACCAAAAAAAGGCGAAAACCCCGACGATGGGCGGGCTTGTTTTCATCGGGGCGGCGGTCTTTGCGACCCTACTTTGCGCGCGGCTCGACAATGTTTTCGTCGTAGCATCCTTGCTTTGCCTTGTCGGATTTAGCGCGCTTGGCTTTAAAGACGATCTAAATAAAATTTTAGGCGGCAAAAATCACGATGGGCTAAGTCCCAGAGCAAAGCTCGCGGTGCAGGCGCTAATCGGGCTTGCCGTCTCGACGCTGCTATATTTTCACGGCGAGCTTGGGAGTAAATTTTACCTGCCGTTTTATAAATTTGCCCTGCTCGATCTTGGTGTGTTCGCGATCGTTTTTTGGACGATTGTCATCGTCGCCGCGTCAAATGCGGTAAATTTAACGGACGGACTTGACGGGCTAGCCAGTGTCCCCGCGATATTTTCGCTGCTTACTTTGGGCGTGTTTGCCTACATCTGCGGACACGCAGTGTTTAGCACGTATTTACTTTTGCCAAAGATCGTGGGCGTAGGCGAAACCGTCATCATCGCAGCCGCGCTGATTGGCTCGCTGATGGGCTTTTTGTGGTTTAACTGCCATCCGGCAGAGGTTTTCATGGGAGACAGCGGCAGTCTCAGCGTGGGCGCATATATCGGACTTATGGGCGTGATGACGAAAAATGAAATTTTACTCATCATCATCGGTTTTGTTTTCGTTATGGAGACGTTAAGCGTGATTTTGCAGGTAGGAAGCTTTAAAATTTTTAAAAAGCGTATCTTTTTGATGGCGCCTATTCATCATCATTTTGAGATAAAGGGCTGGGTGGAAAATAAGATAATCGTGAGGTTTTGGCTGATCGCGATACTAGCAAATTTAATCGCTTTGACGGCGTTAAAGATTAGATAAAAACGGTAAATTTTAGTCTAAAATCTTAAAAATATTCAAGACAGGATAGGCGTAGTTTAGATAAATTTTACAAGCCACAAGAGGGCGGAGTCCGTGACCGCAGTGGTTTGTAAAAATTTATCTAAAATCTGTCAAGCATGGGGAATTATAAATGAAAAAGAGTTTATTTGGTCACGGCGGCACGACCCGCTCGATCGCCAAGTCCGGCGGCTGGCAAATTTACGACGATAAATTTAGTGAAATTTCACGCGATGAGTTTGGTAACGAGCTTTTACCGGTCGGTAAATTTGACGCGGACGAAAGCGAGCTTGAGATCCCAAGCCCTGGTATCCCGCCGCATCACGAGCTTATCAAAAAAGCGCGAAATCTGATAAGCGAATACGACTATTTCGCGGATAAGATGCCGTTTAGCGTGTGGATCAGCGGCACGAACGGCAAGACGACGACGACAAAGATGACGCAGCATTTGCTGGCCAAATTTGGCTCTGTGATGGGCGGAAACGTCGGCATCGCGCTTGGCGAGCTGGACGCGCGCGCGAAGATCTGGGTGCTTGAAACGAGCTCTTTCACGCTACACTACACAAGGCGCGCAAAGCCCGATATCTATGTGCTTTTGCCTATCACGCCCGATCATCTCACGTGGCATGGCGACATGAAAGCCTACGAGCAAGCCAAGCTTAAACCACTTGGCATGATGAGCGAAAACGGTGTCGCTATCCTGCCTGAAATTTACGCCAAAACGCCGACGCTAGCGAAGGTCATCAGCTATAAGGACGAGAGCGATTTGGCTAAATTTTGCGGCGTCAGCACGAGCGAGGTAAAATTTAAAACCCCGTTTTTGATAGACGCGCTTTTGGCTCTGGCGGTGCAGAAAATTTTGCTCGATAGATGCGACGTGAGCGCGCTTAACGAGTTTGTCATCGAGGCGAATAAGCTTGAAGAATTCACCGACCGCTACGGACGTGTCTGGGTCAATGACACGAAAGCGACGAACATCGACGCGGCGGTGCAGGCGATACATCGATACGAGGGTAAATTTTTGCATCTGATTTTGGGCGGCGACGATAAGGGTGTGCAGATGAGCGAGCTTTTCGAGGCTTTACGCGGCGCAAAGGTGCAAATTTACGCGATCGGCTCAAATACGGCAAAGCTCATGGCGCTAGCCGATAAATTTGGCGTGCGAGCGATGGCTTGTGAGTTTTTGGAAGTCGCGGTCAAAAAAATAGATGAAAATTTTAAAAAATCTGAGTTAAATTTGGATATTTTGGGTGTGGCAAATACGGCAATAAATTTAAACGACGCAGACGAAATCGCGCTTCTAAGCCCTGCGGCTGCGAGCCTGGATCAGTTTAAAAGCTACGCTCAGCGCGGGGATAAATTTAAGGAATTTGTGGGGAATTTATAAATTTACTTTGTATTTTGGTTGGCGTTTTAGCTTTTTGTGGCAAATTTGGCGGAAATTTCGCGTCTTTTAAACAATTTTTAAAATTTAAAATTGTATAATCACATTTCTTTTTTAAATGGTTGGATAGCTCAGTCGGTAGAGCAGCAGACTGAAAATCTGCGTGTCGGCAGTTCGATTCTGCCTCTAACCACCATTTACTAGCAAATACTTTCCTAAAATTTATCGATATTAGACTATAAAATATTAAAAATTCGCCCTATATTTCTTATCAAATTACCGATTTTTAAATTTAAATTTCTTATAATAACAAAACTTAAGATTCAAGAGAGATAGATCATTATGGAAAATATTTTTTTAGAATCATACGATGTTTTCAAGGCTTGCACAAACTATAGCGGGTTAAAAACCTACAACGACTTCATGCAAAATAATAAAAAATACTCAGTGACGCGCTGCTACTATGTGATAGTCGTGGATAATGTATTTCTCACTTACGCACATCTGATGATTTACGAAGAGTGCCTTTATCTCTTATCGTCTCAGAACAAGCTAAAAAACGGAGATTTCTCACTTACTATCAAAAAATCAGAACTATCCAAAAAATTTAAAACCGACATATCAAAAAGTGCTACAGAGGCGATAAAACGCCTAAACGAGTTAAAGGATGTCGAAATTTCCATTATCGTAAAAGATAAAATAGAAAAACGAATGAATATAATCCAGTCCATAAGCGTGAGCGACGCTGAAAAATACAGCGATATCCCGGAGGATATAAATATAGTGCTGAATAAGGAATTCTTAAGCCTCTATAGATGCAGCTATATTGATAAAATCGAGTATTTAAACGGATTTAACGTAGAGCAAGGAAGCTTCATAAGATACTTTATACAGCACGAGCTGGACGGGGGTGTAAAAAGCTCGGCGATAATCGACAAGATGAATATCGAATATTTACCGTTTGCCAGAAAAAAGAAATTTGAGCAAGAGATAGCAAATGTTGAATTTTATGACAAAAACGAAAAATATCACGTAAAAGATGGCTTTGTAGTACTTGAAAAGGATCAAATGCAAGTCATCGACAATCAAAATGCGAGCATAGAATTTTTTAAAACTATCTACAAAAGTGTCATGCAAAATTGTAGTAAAAATTTAATCCTTACCAATGAAATTTTGAGCCAATTTTATGGGCGATTCGGTAGCTTTACAAATGCAAATGCGGTTTTTAAGCTCGTTAGCAATATGGAGCTCATGCTAAATCAAAGCTTGCAAAGCGAAAATAGCGAAATTTTTTGTTTTTCACATTTTATCGAAAGTATCGTCTGCAAAAAACAAAATGGCGGATTTAGCATCTATCTTGAACTTAGTCAAAAAGGGTTTGAATACATCATCTCAAGAAGAGCGAATATGGATCTATGGGACATAGAGTCATCAGAATACGGACTGACCGAATATCCCTCAAATTCCTGCCTTATAAGCAAAGGCTAGTCCATACTCTTTAGCTTTTTTATGATATCGACAAAAGCTCCGCTGACTTCATATTCTAAGAGTTTGTTATTTACTTTTATCATTTGAGCGGTGAAATTTTCACTTAAAATTTTCTCAAGAAAGTCCGTAGTATCACTATCTTCGCATATGGGATACATATTTTTCCAGATATCGGTTATCCACCATCCGCATTTTGAGATAAATTCAAACTCATTTAGAAATTTAGTCTTTAACTCCATCGCGATCGCATCGACTTTGCTAATATCACTACTTACAAAATCAAGATGCGTTCCATCTTTTAAATTTATGAAAAGACGGTAACCAAATGATCCTAGATTGTCTTCGTTGCAAATTCTAAATTGAAAAGTCGCATCTTTAAATTTTAAATGCGAGATACAGGTCTGGTGTTTAAAAAGAAAATTTGGAAACGAATTAAACCGTTTATCGTCACTTGCAAATTCCCATGGCAAATCCGTAAATTTCGATTTATATTCACGTATACAAAGAGAAATAAACTCTTTATAGCACTCATCTTCAAATGCAAAAAAATCAAATAATCCTGAATTTTTATCTTGTATGTCCTTAAATTTCATTAGACTCTCCCGTCTTTGCGATCATAAAATATTTTAGCTCATTTCGCATAATAAATATTTAAAATTTTAAAGATGGTAGGTAGCGTAAGGCGAAATTCCACCTTACGCCTTTTAATAAGAAGGAGGTCAGAAAATATAAACGGCGCCGAATATTATAAACGCTCTTAAGCAAAAGCCGCCTATCAATACGCCGATTTCGGTAAATATGCAGCTTTTTGTCTCGCCGCCCGCGACGCAACAAACGCTGCCGTCCTCTAAAGCCTTGCAGGAAGGGCTAAACATCGTTTTAGCTCCGCTAAGCACGGGCGCTACGAGCCCTAATAAAACAAATCCTATCCAAAAGCAAGGTGCGAGCGAACCGGCTACGATCTTATCTATGCTTAGCATCCCCGCCGCCTCGTGCCTGACGCTTGCAAATAGCATAAGGACGGCAAAAATTTCAAACAGCGCTAAAAATGCGTGGAATTTATGCGCCTCGCGGCTTAAATTCGCACCGCCACTTATCAAAGACACCGCATTCGCGCTAAAGCCCGTCGAGATCGCCGAAACGGTAAATAAAATCGGTAGCCAAACGCTAGCCCAAAGCGGTATAGCCTTGATCGCGTATAATAAAAGCCCCGTATAGCCCATCACGCCGATAGCTAAAAACGATCCGAGCGTTAGCAGGGTATCGCAAATTTTACCGCCCTTTTTGATCTGTAAAAACACAAGCAGGCTAACGACGATGAAAAACGTGAGCAGATACGTTCCTATGCTCATCATCGAGACCGGACGCGTATAAAGCTGCAAAATTTTAAGCGGGTTTATCGCCGCGCTCGGAGCCAAGTCGAACAGCAAAAGCACCGTTCCTGCTATTACCAAGGCGGGTGCTAGCAAAAAGCCCGATCTGTAAAATTTCACCTCAAGCTTTCCTAAAAATCCCTTATACGCCAATGTCGAGCATAAAAACGCTCCCGCACCAAGGCCACCCAAAAACAAATAGATAGCGATCAGCCATCCCCAAGTTGATTGTAGCATCGTATATCCTTTCTAAATTTGCAAATTTTTGATCTCTTTTTGCAGATAAAGAGTCAAAAAATCTCCGAAATTTTTCCAAATTTCAAGCTTAGCCGAGCCGTTACAAGCGGCGCAAAACTCGCCAAACCACTGCCTAGGATGAGAGTTTATGAACTCGCCTTTAGCTTTTAGCGTCTCGTAAGCTCTAGCTTCGTTTTCATTTTTAAATTCCTCAAGAGCCCTAAAGCTCAAAAAATAAAGCGCTTCAAGCTCGTATCCGATGAAATCGTCCGGGAATTTATCGAATTTCTCGCCCTCTACTTTAAGCCCGATACTCTCGTAAAATTCCCTGACTTGCATAGTCCTTTTGCTAAACATCGTCTTATACTCGAAATACGCACTCTCGTAAGGCACGGCTTTAGGACGACGAGGACCCACAAAAAGCGTGTTGAATTCATATCGGATCTCGTCAAGCAAATTTTTATCCTCTTTGCACTTTGCAAATTCCTTTATGAATTTATGCTTTTTGAATTCCTCCTGCAAATTTTCACTCGCCGCCAAGAAGCCGTCTAAATTTTCGCTTTTTAGCTCTACTAAAAATAGCCGCCTTAAAAAATCCTCCAAGCAAAGGCTACGATTTAGTTCAAGCTCTAAATTTTCTCGCAAAAAATTTTGCATCTTGTAGCCTTTAGTGAATGAATTCGTTTCGCTTCATCCTAGGATAAAAACGGATATTCGGCTTAGTGAAGAAATGCTTGAATCCTGGCATCTCTTTTTTCATACCGGCGCTATCGCTCACGTCGCTATCTACTAGCTTTAGCACTCCGCACGGACAGCCTGCCACGCACGCGGGCTCCTCGCCTATCTCTATCCTCTCGGCGCAGAGGTTACACTTTTGCACCTTTTCGTCTTTGCCTTTGGTTATCGCGCCGTAAGGGCAAGCCAGTATGCAATATCCGCATCCTATGCACTTATCGTGAAGCGGCTGAACTATGCCGTTTTCTATCTTTATGTAAGCTCCGACCGAACAAACTTCCATACAAGCAGGCTCGTCGCAATGATGGCAAGAGTGCGTTATGAACATCTCCTTTTCGATGCCATCCTCGTGAAAGAGCATCATATCTACGTGTCGCCAGTTGATGTCCGGGTCTTGGTTATGATAAACCTGACACGAAATTTCACACGCTTTGCAACCTATACAAAAATTTTCATCGAATAAAAATCCAAGTTTTCTTTTCATTTTTTACTCCTTATTTTCACAGACAAACAAGCCCGCCTTTACGAGCGAAAGCTCCGCTATATGCACACGCCTAAAGCTACGAATATCACAGGCGCGATCAAAATTTGAAATTTTATTTTCTCGCATCTTACGCCTCCTGTTTAGCGGCTTTTTTCACTTCGCAAAAGCTAGCCGTATATGTCGAGCCGTTGCCCAGATCGCTTACGCCGTCGCTACAAAGGATATTGGCTCCCGTGCGAGAGTTGGTGACCTTTACCCAGATGTTATTCCACGCATATACGATGCCAGGTTGCATCTGCGAAGTCTGAACGGCTGTAAATATCGCCGTGCCTTTTTCGTTCGTAGCCTCTACCGTATCGCCCTCTTTTATACCGCGAGCGCGCATATCCTCTGCGGTCATAAAGAGCTCGGCGTTGCCTTTGACGATGACGCGTTTTAATATATAAGGCATATTTCCCCAGTTCGAGTTATCTTGTAGCTGAGTGCCCGGCGTCATAAAATAAAGCGGATATTTTTTGAGATAATCTTTGCCGAATTTCTCGTTTTTCTCGTAATAATGCCAATCCGTTTCAAGATCGATCACCGGATGATAGCCTGCGTCTTTGAAAGTTTGCGAATAAAGCTCGCATTTTCCGCTCTTGGTTCCAAACACCAATTTATCTTTTGGGGCATACGGATAGTAAGGGAACTGATCTTTCATACTCTCCGGCGTCCTAAAAGGCTTTATCCAGCCGATGGTTTTTAGTTTTTCATAGGTGATATTTTGCTTTTTGGCAAATTCCGTATCTAAAAATTTCCTACAAACCGTCTCGCTATCCCAGTCGAAACACTCTTCGGTGTATCCCATAGCCTTTGCCAACGCGTTAAAGAATTCCAAATTCGTCTTAGCTTCGCCGAGCGGTTTGACGCTTTGAGCGTTGTAGCAGACATATCCTGAAATTTGATCGTTTTGGATATCTTCGCTCTCCATGAAGGTTACACCAGGAAGCACATAGTCCGCGTAATCGCAAGTATCGGTGTCATACGGATCGATGACTACCAAGAAGAAATCGTCGTCCATCACTCGCTTTTTGATCAAATTCGTATTAGGTGCCGTCACCATCAAATTCGAGTTGTAGTTGATACAGGCTCTGATGACCGTATTTAGCGGTTTATCAAGATAGGTCGCGCCCTCTTTTTGGATGCCTTTGCCAAATTCCACATAGCTTACTTGTTGGCGTTCGATCTTTTTGCCGTTTTTGTCTTTTGGCGAGAGATCGGGCATGCAGTTATCAAAGTTAAAGCAGCCTTTTACATGCACATAAGCCCAGAAAAGTCCGCCGCCAAGTTTGGTTAAAGCTCCCACCAGCACGGGCAAAAACGTGACCGCACGAACGAGTCTCGCGCCGTTAAAATGCCTTTGACCGCCGTCTCCGTGCATTATCGCAGGCGCTTTTGCGTGAGCGTATTCGCGTGCAAATACCTTTATCTGATCTACGCTTGCTCCGCACATATCGGCTAGCTCGCCGTAAGTATGAAGCGAACACTCATGCACCAGCTCGTCAAAGCCCATACAGTATTTTTCTACGAATTCGTGATCGTAAAGATCCTCTTCGATAAGCACCTTGCAAACAGCCAGACAAAACGCGGGATCGCTTGAAGGCTTTAGTTGTATAAACATATCGGCTTGATTGGCGAGCGGAATTCTTATCGTATTGATGACTATTATTTTGCCGCCTCTTTTTTTGACGCGGTGAGCGAATCTTATCCAGTGAACGGCAGTGTATGATTCGTTCGAGCCCCAGCTGATATACATATCGCTCTCATCGACTTCGAGCGCGTCTTTTGAAAAGTCCGTCCCTATGACGCTTGGCGTTCCCGCGTATCTAGGCCAGTCGCAAGGATTTCGCACGAGCCTCGTTGCACCGTATTTTTCGAAAAAATTCCCCGGCGCTATGGTCTTTGAGATGTGCCCTTCGTTACCCGAATATACAAATTCCGTGAGCGCTTCGCCGCCATATTGTTCTTTTATCGCCGTAAGCTTCGCGGCTATCTCTTTGAGCGCTTGATCCCAGCTGATACGCTCCCACTTGCCCTCGGTCTTTTTACCGACCCTTTTCATCGGATGCATTATGCGATCGGCGTTATATAGGTGCATGGCGTAGGTGTGTCCTTTGACGCATGCGGTGCCTTGAGTGAGAGGATGGGCGGGATCTCCCTTGATGCCCACCATCTTGCCGTCTACGACTTCGGCTATGAGCGCACAGGCGTCGCGGCAGTTTCTAGGACAGGTGAGATGATGATACGAGACGTTTTCGCCCTTATAGGATTTTGGTTTAAAATCCACCTCGAATTGCTCCATACCAAAAAGCGACGGTGCCGAGCCGGCAACCGCCAGCCCCGCACCCATACCTTTTAAAAACGAGCGTCTTTGCATGGTTTTCTCCTTTTACAGACTTACTTATCTTGAAAATACGAACACTTTATTCTCGTTGCCCTCGCGCGAAAAGATGTAAAATTTATCATCTTTCACGCTGATAGCCCTAGGATCGCTCACGCCGCCGAATCCATACGCGTTTTCTATCTGTTTGGTGGCTAAATTCAGCTCTAAAACGGTAAGGTAGTTTTTGCTGAGTAAATAAGCCTTGTCTCCCTGAATGTCGATACCAGTGATATAATAATCCGCTAAATTCCTATCCTTTTTAAGGCTTAAATTTGAGCCCACGCCCGGCACATACTCCTCAAGCGGCATCTTATCGTCACCGTCAAATACCCCTACGCTCCAGCCGGGACGCACGTCGTTTGGAACGCTTGCGATGACGAATCTATTGGAATTTTCGTCGTAATCCCAATCTAGGATGTATTGCTGTTTAGAGCGGATAGTAAAAAAGCGGTTTTTGTTTGCGAAGTCGTTTAGCCTAAATTTATCCCAGCCCGCTAGCAAATGCCTCCACTGGCTGTCTTGCTCCTTCTTATCCGTCACATCTACGGGCTCATAAAATACGAAGGTTTTGTTAAAACTTATCAAACCGATTTCGTTTTTATACCACGTGGCACCCACGCTCGCTTCCATCTCCATTATAAAATGGCGGTCGTGTTTGCCGTATCTTAAAGGTTTGAAATTCTCATCGGTTACGTAAAATTCGTTATCTTTCGTAGCCAAAGCGAACCGCTTCGTAGCCGCATTGTAATCGGCTCCAGTTATGGCGTTTTGATTTTGTAAATTTAGGCTCATTGTCGCTTCGTTTTTTAACGAAGGAAGATTCTCGAACGCTCCAGCGCCGCTATCAAGAGTAAAACCAAACCCGAAAGCCAAATTTATCGCCGTCATAAGGCATATCAAATTTCTTTTCATTTTTTATCCTTTATTTAGGCAGATCCGGAAGCTCCGGGTTCCAGTCGAATCTAAAATCAAGCGCGCTGTTCCAGTGGTCCTTTTCCCAAAACCATTTGCCGGCATCAAAACTCATCCTAGGCGGCGTACTGGAGCCCAGATACGGCGGCGGACCGGACGTTACGAAAGCCTGGACGCAGTTTGCGCCTACGATAGCGATAAAAACGAGTGTAGCGACCCTGCCAAGCGGTAGATAGGCTAGGAATTTTCCGTATGCGCCCTCTTGCGTCTTTTTCATTATCTCGCCTAAATTTCGGCTAAGCAAAATGATGATCGCTAAAAAGACAAAGACGCAAAAATTTACTACCATGACCCAAAACTGCGTATGAGCGCCTAAAATTTCAAGTCCAAAGCCTTGTTTTATGTCCAAATATCCGCCGAACGTCCCGTCCAAACTATAATGCAAAAAGCCGTTGAAAAGCCCCCAGCACGCCATCAATATAAGCGCCGCGATGTAGCCCGGTCTTGGTCCGTAGCGGACGATGAAAAGCGCGATGAGGCTTATGGCTATCATCGTTATCCTCTCCGCCCAACACATGACGCAAGGGCTATCTCCAAAACCAAATCCAAGTACCACACAGGCGATGCCTACGGGCAGAGCGATGAGTGCGAGCGCCGCAAAAGACATCAGGTTAAAAAATAATTTTTCGTTCTCTTGCATCTTTAGCCTCCTAATAGTTACCTATAGGCACTACGACCCACAAATTCACGTAAAATTCAAGCACTACGAGCAAGGCGCATCCGATCACTGCAAGACTCGTTGCTAGCGCCTTTTTCTCGGGTTTGAAATAAAGCACGATAGCTGCCGCTAAAAAGAGCAGCAATTCAAGAAATTCCATTTTAACTCCCTTCAAAGTATTCTTAAGCTAGCTAATTAATTTTATAAAGAAATAATATTACTATATTTATTAATTTTATCTTAAATATTAAATATTCTTTTAGTAAATATATATTTTTCATATAAGAAATAGGACAAAAATTATATTTTTTAGATTAAATTTATATTTTAAAGGTTTATATAAAATTTTATATCTTACTTTATATAATTAATTATTTATTTTAATAAATAGAGTAATTTCATACGTTAATATACGAATTTATCGATAAAACAAATATCACATTTACCCGAAATTTCAAAATTTTATGTTAGACTTTGAGATTTTAAAAAAGGAGAAAACATGCCACTTCTTGATAGTTTTTGCGTAGATCACACGATCATGAGCGCTCCCGGGGTTCGTCTGGCAAAGACGATGGATACGCCAAAGGGAGATAAAATTTGCGTATTTGACTTGAGATTTTGCAAACCGAACGAAACCATGATGCCAGAGCGTGGCACACATACGCTAGAGCACCTTTTTGCCGGATTTATGAGAGATCATTTGAACCGAGAAGGCGTCGAGATCATCGATATATCGCCGATGGGCTGCAGGACGGGCTTTTACATGAGCGTGATAGGCGAGCCAAGCAGCCAAGAGGTCGCAAACGCATGGGAAGCGTCGATGAAAGACATCATAAATGTTCTAAGCCAAAGCGACATCCCCGAGCTCAACGAATATCAATGCGGAAGCTATAAAATGCACTCCCTAAAAGAGGCTCACGAGATAGCAAATAACGTATTGAAGGCTGGCATCGGGATAATCGACAACGAATCCATAAAGCTTGATCTGCATGCAAAAGGTCTTAAAAAACACTAAAATTTCGGTTGAAATTCTGAAATTTCAACCGACTCACCCCCTCGTAAAATAAATCTAAATTCTTAAATTTTAGCGCACAGGCATGACTTTAAATTTTTAGGCCCTGTTTTTATGTGTTAAAAAGTGCTTCGTAAATTTTACTTGCTCTAGAAGTGGCTTGAGCATGAAAATGTGAAATATAAAAGATCATCGGGTCATTTCGTTTTACTTCGCCTTAGCGCACCCAAACAAGCCCGGTTAAAACAAATCTAAAATCACCTCGTCCAGACTATTTTCTTGCCAAAGCCAAGCGTATTGCTCGTAAATTTTATCCAGCTAAGCTCGAGTATCCAAATTTCAGGCTTCATCGCAAGCGCATAAAAAAATCGCTTGAAATACAAATCCCGCTCGCGATCATTTGCTGCGCTCATCTTCGCCCGAAACTGCACGCCCTCTATCTTGCCGACTATTTTGGTATCAAGCGCGATAGTGCCGGCTACATCGCAGCAGCGATCTAGCGCGCGGATATGCGACGTATCACTACTACCGGCCACAATGAGGGCTAAATCTCGCTCGTCAAAGGCATAAAAACAGCTCGCAGGATAAGGCAGCCCATCCTCACCGATGACGGACAGAGAGAGCAGATGCATCTTTTTTATAAATTTCACTATGCGTAAATCAAGCTCGTTCATATCAAGATCTCCCTAAATTTCATGCTTATCATGTCAAAATTTAGTAGGACCGTCGCTACTAGAAATAGCCAAAACAAAAATATGCAAAGCTCTACGGCGTTAAATTTATCCCATCCAAGACGCCTAAAAAAGAGCATCGACAAAAATGCACCCAAGACCCCGCCGATCAGTGAAAAATAATGCACCGCACCGGGTTTTACGAAGCTTGGCAAGAGTCCGCTAAAAAATAGTCCAAACATGACAAACGCAAGTAAATTTGCAAGCGCTAGATAATACCCGATCACTGGAAAAACGGGGTAAAATCTATGCAAGATAAAGCTCAAAGCCGTGATAAACATCAGCAAAAACACGCGCACGCCAAAGCAGCACATCATCGTCCTTTTTGCTTGATTTTACAAAAATTTCGCTTTATAAAATCAAATTTTTGCCGATTTAGTTCGCAAAGGAGTGCAAAATGCAAACAAATTTTTATTCGCAAGGAAGCTACAACAACATGAGCTTTTCTATGAAGACAAGCTCGGGAGATGAGATAAATTTCTCGATGTACGACAACAAAAGCCTTGAGTATTCAAGCGCCAAGTCGCCAAACGCAAGCGCGCAAAGCCTGACATTGAGGCACGAATACGGCTACAACTTCTCCTACAAAGGCAACGGGCTGGATGAAAAAGATATGGCTGAGCTGGACGAAGCGCTAAAGCAGATACGCCCGCAAATAGATGAGTTTATGAAAAATGTGAAAAACGGCGACAAGATAGCAGGCACGAACGAGAGCATAACAAACCTCGCAAATTCTATCCGTTCGCAGCTGCCGCAGCCAAATGACATAGATCACAAAAATTTCATAAATGACAATATGCTTAAGCTATTTGACGAGCTCCTCGCTCAAAACGAAGCAAATAAAAATCTACTCATAGCGACTAAAAAGCTATTTGACACTATCCTGGACGATACGAATAAAATCTCTTACTATGCTTAAATTTAGGAAGGCACTGATCCTCTCTAAATCAGCTCTATCATCAAAGGAGGCCAAGCCTCCTTTAAATCATTGAAAATCTACCGTAACCTCATGCTTGATATCGATATAGGTAGTATTGCCGTGAGCATCGACTCCTTGATATCTGTCGTATCCGTCATGGCTTGAGATGATATTGTTCTTAAACCCTTTGAGGCTTAAATGATCCGAACTGTCGCCCTCTATTTTTAAGATCGTATTTTTATTATCGGTGATATTTAGAACGTCTTTGATGTCTAAATTTAGGTTCACGCTTTCGTTGTTTTCTCCAAGTTTTAGCTTCTCGAAGTTAGTTATCTTGCCTATCTTAGAGAAGTCGATGTTCTCGCTTACTTGGATAGTATCATTGCCCGACCCACCATCAAGTGTAGTACTCCTAAGATCGACTCCCTTACCTATCTTGACAGTATCGTTGCCATCTTCGCCGCTTATGGTAACATTTTGAAGTTTCGCTCCGCTTTCCACTACTATTGTATCATTGCCCGCATCGTTGCTTCCGCCAAAAATTTGAGTATTTTTTAGGCTTGCACCTTTTTGTATTTTGATGAGATCATCGCCACCGTCACCGCCGATAGTTACATTTTCAAGAGTAGCTTTACCGATGATTATCGTGTCACTCGCTCTGTCGCTGCTTCCGCCCCAAATTTCAGAATTGGTTAGCTTCGCACCGCCGTCTATCGTGATAGTGTCCTTACCGCCGTCGCCGCCTATTATGGTATGATCGAGCACGGCACCTTTACCGATAGTTATCGTATCATCACCGTCATCAGCCCAAATGCCGGAGCCACTTACCTTAGAATTCGTAACGCTTATAGTATCGTTTCCAGCGCCTGCTTTTATTAGCGAGTTAGTCATAACAGTGCCACCATCAAGCGTGATAGTATCGTTGCCTGCGCCTGCGTTTATACCGCCGTTACTGCCGTCTTTGGCGTCAGTGATAGTAGAGCCTGATATATTAATGATATCGTTGCCTGCGCCTGCTTGTATGAAAGAGCCGCTTCCCTCTAGCGTAGCGTTTCTTAAATTTATGATGTCATCGCCTGCGCCTGCATAAATTTTGACATTACGCAAAGTGGCGTTTTCTACCGTCATCTTATCGTCGCCGCCTTCCATATCTATCCTATTGACATTCTCGATGAGAGTACCGCTCCTATCAGCTTTGTCACCTTTTATGTTGACGACGTCATCGCCCAGTCCGGTGTAGATCAAGTGTGCGTCTTTGATGGTAGAATTTATGATGTTTAAAGTATCGTTACCGGTATCGGTAAAATTATTATAACTATCCGTCTCTATCCTAGTCTTTCCTGTTAGAGTAGAATTTATGATATTTACCGTATCATTTCCACCTTCGGCTCTTATCGCAGAGAATGTTTGATTATAAGTAGTCGTTTTCATTGTGGTATCTTTTATGGTAATAGTATCGTTATCGTTACCAGTCCAGAATTTCGTATCCGTCAAGTCGGAATTCTCCACATCGACCTTAGTTTTACCGTCTGCAACATTATCAGTATCCATTCCAACGTTTTTAAGCGTCGCGTTTTTGATATTTACGGTCTCTCCACCAGTGCCTAGTTCGACATTGACATTTTCGACTTTAGTTTTGCTCTTATCGTTGCTATCGCCTATGATGTTTAGTGTATCATTGCCTGCACCGGTGTAAATTTCAGTATTACGAACAGTGGAATTTTCGATCGTCATCTTATCGTCACCGCCGCCTAAGTCTATCTTTTTCTCATTATCGTTGATATTTTCGATCACACTTCCCTTTATATTTACAGTATCATTGCCTAGACCAGTATAGATGCGTTTTATGCCATTAATAGTAGAATTTGTGATATTTAGCTCGTCATTACCCTGTCTACCGACTTCGCCGTCATAATCAGTGTCTATGATAACTTTATTCCCCTTTATAGTAGATCCTTCGATATTTATCCTATCATCTCCACCTTCACCTCTAATAGTACTACCGAATTCAGCATTCGTATCGTCAATTATCGTAGTATTTTTGATGTTGATAACATCATTATCATCGCCCGCATAAATTTTAGTTTGATCCAGACTGGAATTATCTATGTTAACTACAGTCTTGCCATCTACAGAATCATCATTTGTGTCTATCGCAACGTTTTTAAGTGTTGCATTTTTGACATTCACGGTATCCGTACCTGTTTCAAGATTGACATTGACGTTTTCTAGTTTAGTTTTGCTTATATCGTTACTATCCCCGATGACATTTACATTATCGTCGCCCGTACCGGTCACTATATTGACAAAGTTTAAATTTGCACCAGTTTTGATATTAACGGTATCATTGCCTTCACCGGTGTATATACCAACTTGTTCGAAGCGGCTCTTGTTTCCTATAAGCTCACCATCGATATTTACGGTATCGTTACCTAAGCCGGTAGCTATTTGAGTTTGCTTAGCGTCGACGATCACTTTACCGCTCATATTGACAGTGTCATTACCTGCACCCGTATCAACCATCAAATCCTTTGAGACAGAGCCTGCATTTAAATTTATCTCATCATCGCCAAGTGCCTGAGTGCCTTTTATATTCGTGTTCGTAAGCGTGCTGCCGGAATTTACATTTACGACATCTCTTTGATCGGCTGTGTTGTTACCAAGGTTTATCTCGCTATTTGTTATGGTAGCGCCGTTTATGTTGGTAACATCCGAGCCAACGGATGTGTTGATAGTAGAATTTTCGACTTTAACGCCTGCGTTTATGTCTATCTGATCGTCGCCTTCAGCCGCCTCGATATTGGTTTGCTTGATGGTTGTCCCGCTTGCCCCGTTATTGATGATTATCTTATCATCGCCAGAGCCTGCGTCTATAGTAGAATTTTGAGCACCCTTATTTATTGTTATAGTGTCCTCTCCGTCTTTAGTATTGATATGTTTACCATCAAGGAACGCATTTGCCGTAAGTATATCGTCGTTATCTATGATACGTCCGGTAGCTTCACTGCTTTTACCGTTTTTAGACGATACTTTAAGGGTTATGTTCTCTTTGTAAATTCCATAATCCGGCGAGCCAAATTCCGCACCGATGTTGCCGGTCTTGGTGCCTTCGTTTTGATTGCCCGGGATGCGTCCGTCGTCATCTACGACCTCTACCCTCACTTTTATGTTCTTGATCGGCGTAGCTAGGCCGTTAGCTTCGATCTTGCCATTGACCGCATCCTTCCAAGTGCGCCCTCCGTCCAACGAATACTGAGGCACTCTATTATAGTCGCTTCCCGGAGTGCCACCCGTTACGCCTACATCCAAGCCAAATGTGCTTTTAGCACTATCAAGCTCGACATTATAGACTAGGTATTTATTGTTTGCATCCCCTTCCATGGCCTCCGCGACCTCGGTCGTTACTACAGGAGCTGTGGTATCGGTGTAGGTAGTATCTGGAACCACTCCTTGACCATGGCCTTCGTTACCTGCTTTATCGGTAGCTTTAATCGTTACGGTGTCATCCTTGCTTAATGGGGTAGTAAAGGTAGCTGTATAATCTCCATTAGCATCAGGTCCAGTGACTGTGGCTGTCTCGCCATGTGGGCCAGTGACAGTTACAGTAGCTGTAGGATCGTCTACTTTAAATTTAACCTTGGTCTCATCAGGTGTGCCATCAGCTGGGGTATTAGTATCAGTGTTAGTTACTACTACATTGCTTACTACAGGAGCTGTGGTATCGGTGTAGGTAGTATCTGGAACCACTCCTTGACCATGGCCTTCGTTACCTGCTTTATCGGTAGCTTTAATCGTTACGGTGTCATCCTTGCTTAATGGGGTAGTAAAGGTAGCTGTATAATCTCCATTAGCATCAGGTCCAGTGACTGTGGCTGTCTCGCCATGTGGGCCAGTGACAGTTACAGTAGCTGTAGGATCGTCTACTTTAAATTTAACCTTGGTCTCATCAGGTGTGCCATCAGCTGGGGTATTAGTATCAGTGTTAGTTACTACTACATTGCTTACTACAGGAGCTGTGGTATCGGTGTAGGTAGTATCTGGAACCACTCCTTGACCATGGCCTTCGTTACCTGCTTTATCGGTAGCTTTAATCGTTACGGTGTCATCCTTGCTTAATGGGGTAGTAAAGGTAGCTGTATAATCTCCATTAGCATCAGGTCCAGTGACTGTGGCTGTCTCGCCATGTGGGCCAGTGACAGTTACAGTAGCTGTAGGATCGTCTACTTTAAATTTAACCTTGGTCTCATCAGGTGTGCCATCAGCTGGGGTATTAGTATCAGTGTTAGTTACTACTACATTGCTTACTACAGGAGCTGTGGTATCGGTGTAGGTAGTATCTGGAACCACTCCTTGACCATGGCCTTCGTTACCTGCTTTATCGGTAGCTTTAATCGTTACGGTGTCATCCTTGCTTAATGGGGTAGTAAAGGTAGCTGTATAATCTCCATTAGCATCAGGTCCAGTGACTGTGGCTGTCTCGCCATGTGGGCCAGTGACAGTTACAGTAGCTGTAGGATCGTCTACTTTAAATTTAACCTTGGTCTCATCAGGTGTGCCATCAGCTGGGGTATTAGTATCAGTGTTAGTTACTACTACATTGCTTACTACAGGAGCTGTGGTATCGGTGTAGGTAGTATCTGGAACCACTCCTTGACCATGGCCTTCGTTACCTGCTTTATCGGTAGCTTTAATCGTTACGGTGTCATCCTTGCTTAATGGGGTAGTAAAGGTAGCTGTATAATCTCCATTAGCATCAGGTCCAGTGACTGTGGCTGTCTCGCCATGTGGGCCAGTGACAGTTACAGTAGCTGTAGGATCGTCTACTTTAAATTTAACCTTGGTCTCATCAGGTGTGCCATCAGCTGGGGTATTAGTATCAGTGTTAGTTACTACTACATTGCTTACTACAGGAGCTGTGGTATCGGTGTAGGTAGTATCTGGAACCACTCCTTGACCATGGCCTTCGTTACCTGCTTTATCGGTAGCTTTAATCGTTACGGTGTCATCCTTGCTTAATGGGGTAGTAAAGGTAGCTGTATAATCTCCATTAGCATCAGGTCCAGTGACTGTGGCTGTCTCGCCATGTGGGCCAGTGACAGTTACAGTAGCTGTAGGATCGTCTACTTTAAATTTAACCTTGGTCTCATCAGGTGTGCCATCAGCTGGGGTATTAGTATCAGTGTTAGTTACTACTACATTGCTTACTACAGGAGCTGTGGTATCGGTGTAGGTAGTATCTGGAACCACTCCTTGACCATGGCCTTCGTTACCTGCTTTATCGGTAGCTTTAATCGTTACGGTGTCATCCTTGCTTAATGGGGTAGTAAAGGTAGCTGTATAATCTCCATTAGCATCAGGTCCAGTGACTGTGGCTGTCTCGCCATGTGGGCCAGTGACAGTTACAGTAGCTGTAGGATCGTCTACTTTAAATTTAACCTTGGTCTCATCAGGTGTGCCATCAGCTGGGGTATTAGTATCAGTGTTAGTTACTACTACATTGCTTACTACAGGAGCTGTGGTATCGGTGTAGGTAGTATCTGGAACCACTCCTTGACCATGGCCTTCGTTACCTGCTTTATCGGTAGCTTTAATCGTTACGGTGTCATCCTTGCTTAATGGGGTAGTAAAGGTAGCTGTATAATCTCCATTAGCATCAGGTCCAGTGACTGTGGCTGTCTCGCCATGTGGGCCAGTGACAGTTACAGTAGCTGTAGGATCGTCTACTTTAAATTTAACCTTGGTCTCATCAGGTGTGCCATCAGCTGGGGTATTAGTATCAGTGTTAGTTACTACTACATTGCTTACTACAGGAGCTGTGGTATCGGTGTAGGTAGTATCTGGAACCACTCCTTGACCATGGCCTTCGTTACCTGCTTTATCGGTAGCTTTAATCGTTACGGTGTCATCCTTGCTTAATGGGGTAGTAAAGGTAGCTGTATAATCTCCATTAGCATCAGGTCCAGTGACTGTGGCTGTCTCGCCATGTGGGCCAGTGACAGTTACAGTAGCTGTAGGATCGTCTACTTTAAATTTAACCTTGGTCTCATCAGGTGTGCCATCAGCTGGGGTATTAGTATCAGTGTTAGTTACTACTACATTGCTTACTACAGGAGCTGTGGTATCGGTGTAGGTAGTATCTGGAACCACTCCTTGACCATGGCCTTCGTTACCTGCTTTATCGGTAGCTTTAATCGTTACGGTGTCATCCTTGCTTAATGGGGTAGTAAAGGTAGCTGTATAATCTCCATTAGCATCAGGTCCAGTGACTGTGGCTGTCTCGCCATGTGGGCCAGTGACAGTTACAGTAGCTGTAGGATCGTCTACTTTAAATTTAACCTTGGTCTCATCAGGTGTGCCATCAGCTGGGGTATTAGTATCAGTGTTAGTTACTACTACATTGCTTACTACAGGAGCTGTGGTATCGGTGTAGGTAGTATCTGGAACCACTCCTTGACCATGGCCTTCGTTACCTGCTTTATCGGTAGCTTTAATCGTTACGGTGTCATCCTTGCTTAATGGGGTAGTAAAGGTAGCTGTATAATCTCCATTAGCATCAGGTCCAGTGACTGTGGCTGTCTCGCCATGTGGGCCAGTGACAGTTACAGTAGCTGTAGGATCGTCTACTTTAAATTTAACCTTGGTCTCATCAGGTGTGCCATCAGCTGGGGTATTAGTATCAGTGTTAGTTACTACTACATTGCTTACTACAGGAGCTGTGGTATCGGTGTAGGTAGTATCTGGAACCACTCCTTGACCATGGCCTTCGTTACCTGCTTTATCGGTAGCTTTAATCGTTACGGTGTCATCCTTGCTTAATGGGGTAGTAAAGGTAGCTGTATAATCTCCATTAGCATCAGGTCCAGTGACTGTGGCTGTCTCGCCATGTGGGCCAGTGACAGTTACAGTAGCTGTAGGATCGTCTACTTTAAATTTAACCTTGGTCTCATCAGGTGTGCCATCAGCTGGGGTATTAGTATCAGTGTTAGTTACTACTACATTGCTTACTACAGGAGCTGTGGTATCGGTGTAGGTAGTATCTGGAACCACTCCTTGACCATGGCCTTCGTTACCTGCTTTATCGGTAGCTTTAATCGTTACGGTGTCATCCTTGCTTAATGGGGTAGTAAAGGTAGCTGTATAATCTCCATTAGCATCAGGTCCAGTGACTGTGGCTGTCTCGCCATGTGGGCCAGTGACAGTTACAGTAGCTGTAGGATCGTCTACTTTAAATTTAACCTTGGTCTCATCAGGTGTGCCATCAGCTGGGGTATTAGTATCAGTGTTAGTTACTACTACATTGCTTACTACAGGAGCTGTGGTATCGGTGTAGGTAGTATCTGGAACCACTCCTTGACCATGGCCTTCGTTACCTGCTTTATCGGTAGCTTTAATCGTTACGGTGTCATCCTTGCTTAATGGGGTAGTAAAGGTAGCTGTATAATCTCCATTAGCATCAGGTCCAGTGACTGTGGCTGTCTCGCCATGTGGGCCAGTGACAGTTACAGTAGCTGTAGGATCGTCTACTTTAAATTTAACCTTGGTCTCATCAGGTGTGCCATCAGCTGGGGTATTAGTATCAGTGTTAGTTACTACTACATTGCTTACTACAGGAGCTGTGGTATCGGTGTAGGTAGTATCTGGAACCACTCCTTGACCATGGCCTTCGTTACCTGCTTTATCGGTAGCTTTAATCGTTACGGTGTCATCCTTGCTTAATGGGGTAGTAAAGGTAGCTGTATAATCTCCATTAGCATCAGGTCCAGTGACTGTGGCTGTCTCGCCATGTGGGCCAGTGACAGTTACAGTAGCTGTAGGATCGTCTACTTTAAATTTAACCTTGGTCTCATCAGGTGTGCCATCAGCTGGGGTATTAGTATCAGTGTTAGTTACTACTACATTGCTTACTACAGGAGCTGTGGTATCGGTGTAGGTAGTATCTGGAACCACTCCTTGACCATGGCCTTCGTTACCTGCTTTATCGGTAGCTTTAATCGTTACGGTGTCATCCTTGCTTAATGGGGTAGTAAAGGTAGCTGTATAATCTCCATTAGCATCAGGTCCAGTGACTGTGGCTGTCTCGCCATGTGGGCCAGTGACAGTTACAGTAGCTGTAGGATCGTCTACTTTAAATTTAACCTTGGTCTCATCAGGTGTGCCATCAGCTGGGGTATTAGTATCAGTGTTAGTTACTACTACATTGCTTACTACAGGAGCTGTGGTATCGGTGTAGGTAGTATCTGGAACCACTCCTTGACCATGGCCTTCGTTACCTGCTTTATCGGTAGCTTTAATCGTTACGGTGTCATCCTTGCTTAATGGGGTAGTAAAGGTAGCTGTATAATCTCCATTAGCATCAGGTCCAGTGACTGTGGCTGTCTCGCCATGTGGGCCAGTGACAGTTACAGTAGCTGTAGGATCGTCTACTTTAAATTTAACCTTGGTCTCATCAGGTGTGCCATCAGCTGGGGTATTAGTATCAGTGTTAGTTACTACTACATTGCTTACTACAGGAGCTGTGGTATCGGTGTAGGTAGTATCTGGAACCACTCCTTGACCATGGCCTTCGTTACCTGCTTTATCGGTAGCTTTAATCGTTACGGTGTCATCCTTGCTTAATGGGGTAGTAAAGGTAGCTGTATAATCTCCATTAGCATCAGGTCCAGTGACTGTGGCTGTCTCGCCATGTGGGCCAGTGACAGTTACAGTAGCTGTAGGATCGTCTACTTTAAATTTAACCTTGGTCTCATCAGGTGTGCCATCAGCTGGGGTATTAGTATCAGTGTTAGTTACTACTACATTGCTTACTACAGGAGCTGTGGTATCGGTGTAGGTAGTATCTGGAACCACTCCTTGACCATGGCCTTCGTTACCTGCTTTATCGGTAGCTTTAATCGTTACGGTGTCATCCTTGCTTAATGGGGTAGTAAAGGTAGCTGTATAATCTCCATTAGCATCAGGTCCAGTGACTGTGGCTGTCTCGCCATGTGGGCCAGTGACAGTTACAGTAGCTGTAGGATCGTCTACTTTAAATTTAACCTTGGTCTCATCAGGTGTGCCATCAGCTGGGGTATTAGTATCAGTGTTAGTTACTACTACATTGCTTACTACAGGAGCTGTGGTATCGGTGTAGGTAGTATCTGGAACCACTCCTTGACCATGGCCTTCGTTACCTGCTTTATCGGTAGCTTTAATCGTTACGGTGTCATCCTTGCTTAATGGGGTAGTAAAGGTAGCTGTATAATCTCCATTAGCATCAGGTCCAGTGACTGTGGCTGTCTCGCCATGTGGGCCAGTGACAGTTACAGTAGCTGTAGGATCGTCTACTTTAAATTTAACCTTGGTCTCATCAGGTGTGCCATCAGCTGGGGTATTAGTATCAGTGTTAGTTACTACTACATTGCTTACTACAGGAGCTGTGGTATCGGTGTAGGTAGTATCTGGAACCACTCCTTGACCATGGCCTTCGTTACCTGCTTTATCGGTAGCTTTAATCGTTACGGTGTCATCCTTGCTTAATGGGGTAGTAAAGGTAGCTGTATAATCTCCATTAGCATCAGGTCCAGTGACTGTGGCTGTCTCGCCATGTGGGCCAGTGACAGTTACAGTAGCTGTAGGATCGTCTACTTTAAATTTAACCTTGGTCTCATCAGGTGTGCCATCAGCTGGGGTATTAGTATCAGTGTTAGTTACTACTACATTGCTTACTACAGGAGCTGTGGTATCGGTGTAGGTAGTATCTGGAACCACTCCTTGACCATGGCCTTCGTTACCTGCTTTATCGGTAGCTTTAATCGTTACGGTGTCATCCTTGCTTAATGGGGTAGTAAAGGTAGCTGTATAATCTCCATTAGCATCAGGTCCAGTGACTGTGGCTGTCTCGCCATGTGGGCCAGTGACAGTTACAGTAGCTGTAGGATCGTCTACTTTAAATTTAACCTTGGTCTCATCAGGTGTGCCATCAGCTGGGGTATTAGTATCAGTGTTAGTTACTACTACATTGCTTACTACAGGAGCTGTGGTATCGGTGTAGGTAGTATCTGGAACCACTCCTTGACCATGGCCTTCGTTACCTGCTTTATCGGTAGCTTTAATCGTTACGGTGTCATCCTTGCTTAATGGGGTAGTAAAGGTAGCTGTATAATCTCCATTAGCATCAGGTCCAGTGACTGTGGCTGTCTCGCCATGTGGGCCAGTGACAGTTACAGTAGCTGTAGGATCGTCTACTTTAAATTTAACCTTGGTCTCATCAGGTGTGCCATCAGCTGGGGTATTAGTATCAGTGTTAGTTACTACTACATTGCTTACTACAGGAGCTGTGGTATCGGTGTAGGTAGTATCTGGAACCACTCCTTGACCATGGCCTTCGTTACCTGCTTTATCGGTAGCTTTAATCGTTACGGTGTCATCCTTGCTTAATGGGGTAGTAAAGGTAGCTGTATAATCTCCATTAGCATCAGGTCCAGTGACTGTGGCTGTCTCGCCATGTGGGCCAGTGACAGTTACAGTAGCTGTAGGATCGTCTACTTTAAATTTAACCTTGGTCTCATCAGGTGTGCCATCAGCTGGGGTATTAGTATCAGTGTTAGTTACTACTACATTGCTTACTACAGGAGCTGTGGTATCTACACTGAATCCATCGCTCACAGGTACAGAGCTGTTGCCTGCAGCATCCGTAGCTACTATGGTAGCCGTGTAATCTCCATCGGTGGCCAAAGGATGAGACGGAGTCACCGAATATGTGCCGTTTGCCGTTTGAGCCGGAGTCAAATTTATGGTATCTACTACCGCTCCGTTAGCGTCTTTTATCTGAATGACCGCGCTTGCATTAGGCTCGATCGCTCCAGTGATAGTAGGAGTAGCGCTGTTGCCGTCTTTTACGTTTATAGTGACGAAAGGAGGCGTAGTGTCAGGCGCTTGAGCGCTGGCCGGGTTTCTATTTGTGCCGCCTATACCGCCACCAACGCCAGCATCGTTGTAAATTCCACCGTTTCCTTGAGACGACCCGCTTAAATTTTCAAAATTCGCAGAGATATTGCTCTCGTGACCGCCTGTCTCAAACACTCCGGCAGCCAAAGACACTCCGCCGCCTGTCGATCCACCGCCACCGCCTGCGCCACCTGCTGCAGTCTCTTCTAGCTTACTTAGATCATCACCTGCCAAGATAGCCTGCTGAAGCGCACTAGCATCGGCAAACGCCTCCGCTCCAAAGCTCTCTACTTGAGCCACGCTTTGATCGATCTTTATCGTATCGTCACCAAGCAGCGTAAATTCCTTGCCATTGTTCATGCTGACTACTACGCTTGAGTCGCTACCCTGCGTATGCACGACCTCGCCCAGCATTATCTCGTCGCCGACTCTTAGCGCCCTTTGGTTGCCCTGTATGTCTATCGCGACGACTGTGCCGCTTACTTGTTTTACGATACCTACTGCATTTGCCATGATTATCCTTTTTGAAATTTTCCCTTATTTTATAAAAAACGAGACGGGCTGTCTATTGGACCCGGGTACAATAGACGTCTAAAATTTCAAAACGGCTTGTCTTTGATAGAGCAGATGAGATAAAAATATGACGAAAAATAGCTGCAAAAACAGCCCCGCAAGCGGCACTAAAGAGACCAAATAAAACGCCACGCAAGCAAGCGTGAAGCTAAGCCCGCCGCCCTCTAGCCAAAACAGCTCGAATTTTGGCGCATCGAGTGTGTTTGAGCCCACGTCGATAAGCAGCAGTTTATAATACAAATAAAAAAACGGCAAATTTATGATGAAAAGATTTAAAAACGGCACCAAAAGCAGCGGCAGGCAAATGAGCAAGATCCCGAGAAAATTCAGCACGACTTTAAGGCTTAAATTCAGCACCCTTGCAGTTGAAATTTCGCTTTGTCTGACAATGTCGTAGTGTCTTTTGTTTATCTCTTTTGTCACGACCGGAGTCATGAAGCCCGCTACGATAAGGGCGATGACGACGCTAAAAATCACCACTAAAAATGAGCTTAGGATATAAAAAAACGCGCTTATCACCCATTTCGTCGCGCCAAAGCTCAAAATTTTAAGCCAAAAAGAAAGATATGGCGTATCCTCGCTCAAAAACGAGTAATCGCCCGTACTGGCACCCTCTTGTAGCGCGCTAAAAAGCTCGCCGCCTCCAAAAAACATCAGCCAAGTAAGCAACCCTGCGCTCAAAAACAGCGGCAACAGCGACAAGCTTATAAATTTCGCCGTCCAAAAGTCCCTAAAGCTAAGGCGAAAAAGCTCTATCATTTTACCTTGTCGTATTCGCTTTGAAGCGCCTTGTAAATTTCATCGATGCTGGTGACGCCGGAGCTTAAAATTTCGCTCATTACAGTGTTGTCTTCGCGGCCGTTCCAGACTTTTTGATACGTGCCCTCTTTATAACCGTTGTTTTGACGGAAGCGATTTAGCACGTTTTTAGCGATGTAGCACTCATAAAGCGAATACAAATTCACCCCGCATTTTAGCGACATCGCGAAGTAAATTTTGAGCATATCGTAGATGTTGTATTCAAAGCCGCTGCACTCATGTATCAGCATCTCTACATCGTTCATTATCTCATAGATACTTTCGCTAGCGACATCTAGGGGCTCTTTGCAAAACTCGGCAAATCCGCTAGCCGCGCAGATATTTTGCGCCAGATCCTCGATGCTGCCCAGCTTTTTTAGATAATAAGTCTGCAACATCAAGCTCATTATAAAGTGCCATATATCAACAACCTCGACACGTAAATTTTGCTCGTCGGTCTTGGCCTCTATGCTTTTCCAGTGTTTCCACGCAAAGCTGTCGATGAGCTCGGCACACTCCATATAGATGCAGCGCCTCCAGCTGATGAGCTTGTTTTTGTTCGTGTATCCGTTCTCCCAGCCCTCGCCGTTAGTCTCGTCGTTTAGGCTTTGCTGAAGTTTTAACATTTGCAGTATTATTTCAAATTCGCTCATTTCAAACCTTTAAAATTTTAGTCGATTATAACAAAATTTGTTAAATGAAGCCGAGCTTGCCAAGCTTGACGCAAATCATCATAATCGTAAAATTTTAAAGATAAAATACGCCAAATTTTCAAAAGGAGAAAAAATGAGAGAAAAAGAGATGGTAGTTTGCAACGTTTGCGGACTAAAAAGCACGGAAGATACCAACGCAGTCTTCATCCGCGCTCACAAAAACGGCGAAGAGGTCGATATCTGCACGAGCTGCGTCCCTAGCGTGATCCACGGCTCCGGGATGGTGGTAAAATCAAACGAAGAAATAAAGGCTGAAATTTAAACCGCATTTATGATTTGAGGATTTTGTCTTAAAAATTCCTCAAATTCCTCCGCGCTCATCGGACGAGCCAGATAGTATCCTTGTCCTTCCTTGCACTTTAGCTGTCTTAGCTCATCTAAAATTTCAACATCCTGCACACCTTTAGCCGCGCTCGTTAGCTTCATGGAATTTGCCAGATTTATTATGCCCGCGACGATCTGCGCGTCTATCTTGCTAAATGCCATCTGAGTGACGAAGTCGGCTGCTATTTTCAGGCGGTTTATGCTGTATTTTCTGATATACATCAACGAGGTGTAGCCCGAGCCGAAATCATCGATACAAACGTCTATCTCGTTGCTTTTTAAAAGCTCGAAAATTTTATCTAAAATTTCAGGCGGGTTCATCCACAGCGCTTCGCAAAATTCAAGTTCGAAAGATCTCGGGCTCACGCCAAAATTTTTTGTCATCTGCAAAAAGCTACGTATGAAATTTTCAGACGTACTCTGCGTCGTAGCTACGTTTATGCTGATTTTGGGGATATTTAGCACGTCTTTTTTCCAGCGGCTGACATGCTCGATCGTCTTTAAGGTCGCGTTCATGCAAATGGAGTTTAGTATATCGCCGCTGCCTCTAGCTATGCCCATAAAATCGCTCGCCTCCATTAGCCCGTAGTCCTTTGAATACCACCTAAGTAGCGCCTCCGCGCAAACGATCCTTGATGTATCCAGGTCAAAAACGGGTTGAAAATACATCTGAAAATCTTTTTGTAAATTCGCCTTTCTAAGCGCGATCTCAAGCATCGAGTCAAGATGTATCTTGTTGTCTATCTCGTCGTTATAGACCATCGGGTTTGAGGCGGGATTTTCCTTAGCATAATACATCGCCCTATCGGCATTTTTGATGATGGCTCTAGGCTCGGCCTTGCTCTTTTGCATGACGATATGTATGCCTATGACGCATTTTATGGCGAAGTGATAACGATCTATTTGCATAGGCTCTTCTATCGCGTCCTTTAGCGAGATGCCAAATTTCATGCGCTTAGTCTCGCTGCCAAGCTCCATTTTAGATATCACGATAAACTCGTCCGCACCTATCCTGGCCGTAGTCTCTTGTCTGTTGCAGATGCCAGTTATCCTCCTGGCTGCGGTCTTTAAAATTTTATCTCCGACCTCGTGGCCGTATGAGGCGTTTATGGCTTTAAAGCGGCTTATGTTGATGTAATAAACCGCCAGCTCCTCATTTGATTGCAGCTCGTCACTCGCTCTTTTTAGCTCATTCATCAAAAAGCTCCTGCTGCCAAGCCCAGTGAGATAGTCCTTGTCCGATATGTCTTGAAGCCTTAAATTTGCAAGCATGAGCTCGTTCGTGCGCTCATGAACGAGCTTTTCCATCTCTTGATGTAAAATTTTCTCGTGTTCTAGCATCTTTTTACTAGCCATCGCGCTTTTGATGTAGTAGCTAATAAGCGCGTTTGAAACAAGGAAAAATAACGCCAGTAGCGACAGCATCGAGCCAAAGTCGCTTTGCAGCAAAAGAGGTAAGACGGCGATGATAGGCAGCCATTTAGAGCCGGTCATCAGACCTATGTCTGCGGTAGTGACGCGCTTGTTTTCGGTCTTTAGATAAAACGAGCCAATCATGAGGATGATAAAAGGGATCATATACAAAGAGGAGTAGCCAAAGTCATAATCTTCTATCGTGATTTTGTTGTAAGCTACGTATAAATTTATCATCGTAAATAAGATCCCAAATACGATGAGATAAAAGCCGCTGACCCTGATATAAAGCAGGTTGCTAGTAAAAAGCTCGCTTAGTACGATGAACAAAATAGCGAAATTTAAAGCCATAGCGCACAAAGCGGCGATACTAGTCACGCTGTTTAGGGCTTTTAGGATATCTATGTCGCCTACGATGCTGTATGAGAGCGTGCTAACCAGCAGCAAAACGCTCACGATGTCAAGAAGCACGACCGATTTTTCCTCGGTGTTTGAAAATTTTATGAAAAGAAAGACACCGACCGCGCAAAATACGCCAAACATCGGCAAAAGATACGAGACGTTCAGATAGGCATACTCGCTTTGCGGCCTTATGAGCACGCTTGACTCAAGCGTCCACAAGGCCTCGCAGACCGTCCAAAGAAGCACGCTAAAGCAGGCGATTATCCAATGGATCCTAGGATTTACGGGCTCTATCATCGCGCGGTAGATGTTTGCCGTGATCATGCCAAGACCGATCAGTATGAGTAGATTTTGAACAAGCCCGTAGCCCAAAAACGCTGAAATTTGCGCGGCTATGAATAAAACTCCCGATAGATAAACGGCTTGCTTTTGGCTCTTTGTAAGCGGCGTTTGCGATGCTAGAAAAATGGCTTTTCTCCTGCGTGAATTAAGCTCAAATTATACTAAGTCAATCCTTGCTTTTAGATATAATTATGCAAAATTTTAAATTTCAAGGAAAGCACATGCAAAAAGATATCGTTTTAAAAAGTGAAAATTTACTGGACTATCAGGCTTTCATACTATTTTTCTCAAGGCAGGCCAGGAAGCAATACCTGCTAAACACGTTCGGGATCTCAGGCGAGGCGATGCTGGCCGGATTTATCATAGATATGCTCGCAAAGACGCAGATATTTACTGTCATCGGCATAGTTTTCGGGCTATTTTGGCTCGTTTTTTACCCGATATTTTTAAAAAACAGGCGAAAAGCGGCGCTTAAAAATTTATCCCTTACGCACAATGAAAAGCATATGAAATTCGAAGTCAATGAAAATTTCATCGCCTTTTATGAAAATGAGCCCTCAGAAAATGAGAAATTCAGCTTTGCAAGCGTGAGTGAAATTTACGAGCTTAAAAATATCTTCATCATATTTTTATACGAAAAGATCCACCTCATCATCCCAAAAGACACGGACAGTGCGCAGATGATCAGCCTCGTGGCTAAAAACGCGAACAAGCATATATTAAGGCTTGAAAATTTTGAGTTCAAAAGCCTTAAATAGAGCTTTTGATAAGCTCTTCAAACTCCGCCGCGCTCATAGGCTTGCCCCAAAAATATCCCTGCACCTCGTCGCAGCCGCAGCTTTTTAAAATTTCAAGCTGCGTCGCGTCCTCGACGCCCTCGGCGATAGTTTTTACGTTTATGTTCTTTGCCAGCGAGATGATACTAGTCGCCACATCCTTGTCTATCTCGTTGCTGGCGATGTTATCGACTAGCTCTTTAGCGATCTTTAGCTTATTTATAGCGTATTTTTTGATGTAGCTCATCGACGAAAAGCCCGTGCCAAAGTCATCGATCGAGATACTTATGCCGTTTTGAGAAAATACGCCCAGCACGCTTTGCATTATCTCCTCGGCATTTACGAGGCTAGCCTCGGTTATCTCGATATCAACGCATCTTGGATCGATGTTAAATTCCTTTATGAAGCCCAGGATATCCGAGGCGAAATTTACGTTATCTACCTGCTTTGGCGAGACGTTTATGCCAATTTTTAGGGCGATGGCGTATTTTTGATTCCATGCGCTCATTTGCTTGATCGCCTCTTTAGCGACCCATTTGCCGATGGAATTTATAATGGAGCTTTGCTCGGCGATCGGGATGAAAAGAGCGGGCGAAACAAAGCCTTTTATCGGCGAATTCCACCGTATAAGCGCCTCGGCGCCGATCAGCTTTTTGCCCTCTATCAGATACTGCGGCTGGAAATTTAGCCTGAATTCCCTGTCAAAATTTATGGAATTTAGCAAAATTTCTATGTAGTTTTGCTCTTGTATCATATCCTTGATATCATCGTAAAATACATGCTCGCAAAGCGTGTTTTTCTTGGCGGAATTTAGCGCTGCGCCAGCTTGAGCGATGAGATCCTCGGCTAAAATTTCACTAGTTGCGGTCGTGCTTATGCCTATTTTGGCACTAAGTGAAATTTTATAGCTTTCGATGAGGATAGGCTGACTTATGGCTGCGTGTAAGCGAGTCAAAAACTCCCTGAAATACCCGTCGCCCTTTTGCTTAGCCACCACCATGAAGTCATCTCCGCCAAATCTAGCCAGCAGCGAATTTTTAGGCAAAACAGACTTGATGTTTTTTACCACGCGTGCCAACACCTCGTCGCCCACATAGTGACCGTAAGAGTCGTTCACGCTTTTAAAATGGTTTATATCGATGCTGTAAATATCGATATTTTCGCCAAGAGCTTTGGTCTTTATCATCTCCTCGAGCTTAAGCAGGAAAAACGGGCGGTTTAGCGCGCCTGTTAGAAAGTCGTATTCGCTGAGCTGTTTTAGGCGTTTGTTCGTCTGGCTAAGCTCCTGCACGCGCTCTTCTATCATTTTATCCAGCTTTTGTTTGACGTTTTGCTCTTTGGCGATTAGGAGTTGGTTATTTCTCACGCTTGAGATACTATGCGTCAAAACGGCGTAAGCTAGCATCAAGATCATTATAAATATCCCCCAAGACAGGTCTATCTTGCCCGATATCACGATCGCAAAAGCCAGGACGACAAACAGCAGCAAAAGCTTGTTTATCAAAATTCTATGAAAATCCTCCCTGTTTTTGCGAAATTTCAGCCTCGCCTCGCCTCTTTTTAGATAAAGCGCGGCTAGGAAAAACAAAACGAAAACGAGCTCTAAAACCAGCTCGTAGTTCGTATTTGTAAGATCTTTGCCGTTTGCAGTCATCACGGAGTAATACATATCATAAACGCAAAACAGCCCGAGTGCAGCAAGACACAAAAAGAACGAAAGCCGCCTTTTCATGGTATGCACCGAGAAATACACGATAAAAACAATACAAAACATAACGATATCTACGAAAATATAAACCAAGTGAAAGGCAAAATCAGTGCTAAGCACAAAGCTTAAATCGCGGTCAAATACCACAAACCAAAAAAAGCTCGCGTATATCATCAAGATCACGCCTGCGTCGATGAGTACCTGCGTCCAAAGGCCGCTTTTGTTGCTGCGGATAAAGATCGCCACCGAAGCTGCTAAAAACAAGATGAAAGGGATAAAGTAGATGACCTGGATAAAAAATAGCGCCTCAAGCGAGCTGTTTTCGTGGCTCATGTTGTAACCCGCCCACAGCACATCGGCTACGACCCAGCCTATCACGCCTAAAACTATCCACGCCCAATACGAATTTAAATTTTTAGTCATTTTTAGGCGATATAGCATGATCAGCGCTATCGAGACGTTTAGCAAGATAGAGGTCACGTCGCAGTAAAGCTGCTTGCCGAAATTTAAAACCACTGCGTATGCGCAAAATAAGACCCCGATATATAAAAACGCCGCCTGGTGGCCGTTGCTTATCTTTTTTAGCATTTAGTTTGCTTCCTTAGGCTTTGATATTTTGCCATCTTTCCCGCTCGCCGCTCTCGTCAAGCTCGTTGCCGATAGCCTCGTATCGCTCGTAAAAATGTAAAACGAATTCGCGCGTCGCCTCGTCTTTTGGTAAGAAGCTAACACCGTCTTTTTGGCAAAATTTAGCTAAAAATTCGCTCGCATCGGCCTTTTTGGCATAATGCCCCGCTAGGCGCAGATAGTTTTGCAAGCATGCGGCTTTGAAATTTTGATACGTCGCCTCGCTCATATCTACTTGCAAGCTTTTACCGTCAAATTTAAGCACTTTGCATGAAAAAAGCAAGCTTAGATGTATGAGCCCCTCGCAGTAATACGCCCTCACCTCATCGACCTTCCTCCAGCCAATAAGCCCCACGGCACGTGCTATGAGCTCGTGAAACACGGCCTTTATAAAGCGCTCGTCCTCATGTATGAAAAAATTCACCAACCCGCCCGTCGTGGCCTTGTACTCCTCGATAAATTTAAACACACCGCTTTGATTCATCGCAGCTTCGGTATCCTCAGCGATGAAAAGTATGTGGCCAAACTCATGACCGATAGTCGAGATCTCATAGACTTTTTTCCAAATTTCAGGCTTTAAAAATAAAATTTCGCGCCCAAAATCCAAAAATTCACGGCTGAAAATTTCGCTGCTAAGCTTCATAAAAGGCTTTGCCTTTGCGCTCTCATAGACGTGATCTACAAAAGCGAAAATTTTCTTACCGCATTTTGCGCTCACGCTCTCGTCGTTTGGCACGACCTGCGCGCTAAAAAGCCCGTTTAGCTCTGCAGCGTAATAAATCATCGGCACGCTGATATAAAGCTGCGTGCGCTCGATATTTTCGTTCACCTGCTCGTTCATCTGCGTATCGGCCAAGCCGATCTGCTCGCAGACATTCGCGTAGATTTGCTTCATGTTTTGCTTAAATTCCGCCTCATTCACGCCGCTTTGACCCGCCAGTCTGATGTCCCACTCAAGGGCGACCGCGTGCGTGTATGCGTCCTCGTAGTATTCTAGCGGGTGCCCCGGCTGCAAAGCGCCCCTTACGCTCATCCACGCTATCTCTGCCTCCTGCCATGCGGCGATGACACGGTCGTTTTCACGCTCGCAAAAGGCGTCTTTTAGCCTTTCAAGATACCTTATATAGGCGTTTTGATCGTCATTTTTGGCTAAAATTTTTAAATTTTTTATAGCCTCTTCAAAAGCCGCCCTCACGCGTGCGACCTCTTTTTCAAACGCCACGGCATAAGGTACGAAACTAAAATTTTCGCCGTTTTTGACGACTGCGCCGTAGCTCCTGTCGGCACGCTTGCCCTCAGAGTCCGGCTGAAAAAGCGAATTTCGTAAGATAAATTCGTTCGCCTCGTCAAGACTAGGGAATTTCGCCTCGAATTCTTTGTTCGTGCCGTCTATGATGCGCTCTTGCCAGCTTACTTGCCAGATATTTAGCGCCAGACCGATCTCGTGCATGCCCTGGATGAAAGCAACGCTAAAATCGTCTAAAATTTTCTCCTCTTTTATGCGTTTGATGAGCTCTGCGTGGCGCTTTTCGTATAGATCTTTCACGAAGTCGAACATACGCCCCAATATGCGCTTTTGCTCATCGTCGCTGAAATTTAGCTTTTTTAGCTCGTTTTGCAAGGGGTCGACCTTGAGATCGACTATGCGCCTAAGTAGCGCCACTCGCTCGCTCTTTTGACCTTTTAGCCCGCAAAGTGCGATGGCTGCATTTACTATTTCGTTGTCTAAATCTTTATAAAGTGCGTTCATTTGGGCTTTTTGCTCACGCACGAGCTCGTTTAGTCTTTTAAAATCGTTCATTTTCCAACCTTTAAAAAAGAGAAATTTTATCATAAAGCGTCAAAATTTGCTACAATTTGCGAAAAATATAAAATTTAGGCTTTTTGACGATAAAGTGTTGATATATTTAAAGCTTCGCAAATAGAATGAGCTTGCGACAGAGTGCCTAACATGTAGCACGTTCTGCTCGCAGTTGCGAACGAAGTGAAGCAAAAAATCGCGGTCAGCCTTACGGCTTCCCTGATTTTCGGAGGGCAATGTCGCCGCTCATCCTATTTGGCTACGCTTAATAATACTTTAAGAGCCTAATCAAAGGTCAAAAATGCAAAATTTAAAAGATTTTGGCGAGCCGCGTATAAAGCTGGTCGCGCTCCCAAAAGATACCAACTCCGCAGGAAATATCTTTGGCGGCTGGATAATGAGTCAGATCGACCTTGCCGGCGCACAAGCCGCTCGCGAGGTAGCGCCCGAGCGCGTGGTGACGATCTCGATGAAGGAGGTGATCTTTAAACAGCCGGTATTTGTGGGCGATGTCGTCAGCTGCTACGCCAAGATCATCGGCGTAGGCAAGACCTCTATCACGACGCAGATCGAGGTGACGGCGCTTAGACTAAACAAAGGCGGCTTTAGAGAGAGCGTGCATGTAACAAGCGCCACTGCAACATACGTGAGCGTGACGAAAGACGGCGAGAAAAAGCCGATAGATGAGAACCTAAAAAGGCTTCACGGGTTTTAAAATTTCATCGTTTGCGCTGTTTGGGTAAATTCCGATATTTACGACATAAATTTAAAATTTCAACTGCTTTGAATGATAAATAATGTAAAATCCGAGTTTATATCCAGAGAAAGAACATGAAAAAATCACGCTTAGGCCTACTGCAAACGCAAATTTTGGAAATTTTGAATAAAAGCGAACTTGATAAATTCGAGCTCGAGAATTTGCCAAAGGCAAGCACGATCTATACCGACGATATCAAAGTAGTCATACTAAAAAGCGGGCTGGCAAAGCTATCATTTTTTGAAGAGGGAGAGGAATTTATCCTTTATCATCTGCAAAACGACAATATCGCGGTACTTGACGAAAACTGCGTGATAGAGATACTAGAAGACAGCAAAATTTACCTCATAGACGCCGAGAAATCGGCTGAAATTTTAGGCAACGCCGACTTTGCCAGAGCCTTTTACAAGGCGCTTTTAAACGTCATAACCCTGCAAAATCAAATCATAAAGTCCATACTATTTGAGGACGCGAAGGGCAGGATCGCAAATTTCCTCATCGAGCTTGCAAACGAGCAAGACCTAAAGCAAAACGGCTATCACTACGTGTTTTTGCCATTTTCTCTAAAGGTGCTCTCAAGCTTTGTCGGGCTAAAGCGTCAAAGCGCATCGACTGCGTTTAACGAGCTCATAAAAGACGACATCATCAGGAAAATCACTCCGCACGAGTTTCTCATAATCGACTATCAAAAGTTACAAAGCTATACCAGCTCGAATATCTGAGCGCTTGTAACAAATAAATTTGAGTGTAAATTTAGTAGTTTGCTCTGCTTTATTGTATTTGCAACTTTGGAAGCAAAATAGCAAGTCTATACCCGCCAGCTAGCGTGCTAGCAAAGGCGAGTATAGATGAAATTTAATCAAGCTTTCTTTTTCATATCGAATTTATTTGCCATAAATCCGACGAGACCGACGAAAAATAGTCCGCCGACGATGTTGCCCAGTGTTACAGGTACTAGGTTCTTACCGATGAAGTTGCCCCAGTTTATCACGTCTAGCTTTTCAGCCGTCATACCATGTCCCAAAGCCGTAGCGGTCGCTACTAGATCGCCGCCGTTAGCCGCTAGATAGTGTCCTTTTGCGATGATGGCTTCTGTGATGATGAACATATTTGCCACGCAGTGCTCCATCGAGCAAGCGACAAACGCGCCGATCATCCACATGATGGCAAAAAATTTGCCCGCAAGGTCGTTTTCAGATGTCGCAGTCCAGATAGACATACAAACAAAGACGTTACAAAAGATACCGCGTAAAAAGAGCTCGTGAAACGGTGCGGTGATCTTGCCCACAGCCGCCGGGATGAAATGCTGCAAGATGTAGCCGTCGTATTTTAGCGGCAAGCCGGAGTAATAATACATATACGCAATCAGCGCGCCGCCAACGAAGTTGAATACCCAAACAATGGCCCAGTATCCGATCGTCTTGCCAAAAGGTAGCTTGCCATCGTAAGCGCTCACGCCTGATAGCACGGAGCTCGTGAAAAGATGCCCGCCGTAAAAAACGACCATCATCAAACCACAGCTAAATGTGATGCCGCCGATGAAATTTGATAAGCCTATGGACTGATTTTCAGCCATACCGACGGTCGAGTGAGCCCAGAAAATATCACCCATAGCAATCGCTGCACCTGCCATGATCGCTAGGAAGATCACGGTCGGCAAAGGCGAATGCGCCTTATGCTCCATCGAGCTAGATACGGCTTGCGCGGTGTCTGCAGGATTTAACATGTTATCTCCTTTTATTGTTCTTTAAATAGCTTAAAGACTAAATTTACGGCACTAAACCGCAAATCTACCAACAGGTCTGCTTTGAGATTTGACTAAATTTACAAACAAGATAAATTTAGCCAAACCCTCAAGGCAAACCGACTACCTTAAACGAATCAAAGCCGAATTTAGCCCTGCTCGTTTAAATTCCTCTCGATCTCCAAAATTCTCTCGTAAGCTTTTTGGGCACTATTTTTTGCGCTCTTGCTCAGGCCCTCTTTAAAGTCGAGCACGTTTTCAAGCAGCACGCTAATACCTAAAAAAAGCGTCTTGGGACAAATTTTACGCAAATAACTAAGTAGCACCGGAGTAGGTAGATTGTGCGTCGAGTAGATATAGTCGCGTTCATCACTAAGGTCGAAAAACTCGATCTTACCGTCATCAAATCCACTCATCGCATCGACTACGATAAGAACGTCCGGAGCAAATTCGCGGATATTTGCAAATTCGTTCTCAGGCACGTCCTCGCCGTAAAATACTCTCCAGTCGCTTAAATTTTGCGTGACTATCCGTCCGACCTCATTTCCCACGTCATCATCGCCACGCAGAGGATTTCCTATGCAAAGAAGGGCTTTTCTCATCAAAAATCCTTTCTAAGCACAAGATATCCTTCGCGTAAATTCATCAAAATCTCTTTAAGCTTACACTCGCAAAGCTCGGGCAATAGCTTGACTATATGCTCGGCAAAAATTTCGACTTCAAAATATTTGCTTAAATTTCCGATCTTAAATTTCACGTATTCGCCGGAATTTTGCAAGATCCTCTCAAACTCGGCGTCGTCGATCTCCAAAACCTTTTCGCTAAAGTCGATCGTGCCTACGCCGTGCCCCACGCAAGTGGAGAAAATTTTGATCTCCTTTAGCTCGCGCGGGAGCTTGTCATTATCGTCCATGTGGCGTTTAGTAAGCTTAAAAACTTGTATCATCTCTTGCTCCAAACCTCGCTATCTACGTCGATAGCAAACTGAGCGCCGGCTTTGGCGTATTTTAGATAGACGTCGTTATGTAAAAGCGCCATGCACTCGGCATATCTTGGATCTTCCTCTTTCTTGATCGCCTCGAGCATAGCCGTGCGAGCGGAATTTGGATCATGCACGTCGCTGGCGGTTTTGATGGCGCTCATGTATTTATCAAAGAGCGTCCTGCCAAATATATAACTCATCAGCCTCTTGCTCTCGGCTTGCAAATCGCGCTCAAAGAGGATGTCTCCGATCACTGACTTTTCTACCGGAGGCGGCAAGGTGCTGTCGTCTTCGTAGCTTTTTTTATGAAGCTTTTGATCGATGATGCCAAGAGCCATGCCAAGTCCGTAGATCACACTTGCCGGATGAGGAGGACAGCCCGGGATATAGACATCTACCGGGATGATCTTGTCTATGCCGCCCCAAACGCTGTATGCGTCGTGGAAAATTCCGCCACTGCTACCGCAAGCTCCAAACGCTACCACGATCTTTGGATCAGGCGCCGCCTCATAGGCGCGAAGCAACGGATAATACATCTGCCTAGTCACAGGGCCCGAGCAGATTAAGATATCTGCGTGGCGAGGGTTGGCTACTAGCTTGAAACCAAAACGCTCAGGGTCCCACATCGGCGTGATGGCGGCGAAAATTTCTATCTCGCAGCCGTTGCAGCTGCCGCAGTCTATCCTGTAAACACTGAAGCTTCGTTTGATATTTTTTAAATGCTCTAACTTCGCAGTTAGGTCGTTTGCCGTTTTAATGTCCTGCGGGACTTGATACATACTCATTTTATCGCCTCCTCTATGCCCCTTGTGAGTCTATGAGCGGACTGCGCTTTCTTGCACTCAGGGCAGGTAAAAAGATATTCGTTCGCGTCATCTAGTCTGCCGGGGAGTAAATTTGCCGTTTGTAATTTCTCAAGCGTGAAATTTATGAGCCTTTTTGGCGTGAAAGGCTTGCCGCAGCATTTGCAAGTTTGCATCTCCAGCTCGCCTCGTTGTATGAGCGCGCTTTTGTCAAATTTCACCGCTAGCTCGAAGCTATCGCTTAGCCTCACCGCTCCGGTCGGACAAACCTCGTCGCAGCGTCCGCAAAATATGCAGCGTCCGCAGTCAAATTCCCAAACGAGCCTGTCTTGAGTCTCGTTCATCTTCAGCTCGATGGCATTTGACGGACATGCTATACCGCATGCCGCGCAGCCTATACAAAGCTCGTAAGTGTAGTTTGGCTGACCGCGGAAATTTTCAGGCACGATATATGGCTCAAACGGATACGCATAGGTCGCTTTGCCGTATTTTTCGGTTATGTCAAATAACTTCATCATCTTAAATCCTTTTTACTAACCCCACCGATCTGGCAGAATTTCTTAAGGTCTTTTTCGGTCAAAATTTTGCTCTTTTTGCTCCTTACGTCCACTACTGTCACACGCTCGGTGCATGAGTAGCAAGGATCGAGCGAACATACGATGAGCGCAGCATCAGAGATGTTGTTTCCACGGAATTGATAGCGAAGGCTTGGCCAGTTGTTATACGTAGCCGCGCGACATCTCCAGCGATAGACTTTTTGCGCGCTGCCTTGCATGATCCAGTGGACGTTCTCGCCGCGTGGCGCTTCGTCATGACCAAGGGCGAAATTTTCAGGCTTGATCATCGTTTTTGGATCGATCATAATAGGAGTTTGAGGCATCATCTCAAGGCACTGACGTATGATATGGATGGACTGCTTGAGCTCTTTATACCTTACGATCTCGCGGCTAAGCACGTCGCAGCCATGCTCGACGGCGACTTCAAATTCTATTTGCTTAAAGAAATCATACGGATGATCGTAGCGGTTGTCGCGCTTAAAGCCGGAGCCGCGCATATTTGGACCTACCGGGCTAAAGTCGCGGGCTATGTTGCGATCTAATATACCAACGCCTCTCCAGCGTCCGATCTGGCGCTTATCCTCCATCACGGCATCCCAAATTTCAGAAATTTGAACGTCAAGTTTGTTGATGATCTCGATACCCTTTTTGATCTCGTGGTTCGTCATATCGCGTCTTAGTCCGCCCATTACGACGTTGCCGTATGTCTTACGACCGCCGGTTACCAGCTGAGCCAGCTCCATAGAGTACTCGCGCACCCTAAAGATATGCATGAAAGCGTTATAGTTGCCCGTTACTTCGCAGGCTAGGCCGATATTTAAAAGGTGACTGTGAAGGCGCTCGATCTCAAGGCAGATGACGCGGATAGCTTGTGCGCGAAGTGGGATTTCAAGCTTGATAGCCTTTTCTGCGGCCTCTATACAAGCGATCGCGTGAGCGTAACCGCAAATTCCGCAGACGCGCTCGGCTAGATAGCCCATTTGATCGTAGTTCATACGATTTTCTGCGAGCTTTTCCATACCGCGATGTTGGTAAAATAGGCGGTAGTCGGCGTCTATGATCTCATCACCGTCGCAAAATAGCCTGAAGTGTCCCGGCTCGTCGCTCGTGACGTGCAAAGGTCCAAGCGGCACGTCTACTACGGAATCTCCCGTCGGAAATAAAAATTCCGCATCAGGCTCGTCTCTGTGATCGACCGGATCAGGGCGGTAGCGGTAGTCCATCGCATCTTTTCTAAGCGGGTGAAGGCCGTCCGGCCAGTCATCGCTTAAAACCAAGCGGCGGCGATCAGGCAAGCCCTCGGCTACTAAACCAAACATATCAAAGGCCTCTCTCTCATACCAAACGCAAGCTGGCACTAGCGGAGTGACCGAAGGAAATGTCGGATCTACGCCCGGTATCAATGTCTTTACGGTTATGAAGCATTTATCCTCGGGCGCAAAGTCATCGTCCGCAGTCATCTTCGAGCCTTCCATAGATAAGGCGTAATAAAGCGCGAAACAGCCGTTTATCTCGCGCTCGTCGTTTGGTATCATCGTGCTTATAAAGCCGCCGATATCGTAATACAGCGTCTTTACAGCCAAAGGCAGATCGTTGCGCTCTACGAGGACGGTCACTTGATCGTCGGCTTGGCGAGTCACTTCGAGGATCTTTACCTTCGTTCTTAAAATTTCTATAAATTTATCACCACGCATTTTTAAGCTCCCATCATTATTTTAACGCCGTTTTCGACCAAGGTGTAAAAGCTGTCTACATGCCATACACCAAAGATGATAATAAGCGCACAAAGCGCGATAAGCGGTAAATTTTCCATGAAGCTCATCTCTTTGTTATGGACTATCACGCCTTTTGGTTCGCCAAAGCTCGCCATATTAAAGTGCGCAAAGTCAGCGACGAAGATAACGACAAGCGCGATGGCAAACAGCGCTACGGCGACGTATTGGCCGCTCATTATCGCGCCTTTAAAGACCGTAAATTCGCTGACGAATATCGCGAATGCAGGCACACCGACTAGCGAACAGACAGCAGCGCCAAACATCACAGTAGTTATCGGAGCGATCTTTATCATGCCGCCCATCTTGCTCATATCCTTGTGTCCGTAAATTCTAGCGATGTTGCCGGTAGAGCAAAACGCTAGCGCTTTAGTGAAGCTGTGAGCTAAGCAGTGGAATATCGCTGCAAAAAGCCCGAGCGCTCCGCCGATACCAAGAGCAAATGCTATAACGCCCATGTGAACGATAGAGTGATACGCGAACATCCTCTTTACGTTGTGCTGTCTGATAAGGAAAAAGCCCGCTATGAAAAGCGTGATAGTTCCTGAAACCAGCATGACGCCTTGAACGAACTCAGGACCTACGGCTTGAGCTGTGATAGCGTAATATCTTAAAAGCGCAAGCATCGCGCATTTTAAAAGTACACCTGAAAGCAAGGCTGAAATAGGAGCCGGACCTTCGGCATGCACGTCAGGTAGCCAAGTGTGCGTAGGCGCAAGGCCCGCTTTCGTTCCAAAGCCGATGAGCGCGAAAACAAAGATGAGCTTTGCCGCATCGGGATTTAAATTTTTAGCGTTGCTCATTATGCTGGTAAAGAGCATAGACTCTTTGCCGTCTGCAAGCGTGCTGAACGTAGCGGAGTAAAGAAGCACGGTCGCATAAAGCGCAAAAGCCAGACCTATAGAGCAAAGAACGATGTATTTATAGCCGCTCTCTGTCGATTTTTGATCTTTATGGATGGCGACGAGAAATACTGAAGCCAAAGTCGTAGCCTCGATCGCAGCCCACATAAAGGCGACGTTGTTGCAAATGACGCTTAGTGTCATCGTAAATATGAAAACATGGCAAAGAGCGTAGTATTTTCTAAGCTCGCTTGTATGGATGTGTCCGTCCTCGAGCTCCCATTTCATATAGTAGATCGAATACAAATTCACCAAAAAGCCGGTAACTGCGATGAGGATCAAGAACACACAGCCAAGGCTGTCTAAAAATAAAAATTTATCGTAGCTATATAGTGTGCCTTCGCTTAAGACCTTAGCCACATTGCTAAGCAAAGCCACAGACGTAACAGCCGAAACCACCACGTGAAGAGTGCTTAAAATTCCGTAGCTTTTAGGGCTTAGGAACAAAAGCAACGCACCAAGGAGCGGTAAGATAAGTATCAAAGTCAAACTATCCATCTCTAACCCCTTAAATTTGACGCCTTAGACGTATCAAGGCTGTCATAAGCTTTATAAAATCTAATAGCAAGAACGCTCATTATGATGACGGCGAATATCGCATCTGTCAAAATTCCAAGCTCGACTAGCTCGTGTGAGTTGTAAGCCATCAAAGCAAGGCTTAGATGTATGCCGTTTTCAAACAAGCAGTAAGCCAAAATTTGCTTGATGAAAGAATTTCTTAGCATGAAGCCAAAAATCCCCATCATGAAAATCGTTCCGGCTGCGATGAGCATGATCTCCTCTTTGATAAGAGAAAATTTCAAAAATATCGGATGGATACTCATAGAAAGCGCCAAAGAAAATCCCATCGCTATGATAGGACTTACGAAAAATCCCGCTACCGGCTCGTCCTCGCTGACTACATTTAGCTTTTTGATGAGCCAAAGCAAGATGCCAGGCACCAAGATGACTTTCGTAAAGAAAGCTACGATCGCCCACATGCTTAGCTGCTCGGCGTCAAATTTCTTTGAAAGTAGGAAAAATATACTCACAAGAAGCAAGGTCTGAATAGCATAAACGATGACGGAGAGCTTTAAATTTCTAAGCCCAAATACCGCTAGGGATGTTACTATCATACAAATCGCTAATGTATCTAATATTTCCATCTCACACCCCCACAACATAAAGCGTTAAAGCTACAAACGAGATCGCTAGAGCGCCAAGAGCGTTCCTGCGTAAGCTCGATGTCATTTTAAAGCGCGGTCCGAAGTTGTCGATAAAGACCGCAGCGACGTAAAAGACTCCGGTTTTGATCACGAATACTATGATGGCTAGGAATGGATTGCTAAAATTCCAAGGCTCGAAAATAGTAAGGAAAAGGCCGATCATCGCAAATTGTTTTAAGATAAGCGCTGCTTGAACTAGACCAAGATCGCTACCTGCATACTCGCCAAGCAGACCCTCTTGAAGCTCTTGCTCGGCTTCTGCCAGGTCAAAAGGCTTTCTGCCGGTCTCAACATACATACACCATAAAAATGCGATAGAAGCGACCGCGAAACTTGGGATTTGATATCCGATCACGCCGTTTCTTACCATGTCTTGAATCTCAACTAAATTTGAAGTCTTAGCCGCTAGCATCACGACGATGAGGCACATTATCATCACAGGCTCGACATAAACGGCTAGCATTTGCTCCCTGCCGCCGCCTGTGGCTGCAAAAGGGTTACCGCTATCAAGCGAAGCCGCACCGAAAACGAAACGTAGCAACGCACCTAGATAGAGGATGACAAAGATATCCGAATACGCTCCAAATACCATCTCTTTGCTGTATGTTATAGGTATAGCCGCCAGTATCGCCGCAGATGTGGCGAATAAGAAAAATGGCGCCCATCTAAATACCCAGTGAGAGCACTCAGGAACAGTCCTTGAGCGTCTAAAAAGCTTTATGATGTCGCGATATGTTTGGAAAAAGTCGCTACCTTGTTTTGACTGGAGTTTAGCACGAAGCTTTCTTGCCATGCCGTCAAACAAAGGCGCTACTAAAACGATAACTACGACTTGAAATATCATTAAAAGTATAGTTTGCATGTTCGCCTCCTAAACCAAAAAGTAGCCGATGGCAAGTATAGCGCAGAGATAAACAAGGATATAAAGCGTATATACGTTCGTATAGCCGCTTTGGACTATGCCTATCTTGTCGGCAAATTTCATGCACCATTTGATGACCGGCTCGTAGATCATTCCCCACCAGATATCTTTTGGATGGTTGTGATACTCTATCGCGTCGAAATAATTTCTTGTAACGACCTTTTTGTTGCCTTTAAAGAGCCACTCCATTATCTTTCTAAGATCGCCGGTGAAAGGACCGCCTGTCATTTGCATACGAGGGCTGTATTTAAAGCCGCAAGCCCAAGGATCAGTCTCTCTTGGTTTGCTTCTGTTTGCTTTCATGACGGCAAGGATGATAAATGGCAGTATCATAGTAGAACACAAGATGATAGCGATGAGCGGAGTGGAGACCACGCTTCCTAAAGGTGAAGTGATGGCTGTCGAGTCAAGGCTCGCGTCATATCCACTTACCGTGATGGAATTTACAGCTTTCATGATGTAATCAACTATCACGTTCGCTCCTACGCCAAAGCCGACGCAGCCTATCATCAAAACGACCATTCCAAGCACCATGCCTATCGGGCTTTCTTTAGCATTTTCCCAAATTTTCTTATCGCGCGGTGTGCCTGCGAAGATGACTGCATAAAGCTTCAAGTGCATACCGACCAATACGCCGGTCAATGCAAGCGCTACGACTGAAAGCGTAAATGCGTATCTGACTAAAATGCTATCTCCCATCGCACCTTGAAGCATGCCTTGATATGTTAGCCACTCTGAGACAAAGCCATTTACCGGTGGGAGTGCGGCGATACCCATGATACCTATAAACATACCAACAGCCGTCCAAGGCATCTTTTTAGCAAGACCGCCGAGGATGTCCATGTTTTGCGTATGAGTCGCGTGAATGACCGAACCCGCACAAAGGAACAATAACCCTTTGAATATCGCGTGGTTTACTACGTGATAGCAACCTGCTAAAAAGCCGATGGCAGCTAATGTCATATTTCCTGCTGCAAGACCGTAAATTCCGGTACCTAGACCAAGCAAAATGATACCGATATTTTCGACTGAGTGATAGGCGAGCAGAGCTTTGAAGTCGTGTTGGCAAAGTGCGTATAAAACGCCAAATAGCGAACTGGCCGCACCAAGTATAAGTATAGCCAGGCCAAAATAGATGCTAAGTGGCAAATAAAGCGTAAATTTAACTAAAGTGAATAACGCGACCTTTATCATAACGCCGCTCATGAGAGCCGAGACGTTTGACGGAGCGGCCGGGTGAGCTTGCGGTAGCCAAACATGAAAAGGCCACATACCGGCTTTACTACCAAATCCTACTAAAAATAGTATGAATGTAGCCGCAGATGCGCCCATCGGCATTTTGACATTCATAAATGCGCTAAATTCTGAGCTACCGGCGTAATAAGCGATGATGAGCAAACCACAGGTTATACAAAACGCACCGATTTGCGCGATACCAAGATAAACCATAACCGCTTTTAGCGTATTTTTACCATCGTTTACCAGGATAAGGAACGACGAAACCAGCGTCATAAGCTCCCATAAAACGACGAAGCAAAATACATTGTCCGCGCTGATGACTAAGAGCATAGACAAGATAAACGTGCTGAATAAACACGCAAAGACGCCTACATTTGCTTTTTTGACGTATTCATCAGCGTAGCTCATGCCGTATACGCTGCTGGCAAAGCCGATGAAAACGACGACGAAACTAAAGAAATTTCCAAGCGGGGTCAATGCAAATTTCGGTGCGTAGAGGAAATTCCCAATCAGAGTGAAGCTGTCGTTCATACCCATATTCGCCACGAAATGGCACATCGCATAAAAGCAGCTTAACGCGCTAAGGCCAAAGCCCACTTTCACAGCCGCTTTTGGCGCACCGTAAAGCAAGATACTGATGACGGCGCTGACAACAAATAGCATATAAACAGTTACCATCTTATGCTCCTTGTCCGTTTAGAATTTTTTGCGCGAAGGCGTTTGCGACTTCGTATTCTATTCTATTGCCGAGTTTATGTTTGCCGCTTTCAGGATCGATCATGATGATCGCACTGGTCGGACAAACATCGACGCATGCAGGGCCATTCTCGCGTCCGTAGCACATATCGCATTTTATAGCGATATTTTTTGCGCCTGATTGGCTCTCGATCTCAAGATAGTATTTTGGCTCGACTGCGTAATTAACAGAAGGCATGAGCTCGGCACTGGAGCTTATCGCACCGTAAGGACAAGCGATGGTGCACATCTTACAGCCTATACAGATCTCCTCGTGAAGCTCGATGCAGTTATCGTCAAAGCGTAACGCGCCGGTCGGGCAGACGTTCGCACAAGGCCCGTCGTCGCACTGTCTGCACTGAACAGGCATGACGCCGCCTGCTTGCCTTAGCACGCTCAGCCTCGCTTTTGAAAGCTTGCCGCGTTCGTAAGCGCTTTTAAAGCAAGCAGCCATGCACGTGGCACAGCCTATGCAGCGCTTCGCATCGGCTATCACAAATTTATGTTGTTTCATAAATTCCTCCTAATACAACAAGGCTGTTACGCCTTGATTACTTGTAACTTGATTTTTAATCACCTGATTTGAAGAGATATGTAAATTTTTTCTTGCAGACTGGAATTTCACCCTTTTGCTAGCGGTTTGGGTGCAACAGGTCTTGCAAGAGAGGTTAGAATTTAACATATCTCAAGCACTCCTTCCTAAAATATTTACGGTAATTTTATACTTTTTCGCGATCAAATTCTGTCAGCTATCTGACGAATTTTATATTTTTTAAACTAAATTTTTATTTTATATTATTTTAAGAATATAGCTTAAAATAGCTAAATTTAGGGATTACACTATAAATATGCTATTTTTATAGTATCTATATTTTACTTTATAGTTACAAGTAAATGACATTTTCTTTAAGATAAAATATTAAGTCTATAAGCAAGGCTTAAATTTCATAATAGTAAATACCAACAAGATCAAATTTATTCGCTCGTCAGCCATTTTTTGTTAAAATCGCTTCATTTTTTCAAAGGTAAATTTATGGATAAATTTGACGTGATAGTCGTTGGTGGCGGGCATGCAGGTATCGAAGCCAGCTTGGCGGCTGCAAAGATGGGCAAAAAAACACTTTTAATAACGATCCTAGCCGAGCAGATCGGTGCAGCCAGCTGTAATCCCGCTATCGGAGGCCTCGCCAAAGGGCATCTGGTAAAAGAGATCGACGCGCTGGGCGGGCAAATGGGGCTCACGACCGACGCTGTTGGCATACAATTTCGCGTGCTAAATGAGAGTAAAGGCCCGGCAGTGCGTGGCTCACGCGCTCAGATCGATATGGATCGCTACCGCGTGTATATGCGAAATTTGCTGCTAAATACGCCAAATTTAGAAATTTCCCAAGAGATCGCGACTGAAATTTTAAGCGCAAACGAGCAAATCACGGGCGTGAAAACCCACCTTGGCAACGTCTATGAGACCACAAAGCTCATCATCACCACAGGCACGTTTTTAAACGGGCTCATCCACGTGGGTTTTAATAAGCTTAAGGCCGGTCGCGTCGGCGAGCTAAGCTCTACAAATTTAAGTGAGAGTCTGCGAAATTTAGGGCTTGAAATGGGACGGCTAAAAACTGGCACGTGTCCGAGGATCGACGCAAAAACTATTGATTTTAGCGTGCTTGAAAGACAAGACGGCGACGCGAAGCCAGCGGTATTTTCGTTTAGGACGCAGCACTTCGCTCCCCAACAACTGCCCTGCTACATCGCCTACACGAACGAGACCACACACGAGATCATCCGTTCAAATTTCGACAAAGCACCGCTATTTACGGGACAGATCGAGGGTGTCGGACCTCGCTACTGCCCGAGCATCGAAGATAAGATCAATCGCTTTGGTGACCGCGACAGACATCATCTTTTTGTTGAGCCTCAGACCCGCGAGGCGAGCGAATACTACATAAACGGCTTTTCGACGAGCCTGCCTTACGACGTTCAAGTCGCGATGCTGCGCTCCGTGAGAGGCTTTGAAAACGCCCGCATAGTGCGCCACGGATACGCGATCGAATACGACTACGTCGTGCCTACCGAGCTAAAACACAGCTTAGAGACCAAAAAAGTGCGTGGGCTGTATCTAGCCGGACAGATAAACGGCACGACAGGCTACGAGGAGGCGGCGGCTCAGGGGCTGATGGCGGGCATAAACGCCGCGCTAAATTTAGACGCCAAAGACCCGCTCGTGCTGCGCCGCGACGAGGCGTATATCGGCGTTTTGATCGATGATCTGGTAACCAAAGGCACGAAAGAGCCCTACCGCATGTTTACTAGCCGCGCTGAGTATCGCCTGCTGCTGCGCGAGGATAACGCGATCTTGCGCCTTGGCGGATACGGAAGGGAGCTCGGGCTCATCGATGATGAAACGCACGCTAGGATCGAGCAGATCCGCGCAAATTTAGCCAAAGGGCTTGAAATTTTAAACACGAGAGAATTTACGCCATCAAAGCAAAATTTAGAATTCCTTGCGAGGCTGGACGAGGACGTCATCAGCGAGAAAGTGACGCTACAAAAGATCGTCGCCAGAAAGAGTTTCACGAGCGAAAAGCTACGAAAGCTGGACGCATTTTTTGAAAATTTAGACGAGGCGAGCTTGGAGCAAATTTTAACAGAATGCAAATACAGCCACTACATCGCCGAGCAAAAAAATCAAATCGATAAAATGAAAGATATGATGAGCGTGAAGATCCCTAAAAATTTCAGCTTCCGCGGTATCAGCGGGCTAAGCAACGAGGTCGTAGAAAAGCTCGAGAAATTCGCCCCTCCGACACTCTTTGCCGCGAGTGAAATTTCAGGCATCACGCCGGCTGCGATCGATATTTTGCATATCTATATCAAGATGAGTCAAAGATAGCCGCCAAGCGGCACAGGAGCGAAGCATGGCGAAAAATCACATATACTTGCTCACGCTTGGACACGCCGCAAACGACATGTGTCAGGGCGCTTTGCCCGCACTCTTGCCATTTTTTATCAAGGCCTACTCGCTAAGCTACGAATCAGCCGCCACGCTGATCTTTGCCTCTACGGTATTTTCATCGATCCTGCAGCCCGTTTTTGGCTATTTCTCGGACAAAATTTCAAGATCTGCGCTCATATCATTAGGCCTCGTGCTCTCCGGACTTGGCGTCTGCACGATGGGCTTTGTAAGCTCATACGCCGCACTCCTCAGCGCTGCGATCGTCTCTGGCATAGGAAGTGCGCTGTTTCACCCGGAGGCCGCAAAAACGGCAAATGCGATCTCAAGCGCCGACAAAAAGGCAAAAGGTATCAGCATATTTGCCGTAGGCGGCAACATCGGCTTTGCCGTAGGTCCGCTGATCGCCGGCTTTTGCGCATATCACGCCGGACTGCACGGACTTTTGGTATTTGGCGTCATCACGACTCTAGTCGCGCTCGCATTTTTGCTCGCGATGCCCGCTATAAAAAATCTAGCCAAGGATGTCGCAAACAGCGAGCCAAAAGGCCAAAATTTAGCCAAAAACGACTGGCGCTCGTTCTCAAAGCTGACAGCGGTCATATTCTCGCGCTCGGTCATATTTTTCACACTAAACACCTTCATACCCATATACTGGGTGCATGTATTGCATCAAAGCGAGAGTAGCGCGAGCATGGCGCTAACGATACTCTTTTCGTTTGGCGTCGTTGTGACTTTAGCAGGTGGCGCGCTGTCTGATAAATTTGGCCATATAAAGACGTTAAGATACGCCTACATAGCGATGGTGCCGATATTGTTTGCATTTACTCAAAGCACGGACGCCACGCTTTGCACGATACTGTTATTTTTCGTCGGAGTTGCGATATTCGTGCCGTATTCGCCTACAGTGCTGCTAGGGCAAAGATACCTCGCCAAAAATATAGGCTTTGCCTCAGGCGTCACGCTGGGGCTTGGCGTGAGCGTGGGCGGCATCATCACGCCCGCAGTAGGCATGATAGCCGATAAATTCGGTCTTTACGCAGCTATGCAAATTTTATGGATGACCGCTATTATCGGGCTTATTTTTTCATTTATGCTTACGCCAAGCTCGCAGCGTCCGCAGGCTCACGCATAAGGGCAGGCACACATTTTCTAATAACAAACATCAAAATTATCAGCATGATTTTATAAAATTCTTAATATACTTTTTTAAAATTTTCTAAAGGAGAAGCAATGGATTTTCGCATGGAAAAAGACACGATGGGCGAGGTCAAAGTCCCAAACGACAAGTATTGGGGCGCACAAACGCAGCGTAGTTTTGAAAATTTCAAGATCGGCACGGAAAAGATGCCAAGCGAAGTGATCGAAGGCTTTGCATACCTAAAAAAGGCGTGCGCGCTCGTAAATAACAAGCTTGGACGCCTTGACGAGCCTAAAAGCAAAGCCATAGCGCAGGCGTGCGATGAGATAATAAGCGGCAAGCTGTGCGGAAATTTCCCGCTTGCAGTCTGGCAGACGGGCTCTGGCACGCAGTCAAATATGAACCTAAACGAGGTCATCGCAAACCGCGCAACGGAAATTTTGGGTGAGGACTTTCGCGCGAAAAAGCTCGTGCATCCAAATGACGACGTAAATAAGGGTCAAAGTAGCAACGACACCTATCCGACCGCGATGAGAGTGGCTTTTGTGTTGGAGCTTGCCAAGAGATTTTTCCCGGCGATAGAAAAGCTGAAAAATAGCTTAGAAGCAAAGAGCGAGGAGTTTAAAGACATCGTAAAGATCGGGCGCACGCACCTACAAGACGCCACGCCGCTCACACTCGGGCAGGAATTTAGCGGCTATGCGCACATGCTGGCTAAAAGCTCGCTTTTAGTAAAGGACGCGGTAAAATATCTCTGCGAGCTGGCTATCGGCGGCACGGCGGTGGGCACGGGGCTAAACACGCACCCGCAATTTAGCGAGATGGTAAGCGAGGAGCTAAACGAGCTCACGAAAAGCCCGTTTAAATTTATCTCGCACCCGAATAAATTTCACGGGCTCACCAGCCACGACGGCGAGGTGTTTTTAAGCGGTGCACTAAATGCGCTGGCAGCCGATCTCATGAAGATCGCAAACGACATCCGCTGGCTGGCAAGCGGGCCAAGATGCGGTATCGGCGAGCTAAATTTACCTGAAAACGAGCCCGGCAGCTCGATAATGCCAGGTAAAGTAAATCCGACGCAGTGCGAGGCGGTGACGATGGTCGCCGTGCAGGTCATGGCAAACCATGTGGCAGTCTCTATGGGCGCGTCGCAGGGAAATTTCGAGCTAAATGTCTTTAAACCGGTCATCGCCTATAATCTTTTGCAATCAATCCGCCTGCTAAGCGACGTAATGGTGAGCTTCAACGACAACTGCGCGGTTGGTATCACGCCAAATCGCAAGGTGATCGATGGCTACTTACATGGCTCGCTTATGCTAGTAACCGCGCTAAATCCATACATCGGCTATGAAAACGCCGCAAAGATCGCCAAGACCGCGCACAAAAACGGCACGACACTTCGCGAAGAGGCGATAAATTTGGGGATTTTAACTGGTGAGCAGTTTGACAGCTACGTAAAGCCAGAGGAGATGACGCATCCGAAAAAGTAAATTCAAATAAGGGGGCGAGAGCCTCCTTTTAAGTATAAATAACAGCCGCTATATCAGTTGATACCATTAAACGAATGCTTTATTAAACACAGCAAAAATCTAAAATTTCATCTTTTATAGATGCGGGATAAATTTAAATTAAAAATCAGCTTCATGATGTAATAATTATTATTTATTGACCGCGCGATCAATGAGCCAAAATTTACCAGGAGAGTTTATGGGTTCAAAATTTAAAGTAGGCATCGACATAGGCTCGACGACGATAAAGTTAGTCGTGCTGGATCACGAAAATAAAATTTTATACAAAAACTACGCACGCCATTTTTCGGAGATCACGTCCTCGCTACAAGAAAATTTAAAACAGCTAAAAAATATCATAAAAGACGATAAATTTTCCTTTGCTATGACCGGCTCTGCCGGTATGGGTATCGCCGAGGGGCTGGGGCTTGCCTTCGTGCAAGAGGTCATCGCCTGCGCGGCTGCAGTGCGCACCTTTATCCCGCAGACCGACACGGTCGTCGAGCTTGGCGGAGAGGACGCGAAGGTGACTTACTTCGGCGACGCTCCGGAGCAGAGGATGAACGGCGTTTGTGCGGGCGGGACGGGCTCATTTATCGATCACATGGCGACTCTGCTCTCTACCGACGCGCTTGGACTAAACGAGCTAGCCGGCAAAGGCGAGCGAATTTACACTATCGCCTCAAGGTGCGGGGTCTTTGCAAAGACCGACGTGCAGGCGCTGATGAACGACGGGGCGCAAAAGTCCGACATCGCGCTTTCCGTGCTGCAAGCGGTGGTGAATCAAACCATCTCAAACCTCGCTCAAGGTCGCCCGATCGGCGGCAAGGTCGCATTTTTAGGCGGCCCTTTGCACTTTTTGCCCGTGCTTAGACAGCGTTTCATAGAGACGCTAAAGCTCACCCCCGAAAATACCGTAGATGTCGAGGACGGCAACTACTTCGTCGCTATCGGCGCGGCACTTTGCAAAGAGGCTAAAGAGCTTGATGTAAAGCAGCTCGAGCTTAGTCTGGCAAAAGCCAAGCAGGCAGCGGCAAAAGAGAACAGACAGGCGGATTTCACGCTCTTTGAAACGCAGCAAGAGTATGAAAATTTCAAAGCTCGCCACGACAAGGACAAGGTAAAACGCGGAAATTTAGCGAGCTATCAAGGAACGATCTTTGTCGGCATAGACGCCGGCTCGACGACGACGAAGCTGGCTGCTATCGGCAAGGACAAGGAGCTGCTTTACACCGCCTACGGCAGCAACCACGGCTCGCCGTTAAATTCCGTCATCAAAGAGCTAAATGAGCTTTACGCCGCGATGAATAAAAACACGCATATCGGCGCGGTGATGACGACCGGATACGGCGAGGCGATCGTAAAAGCCGCCATCCACGCAGACGGCGGAGAGGTCGAGACCTTCGCGCACCTACGAGCGGCGCAGGAATTTTGCCCCGATGTCACATTCGTGATGGATATCGGCGGACAGGATATGAAGTGCTTTTACGTAAAAGACGGCAATATCGGCAATATAACGCTAAATGAAGCCTGCTCGGCGGGATGTGGCTCGTTTATCGAGACCTTTGCGCACGGGCTTAAAATGAGTGCGGGCGAATTCGCGCAAAAGGCGATCGTCTCAAAAGCTCCCGTCGATCTTGGCACGCGCTGCACGGTGTTTATGAACTCCAAGGTCAAGCAAGCGCAAAAAGAGGGCGCGTCCGTGAGCGATATCTCGGCAGGCATAGCATTTTCCGTCATCAAGAATGCCCTTTTCAAGGTCATGCAGCTAAAAGATGTGAGCGATTTAGGAGATCACATCGTGGTGCAAGGCGGCACGTTTTATAACGACGCGGTGCTACGCTCCATGGAAAAGCTCTTAGCCCGCGACGTGATAAGACCCGACATCTCGGGCATAATGGGAGCTTACGGGGCGGCTATCTTAGCGCTTGAAACGGGCACGGAAAGCTCAAGCGTGCTCCTAGCGGACGAGCTGGCAAATTTTGAGGTCACGACGAGCTCGTATCGCTGCAAAAAATGCGGCAATCAATGCCTGATCACAAAGCAAGCCTTTAAAGACGGGGGTTGCTATTTTACGGGCAATCGATGCGAAAAGGGCATTGGCGTGACTTTAAAACAAGAAGAAAAAGCTCCAAATATCTACGGCTTCAAATACAAACGCCTATTTTCATATTACAAGCCGCTAAGAGACGTCGCACGCGGACGTATCGGGCTGCCTAGAAGCCTAAATATGTATGAGGATTATCCGTTTTGGTTCACCTTTTTCACAAAGCTTGGCTACGAGGTCGTCCTCTCCGGCAAATCCTCCGCGCAGCTTTATTACAAAGGCATGGCGACTGTGCCCTCAGACTCGCTTTGTTACCCGGCAAAGCTCGTTCACGGGCATATCATGGATCTTATAGAAAAAGGCGTGCAGACGATATTTTATCCTTGTGCGCCGCACGATATCTGCGACCACTCGGCGGAGGCTAAATTCAACTGCCCGATCGTCGCCTCATACGCTGAAAATATCCGCACGAATATGGATATACTAAAAGAGAAAAATATCCGCTTCCTTCAGCCGTTTTTGCCGCTAAATGACAAGGCGCGGCTCATAGAGCGTCTGGCGGAAGAATTTAGCGAATTCAAAATTTCTAGCAAGGAGATAAAAGCGGCGGTCGAGGCCGGGTTTGAAGAGCTTGAGCACTATAAAAACGATGTGCGTGAATTTGCCCTAAGCGTGCTAGAGGAGCTTGAAAAAAGCGGCAAATCGGCCGTCTTGCTCGCAGGGCGTCCTTATCACATCGACCCTGAGATCAACCACGGTATCCCTGAGATGATCCAGTCTTATGGCCTTCCTGTGCTCTCGGAAGATGCCATTTATCACATCCCGATAAATTCGGAAAATTTAAAGATCGTAAATCAATGGAGCTACCATGCAAGGGTCTATCACGCCGCTCATTACGTAGCCCAGCATGATAACATCACTCTCATCCAGCTTAGCTCCTTTGGGTGCGGGCTTGACGCTATCACCACGGGACAGGTCAAAGCGATCCTCGAAGAAAATCATAAAATTTACACGATGATAAAGCTGGATGAAGTGAGCAACCTAGGCGCTGCGCGCATCCGCCTGCGCTCACTGATCGCCGCACTCGCGCGCAAGCAAAAGGTAGCATTCACGCCGGCTGCTAAAACAGATAGGCCGCGCTTCACACCGGAGTGTATACAAACGCACACGATACTGGCCCCGCAAATGGCGCCTATACATTTTGAGCTTCTAACCTGCGCACTAAACAAGCACGGCTATAACGTCGTGATCCCGCAAATGCCCGAAAAAGCAGCTATCGACCTTGGGCTTCGCTACGTGAACAACGATATGTGCTACCCCGCTATCGTCATCATCGGACAGCTCATCGCCGCGCTCAAATCAGGCGAGTGCGACCCCGATCACACGTCCATAATGCTCTTTCAAACGTGCGGGGCTTGCCGTGCGACGAACTACCTTGGCGTCTTACGTCAGGCGCTAAAATACGCAGGCTTCGCGCAGGTGCCAGTATTTGCGTGCTGGGGGCTAGAGACGGACGCATTTGAGCTAAACAGAAGCTGCATGCTAGACGCCGTCAAAGCCGGAGTTTATGGCGATCTTTTACAAAACGTCCGCAACCGCACCCTGCCCTACGAGATCGTGCCGGGCTCGGCACAGCGGTTATACGATAAATGGATGAAGCGCTGCGCGGACGAGATAAAAAACGGCAATTATTTTAAATTCAGCAAAAATATCAAAGCTATCGTCAAAGATTTTGAAGCGCTGCCGATATATGAGCATCTTTGGAAGCCAAAAGTAGGCGTCGTGGGTGAAATTCTAGTCAAATATCACCCGGTCGCGAACAATCACATCGAAAAAATTTTGATAGACGAAGGCGCCGAGGTCATCATGCCTGAATTCGTCGATTTTTTCCTCTATCTGGCATACGATTCGGTCGTCGAGCACAAGCTTTTGGCGGGCAAATTCAAGGATAAATTTTTCTCGCAGGTATTTATCAGCGTGCTTGAGTTTTTCCGCCGTCCGATGAAAAACGCCCTGCAAAAAAGCTCTCGTTTCCGCGCTCCGCTAAGCATAGACGAGATAGCGCGCCTAGCTAGCAGACACGTCTCGCTTGGCAATATGGCTGGCGAAGGGTGGTTTCTCACCGGCGAAATGGTAAAGCTCATCCACGAGGGCGTGCCAAACATCGTCTGCTTACAGCCTTTTGGCTGCCTGCCAAACCACATCACAGGCAAAGGCGTCATACACGAGCTTAGAAACTCCTACGAGGGGGCAAACATCGTCGCTATCGACTGCGACGCCGGCTCAAGCGAGGTAAATCAGCTAAACCGCATAAAACTGATGCTGGCCCTCGCCAAAGAAAAAGAGCCCGGCAAGCAAGAAAAAGAGGTCATTTAGGCCAAAATGAAAATTTTCATCAAAATTTTACTGCTATTAGCCATGATATTTGCCGTCTGCGATGCCAAAGCTAGAGCCCGTGATAAAAAAGGTCAAATTTATAGGCGAGCTGCAAAACGTGACGAGGGACGACCTGAGATTTGAGCAAATTTTTAAAATTTTAAAAAAGCTGCCCGAGTCCGAGAAGTGCGATATTTTTGATGGCGACTCGCCGTGGTTTAAAGACGACTCTTTTATGCAGATACAAGAAATAGACGAAAACCGCACGCTAGTGCAAGCCAGATGTCAGATGACCGGATATATCCCAACCGCATTGGTCGTGGTCATGGACGATGATCTTAACCAAGTGAGCTTTGTTACGACTGATTTTAACGGCACAGATGAAAACGGCGATCTAAGGCACGAAAGCAAAGTCTGTGGTGGTAGCGAGTGGTATCATAAGACGGCGGTCTGGGATGGTGAGAAATTCGTCGTTGTAGAAGATCGTTTTAGCGGACCTTGCAGTAGCGGTAAAGCAGGCGGAGCGTGGAACTTTCCTATCATCACGGGCAAGGTGGCGGAATAAATTTAAGCCAGAAGGAAACAAAATGACGCAAGAGGAGTACAAAGCAAAATTCAAAGAAGACGATGCGGTCGGCTGGGACGCGATAGATACGGCGCTAGCTAAAATTTACGACAAAGGCAAAGAGCGCCACTACGCCTCGACGCTACCGGCCAGGATCGGCGGGGAAGACCACTTAGACGGCGTGAGCATATTTGACTGTGACGAGCAGACGTTTCACCGCCATATCATCAGCTTTGGCATGAGCGAGCTGTATTACGAGCCGGAGAGTGCGGGCAAAGATTTTAGCCGCTGGGGGTTTGAATTTACCATGCGAGTCGCACCGTTTGCGCTCGATAGGGACGGCAAAAATCCCGACGGTTCAGTAGCGAAAAACGAGCCGTACTGGGTCAATAACGTCATGCTAAACCTCGCAAGATACGTCGATAAAAGCGGGAAATGGTTCGAGGCGTATCACTTTATCCCTGCAAATTCGCCTATTAGACTCGACACCGACACCAAGCTAGTGGGCTTTGCCTTTGCGCCAGACCCGGTGCTAGGCAGCATAGACACGCCAAACTGCGGGGTGGATTTCCTCCAAATGGTCGGCATCACGCAAAGTGAGCTAGACTGGCTACTACAAGATCCAAATACCACTCGCGTAAAGCAGCTCATCGACAAAATGCGCGCGGACAACCCGCTACTCATCACCAATCTAACGCGAGTGAGAGAATATGTGTGAATTTAGCTTTAAAGCGTAGGCAAGTACGCCTAAGATTTTGCCATGAAATTTGCCGAGCATTGGCTTGTGGCATAGCTTAAATTTATCGGAGCACGTCTTTCTTGCGTATCCGCTTCAAACTCATCCAAAATCCGCTCACTATAAAAACCACGACCAAAAGTGACGCGACGCAAAAGATAAATTTACCCGCCTCGCCGAAGGTATATCCAGCATGTAAATTTAGCACATTTTTGTGTAGCAAAAAAGTCCTAGGCATAGCATTTTGCGCGTCGTCATGTCTTGTATGGCGTAAAATTTTACCCTGCCGCACATCAATACTCATCATGCTAAATTTCGTGTCGTCCGCCGCGTCCTTATCGGTGTAGCGAAGGCTGTAAATTTCGCCCTTTGGCGGGATCATCACGTTAAACATCTCGTAGTTTTCGCCGCGCTCTTTTGTAAATATTTCAAAAATGGCGTCAAGCTCTTTTAGCTTTTGGGCGTTCGTTAGCGCAAAGCCCTTAGCCTGCGTAAATTTGGGCGCTTTATAAATTTGCTCCTCGCCAAACGCCCTATTTGTGAGCCTCGCCAGCCACTCGTAGGAAAAATATAGTCCCGTCACGCTTATGACAAAAAGCACCGCCGCCGCGCTCATACCAAGGCTGCCGTGTAGCTGATAAAGCAGCGTGTAGCCTCTGGCGCGTAAATTTATCCTAAACGCGCGGGTAAATTTATGCCTAAAATTTGGATAGTAGATGACGACGCCAGAGACTAAAAGCAAGATGAGCGCGACAGTCGAGACCGCCACGATGTGCTTGCCAATTAGTCTTAAATTTTCATTCCCGCTTAGCCCAAGCCCTAAATTTACGTGTAAATTTAAGATAAGCCCGATAAATTTATTGCCAAAATTTTCGCCCAGCGTCTCGCCCGTGAATGGATCTAAAAAATATGAGTCAAATTTGCCCTCTTTATCGACGCCAGAGATGACGATAGCCGCGTCTTTATCGCTCTTTCGTCCGATAAAGCTAAGATAAAATTCCCCATTTTGCGCGCTAAATTTAGCCAGCACTTCGCTTACTTTCATCCGGCTAGGCAAAGCTGCTTTTACGTGCGAGTTTTTGGCATTTAGCGCGTCAATGATCTCGTCGTGATAGGAGATGATCGCTCCCGTCACGGCGACGATGGCTAGCGGCACACAGCAAATCAGCGTCAAAACAAGATGCAGATTAAACCAAAATTTATTTTTCTTTAAAAGCGTCAAATTTGCCATCAGAAATTTACGTTAAAGCCAAGTTGGAATTTCGTGCCATCAACGATGAGCAGGTCATATCTGCCAGAGCGCGTCGTGACAAATTCGTTGAAAAGATTATAAACGCTAAAATTTATGCTCGCATTTTTGCTTAGTTTGTAGCTCGCACCCGCGTCAAACAGCGCATACGAGCGTATATCCTCGTCGTAGCTTAGGCTATCGCGCGACTTGCTCATGTAGTTTAGCTGTGTCCAGAGATTTAGCTCCTTGCTCGCATCGTAGTCAAGCCCGATTTTTAGGACATGCACGGGCAGGTTGTTTAGCGTTTTGCCCTTTTCACTGCCTGTTTTTTGCTCCGAGTGGGTGTAAGTATAGCTCGAATTTAGCGCTAAATTTGAGAGAATTTGCCATCCCGATGATAGCTCGACGCCCTTTATATCAGCCTTGCCGATGTTTATCGTATCCCAGATACCCCTTGCGTAAATTTTGCCATTATGCACGCACGGCGTGCCAGGACGCGGGACACAGATACGTTGCGTGCTGATGCCGTCTTTTAGCCTCGTGTAAAAGCCCATGAGCGCGAAGCTAAATTTTTCATTATCGTCATACGCCACGCCAGCTTCGTAGCTCACGCTGCTTTCTGGTTTTAGATCGCTCCTACCTAGCTGCGCGCCCATGCCACCAGCAAATGGCAGTGCAAGCCCGTCGGTGCGCTGCTTGATGTCGGGGGTCGCATAGCCAGTGGAGACGCCGCCTTTAAATGAAAAATTTTCGTTTAGATGATAGACCACATAAGCGCGCGGCGAGACATGCCCGCCATAGTCTTTGTCGTGATTATACCTCACGCCAGCGGTTAAATTTAGCCTATCCGTGAGGTAAAACTCATCTTCACCAAATACCGAAAAATCATGCCTCTTTACATTCGCCGCGTCCGCTGTGGTCGCCTTTTCGTTTAGCTTTTCGTGTCTAAACTGACCGCCAAGGCTTAGGGTGTTTGAGTCAAAAAAATATGTCTCCTTTGAGTTTAGCGTCGTGGTTTTTAGCGTCAAATTTTGCTGTCCGTTTTCTTTCATTTTATCATGCGTCAGGTAGCTTTCTAGCAGGAGCTTGTCGTATTTGCCAGTGTGCGCGAGCGAGGCGGTAAAGCCCTTCATCTCCTCGCGCGCGACATCGTTGTTTGAGCCAGTAGCCCCCAGCGTCCTGCCCACCGTTCTTTTGTATTTATTGGTGATCTTTGCTAGATCAAGCGTGATCTCGTCATTTGGCGTGGCGTTATACATAAATTTAACGCCAAAATTTTCATCGCTGTTTTGCCTGTTGCCATAGCTTAGCGTATCTTCAAATTTCTTAAAATATCTGCCGTAAAGTGCCACGCCAAGCACGTCTGGCACGAGTGCGCCGTTTAGATAAAAGCCCGTTTGAAAGTCGTTTTTTATCTCGCTTCGTTTAGCAAATGTATAGTATCCATTTACGTTGCCAGTAAGCTCGTTTGAAAAGCCCTTGGTGATGATATTTATGACGCCACCTATCGCGTCCGTGCCATATAGCGAGCTCATCGGGCCTCGTACGACCTCGACGCGCTCGATGGTGTTTGCAGGCGGTAAGAAATTTTGCGAGCTACCAATAGCCCTAAGCCCCTTATATGCGCTATCACTGGTCGCTGGACGTCCGTCGATCAAAATCTTAGTGTATCGCGACCCAAAGCCTCGCACCGTGATACCGCGCCTGCTCGCCGCGCCCAAAGTCATACCAAACACGCCAGGCACGTCCTTTACGATACTTTCGACATCTTGGTGATTTTTCTTAGCGATTTGCTTTTGCGTGATTACAGAGATCGAGGCTGGCGCGTCTTTTATGTTTTGCTCAAATCCAGTCGCGCTCACGACTGTGACCTCATCTAGTCTCACCTCGGTCGGCTCGTCGCCATAAACAAATCCGCTCGTCACGCTTAAAAGCGCAAGTGAAATTTTAAGCCCTTTACGCATGAAAACCCCTTATAAAAATTTAAATTTCATTTTACTATAATGAGATAATTATTATCAATACTATCTGAACACCGCAGGGATAAAATTCAAACGCTGGAGGGATAAAATGGATTTTAAAGATATTTTAAACGCAGGACCCAATCAAAAATATATCGAACGAGTGTTTGAAGATAGCGACAAAAGGTGCAAGGTCGAGCTTTTTGCAAACAGAGACGACATAGGCTACTGTAAGAGCGACATCCTATGCAACGACCACATAAGGCGTTATCACGAAAAGGGGCTTGAGTACGCATTTTTATTTTTCAACGATACGCTAGATCCCTTGTGCTTCAAAGTCGGTCAAAGCTCTTTCGTATTAAACGGCGGTGAGTTTTGGATAGGCAGAGTAAATAGCGAATTCTCAGGTGTTTTCGAGTATCAAAACAAGCGATACGGCGGGCAATGCATATTTATGGATAAAGCTCTTGCCGATCAGATAGAGGCGTTTAAAAATTTAGACTGTAAAAACGGCATGGCGATAAAAAACCTCAAAGCAGCTCCTATGCAAATTTTGATACTAAAAGAGCTTGCAAGCTCTAAAATTTATGGTGGGAAGATGAGAGAGATCTTCATGGAGGCTAAAATTCTAGAGATGATTTATAGATGCTTTGGTGAGGCTAGGAGTGATGAAAGAGGCGAATTTAGTGCAGATGAGGTCAAAATTTTAAACAAAGCACGGCAAATTTTACTAAGCGACCTGCAAAATCCTCCGTCAATAAAAGAGCTCGCACGCCTTTGCGCAACGAACGAATTCAAGCTAAAAACGAGCTTTAAAAAGTACTTTGGAACGACCATTTACGCACTTTTGGCAAACGAGCGACTGGGCGTTGCAAAAGAGCTTTTAAACCAAAACGACATCAGTGTAAAAGAGGCGGCAAATATGGTCGGATACGCGAGTGCACCGCACTTTGCTAAGATCTTTAAAGCAAAATTCGGCGTGCTACCAAACGAGCTTTTAAAGCAAAGGAATTACTACGAGACGACCTCGTCATCTACGTCGTTTTGAACGAAAGAGCCCTTTAAAACTATCCTAAATACCGCTCCGTCGTTTGTATTTTGCACGCTCAAAGAGCCGCCAAGCCTCTCTTTTACGATCGTATTTGCGATGTATAGGCCTATGCCCGTGCCTTTGTCTTTTTTGGTGGTGAAATAAGGATCGAAAATTTTCTGCATTATCGCGGCGTCAATGCCGCCGGCGTTATCTTCGATCTGTATTAAAATTTCATCCTCTTTTTTCGTGGCGGTTATCTTTATGAGCCCGTTTTTAAGGGCTCTTTCGTCGATAGCGTCTTTTGCATTTATGAGGATATTCATCAAAACTTGTGAGAATTCGTTCTTGTTTGCAAGGATGAAAATATCCTCCGCGCAGGATACTTCTAGCCTTATGTGGCTGTGCTCGATGATCGCACCGATGATGCCCAGGATGTCCTCTACCGCGCTTTTTACGCTAAATTCTCTCTTTGCATCGTCCTTTTTATAAAAATTCCTGAAATTTTCTACCGTGCTCGTCATAAATTCTATCTGGCGGAGCGAATTTTCGACCGCCTCGTAAAAGCTCTCGTCGCTCATCTTGTTTTTTCTCTTAAAGGCTCTTAAATTTTGCAGTATCAAGGAAAGTCTCGTAAGCGGCTGCCTCCACTGATGAGCGATGTTGCCGATGAGCTCGCCAAGCTCGGCAAATTTGTTTTGATTTTGCAAGAGCCTATCTTTTTGAGCGATCTCAAGCGTCTTTAGAGTGATCGTGTTGTCTAAATTTGTAGCCAGCTCGTCAAGCTCGTCGGCACGCTTAGCGACTGCGGCAAAGATCCCTCTGATAGGCCTCGTCAAAACGAAGGTGAAAATGACCGACATAATGGTCGCAAAAATGAGGATGGAGGCTATCATTTTGTTGTTTTCCATGTCGTTTAGGCTAGGTTTCGAGCCCTCCATAACAAGGTAAAATTTTTGCTTGCCGATGAAAAACGGCTGAACAAATACGTTTTCATATATGAAACCGTCCGCACCGGAGCGATAAATTTCGCCCGCAAGCTCCTTTTTAAAGTCATCTTCTATCTTTCTTTTGTCGGCGTAAAGCGACCAGTCGAATTTAGGATCTTTATGCTTTATGTAATACCCCTCGCTATCGATCAAAAACACATCGTAGATCATCGACATCGTGAGACTATCGATAAAGCCATCCATAAAGGCGTCTATAACGAGCTCGCCTTTAAATTCATCGTCCGCGTATATCGGTACCTCAAGCCTGAGAGATGGTCTTTTAAATTTCTCGTCAAGCCTGAAATTTAAGGCTATCTCTCCCTCTTTCGCCTTATTTGAGTGAAATTCCTCTTTGAATTTTGAAATTTTATAAGCTTCGCATCCTTCGCTCGTTCGCTCATACCCTAAAATTTTATATCCGGTTTTGCTGACATAGACGATACGCGTATAGTCTTTATTGGCCTGCATGATCGCTGAAAACAGCAGATTTAGATAATCTTGATCGCCGCTTACGCACTCTAAAAATTTTTTATCCGCCGCTACGGCTTTTATCGCGCCCTCTTTGGATTTTAGATAGGCCTGAGCTTTCATTATCTTGTCGCTGCTTTGCATCGAGATTTCGCGCTCGAATTTTTTGTAGTTTAGATCGTATGAAAAGTAGATATGGATGCCGATTATCGAGGCCATCAAGATCACCGTAAATACGATATACGAGACGAAGAGCTTGATACTGAAATTTCTTTTTTGGTTGGAGAGTTTTTTAAATTCGATCATATTTTTCTATCTTGTATCCTATGTTTCTTACGTTGATGATGAAATTTTCGCCCAGTTTTTCTCTGATCTTTTTTATCTGCGTCCTTAGAGTATTGTCGCAGACGTCCTTATCCTCCCAAACGTAATCCTTTATCACCTCGGGGCTCATCGTAAGCCCGATATTTTTTACCAAAATATATAAGAGCTTCTTTTCTTGTTTATTCAGCTCGACCGGCGCGCCATCGCAAAAGAGCGTCATATTGGCGACGTTAAAACTGTAAGATCGCGTTATCTTCACCATGTCGTGATCGGCGTTTTTATAAAGTATGTTGTTTATCCTGATCTCAAGCTCTTCTAGCATGAAGGGCTTTTTGATATAGTCGTTGCAACCTAGATCAAAGCCTTGCTTGACGTGCTCAAGATCACTTTGCGCGGTGACGTAAATGACCGGAGTATCGATGCCCTCTTTTCTGATCGCTTTTAGGGTCTCAAAGCCGTTTAAGATGGGCGTATTTATATCAAATAAAAATATGTCGAAATTTGACAAAACGGCATTGTCTAAAAGCTCCTGTCCGTTAGCGTAAAATTCTAGCTCGTGCCCCTCAAGCTCGAAGTAGTTTTTCAGCTGATCGCAGATGATTTGATCATCTTCAAGAAGAAGTATTTTCATGCCCCGCTCCTAGCCTCTTTTTAGTAAAAATTTTAGCACATTTTTTACTAGCCATATTATAGATAGTAAAAGTGCTTTAAAAGTGCTCGGCGAAATTTGAGCGAGGCACTTTTAAAGCACTTTGATATTTTAATATTTCGATAATAAATTTTCACAAGGAGGAACAGATGAAAAATATGGCTTTAAGATGCTTTCTTGGCGCTTTATTTTTGATCGCATCTCCTCTTTTTGGGGCGCAGAGCATGGACGCTCCGAAAGAAAAGATGCAGGTTCAAAGCGTCGAAGGCGGCGATAGCTGCGTCAAATGCCATGAGGGTATCGAGTCCATCAGAGATGCGAAATCGGACATGATGGCGCAAATTCTCGCCATGGGGCAGGCATTTAACGACAGCGGAGGCTGTGCGGTGTGCCACGGCGGCGATCCGGATAAAGGCACTTTCGAGGAAGCTCACAAGGGCGCTCCTGCGGCTCATCCGGGCGGGTTAAAGGACTTTGTAAGAGACCCGGGCTCCATCTGGATAGCCGATAAAACCTGCGGGATGTGTCACGCAGATACGTTAGCAAACGTCCAAAAGTCTTTGATGATGACCGAGGCCGGTAAAATTCAAGGAAATTTACACTCCTGGGGAAGTCAAAAATCACAAAAAGTGATATATGGCAACCACGCCGTCAAGGACGAGGACGGCAAAGAGCCTGCGTGGGGCACGAAAGAATACAAAGAGTATATGGTGCGCCTAATCGACAAATATCCAAATCAGTTCCCGACCGAGCTTAAACAAATCCCACTTGCGCCTCAGGGGGCGGATGATTTTAAAGGCAAGAGCGAAGATGAAATTTCATATATGGCCTCGCTCACCTATCAGCGCTCGGGCTGCCAGGCCTGTCACGTGGGCGTAAGGGGCAGGAAGATAAGGGGCGATTGGCGAGGTATGGGATGCTCGGCCTGTCATATACCTTACGGCATAGAGGCGTTTTACGAGGGCAAAGACCCGACCATCGACAAGAGCGAAAAAGGGCACTTGCTGACTCACCAAATGCAATCAAGCAGAGAGGTCAAGGTAAAAACCGCAAAGGGCGTAGAATTTAGCGGTATCCATCCGGTTACCTGCGGCAGTTGCCACAGCGGCGGCAAGAGGATCGGCGTATCTTATCTTGGACTCATGGAGCAGCCTTACGGCACGCCGTTTAAAGACGGAGTCAAAGACCAAGACGCATATCACGGCTCAAAGTATAAACACATCAAAGAAGACCTGCACTTTGAAGCGGGCATGACCTGCCAAGACTGCCACACTTCGATCGACGTGCATGGCGACGGAACGATATTTGGAACGACCTTGGCACAAGTGGAGATCGAGTGCTCCGACTGCCACGGCACGAATGATAAATTCCCGTGGGAGTTAAGGCTAGGATATGGCGAGAATTTCAAGATCAAAACATCTGACAAGCCAAGAGGTCTGGCTCAAAATTTACAAGATTGGATGAAACAAGGAACGGTCTATGACAAAGAGGGCGGATATCTACTCTCTGCAAGGGGCAATCCTCTAGGCAACGTCGTAAAAGTAAAGGGCGAAACTAAGGTCATCGCTCACCTTGCAAGCGGAAAAGACCTTGAAGTGCCGCTCGTAAAAAATCAGGTCCAAAAGAAAATTTGCAAGTCAAAAGCCGCCTATGTCGCGATGAATGATGTAAAAGCTCATATGAATCAAATGGAGTGCTACACCTGCCACGCTACTTGGGCGCCGCAATGCTACGGCTGCCACGTAAAGATGGACTATGGCTCCGGCAAAACCAAAACCGACTGGATAGCCTCGGCTTCAACCCACTTTGCAAACGGCGAAACGAGCGAATCTACTATCGGGGCTAAGGGCAATCAACTCTTTGGAACATTTAGTCAGTCAAGGACATACACCAGGTGGGAAAACCCTGCTCTTGGCGTAAATGGCGAAGGTCTCATAACCCCGATAATCCCGGGCTGCCAAGTCATTTACAGCATCATAGGACCTGACGGCAAAACGGTCACGCTAAACAAACGCGCAAAAGTCGCCGACGACGGAGCTATGCTACCGCCTGACATGTCGCCTACTCAGCCACACACTATAAGTAAGGTCGCAAGGACTTGCGAGTCGTGCCACTCCGACCCTAAAGCCATAGGATATGGTATAAATGACGGGCAGTATATGACGGATGCGGATAAAGACTTGCACCTGGATATCCAAGATCTGCGCACGAAAGAATTTGCGACCGAGCACACGGCGCTTCAGCTAAAAGGTATCGAGGGGCTAAACTACGACTTATCGCAAGTCGTTACCAGAGACGGCAAGCTGCTTCAATCAGTCGGCACTCACTGGCCAGACGCCAGAGCGCTTGACAAGGCACAAAGAGACAAGATCGAAAAAGTGGGCGTTTGCATAGGATGTCACCAAAATATGTCTAAAAAGGAAATTTGGGACAACCTCAGCACGAACAAGACCTTAAACGCCGACGAGCACGTCCAAAAGATGAACGAGCTGGCCACCAAAGCCGCCAAGGTCAAAAAATAATGTAAAGGGAGCCGTGCGCTCCCTTTTTCAAGGAAAGAGATATGAAGCTAAATTTAGGCGTATTACCGGTTTTGCTAGCCATTTTGATAGCGGGCTGCAACGACGTTAAAGCAACACAGCAAACCACGAAGCAGGCGGATCAGCTCGTAAAACAAAAGCCCGTCATCTACGATAAAAATGACGCCGTCATAAACGAGGTCTTTAAAGACGTAGCCAAAATAGCGCCGTCTGATAAGCCAATGATAATCATCTTTGGCACGAATACCGATCCCTACACCGACAAGCTAAAGTCCGACATAAACGCATCGACGCAGCTTAAAGAAAAGCTGAAAAATGAATTTTCGTCGTATTATCTAAAGGCGCATAAAAATTTAAATCATAAATTTTACCACGACGGCGAGTTTATGGACGTAGATACGAAGACGCTACTATCTATCTACGCTATCGACGCGACTCCTAGTATCATCTTTTGCGACAAAAGAGGCAAAACCATCCTGATCGTGCCGGGATACATGCCGCCAAAGCAGTTTTTACAGACTATGAATTTCATCAAAAGTGGCATATGGGAAGGCAAGAATAGGAAAAACGGCGAAATTTATGAGGCGCTAAGGCAATACTACATAAAAAACGGCATCGACGTGACTAAAAAGGCGGACAGATGAGAGCTCTTGCGCTTTTTCTCGCGTCGCTTTGTCTTGCCTTTTGCGCCGATATGCAAAATTTAACGAGGCTTGCTGCGGACGGTAAAGGCATGGTCTTGATATTTGAGAGCAAAGACTGCGGCTACTGCGAAATTTTAAAAAATGACTTTGAAAAGGACGAACGCTTACTAAATTTGGTGGGTGATTTTAATATCTATCGTATTGACATAAACGAGGACAAAAGCTACATCTTTGCAAACGATAAAAGAGCCAAGAGCACGAAGGAGTTAAAATACTATCTTTACGTAAATTCCGCGCCTTGCGTCATGATCTTTGATAAAGATTACAACAAAATTTTCGCGTTTCAAGGCTATGCCGATCCGCAGCAGATGAGTGTTTTTATGAAATTCGTAAAAGGGCTCAATGAGGGTAAATACAAAGCTAGCCAATGGCAAAAATTTCTAAACGAAAACGGAGTGCTGTAAAACAATAAATACCCACTAGAGTGCTAAAATTTGGCTTTACCAACTTTTACGATCACCTGACATGCGCTGATTTTAGTAGCTTTGTACAAGCGGGTGCATAAATTTAGCCGATTCTCACTCTGCCTTTTAGGCGCTTCAAACTCATCAAAAATCCGCTTACGATAAAAACTACGACCAAAAGAGATGCGATGCAAAAGATAAATTTGCCCGCCTCGCCAAAGCTGCGCCCCGTGTGTAAATTTAACATCGTTTTTCGTAGCCAAAGGGCGTCTTTACCGCCGCTACTAGCTCGCACGCGCTTTAAAAGTGCGCCGTTTCTTGCGTCTATCAAAATCTCACCTACGTTTTCTTTGTCGGTTTCATTTAACGGCACGTAAAAGATCCTAAATTTGCCCTCTCCTTGCGCAAATAGGCTAAATTCCTCGAAATTTTCGCCGACCTCGCTTCTAAAAATTCGCTCCGCCGTGTCAAATTCGCTTAAATTTAGCTGTGCGACCTTTTTCGCCTCGGGCGGGACGAAGTCGCTTTTTGGCGCGGACAGATCAAAAGCGCCGTTTATGAAATTTGACGCCGTGCGCGAGCTGAGATAAACGCCACTTAACGTCACTAAAACGAGCACCGCCGAAGCGTAAATGCCAAGCGAGCCGTGAAGTTTGTATAAATTTTTGCCGATAAAAAGCCTTGCGCTCCGCCTAAAAAACGGAAAATATAGCCAGATGCCAGAAAGTGCTAGCAAAAATAAAGCCAGAGTGGCAAGTAGCACGATGTCTTCACCAAGCGTGGCTAGCTCGCCGTTTATCAGCCCAAAGCCTAAATTTACGTGTAAATTTACGAGAATTTTCTCAAATTTATCGCCCGCGTCCGCACCGATCATCTCGCCCGTGTAAGGATCTATCAAAAAAGCGTCGAAATTTGCGTCATAAACGTCGGCGGCTAAATTTAAGCCATTTCTAACGAGCAAAATTTTAAAAGAAAAATCCCTGTTTTTCTCGCCGAAGCGGTTTAAAATTTCTGAAATTTTTGGCGGATCGCTGACGCCTCGGGCTAAATTTAGCGTCAAATTTTCGCGGTTTAAGACTTCTGAAATCTCATCCGCGTATGAAAGTAGCGCGCCCGAGATCGCCACCACCAAAAGCGGCAGCGAAAAGACGAGAGCTAGGATAAGATGAGCGTTAAAGCAAAATTTACCGCGTTTAAAGATCCGCCTCACGCCCACCCTTTAAATTTAGAAATTTACGTTAAAGCCAAGCTGGAATTTGCGTCCGTCCATCACGATCGCTTTGACCGGCTTTTGATCTATGAGCTTTTTATCGAAAAGATTATAGACGCTAAAATTTATACTCGCGTTTTTGGTGATTTTATAATTCACCCCGATATCGGTCAATGTGTAAGAATTCGTGCTTAAATTTACGCCGTTTTTGATCTTGCCTATGTAATCGACCTGCGCCCAGAAATTTAGCTCTTTATTAAAGTCGTAATCAAGCCCTGTTTTTAGCATATGACGTGGCAGATCGTTTAGAGATTTACCCTCGTTGGAGCCACTTTTTTGCTTTGACTGTGTATAGGTGTAGTTTGTGTGAAGGGCTAAATCCCGGAGGATATCCCAGTCAGCGGTGAGCTCTACGGCGTTTATCTCGGACTTGCCGACATTTACCTTTTCATAGATAGAAAAATAGGTCTTACCTTTGTAGGTGCAAGTCCAAGTGGCGGGATTGTAAAAATTAGCCCCGCTTCCCCAGCCACCGCATAATACGGCGTCGTCGATCTTATCTTTAAAGTCGGTGTGAAACGCCATCGCCTAAAATTTTAAATTTTGATTGTTGTCAAATGAAAATCCCGCTTCGTAATTCACGCTGGACTCCGACTTTAAGCTGCTTCTGCCTAGCCTTATGCCACGCCCTTGGTTGATCGGTATAGTTATACCATCGGCTCTATCGTCGATATTTGGCGTAGAGTATCCGGCCGAAACGCCGCCTTTTAGCGAGAAGTTATCGTTTATATGATAGACGATATATCCGCGCGGCGCGATGTGCCCGCCGTAGTCTTTGTCGTGATTGTATCTTAGCCCTGCTAATAGCGTGAGTGCGTCAGTGACGTAAAACTCATCCTCACCGAATATAGAAAAATCCCAGCGTGATAGGCTGTTGTCATCAACGAGGCTTTTTGACTTTTGTTTATAGTCGATCTTTTCATGACGATACTGCACGCCAAGTGTTAAGGTGTTCGAGTCGAAAAAATACGAGCCCTGAGAGTTAAAAACGCTGGAACGCAGCTTTATATCGTTTTGCGCGTGGTCGGAGTCTGATTTTGTGAGGTCTTGCATGATGTAGGTATCAAGGGCTAGCTTGTCGTTGTATCTGCCACTATGAGAGAGTGAAATTTGCGTATTTTCGTCGTTTTCGTGCGACTTGTAGCCAAGGTACGATGTCCTGCCGACCGTCCTTGTATTGATGCCTTTGGCACGCTTTAGATCAAGTACCAGCGCATCGTCATCAGTAACGTTATAAATGAGCTTTGCACCGTAGTTTTGTTCGGAATTTTTTGGATTTTCGTAGTCGTATTTATCCTCGAATTTATGAAAATATCTGTCGTAAAGCGAAAAGCCCAAGACATCGGGAATTAACGCGCCACTTAGATAGATACCCGTGGAGTAGTCATTGCCTATATCTTTATGCTTTGCTAGCGTGTAGTAGCTGTTTATATTGCCTGTAAATTCGTTTGAAAAGCCCTTGGTGATGATGTTGATGACGCCACCCATCGCGTCAGTACCGTAAAGCGAGCTCATCGGACCCCTGATAACTTCCACTCTTTGGATGGTGTTTGCAGGTGGTAAAAAGCCCTGAATCCCGCCCTGCGAGCCAAAGCCAGGAAAGCCGCTTTCATTTGAGATCGGACGACCGTCGATCAAAATTTTAGTATATTTTGAGTCCATGCCGCGCATCCTGATGTCGCTTTTGCCCTTCATAGAGCTGTTTCTAGGTGCGGCAAATACGCCCGGAGAGTCCTTTACGATGTCTGCTAAGTCTTTGTGATTTTTCTTTTCGATCTCTTTTTGGTTGATGACCGAGATAGACGCGGGCGCGTCTTTGATATTTTGTGCGAAACCGGTCGCACTGACGACCACCTCATCAAGCTTGACGTCCTTTACTTCGTCACCTAAAAGGTAGCCGCTACCCCCCCCCATTAGCAGTAAAGCCGCTAAAGACATTTGAAATTTACACATTTTTTGCCTTTGGTTTAAATTTGACGAGAAATTATAATTCACAAAATATTAATCTTTTATAAAGTAATGAGACATATTATTAATATCGTTAAATATTTTCTAAGTCTTGCCGCTTCCTCGATTTTGGTCGCAATAGCGTATAAGCATTGATACCTTTTGAAACAAAGTCTAAATTTTTATTTGTTTCAAAATTCTAATAACACAAAATTATACTTTTTTAATTTTAGCACAGTATAATTGTTTAAATTTCATTATAGAAAGGAAATTAATGTCAGTAAAGCAAGAAAGACGAGATTTTATCGGTCTTGCGTTCGGTGCGGTCGCGGCTGTGGGCGGCGCACTCTCGCTGATAGCCGTTAAAAAGACTTGGGATCCGCTCCCTAGCGTGAAAGCGGCGGGTTTTACGACGGTCGATCTAAGCCCGATGAAAGAGGGAGAGATGAGACAGGTCGAATGGCGCAAAAAGCCTATTTTCATCCTGAAAAAGAGCGCAAACATGGCTGCAAACGACAAGCGCGATGTCGTCGTCGGCGACGCTAGATATATCGTCCTCATCGGACTTTGCACACACCTGGGCTGTATCCCCGAATACAAAGCCAGCAAGCAAGAATTCATCTGCGCCTGTCACGGCGGCATATTCAATGTCGATGGAATTCAGACCTACGGACCGCCGCCAAGACCGCTTGACATACCTCCATTTAAGATAGACGGCACAAAGCTCGTTTTGGGCGAAACCAGCCCCGAATACGAAAAACTCGTAGCAAAAGCATAGGAGGCAAAGATGGCACAAATTCATAAATCAAGCGGCGTCATCGACTGGCTGGATCAAAGACTGGCATTTACCAAGCTTATGAAAGTGCTCGTTAGCGAGTACTGGATACCAAAAAACATAAATTTCCTTTGGGCGATGGGCGTTATCCTAACGACGCTCTTTTTGTTACTTATCGTTACAGGCTTCTTGCTTTTGATGTATTATAAACCGGATGTAAATTTAGCGTTCGACAGTGTGAACTATACCATAATGCAAGAGGTCGAATACGGCTGGTTGTGGCGACATATACACGCCATCTCGGCATCGGTCGTCTTTCTCATAATGTATATCCACCTTCTTACCGGACTTTACTACGGCTCATACAAGAGAGGCCGCGAGGTCATCTGGATAAGCGGCATGGTGCTTTTCATCTGTTTTTCAGCAGAGGCTTTTAGCGGATATATGCTGCCATGGGGGCAGATGAGCTACTGGGCGGCGACTGTAATCACCCAACTATTTGGCGGAGTGCCTGTCATCGGCGATGCGCTAGTCGAGTGGATACGCGGAGACTATGCGGTAGGCGACTCCACACTGACACGATTTTTCATGCTTCACGTGTGCTTGCTACCGTTAGTCACGATCGTAATTTTAGTCATTCACTTTTACTCGCTTCGCGTCCCGCACGTAAATAACCTAGACAGCGAGGAGATCGACTTTGAGCTAGAAGCTAACGAATACCTAAACGGAGATAGAAGCAAAGCCAAGGTCATACCGTTTTGGCCGGGCTTTTTGGCTAAAGACTTTATGTATGTATCGTTTTTCATGATATTTTTCATATACCTTGTGTGCTATCACTTCAACTTTGCGATGGATCCAATAAATTTCGAGCCTGCAAATGCGCTCAAAACTCCGCCACACATCTACCCTGAGTGGTATTTCCTCTGGCAATACGAAATTTTACGTGGATTTTTCTTTGACATACTTGGGATTTCGGCCTACAACATCGGCCTGATGGCATTTGCTTTTGCAGGAGTGGCGTTCATGCTGATCCCATTGCTTGACAGAAGCGACGTCGTAGCGCCGGCTCATCGCCGCCCGCTATTTTTCGTATGGTTTTGGGTGCTAGTCATCGATCTCATCGTGCTTTCTATCTACGGCAAGCTACCTACCGGCGGTATCAGCGACTGGATAGGGTTTTTCTCATCGCTACTATTTTTGTTTTTATTCATCGTCGCCTTGCCTGCGATCACTATACTTGAAAGAAAAAGGGGATAATTATGAAAGAGCTTAAAATTTTTGCCATAGTTGTCATCCTTTCGGGAGTTTTATACTGGGGTATCGAGCCTTACGCTCATAGTAAGCTTCATCCGCATACTGCGGCCGCCGAGTACAACTTCTCGGCAGAAGACACCGACTACGCTAAGCATTTTTTAGAGGAAAAGATAAAGGCGCTTGACGAGGCTAAAAAAAGCGGCAATGAAAATTCCGTGCAAGCCGCGCAAAAAGATGTCGATACCGCACAGAAAATTTTAGATGATTACACCGCATTTTGGGCTGATATAAACGCGATCGATCTAAGTAAGGGTGACGCGATCAAAGGCGCCGAGACATTTACGGCCGGAGGCTGTGTCGGCTGTCACGGGGTAGAGGTCGCTGGTATGCCTGCACCTATGGATAACGAAACGGCTAGCCAGACATTTGGCGTAGTGCCGCCTGATCTTAGCACTGCGGGTAAAATTTACGACGATAAATTCCTAGCCGCACTCATAAAAAATCCTACGATGGCGCTTAAACTGGCTCATAAATTTAACGACGAAAAGCCTTTCCCTATGACTGCATTTTTCGGAGCCGGTGGAGAGGATATAAACAAAGAGATAGCCGATATCGTGGCCTATCTAAAGTCTGTTTCGGCAGAGCATGAGAAACAACACGGTGCCATAAGCGACGAAAAACTCTTTGAGGATGCATGCCAAAGATGTCACGATATGAAATACGACAAAAAATACACCCTTAGCAATAAGGTAAATTTAGCCGCCTACATGGGCTCTAATCCTCCCGATCTTTCGATGATGATCCGCTCTAAGAACTCGGATAACTACCTGGCTAAATTCATCAACGACACGCAAAAGATGCTACCGGGCACCTCTATGCCGCGCGTGGGTCTGGATAAAGCCGCCGAGGATCAGATCGTATCCTACATACAAAAAGTGGGTGATAGCAAGAAAGATGAGCGCGAGAGCCTCGGAATTTACGTGATGATCTACTTTTTCATACTTGGAATTTTCGCTTGGCTTTGGAAGCGCAAAGTCTGGAGCGAGCTTCACTGAAATTTCACGGCTTGTCTTTGCGGGCAAGCCGTGAAATACATAAAATAAAAAGCTTTGCTATAATAAATCATTGGCACTTGCTTCGCTTCTGCCTTGCAGTTGCGAACGAAGTGAAGCAAAAACCCTGTTCGCTCCAGGAGCGACCTAGGACAGACGCGAACAGGGTTTCAAGGAAATCTTTTTTTGCTTCGCAAAAAACTACTCAGCCCCTGCGGGCTTGCCTAATTTTTCGTTTCGTTGCACTCACGACTGCTAGCAGAAGTGCAGAGCGAGTAGCCGTTCCCCTGCTTGCGAGAGTAGCGAATAAAGTGAAGCTAAGCCTTAGCACGATTTTTTCTGCTTCGCGTTGCTACTCAGATACTGCTCGTATCTTCCCTTTTCAAGACGCTTCGTTGCACTACTCAAACGCTGTTCGCGTTTTCCCTGCAAGCAGAACGTTACGAGTGCGTAGCACGCTCTACTTGTAGTTGCAAGCATAGCAAAGCTTTGTAAAAATCGGCGGCAATAAGCTCGCTAGCAAGGTTTGACTACGCTAGAGTGCTTAAAATTTTAAAAAATCAACAATCCATTAAAACAAAGCCGCATTTTCCAGCTCTTTTCCAAGCTTGGTGCTAAATTTCTCATCAGCGCTTATCTTTTCTGCGATCCTGCCCTCATCAAGCAAAATGATCTCGTCACAAAATATCCTCGCAAGCGCGACGTCATGCGTGATAAAAAGAAACGACAGCTCGTTTTTGAGCGCCAAAAGTAGCTGTAAAATTTGTATCCTAAGCGTCAGATCGAGGTTTGAAAGCGTCTCGTCGAGTATCAAAATTTTAGGCTTCACGGCTAGGGCGCGAGCCAGACAAACGCGCTGGATCTGTCCTCCGCTGAGGCTCGTGGCTTTACGCTGCAAAAATCTCGGCTCAAGCTGCACGAAGCTAAGCATCTCAAGTACGCGCGTCTTGATCTCTTGCGCGCTAAATTCGCCAAGATACATAAGCGGCTCTTTTATCACGTCAAATACGCTTGAGGCGGGATTTACCGAGCTTAGCGGGTCTTGAAAGACGATTTGCACGTTTTTATAAAGCTCTCTCCTACTTGCTAGCGTATCGACGCGCAGTTTCTCGCCGAAAATTTTCACTTCGCCAAAGCTGGGGCGTATCAGCCCCATGATGATATTTGCTAACGTGCTTTTACCGCATCCAGATCTGCCAAGTAGCCCTAGCGCACGGTTTTTGCGTAGGCTAAAGCTCACGTTTTTTAAAATTTCACTCTCTTTTTTACCGCCAAAGAGCGTATAGCTGGCGTAGGAGTGACTTAGACCCGATATTTCGATAGCAGTCGGTGCGTCTAAATTTACGTTTGCTTTGACGCCGTCTGAGGCAGGAGCAAATTTCATAAGGTACTCAAAGGCTCCCACCAGCTCGCGACTGGCAGGGTGAGTCGGACGCTCAAAAATTTCCCTCGTATCGCCGCTTTCTACGATGCGCCCTTCGCTCATCACGGCAAGTCGGTCGGCCACTTTCGCCACCACGCCAAAATCATGCGTGACAAGCAACATGCCGATGTTTCGCTCTTTGACTAGCCGCTTTAAAAGCTCTAAAATTTTATCTTGCGTCAGCAGATCAAGATCGGTCGTAGGCTCGTCGGCTATTATAAATTTAGGAGAGGCCAGCAGTGCGAGCGCTATCATGGCGCGCTGGAGCATGCCCCCGCTCATCTCAAATGGATACATATCATATACTCGCGCGCCCAACCCGACCTCAGCAAGCGTGCTTATTATGAGCTCTTTAAAATTTCGATCCGCCCTACCGACCGCTTTTAGCGAGTGGAGCGCATGAGTGCCGATAGTGAGGATAGGATTGAAGGCTGTTTTTGGGTTTTGCATTATGATGGAGATAGGCCGTAGGCGCATATCGCGGCTATTTAGCTTAGTGCCGTTATATAAAATTTCGCCGCTCGTTTTCTTGAGTGTAGCAGGTAAAAAGCCGAGCACGGACATCGCGCTTAGCGTCTTTCCGCTGCCACTCTTGCCTACAAGGGCTAGGATTTCGCCCTGATCTAGCTTAAAGCTCACGCCCTTTACCAGCTCGTGCTCGCCGTTAGTTATGTTTAAATTTTTAAGCTCGAGCGTATTCATCGCAAACCTCTAAATTTCGTCCCGCATCAAGCTTGTCGCGAAGATGATCGCCTATGATGTTAAAGCTCGCCACGCATAAAAATAGCGCTATGCCGGGATAGAACATGAGCTCTGAATGTGTGAATATAAAGTCTTTCGCATCGCTTATCATTATGCCCCATTCGGCTTTTGGTGCGCGCACGCCAAGCCCAAGAAAGCTAAGAGCCGAGATATGAAGCATGATGTGTCCGATGTCTAGCGTGCCGAGTATTACGCACTGCGAAAGTATCGGGCGTAGCATATTTTTTTTAAAATTTACAGCCTCGCTCGCACCGCTGATACGCGTTATGAGGATATATTCTTTATTTTTTAAAGAAAGCACCACGGATCGCACCATCCTAGCATACCACGCCCAGTGCGATACGGCGATCGCGATGATGACGTTTATTAGCCCGGTGCCTAAAACGCCTACCAAAAACAGCGCCAAAATGATAGTCGGAACGCTAAAAAACACATCGCAGATCCTCATCAACACCTGATCTACCCTGCCACCCGCAAAGCCGCTGACAGCACCTACTAGCACGCCTATTAAAAGGATCAGCCCGAGCGTAGCGAACGTCGAGCCAAGAGAGACGCTAGAGCCGTAAAGAAGCCTAGAAAACACATCCCTGCCAAGATGATCGGTGCCTAAAATATGCTCGCTGCAAGCAGGCATAAATTTAGCCGACAGATCGATCGTCTCCGGATCATAAGGCGCGATGACGGGCGCGAATACGCAAAATATCACCATCAAAGCCGCCACTACGAAAGCAAGCTTTAAAACAAGCCCTCTCATACCGCAAGCCTCACGCGAGGGTCGATGTATGCGTAGATTATGTCGGTTATGAGATTGCTTACTATAAACACCAGCGCCATGAAAAGGATGAAGCTTTGGATGACCGGATAGTCGTTGTTTATGATAGCAGCGACCGTGTATCTGCCTATGCCCGCGTATGCAAAGACGTTTTCGATCACCATCGCAGAGCCCACGAGCTCGCCAAGGTGCATGCCAAGAGCCGTGACGATAGGTATGAGCGCGTTTTTCAGAACGTAATGGACGATGACTTGAAATTTAGCGATGCCACGCATATTTGCGTATAAAACATGCCTTGAATGCATAAGATCTAGCATATTTGTGCGTATGAGCCGTGCATTTATGGCTATACTCATGAACGAGATCGCAAAGGCGGGCATGATGATATGGCTAAGTCCTCCCGTGCCAAACGGAGGCAAAATTTTAAATTTCACTGAAAAAACGCTGATTAATATGAGCGCCAGCCAAAAATTCGGCGTGCTCACGCCCAAAAACGATATGAACCTCACGATATGATCGACCCATTTGTCCTTATAAAGCGCGGACAAAATTCCAAGCGGCAAAGAGACCGCGACCGTAAGAAGCAAAGCAAAGCCGATCAGCTTTAGCGTATTTGGCAGATAATACGCCATATCCGCACTCACCTGCGAGCCCGTGATATACGAGCGCCCAAAGTCAAGCGTGAGCGCCTTTTTAAGCCATAAGAGGTATTGCTGTAAGAGCGGTTTATCTAGCCCTAGCACCTCTTTGGCGTGGGCTAGAGCTTGATCACTTGGCGAGATACCAGAAGCGTTTAGATAGCTCATCGCTGCGTCAGTGCCGTTTAGACGGAGTATCAAAAATATAAAAACCGACACCACCAAGAGCATCGGCACGATATAGGCGGTCCGTCTAAAGATATAGCTTTTCATTTAGGATAAATTTCGTTGAACGGATAGTGATTTTGAAAGATACTAGTCCTTGCTCCGCCTACTTTATCGTTTGATATCCAGATCATGCTCTCATGTGAGATAGGCAGATATACGGCCTCGTCATGAAGCCTTGTAAGGACGTTTTTTATAAGCGAGCCTTTTTTGCTCTCATCGAAGGTCTTTAAAATTTCGCTTATGTTTTCATCTATCCAAGCTTTGTCTTTTAGCCCAAGCTGAGCCTGATAGTCCGCGTGAGAAGGCAGTCTCATCGAGGCTAGAAACATCACAGGATCGTAGGGCACGCCCCAAGTGGAGTTAAATATCATGCCAAAATCGCCGCTGCGTTGCTTTTTATAAAATATCGTGGATTCGTCGGCATTTAGCTGTAAATTTACGCCGATTTGCTTCAGCTCGGCTTGTAAAATTTCGCCGATGCTCTTAAACGTGGCGTTAGTACCGATATAAACCAGCTCGATCTTAAGCTCCTTGCCGTCTTTGTATCTTATGCCGTCTTTGCCCATCTCCCAGCCGCCTTTTTGCAAAATTTCATTTGCGGCCTTTTTGTCGAATTTATACGGCTTAAGCTCTATGTCGCAATACGGCAACTTGCTGTAAAATAAGGCGTCAGCGCTCTTTTGAACGCCAAAAAATATGGAATTTGCGATCGCGTTTTTATCTACGGCTAAATTTAGCGCCTCTCTCACGGCAAGATCGTTTGTCGGAGATTTATTAGAATTTAGCGCCAAAACTAGTGTGTTCATAGGCTCCGAGACCTTGACCTCGTAGCTTTTTTTGAGCTCGTTTATCATATCAAAAGAGATCTGCCCGTTGCCGTAGATGAGATCGACCTCGCCAGTTTGAAGCGCAACGACTTTGGTATTTGGGTCCGGTATCACCTTTGCGACTATCTCGTCAAATTTTGGCTTTTGGCCCCAGTAGTTTTCATTTTTTACGAAAATATCGTTTATGCCAAGCTTGGTAGAAGCCAGCTTCCACGCACCAGTGCCCACGGGAGCGATAATGCCGTCTTTTGTACTATTAGCATCCTTCATCGCTAAAGGCGAGATAAATCTAAACGGACGCACCAAAGAGAGCTCTTTTAACGTCGGCTCATAAGCGTTTTGCAGGTGCAAAGCGATGGTTTTATCGTCTATTATCTCGCAGTCTTTTAAGATATTTGCAAACTCCAGCCATTTGTGTCGGTCGCGATTTGCCAGTATCGCGTCAAAATTTAGCTTTACGGCCTTTGCGTCAAAGCTCACTCCGTCGCTAAATTTAACCCCTTCTCGTAGCGTGAAAACGTATGTTTTGCCCTCATCGGCGATCCTCCAGCTAGCGGCTAGCTTAGGCACTATCTTGCCATCCTCGCTATACTCGACCAAGCTCTCGTAAAGCATATCTTGCGCCCACATCTCGTTTGGCGAGTAGAGGTGCGGATTTAGCGGGCCTACGTTTTTTGATGTAGCGAAATTCAGCGTATTTTTAGCCTCTGCAAAAGACAAAAGCAACACCAACGCCAAAAAAATATTTTTAATCATTCCTACCCCCTTAAATAATACTGAAAATATATTTGTAGTATTTTAATGGAATTTAGCTGCGATTGTCAAGTAAATTTTAGCTAGTTATTTCAAAAGTACAAAAGTCAAAGTGGCGAAGCGACTAGAATTTAAAAAATTTAAAAGCAAGCGGACGCCCCGTATAAGCAGGGCGCCAAATTTAAAGAATTTTAGTTTAGGGTCTTAAGCAAAAAATGGCTTTATCTGCTCTATCCAAGCGAGGATCCTGCCTTCGGTTTTGTCGCTTTCATTATCCGCATCGAGTGCAAGACCTATAAAGTTACCGTTTCTTACGGCATCAGAGCCGTCAAATGTGTATCCGTCGGTGCTCACTTCGCCCACCGGTTTTGCACCTTGCGCCACTACTGCGTCATAAAGCTTAGCCATACCGTTGCAGTATTCGTCCGAGTAGCTCTCGCTATCGCCCATACCGAAAAATGCGGCCGTTTTACCGCTAAGCTTTAATGCGCTAAAATCAAATGCGTCCCAGTCGTCTTGCAAGTCGCCGCTACCCCAAGTAGAAGTGCCAAATATCAGCTTATCAAAGCTGTTTATCTTTTGTGCATCGACGTCACAGATGTTTAAGACTTCGTTCTCAAGGCCTAAATTTTCACCTAGAAATTGAGCCGCCTCTTCAGTATTTCCCATACTGCTTCCGTAGATTATACCTATCATCTCTTTCCTTTTTAAAAAATTTTATTGCTAATCGTATAAGGCACGAGCTTTAAAGAGCCTTGCATGCAGCCGCAATGCCTAACCTCAACATGATGTTTAAATTCTTTATTTCGCGGGAAAACGATATAAATTCTCTCGTGATTTTTCGAATTTAAAACGCCCACAGCACGATTTATCTCATCGCTAAGATTTCGCATATCATCAAGATTTACGTATTTAAAGCTTGGCATGACGCTAAGAAGCTCTCTGCCGCCTTGTCTGATCGAGATGATACCGTTTTCAAAAGCGACCTCTTTGTCGTGATGTTTGGCGGCTATTTTATCATAAACAAACTGAGAAAACATATCGTTTGCATCAAGACAAATTTCAAACTCTCCCTTTGCATAAAGCATTTTTATCATCTTTGCAGCCGCGTGTTTTGGCTGCTTTGCTATAAATTTCAGCGAGCTGAATTCATTTTTTAAATATGCCTCTATCACAGCATTTGAGGCCAAACAAAGGCTATTTGCACATTTAGGGTTTAAAAATTTAGGCTTTAAAAGCGTGTTTATACGAGCGTTAAAAATATCTTTGATGTTTAAAAATTTCGCGTAGCTAAGCGGGATCATAAGCTCCCGCTCGACGCTAGCGTTGTAAAGCGTGATGAAAATTCTGGCTTGCGAGAGCTTGTCAAGCCCTGCAAAAATACTTGGAGTTATTTCGCCAATATCTGATGAATGCCCGAATTTCATCGATTATTCTGCTTTGCATCCAAATTCCTTATCCAGTCCAAAGACCTTGCAGTATTCGCAAAATACGCAGCTGACGCTTCGTTTTGCACAGACTATCGGGATGTTGCGTTTTTTGGCTTGAGTTTTTATCGTTTTCATCGTGTTGTGATTTAAAAAACTAGTCAGCATCACGACACACTCGGTATCTTGAGGGATAGGCTTGCGATTTACGCGGTTTTCGTTTCTGGCGTCCCAGTGCTCGATCTTTTCTGCGCCCAAATCATGCAAAACGGCTTTTATTGGTGTTATCTCATCTGCTCCGATTACTAAAACTGACATATCAAACTCCTAAACTAAATTTATTTTTATTGATAGTGATTATAAATTATCTTAGCTAAATTATTTCTTAGTTATGAAATTTATTATCAATTTATGAGAAGAATCGTAACATGAAATTTAAAGGCTTTGTTTTACCTTTAGGCTAGCTTATCGACTTTAGGATAAAACCTATCCTTCCTGTCCACTTTAAAATTTTCATCGCCGTTTAGAAATTTATCTATGTAGGTTATGTTGTAAAATTCCTTTGCCACCATGATATCGCCGTTACTTAGATAGATCGCGTATTTGTTGTCCGTGAGCCTTGAGACTAGCTTCGCACCAAGCTCTCTTAGGCTTTTAACCTCATTTTTGGCTTCATCAGTTTTGACCGCTATCTTGTCAAAATCGAGCGAATTTATCTGCTCCTCGCTCATCGTTTGTATCTCTTGGTTCGGGCTGATGCGTTTGTCTTTGCTGAGGGAATTTAGACTGCCCGTGTCAGAGTAAAGCTCGTTCACCACGATCTCGCGTCCGCTGTCAAATCTAAGCGTGATAAACCCGCTCTTGCTAAGCTTCATCGCTACGACCGCGTCGGTATCTTTTAGCGCGTATGCGGTGGCCTTCTCGTCATTTTCAAAGCCAAATTTCACCCTTTGCAAATTCTTTTGGCTAAAGTTCATTCCCGTTGCAGCTTTAAACTCGTTTTCGATGCTTACCATACGCGAGGATTTGGTCGTTCGCAGCTTTGCTATCAGCACATCGGCATCTGGCGCGCCGCCATCTTTTAAATTTTTGATCAGCTCATCGACTCTCTCGTAATGCTCGCTTGAGGCAGCCATGTAATCCTCATAAAGCTTTTTAAAATTTTGCTTTTGATACTTCGTGTAGGAGAAGTCCTCGCTAAGGCCCTCATGCGTCTTTACGATCGGGTTGAATTCCGCCAGGCGCGCGTTGCCGTCCAGGCTCTTTTTAAGATAGGCGAAATTTATTAGCTTACTGGTTTTGTTAAAGACTTTGTTATCTCTTAGATCGACCCAGCCGTCCGCGCCGGTATATTTTTGAAAGAAATTTTGCACCTCGTCGCTTTGTAGCTTTTCGTATCGATATTCGGCCTTTATGAGCGTGTAGGGGTTTGACGCATTGCGTGTTTGGCGGTAGTCGAGATAATCTATATTTTTCTTTTTGAGTAGATATTTTTTCGCATTATTTTTTGGCAGCGCATCGATCTTGGCGTTATATTCGTCCGTCTCTTTTTGCGCGTAGTTTATTATCTCGTCTTTTATAAATTTCGTGAGGTCTATGCCGCTAAGCAGATCGCTAAGCCTTGAAATTTTCTCGTTCCCGTCTTTGTCGTAGCCCTTGACCTTTATCTTGTAAAACAGCTCGTCCTCTGACGAGAGCGTCCCGTCCTTGTTACTATCAAGCCCAAATAACGCACTAGCACCGTTTAGCTCCAAGGTATTCGTCCCGTCATCATAAAAGTCTAAAAACAGCTTCACATCACCGTAAGCGTTCTTTAAGGCTTTTAAAACGCCATCATCGTTTAAATTTTTATATTTTTTGTCAGACACGGCCCAAAGATCGCTTTTTACATCTCCCGAAAAGGACTTGTCTTTATCCATGAAAGCTTGTGCGTTTATGGAGTTAAAATACAAATTTTCGTTTATGCCGTTCGTGCCGAGCTTATATCCGGCTGCCTCGGCGCTTATGTATTCAGAAATCAGCCTTTGCGCCTCTTTTTGCAAGCCCTCTCTTTTAGTCAAAAGCAAGTGATCTATCTTTTGCGCACCGGACGCATTTAGCTGTAAATTTTTGATATCCGTATCGATAGCGTAAGTATCGCGAGCTAAATTTAAAGTGCCGATGATGTTCATTTAATATCCTTTTAAATGAATTTCTTTTTATATCGACAAAAAGATATAAAAATTTACTGAGTGCTCAACTCTGTTTCCAGTCTTTTAAACTCCTGTGCGTAGCTAAGTGCATTATCTATGCAAAGTAGCCAAAATTCGCACTTTGTAACGTCTTTATCAAAGTATTTTTTAAGCAGCGCTTCGACGCTCATCCGCCCGCAATCGCGCAAAAATTCTTTATACACGCCGATAAATTTAGCCCCCATTGCCTTAAACTCGCCCAGCAAAAACTGCGATAGTAGGTAGCCCACGGTGTAAGGATAGTTGTAGATGTATTGATCGGTTTTGTAAAAATGTAGCTTAAAATACGGCAAGAAAAGCTCGGTGTCTTGCACGCTATCTCCGTACCATTTGCGCCACGCTTCAAGCATCAGCTCATTTACCTTTGCAGCGGTTAAAATTTGCTCCTGCCTCGCCGCCAAAAAAGCCGTCTCAAACTCGTATCTCACGCTGATATGTAGCATAAAATTTGCGGCTGATTTTAGCTCTTGCCACAAGATGTCAAAGAGTAAATTTTTATCCGTGCTATTCTTTCGCAGATAGTTTCTCAAAACCGCTTCGTTAAACGTACTCGCCGTCTCTGCTAGCGACATAGGAAAGTGAGTTTGCACGCTTGGCATATCACGCATTATCCAGTAGTGCCACGCGTGCCCCAGCTCGTGGGCTTGCTGGATCATATGCGCTTGTGTGCCCATATATGTGGAAAATACGCGCGGCTGCTTAAATTTATCAAATCTCGTATAAAACGCGCCGCCGGCTTTATTTTCTCGCGTATCAGCTTCGATCCAGCCCTTTTGCAACATCATGCGTATAAACCCCGGGATCTCCTCGCCCACCTCGCCCAAAGCCTCGCAAATCGTATCTATCGCGCTTTCGTAAGGGATCTGTGCATTTGAGGAGTGAGGCGAAGGAGCGAGCAGGTCGCAGGCGTAAATTTTGCCGCTTTCAAAATACTTTGCACGTAAATTTACGCACTCTCTTATGCTCTCTAGCCTAAGTTTTAGCGCCTCAAACATCGCGCCCACAGCCTGCGCACTTATTTTATTTTGTTCAAAGCTTGGCGTAAGACGATCGACGCCTGCACGTTTAAATTTATCAAGCCTAAAGCCTTGAAGCAAATTTATCACATCGACATATAGGCTCGCGTGCTTGTCGTAGTGTCTTTGCAAGCCCTCAAACACGCTCTTTCGCAGCGTCCCGTCAGGCGAACCCTTTAAAATGCCGCCACATTTTGCGAGACTATAAGTGCTACGCGCGCCGTTTTGATCGGTAGCTTCGATGTTTATCAGGTTATTTAAGTGCCTAAAAACGCCGTAAAGCGGAGTGAAGCTAGCCTGTGCCAGCTCATCGTAAATTTTACGCTCGCTTTTTGAAAGCTTCATCTGCCAGCTGTTTTTACGCTCATCGTAAAGAAATTTCAGCGCGGCGATCGCAGGCTCGCTCCAAAGTTTGTCATCCGCCAAAAGCCCGTCAAATTTTTCAAACAAATTTTCTTTTATCTCTTCAAGTTTTGATAAGCTCGCCTCTATCTTAGCCTCTATCGCGCCCACTCGCTCGTCTTTTGTATTTTCGCTTGACTTGCAGCGACAAAACGCGAGCAGCGAATTTGCCTCTTCGAGTGCGAGTTGATATTTTTGCGCCGTTAAATTTAGCGGTAAATTTGCACCGTAAATTTCACCGACTAGCGCGTCTAAATTTTGAAGCGAGCTTGTAAATTTTTCATCGTTAAGATCTCCATAAACATCGTCAAATGTCCATCTAGGCAGCATCTCTCACCTCACAAAGCGAGCAAAAATACAAAAATGTGATGGCTGATAAGACCAAGGATCGCCGGCACGCTGCAACGTTTTACGAGGCTTAGCGGGCTGCATTTTAGCATACCGGCTATCGCGACCACGACACCGGCTACGGGCGAGAGTGGACGGGCGATGGTGGAGGCTTGATGCATCGGGAGTACTAGCATAACGGAGCTTACGTTTAGCTTTGATGCGATGTGTGGTACCATCTCGACGAGCGGGTAAAAGCTCGCACCGTTTGAACCCGAGATGATAGTAATAAGCGTGGTGATGACGACAAAAAGTACCGACATACCAAAGCCACCAAAGCCCAAAGAATTTGCCAAGCTCACGATACTATCGAGCATTCCAAGAGCCTTAAAGCCCTCCGCAAATACGCCCGCTGCGATGATGAGCGCGACCACTCCGCTCACGCTCCTACCCATGGCTTGGAAAAATATTTTTAGCCCCTCGGCGATCGTTTCAAAGCTAAATTTATGCCTGATCGCCTCGCAAAGCATCGCGATGACGACGGAAAGGATTATGATAGCCGAGATGTCAAGCTTGATGGACTTGATGCAGTATTGAGAAAAAACGACGACCAATATCATCGGCAAAAATGGCAAGATAGCGTAAATTTTAGGCGCGCTGGCTTGCGGGGCTTGCGTCTTTTCGTCAAATTCTATCGTCTCACCCACATGTTCGCTGCAAACCCAGCCCTCCTTTTTATCAAGGTATCTGTTCCAAAACACCAAAGCCACGCCCATTACGATCGTAGTCGGCAGTGCGGCGGGAATTTTATACGTAAAAACATAGTCCAAAAGCGAAAGCTCGCACGCCTTTGCCGCGGCGGCGGTCGATGCGCCGATAAGCACCATTGACGCGGCTCCGGACATGCAGCATATCGAGCCAACGGTAAGTTTATTTAGCCCCAAGGAAATAAGCACCGGTCCAAGCAGCGCAAGGCAGAGCACGCCAAGCCCAACTGCGCTCGTGATGACCATACTTACGAGCTTTGCTATAGCAAAGGCGATAAATATCATAAAGTAAGGATTTTTGATATTCGTTAGACGCTTCGTAGCGATAGAGACAAAGGCGCTGTTTGCACCGATATGCGTCATATACGTGGCAAAACCGACCATAAACATGATGATGAGGCCTAAATTTGCCAGCCTGTTTGAAAACATGTAGCGGATGTATTCGATGATATTTAGATATTCGTTTCCTGTCGCGACGGCTTGCTTTGGCATAAAGTGCCCCGTCCCCAAAGCGACCGAACAAGCTAGCATAAAAATCCCCGAAAGAAAAAGCACGAGCGGCGCGTATTTGCCCTTTACGATCGCCCAACCGACAATAAATAATGTTATCGTTCCTATTATGACACCAAACATTTTAGCTCCTTTGTTTTGAATTTGTTTAAAGTTTGGCGAAATTTTACTACAAACCAAAATAAATTGAGCTAAAATAAAAATTATTTTTTAATTAGAAAGATAAAGCTAGCTCAATAGCCTCACCAATATGTATCAAAGTGGTGTCAAAGAGTCTCGCGTCCGTATCCTTTTGCGCTACCAAAAGCCCTATTTCGGTGCAACCAAGTATTACACCCTTTGCGCCGCGAGCCTTTAAATTTACAATGATAGAGAGAAATTTTTGCTTTGAAGCGGGTGAAATTTCACCATGGCAAAGCTCGTCAAAGATGACGTCATTTACGAGTTTCATCTCGTCCGCGTTAGGAGTAATGACCTCTACACCGCCACGCATTAGCTCATCTTTATAAAAAGGCTCGCTCATCGTGTAGATCGTGCCAAGCAGTCCCACTTTATCTATATCGCATCTTTTTAGCTCCTTTAGTGTCGCAGTGGCGATATGCACTACGGGCACGCTCACAGCGCTTTGCACCGCGTCATAGACCTTGTGCATGGTGTTCGTGCAAATAAATATCGCGTCCGCACCGCCTCTTTGTAAAATTCTAGCGTGAGCGGCTAAAATTTCGCCCGCCTCGTCCCATTTGTCAAGCCTTTGGCACTCTTCGATATGCTCGAAATTCACGCTACTTAGCAAAATTTCGCCGCTATTTAGCCCGCCAAGCCTTTCGTTTATCTTTTTGTTGATGAGCTGGTAATAAGCGATCGTCGATTCGTAGCTCATACCACCGATAAGACCTATCTTTTTCATTTTAGCTCCTTTAAATTTAGAACGAATTTTAGCCAAATTTAATAATAAAGTCAGAAAACGATGAGGTAAAATTTCACATGGCAACGAGGGTCAAGCTGATTTTTAAACCTGCCGTTAGGCAAGTAGCAGGTCATGAGCGAAATTCTAACCAGCCAAAATCAGACAGGCGAAAGCATAGCCGCGATTTTCGTTCGTGATGAGCGAGCGATTTACAAACACCATAAATAAAATTTTAAACCAAAAGCCGCACAAACCAGCATCCATGCGGCTTAAATTTTAAATTTACGCCTCTACCGCCATGTCGGTAGCGGTCTCGCTCGTCTGCGCGTCAGCAGAAATTTCTTGCTCCACCTCATCGCTAAAGTCAGCCAAGCTTAGGCGTTTTAGCTGGCGGTAGCGACGTTTGGCGTCCTCTTTGTTTTTGCGTAGTAGCTCGTCTGCATGCTCGGGATTGGTTTTTTTGAGCGAGTTATATCGCACCTCGTTTAGCAAAAACTCCTCGTAAAGCGTCCAGTCAGGCTCTTTTGACGTCATTTTCAGAGGATTTTTGCCCTCTTTCATGAGGCGCGGGTCGTAGGTGTAGGTCGGCCAGTAGCCGCACTTCGTCGCTAGCTCGCCCTGTCCGCCAGAGTGCGCCATGCCGCCTTTGATACCGTGCGCGATACACGGCGAGTAGGCTATGACTAGGCTTGGTCCTTCGTAGGCTTCGGCTGCCATGATCGCTTTTATCGTGTTTGCTTGGCTGGCGTTGGAGTTTATCTGCGTGACGAAGATGTTGCCGTAGGTCATCGCGATGTAGCCAAGATCTTTTTTTTGCATCGGTTTGCCAGAGGCAGTAAATTGCGCGATCGAGCCAGCGCGGCTTGACTTGGAGCTTTGACCGCCCGTGTTTGAATACACCTCGGTGTCAAGCACCAGTACATTGACGTTTTCACCGCTTGCTAGCACGTGATCTAGCCCGCCAAAGCCGATGTCATACGCCCAGCCGTCGCCGCCGATGATCCATTGCGATTTTTTAGCGAGATATTTTTTTAGACTCAAAATTTCGCGCACGCCAGGAGCGCCCAAATTTTGCTCTAAAATTTTAACCAGCATATCGCGGATCTGCGCGCTCTTTTCGCCGTCGTTTTTGAAATTTATCCAGTCGGTGTAAAGCGCGGCGAGTGCGTTTGGCACGGCGTCCTTGGTGCGAAGCATGATGTCTTCGATACGGTGGCGGATGGTCTCCGTAGCCACATTCATACCCATGCCAAATTCGGCGTTGTCCTCAAATAGCGAATTTCCCCACGCAACGCCGTGTCCGTCTTTGTTCGTCGTGTATGGCGTGCTCGGTGCGCTACCGCCGTAGATGGAGCTACATCCTGTGGCGTTTGCCACGATCATGCGCTCGCCAAAAAGGCGCGTGATGAGCCCGATATATGGCGTCTCACCACATCCAGGGCACGCTCCGTGAAACTCAAACAACGGCTGCGCGAAGCTCGATCCTTTCACGCTTTCTTTGCTCATGAGATCGTCTTTGTAACTCACGTTTTTAAATAGATAATCAGCGCTGATTTGCTCGTTTTTGTCAAGCTCCTCGCCAAGAGGCACCATCACGAGCGACTTTTCCTTGCTCGGGCAGTTTTGCGCGCAAAGCTCGCAGCCGGTGCAATCAAGCGGACTGACCTGAATTTTATATTTTAGCCCTTTGAGCTCTTTGCCTTTTGCGTCCAGGACGTGATCTTTGACGCTTTGCGGGGCGGAATTTAGCTCCTCGTCACTAATAAGAAACGGGCGGATGACAGCGTGCGGGCAGACGAAGGCGCACTGGTTGCACTGGATGCAGTTGCCCTCGATCCACTTTGGCACCATGACGCCGATACCGCGCTTCTCGTAAGCTGTCGAGCCGTTTTCAAAGTGTCCGTCCTCAAAACCCAAAAACGCCGATACCGGCAGACTGTCGCCCTGCGCGGCGTTGATAGGTTTAACGATATTTTCGATAAATTTATTGCCCCTATACGCACTCACGCCGCTGTGGTTATCCTCGCTTAAATTTACCCACGCAGGGTCAATCGCGACCTTCACCAGCCCGTCTGCGCCCACATCGATCGCCTTGTAGTTCATCTCCACGATCGCTTCGCCCTTTTTGGCGTAGGCTTTGTGGGCGTATTCTTTCATGTATTTTTGCGCGTCTTCAAAAGGGATGATGTCTGCAAGCTTGAAAAAAGCTGACTGCATGATCGTGTTCGTGCGGTTTTTTAGCCCTATTTCGCGGGCGAGCTTAGTTGCGTTGATGATGTAGAAATTTACGCTTCGCTGGGCTAAAATTTTCTTTACTTTATTTGGCAGCTTCGCCACAGTTTCAGCCGCGTCCCAGATAGAATTTAAAAGAAACGTCCCGCCCTGCCTGATACCGCCGATCACATCGTAGATGTCAAGATACGCCGCGACCGAGCACGCGACAAAATGCGGGTTTGAGACGAGGTAGGTCGAGCGGATAGGATTTTTACCAAAGCGTAGGTGCGAGCGCGTGTAGCCGCCTGATTTTTTGCTGTCGTAGGCAAAATACGCCTGCACGTAAAGCGGGGTCTTGTCGCCGATGATTTTGATGGAGTTTTTATTCGCTCCGACCGTGCCGTCCGCGCCAAGTCCGTAAAATAGGCACTCTTTAACGCTCTCGTCGCTCAGTGAAATTTTCTCCCCGACCGGAAGCGAAGTAAATGTCACGTCATCGACGATACCGACGGTAAAGCCGTCCTTTGGTCGCTCTAAATTTAAATTTTCAAACACGGCTAGCATCTGCGCGGGATCAACGTCCTTTGAGCTTAGACCGTATCTGCCGCCCACGATCACGGGCTGGTTTTCGCGTCCGTAAAACGCCGCTTTGATGTCAAGATATAGCGGCTCGCCAAGGCTACCGGGCTCTTTTGTGCGGTCTAGCACGGCGATGCTTCGCACGCTTTTTGGCATCACGTCAAAGAGATATTTCACGCTAAATGGTCGGTACAAATGCACTTTGATGACGCCCACCTTTTCGCCCTTTGCGCATAGATGATCGACCACTTCTTCAAGCGTCTGTGTCACCGAGCCCATCGCCACCACAACGCGTGTCGCGTCAGGATCGCCGTAGTAGTTAAACGGCTTATACTCGCGTCCGGTTATGGCTGAAATTTCGCGCAGATACTCCGCCACTATCTCAGGCACGGCGTCGTAGAAGCGATTGCTAAGCTCTCTTGTTTGAAAGTAGATGTCATCGTTTTGCGCTGTACCGCGAGTTTTCGGGCTCTCTGGATTTAGCGACTCGTCTCTAAATTTTTGCACCGCGTCTTTATCAAGAAGCCTATCAAAGTGAGAATAATCCATCACCTCGACTTTTTGTATCTCGTGGCTCGTGCGAAAGCCGTCAAAGAAGTGCAAAAACGGCACGCGCCCCTTTATCGCGGCAAGGTGAGCGACGCCCGCGATGTCCATCACCTCTTGCACCGAGCCGCTAGCTAGCATCGCCCAGCCCGTTTGCCGACAGGCGTAGATGTCTTGATGATCGCCAAAGATCGATAACGCCTGGGCCGCCAGAGAACGCGCGCTCACGTGGATGACGCCAGGCAGCAGCTGCCCCGCGATCTTATACATATTTGGGATCTTTAAAAGCAAGCCCTGCGAAGCTGTGTAGGTCGTGGTCAGTGCGCCTACTTGCAGCGAGCCATGCACCGTGCCCGCAGCTCCGCCCTCGCTTTGCATTTCGACGACTTTAACGGGCATACCAAATAGATTTTTCTTGCCCTGAGCCGCCCACATATCGGTGTAGTCCGCCATCGGCGAGCTAGGAGTGATCGGGTAGATGCCTGCGACCTCCGTAAATGCGTAAGCTGCGTGCGCCGCAGCCTCGTTTCCGTCCATAGTTTTCATTATTTTACTCATTATTTGCCCTATTTTGAAAATCTTTAATTATAAGATTAAATCCTAAAAATTTACCTTAACGCGCCGATGTGATTTTAAAATTTAGCGTTTTGTAAATTTAGCAAAGTCCAAAATTTAGGGATTTTGACGTGAATTTAAAATTTTGCTTTCAGGCGATTTTGATAAAGGCAAGTGAAAATTTAGATTTAAATTTGGACTTTGTTTTGACAAAGATTTAATATGCTAAACGCTTCGCAAGACGCCAAACATATAGCACGATTTTCGGTCGCGTCTGCCAGCTCTCTAAAAATCGGCGCTGATAAGCTCGCTAATAAGATTTGACTTCGATTGAAACTAAATTTTGAATACCCAAATTTAACGTTGCAGTGCCGTCAGGCACGAATGCAACCCCTTAGGCGTGCAGTGGGGGAAGGTGGGGTCTAAGGGGCGGAAGGGGGAGACGCTTCGCAAGTAGAACACCCGTCCGCCCCTTGATAAATTTGCAAAATTTTACAATTCACGAAAACAATACTCTATCAAAATAGAACCTTAAATTTTGACACTTCACTTAAATTTACAACACCACGCCAAATCCAAAAATTTACAACCCAAATTCCCGCCGCCGCCCATCATAAATTTTGCTAAAATTAGACATTTCAAAAGGAAAAATTTTAATGATAAACGTTCATCGTATTGCCTATTTTAGGGTCATTGCGCTTGCATTTGCCGCATTTATCTTTAACACCACCGAATTTGTCCCCGTCGCCCTTCTTAGCGACATCGCGAGCGATTTTAGCATGAGGGTTTCAGACACCGGGCTCATCATCACGATCTACGCGTGGATGGTCACGATCTTGTCGCTGCCTTTCATGCTGATGACCGCGAAATTAGAGCGCAAAAGGCTACTTTTGAACGTATTTTTGCTCTTCGTCGCCTGCCACGTTTTAGCTGCCGTGGCGTGGGATTTTTGGGTGCTGGTGCTCGCTCGTATCGGTATCGCCGCCTCGCACGCGATATTTTGGTCGATCACCGCATCGCTCGCCGTCAGGGTCGCGCCGATAAACAAAGGCTCGCAGGCGATCGGACTGCTCGCACTTGGCACGTCGCTTGCGATGGTGCTGGGGCTGCCGCTTGGGCGCATCGTGGGCGACACCTTTGGCTGGCGCGTCACCTTTGGCTTGCTTGCGGCATTTGCGGCGGCGGAGACGGTGCTGCTTTATAAAATTTTGCCCCTTTTGCCAAGCAGGCGCGCGGGCTCGCTCAAAAGCATGCCGCTGCTAGCCAAAAAGCCGCTTTTGATGACGCTTTACGCCCTTACCGTGCTCATCGTGAGCGCGCATTTTACGGCGTATAGCTACATCGAGCCCTTTATCAAGCAGCTTGGCGCAAACGGAGGTGGCTTCATCACGATATTTTTGCTGATTTTTGGCTTTTCGGGTATCGTGGCGAGCCTGCTTTTTGGCAAATTTTACAAACTCATACCAAACGGCTTTTTGATAATCTCGATCCTCTTTATCACGGCTTCGCTGCTGGCGCTAAATTTGCTCGTCAAAAACGAGACGCAAATGCTACTGCTAGCCTTTGTCTGGGGGCTTGGGATCTCCGGTATCGGGCTAAGTATGCAGATAAAGGTGCTAAATTTAGCCCCCGAGGCGACGGACGTGGCGATGTCGATATATTCGGCGATTTATAACATCGGCATCGGCGGTGGCGCGCTCATAGGACATCAGGTGATGACGCACCTTGGGCTAGCGCGTGTGGGTGACGCGGGAGCGATATTTGGAGCGTGCGGACTGGTTTTATTTTGCGCCGCGCTGTGGAAATTTAAATCCACCGGCAAAGGGTAAATTTGGCTTTGAATTTATTGCCGCAAAGGGATAAATTTGCTTGGGAGGAGCTTTGGTATTACATCACGCGGGTAAATTTAATACAAAATTCGATGTTTGCTCTTGCTTTTTAGGATAAATTTACTGTTATGCCATAACAAGCCTTGGCATGTTGCAAGGCAAAACGGCTAAAAATTACAAGCAAATCGATATAAAATGGCTATGTTTTAAAAAGTGCTGATGGCCTTAAATCTTAAACAAATGCTTCGCAAATCTTATCCTACTCCAGGAGATACCTAGCACAGGAGAATGCGAACAACATTTGAGTAGAACAAGCGTTTCAAGAAAATCTTTTTGTTTTGCAGTTGCAAACGAAGTGAAGCAAAAAATGAACAACGCGACCCGAAAGGGACATTTCTAAGGGAAGCTAAGCGCGACCGAGAAAAAACTACTCAGCCCCTGCGGGCTTCCCTAATTTTTCGTTTCTTTACACTACTCAAACGCTATTCGCGAATTCCTTGATAGTAGAGTGTGGGAGCTAGTAGCCCAACACATAGCACGATTTTTGCTTCGTGCTTGCAATTGCTTCTTGAAAAGCTGCAATAAGCTCGCTAATAAGATTTGGCTACGCTTGAGTACTTAAAATTTTAAAAATTAACACTTTTTAAAACAAAGCCTATAAATTTGTTAATTTGACCTTACAAATTAGCAGCGTATTCGGTCGCCTCGAGAGAATTTTCAAATATCAAATCCGTGTATTTTTGTAAGTCTGCGAGCGTCCCGTAGCCGCAAAGCAGCCCAAGCCCCGTGACACCAGCCGCCTTTGCCGCGAGCATATCCATCAGCGTGTCACCTATCATAAAGGCGTTTTGGCGGTGCTCCGCGCTGTCCTTACCAAGTCGTGCGAGGGCTAAATTTACGGGCTCGGGATCTGGTTTTGGACGCTTGACATCGTCTCTACCGATTACTATATCGATATACTGCATAACGCCTAAATGTTTTAATAAAATAGCTGAAAATTTTGATGTTTTTGTGGTTACTATGCCTACATCAGCAAACGAATTTGCAAGCTTTAACGCATCTTTTGCGGATCCCAAAAGAGTCGTTTGATCAAGATAAATTTGCTCGTAACGCTTTTTATAGGCCCTGATATAGTCAGTGACAAGATCTTTAGGTGCTCCAAGCTCTTCAAACATCACATCAAGAGGATAGCCAACTAGAGATTTTATCTTTTCATGATCCGGCAGAGGTTGTCCGTGGGTTTTAAAGGCAGTATCAAAGCCATCTAATATAGCAGGAGTCGAGTCGATGAGTGTACCGTCCAAGTCAAAAAGTATCGTTTTTTTCAAAATTTACCTTACAAATAAAAAAGGGCTTGACCTAAGCCAAGCCCCGTGATTAGTTGAGTGAGTAGTGAATTACTTATTGAAAGTAGCTTCGACACGTCTATTTTGAGCGCGACCCTCTTTTGTGCTGTTTGTAGCGATAGGTCTAAGCTCGCCATATCCGATAGTAGATATCTTTTTCTTCTCTACGCCGTATCCTTCAAGGACTTCAGCAACAGCCTTAGCTCTTTTCTCAGATAGTTTTTGGTTGTAAGCCTCTTTGCCTACGCTATCTGTATGTCCTGCAAGAACAACTCTATATTCTGGGTGTTCTCCCATAAAGTCGGCAACTTTTTTGATCTCGGCAGCATAACTCGGTCCAACCTTATAGCTGTCAAACGCAAAATTTACGTCTAAGTCTCTAAGAACGATAACTTTCTCGCAACCTGTCTCGTCTACTACGACACCAGCCGGGGTATTAGGGCATTTGTCGATATCATTTGGCACACCGTCATTGTCATCGTCAAGAATAACGACTTCTGTAACAGTCGCAGCAGGAGCTGCAGCTACTGCAGGAGCAGCTTTTGAATCTAGACCGATGCCAAATCCTAGTGAATAGAATAGGTTGTGGTCTGCATGCTCAAATTTGATAGCGTCTCTAGCCTCGGCTTTAAGAGCAAATCTATCAGTGACTTGATATCTTAGTCCAAGACCGTATTGACCAAAGCCACCATCTTCGTTATCTACGAATTGTTTTGGAAGATCCTCGTATCCAACGCCAAGAAGGCCATAAACGCCAAAGGCATCAGTAAAGTTGAATATATCTTTTACAAGGTTTACGTGATATCTAAGTGCACGTCCCTCTCTTGATACGCCATTTACTGTTTCTTTTGCCTTATGAGTATAATCAACGCCAAGCTCTAATTGATCGAAGAATATATTCTCAAGGTTTCTAGCAGCTCTGATACCGACAGTCACATGATCGTTGATACCAAGGTTACCTTCTGGGTGGACTCCGCCAACAGTTGGAGTAACTTCGTAGTTGTATGCTGCATTAGATGCAAAAAGTGCAGTTGCAGCTACCATAGCTAAAGCAATCTTTTTCATAATAGAATTCCTTTCTTTAATAAATTTTCTTTTATGAAAGACAATCGTTATTGTAACAAAAATTTTATAAACTATCTGTAAATTATAGTTTAATACCTAAAATACGAACTTCCAAAATTTCAACTCGCAAAACCCAAGCAAAAAGCACTTGGAATTTTGCGAAAAACACATTAGCGTTTAGAGAATTGCGGGCTACGTCTTGCTTTTCTCTTACCGAATTTCTTACGTTCGACGACGCGTGCATCGCGAGTTAGCAAGCCTTTTGGTTTCAAAGCCGCTCTAAAATCAGCATCCATGGCTGCTAAAGCGCGTGATATCCCATGCCTTAAAGCTTCCGCTTGTGCCGAGTACCCGCCACCCAATGTCGTAGCAGTGACATCTACCAAGCTCTCTTGCTTCGTAACTAATAGCGGCTGAACGACTTTTAGCTTTATCGCTTCGTGCCCGCCGAGCCAAGTGTTAAGATCCATTCCGTTTACTACGATTTTCCCGCTTCCTGATTTTACCCAAACCTTCGCTACGGCAGTTTTTCTTTTACCTGTTGCATAAACTTTTGCCATTATTATTTTCCTTCTTTTTTAGCGATTTGTGCTGTGTGAGGATGCTCACTGCCAGCATAAACTTTTAGTTTTTTTATCATCTCTCTGCCTAGCTTTGTTTTTGGAAGCATTCCGCGAACGGCAAGCTTGAAGAGCTTCTCAGGCTTGTTTGCGATCAAATCGCCAAACTTCTCACTCTTTACGCTACCAAAATATCCTGAATGTCTGTGATAAAGCTTGTCTTCAGCTTTGTTATTGCCTGTAAATTCTACCTTTGAAGCGTTTATGATGATGACGTAGTCGCCGCAATCAACGTTTGGAGTAAAGCATGGTTTGTTTTTGCCGCGAAGTATAGTCGCAACTTCGGTCAGCAATCTACCAAAACGCTTACCAGACGCATCAAGCACGATCCACTCTCGCTTAACTTCGTTTGGCTTTGTTATTTTTGTCATTTTCTTACCTTTGCCAAGTTAATTTTTGAAGTGTGATTTTATTTAAAGATTACTTATATATAGCTTAAATTAAGTATTATTTAAACTTCAATATATGAAATTTTATCCCTAAGCGCATAAAAAATCACCGCACGGACGCTCGAATTCGGATAAAATTCAGCGATTGCTTTTTTATATTCACTTACTTGAAACACATTTTCATCGATATTCTTATCCGAGCTTTTGTAGTCTATCACGCAAATTTCACCTTCTCCTACACAAAGCAGGTCGATTTGTTTTAGAGCTCCATCAAATTTAATTGGCTGTTCTTTGTATATCCTTTTTGCATCCGTAAATTCTCTGAATTTAGCGTCATTTATGAGCTTCAGTCCTCTTTTAAAAACATCATCCAAATCATCGGCACATAAAAATTTATGAAATTTATTCTGCATGGAATCTCTAGCTGCGATCAGACTGACTTCGTCAAATTTCGCCGCCATCTCAAGCAGGTAGTGAAAGGCCAGACCGATATAGATCGCCCTTAAATTCGTGCCTTCCTCCTTGTCTGTGCTTTGAGTCTCCTGTCTTGAGATCTGTGCGATTTGAGGCAAAATTTCGCTATTTTCTTTTGGCGCTTGCGTTGACGTATCGGCTAAAATTTTACCAAAGGTGAAATCCTTTAGATCAAGATACTCGACCCTCTCGCCCGTTTTCTTCTCGTAAGCGCTAAAAAAGCTCGGGTTCCTGCCGCCGGGATCGGCATTTTTCACGACGACTAGCGAGCGAGTAGCCCTTGTAAAGGCGACATAAATTTTATTCATATCCTCCTCTTTTTCAAGCTCTTTGGCCCTATTTTTAAGTGTCCTAAAATCCTCGTCGAAATTTTCCTTGCCCTTGACCTTATGCATGATCTGCCAGCCGTTTTTCACGTCGTATTCAGCCAAAAAGCTTGAAGTATCGGCCCTGTCCGCACCCATTTTATCGCAAACTATCACGTGGGGAAATTCCAGTCCCTTTGACTTGTGCACGGTCATTATCTTCACACCCCGGCTACTTTTTGGCATAGCAAGCCCCTCAAAGCTATCAAGCTTAAAGATGAAATCGGCTAAATTTTCATACTCGCTCGTTAGCTCAAAAAGCCTCAAAACATCGCTGTTTGAGGTATCCACGCCAAGCCTCATAGCTAGATAATGCAAGCTCTCAAAGGCCGTGTTTTCAGCCCTTACCTCGAGCCTAGGTGCATTTGCTTTGACTATAGCTTGGGTATTGAATTTATAAATTTTATCGCCAAAAAGGCAAAATTTCGCGTATTCTACCAGCGCTCTGGCGTAAGGACTAGCGAGCAGACCCAGACTGCCCTCGCTCACGCTATTTATGCCCTGCTCGCTAAGGGCGTTTGCGAGCTTGTTTATATCCTCGTTTTTCCAGCAAAGCAGGGTTATATCGCTTGGCTCTACACCGTTTCGGATGAAATTTTTTACCTCACCGACCGCGCCACTTACGATATCTTCGCTACTAACGACCTTCAAAAAGCCGTGATCATCAGCCTCGCTCTCAAAATACTCGCACTCTTGGCTAACGGCGAAATTTAGCCTCTCGTCATCTTTTTTAGACGCCTTTTGCTCGGTGAAATTTAAAATTTTATCTTTAAAAACAGCGTTCGTGAATTTGACAAGTCCCTTTAGGCTGCGGTAGTTCGTATCGAGTCCGTCGCTCGCGATCTGCGTGAATTGGGCTTTTAGCTTATCAAAAAGCTCCTTTTTGCCGCCGCGAAACCTATAAATACTTTGCTTCGTATCGCCCACGTAAAAAAAGCTTCCAAGCCCGTTTTGGCCGTATCCGGAGACGATTTCGGCCACGAGAGGCAAGATGATCTCGTATTGCGTAACGTTCGTATCTTGAAATTCGTCGATCAAAAGGTGATTTATGCGCCCGTCAAGCCTGAAATAAAGCATCTGCTTGTCGATATTTTTAGTCAAAAGCTCGTAAGCAAGCTTGTTTATATCGCTAAAGCTAAGGCTGTTTTGCTCTTTGTCAAGCTCGAGCTTGGCCTCTTTATAAAGAGTCAAAAAGTGATTCAGCTCGTTTAGCTTATACTCCTCAAACTGCCTAAAATAGCTCCTTAAAGCCTCTTTTAGCTCGCCAAAGAGCTCATCTAGCTTTGGCGTGTAAATTTTAGAAAATGTCCTATATTCTAGGCTTTCATGCTCTAAAAACCCGCGCTGAGCGATCTGAGCCGGCGAGCCCGGCAAAAAGGCGTTCTGAGCCGTTTGAGAGCCGCCGTTTGAAACGGCGTAATCGAGCAAATTCCCTAGTGCCGTCCGCACCGCCTCATCGTTTGGAAATTTCGCGTCTTTATCGGCTTTCACGCTGTCAAAATTTTCATAAAACCTCTCGAGCGTTTCAAAAAAGCTGTTTTGACTCTTTTCCGCCGCCACGATGAATTCAGCTAAGGAGCGCAAAAGCGATGGATTGCGGCTTATTTTTTCTACAAATTTTTGACGCTGCAGGCTCGCAAGATCACTGCTTACGCTAAAGTCCGCGCTAAGGCCTAAATTTAGGCTAAATTGGCGTAAAATCCCGGTAAAAAACGAATCAAAAGTGCCGATTTTAAGATCGCTTTGTAAAAAATCAGCCATCCTCTCGTCTCTAAGGGCTAAAATTTCATCCTCGCCAAGCCCCAAAATTTCGCATATCGCAGCCAGTTCGCTCGGCTTTTTTTCAAGGTTTAAAAAAGTCCCGACCACCCGCTCTTTCATCTCGTTGGCGGCTTTTTTCGTAAAGGTCAGAGCCACGATCTCGGCGATGTTCGCACCACTTAAGATAAGCGCGATGAAACGCACGCTAAGTGCGAAGGTTTTGCCACTTCCTGCGCTGGCTTTTAGGGCTAGATACCGCTTCATAGCTCGCCTTTACAAAGGATCTTATACACGCAGTATCTGCACTGCTGACCGGGGCTCGGGGCGAAATTTATCCTCGTTTTGTTTATGTTTTTTAGCCCTTCTATCGCGGCTCTTAGCTCCTCAAGCGACGATCTTGAGGGCACTAGCGTCATCTCACCGCCTAGATCGTAGTAAAACGCCTCACAGCGCTCGCCCAAAAGCGCTTGATAAAACGGCAACTGAAGCGATTTATCCTCAAATTTGCCGCTTTTATAATCGATTATCATCTTTTGTCCCGAAAGCTCGTCCACGCGGTCTATCACGCCCCTTATCTTGATGCCCTCAAACTCCACGCCGCTTACGTTTTTCTCGCATTCTAGCACCCTGACGCCCTCTTTTAGGCGTTCGTTTTCATACTGTGCGTAAATGTCGAATTTTACAGTCAAGATTTCAAACTCAAGCGATGAGAGGGCGAATTTGCCAAGACATTTTTTAAACTCAGTCACGTCAAAGCGCTGCGCCCGCCTAAAAAACTCACCTTGATAATACTCGCAAAGCGCCTTATGAACGGCCTCGCCTAGCCTAGAAGCTGGCGCAGTGCCGATAGTTTTGGGCTCGGGGATAGCTAGGATTTTAGCGTAGTAGTATTTTCTGGGGCAGCTAAGGTATAAATTCAGAGTCGAAAACGATAGCTCCTGCGCGAAAAAATCATGCTCCAAAATAATCTCTTCAGGCTCTAAATTTAGCGCTACGCCAGGTTTGCCAAGCAAGCTCGCATACGCCTCGTCGCTAAACCTCGCATCTTTAACGAAGCTAAATTCCTTTAAAAATCTCGAGGCGATGCTCTCATCGTTTGAAACGTAGCTTATTGCGACCTTTTTTGCGCCGTTTATGAGGCTCTCGTAGTAAAATCTCTGCAAATTTTCGCGTTGTGCGTAGCTGATGAGCCCAGCTTTTTCTCTCACGCGCGAGTTTAAAAACATCTCGTTTATGCTACGTTTTGGTATCAGCTCGTCGTTAAAATCAACGATAATGGCGCCGTCAAATCGCATGCCACGACTCTCCAAAACGCCCATCACACTGACCTTTCCGCCGCCCACATCATCAAGGCTAAGGCGAGATAGCCCCATCAAAAATATCTCGCAAATTTGCCTAAGACTAAATTTAAAATATCTTGCTAGATTGCCGAGTATGAAAAGCTCGTTTTGCACCTTTTTGCCGACTCTTTTGTCATCTTGTAAGGCTAAAATTTCATTTACGAGCCCTTCAAACATCTCAAATTCGCAAGGCAGCTCGTAAATGGCTTTAAATCTCTCAAAAAGCTCCTTTTTCACTCCCAACAAGCCGAGGATAAAGCCCTCTTCATCGTAGCTTTGCGCATTTTCATAGTCAAAATCAGGCGAAATTTCCTCATTTATAGTGTGCGCGATGCGGCTTAAAATTTGAAAAAATTTCGTTCGCTTTAAATTTTCGCCCATCGCGTAGTTGAACATCCGACCGCTATCGTGCAGCCTAAGTATCTCGCTAAAGCTTTCATCAGGCAAGATAACCACGATATTTTCGGGCTTCAAACCATCTTTGATAAACTCACTCACCTTTGCCATCACGTAAGCGCACTGCAAGCTTCTAAGCCCAAATTCACGCACTTGCACTACATTTTGGCGATTTACCGAGCCGGTTTGCGTTAGCGACATGTCGTTGAAATTTAGCTCGAATTTTTGATACAAGCTAAAATTTTGTGGCGCTAACCCCGAGATCTGCGAGATCTTTTCTATCAGCTTTTGATTGAATTTACTCGTTTGAAACCTGATCTTAAGCGTAACAAGCTTTGAAATCTTTAAAAGAAGCTCCCACTCGAATTCGCTCAAAAAGCCGTCTATATCGATGACGATCTCGTCAAATCCTCTCACATAGCTTTCATTTAGGCTGTAAATTTCAGGCAAAAGGATGTCATCATATAAATTTTCAGCCTCAAGCAGCCTCTTATACTCGCTTAGCACGGCCTGCAGGATAGATAGGTGCTCCTCAAAATCAGCGTAAATATCGCTAAATTTTATATCTGCGACGCTCTTTTTGCTGATGGCTAGCTCTTTGAAAAACGAAAAAAGATAGTCGTTGTTTTTCAAAAAAGCGAAAAATTCGTTCGGGATCTTTAGCACCGAATTCGCCTCTTTGACGGCAGTGCAAGCGCGTTGCATCAGCACAAGTAAATAAGCCGCATCCGCCTCAAACCTGTCCGCTACGAAAACGGCTTTTTTCTCGAATTCCGCGATAGTTATGCTCTTAGCGATGAGCCCGTTTTCAAATGCAGCGTTGAAACTGCGTATCTTGCGCGAGTTGGTAAAGACAAAAAGCGTATTTTCTTTCATTGATATTCTTTGACTTTGTTCTAGCAAGGCGTCGATGCCTAAAATTTACGAAATGATAGCAAAATTTTAGGCTCTGTTTAATAAAGCATTGGCACTTGCTTCGCTTCTACTTTGTAGTTTCGAACGCATAGCATGAAGCAAAAATCGGCGGCGATAAGTTCGCTAGCAAGGTTTGACTTCACTTTGAGGGCTAAAAATCAATGAAATAATGAAATATTGTAACAGAGCCAATTTATTAAAACCAACCAAACCGATATAAATTTAGCGTGTGGCGTTAAAGTCGAATCTATAAAATCCCGTATCGTTACCGTCGTTTAGCTTCAGCAAGATCTGCCACCTGCCCTCTTTTGGCAGTGAAATTTCATCGGTTTTTAAAATTTGCCCTTGAAAGCTTGAGCCAAGCTCCTTGTTAAATTCGTTCGTTTCAGGACGCGTGAGTAAAATTTTGGCGTTTAGGTTTGAGAGCTCGCCTGATTTTGAAGCGATCATAAACTCAAAACGACCTTGTAAATTTTTAAATTCAGCACCGCCAAATCCTACGCTAAATTTCTCCTCAAACCGCCCTTGAGCGGCCTTGATCTCGTTTATGTTTTCATCGACGTTTTGGTATCTGTCCATGTAAAAGCTATCAAACTGCACGGGGTGATTTAGCGAGATGATGATGGTCGCCACACACGCAGCCACGCAAAGGACGATGGCTAAGAGGATGCCGTAGGGCCAAAAGCTCTTTTGCTTCTCAACCATTTTTCGCTCTTAGCTTTTTGTAGATGATAAAAATGGCAACGACTGCTAAAAAGCCATATATCAGCGCTCTTAGGAAATTTAGCGTATTTTTGTTCGCGTTTCCAAGCCCATTTACGAGAGTAATGCCTAAATTTTCCGCGATCTGCTCGGCGATATCGGCATAGCCGTTTAAAATGGCTGCGTTATAGACGTCTTTGCCGTTTTTGGAGACCAATATCGGTAGTATCGTGCCACTTTCTGGATGAGGGCTTAAGACCTGCTCCTTGTCAAAGAGCTTTAGCGTATCTTCATCGGCGAAAATTTCTATCTTTTTGGGCTTTACGGCGAGTATCAAAAGAGCATAAGGCGCTTTGAAATTTAGCCTTTTAGCTCGCTCGCTAAGCCCTTCTTCGCCGATATCTTCGTAGGCTGCGACGCTTAAAACGATGCCGCTTTTTTCATAAAGCTCCTCGCCTATGCTTTGCAGCTTCGCGCTCACTCTATCGCTTAAAATTTTATCGTCATTTATCACGAAATTTTGCGCGCAAAGTAAATTTACACAAAACATAAACGCTAAAACCGGAGCAAATTTCATCCAACGAAAAGATGATTTGGTGTCAAGACCGACCACGCGCAGATAGCGGCGGCAGCGATTATCAACAAAACGATGGCTTTTTTTAAAATGCCAAGCATCACTACTCCTTTATCTTCACGTGTTTGGCGTTATCTAGGCTTTTCATCTGGATGCCGCTTGGATCTTGTATCGTGTAAGGTTTGCTCGCGACATCTTTTTGAACCGATATGCCAAGGCATGTCAAAACCGCCAAGATAACGAGCAAAAGCACAGTCGCTACGAGCATGCCGGTCAGGCCGTTTAACGCAAAAACGTTTCTATTGGTATTTTCCATCATTCTCCCCTTGAAAGCGACAAAACATACTCGCCCACGGCCTTTTGCTGCACGGAATTTAGCCTGCCGTCGCTAAATTTAGGCATCGTGCCGATAGCGCCCTTTTTACCTCGCTGCAAGACATCCACGACAAAGTCTGCGGTGCCGTATCTGCTAAGATCGGGGCTCATACCGTCCATGCCTTTGCCATCCTCGCCGTGGCAGGCTGCACAGGCTGCAAACATCGCCTTGCCCGTCTCTACCAAATCCTCGTTAGGCGTTTGTTTGATGCCGCTTATATCCTTAGCCACGTAGGCTGCGATGGCCTTGGCGCTCTCCTCATCAACCAGCCCTCCTGGCATCTCGCCCATAGGGTAGTCAAGTCCCTTTGAGCCGTTCATGATGACATCATAGATCGCCTTTTGGCTACCCCAGATTTTTAGATCTGCGGCCTTGCCGTTTATACCATCACCCGTGATGCCATGACATGCGGCGCATTGGACTAGATACACGCCCTCGCCCATCGCATGAAGCGTCTTTGCGTCAGGGTTTGCATACTCTTTTTCAAATTTCGCATTCATCGCCTTGACTTCATCGTTGTATTCACCGATCTGGGAGTAAGAATTCAAAGGATATCCAAGCAGATAATACCAGATCGCCCAAACCAGCGTCAGCACGAACACTATCGCCCAGCCAAGCGGGACGTCGTTTTTGTATTCGCCTATGCCGTCCCAGCTGTGCTCGCTAAGCGGTGCGGTGCTGTCTTTTGCCACCTTCATCTGACTGACATATCTGCCGGCGACTGCTATCGTCAAAACGATGATGACGAGCGCTCCGATCAAGGAGAGTAAATTTACATTATCTTGTAGGTTGAACCACTGCATCATCGTCCTTTCTCGTCGCTGTTTCGCTCTAAAATTTCACTTTCAAACTCATCGTTTAGCGCTAAATTCGAGTATCTCTCATAGTCTCGCCTGCCCGTGCGCTCGGACTTGTAAAGATGATAAAAATATCCGTATAAAACGAGCACTAAAAAAACGGTGAAGAAAAAATATCCGTAAGCTTGAAATTCTCTGATATCCATTTCTGGCTCCTATTTTAGGCTATTTAGATAGGCGATGAGGGCTACTATCTGGCGTATCTCGCCGTTTTCGTAAGCCTTTTTCACCTCTTCGTCTTTCATCTGCTCTACTATCGCACCGGCTTCCTCTTTCACGGACGTGCTTACTTGCTCGAAAGTGCCAAGAGCCGGCATATCCTGCGTATCGTAAGGCGCACCAAAGACCTTTTTAACGGTAAGCGCCTCGGCGTAGGCCGTATCGATATCGGCATTTTTCTTAAACATATGCTCATACGTCGGCATTATCGAGCCCGGCACGACAGATGCCGGCTCTTTCATGTGATTCTCATGCCAGTCGGTCGTGCGGTAGTTTCCAACTCGCTTTAGATCAGGGCCTGTGCGCTTCGAGCCCCAAAGATGCGGACGATCGTATGCGTATTCACCGCTTAGCGAATACATGCCGTATCTATCGGTCTCTGACTTAAACGGGCGTATCATTTGCGAATGGCAGGTGTTGCAGCCATCTTGCATATATATGTTTTTGCCGGCAAGCTGCAAAACGCTATACGGCTTCACTCCCTCAAGCGGCCTGGCGCGATTTGCAAAATCAGGTAAAATTTCGATCACGCCTGCGTATGCGATGACGATAAAAACGCCTACGGCAAAGAAGAAAGGATTTTTTTCCAACCAAGCAAACATCACATCACCTCCGCACTGGCGCGTGTGCCCATAGGCGAAGCGCTCTTAGGCTCCGCGCTTATTTTAGGCGCGGACATGGATTTATAGATATTATAAACGAACATCAAAAAGCCGATGAGATAGAGCAGTCCTCCGATAGCCCTTATCCAATAATACGGTATCAAAACGACGACCGTATCGATGAAAGAGTAAAGTAAGCTGCCGTAACTATCAGTCGCGCGCCACATCATTCCCTGTGTGATACCGGCTATCCACATAGAGGCAAAATACAGCACGATACCAGTCGTTTGCACCCAAAACTGCGCCTCCATGATAGATTTTGAGTAAATTTCACGTTTGAAAAATCTTGGCGTCATGTGATACATCGCAGCCATTATCATAAAGCCGACCCAGCCAAGTGCGCCGTCATGCACGTGACCTGGCACCCAGTCCGTAAAGTGTGCGAGAGCGTTGACTGATTTTATCGAGAGTATCGGCCCTTCAAGCGTCGAGAACATATAAAACGTCGAAGCTAAAACCATAAATTTTATTAGCGGGCTCTCTCTAAGCTGCGTCCATTCGCCCTTCATCGTTAGAAGGATATTTATCGCCGATCCCCAAGACGGCAGTATTAAGACGACTGAAAATACCGAGCCCATAGTCTGCATCCAATCAGGCGTCGCAGAGTAGATGAGATGATGTCCGCCCGCCCAAAGATAGATAAACATCAGCCCCCAAAACGAAAAGAGCGATAATTTATACGAAAATATCGGCTGACCGCTCTCCTTTGGCAAAAAGTAGTAAATTTGAGCGATTATGGCGACGGTAAAGACGAACGCAACGGCGTTATGCCCGTACCACCACTGAACGAGCGCGTCATTTGAGCCTGCATACATCGAGACCGAGTGTAGCCACGAGCCATATCCGCTGACTAGGCGAGTCGGAATTTCCATATTATTAAAAAGATAAAGCATCGCAACGCCAAGGAACGTCGCTATATAGTACCAAACCGAGATATAAAGCGTCTTCTCGCGGCGAATCCCGATGAGTCCGAATATACTGACCCCCCAAAGCACCCAAACTAGCACGACACCTATATCGATAGGCCACTCTAGCTCGGCATACTCCTTTGCAGTGCTAAATCCGGCAAAAAGGCTCACCACGGCAGCTACCATGACGAGCATGTAAAGCCAAAAGTGAAATTTACCTATAAACATCAAAAACGGTGATTCGCTCATCGAGACCTTCAAGACGCGCTGTCCGATGTAGTACCAAGTAGAAAAAATACCAGAAAGCATAAAGCCAAAGATGATGCCGTTTGTGTGAAGCGGGCGCAATCTGCCAAAAGCCGAGTATTCGCCGATGATATGATTTATCTGCGGACAGGCCATCTCAAAGGCGATGATAACGCCGATAGCCATGCCGACGATGCCAAATATTATCGTCGAAAACATAAAGAGCTTCGCCACGCTGTAGTCATAATGCAGCATATCAGACGGTCGCATAAAATTCCTCCTTGTTTATTTCGCATTAATCAAAAATATAATCGATGTTATTTTAAAATATTAACTATATAAAGAAACTTAAATGATATAAATTTATATTATTCTAAGCTACGTCATAAATTTATATCGATCTTATAGCCAAGTCCCGGGATATTTTTTATGAAATCACTACCGACCTTATCTCGCACGCGCTTTACAAAGGTTCTTATCGCGGCTTCCGTGACGTTTTCGCCGACCCAAACTACATTTTTTATCTCATCATGCAGCACAAGCGTGCCAAGCCTCTTTATCAAAAGCGAGATGAATGCGAGCTCTTTTTTAGTCAGCGCGATCTCGACGCCGTTTCTGATGAGCACGCGTTTGATCTTATTAAAGCTATATCCGTTTGCGATCTCAATTATATTCGTAGTCTCTATCTTGCTTTTAGCTACGATCTCAAGCGTCGTCAAAAACTCGTCCATATCGATAGGCTTTATGACGTATTTGTCTATGCCTACATCGATAGCTTTTAAAAGCTTCTCTTTTTCGCTGTGAGCGCTCAGCACGACTACCGGCGTATCTTTTGATATCTCTTTTATCTGCATAGCCATATCAAGGCCGTCTGATATAGGCATCGCTATATCGGTGACTACGATATCGGGGTTATATTTTTTAAATTTTTTCAGCCCTTCATCGCCATTTTGTGCGCTCACGACCTTGGCGAATTCGCCCTGCATGACATCTTGCATGAGCTTTCTGGTCTCATTTTCATCCTCTACGATCAAGATCGTCAAATTTTCTAAAATTTTACTCATCGTCCTCTCCTTTGCACGGAAGCTTTAGTATAAATGAAGCTCCCCCGTTTTCGTTCATCACCTCTATGACTCCTTTAAATTTATCAATTATCAGCTTTGACATATATAGCCCGATGCCAGTCCCTCTTGAGGCATGCTTCGTCGTGAAATAAGGTTCGAAAATTTTATCCTTCACGTCGCCCTCTATCCCGCCGCCGTTATCATGCACCTTCAAAACGCCGTATCCTGCCTCTTTATAAACGCTTATATCGATGCGCTTATCTTTCACGTTTCGCTCGTTTAGCGCGTCTCTTGCGTTATTTAGCAGGTTTATGACGACTTGCTCGAGCTGACGTTTGTGGCCGTAAATTTCAGCATCGTCTTTAAAGTCCAAATTTAGCCGCACGCCATCTTTTTCAAGCATGCCTTGTATCATAAAGATCGAGTCCTTTACCACGCTTTCAAGACCAAAATTTTCATTTGGCTGATTTACCGAGAAAAATCCCCTGAAATCCTCGATCGTGTTTGACATATTTTTTATGATGTTTTTACAGCGGTTGTAGGAATTTTCAAATTCCGACCCGCCCTCTTGGACGAGCTTTTTCATTTTAAAAAGCACGATGCCAAGCTCGTTTAGAGGCTGTCTCCACTGATGAGCGATATTTGCTATCATCTCGCCCATACTGGCAAACCTGGACTGAACGAGCAAAATTTTAGTCTTTTCCTCGTTTTTAGCGATCTCAGTCTTTACGATATCTTGTAAATTTTCATTAAGCTGCCTAAGCTCCTTAGTCTGCTCTCTCACTCGCTCTTCAAGTCCTAAATTTAGCGCTCTAAGCTCATCTTGCGCCTTTAAAAGCTGCTCGTTTAGCTCGATGACCTTAGTCACGTCGTGGCGGATCGCTAAAAATTCCTCTATCTCGCCCTTTAAATTTAGGATCGGGATGATCGTCGTGTTTAGATAGATCACTCGCCCGTCTTTAGTCAGGTTTTTGGCGATGGTTTTATAGACTTTTTTATCAAGTATCGTATCCCAAAGCTCTTTAAACCTCTGCGCAGGCTCGTCGGGGTGGCGAACGATGTTGTGGTTCGCGCCTATGAGCTCATTTTTGCTGTATCCACTGATCTTGCAAAATTCGTCGTTTACAAAGGTGATGATGCCGTTAACATCGGTCTTTGATACGATATTGCTTTCTTCTATCGCATTTTGATACTGTCTAAATCTCGCCTTTACATTATCCATTGGCCATATATCCCAAAAATGTAAGATAAATTCCGTTTGATATTATGATTACTAATGATATTTTAAACATTATTTGCTTAAATCTTTCACTAATCAGCCCAAAAAACAGAGCGACCGACATCATCGCCGGTATCGTGCAAAGCCCAAAGACGAGCATTATCGTCGCACCGTTTAGCGCCGACATACTAGCCACCGCCACAGCCGCGAAATAATACACCACTCCGCACGGCAATAAGCCGTTTAAAAAGCCAAGAGTGATGAAATTTAAAAGACCGGGGGTTTTACCGACATTAAGCGCGCACGAGGCTATGAATTTTGAAATTTTATCGTTTTCTACGAGTTTTAAAAGCCCGCCCCTGACCCAAAGCGCAACGCCAAGTGCCACGAGCAAAATTCCAACGATGAAAAATATCGCCGCACGCCAAGTGCCTGAGAGTGCCAAAACTCCTCCAAAAGCCCCAAATAGCGCGCCCAGCAAGGCATAAGCTAAAATTCTGGCTAGATGATAAAGCGCTAGTAAAAGGATCGTTTGAGGTTTATTTTTGTTTCTTAAAAAGAGCGATTGCAAGCTCAAAAAGCCGCCGCACATCCCGATGCAATGGCCAAAACTGCTAAAAAAAGCGACGCTCACGACGCTCAAGTAATTCACAAGATCCATAGATTTAAAGAATTTGTAAAAACTGTTTGAATATATATTTGCTTTCGTTAGGGCCACTACTAGCCTCTGGGTGATGTTGCACCGAAAATACCGGATACTCCTTGTATCTCACGCCCTCGATCGTGTCGTCAAAGAGGTTTCTGTGCGTTATATGAGCGATCTGAGCGATACTTTCTGGTACGTTGTAGTTGTGATTTTGCGCGGTTATTTCTATGGTTTTGGTCTCTAAATTCAGCACAGGATGGTTTGCGCCGTGCTGGCCGAATTTCAGTTTATAAGTCTCATAGCCCATCGCATTTGATAACAGCTGATGACCAAGGCAGATACCAAAAATAGGAATTCTAGCCTCCACCATCTTTTTTATCTCGGCGATCTCGGACTTCAGGCTCTTTGGCTCACCAGGCCCGTTTGATAAAAACACGCCGTTTATCTCGCCGCTTTTAAATTTAGCGATGAGCGTATCGGCCTTAGTATCATGCGGCACGACGATCACCTCAAGCCCTATCTCGCAAAGCTCGTTCAATATATTTCGCTTTACGCCAAAGTCGAGCACTGCGATCTTTTTACCGATGCTTTTTAGCGGTTTATACGTCTGCGCACCTTTGTCCCATGCGGCGTTTTTGTGTTCGTATCCCTTTGTGACGCTGATAGTTTTTACGTAGTTTATCTCTTCTATGCGCTTGCTTGCCTCTAGGCGGCGCTTGAGCTCGGCTTTATCGCTGATTTGCGTCGAGATATAGGCCATCAAAGCTCCCTCGTCGCGAAGCATTTTTGTCAAAAACCTGGTGTCTATATCATAAACGCCGAATTTACCCTGCTCTTCAAAAAATTTACCCAAGGATCTTTGCGAGCGGTAGTTTGAGGGATCGTCGTTGTAGCTTCTCATTATCACACCGCTTGCATGAATTTTAGAGCTCTCCATATCATCGTCGTTTATGCCCACGATACCGATCTCAGGCATAGTAAAGACGATAAACTGCCCGGCGTAACTTGGATCGCTCATTATCTCCTCATAGCCCGTCATAGAGGTGTTGAAAACAAGCTCGCCTGCGCATTCACCGGGTGCGCCAAAGGCCTTAGCCTGCAAGAACACGCCGTTTTCGATGTAGATATAAGCGTTCATTAAAGCATGCCCCTTTTTCTAAGCTCGTCTTGATAGAGTCGCTCGAATACCAGATCGTATTCCTCGGTGCCCGGTATTAGCTTACGCTTGTAGTTATCGATCTTTTCAAGCACCTCGTCCTCTATCTTTTCATAAATTTTCAAATACTCGTCGATAGAGCCATAGATCACGTTTTTGACGCGATTTTCAGATACGTTGTAATCGATAAGGCTGCTTTTCCAAGTGGCCTCTAAAATTTTGTGCGCCACGTCGCTAAATCTATCTTCATGCGTCAAAATCACGCCAAAATCGTTTGCAAGCTTCTTTTTTATGAGCCAGAACATATTTTTACGATCGATCTGCATCTTTTGCATCTCGTCCTCGTTCTTTTCTAGCAGCTCGTTCACCCTCTCTTCAAGGGCGCGCTCTTTTTGCACGTCGGCAGTCAAAATTTCACTCGCTTTAGCCACTATCGGCTCAACGCCTTTATTTAATTTCACAAAGCCACAATTTAAAAGATCGATTGCTATTTTATGTGCGATATACGGGATATGTGGTAGTTTTATACGCATTTTAAACCTTTAAAATTTTACGCGTATTGTAACCAAACAAAAGTAAAATTCCGTTAAAATTTTTATTTGGGGATTTTTATGACCTTGTCGCTCTCATCAAGCAAAAAATAAATTTTATCTCGCCCGACATAAACGTCGCGTCCGTTTAGTATATGCGTGCCGTCCTTAGCTACGGAGATATCTTTTTCATAAGGTTCGCTCATAAAGATTTTCTCGCCCAGCAAGAGCCCGAATTTCGGATACCAGCTAAGGGCGCAAGCTAGTAAAAGCAGTGCATAAAAGCCTCTGAAAATTTTCCTAAACGGCCCGTAAAACATCGCGTAGCCAAATATGAAATAAAGCGGAACGAGCCATAAAAACGGCACATTATCGACAAAGATCGCATTGAAGTATTCATTTACGCCGTAATGGGCGAAATAGTTGTTCTTAAGCCCGACAAATAACGTAAAAATGGGAGCCAAGACAAATAATATCCCGATAAAAAAAGTGTTTAAAAATTTCATACGCGTCCTTTTGAGAGATTATATTAAATTTAAACTTATACTACTAAATTTGCCTTTTCAAGCGCTCTTTAAGTATTTTTAGATAATATGTGAAAATTCTATTACAAAGGAAATTTCACTTTTATTATTTTATAGCCGAAGCGTTATAAATTAAATTAATATTACGATATGTACTGCTTACGACGAGCGCATAGCTTCTACTAATAAACTCCCTGTAATCACTACACACCATAAAATTGATTTGGATTTAAACAACAAGAAATCATACATATAAAATAGTGATGTGTAATGGGAAATAAAATATAAGGACGAAACGATGGCAGAGAAAAATATCGTAAAAAGAGTCTGCGCCGTGCTTGGCATCACGCAAAAAGAACTGGCTCAAAGGCTGGGGATACATATAACGGCTGTGCAAAAATGGGTCGCAAACGCCGATAATCTGCCTGAACACACTATAAAAACGCTTGATTTGCTACTAGAAAATCATAAATTAAAAAATAAAGTCGAAAAGATAAATACCCTTTTGCAAATTATTTCCGAGCTTCAAAAAGAGCGCTGAAAAACACCTCTTAAACCTACCGTTTATGCAGAAAAACTCTGTATAAATTTTACACCAATGTATAAATAATCTTGATATTGCTTGACATTACAAGAAATAATCTCTATAATACCAGCCACGATACAGAAAAATCTGTAAAGTTCTTTTAAAAGCGACGTTGTTCAATTTAGATTAGTTTGCCAAAATACACTAAAATTGAGCTCAAACGAGTGCTACGATAAATTTAAGTAGCATGACGCAAACCCGAGTTTTGAAACCTAACAAGGCTTCATGAATCATCGCTTTTGCAAGCGAACGCATTTTTAGTTTAGCTTTGCTAACGACAAATTAAAGGAGATCAAATGGACATACTAGCGATAATTTCGATCATTTCAGCCACACTGGGCATGTAGCCCACTTGGTCTTAAAGACACTTTAGGCAAACGATCAAAAACAATTCCGCTTTTAAAGATAAAATTTTAAAGGCGGAATCATGCAAATCACGAACCCTATAACTTTTACCAGCAAAGAAGCGGCAATAAAATTTAGCACTACGGATCAAACCCTGGCCTACCTTAGGCACAAACATTCAGACGAACTCGTTCCTGGCATCCACTACTTCAAAAGCTACGATCACGCTAGCGGCAAACGTCAAGAGATCATAAAATGGACGCTAAGAGGCGTCGAGTTTTTAGGCTTTTTCATTCGTGGCAAGGAGGCGAAATTTTTTCGTGTTTGGGCGAGCAGAGAGCTGGATGAAGAATTTCTTAGACAAACGCAGGAGCTAAAGGCCTTGAGGAAGCAAAATTTAGCTCTCACGAACCAAATAATCGACCTCAAAGATCAAATCGATAAAAACAGCGAATTTAACGGAAAGAGCGCAAAGTGGTGGTGGACGCAGTGTGTCGAGCTAAAAGCGAGCAACAGCGCTCTTAAAAAGGCGAATAAGCTTTTAAAAAAGGACGAGAAAGTACTGCCGATCTTGGTCAAAATTTTACAAAATTTAGAGCGAGCACGCGATCACACGGGCACTTTGTATCGTTTTTTATTAAACAGCGACATATCTACGTGTTCTTATTTTAAAGACGAATAAACCCACAGCAACGCAAACGACGCCTAGCTCTTTTGCGTTGTAAAAATTTGCGTTATGCTGGGGATCTGCGCGCCGTTTAGGCTAAAATTTATAGTCCTTACATCTACGTCGTAAAGCGAACTTAAATTTTCATCCGTTAGCACGTCGTGACTCTTGCCAAATTCATAGCTTAGGTCGTTTTTTAGTATGAGCGTGTTGTTTGCGACGGCTAATGCGTGATTTGGCTGGTGAGTCGTAAAAACTATGCTCGCTTGGCTTTGCTCTTTTAAATTCTTGATGAGGCTTAGGACCCGGTCTTGGTTTTTAAGATCCAAAGCCGATGTGGGCTCGTCTAAAAATAGCACATCGCTGTTGCTAGCCATCGCTCTGGCAAAGAGCACGAGCTGTCTTTGACCGCCAGAAAGCGAGTTGAAGCTCTTTTTGATGAGGTGTGAGATTTCAAGCATATCAAGGCAGTTTTTGCAAATTTCGATATCTTTTGCGCCGGGTTTTGAAAATATCGAAATTTCACGTATGCGCCCCATCAAAACGATATCCAAGACACTATAATCAAACGCTACGTTAAAGCTTTGAGGTAAAAATGCAAATTTAGCTTCCCCGCTTATCTTACCCTCTTTTAATGCAAAAACTCCCATCATGCAAAACATCAGAGTGCTTTTGCCCTGTCCGTTTAGCCCTAAAATACTTAAAATTTCGCCCCTTTTGACGCTAAAATTTAGCCCGCGAAAGAGGAATTTGCCGCTTTCATAATAAAACGCGGCGTTTTTTATCTTAAGCAGATCTCCCACCCGCGCTCCTTTTTAGTAAAATCGCAAATATCGGACTTCCGATAAGCGCGCAAAGTATGCTAAGCGGCACTTCGGAGCTACTGATGCTCCTTGCTAGATCGTCCACGAAAAGCATGAATATCGCTCCGATGATGAAGCAGTTTGGCATCGATCTGACGTGGTCGCTGCCGCAGATGAGCCTCGTGATGTGAGGCACGACCAGCCCGACCCAGCCGATATTGCCGCTGACACTGACCTGAACGGCTATCAAAAGCGTACAAACGATCAGGATGAATGAGCGCAGCAGAGTGATATTGACGCCAAGCACCTTTAGATCTTCGTCGTTTAGACTAAGCAGGTTAAACCTATACCTGATAAGCAAAAGCAGCAAGACGCAAGGAGCCGAGACGATAGCGATCAAAATCAGTTTGTCGTAATTAGCGCTCACAAAGCTTCCAAGCAGCCAGTAGATGATGTTTGGCAGCACATCTTCGTTGTCGGCTAGATACTGCACGAGGCTAGTTAGTGCGGCAAATACGCCGTTTATCACGATACCTGCTAAAATGAGCGAAAAAACGTCGGCACGGGCGATGAATTTAGCTATGAAATAAAGCATCGCAAGCGCTACGAGCCCAAAAAAGAAGGCGAACGCGACGATGTAAAATTTCCAAAGCCCTATCAAAATGCAAAGCGCACCGCCAAAGGCTGCTGCTGTGCTGACGCCGATGATATGAGGGCCTACGAGTGGGTTTTTAAACACTGCTTGCAGGCTAAGACCGGAAAGTGCCAGTATCCCGCCACAAAGACTAGATAGCAATATCCGCGGGATCCTGATGTCAAAAACGACGCTGTTTGCCGTCTGGTCGCTGGAATTTAGCATCAAAATTTCAGCCAGCTCGTGAAAATTTAGCGAGTATTGCCCGCTCATCAGCGAAGCCAGACAGAGCAAGACCCAAATACCGATCAAGATTAGAGGCATTATTTATACGACGTTCTGTAAAATTTGTGGTAAAAATCCTCTACTTTTTTGTCAAAATTCACTCCGTTAAAAAGCTGTGGATAAAGCTTTATGGCTAGCCACTCTTCACCAAGCGCCATCGCCTCGGCTGTCGGATAGCCCCAAGCTTTTGCGTATTCAGGCATCATGAAAATTTTGCCGTCTTTTATTGCTTTTAAATTTTTAAGCGCGGCGTTGTCCTTTAGCTCGGCTGGCACTTGAGGGAAGCGCTCTTGGACGAATATCATATCAGGACCCCAAGCCAAAAGCTGCTCGGCTGAAATTTGCTTAGCTCCTACGATGTCCTTTTTGGCTACGTTCTCTCCGCCTGCTCGCTCAAAGAAAATTCCCGTGTATTTGCCGCTTCCATAGGTGTGCAAGTCGGGATTTGCCATGTAAATTTTGACCCTTTTGGCACTCTTTAGGCCGGTCATTTTGGCTTTTAGCTCTGATTGTGATTTTTTGACATATTTGATGAGCTCGTCAGCCTCTTTCTCGCGGTTTGCGACCTTGCCAAGTAGCTCTATGCCCTCGTAAAAGCCCTCAGTATAGGCTACCTCGTCATCTTTGAAGGTCGGATTTAGCTTGTCTTTGACGCTGCTATCAGTCTTTTGAAAGCTCACGCCAACGACAGGGATTTTCAGCTCGTCCATTTTTGCCAGCTGATCTTTTGCGATGTAGTTTGTGACGATGACAACATCAGGCTTTAGCTTTAACACCGCCTCGTAATTTATCGTTTTTAGATCGCCCGGAGTCGGCATGTCTTTTAGACTTGGAGCTAGCCTGAGATAGGCTTTGCCAAGCTGTTTTTCCCAGCTTTGCAAAACACCCACGACCTTATCCATCGCGTTTATCTCGTTTAGCGCATTTAGGCTTTGATGCTGTAAGACAACTATGCGTTTGACCTCATCTGGTAGCTTCACCTCTCTGCCAAGCTGATCGGTTATCGTGCGCTCGGCAAACAAAGACGATGCAAAAAGCGCAAGCACCAACGTAAATTTAAGAATTTTATTCATTCTTTTTCTCCTAAAATTTAGTGTTTTATATTTTTAAAATTATATATTTGCTTATATAAAAGTATGATAAAAAGGTAAATTTAGGAATTTATCGTTTGCTAACGTTTAAAATTTGGACTATGTTTTGATATGGCGTTCATATTTTTGATTACCTCACAAAGTGTAAAGTGTCGCTTAACACTCTTTTAAGCTAACCCGGTGTAATATTTCACGAAATTTCAAAAAAGGAGATCCGCAAATGCTAAAGATGAACGAGCTCATACAAAAAAGCGACACTCCCAAGTCCACGATCCTTTACTACGTTAAAGAAGGACTGCTGCCGGAGCCTGATAAACCAAAGCCAAACCTCTATCTATACGAGGAAAAATGCGTGCAGATCATCGAATTTATCAAATATCTTCAGATAAATTTCAACTCCTCTATCGCTCAGATAAAGGCGCTTTTTAGTCACCCAAGCTTTGATATGAACAACCCCTACGAGACGCTTTTTAAGACGCTCGAGCTCATAATGGGCGCAAATTTCACGAGAATTTACAGCATCGATGAGCTTGCCGGCGAGTTTAAGATCTCAAAAGATGAAATTTCAAAGCTGGTCGAAGATGGATTTTTGATGCCAAGAGACGGTGTATTCACGGGCAAAGAAAGAGAAATTTTATCTATCATCGTAAATTCTAGCAAGAGCGAGCTTGGCATCATCAAAGCCTACGTAAATTTAGCGCAGCAGCTTTCAAAAGACGAAGTCGCGCTGACGATCGACTCGCTCAAAAACTCGGCAAAAGACACGAACGACACGCTAAAGCATCTATTTGACATCTTACTCATCGTAAAGCCTTACATCCTAAACATGCATACATTAAATACTTATAAAAAGGAAACGAAATGAAAAATTTGCTGGCCATAAAGGGCTTTTTGCCGTATCTTGCCATCGCGTTCATAAACGCAAGCATCGATCTTGCGCACAAGATCACGATCCAAAACGTGCTTTTAAAAACCTACGAAGGCGACACACTAGTCGTCCTGACTGCAGCGGTGAATGCAATGATCTTGCTGCCTTTCATACTGCTTTTCTCTCCCTCCGGCTTCATAAACGACAAATACTCGAAAACAAGGGTCATCAGAGTTGCCGCGTTAGCGGGCGTGGCGATAAGCGTGGCGATACTTTTTAGCTATTTGGCCGGGCTTTTTGAGGTCGCATTCTTGATGACGTTCATACTAGCAGTTCAAAGCGCGATATATTCGCCTGCAAAATACGGCATCGTAAAATCCCTCGTCGGTACTGAAAATTTAGGTATGGCAAACGGCATAATACAAGCGCTCACCATCGTTGCGATACTCTTTAGCTCGTTCGTGTTTTCATACGTTTTTGAAATTTCATACACCCACTCGGACGATCCTTCGCAGATACTTTCAAGCATCTACATGATAGGAATTTTGCTAGTCGTCTTTAGTACGCTAGAGGCGTTTTTTGCCTACAAGCTGCCGTTTATAGAGGCTAACGAGGCTGAATTCAAAGAGAAATTCGACGCTAAAAAATACTTCAAGCTCTCCTATCTGAAAGAAAATTTAAGCGCCATCAGGCAAAATCAAAACATCTGGCTTAGCATCATCGGGCTTAGCGTGTTTTGGGGCGTTTCACAGGTAGTGATCGCAGCCTTCCCGGCTCATTATAAGATGATATTTAACGACGACAACGCCCTTGCGATACAAGCCATCTTGGCAGTGAGCGCCATAGGCATCATCGCGGGCTCATATACGGCCGGTGCGATGAGTAAATTTCACATCGAGCTTGGCATCGTGCCGGTGGGTGCTTTTGGCATATTTTTATCGCTGTTTTTCTTTGGCTCGAGCTCGAGCATACTGGCAGTCACGCTTTGCTCGTTTGCGTTTGGCCTTTTCGGCGGAATTTTCATCGTGCCGCTTAACGCGACGATCCAATACTTCGCGCCGGATAAAACGATGGGCAAGATCATGGCGGGGAATAACTTCTTGCAAAACGTCTCGATGATCCTTTTCTTGCTGATTAGTATCGCGCTGGTTTATCTTCAAATTTCAACTACCGGGCTTTTCATCTTTGCTGCGTTTGTTTGCTTTATAGGTAGCCTCTATGCGATCTTGCAGCTTCCGCACCTTTTTACCAGGCTTTTATTAATGCCTATTTTAAAGACAAACTACCGCTTCCACGTAGAAGGGCTTAAAAATTTACCTCAAAGCGGCGGCGTACTGCTACTTGGCAACCACATCAGCTGGATAGACTGGCTCGTGCTTCAAATAGCAAGCCCAAGAGGGATAAAATTCGTGATGTATCGAGGCATTTACAACAAATGGTATCTAAGCTGGATATTTAAATTTTTTAAAGTGATCCCGATAGGTGCGGGTGCCAGCAAAGAGTCCATCGAGCTGATAAGAGAGCATCTAAAAAACGGCGAAGTAGTCGCGCTCTTCCCCGAAGGTCACATCAGCTACAACGGCCAGATCAATGAATTTCAAAAGGGCTTTGAGCTAGTCATAAGAGAGCTTGAGGAAATTTGCATCGTGCCGTTTTATCTAAGAGGACTTTGGGGCTCGAGCTTTTCAAGAGCGAGCGAATTTTACAAAGAGCTTACCAGAAAAAGGGGCAAAAGAGAGATCATCGTAGCCTTTGGAAAACCGATAAGGCACTTCATCGACAATGTGCAGATGAAGCAAAAAGTAGTTGAGCTCAGCTTCTCGTCGTGGGAAAATTTCATACAAAATCAAAAGCCGCTCACTCATCACTGGCTTGAAATGGCGAAATCAGACCTCTTTAAAGAGTGCGTAGTAGACAGTATCGGCGTAAATTTGAGCAATCTAAAATTCATAACCGCCGTTTTGGTTTTCGCTAAAATTTTAAAATGCGAGCTAGCAGGCGAGAAGCATGTGGGCGTCTTGCTGCCTAGCTCATCTGTGGGTGCGATCGTCAATATGGCGCTCTTTGTCATCGGCAAAGTCCCTGTAAATCTCAACTACACGCTAAGCGAACAAGCCATAAGTGCAGCTCTAAGAAAGGCTGACATCAGCCAGGTCATCACGTCGGAGAAATTCGTAGAAAAGCTCGCGGCAAAGGGGTTTGACTTTAAAAGCTCACTTGATGGCAAGGTGCGCTACGTGGAAAATTTAAGCAAGCAAATTTCAAAATCGGCGAAATTCAGCTCGCTTCTAACGGCGTTTTTAGCCCCTGCTTGGCTCATCAAGGCGCTAAATTTCAAAAAGGTCAGCCTGCAAGATACGGCGACTATATTGTTTAGCAGCGGCAGCGAGGGAGAGCCAAAGGGCATCGAGCTGAGCCACAAGAATTTACTGGCAAACATCAAGCAAATCAGCGAGCTTTTAAATTTCAGAAAAGATGACGTGATATTAAATTCTCTGCCGATATTTCACTCCTTTGGCCTAACCGTGACCACGCTCATGCCACTTTGCGAGGGCGTAAAGATGGTAAGCGTGCCAGACCCCACAGACGGCGCGATGATAGGTAAGATGGCCGCACGCCACAACGTCAGCATACTCTTTGGCACTTCGACGTTCTTTAGGCTTTATGCTAAAAACAAAAAGCTGCTTCCTTTGATGTTTCAAAGCGTTAGAATGGTCGTAGCGGGAGCCGAGAAGCTCAAAAAAGAGATAAAAGATGAATTCAAACTAAAATTCGGGATCGAAATTTTCGAGGGATACGGCACCACGGAGACCGCACCAGTCGTTGCTGTGAATATGCCAAACATCCTTGAAAAAGAGAGCCTTAAGGAGCTAAGCTTCAATAAGCCCGGCTCCGTAGGTCTGCCGCTTCCGGGCACTATCATAAAGATCGTCGATCCAAATACGCTTGAAGAGCTTAACGTCGGCGAGGACGGCCTCATCATCATAGGCGGCTCGCAGGTAATGAAAGGCTATCTAAACGACGAAGAAAAAACAAACGAGGTCATCGCCGTGATAGACGGCATCAGATACTACAAAACAGGCGACAAGGGTCATGTCGACGAGAACGGTTTTGTAAGCATCGTCGATCGATATTCGCGCTTTGCCAAGATCGGCGGAGAGATGATAAGCCTAGGAAGCGTCGAGGAGGAGATCGCCAAGGTGCTTGGCGGCGAGGCGGTATTTACGGCGGTAAACGTCCCTGACGATAAAAAGGGCGAAGCCGTCGCGCTTTTAGTAAAGCAAAGTAGTGCACCAGAGGATATCGAGCAGGTATTAAAAAGCTCGAACCTGCCTGCGATAATGTTTCCAAGCTACATGTTTTTAGTCGATGACGTGCCGATGCTTGGAAGCGGCAAGGTCGATTTCAAAGGCGCAAAAAGCCTAGCGGTCTCACTTTTAGGTGAGCGATGAAAACCGTCGATAGCCACACGCATCTGCTTAGTAGCGAAGTGAAATTCGATAGAATTTTCGACAAATTCGCCATAACGCTTTTTGCTAAGAAATTCGGTCTAAGCGCAAAAGAGCTTTACGAAAATCCTTACGAGTCCTATAAAGCAGGGCTCGTAAGAAACGTCAGGAGCTCGAAATTTATGGACAAGATCGTACTTTTTGGCGTAGATGCGAAGGTCAATGAAAAAGGCGAAATTTTACACAAAGACAAAACAGTCTGCGCCTCAAACGACGATGTTTTGGAAATTTACGAGCAAAACAAAGACATCATCGTGCCGTTTTTCTCCATCAACCCTCTGCGCCCAAACGCGCTTGATCTCATCGATCATTACTACGAAAAGGGCTTTAAGGGGGCGAAATTTTTGCAAAACTACTGGGGCGTGGATACTAGAGAGGATAGATTCACGCCATATTTTGAAAAGCTAAAGAAGCTTGATCTGCCACTTGTAGTGCACATCGGTAGCGAAAGCTCGGTAAATTCCGATAAAAGCTGCGAGCAGATAAGCATGCTCTATCATCCCATAAAAATAGGCGTTAAAACGATCTGCGCGCACATGGCGCTTGGCTATGAGGGCAGGCATATCTTTAGATCGCTCTCCAAAAATCCTCGAAATTTCAACAAAGAATACTTCGCGCTTTTGGAGCTTTTAAAAACGCACGATAACCTCTACGCCGACGTTTCGGCGCTGCTAACGCCCGTTCGCGCCAAGATGCTAAGGCATCTAAGCCAAGAGACGAGCGTGCACGAAAAGTTGCTTTATGGCTCGGATTTCCCGGTGCCATACTCTGCGATCTACAACAGCTACGATCTAAAATTTCGCCAAAGACTAAAGCTTCATAAAGAGCAAAACCCCTTCGATAGATACGCGAAAGGGATCTTGTCATATTTTAGCGAAGATAACGCGATATGGAGCAACTATAAAAAGATCATCGCAGAGTGAAATTTCATATAAAATTTTAGGCTCTGTTAAAATATTTCATTGATTTTTAACTTTCAAAAGCAGGAGAATGCGAACAGCATCCCTGTAAAAACCTTGTGAAGCGACGCTATCGCCGCCAATTTTTACTTTGTGCTACGCACTCGTAACGTTCTGCTTTGCAGTTGCAAACGTAGTGAAGCGTCCTCTTGGGCTACGCTTCACTACGAGGACAGGAAGCTGTGGCTGACCGCGGTCTGCTTGCAGTTGCGAGTGCAACGAAGCGTCTTGAAAAGCTGTGAGCAACGCGAAGCAGAAAAATCGTGTTAAGGACTAACTTCACTTCGTTTGCTACCATCGCTAAGCTCGGGAACGGCTACTCACTCCCGCACAAAATTAGGGAAGCCCGCAGGGGCTGAGTAGTTTTTTGCGAAGCAAAAAAATTTCCTTGAAACGCTGTTTGCGCCTGTGTTAGGTTGTTCCTGGAGCGAGCAAGGTTTTTGCTTCACTTCGTTTGCAACTGCAAAGCAGAAGCGAAGCAAGTGTCAATGATTTATTTTAGCAGGGTCAAAATTTTAAAAGGCGCGCCAAGTATGAAGCGCGCCATCGTTTCCTAGACATATCCTTGATCTATCATCGCATCGGCGACCTTTCTAAAGCCCGCGATATTCGCGCCTAGCACCAGGTTACCCTCGTCGCCAAATTCCTTACTCGTCTCATAAGAAAGCTCGAAAATGTGCTTCATTATACCCTGCAAGCGCCTATCGACCTCATCAAAGCTCCATGAGTCCATGCCGGCATTTTGCATCATCTCTAGCCCGCTAGTCGCGACACCACCGGCGTTTGCAGCCTTTGCGGGAGCGAAATAAAAATCCTTTTTACCAAGCATGAATTCCATCGCTTCAAGCGTGCTTGGCATGTTCGCACCCTCGCTCACGAAGCGGCAGCCGTTTGCGTAAAGGGTCTTGATATCGGCCAAATTCAGCTCGTTTTGCGTCGCACAAGGAAAAGCCCCCTCACAAGGCACGCTCCACACGCCGTTTCGTCCGGCAGGGTACCGCTCGATCGGCGTATATTTAGCATGCGGTCTAAATTTGACGTATTCGCTTAGGCGCGCACGCTTGAGCTCTTTTAGTTCCTTTATGAGCGCTACGTCGATACCCTCTTCGTCATAGATAAAGCCGCCGGAGTCCGATGCCGTGATAGGCAGCGCGCCTACTTGATAGAGTTTTTGCAGCGTGTATATCGCGACGTTACCCGAGCCGCTGACGCAGCATTTCTTACCCTCCAGCCCAAGGCCGGCTCTTTTTAGCATCTGCTCGGTAAAATACGTCAGCCCATACCCCGTAGCCTCCGTCCTGGCAAGGCTGCCGCCCCAGCCTAGCCCTTTGCCGGTCAAAATTCCGTCAAACCTGCCTGTTAGCTTTTTATACTGGCCGAAAAGATAGCCTATCTCGCGTCCGCCCACGCCTATGTCGCCGGCCGGAACGTCGGTGGTGTTGCCGATATGACGGTATAGCTCGTCCATGAACGAATGGCAAAATTTCATTATCTCGCGGTCACTCTTGCCTTTGGGGTCAAAGTCCGCACCGCCTTTTGCGCCGCCTATGGCTACTCCGGTCAGCGAATTTTTAAAAATTTGCTCAAAGCCTAGAAATTTCAGCACGCCGGCATTGACGCTAGGATGAAACCGCAGGCCGCCCTTATACGGGCCGATAGCGGAGTTAAACTGTATCCGCCAGCCGTTATGCACGCAAACGTTTTTATTATCGTCTATGTATGTCACTCTAAAATGCACCGCGCGCTCGGGGATGGTGATACGCTCCAGGATCGCGTGTTTTTGGTATTTTTCTTCCCTGCTTAAAAGCGGAGCAAGGCTATGAAGCACCTCGGTCGCCGCCTGGATAAAGATATCCTGACCCGGGTTAGACTTTTTCAAGCCTTCCAAAATTTTATTTACGTATTCGCTCATAAATGCTCCTTAGGGTGAATTTATAGTCAAATACTAGCACGGCTATAATATTTTTTTGCTTAAGGATAATTTAATATAATTATCTTAGCCTTTTGATGTTTCGTATCGAAACTTTTAAAATTTTAGAGGCTGCACTCTCGTGAAATTTCTCATCGACGACCTCGTCTGCGACGCTTCTGGCCCAGCTCTCGTCAAATTTAGCTCCGTTTAAATTCGCACTGCTTGAGTAAAGCCAGTCGAATTTTTGTAAAAACCTCTCGTGAGCGCAATCTTTCACCACACGCACGGCTTTGCCGTTTGGATAAAGAAAAGTCGTTTTCCTCGACCTTCTGACGCGGTTTTTAAATTTCGACGGCACTCGCACGAGGGTTTGCAAGACGCTAAATTTAGAGGTAGTGATGAGACAAGGCTTTTTAAGCGGGCGCTCTTTGACGCGGTTGATCTCACCAAAATCCCTACTCAAAAACCCTGCCGTCGTGTCAGTCTGTGCTAGATAGATCATAAATTTCCTTTGATTTAGGCATCAAGAATTTTGCTTTTTAGCCAGTAAAAATATGCAGCAAATGATAAGCGCAAATCCTACGAAATCCAAAAATACAAACTGCGTATCCAGCCAAAAATACGCGAAAAACGCCGCACTCACGGGCTCTATACAAGCAATTAGACTTGCTTTGCTAGCTCCGATAGTTTTAACGCCGATCATGTAAAAACTAAACGCAAATATCGTGCCTAGCGTGATGACCGCCCAAAATGCCAGCCATTGTTGCGCTGTAGCCGCTCCTTCAAGCCGCCAAACTCGCATGAAAACGCACAAAACCACGCCCGCGATCACCATGCCCCAGCCAAGCACGAGCACGACCGGGTATTTTGCGTTTAGCTTTGCGGGAGCGAGGTTATAGACGCAAACGCAAACCGCACTCACCAAGCACCAAAACAAGGCCCTAGCCGAGATCACCAAAGAGCCCAGATCGCCGTGAGTGGCTAAGATGACGACCCCTAGCATGGCTAAGATGAGTGCGACTAGCTCGTTTATCTTCGGCGCTCTTTTTTGTCTTATACAAACGACTGCTAGGATGAGAGCGGGGGCGGTGTATTGTATGACCGTAGCTACCGCGGCGTTTGAGAGCTCGATCGAGTAAAAGTAGCTATACTGCGTCATCATGAGCCCAAGCAAGGCATAGATGAAAAGCTGAGGCAAAAGGCGCAGATCTTTTAGCGGTGCGAGCGCATTTTCCCAGCTTTTAAGCAGATAAAACGCGACTAAAATCGTGCCTGATATCAGCAGTCTATAAGGCACGAGCCAGTCGGCGCTGATGCCTTGAGAGAAAAGATACTGCCCGCAAACTCCGCTAAAACCCCATAAAATGCCGCCTAAAAGCGTTATTAAGATACCGAAAATATCGGTTTTATACGAAATTTTCATCGAAGCAAAACATACTTTTGTTCGCAAAAAAGCAAGCAAGAAAGGCGATAAAAAACAGCGGCCAAAGAAAAACTGAAATTTCAAATACTATCCCGACCTCGCTATTTATCGAGATATTCATACTAGAAACGATAAAAATGCAGACAAGAAACACAAAAAACGCAAAAACGATGAAATTTTCAAGAGCAAAAATAGCCAAAGAAAGGCGCGGCTTTTGCACGAAAAGCCTACTGTATCGCTTTACTTTATGCCTTTTCACAGACTTTGACGCAAATACTGCGCCGCTTATAAAAAAAGTCGCTATCCCAAGGACGCAAGAGATCAAAGAAGGGGCATTTAAGCCCTCTAAAAAGGCGAAGACAAACGAGCCGAATATGAACGACGATAGCAAAAATGCGACGCCCGCACGCCTTATCAAGCGATGAAGATCGTAGCGTCTCTTTAAATTCGCGTCTATGGTGTCAAATCTCGCCTTCAATGCGTCGAATTCGCTCAAATTTCGCCCTTAAATTTTAAATTTGAAGCGGACTGGCCGCTTCGTTATTTCGCAAGCTGAGGGTCTTGCCCGTATTTAGGCGAATACGGTCCGTAAAGTATGCACTCGTTGCAGCCCGTAGCGAACAAATAAGCGTCCGCAGCGACGGACAGGTCGTAGGACTTGTCAGCGACCGTGTTTGCGATCTGATTTAGGGCGGCAGTTATCAGCATGCCGAGCAGTCCGCCGCCGTTGCCGCTGTTTTGATCGTCGCTAGCGCTGGCTGAGCCCTCCCAGAGCTTCGTGCCGGTCCTAGTATCGATCAAAGAGGCGCTTACCGATACGACGGTGCTGCTTGAAACGACCGCGTAGTTCGTGCCGTATCTTGTCACATGCATGTAAAGCACGGCATCAGCGTCAAAGATCTGCCTGATCTTGGCCAGTGAAATTTTAGCGATCTCGTCGGCCTCGTATATACCGTTTTGCTTGAAAGTGTCATTTACAAGAGCCGGTGAAAACACATAATACCCGGCCTCTGCCAGCGGCCTGACCGCATTTGCCAGCACCGCAGGCGAGGCGTTTATCTCTGTCGTCTCATTAGTTGGCATCAGCACCAAGATAGACTTTGGCTTGCTTTGCAAAAGCGCTGAATAATCGTAAATTTTAGGCTCGGCGCAAGCTGAAAAAAACATCGCGACAAAGGCCGCTAAAAATATATTTCTAACGTTATTTTTCATTTTTATCGCCTTTTTTAGCTGCTTTTTTGGCACCGTGCATGCGTAAAAACGTTATATACTCTTTTGACTCCGGGAAATTTTCTATCTCTTTGTCGAAATTTATATTCGCCTTCACGTTATCGCCGTTATTTGCGTATAAAAGCCCAAGGTGCGCGTAAAGTCCGGGAGGCACTTTTTGAGCGTTTTCGTAGGCTTTTTGGATGGAATTTTCAAGCGCGCCTATTTGCTCGTTCACATCGCCCGTCTCGCTCATGTATTCGTAAAGTGAGCTTGAATAAGAGCCATCCCAATAATAAAGCGGCCTTGGCCTTTCAGAGCCGCAGCCTGCTAAAAAAACGCCAAGGGCGAGCGCGAAAAGCGTTTTAAAATTTAAAATTTCAGCTATTTTACCTGCCATGCGCCGCTTTCAAGTCCGTTTACGAGGTTATTCACGGCTTCCCTGATCGCCAGGCCAAGCACCTTGCCATTTAGCGTCGAGTCGTAGCCCGCAGTGCCGCCAAAGCCGATGATCTCTCTGTTTGAGAGCTCGTATTCGCCTGCTCCTTGCACCGAAAATACGACCTCGGAGTCATCGACCGCGACTACGTTTAAATTTACCTTCGCGTAGGCAGTTTGGGTCTTGCCCTTGCCAAGGATGCCAAAGAGCTGATGATCGCCCGTCGTTTTCCTGCCAAATTCTGTCACATCGCCCGTGATGACGTATTTTGCGCCCTTTAGATTTTGCGCTTTTTTGTTGATGGTGCTCTCCTCTTTGATGGCTTTCATATTCGTGCGATCAAGCACCGAAAAGCGCCCGCTTTGCTGCAAGTCAGTCATCAAGATGCTTTGAGCTTGGTTGCCTAGACGATCCTCGCCGTCTGAAAATATGCCGTTTTGATAGGAGGACTGGTTGTTGAAGCGTCCGATCGAGACCGCGACTTTCGTGCCGTTATACGGCGTGCCAAAAGAGGCTACTTTCGGGGCTTCGATAGTCCTAGAGGACTCCGTCGCGCAGCCAGCCAGCAATGCTATAAAGCAGCCTGCAAGAGCCAGTTTTAATCCGTTTCTTAAAATCATGTTCCGTCCTTTTAGTTGAAATTTATCAATGATATTAACAATTTAAGCTAAAAATTTTATAAATTCCCCGTTATCGCCCTCGTCGTCATAAATTTAGGCTCTTTTATGGCAAAACATTAGTTTTTTTAAAATTTAAGCGAAGTCAAATCTTATGAAACGACGCTATCGCCGCCGATTTTTAGGGAAGTCGCAAGACTGACCGCAAAAATCGTGCTATATGTTCGGCGCCTTGTGGAGTAAATAAGATTTGCGAAGCGTTCGTTTAAGGATATCAACACCTTATAAAAAAGAGCCTAAATTTATTATACGGCAGTAAATTTTCAATTGACATCGTAGCCAAATTTCAAGCAAATCGTAGTATAATCCAAAATTCATAAAACAAGGGGGCAAAGATGAATTTCATAAATTTAAAAGCGCAGTATGAAGCGTATAAAGGCGAGATCGACGCACAGATCCACGAGGTGCTCGATAGTGGCGTTTATATCGGTGGCAAGGTCGGCGAGCTGGAAGAAAATCTGGCTAAATTTACGGGTGCGAAGCACGCGATCGCTTGCAGTAGTGGCACGGACGCGCTATTGCTCGCATTTATGGCACTTGATATAAAGCCGGGCGATGAGGTCATCACGACGCCATTTACTTTTATCGCGACAGCCGAGATGATCGCCTTTATCGGCGCAAAGCCCGTGTTTGTCGATATCGACGAGCGCACTTATAACATCGATGCAAATTTGATCGAGGCGGCGATCACGCCACGCACGAAGGCGGTCGTGCCGGTGTCGCTTTTTGGTCAGGCGGCGGATATGGCAGCGATAAATAAGATCGCAGCAAAGCACGGTATTACCGTCATCGAGGACGCGGCGCAAAGCTTTGGCGCGCAACAAAACGGTCGCATGTCCTGCAACCTCTCGCATATCGCCACGACCTCGTTTTTCCCGGCAAAGCCGCTTGGCTGCTACGGCGACGGGGGCGCGATATTTACGGGCGACGACGCACTGGCCCAAAAGATACGAGTGCTGCTAAATCACGGTCAGACGCGCCGCTACATCCACACGCATATCGGCATAAACGGCAGGCTCGATGCGATCCAAGCCGCAGTGCTAAATGTGAAGCTAAAATATCTGGCGGGCGAGATAGAAAAACGCCAAGAGATCGCCAAAATTTACAACGAAAATTTACGCGGCGTCGTTACACCTTTCGTCGCACAGGGCAACGTCTCGGCGTGGGCGCAATACTGCATCCGCGTCAAAGACAGGCAAAAGATGCTTGAAACATGCGCGCGTGAGGGCGTGCCGACGGGGGTTTATTACCCTGTGCCGCTACATTTGCAAGAGGTGTTCGCGCCGCTTGGCTATGAGCGCGGCGACTTTGCCGTGAGCGAGCGCGTGAGCGAAGACATAATGGCTCTGCCGATGTCGGCGTTTTTGAGCGAGCAGGAGCAAAAAAAGGTCATTGAGGTCGTGAATAATGCTTAAATTTGCCATCGTCGGGCTTGGCGTGATGGGTAAAAATCACTTCCGCGCACTACAAAACATCTCAGGCATAAAGCTAGCCGCTGTGTGCGACCCGTGCATATCGGATACCGATGTGACGGCGCTTTGCAGGCCGTTTAAAGAGCGAAATTTAGCTCCTAAATTTTACCGCGACCTGGACGAAATGCTCGCAGGCGAGCCACTTGATGCCGCAATCATCGCCACGCCAACGTCGCTGCATAAGGACGCCGCGCTAAAATGCATGCAAAAGGGCGTAAATTTGCTGATAGAAAAGCCGGTCGCCTCAAACGCGGCTGACGCTCAAATTTTACTTGACGAGGCGCAAAGGATAAATTTAAAGGTAGCCATCGGGCATATCGAGCGGTTTAATCCCTCCGTGGTCGCGCTAAAAAACGAGCTTGAAAATGAGGAAATTTTTAGTATCCGTATCACGAGAAATGCGCCGTTTCCGCAGCGTATCGCAGACGTGGGGATACTCACCGATCTAGCCGTGCATGACATCGATCTGATAAGATACCTGAGCCGAAAAGAGATAAAAGATATGAGCGTGATGAGCTCAAAGAAGTTGCATGCTAAATTTGAAGATAATGCAAATTTATCATTTTTGCTGGAGGGCGAAATTTTAGCTTCCATAAGCACGAGCTGGCTTGCGCCAAAAAGAGAGCGAAAAATCGAAGTAGCGTGCAAGGGAGCGTATTTTGAGGAGGATATGTTAGCTCAAACGCTCGTTAAATTCACTGAATTTGACGCGAACTCTTACCGCGTGCAAAACTGCTTTGTAAAGCGCGCCGACGCGCTAACGAGCGAGCTTGAAAGCTTTGTTCATCTACTAAATGGCGGCGAGCAAGAGGGTGCGACGATAAAAGATAGCTTGCAGACGCTAAAAATCATCGAGCGAACTGGTAAATTTACCTCAAGGTCACTGCAGATATAACCCTCATAAATTTAAACGTTTGAGCGTAATGAAATTTTGTGATGTCGCACTATCGCCGCCGATTTTCTGCTTCGACTTCGTCTAAATTCTGCTCCTAAATCGCTCGAAATTCCATCCATTTGCCGTTAAGATACCTATAAACGAATATCGCCGCTTTCACGATCCAATCAACAAACATAGCAAACCACGTCCCCATCATACCAAGCCCAAGCATGAGGCTAAGGACATAAGCTAGTGCCACGCGGCAAACGAACATCGAGACGATGCTGACTATCATCGGATATTTCGCGTCTCCTGCAGCGCGAAATACGACTGGTAACGTGTAGGCCAATGGCCAAAACACTATCGTCATCGCACCGTGCCACCAGATTATCTGCGCGGTGAGTGTGCGAGCCTCGTTAGAAAGCGCGTATAAATTCAATATAGGCTCAAGTAGCAATATAACGACGACACAGCTTATAAACTGCGCTACATAGACTATCGCGGTTATGCGCTTGGTGTAAAATTTCGCCTGTTCGTAGTCGCTCGCACCCACGCAGCGCGAGATGACGACTGTCAGACCCATACCTATCGCCATACCAGGCAGCACCTGAAACATCGCGATCGTCCCGCCAACGGCGTTTGCCGCGATAGCTGCCGTGCCAAACATAGTAACTAGGCTCAAAACGATGATGCGACCCACGTAAAACATCCCGTTTTCAAAGCCATAAGGCATGCCGATACTCAAGATCCTTTTTATCATCGCAAGGTCAAATTTGTGCCTTAGCGTCTTTCTTATATGAAGCTTCAGCTTAATGTCTAAAAGCAAGTAAATAACGATGAAGCAAGCCAGCCCCCTAGTTATCAAAGCGGCCGCGCCGATGCCAAAGACGCCAAATTTAAAAGCATAGATAAAAATGGCGGTCAAAATGACGTTGGTTATATTCATCACGAGCATGATATACATCGGCAGCTTGGAGTTTCCCATCGTCCTAAATATCGCCGCACCGCAAGCATAAAGCGCCAAAAAAGGCAGCGAAGGAAGCACTAATAAAAAATAATGGCTGGAATTTTGCCTGACCGTCTCCGTGATGTCGCCAAAAACGTAATCAAGCATCAAATCTTTCACGAGATAAAGCAAGATCATCACCGCTACGGAAAATACGAGGCTAAACCAGACAAGCTGATCCGTGACGTTTCTGGCGTTTCCTATCTGCTTATCGCCAAGATACTGCCCGGCGATGACCGCACCACCGGTAGCAAGAGCCGAGAACACGCTGATAAACAGCGCCATCACGAATTCCACGAGCGACACCGCCGAGACTGCACTTTCGCTCACGTGAGCGGCCATTATGGAGCCGCCAGCCCCACGGTGTACTCTAAAAACTGCTCGATCACGATAGGCAAAAACAGCTTTGCAAGGTCGATATTGGAAAATAGTCTTTGAGACGGCAAGCTCACTCCTAAATTTAAAATCTAGGCTAAATTATATCCATTTTTAAAATTTCAAGATAGAACGATCCTACAAAATCCTTGCCCGATCCTACAAATTTAAGAGCGAAATTTTATTGACAAAGCGACCTAAAAAATGTAAAATTCCCACAGTTCTAAGTTTAGAAACACCTTTACAACGGATCAAAAATGCACTCAGTCGGCATCGACATAGGCTCTACCTCCGCAAAAGTCGCGGTATTTGACACGAACGAGAGCCGATTTTTAGAATTTTTCATCATGCCAACGGGCTGGAGTACGGCACAAACGGCTAAAGATATATTTGAAAAGATCAAGAGCCTAAATTTAAAAGAGACGTTTTTCGTAGCCACCGGATACGGTCGCGTGAGCGTGCCATACGCCAATAAAACGATCACCGAGATCACCTGTCACGCCCTGGGCGCGCACCATCTTTTTGGCAAAGACTGCACCGTTATCGACATCGGCGGACAAGACACGAAGGCCATAAAGCTCGAATACGGCGCTGTCAGCGACTTTACGATGAACGATAAATGCTCGGCCGGAACGGGCAAATTCCTCGAAGTGATGTCAAACCGCCTGGGAGTTAGCTTTGAAGAGCTGACGGCTCTGGCGCGAAATTCCGACCAAGAGGTCGCGATAAGCTCGATGTGCACGGTCTTTGCAGAGTCCGAAATAATAAGCCTCATCGCGCAAAACATCTCACGCGAAAATATCGCAAACGCAATCATAAACTCGGCTGTAAATAAAATCTCGAATTTAGTCAAAAAACAAAGCAATACGCTTTATTTTCTAAGCGGTGGCTTTAGTAAGAACTCTTACGTCAAAGAATGCTTGCAAAAAGCCCTACAAAGCAAGGTCGCGACGCATGAAAATGCGATATATTGCGGAAGCATAGGCGCTGCACTCATCGGCGCAAAAGATCAAAGGAGAGAAAATGGCACTAAATGAAAATATGAGTATGAGCGAAATTTTCGCTACTTACGATACGGCAAAGCAAAATTTAGCCAAATCGGTCGAAGAGGTCAAAAACAGCGGCAAGCATATAGCCGCGATATTTTGCACCTACACGCCGCGCGAGGTCATACACGCAGCCGGCGCATACAGTGTAAGCGTCTGCGCTACGGGAGATGCGGCGGTCACGGAGGGTGAAAAATATCTGCCTAAAAATCTCTGCCCGCTGATAAAGGCAAGCTACGGGCTAGCAAGAGCCGGCAAATGCCCGTTTGTGAGGAATTCCGACCTAGTAATCGGCGAGACCACCTGTGATGGCAAGAAAAAAATGTATGAGCTGATGGGCGAATTTAAGGACATTCACGTTATGCACCTGCCTCACGTAAAAAATGAAAAGAGCCTAGAGCTTTGGCGTGAAGAGGTCGCGAAGCTAAAAAGCAGGCTGGAGGAGAAATTTGGCACTACGGTAAATGACGACGAGCTGCGAGAGGCGATCAAAATTTTCAACAAAGAACGCGAGCTGATGGATAAATTTCAAAGCTTTTCAAAGCTTGTCCCACCGCCTCTTAACGGCAAAGAGCTACATCAAATTTTATATGGCAATGGCTTTATCTTTGACAAAGAAGAGCAGCTAAAAGACCTTGAGATCATCATAAAAAGGCTCGAAGAGATGGTCAAAAACGGCGAAAGCGCGGTGCATAAAAGCGCCAAACGCATCATCATCACGGGCTGTCCGAGCGGTGGCATGTTTGACAAGATCGTGCCGCCTATCGAGGAGGCCGGCGGCGTGGTCGTGGCCTTTGAAAACTGCACGGGAAGTAAAAATTTCTCCAACCTGATAAACGAAGAAGACGAGCCTTTGATGGCGATCGCAAAGCGCTATATGAGCATACCTTGCTCCATAATGTCACCAAACAAGGACCGCGAGCGCGTGATACAAGAGATGATAAAGGAGTATAAGGCGGACGGCGTCATAGACGTGGTTTTGCAAGCCTGTCACACCTACAATATCGAAACGATAAATATGAAGCGCGCTTGCAACGAGATCGGTACGCCATACATGGCGCTAGAGACCGACTACTCGCCAAGCGACGCCGGACAGATCAGAACGCGCTTGGAAGCGTTTATAGAGATGCTGTAAAAACCTAGAATTTATATATCTCAAGTATCTTTAATTAATACTTGAGATTTAACCTAAACTACAAATTCTACTATTTATTAAATTTGATAATTTTCATAAATATTTATTTAGAATTTTACTATAAGCGTTTTGTGCTTGTTCTAGCTTGGTTTCTCGTACTTTGATCTGTGCTTCTAAAATTTCAAATTCAGCTATGATTTGAGATTGAATTTCAAGTGGTGGAGTACAAATCTCTAAATTTTTATAAAAATCAATAGGAACGCGCCTATGTCCACTAGCTCCTGTCATACGCTTGGCAGCTTGTTCTCTAATATCTCGCCTATTTAAAAATCCAAATAGAAATTTTGGTAAAATTTTATTTTTATTGCATCTTAGCACATGAAATTCGCTACTTCCAAGTCCTATATCGGTTGATAAATTTTCTGCAAAAGCACATTTGCCATTCTCCATACAAGGTGTTATCTTTGCTAATACAATGTCATTTTTCTCAAAATAAGTATAACTACCACTTCGCAGCTGACCTAATGGCTTAATTTGCTGTTTTTGTATATATCCATCTTCGCTAAGACTTTGCATATCCACAAATGACACCAAAGTTTCATCACCAAATTCCCTAATAAAAGCTTTTGAAGGATTAAAGATAATATCAAGATTTTTGAGTAAATCATAGGGTCGTCCCCCCCCCCCCCCCGAATTTTGACTAAATTTTATGTCAAATTTTGAAAAAATTTCGCTCATTTTAGCTTTAAGCTCTGAAATTTCCATTCTTATTGTTTTAAATTCGTCATATACTTTTTCGCATTCAGCTACTATTTTTTCTTGTATTTCACGTGGCGGATTTGGGATTTTAATGGATTTTAATATTTCAAGATTGATATTTTTTTGAGAAGTTGTAATGGTCTTGTCAAACATTTGAAATTTAAAATAGTCAATCGAATACATAACATATTTATTTATAAAATTTTGATTAACTTTTAAAGCTACGATAGCTTGATTTGTTGCCATGTCAGAACCCAAAATACCAACTCTACCAATAGTTGCATAAATAGAAACTACAATACATCCCGATTTAACTACTTTTGCGGATGAATTTTGGATACCAAGATCCGTAATTTTTTCCTTTGTATCTAAAATTAAATCAAAATTTGCATAATCACCAATAGTTAGCCATTTTATATCACCATTCCAATATTGAGATATATTTCTTGACGGAGTTCCACCCATAAAAAAATCGCCACACTCTCCAAGCCTTACAAGTGGAAATTTACTAACTATTTCAACACTACTTTTCACACTCAAATTTATCGCCTTATCAAATTTTGGCTTTTTAAAATCCATCATATCAACTAGCTTAGAGACACTAGCAAATTTAGTTAAATTTCCAGGGATTTGCTTTAAATCTGCATTAAAATTTTGCCTTATCAAAAAGCTTAATTTTAAATTGTCATCTTTATCCTTTGGGTTGTAAAGTGGCGTATTTATAATATCCATTCCCTTGATGCTTGATATGATCTGTTTTTGAGCTTCGTCAAGTTCGTCGTTTTTTATGCTTACATTATTTAAAAGCTTTATGCCTTCTTTACCTTTTGATTCGCTCCACTCGTAGCCTAAAAACTCTTTTTGCTCCTTATTTTCAGTTGGACTTTTGATAATTAAAACATTTTGTTGCGATTTTGCAAGAATAAAATAATAAATCTTTTCAAGCTCAATCTCTTTTGCAAATTTTACAAAAGCTTCATTTTTAAGCTCATCCTTTCGCCACTGCGGTATTTTAAAATTTTTTAACGCCTCATTTAGTGCCTTCTTATCATTATTGATATCTTTAAATTCTGGTGTTTTTTCAAATTCAATGCGTTTAAATTTTGGCTTATCAAAATTTCCTATAAGCTCTTTATAGGCATTTGATTTTTCAAATTCTCTTTCATAGTCTTTAAAAATTTCACTTTCAAAAATAGTATTTTTAATATTTTTATTTAAAAACTCGCCAAGCTCATTTTCGTCAAAATCTTGAAATTTAGCATAATCAGCAAGTAAATTTTCATCTTTATATCCATCATCGTTTATGAAATTATTTATCGCTCTATCACTCAATATATCGGCGTATCTTGGTGGTTCAAAACGCTTTTTTAAAAACAATGTTATAGTGTTTGTGCCCGTTTTGCCAAAAGTTTTATTTGACAGCTCACAAATGGCTATGATCTTAAAATTTTTAAGCACTATCTCACGAGCTTTTTCATAAATTTTAGGAGTGGATTTATTTAAAAAACTACTTGGTAAAATAATAGCAGCGATACCGTGAGGCTTTAAAAGCTGATATGCCCTTTCGATAAAAAAGCATTCGATATTATTACTTTCATCATTTGCAAATTCGTTTAGGCTAAATTTTTGCCTATCTTCATCATCCAAAGTTTGTAAAAAGCCCTTTACGCTATAAGGTGGGTTTGCGACAAGAAGCGAAAAAGTGCCATCTTTTATATTTTTATGAGATTTAAGTCCATCTGCATAGACTATATTTATATCTTCTTGTCCATACATAAAGGCTGAAACTTTACTAACTTTGCTTAGGCGATACTCTTTTTCTATGCCATAAATTTGTGAGTAAAACGCACTTAGTTCACTTGGTGCAATGTAGTGTTTAAGCTCGTTTGCATACTCTATCAAAAAGTGTCCAGCCCCACAAGCATAGTCGATGATACTTAAATTTTTATCATTTTCTATAAGCTCATTTAACGGGAGCGAACGGATGATAAATTTAACTATCGGAAATGGTGTAAAAAACTGCCCTTCGCTTTGCTGAAAACCGCCATCTAAAAACATCTCAAAAAGGTTGCCTAAAAACTGATTTGGCTTATTGCTTTTTAAACGTAAATTTTCAAATTCTTGAATAATCTCTTTTAAAACGATAGCATTTTTATTAAATAGCTCTTTGTTATAAACTTCCAAAAAAGCAAAGTTGTTTGACGAGAAAAATTTAAGCTCTAAAAAATATTTTTTTATAGTTTGTTTTAAGGCGTTATCTTTAAATTCTAAAAAAGAGCGATCTATCGCGTCGTCATTTATATAGGTAACATCCTCATTTAAAAACTCTTTCATACCTATTTGATAAAGCTCTTCTAGGCGGTCTTGCATATCAAAAAAGCTATCAGCCAGATCACCTTTATAGGTAAATTTTAGATTATCTTTATTTTTGATCTCATCGACGATTTTACATAAGAATAGATTAACAAGCTTGTCAAAGGCATTTTCCTTACTTGAAATGTTGTGTTTTCTTAAAATAGTTGCGAATTTATTATATTTTTCATCTATTTGCTCACCAATATCTTGCAAATTTTGTGTCGTTTTTCGAGCTTCGCCGATAAAATAAGGCTCACTATTTTCAAAGATCCCACTTTCGTTAAAAATACTCCCATTATTTATCCAAGATGCAACCAACTCATCGTTATTTTGCGGACTAAATGCTTTAAAGATATTTTGTATATTTATGATTTTACTTTGATGAGTTAGTTTTTTGTCAAAATCACTCGCATAAAGGCAGATAAATTTTGTCTTTTGTTCCTGCCAAGCGTAGCTAAAAAGTTGTCCGCCATTAGAACACATATTGTTCCACTCTTTTTCAAACTCGTCCCCATAGGTCTTACATTCTATAATAAGATAAGCGTTTTTTGAGTGATCGCAAACTAAAATATCAGCCTTACCACTTTTTGTGCTTCTACCAAGCTTCCATCTTGGCTCGATCTCTAAATTTTCAGGCTTGTATCCTAAATCTAAAAGTGCATTCACACACTCAAAAACAACAAAATTTTCATTATGTGAGAAATTTGATGTAGTCTCATCACTCTTTTTAAGTTCTTTAGGATATATTAGTTTTTCATTTTCAAAGTCTATCGCCAGTCCATTTTCACTAACGTAATATTCACATTTCTTGTCTTTTGTGAAACCTAGAAAAATCGCAAGTTCTTGTAAATTTTCTTTTGTTATCATTTTTTGATAATCCTAAAATTTCATTTAATAAAAGAAGATTTTGCCAAAAAAGGCAAATTATTTCTGTAAATACTCCTGTAAACTTCTTACTTCCAGCGCGCTGCCTTCTTGCACGCTTTTTATCGATCTTGCCGCTGCAAGAGCCGCACGCATAGTGGTAAAATACGGAATTTTAAATCGCAACACGTTTTGACGGATTTTCTTGCCGTCATCTACGCTTGATTTGCTGTCGCTGGTGTTTATCACGAGCGCGATATCGCCGTTTTTTAGCCTATCTTCGATATTCGGGCGTCCTTCGCTGATCTTATAGACAAACTCCGCCTCCACGCCGTTTTGGCTTAAAATTTTATGCGTTCCGCCGGTCGCGACGATGTTAAAGCCTAAATTTATGAGTTCCTTTGCTAGCTGCGCAGCATAGGGCTTATCCGCGTCAGTTAGCGTCAAAAAGACATTCCCACCGGTTGGCAGGCAGTTGCTCGCGGCGATCTGAGACTTGGCAAACGAGCTTGCAAAATCGGCACTTATGCCCATCACTTCGCCCGTGGATTTCATCTCAGGACCAAGGATGAGATCGGCTCCGCTAAGCTTGTTAAACGGAAAGACCGCCTCTTTCACGCATACGTGATCCTTCACGCGAGGCTTTAAAATTTCACCCGCTTGCTCCACGATGCCGTATTGATCGTAAAATTTAAGCGCCTCGCGCAGGTCGCCCTGCCACATCACGCGCGTAGCGACCTTTGCCATCGGCACGCCCGTTGCCTTGCTGACAAAGGGCACGGTGCGGCTCGCGCGCGGATTTACCTCGATCATGTATAGTTCATTCTCATAGATAGCAAACTGGATATTCATGAGTCCCACGACGCCTAAATTTAGTGCAATGTCGCGTGTTTGCGCCTCGACTTTTGCGATCATCTCGGGTGAGAGACTAAGGGGCGGCAGGATGCACGCGCTATCGCCGCTGTGGATGCCCGCTTCCTCGATATGCTCCATTATCGCACCGATATAAACGTCTTTGCCGTCGCTTATCGCATCGACGTCAAGCTCGGTGGCGTCTTGTAAAAATTTATCAAGCAGCACGGGGGAGTTGTTGCTGACCTTGACCGCTTCGCTCATGTATTGTTTGAGCTCGCTTTCGCTATGCACGCGGCGCATCGCGCGACCGCCAAGCACATAGCTAGGGCGCACCAGCACTGGATAGCCGATCGCGGCAGCCTTTTTTAGGGCTTCATCCTCGCTCGTCGCGGTGTCGTTTGTGGGTTGCCTAATTCCTAAATTTGAGATAAATTCGCTAAATTTTTTACGGTCTTCGGCGATGTCGATCGTGCGCGCGCTCGTACCGATGATCTTCGCACCCGCGACCACGAGCCGTTTGGCAAATTTTAGCGGCGTCTGCCCGCCAAAATGCACGATCACCCCGTCAGGCTTTTCGTGCTCGATGACCGAGCGCACATGCTCGAAGTCAATGGGCTCGAAATATAGCACATCGGACGTATCGTAGTCGGTGCTGACGGTCTCGGGGTTGCAGTTATACATTATCGTTTTCACGCCCATGTCGCGCAGAGCGTAGCTAGCATGCACGCAGCAGTAGTCAAACTCGATGCCTTGACCTATGCGGTTTGGTCCGCCGCCGATGATCATCACCTTTTTCTTGTTCGCGTCTAAATTTTGCTCTTTGCGAGGCAGCTTCGTGACGTTTGTCGTGGAGTAAAGATACGGCGTGAGGGCTTTAAATTCGCCCGCGCACGTATCGACCTCGTTGTATTCAAAATTTATACCAAGCTTTTCACGCGCGAAATAGATGTCGTTTTGGCTGAGTTCGAGGTTGTCTTTTTCGTTGATGAGCACTGCGATCATCTTGTCCGAAAAGCCCATAGTTTTGGCGGTGCGGAGTAAATTTGCGTCGTTTAGGATATCCATGTCGATTTTACTTTCAAACCCCACGATCTGATAAATTTGATCCAAAAACCAAGGATCGATCTTGCTAAACTCATGGACTTCATCGACGCTAAGCCCGTCACGAAAGGCTTGCGCGATATAAAGAATTCGGGCTTCATTCGCGTTTCGCAGCCCGTAAATAAGCGCGTTTTTATCTAAATTTAGCGCGTTAAATCCGCACAAGTCGCGTTCCATCGAGCAAAGCGCCTTTTGCACGCTCTCTTTAAACGTCCGTCCTATCGCCATCACCTCGCCCACGGACTTCATCGCCGTACCAAGGTATGGATTTGAGCCCGGGAATTTTTCAAATGTAAAGCGCGGTATTTTAGTGACGATATAGTCGATGACAGGCTCGAAGCTAGCCGGCGTGCCCGTGATGTCGTTTTTTATCTCATCGAGGCTAAATCCCACGGCAAGCAGCGTGGCGACCTTTGCTATCGGATAGCCCGTAGCCTTGCTCGCAAGCGCCGAGCTACGGCTCACGCGCGGGTTCATCTCGATCACGATCATGCGCCCAGTTTTTGGATTTATCGCAAACTGCACATTTGAGCCACCAGTATCGACGCCGATCTCGCGTAAAATTTTAAAACTCGCATCGCGCATCGCTTGATACTCTTTATCAGTTAGCGTTAGCGCGGGTGCGACTGTGATGGAGTCGCCCGTATGCACGCCCATGGGGTCAAAATTTTCGATGGAGCAGACGATTATGCAGTTGTCGTTGCGGTCGCGAATGACCTCCATTTCGTATTCTTTCCAGCCTAGCAGGCTCTCCTCGATCAAAATTTCATGTATGGGACTGGCGTCAAGCCCTGCCGCGGCTAGCTCGCGAAATTCGTCCATATTATAAGCGACCCCGCTACCAGCACCCCCTAGCGTGTAGCTAGCGCGGATGATGAGCGGAAAGCCGATCTCGTTTGCCGCATTGATCGCCTCGTCGAAGTTGTAGGCATAGCGGCTCTCGGGCAGATCCATACCGATACGCTGCATCGTGGCTTTAAAAATTTGCCTGTCCTCGCCCTTTTTTATCGCCTCCGGATTCGCACCTAAAAATTTAACGTCGCCGAGTAAATTTTGCTCGTATAGCTGCATCGCGACATTTAGTGCGACCTGTCCGCCCATGGTAGGCAAGATCGCATCGACGCGCTCTTTTTTGATGATACGCCCAATGCTTTGCGTCGTGATCGGCTCGATGTATGTGGCGTCGGCAAAGTCCGGGTCCGTCATGATGGTAGCCGGGTTTGAGTTTATGAGCACGACGCGGTATCCTAGCTCTTTTAGCGTCTTTGCCGCCTGCGTGCCCGAGTAGTCAAATTCGCACGCCTGACCGATGATGATCGGACCGCTGCCTATCAATAAAATCGTTTTTATATCATCTCTTTTTGGCATTATTTTTCCTTTGTTACGACGTATAGATAGCTCGGGATGTTTATCTGGACATAAGGCTCTACCAGGACGCTTTGATACGAGCTTTCTTTGAAAATTTTAGTGACCTTGCCTACCGGGATACCGCTGAAAAATATCCTGTCAAGCCCACTGGTAAAGACCTCGTCTCCGACCTTGGGGCTTAGCCACTGGGGGATAAATTTCACCATGATTCCGTTTTGATTGCCATGAGCGATGCCGGGGATCTTATCGTTGCCGATATATACGGCAAATACGCTTCTTGGGTCGTTTTGCAAATAAGCAAGTGGCTTGCCATCCTTATCTATGACGATACCCGCACTCCTACCTTGATACATCACTCCGTAAATTTTGTCCGGGTCGTAGCCGTCAAATTCGCTTATCCAAATTTTGTTGTAATCGCCTATATGAGCGTAGCTAAGCCCCTTTACGAGCTTGACTGCCGGAGCATAGGCGCTTGAGTTTTTGTCTTTTAAAATTTGGTTTAGCTCGTTAGCGAAGGTCGAAAGTAGCATCGCCGATTTTTCGAGTTCGGCGTTTTGTTCTTTTAGACTTTGTATCTCGCTGGCTTGTCTGAAGTGTTCGTTTATTTTGTCCTTAAGCGCCTTTGCGACGTCATCGTAAGAATTTACGACGTAGTTGCTAAATTTGAGCGAAACATTGCTTAAAATTTCACCCTTATAAATGGAAACGGCCGCAAGTAACGCGATAACGACAAAAAGAACGACCTTATTCTTCATTTGTTAGCTGTTGAAGCAGTCCTATCTCCTCTAGGGTCTTGCCCGTTCCTCTAGCCACGGCCAAAAGCGGCTCGTCTGCTACGAAAACAGGGAGCTTGACGATATCAGAAAGGAATTTATCAAGCCCTCTTATGAGCGCGCCACCGCCGGTTAGGACGATGCCGGTCTCTACTATATCGCCCGCAAGATCAGGTGGCATCATCTCAAGGACTGTTTTTAGCGCATCTGCGATCTCTTTAAGAGGCTCTCTCATCGCCTCGCGCACGTCTTCGCTCGTTAGTTCCACACGGCTAAGCAGACCGCTGACCTGGTCGCGTCCTTTGACGACTACGGACAGCTCTTTTTCAAGCTGGACAGCCGATCCTACGCTGATCTTTATCTCCTCACCGGTTCGCTCGCCTATTAGGAGGTTGTATTTTTCTTTGATGTAATTAACTATGCTGGTATCGATCTTATCACCTGCCGTGCGGATAGACTTGCTTATGACCAGACCGCCGAGCGAGACGACACCGATCTCTGTCGTACCGCCTCCGATATCTACTACCAGGCTACCTTGCGGCTCGCGCACGGGTAAATTTGCCCCGATCGCCGCGGCCATCGGCTCTTCGATGAGAAACACCTCTCTTGCTCCTGCACTCAGGGCACTCTCCCTGACGGCCTTTCGCTCGACCTGAGTAAGCCCGTAAGGCACGGAGATGATGATGCGCGGGCGTAGGAAGCTCTTTCTGCGGTGAGTCTTTTCTATAAAATATCGTATCATCTTCTCAGTCATATCAAAGTCCGCGATGACGCCGTCTCTCATCGGGCGGATCGCCTCTATGTCGCCAGGAGTTTTACCGACCATCTCTTTTGCCGCGTGTCCTACGGCTAGAATTTTTTGCTTGCCGTATTTTTCACGTCTGACGGCAACGACGGAGGGCTCGTTTATTATGATGCCTTTGTCTTTTACGAGCACAAGCGTATTTGCCGTGCCCAGGTCTATGCCCATATCATTTGAAAAAAATCCTATAATCTGATCTAAAAACATTATTTTCCTTTACGCGCTTTTCTTGTTGTGTTTTATAAAAATCGGCTTTGCGCCGTCTTTTACGACCTCTTTTGATATGACGACCTCATAGTCCTTAAGCTCGGGCAGATCATACATTATATCAGTCATTATCTCTTCCATTATGCTTCTAAGCCCCCTAGCTCCGGTCTTTCGCTCTATAGCGAGGGCTGCGACCTCTTTTAGCGCATCATCGTCAAATTTCAGCGTCGCACCGTCGATAGCAAAGAGCTTTTGATATTGCTTTAGTATCGCATTTTTAGGCTCGGTCAAAATTTTGACCATATCTTCTTGCGTTATCTCATTTAGCGTTGCTACGACGTGAAGGCGTCCGATGAGCTCCGGGATGAGACCAAAATGTACCAAATCATCAGGCTCGAGCAAGCTTAGCAGATCCTCGCGCTCGGCCTTTCCGCGCTTTTCTTGGTTGAAGCCAAGGATATTTTTACCAACCCTTCGCTCGATGATATCTACAAGCCCGTCAAATGCACCGCCGCAGACGAATAAAATGTTTGTCGTGTCTATCTGGATAAAGTCTTGGTTTGGATGCTTCCTGCCGCCTTTTGGAGGGATATTCACCACGCTTCCTTCGATGATTTTAAGAAGCGCTTGCTGCACGCCCTCACCGCTGACATCGCGCGTTATACTGCGGTTTTCACTCATCCTGGCGATCTTATCGATCTCATCGACGAAAACTATGCCCTGCTCGGCGCGCTTTACGTCGCCATTTGCAGCTTGAAGTAGTCTTGTGAGGATATTTTCCACGTCCTCGCCGACGTAGCCGGCCTCAGTCAGGCTCGTAGCGTCGCAAATAGCGATCGGAACGTCGAGGAATTTAGCCAGAGTCTGCGCCATCAGCGTCTTGCCGCTTCCGGTAGGGCCGACGAGCAAGATATTCGATTTTGAAATTTCAGTATCGTCTTTGATGTTGCTTTGCTTGAAAATTCTTTTGTAGTGGTTATAAACACCGACGCTAAAGACCTTTTTAGCGCGGTCTTGACCGATGACGTAGCTATCGAGCACGCTTTTTAGCTGCTTTGGAGTTAAATTTTGATATTCGAAATTTTCGTTTTCATCTTTTACGTTTTCCGAAGCGTTGTCGCCATATATCATATTATAAGCGGCGCTGATGCAGTATTCGCATATATAGGCGTTACCGTCGATATCGGCTAGTAAGCGCCTCTCGCTAGACTCTGCTTCGCCGCAGAAGTTACATTTTCTTGGCATTAGTCTCTTCCTTTTGCAAGCGGGATTCCCCTTGTCGTTTCTAAAATAAATTTACACATCTTTTTTACATTCGTATCGTTCGTTTTCTCAAGTAGTTCGCCGGCTTGATCCTTTAGGCTCACACCTTGGTTGAACAAAAATTTATAAGCCTTCACGAGTTCCTCGACCTGCTCTTTTTCAAATCGCCTACGGATGCCGACTAAATTTAGGCTTCTTATATAGGCTCTGTTGCCCTCGGCCAAACAAAACGGCACGACATCTTGCGAAAGCGCGCTGGCTCCTGCGATCATGCAGCTCTCTCCGACCTTGACGAACTGATGTATAGGCGTCAGCCCGCCGACGACAGCGTAGTCTCCAAGCTCGACGTGCCCGGCCAGAGTCGCGTTGTTGGCTAGAATTATATTATTTCCGATTAAACAATCATGCGCGATATGACAATACGCCATTATAAAGGCGTTCTCGCCGATGCGCGTGAGCCCGTCGCCCTTGTGAGTGCCTGAATTTATGGTGCAAAATTCACGGATCGTAGCGTTTTTGCCGATTATCACACCCGTGTTTTCCTCGTCATGATAGCTTATGTCTTGCGGGATATCGCCCACGATAGCGTAGCTAAATATCTTAGAGTTATCGCCTATTTGCGTGTTTCCGATGACTCTTGCGCCTTGTTTGATAGTGACGTTATCACCAAGGACCGCGTCTTTGCTCACAAAGGCGTATGCCTCGATCTTGACGTCCTCGCCGATCCTCGCTCCGTCCTCTACGACTGCTGTTTGGTGGATATTTTTCATAAAATTTCTCTCATCACTTATCTACTATCATCGCCTTTAGCTCGGCCTCGGCGCATAAATTCCCGTCTATATAGGCCTTACCGTCAAGAACCCAAATGTTGCCTTTGTGTTTTAGTACCTCGAGGCGATACTCGAGGCGATCACCCGGGCGCACAGGATGGCGGAATTTAGCCTTGTCGATACTCATGAAATAAACTACTTTATTTTCGATGTCCGCTTGATGCTCGTCGCTCATGCTTTTAAACGCGAGCACGCCGCCGGCTTGCGCCATGCCTTCTACTATCATCACGCCAGGATATATCGGATGTCCAGGAAAATGCCCCTGAAAAATAGGCTCGCCGATCGTTACGTTTTTATACGCGACGATGTGTTTGGCGGGCTCTAGCTCGGTAACGCGGTCAATGAGTAAAAACGGGAACCTATGCGGAAGGATTTTTTGAATTTCAACAACGTCTATCACTATCAAACCTTAGAAACTGAATTTTGACGCTGATTTTAGCAAATTTATACTAAGAACAAGTTTATTTATAAATTTCACAAACATTGCGTATTGCGTATTAATAAACCATTAAGTATATTTTAAATAGTATTTTCATTCAAAAAATGCCAAGGACTAGCTTTTGCTTTTCAACTCTTATGAATTTATATTTTTATTCTTACCAATAACATTTTTTATCTATTTTTATCTAAATTCAAAGCGATTAGCCACGGCGGCGAAGGCGTTTTTGGTATTTGCGAGCCTATTTTTCTACGCGTGGTGGAACGTGGCTTACTTGCCGATTTTGCTTTGCAGCATCGCGTTTAACTACATCGTTAGTATTTCGTTTGAAAAGGTCGAATTTAAAAAATTCCTCCTTATTTTTGGCATCGTTTTTAATGTCTGCTTGCTCGGATATTTCAAATACTATGACTTTTTCATCTCAAATTTAAACGCCGCATTTGGGGCGAATTTGACCCTGCTTCATTTGACACTACCACTTGCACTTTCGTTCGTCACATTTCAGCAGATCGCCTATTTGGTCGATAGCTATAAAGGTCATACAAAAGAAAAGAATTTTTTAAATTACGCCCTTTTTATCAGCTTTTTCCCGCAGCTTATCGCTGGTCCCATTGTCCATCACAAAGAGATGATGCCTCAGTTTGCGAGCAAATTTAACTTCGTCAAAAACTACAAGAATATCGCAACCGGTATTTTTATATTTTCTATAGGGCTTTTTAAAAAGGTCATCATCGCAGATAGCTTTGCTGTTTGGGCAAATAACGGCTTTGACGTGGCGGAGGCGTTAAATTTCTTCGAGGCATGGGCGGCAAGCCTTAGCTATACTTTTCAGCTTTATTTTGATTTTAGCGGATACTGCGATATGGCGATAGGTGCGGCTTTGCTTTTTAATATCCGCCTGCCGATAAATTTTAACTCCCCGTATAAAGCGACCAACATCCAAGACTTCTGGCATCGCTGGCATATGACGCTCTCTCGCTTTTTGCGCGATTATATCTACATCCCACTTGGCGGCAATAGGGGGGGGGTAGCACGCACCTATGCTAATTTGCTCATCGTTTTTCTCATCGGTGGGCTGTGGCACGGGGCTGCTTGGACATTTGTGTTTTGGGGATTTTTGCATGGATGCGTCATCGTCATTCACCGCATCTGGCAAAATTTAGGCTTAAAAATGAATAAAATTTTAGCCTGGTTCATCACTTTTAACTTTGTAAATATCACGTGGGTCTTTTTCCGCGCCAAAGAGTGGAGCGACGCGGTAAAGGTTTTAAAGGGGATGAGTGGAGAAAATGGTATCATATTGCCACAAGCGTTGCACGACAAATTGTCATTTTTAAATACTTTAGGTTTTAAATTTGGAGACTGGATTATTCATTTGGACTATAGTGGAAAGACAATATGTTTATACTTATTTTGCAGTCTTATCCTAATTTTATCTACCAAAAATTCATCATCTTTTATAGCCAATATGCGACTAAGCTATAAAACACTTTTAATAGCCTGCATACTATTTGCAGGTTCAATAGGTTCGCTAAATAAGATTTCTGAATTTTTATATTTTAATTTTTAGAAGGTAACTTTATGGAAAGCGCAAAATGGGTAAAACTATTTTTTTTAATTTCTTTTATTTTATCATTATTAATATGCATAATTAATTATATAGTAGATCCTTACAAGTTATACGATACAAATTTTATAAAAAACAAAACGCAATTAGAAAAACAAGAAACGCTCGTAAAAACCATAGATGTTCAACGAATAAAACCAAAATCTATTATACTTGGCACATCAAGAGCTAATAAAGGATACAATCCAGAGCATAATTATTTTATACAACCAGCATATAACTATGGAAGATCTGGCGCAAGTATTTATGAAATTTTAAATTTTTTAAAATTTACACTTAAAAATAGCAAACTAGAGCAGGCCTTACTAGTTGCAGACTGGTTCTCTTTCAATGATATAAAAATGAAAGAAATTAACGATATTGAAACATATAATAATATAAATGTATTTTCATATCTTAATAATACTACTATGTTAAAAGACAGTATCCTAAATATAAAAGAACAATCTTACAGTATTTATTCAAACCATGGGCAAAGATTAACCAAAGATATCCAAGATTTTATAAGTAAAACAGGTGGGCATCTAGCGGTAACAAAAAATGACGAAAAAATATATTACAAAGATTTCAATACAAATTATACATATAAAGATACGGGCAAAAGCTCTTTTGAAGATTTCAAAGAAATTTTAAAAATTTGCCACGAAAATGAAGTAAATTTAGACATCATATTTGGACCTTCTCACATCAGGCTGTGGGAGGCATTTGCCTACTATCACGACTACGAACTTTGGCTAAAATGGAAAAAAGACGTAGTGCTAGCCAACGAAGAAGTGGCAAAAGAGCTTGGCAAAAAGCCTTTTAGGATTATGGATTTTTCAGTATATCACGCATTAACTAGTGAGCCCTTTCCGCTAGATCCGGCTGCAAAAATGAAATATTACTGGGAGGCTAGCCACTATAAAAGCGAACTTGGCGATATAGTGCTAGATAGACTAGCTGGCAAAAAGGGCGAATTTGAGGGCTTTGGCGTGGAGCTAAATAGTACAAATATAGACGCACATTTACAAAATTTACGAGACGCAAGAGCTAAATTCATAGATACGAGAGCGTATCGTAAAGAAGTTTTTGGCGAGTAAATTTAAGCGTTTTAACCCGCATAAATTTACCCCTTAAATTTACTCCACCACGAGCACCTCGCGGCTATCGTTATAAAACACGTTTTTGGCGTAAATTTCATATCGTCCGACCGGGATTTCATCCAGCACGATTATCGGATTGTGGCTAAATTCCCCGCACAGCTCGCGGCGCAAATTTAGCTCCGCTTCCACGCCGATAGGCTCACGGCAAAGCTCGCGCACGCTGGCAAATTTCGCCCCTGCTAGCTCGTTAAATTTAGCCAAATTTAAAAGCGTCACGCCGTCTCGCAGCTCGTCGCAAATTTGCGCGACCTCGCTCACGCTAAATTTCACGTTTTCGCGTTTAAAATTCGAGTATTGCAAAAAGTAGCTCGCGACCACGCGCCCGTCAAATTTCACGAGCGCGCGCAGCAGGCGGTAGTTTAAAAAATATTTGCGCGATAGGTGAAATCTCTCACCCCGCTCCTCGCACCCACGTACCCGCTCGTAGAGTGCGAGCCGCTCCTCGATACTGCCCGGCAGCGCGCGACCGCGCACGTCGCTCATCAGCTCGGCGATCGGCAGCCCCTGCGCGTCACGCTGTTTAGAGAGCCCAAAGACGCAGCCGCAGTAGTTTTGATGATAGAGCTTGTCCTTTTTGGCGAGCTCAAACTGCTCGTTCGTGCCGCCGTTTTTGCGGTAGTCGATGGCAACTGGCGTTAAATTTGTCCCCGCCACCGCGCGGTTTAACGCCGCTTCAAGCTGCGCGAAGTCCTTTTTTGGGCTCATGAGCAAGGTCGTCGTGACCGATGTTTCGCCTATTTCAAGGGCTTTTCGCGCCGAGTTTCCCACGCGAAATTCAAAACAATACACACACCGCTTTCCCTTTTCGGGTTCGTTTTCAAGCCCCTTCGTGCCCTCTAGCCAGCTTTCGTAGTCGTATTCGCCGCAGATGAGGTCGATGCCAAGCGCACCGCACGAGCGTTTGACGTCGTGAAATCTCATCAAAAACTCGCTATACGGGTGGATATTGGGATCGTAAAAATAGCCCACCAGCCGCTCGTTTGGGAAGTCCGCGCGCAAACGGCGCAAAAAGTAGTGACTATCGACGGAGCAACAGATATGAACGAGCAAATTTAGCCTTTTTTGCTTGGATTATACTTAAAAATTTTAAAATTTATCGCGGGACTTAAGTTTGTATTTTGCAACAGTAAAATAATTTAAGATATTTAGCGCCCATGAACGAGCGCTAAATTTTTTACTCCGTCGGAGCTTTACTTTGTAAAAATCTCACTACCTCTTCAAACTCCTTTGGCTCAAGTGCCGAATTTGCTATCATCGTTTCAACCACGCTAGGCCAGACATTTACGTTAAATTCATCATATCCATGCAAGGCATGACAGCCGCCACAGCGCTCTTTGAAAAGATTTTCTCCGTTAGCGTAAATTTGAGCGATATCGGGAACGAGCGCATCTTTTTTGACATATCCTTTTACGCTGACCTCCCCCCACTCGTTATCGTAGTCATCTTTGACTTTTTTTACGATCTTCAAAATTTTGGTGCTATTTGCCTGAAGGTCTTGCTCTAAAATGCCGAGTCTAGCATAAGCGATAGTGCTATCTTCGGGCACGAAACCTATATACTCCACCTGTGCGTATCCTCCTTTTTGCCCAAGCTCTTTAACTTTCGCTCCAACATGCAAGGTGGCGATCTCCTTGCCACCAGCCTTGTCAAACATCGGTATGATGTCCGCGACATACGCATCTGCACCAAAGGTCAAACAAGTAGCCGCCACAAATGTTAAAATTTTCTTCATTTTTATCCTTTTTTACTAAATTTTGGCTGTGAAAATACCCTTATCTCAGGCAGATCTTTTTCGTATTTTTCTATTTGCACGAGTGCAGTAGCTTGGTTGCCGCAAGCTAAATTTGATGTAGGCTCGTTTGGTATCAAAGTATTAACGTTTCCATGCGCACAAAGCCCATCGTTACCTTCTACCGGATCCCACCAGCCACCTTCTTGCATCCTTACGACTCCTTTTTTGACGGCATCAGTCACGATGACACCGCCTAAAATTTCACCTCTATCGTTAAATATCCTGACGATATCGCCACTCATGAGTCCTCTAGCCTTTGCATCCTCAGGATGTATCCACACAGGCTCTCTGCCTTTGACCTCTTCGAGATTTCGTAGCCATGTATTATCAAGCTGAGAGTGGAGGCGATATTTTGGGTGCGGACTGATCAAATTTAGCGGATATTTTTTAACTAGCTCTTTGCTACCTAGCCACTCCATAGGCTCCATCCATGTCGGATGTGACTTGCAATCACTCAAATTCGCCTTTGCTATCTTTTTAGATACGATCTCTATTTTACCAGATGGTGTTCCCAGGCGGTTTACGATAGGATTTTTCCTAAAATCAGCCATTTTTACAAACTCTTTCGCGCTTTGAGGCACTTCAAATTTAGCATATCCTACTCGCCAAAATTCATCAAAATTTGGCATTTTTAGTTTACTTGCATCGGCCTTTTTCTTTGATGTTTCGTAGAAAAATTTGATCCACTCCATCTCACTTTTACCCTCGGTAAAGGCGTTTGCTTCCTTTTCGCCAAAGCGTTTTAGGATACCGGTATAAATTTCATAGTCGTTTTTGGCTTCGCCGTAAGGCTCGGCGATTTTATGCATCGCGATTATAGCCTTATTGGTATGAATTTTGGTGATATCATTTCGCTCTTGCTCGGTCGTAGCAGGTAAAACTATATCAGCCATCCTCGCACTCGCTGTCCAGAAGCAGTCCTGAACTATAAAAGTATCTAGCTTTTCAAACGCTTTTTTCATTTCATTTGTACCAGGGTGATGGTGGAAAGGATTACCGCCTGCCCAATAAACCAGCTTGATATCTGGATATGTCAGCTTCTTACAATTAAAGTCTATCTCTTTACCTGGGTTGTTTATACAATCAACTATACGAGAAACAGGAATAGCTAAATTTTCACGACTTTTCCATTCGCCATCGACACTTGGTATGATAGACATACTGCCAAGCCCTGGAAATGCCGAGGTCGCCTGAGCTTTACCGCTGTTTAGACTTAAAGCGTTTCCAATCGGTAGAGCCGGAGACGGACATCCGCCGTCAGAGTAGTGATAGCCAAAGCCGTATCCACCGCCAGGAAGTCCGATCTGACCGATAAATGCCGCAAGCGTGGTCGCCATCCAGTGAAACTGCTCACCATGGTGAGCTCTTTGCGGACCCCAGCCGCACATCAGCATAGTGCGTTTCGAGCCAAAAAGTTTGGCAAGTTCTTTTATCTCCTTTTCACTCACGCCTGAAATTTCGCTCGCCCATTTCGCATCTTTTTTAATGCCGTCCTCGGCTTCGCCGCGTAAATATTTCTTAAATTCCTCGGCTCCGCTAGTGTATTTTTTTAAGAAATTTTCATCAGCCACCCCAGCTTGCATCATCTCGTAGCATATACCCATCATCATCGCCACGTCAGTCGTTGGATTTACATGGATATGCTCTGCGTTTAGATAGGCTGATGTGTTGTTATACACAGGATCTATGACTATGACGCGGATACCACGCTTTTTCATTTGCTCTTTTAGCTTCCTAAAATAAATATAGCTTTCATGATCTGGTACACCCCATGCTATTTGATTCGTATTTATAGGGTCAGCACCCCAGATCACGACGACTTCGCTCTCTTTTAGTATCACGGGCCATGCCGTCAAAAGCGCTCCCGTATCATCAGTACCTACAACATAAGGCGTAATAGCGCGAATAGCGTGAGTCGAATAAGTAAGTGTCCTGGTCGTATATCCACCGATGATATTTAGCATCCTACCAAGCAAAGTCTGAGGATTGTTTACGCTACCCACACTATACCAGCCATAACTACCGCCAAATACCGAAGGCGCACCATGATCTTTGTAAACCCGCTTTAGTTCGTTTGCTACCAGGTCATACGCCTCGTCCCAGCTGATCTCGACCCATTCGTCTTTACCTCGCATGCTCTTATCGCTTTTATAGCCGTCTTTTAGATAACCCTTTCTCACGCTTGGTTTTGCGATACGAGTTTGATCGTATGTCCTCGCTACTACGCCTTCAGTCAATGTGACCGGATAAAAATCAAGCTCGTTTGCATCGGTCGCACCTTCAAAACGTCCGTTTTTGCTATGCGCTTTTAATGGTCCAAAGTGCGATGCCGTCATTTTAGCTTCTTCATCGTTCATTAGGCTGTTGCTGATCATATCGATAGCACTTGCACTACTCGCACCTATGGCGCTGCTCGCCGCTACGCCCTTTAAGAATTCCCGTCTTTTCATGTTTTCTCCCTTTGAAAATGTGGTTATTTTGGTTAAAAAGATTGTATTACTTGTTGTTTAAGGATTTTCTTAAAAATCTAGTTACACAATGAAGTTAAATTTTTATATTTATAAAATTTTAATATTCTCCGAATTTATATCTCGTTTTCGCCCGCACTAACTAAAATTTAGCTTTTTTGAAGTAAAATCACTCCAAAATTTTCAAGGCTTCATCCATGAACAAAAATAAAAAAATCGCTATCATAACAAGCTGCGTAGTCGCTGCATTGCTGCTTATTTACACGCTTTTTGGCTTTTACGGTGTGCCATATATCCTAAAAAACGTCGTGCCAAACAAGCTAAAAGAGATGAACGTCAGCCTTAGCCTAAACGAGGTGAAATTTAACCCTTACACATTCGAGCTAAACGTCACGAAGCCCGAGCTGAACACGACCTCACCGCTTTTTAGCGGCGAGCAGATAGACGTAAAGCTAAAGCCGTTTTTAATATTTAAAAAGCTGATCGCGGTGGATATTTTAAGGCTTGAAAAGCCCGATATCAGGATATCAAGAGATAAAAACGCGAGTCTAAATTTAGCCCCTTTTCTAAGCGACTCAAACAACACGAGCGAGGAGAAAAGCTCACTAAATTTCGCCCTAAATACCGCCAAGATCGTCAAAGGCTCGTTTGGATACAGCGACGAAAATTTGACGCATCCTTTCAATGTCAAATTTAACGATATAAACTACGAAATTTCAGGCATAAACACCGAGCTAAACAGCATAGGTAAGCATAGCTTCGACTCAAACTCCAGCCTAGCTCAAAAGATCGGCTGGCAAGGCGGCGTAGATATCTCTCCGCTTAGGATCTATGGCGTTTTAAAGATAAACGAATTTAGCATAAAGCCCGTCGCCATCAGCTTTATCGACGATCAAAGCTTCCAAATAAAAAATATGATAATAGACACAAAGCTTGACTACGAGCTAGCAGCCGATAAAAACGCCACTTCGATAAAGCTAAAAGATAGCTTCCTGACGCTAAAAGCGCTCGAGGCGGTACTCGAAAATCAAAATATGAAATTTAGCGAGCTAAATATACCAAACATCGTATTTGACGCAACTATCAGTGATAAAAGAGATCTCAAGCTAAATTTAGACACCATTGCGCTTAAAGAGCCGTCATTTGAGGGCGGTATATCTTTAAATACAAAGGAGCTAAATTTAAGCAGTCTCGCGCTACATGCAAATATCGATGAAAACAGCAGCCTTAGCCTAAATACGGCGCTAAATTCAGCATATATAAGCGCCGTATCGCTAGGACAAGGCGGCCTAAAAATAGCGAATTTAAAGGATATGAACGCGAGCGAGCTTAACGCCAGTATCCATGGTGGCGCTATTTTGGCGGGTGTAAAAAATATAATCGCAAGCTCACTTGATGCAAATATCGGTAAAAACGGCACTGCAAGCGTGGCAAGCATCACTATAAATGCACCGAAATTTACGCAAGATACGAATGCCAGCTTCCTTGACATAGTCGGTGTAACGGCGCAAAATATCGGCGCAAAGGCTAAAAATAAAGAATTTGCAAGCATCCAAGATATCGATGTGAAAAATATAAATTTCAACCTCGCAAAAACAGCCCTAAACATAGAAAACATCGACATAAACAGGCCAAAATTTACCTCAGATATAACAAACAAAGGCCTTAGCGTCACAAACGATCTCGCACTCGCTTCTCAAAATAGTAAAAGCAGCAAGCAAAACGGCGAAAGCGGATTTAAATTTAGCGTGAAAAATAGTGCCATAAACGCAGCCGATATCGGCATAAACCATATCTTTGAGGGTCAAAAGATAGCTCATAAATTTGACAACCTAAACATCAAAGCTCAAAACATATCACTCGAGCCAAAGTCGCAAATGACCGCGCAAATCGATATGAAAAGCTCGCAAAAGCTAAATTTAAGCTGCGACGCGAAAGTCATCCTCGAGCCTTTGAGCGTGGATGCGAACGTGAAGCTTGCGGATACGAACCTGCCGCATTTTTTTGCCTATGCCAAAAGCTATCTTGACGCGAATTTAAAAAGCGGGGCGCTAAATTTCGAGGCGAATTTAAAATATCAAAAAGATCTGAGCCTAAAAGGTAAGGCTAGCGTCCAAAACATCGCCCTAGATGACGGCAACAAGCAAAAGGTGCTGGCATTTAAGAGCCTTGACGTGGCTAAAATTTCACTGCTGAAAAACAATCTAAATTTAGAGCAAGTGACGTTAAATTCGCCTTTTATCAAAACTCATCTAAACAAACAAAGAGAATTTAACCTAAGCAAGCTCGTCATTAAAAAAGACGAAAAAGAGGTCAAACCGCAGGCAAAAACGGCCAAAAGCAGCGATGGATTCGACTTTGCCGTCAAGGACTTCAGCATCAAAAACGCAGAGGTGGATTTCTCCGATGCATCCTTGTTCATGCCGTTTGCAACGACGATCACAAAGGTCAACGGCAAGCTATCGGATATCGATAAAAGGCATCCTTGCGCGGGAGAGTTTGAAGGTATAGTCGGTAAAAACGGCTTTAGCAAGATCACGACGAAGCTTTTTGTCTACGAGCCAAAACAAAACACGCAAATAAAGCTTGACTTCAAGGACATAGATCTGACCGATATCACGCCTTACAGCGGGCAGTTTGCAGGATATAAGATCGCAAAAGGGAAGCTGAATTTAAACCTCAACTACGACGTCAAAGACTCCAAGCTAAACGGCTCGAATTTTGTAAATTTCGACTCGCTGACGCTTGGGGAGAAGGTCGAGTCCAAAGATGCCGTAAATTTACCGCTATCGCTTGCTATCTCAATACTAAGTGATCAAAACAATCAAATAAACATCGATCTGCCGGTCGAGGGCGACCTAAACGATCCTGACTTCAAATATGGCGGCGTCATCTGGGCGGCGGTAAAGAAGCTCTTTGCCGACATCACGCTGGCTCCGTTTAGATTTTTAGGCGCGGCTCTTGGCATAAATAGCGAAAAGCTAAGCACCATAGACTTTTTACCAAACGACAGCGAGCTAATAAGCTCCGAAAACGCTAAGATACCGGACTTCATAAAGCTAACGACGGCAAAGCCTAAGATGAAGCTAAGCATCACGCCAAGCTACTCTGACATCGACGAGCTCGCGATAAAAAACAAAAGGCTGGATAACAAGATAAACCTCATAATCACTCAAGATAAAAAGGACTATATGGGCGCGCTGGCTTCGCTCGTGCCAAATGAAAAGAGCCAGGACGAAAAGGTCTTAAGAGAGGCTGCGCTCAAAAATATAGAATTTAACGAGCAAAATTTGATAGAGCTGGCGAATCAAAGGGCTCAAACGATCAAAAACGCTCTAAAGGCCGCGGGGCTAGCGGAGGATAGGATAGTCGTAAAAGAGCCCGAGAAAACCGATGCGAAGCAAAACACCTATGTCAGCGTGCCTATGGGTGTAACAAACTAGCTAAATTTCGTTTATCTCGCTACTTCTGGCGTTATAAACGAACCAGCTAAGCAGCATCACCATCAAATAAAGCCCGCAAAGCAAAATGATGTAAAAATAGGCGCTAAAAACGGCTGAATTTTGCTCTGCGTGGCTTAGTAGATTTATGTTGTGAAGCCCGATCATGACGCCTACCAAAGAGAGCAGATAGCCGCAAAGCTTGATGATGAAAATTTTAGGATTTACAGCGGCTATCAGCGCACCGACTGCCATGACGCAAAGTGCCGTCAAAGCGTAGTTAAATTCGGGGCTTTCTTGTTTGAAATTTAAATATAACCCCGCCGCCAGCACACCGATGATCGCTGCAAATACGATATAAACGGCTCTCTTACGGCCAAGATCATACACAAAACAGACAAAGCCTTTATTTGGTTTGTTATAGTCCATTTCATCTCCTTAAATTTCAAAATTTATGTTATTTTAATGTGTCAATGTTAAACAAAAGCTTTAATCTAAAATTTTAATGTTTTTGGTTAAAATTTTGCTTTCAAAGGAGAAAATATGCCTTTCATAAACGTAAAAATGGCGGGTCCCGAGCCATCAAAAGAGCAAAAAGCAAAGCTCGTCGAGGAGATGACCGAGGTCATGGTGCGCGTGCTTGGCAAACAAAAAGAGCGCGTGATGATATTTGTAGAGACCTACGAGCCTGACAGCATCGGGCTTGGCGGCAAAACGATAGAACAGATAAAAAAGGATAGCAAATGAGCGAATTTAGCAAAGAGGATATGGAGCGCAAAGTAACGCTTGAGGCAGGTGACAAAGCGCCAAATTTCGAGGCTCTCAACCAAGATGGCGTGAAAGTCGCTTTAAAAGACTTCATCGGTAAAAACGTCGTGCTTTATTTTTACCCGAAGGACAACACTCCGGGCTGTACGACCGAAGCTTGCGAATTTAGCGCGAGCTATGATGATTTCATCGCAAACGACACGGTCATAATCGGCGTCAGTCCCGACAGCGTGAAATCTCACGTAAATTTCATCGCTAAACAAAATTTAAAGCATATATTGCTAAGCGACGAGGATAAACAAATATCCAAGCTTTACGGCGTCTGGCAAGTCAAGAAAAACTACGGCAAAGAGTATCTTGGCATCGTGCGAACGACCTTTGTCATAGGCAAGGACGGCAAAATTTTAAAAGTATATAAAAGCGTAAAAGCCAAAGATCATGCGGCTAAGGTTTTAGAGGATCTGGCAAAATAGGCTTTAAAAATATCTTGCTAATAAGCCAATATCAAAGATAAGGAAAAACAAATGAAAACATCCATCTTGAGTAAAATCGTAAAAATTTTAGCGCTAGTTTCGTTTTTGAGCATCACGGCGTCAGCAGCCCAGGAGGGAGTTGATTATCAAGTGTTACAAAAACCTCTAAATGTCCCTAAAAACTCCGTAGTCAAGGTCTTTAGCTACGACTGCCAGCACTGCTACAAATTTGACAAAAGCGTTACCAAAAAGCTCATGTCAAAGCTTGAAGGGGTGAGATTTATCCCGTATCACCTAAGCTCCAAAGGCAAGCTCGGAGAGACGGCGAGTAAAATTTTTGCATCCTTGATCGCTATCGACGAAGCTAACGGCACGGATCTGCTAAGCGACGAGTCGAAATTCAAAAAGGCAAAATTTGCGATCTACAAAGCAAGACACGATAAAAACGATGATTTTGACAATGGCAAAGATAAGGCGCGTTTTATCAAGCTAGCCCTTGACACAGCGGGCGTGAGCCAGGACGAATACGAAAAAAGCCTCGCCTCCGCCAGAGCACAAGAGCTCTTAAATGCGTGGTTTGACTCGTATGATGTGGCCGTTATCAGCGGTGTGCCGGCCTTTGTAGTAAGCGGCAAATACCTCATCAACCTAGACTCCGCCACCTCGATAGACAAGATGGCTGAGATCGCAAAAGAGCTTTTGGCGAAATGATAAAAGCTAAAATTTCGGTGGCTCTGGGTCGCCGAAATTAAAATTTAAACCATTTTTTGATACACTCTGCGAAATTTTAAAAATTTTTAAACAAGAAAGGTCTGGGATGAACGCTTCGGAATTTATCTGGATGGATGGGAAACTCGTAAAATGGGACGATGCTAAGGTGCATGTCCTAACTCACTCGCTTCACTATGCAAATGCCGTATTCGAGGGCACAAGAGCATATAAAACGAACAATGGCCTCGCTATTTTCAGGCTGCAAGATCATACAAAAAGGCTCTTTAAATCGGCAAAAATGACCGCTATAAACGTGCCTTACACGCAAAAAGAGCTTGAAGACGCGCAAATAGAGCTACTTCGCGCAAACAAATATAACGGCAACGTCTATATCCGCCCGCTTATATTTTTAGGATACGGTGTGATGGGCGTATCTCACACGAAAGCTCCCGTCCAAACTGCGATCGCTTCATGGGAATGGGGTGCATATCTAGGCGATGAGGGGCTAGAAAAGGGCATTAAGGTCAAAATTTCAAGCTTCACCAGAAATTCAGCCGCCAGCCAAATGGGTAAGGCAAAAGCCAGCTCGAACTATCTAAATTCGCAAATGGCAAACTACGAAGCAAAAGACGCCGGCTACGATGAGGCGCTCTTGCTTGACGGTGAGGGCTTTGTAGCGGAGGGTCCTGGCGAGTGCTTTTTCATCGTTGAAAACGGCGCTCTCATAACCCCGCCAAACGATAACAGCCTGGTCAGTATCACCCAAGACACCGTCATCAAGCTAGCTCACGACCTAGACATCGAGGTTCGTAGAGAGCGCATCACGAGAGATCAGGCATATACCGCAGACGAGGCGTTTTTTACCGGTACGGCAGCCGAGGTCACGCCTATTAGCAACATCGACGGACGCGTCATAGGCAGTGGTGCTTGCGGAGCGGTGACTAAACGCTTGCAAAAAGCCTATTTCGACGTGGTCTACGGACACAATAAAAAATATCAATCATTTTTGACATACATTTAAAATTTAAAGGAAAATAATGCCAGCAGATTTGAACGACTATTTCAATAAGCGCAAACCAAGCGGTAATGACGGCGACAAAGAGCCTAAGATAAATTTCAAAGCTCCGAAACTGCCAAGCGGCTTTGGTAAATTCGGCACATTAGCTTATATCATAATAGCCATTATCGCCATCTTGGTCATAACTCAGCCCTTCGTCGTGATAAATTCAGGCGAGGTAGGCATCAAGGCCACCGCAGGAAAATACGAACCAAACCCGCTTCAGCCGGGATTTCACTTTTTCGTGCCGTTCATCCAAAAGGTCATCGTGGTCGATACCAGAGTGCGACTCATCAACTACACATCGGGCGAGGATATGGGCGAGTCGGTGCAAAAGTCATTTCAGGGCTCTGGTGCGGGCATAATCCGCAAAAATTCCATCTCAGTGTTAGATGCTAGGAATTTGCCGGTCAGCATCGACATCACCGTGCAATACCGCCTAAATCCGGAAAACGCACCACAGACTATCGCGTCTTGGGGCCTTAGCTGGGAGAGCAAGATCGTAGATCCCGTAGTGCGCGATGTCGTGCGAAGCATCGCGGGCAAATACACGGCTGAGGAACTCCCGACCAAGCGTAACGAGATAGCCACTCAGATAGATGACAGCATAAGAAAAGATATCGACGCTCAGCCAAACCGCCCGGTAGAGCTCTTGGCCGTTCAGCTACGCGAGATCATCTTGCCTGAAAAGGTAAAAGAGCAGATCGAGCGCGTACAGATCGCAAAACAAGAGGCCGAGAGGACCAAGTACGAGGTCGAGCGCGCAAATCAAGAGGCTCTTAAAAAGGCTGCCCTTGCAGAGGGAACGGCAAAGGCCGCCATAATCGAAGCCAAAGGTAAAGCCGACGCCGTCAAGATCGAAGCAGACGCACAGGCCTATGCAAACAAAGAGGTCGCTAAGAGCCTGGATGAAAATCTACTCACCCTAAAACAGATCGAAACGCAGGGTAAATTCAACGAAGCGCTTCGCGACAATACGGACGCTAAAATTTTCCTAACGCCGGGTGGTGCGGTGCCAAATATTTGGGTCGATACCAAAGACAAAGCAAAGCAAAGCTCCGCTACGCAAAGATAAGAAAGGATAAAGCATGCTCGATCTACACATCGACTGGCAAAAGGTCTCGGGCATGCTGCCTGTCATCGTCTGCGAGCACGGAAGCAACGAAATTTTGATGCTCGCATACATGAACGAAGAGGCGCTGAGTCTAAGCCTAAAAAGCGGATTTGCGCACTATTTTTCTCGCACCAAAAACCGCATCTGGAAAAAGGGCGAGGAAAGCGGTAACACACAAAAAATAGTAAGCGCCAAGCTAGACTGCGACAATGACACGCTCTTGATAAGCGTCGTGCAAAATGGCGGCGTCGCGTGCCATACCGGGCGAAAATCATGCTTTTTTAACGATATAAATTTACAAAATTTTGAAATTTCACATGCGGACGATGAAATTTCAAAGCCAAAATACGATGTCATCAACGAGCTTTATCACATCATAATGGACAGGAAACTAAACGCAGACCCAAAGACGTCCTATGTAGCTAGCCTATTTAAAAAAGGTGAGAATTCTATACTCAAAAAGGTCGGCGAAGAAGCAACGGAATTTGTAATGGCATGCAAAGACGCAAGTGCCCATAAAAGCGAGGATATGGCCAAAAATACAAAAGCTGCGCTGATATACGAGGCAGCCGATCTGTGCTTTCACTCTATGGTCGCACTGGCCCTCCACGATATACACCCGGACGCCGTGAAAGAGGAGCTAAAAAGGCGCTTTGGCATGAGCGGCATAGAGGAAAAAAGATCGCGCGATGATAAGTAGCATAAAGCAAAACATATTTTTTGTTCTTGCAAATGCCCATTTCATCGATTATTTAGTGTATGGCTGGATATTTATAGCTTTTATTTTCATCTTATTTCTTGGAATATTTTTTGCTTTAAAATCATGGTGGCAGATAGGTTTTTTGTTTATAATGGCCGATTTGTTCGCGCTTTTAGCGGGGTTTTACTACGCAAACGATGCACTTAGCCAAAATTTAAGACCGGTCGAGATAAGCGCTATAAATGCAAAACAGCTGACATATTCAAATGCCTTGATGATCGACTTTAACGTGACGAATCGTTCAAAAAAGATGCTAAATGTATGTAAGATCGATCTTGGCTTTTACACGGTATCAAAGCAAAAGAGCAGAGACTTTTTAAATTCTCTCAACCCCTTTGCCAAAAAGACGATAGTGCTTCGTGAGCCGTTCATACCGGGCGAAGTCAAGCAAATAAAGGACTTTGTCAACGAATTTTCCTTTATTGATTACAATATAACCAAAAAAGCGGAGTGTTTTTGATGAGCCTGAGCTATTTTACCATCGTGCATATCATCGTGATATTGGTGATATTTTTGCTCTCGATGTTGCTTTTGGTGCTGTCGATGAGGGCTGAGCGCAAGCTTTTTTGGTCGCTTTTGTTTATAAATATCCTAGTCTCTACGACGCTTTGCGTGTTTTTGATGCTCGTTTTGGACAAATACACAAAAAAAGGCAGCCTTGAAAATGTCACGAGCGAGAGGATCTTGATAAACGAAAGCATCGCGTTTAAGGGCAAAGTCCGCAATGTAGGGAATTTTACGCTGACTCACTGTACTCTTAGCGTAAGGCTGGTGAATCGTCCGCAAAACAGAGACGGACATTTCAAGGAAATTTTTAAACCTAGCGGGCTTACGTTTTTTTCATCGCTTTTTAAAAGCGAAGATAAAGACGAGAGACCAAATGCCGTCGAATATAAATTTGACGTGGCTCAAAATTTACAAAAGCAAAGAAGCGTGGATTTTATGGTGAGTATGCCATACCCGCCGTATTTTGAAAACGTTATGCACATCACGAAGCTTAGTTGTTATTAATCTATATCGATCTTATACCCGATGCCCGAGATATTTTTTATGAGTTCAGGATAAATTTTGCTCCTGATCCTATTTATAAAATTTCTAATAGTATCCAGCGAAGCGAATTTTTCATTCCAGACATATGACTCTATCGCGTCAAACGATACGACTCTGCCGATATTTTTGATAAGTAGATATAAAAATCGCTGCTCGGTCCTGGTCAAAACGACCGCATCACCGTCTTTATACAAGATCCTTGCGTTCATATCATAGATAAAGCCATTTTTTAGATCGATAGTATTTTGGGCTAAATTTTGGCTATTTGTGATCGCCATTAGCATAGATATCATCAGCTGGCGCCTATCAAAGGGCTTTTTTAAAAATCCACTACTTTTTAATGATATGGAATTATACAAATTTTCATCGGTATCATAAGCGGTTATAAATATAATTGGCACGGCAGGGTCTATCTTCCTGATCTCTTGAGCCATAGAAATTCCGCTCATATGAGCCATATTGATGTCGCTTATTATGAGATCTATTTTATTTGCATTAAAGAGTTCCAGCCCCTCTTCGCCGTTGCCAGCCGTATAAATTTCATTGATATAAGGCGCAATTAGACTCTTGACAATATTTTTTAAATTTTCATCATCCTCGACAAAAAGCACATTAGTGTCTTTTAAATTTTCAAAAATTTTATTGTCCATTTTTATAAAGCACCACTGAAAATATCGTTGGATTCGAGGCATGGCTCAAAATGATATCTCCGTTTATTTTCTTATCAAAAATCAACTTGCACAGATAAAGCCCCATACCTGTCCCCTCCTTGCCCTTAGTCGTGAAAAACGGCTCGAAAATGTGCTCTTTTATATCATCACCCACGCCAGCACCATTGTCCTCGACGTTTATAATATATCTCGTTTCCTCTTCAACGATACTTATTTTTATATAAGCTTTAAAATTCTCATCAAGTAGCTTCCTTTTTACGAGCTCATCTTTTGCATTTGATATCAAATTTAGCAAAACCTGTTTGATATAGGACGAATAGCTCGTTATCTCGTAGTCTTTTATCTCGTAATCAGCTTGTATATGTATGCCTTTTATCGTGATTTGAGGCTTGCATATATACAAGATATCATCCATTATGTCAAGCAGGTTAAATTTCGTCTCCTGCAAGCTTTCCTTGTAAAAATTTTTAAAGATATTTATCGTCTCGTCCATTAGTTCTATATTTGTCCTAGACTCACCAAGTCGCGAAAGTACTTCGCTTTTTGCATTATCTTGTATACGAATCTGCTCTATTTTAGCCTCTATGTCGCTTACTAGCAGCAAAAGCGCATTTAATGGCTGCCTCCACTGATGAGATATAGCCGAGCTCATCTCGCCAAGCGCCGCCATTTTAGAATTTTCTATCAAGATCCTCTCTTGCTGCTGCCTATTCATCTCAAGTTGCGTCTCATGCGTCATATCATAGGCGACTATCATAACGCCTTCAAATTTATCGCCCTTTTCCAAAAGCGGTATGACGCGGATGCCATAAAAGCAGTCTCGTATATTTTTCTTGACTAGGATATTTTTATTCGTATCGCTTTTTACTTGCTCAAATATATCCGCATCGTTAAATAAATAAAATAGCTCGCTTATGTTTTTACCGATAAATTCTTTAAATTTCAGCGAGAAAATTTTCTCGAAAGTTTTGTTTATGAACGTTATCTCGCCATTTTTATCGGTAATCACCAGTCCGTTTATCGAGCTTTTGGAAAATAAGCTAAGAAAGTGCTTGTTATCGTTGATCCTCTTTTGCGAAATATACATCCAAACCGATATACAAACGCCAAAAATCATCAAAAATAAAAATACTAAAAGATTGTTGAGTGTCTTTGCGTTTAAATTTTCATAAATTTTATCCTCTTCTAATATAGAAACGAATATCCACTCGCCGTATGCGATCATATCGTATACAAAGATATATTTTTTGCCATTTATCAAAAACCTGCCGCTTCCTTGTTTTTTATTGTATATGGCAAATAAAATTTTCTCGACATAAGCGTCCGTATAGTCTATGATCTGCTTTGTGGAGTCTAAAATTTTAGCCCCGTCCGTCATCAAAAAAGCCGAGCCGTATTTGGAAGGAAAAAACGAAGCCATCTCTTTTTGAAAGGCATCTAGCTCAAAATCGCCAACCAATACATTATCGAGTTTATTGTTTTTATATATCGGTACGGCTATTGATATGACGTATTTTTTTAGCTTCGTATCTATGTATGGCTCGGTAAAGGAGGTTTGCTGCTTTGATTTTACGATCTGATGCCAAGGTCTTCGCTTGACATCGTAGTTTGAGTAGTATTTTATCATGTCATATTTATCACTTGAAATGACCTTGTTTGTGTCGCTATATCCCACATAAACCTCTGAAAATCCAGCCGTTCTGGCCAAAATTCTAAGCACGTCCCTTATGAGGTCGTAGTCCTTGTCTGCATCTTTTGACTTGACAAATTTCGCCGTCTCTTCCAGCAACTTTTTTTGATTGCTTATACGCTCGTCTATCCTGGTCTTATAGCTTTGAGCCATGCTTATTTGATTTGAGACGGTCAAATTTAAAACATACTCTTTATTGTCTTTATAGTTTGCATAAATAAGATAAAAATAAAAAATGAAAAATATAGGGAAAAAGAAGATTATTATATATTTCGTATTCATTTTTCGGGCTCTTACTCGTTTTTGCCATGTATTATATAACACTTAAATAAAATTTTCTAATTGTTATATGTTTGTTATACTTTAACAATATAATTACAATAAATATAAAATTTTACTTTAAGACTAACCACAATTCTTTAAAGGGAGAACATATGAAAAGACGAGATTTTCTAAAGAGTGTTGGCGCCGTCAGTGCCATTGGTGCAAGTAGCGCCAGCGCTATCGATCTGGGCGGAGAGTCTATCCTAAGCGATGATGACTTTGTTATGAACGCTAGCCACTATGGCGCACTTTGGGGTAAAGAGAAAAACGGCCGCTTTGAAATTCTTAAAGAATTTGAAGGCGACAAATATCCATCATCTATGCTTCAAGGTATCGTTGCAAGGACTTATGATCCAAGTAGGATAACCGCTCCTTGCGTCAGAGAGAGCTATCTAAAGAAAGGCTATAAAGCCGATCCGTCACTTAGAGGTAAAGAGAAATTTGTAGAGATCACTTGGGAAGAGGCCTATGATCTTATAGCAAAAGAGCTAAAAAGGGTTTATAAAGACTTTGGCTATCCAAGCGTTTATGGCGGTAGCGTAGGCTGGTATGGCGTAGGAAACGTAAATAACCCGCAAGCTCTAGTAGGTAGGATGTTGCAGGTTGCAGGCGGATACTGCAAAAGAAGCTACACTTACTCGGCTGGTGCTATATCTGTCATTACTCCACATGTCACAGGAACGAACGAAGCCTTCGTCGCCTCTGCATCTTGGGATAATATATGTAAAAATACGGAAGTATTCGTACTTTGGGGCTCCGATATGATAAATACAAATCAAATCGGTGAGCATATCCCGACCCATCATCAATACGAAGACTTTAAAAATTTAAAAGATCAGATCAAAAAACGCGGACTAAAAGTCATCAATATAGACCCTATACAAACGACTTCGGCTGATTATTACGATGCAGAGCACATAGCGCCATATCCGAATACCGATGTTGCCTTGATGCTTGGTATCGCTTATCATTTAGCCGACAAAGGGCTTGCAGATCAAGAATTCTTAAAAAAATATACCAGCGGTTATGCACAATTTGAAGAGTATCTGTTTGGCAAAACCGACAATACGCCAAAAACCCCTGCATGGGCAAGTAAAATTTGCGGTATAGACGAAGCAAAGATAAAAGAGCTAGCCGAGCTTTTCGCTAGCAAAAGAACGATGCTTCATAGCGGTTGGGCGCTACAAAGAAACGACCACGGCGAACAGCCTTGCTGGATGATGATAACTTTAGCCGCTATGCTAGGACAGATCGGACTTCCTGGCGGCGGATACGACTTTGCTCTACACTACGAAGCACAAGGAAGTAAGGTAGCTAAATTCCCGGGTCTTGAGGCTGTAGCGGGCTCAGTATCTGCAAAAGGCGAATGGAGCACAAGAGAAATTCCGACTATACCTTGCGCCAGAATAGTAGACTGCATCAAAAATCCGGGCAAAGAGATAGAATTTAACGGCAAAAAGATAAAGTATCCGGACTTTAGAATGATCTACTGGGCCGGAGGAAATCCAGTCCACCACCATCAAGATGTAAATCAGCTGATAAAAGCGCTTCGCTCCAGGATAGAGACTTTCGTCATGCAAGATTGCTTCTGGACAGCCACTGCAAAGATGGCCGATATAGTCTTGCCTGCGACACTTGAGTGCGAGAGAAACGACATAGCAAAAGCATCTAACGGAAGCTATATCTTTGCTATAAAACCGATAGTAAAGCCTTGGTGCAACGCAAAAGACGACTATGAAATTTACTCAAATATCCTAAAAAGGTTTGACAAGGCTGCGTATGACGCCTTTACAGAAGGCAACGAAGATAGCCTAAGCTGGGTCAAAACACTTTACGAAAGATCAGTCGCTCGCGGAAAAGAGATGGGCATAGATATGCCAAATTTCGATGAATTTTGGAAAAAAGGATATGTTGAATTCGAGCTTCCAAAAGAAGATGACTCCGTAAGGCTAGCAGGCTTCATACAAAATCCAATGACAAACAGACTAGGAACTCCGTCCGGAAAAATAGAAATTTTCTCAAGAAAGATAGCTAAATTTAACTACAAAGAGTGCAGAGCCTATCCTAGCTGGTTCGAGCCGGTAGAGTGGCATGGCGACAAGAACGCTAAAGACTATCCTTTGTCACTTGTTTCACCACATCCAAAATACCGCTTGCACGCTCAGCTAAACAATACTTGGCTAAGAGATCTTGAAGAGGCGCAAGAAAGAGAGCCTGCTTGGATCAATCCGCAAGATGCTAAAAAATACGGCATAAAAAACGGCGATATCATAAAAGTAAGCTCCAAAAGAGGATCGATACTAGCAGGAGCGATCGTAACCGATAAGATAAGGCAAGGCGCTATCCGTATCCAGGAGGGCAGCTGGTACGATCCGCTCGACTGGTCTAAAAACGACTCTTTGGAAGTGCATGGGGCCGTAAACGTCCTAACGGTAGATAAATCTACAAGTGAGCTAGCGCAGGCTTGCTGCATCACGGCAAACGTGAAAATAGAGAAATTTAAAGGCGTAGCGCCGCTAGTAAAAGCGTTTGAGCCGCCAATCATCATCAAAAAAGGATAAAAATGAAAAAAAGCAATGCTTTAGTAGTCGGTTTTATTCTACTTAGCTCTCACCTGTTCGCAGGTGAGGCTTATGTTACACAAAATTACGATAGCTCGGTAGGGAAAATTTTTGCCGGAGCCAAAGTAGATGAGATCAAAAAAGATAGCGATCACTCGCTAGTAAAATATACCGGCTTTATCCCGGCCGGTAGCACTATAGCTTATGCTAGACACGGGTTGCTCGAAAAGGAGATAGAGCTAAACGCTGATACAAAATATGAAAAAATCAGCGAAAAGCCCGACGAATACGACACGGTATGGACACAGGTAAGCTTCGAGCTAACACTACCTACAAAGATACTCTCCTATGATAAAAAACAAGTGGCAAATCAAGGCAAAGAGCTATTCGAAGCCAGGTGTAGTACCTGCCATCCTCTCCATCCGTATGATGAATTTGGCGTAAATGTTTGGCCCGGCATAATCGAAACGATGAAAGAAAGGGCGAATTTAAACGATACGGAGTATTCACTGGCCGTAAGATTTTTACAAAGCAAAGCTCCGACCGAATAAAAAGAAGGGGCACTTAGCCCCTAAATTTAGCGCTGACCGCTATAAGCTAAATTTCACATCCCGCAAAGCACGACTAATAGCCTGCCTTGTTTTTTAACATCGTTTAAAAACAGCTCACTTTCGCTTGCAGTAAATTCCCTCGTCTCTTTTAGGGCGTTTTCGTCCTCTATCTCATAATAAAAGCTTTTATTTTCGATCTTTGCGCCCTTTTTATAGATAAATTTCGCGTCGATGATACTTGCGAAAAATCCACCCTTTTTTAGATAATAATTCGTCACACTCCTCACGCGTATTGGCTCGTTTGCTAAAAATTCCTCGCAGACATGGTCTTTTGCGCTATAAACTATGCTCTCCACCATGCCCGTGCCGATCTCGTAAAATTTAAACGACTTCGCCCTTTGAAGTGCGCTCATCTGCTCTTTTGAGCCGGGATCGATGGGTGAGTTTGTGTCTAAATTTATGATGATATTGTTTTTGCCGTGCGCCAGGCTATACATGTCGCCTATTTTATGGACGATGTAGCGCTCACCGGTAGGCGCTCTAAATTCGGCGCTTCCCACAAGAGGCATCGTCGCATTAGTCTCCTTCATCGCGCCAAAATTTTCGCCTCTTTTAAAGCTTATTTGCATTTTCGTGCCGTTGTTTTCGATATATGGCGTCCAAACGGGCTCGATCTGCGGTGGTGGTGTCGGCTCAGCATCTCTTGCACAACCTGCAAAGAGCAAAATAGCGAGCACGGGCAGGATTTTTAAAATTTTCATTTTATAAAATAATCCCCGTCAAAGCTAACGAGCGAGTATTTGCGCTCGGAGCCGATACTTGCGACCAGCTCGTCGATGTCTAAAAATTCAAGGCTGTCCGCGCCGATATACTCGCGCACCTCCTCGCAGCTTTTGTTCGCGCTGATGAGCTCGGCAAAGCTTGGCGTGTCGATGCCGTATCTCTCGGGAAATTTAAGCTCGGGGCAAGCGACTTTAAAATGTATCTCCCTCGCACCCGCATGCCGCAGCAGCGCCACGATCTTTTTGCTGGTCGTGCCGCGCACGATGCTATCATCGACCACGACAACGCTTTTGCCTTTTAGCACCTCGCTCATCGGGTTTAGTTTGAGCTTGACTTTGAGGTTGCGCATCTCTTGGGTTGGCTCGATGAATGTACGCCCGACGTAGTGGTTTCGCACGATCGCCGCCTCAAAGGGCAGTCCGCTAGCCTGCGCGTATCCAAGCGCAGCCGGCACGCCGCTATCGGGCACTGGCACGACGAAGTCCGCTTTCACGCGGCTTTTTTTGGCTAACGCTGCGCCCATTTTTTTGCGCACTTCATAGACGTTTTTGCCGTCTATGACGCTGTCTGGGCGCGCGAAATAAATATATTCAAACGCGCAAATTCTGCTATCTGGCTCAAAAAGCTGGATACTTTCAAATTTATCATTGCCGTGCTCAAATACGATCATCTCGCCTGGGCGCACCTCGCGGATGAACTGAGCACCCACTAGATCAAACGCGCAAGTCTCGCTAGCGACGATGTAGCCGCCGTCTTTTAGCCGTCCCAGCGAGAGCGGACGCACGCCCCAGCGGTCGCGGATAGCGAAAATTTTGTGGCGCGACTGGATCAGCAGACAATACGCCCCGACGATCTTGCTAAGCGCGTAGATGATGCGCTCTTGCAGGTGCGGGCTATGGTTTTGGGCGATGAGATGGATGATGTTTTCGGTGTCCATGTTCGAGCTAAATATCGCGCCGTTTTCGATAAGCTCCTTGCGGATCTCGTCTTTATTCACGAGGTTGCCGTTGTGTGCGAGTGCGATAGATCCAAGCGCGTAGTTTTCGGTGACGGGCTGGGCGTCCAGGATCGAGTCCGAGCCCGCGGTGGAATAGCGGTTGTGCCCGATCGCCATGTCGCCTTTTAAAATTTCAAAACTGTCCTTGCCAAAGACCTCGGTCACGAGTCCGCGATTTTTGATCGTTCGTATCTTGCCCGCATCGTTCGCGCTGATACCGCTAGACTCTTGACCGCGATGCTGCATCGCAAATAGCGCGTAATACGCTGTTCTCGCCGCATCTTTTGAATTTATCACCCCGACTATCGCACACATTTTTAAGCCTTTATTAAAATTTATTGGCGATTTTAGCCAAAAGAAGCTAAAAATTTAAGATACCAAGGGCGAGTGATTAAATTTTAAATTTTAGACCTTTTTAAGTTTAATACAATCTTTGAAATGCTAAATTTTAGTGAAATGTTGATGATTTATCGTGAGCGCTTTGCAAATCTTACTCGCTGCGTAAGCGGCCTGACATGGACGCAAACAGCGACAGAAGCGAAGCAAGTGTAAATGATTTATTATAACAAAGCCATTTAAAATCAACACTTTGTCAAAGAGCCTAAATTTTTATAAGGAGAGGACATGAAAAAGACTTCCTTCATCTGCGTTGCACTCGCTTGCGCGCTTGGTTTTGGCGGTGCGTTTTTAGTTCCCGTGCCCGCAAACGCCGCAGTTCTCGCCCATCAGGTCAAGACCCAAGGCGAGCTGGGAACGGTGTTTATCAACCCTTATGACGTCGCACCGCTTACCGCTGTCATCGACCGCGCGGGCAAGGACATCACGGACATCCACGTGCGGGTGCTCGGCAAACCAAACGGCGGCATCGACATCAGCTACAACGTCTCACCCCACGCACTTCTCACGCACGATGGCGTGCCCGTTTGGGGGCTGTATCCGGACTACCTAAACGAAGTCGAAGTGAGCTATAAATTTGAAGGCGTTGCAAAAAAGGAAATTTATAAAATTTACGCTCAGCCTATCGTCACGGTTAGCCGCGATTTTCGCTTTTCGCACATGCAGCGAGCCGTGCCAAAGAAGGTCGATCCGTCGTTTAAAAACCGCCTTTATCTCATCAACAACACCATTACTGGTATCCACAAGCCCCTTGACTGGCGACGCGGCGGGGCTGCCAGCTGGAACGACTACACCGAAAATTTCGTCGTCGACACGCAAGGCGAGGTCAGATGGTATCTGGATTATCAGAAATTTTACGACCGCCACGAGATCGACGTGCGAAACGGCGGCATGATGATGGGCTTTCATCAGCTTGGTAACGGCGATCTTAGCTTTGGCATGGCGCAGCGATATATGCGCTACGATATGATGGGCAAGGAGGTCTATAATAGAGTGCTTCCGCGCGGCTACATCGATCTAAGCCACGAGGTGATGCCGATGCCAAACGGCGATCTGCTCCTGCGCGTGGGCAAATACGACTACCACCATGCCGACGGCAGAGTCTCGCACACGATCCGCGACCATATCTTGCAAGTAGATAGCACGGGCAAGGTCGTCGAGGAGTGGGATTTAAATGAAATTTTTGGCAAGAACGTTTATCGCGCGAACCTCATCAAAGCCCTCGACGCGCGTGCCGTGTGCCTAAACATCGATATGGACGCAAAAGAGATCAAAATCAGCGACGATCTGCCATTTGGCGACATCACTTCAACGGGCACCGGACGCAACTGGGCGCATGTAAATTCCATCTCCTACGACGTGAGCGACGATAGTATCATCTTGTCCTTGCGACATCAAGGCATCGTCAAGATCGGGCGCGACAAAAAGGTAAAATGGATATTGGCAAGCCCTGAGGGCTGGAGCGAGGAATTTAAAGCAAAAGTGCTCGTGCCCGTAGATAAAAACGGCAAAAAAATCAAATGCGAAAACTCAAAATGCGAGGGCGATTTTGACTGGTCTTGGACGCAGCACACCGCGTGGCTCACTGCGCGCTACGACAACAAGGGCAGTGTCAAACACCTAAGCGTCTTTGACAACGGCGACGGACGCGGCATGGAGCAGCCCGCACTCAAAGAGGACAAATACTCCCGCGCGGTCGAATACAAAATCGACGAGAAAAAGGGCACTGTAGAGCAGACGTGGGAGTTTGGCAAGGAGCGCGGATTTGAGTTTTATAGCGCGGTTACTAGCAACGTCGAGTGGCAAAAGGACAAGGGCACATACTTCATATCAAGCTCAAATGTAAATTTACTCCGCCCGGACAAGACGATAAAAATGGTGCTCGTGGAGATCGATCCAAAGAGTAATGATATAAAATTTGAAATGGACGTGGAGTCGGCGTCCCGCGATGATGTCGCGTATCGTGCGCTGGTAATCGATCCGAATATTTTTGGGTATTAAAATTTTGGCGCGGCGGCAAGTCTGCTGCGCCAAAGCCATGGTTCGTTTTATAACAATGAAACGCTACTCATCTTTTATTTAAATTTACCCGTGCTATCGATTAGGTCGTATTGGATGAAGAGGATGTAAATAAGGTCGGTAGCATACTGATAATAGGGTATATAGTAGTCATATTTTCCATATTCTATCTCGTATTCTTTTTTATATTTATCCATAAATTTATTAAGTCTTTTTCCGTATGCAAGCTTATCTTGATAATTTTTTGCTTCATAGTCTTCATTTCCTATACCCAATGTATCTTCAAATGCTTCTTTAAATTTTTCATAATCATCACCAAATATCTTTTTAAAAAGTTCTTTGTCGTTGTCATAAAGCATTAAAGCTAGCTTGGATGAATATTGCTGGTAAAAACCCGCTATACAACCAACCGTTGATGACACAAAATCTCCGCCCAGCTTGATATTCTTTTCATATTCCTTAGATGCAAATATCATGCAATCCTTATTGGTCTCTCTTATTCTTTCCCTGGCTATCTCTAAAGCTTTATATTTTAAATTTGGATTTTCTTTAATGATGATACTATATAGGCTTGCAAAGTAATTATCCCTGAAAGCATTGAAATTTGAATTGCAGATAAAATCTTCAAGAGAATACTTTTTAAATTTCTTGGAGCATTTGAAGCTTGGAGAAACTATGGTATCAATTATATAGTAGTCATATATGGGGTCAACCGGATGATCATCCAATTGATTATTGTACTTATAAAATTTACTTATTGCATCTTGCGGAGTTAAAATTTCACTGGCGATTAAATTTAGTCCTAATAGCAAGGTTGAAATTATTACTTTAAAATTCATTCTTTATCCTTATTCAAAAATTTTAAACGTATTTGCTTCTCTTATTCTCTTATAGGCTGCTTTTCTAGCATCCAGTCCTTTAAGTAAGGGGTTTATTTTTTTAGTTACACTCGTTACTATATCTTCATTATCTGATGCTTGTTTGCTTTTATCTGCTATTAAATATATTTTATTATCTATCCAGTACCACAATGCAGAGTATAAAGCAAATTTAGCATTATCTGCTACTTCTTTAGGACTATCTACAAAATAAGTATTTGTAGATACCAAGCCTTGCTCATAAGCATACCTGCTAAAATTTGTGTAATGAGTTCTGCCGGTTAATTGCTTAATTCCTCTGCCTCTATATTTATAACCGTCTCCTTCTTGTATATTTCCAAGCTTGTATCTCTCGCCCCTATTCTCATCGGCATAGACCAAATTCGCTATCATTTCTTGATCGGCAGTTTTATCTGGGCGTGTATTTTTACTGCTATCTTTGCCATACATATCAGCTTCATCATGATGACTAAAAAATAAGAAAAAGGTGCTCTTTTTCGTTTTTCTCCATTTATAATTTCATCTTTTTCTCTTTTTAGCCTTTCGGCATCATAATTCAAACTCTCCGTCAAAAAGTTTAATCCAGCTCCCACTTCCCCTACACACTGCGCCCAAAAATGCTCCAACCTATCCCTGGTATCCAGCTTATATGTCTTATACATCTGTATGTCGTTATCGTCAAATCTATTAAGCTCATCGACCATCTCTTGCAGTATGCTCTCTTGTTCGGTTGTAGCGTTATTAAATACCGCCTTTAACATATCAAGAGTAAAAGGAAAATCCTTTTGATTTTTGATAAGCTTTAGGGCTTCATTATCTTTTGTATGAGTGTTTCGTTTGGCGGTATCAAAAGCTTTCATAAATTTATCGCCTTCGTCAAAAGTTCTAATTTTACATTAAATTCAGAGTCAATACTTCTCGGTAAAAGTTCCGAGAATTCGTGTAATAATGAGTAATCAGCATAAGCTTCAGCAATAGTAAAATTTTCATATGTATATTTTCCTTCAAGCCATATGATTTTCTCCATCTTTTTGCATTTACCTGTTACAAATTTGCTTTGTATGATTTGGGCACTTAGATCATTTACTACCAACAAAAAACAACGAATGTCAAGAATTTCTTTAGCATGACTGCTCCTTTCTAATTGTTATCAATCAGGCAAATTCCTCGAAGTGTAGTGCTGCATTAAAACATCATTTCCTTCTTTTTTGAATCGATAGATATCGCAAGATTTATAGTGAATTTTGCTTATCGGTTTAAAACTTTGAATAATAAGCTCGTCTTTCGATAGCCAAGTGTAAGTTATTATCCTAGTTCTGCCTTTTTCATAATTATCATAAAGTTCCACTTTTGCATTGAAACCTGAGTGGATATTTTCTATCAAAAAATCTAAATATTCATTTGATAATAAGTAATCTTTATAGACATCGATTACACCAGAATTTTCAAATTTAGGATCATCCATAAGCCACATATCTTTTATAAGTTTTCTGCATTCACCCGTTACAAATTTGCTTTGTATTTTTGGGGCTTGTTCCTCAGCTTGTAGGCTATTCATAGCCAACAAACAATAAAAAACAACGAATGGTAAAATTTTCTTTAGCATGACTGCTCCTTTCTAGTTAAAGCTATTATTGTATCCATCCATTAAAATCTCCAAAGGGTCAGCAAGATCGTCTCTACGCATAAATGGAGGATTACTTCTATTGGTAAGACGAAATTTATCAACAGATAAATTGGCATTTGTAAAGTATTCAAAATGTAGCATGGTGACAAGCTTATCTTTGCCTACTATATCAGGATGTCTGCTGCCATCCATCATCAATCCCGCATATCCTATCGTATCACCCTGCCTTACGAAATCACCTTTGGCAACTTTTTTCCTATCCTTATCTACTTCTCCATATCTGATGATGAAATCACCATATTTACTAGTTCTATGCAGTATGGTGATTTGATGAGTGTCATAATAAAAATCATCAGTATCTAATACTTCACCATCAGCTATAGCAACGATCTCTACATCGGATTTGAATGTATTTAGATCGACACTCTCTTTATCTCTGATATCAGTATATAGATCTCTTGCAGCGTGTTTTCTGCCGCCACCTCTAAACTTACCGAATACAGACTGGGTTGCTGATATATTATTTGTTGCAAGGCTCCAATCATATGGCTGTCCTATATCATTCAATGGTCTTATCTTAAGAGGAAAGATAATCTCCCCGTTATCCGCTACTACTACTTTCACAACCTCATTATCTTTAACCCCGCTCCTTTGTTTGATTATATTGAAAGCCCTTATAAATTTATCGCTATCATTATCGGATATATAAACACCTTTCGGGATATTGTCTTGCTTGTAAGCAAGTGCTACTTTACTCATATCTCTTGAATAAAGCTTGTATGAGAGTTTATCGTTACCAATGCCGTTTTGAGATAGTTGATAAGACGTAGGCTTTGATGCGTAAAGGATAGTATTTAAATCTTCTAGTATCGTCATTGCCTTTGTTTAGACCGGAGTTTATATAGCACTCCTTATCGGAAAGTCTTGCATTCACCCCAGCCCCAAAGATATTATCTTCATCCATATCTTCGAATTCGTATATGATAAGCTTGCTACCCGTAAATTCCAAATACATAGGAATTTTAAAATCAAACCTTATGTGGGTCTTGCCGTAATTTGTTTTAAAGGCTGGTGTATATTCCGGGTCGTTACTTTTAGTAGAGCTTGCTTGTTTATCTTGCAAGTATGCGAATATAACTAAGGAGTGATTTCCCTCTTTTAGCTTTTGAAGCTCTTTTTCGTCTTTTATATCTTTACTAGGATTAAATATAATATCCTTGCTTTCTTGTTCGCTATTTATCGTTGCTACCTTGTCTTTTAGATTTACTACTCCTGTGGGTTCTTTTTTAACCAGTTCGTTAAATTTGTCGGTTTTAGCTATGGCGTAGGCGAATTTCACCTCTTTATAGCCGTTGTCATTTGGGGTAGCTTTATAGTGAGCCTTTATGTCTATATCCTCGTCTATTTTAAAAGGATTTGTGTTATTTGAGCTTAGATGAGTGATGTGATGAAGCACGTTTACGGTAGAGACCTTGTTTGTGAATGTAAATTCGCCTTTTTCTTTGTCGCTTTCATTTAGTGATACGATGGCTATGCTTGATAGTTTATGTATATCCTGGGTAGAGTGGGTCTTGCTTAGATCGCTCGTGTATATGATAAGCTTTGTAGTTCTTTTAAAGGCATTGCTTGATCCGTCTAAATTTAGGTTGAAGTTAAATTTTACGGTGTAAGAGGGCTCTTTATCGGTTCGGGAGCCTTGTCTATCTTTACTCTTTTTCGCTTTGATTGCTATCTTCATTTATCTTGATGTCGGTGGTTTCATATACGCTTTTATCTTCGCAGTTGTGAAGGTAGAGTTTTTTGATGTCCGTTTTATCTCTCCAGTCGTCCGTGATGATGAGATTTGTGAGGATAAGGGTGAAATTTCCTTCGCTTTTGCAAGATTGCGAGCCGATGCTACCGTCCGTTAGCCTTAGCTTTATATCAAACATCCTTGAAGCCTTGCTTGAAAGGATGGAGTAGTTATGCTCCTTAGCGAAGTTGTAAAGGTAAAATTTCATATCCTCAAAGAAGGTTAAATTTAAGATATTGCGATTATCGAATGAAAATTTATCATCAAGCGTAGTAAATAGCCCCTCTTTATCAAGATACATCCTCTCTTCTTCATTGGTCTTTGCGTTTATGACATTTATCGTTTTACTTTGAGCGGACGATTTAGAGGCGTCGTAGTCCATAAGCACCAGCTCGCTCTCGCCTTTTGTCTTGTCCGTGATAAGATCCGGGCAATCAAGCCTAGCCCCCGGTGCTAAAAGAAAAACGATACGGGTGAAACCAGGCTGCTTTATCCGTATGGGTGTGGGAGTGGGGCTAGGGATGACGATTAATATATTAGTCTTTTCACCTTTTTTAAATTCCCCCTCTATGCTTCTTTGCTTTAAGAGCTTATTTATCCTTGCGGCGTTGTGAGACCACGGATTTAACGTATCTACGCAGTAGATGTTTTTAAGAGCGAAGGTATGAGGCGAAGCCTCTTTTAAAATACTATTTATCTTATCGCAAAAGGGCTTTAGAATTTCACCGAATTTCACATACTCGCCGTCAATATTATTTGAAGACGCGGCATACTCTTTAATCGTTCGGGTTTGATCGAGGGAGTTGCGCCTTGTTCCGCCATATCCACATCCCGAGTAAATTTCATATCCTCTTCGTAGCATTTCATATACGAAAGATACGTTTTATCCTTTGCAAATGGGGATTTGGCGATATTTAAAAAGCTAAAAACATCGATACACTCTTTAAACGATACGTCTATATCATTTACATCAGGCGCACTCGAAGCGGCGGGAGTAAAACCGCTATCGCTTTCAAACAAACCGAAGCGGTTTGAAATGACAAACATATCACGGGCTCTTTTCATACTTAAAGAAGCGTTATCGTATCTTAAGGTGTACCAGGTTTTAAGTCTGCTTTTATCACGAAGGGCGTATTTGACATCATCACTAAGGGCGGGTGCGGTTTGATTTGAAATATACATCGACGCCATAAGGGCTAAGATTCTTTGCTACTTTGCGAAGTTTCGTTAAATTCGCTCCGTAACGGTTCAATAGGCGAATATGAGACACTGCCATCGAGATTTTGCCTAAAAAGCTCCAATATCTTTATAAAGACCCTCTGCTTTTGTCTCTCAAAGTTAAATTTAAAGGCGGGAAATTTTCTTTGGGCGCTCGAAGAGGAAGTGTCCTTTTTCTTGGGTTTATCGCCCTTTTTATCAGCAAGACGGATAGTATCCAGATATCTATCTATGGCATTAGCTAAGTTTTCATTTGTTTTTGGATTTACACCTTTTATAGTCTCATAAAGCCCGCTTAGCTCGTTTTTATCTGGAGGAGAACTTTCGTAAATTTCATCGCAGATTATTTTTAAGATATTTTTATCGTTTAGATCAAAGCCGTATCCGATACTTGGCGTTTTAGCATGATAATACGCCTCATTGCCATCGCCTCTTAATATATTACGAGCTTTTTTAAATTTTCAAAAGAGTCGGTATCGATACGCTGCGCAAATGACATAAATTACCTTTAAGTGATTTATCAGTAAATTTTACATTAAAACCACTTAGGGTGGGATTAGATAAAGACGGCAATCAAAAAATGAGAGTCGATTCGCATTTTGAAAAATCCACTCCGCTTACAAAAGAGCAGATCGAGAGCCTCAAAAAGGACGACTTCATCAAAGAAGCGCAGGAAAATCTTAAAAAAATCGATAGCCAAAAGTAGCTAAACGGGCGGTTTGCAAAAGCAAGCCGCCTAAATTTATTCTAAATTTTACAATCCCAAACAATTATATATACTATAAAGCCCGTTTTTTTGCGAGCTAAGCCACACGGCGGCTTTTATCGCTCCTTTGGCGAAGGTCGCGCGGCTTGTCGCGGTGTGATTTATCTCGATGAACTCGCCATCGTTATAAAAACCGATCGTATGCCGTCCGACCACGTCACCACCGCGCACGGCGAGCACTGCGATCTCGTCTTTGCTCCTAGCCCCCACTAGCCCGTCGCGACCCGTGACGATGACGTCTTTTAAATTTAGCCCGCGAGCGTTTGCAGCGTACTCGGCAAGTGTGAGAGCCGTGCCGCTTGGGGCGTCCTTTTTGTGTCTGTGGTGCTGCTCGACGATCTCGATATCAAATTCCGCGAGAGTTTTAGCCGCGAGGCTGGCGAGCCGATTTAGTACGGCTACGCCTAGGCTCATATTTGTGGCGTAAAGGATAGGCATCGCGTTCGCGGCTAAATTTAGCACTCCAGCACCCTCCTCGCCAAGCCCCGTAGTGCCGATAACTAGGGGCTTTGGGTTCGTCCTTGCGTAGTTTATGAGATTTAGCGCGCCCTCTTTTATCGTAAAGTCGATGACCACGTCGCAGTTTGCAAAGAGCTCATTAAGATCATTTGTCACTATGACACCCTCCGGTGCGCTTTCGAGCGGCTCGATCGTGTAAAGTGCAGTTAGCTTCGCATCTTTGCTACCCTTTAAGCAGTTTATTATCATCTGCCCCATTTTACCGCTAGCGCCGTGTATACCGATATTTACCATCGTTTATCCTTTAAAATTTTGGCTAAATTTAGCATATTTTTGGTAAAAATCGATAATCAGACGAGACTAAAGCAGAAATTTATTTTGATGCGGCTCATAAGGCAGAATTTAGCCCTAGGGCTAAATTCTTAAAATTTTAATGCAAGCTCTCGATATAGCTCATCGCGCTAAGTGCGGCTACTGCACCGTCTCCGGCTGCGACGATGACTTGCTTTGGAGCGTCTTTTCTGATGTCGCCTGCCGCAAATAGCCCGGGCACGCTACTTTGCATTTTTAGATCCACATCGACTTGACCACCCTCGCTCATCTTGCAGATAAAAGAGCCGTCTTCAAGCTTTAAAATTTCGTTATTCACATTAAGTCCCACGAAGGTAAAGACGCCCGGCACTTTCAGGTCGCGCTCACCCTCTTTCGTGTTTAAAATAAGCCCGTTTAGCCCTGATTTATCACCGTATGCCTCTTTTATCGTGGCGCTCGTGATGAACTCGATTTTCTCGTTTTGGCGGGCCTTTTGCACCGTTGTCGGAGCCGCACGAAATTCCTCTCGCCTATGGATCACATAGACTTTAGACGCGATATTAGCTAGATAGATCGCCTCCTCTATCGCCGTATCACCGCCGCCAAGGACTGCGACCTCTTTATTTTTATAAAAAAAGCCATCGCATGTGGCGCACGTGCTGACTCCGCGTCCGAAAAACTCGTCCTCGCCTTTAAACCCGGCGCGGCGCGGCACAGAGCCGGTAGCCACGATGACAGCCTTTGCTTGCTCGCTTTTGCCGCCTTCTAGCAAAATTTCAAAGCTCTTATCGGCGTTTTGTCTCACGCCTACGACGTTTGCCCATTTATGAACGAGCCCAAAATGACTGCACTGCGCCCACCACGTACTCATGAAATCAAACCCGCTTTCACCTGGGCTCTTTTGTCCTGGGTAGTTTTCTATCTCCGAGCTTGAGGTGATCTGACCGCCAGGCTCGCCCTTTTCAAACATCACGACATTTTTAAGCCCACCGCGAGTAGCATAAAGCCCGGCACTAAGCCCGGCCGGTCCGCCTCCTATGATCGCTAAATCTAACATATTTTATCCTTTATTTTATCGTTTTTATTTTCGAGTCTTGTTTGTAAATTTCGCCGTTTTGATGCACTATCTGCACGCTGCTTGGCACGCTCGTGATATTTAAGGTATTCATCAGTTTTAGTATCGTATTGATATCCGAGCTTATGTATTTTAGCGTTTCGTTCGAGTCGCCACGCTTTTGAAACATATCCACAGCGATAACGGGCTGGGCTATTTTTTCTCCCGCTAAAATTTCATCTATCTTTGACTGGTTCGAGCTAAATACCAAAATAGTGTATCTAGGCTCTTTTGGCTTGAAAATTTCGCTCTTTTCGTAAAAAACGAGCTGTGAAAAATCTATAAATTTATACTTTGAAAATCGATAATTATTATACGCAAAAACTATCGCTATCATGGCTGCACCGAAAAATGAGCCGAAGATGTACGTTAGAGGAAGCAAGCTTCCCCTATTTTTTAAAGCCATTAAAGAAGTGAATTCAGCTTGTCGGTAATAGCCTGTTTTGACTGTGCGCCGACCATTTGATCGACTACTTCGCCATTTTTGAAAAATAGCAATGTCGGGATCGATCTGATGCCGAATTCAACCGCCAAGTCCTGCACTTCATCGGTATTTACCTTGCAAATTTTAGCTTTGCCGTCAAAATCCTCCGCAAGCTCCTCGATGACTGGGGCTAGCATACGGCAAGGTCCGCACCATGGCGCCCAAAAATCGACGAGCGCGACGCCCTCTTTGGCGACATTGAAATTTGCAGTTGTAAGCTCTATGTATTTTCCCATTGTTTCTCCTTTGTTTTTTAAATGGTGTGATTATACACCAATTTTTCTGAATTTTTTCTAAATAATAATTTTTATAAACTAATATTTTCTATCAGCTCGAATTCGTCTTTTTTTATGACGAGCAAATCGATCTGAAAATCAAAATTCCCGCCATTTTTAAGCAAATAATAATCGACCGCTTTTAAAATTTTAGCGTATTTTGACGCGGTCAATCTATACTGCGCTTCGTAATCGCCATCAGTCGCCTTGACCTCGATAAAGTGCAAAATTTCATCTTTTAAGGCGATGATATCTATCTCGCCGAATTTTGAGTGAAAATTTCGCTCGATTATTTTAAATTTCAGCCTCTCTAGGTACCTACTGGCCTTATCTTCCGAGCTTTTGCCAAAGAGATACTCTCTAAGTCCCACTACTCTTCGATCCTTATCATAAACGGATCTTCTTTTATGAAATTTTGCTTTTTCAAAAGCCCTATTACGCTTTTGACGTCAGCCTCCAAGCTCGTATGCGTCGTGAAAAATAGCGTTACCTCGCCCTCGCTTTTGGTGACTGGCTTTTGTAAAAAGCTATCGATAGAAAGGTGATTTTCGCTCATCAAATTTGTGATCTTCGCCAGCACGCCGACCTTGTCCTCGACGCGCAGTCTAAAATAATATTTCGTGCGAATTTCATCTTGAGCAAGCAGCTTGAGCTCTTTTTCAAGGGGCGATTTGTAGCCTAGCATAGGGGTTTTAAGCCCTCTTGCGATGTCGATTAGATCGCTTATCACGGCACTTGCCGTAGCCGCTCCGCCCGCTCCAGCGCCGTAATACATCGTCTCGCCGACCGCGTCACCTACGACGCTGACTGCGTTCATCACTCCATCGACCTTGGCTATCATCTTGTCTTTTGGCACAAGGGCCGGATGCACGCGCAGCTCGACCTTTTCGCCTACCTTTTTGGCGATAGCCAGCAGCTTTATCACGTATTCAAAATCATTTGCGAAAAATATATCCTCTTTCGTTATCCGCTCGATGCCCTCGATCAAAATATCCTCGGGATCGCCGTGCACGCCGTATGCGATGCTGGCAAGGATAAGCAGCTTATGCGCCGCATCAAAGCCGCCGATATCAAAGGTAGGATCGGCCTCGGCATATCCTAAATTTTGAGCGGTCCTCAGCGCTTCGTCGAAATTCGCTCCGCCGTTCATCATCGATGTAAGGATAAAGTTGCTCGTGCCGTTCATTATGCCTTTGATCGAGAGGATATGGTTTGCACTTAGCCCTTCGCGTAGCGTCTTTATGATAGGTATGCCTCCGGCCACGCTCGCCTCAAAGCCAAAGGGCGTATCGGCGGCTAAATTTTGCAGTTTAAAGCGGTGATATGCCAAGAGCGCCTTATTCGCGGTGACGACCGCTTTTTTGCGTTTTAAAATTTCGCTCACCACGCGGTAAGGCTCGTCCACTCCGCCCATAAGCTCGACATAAACATCGATATCATCGCGCTTTATAACACTATCGATATCGGCGCTAAGCGGTATCTTCACGTTTCGCTTTTTGTCTAAATTTCGCACCACACCAACGACCGGGATTATCTGCTGGCCGCTTCTTGCGGTAATGATCTTTTTATTTTTTAAAAGGATATTAGCGACCTCGCTACCGACGACGCCAACGCCCAAGATTGCTACATTCATTAAAATTCTTTCAAATATTTTTTGACATTTCTGGCCGCTTGACGGATACGGTTTTCATTTTCTATGAGAGCGATCCTGACGTAGTCGTTGCCACCTTCGCCAAAGCCCACACCGGGGCTCACAGCTACGCAAGCTTTTGTCAGTAGCTGCTTTGAAAACTCAAGGCTTCCTATGTTGCCTACTTGCGGCGGCAGCTTCGCCCAGACAAACATACTGGCCCTTGGCTTTTGCATGCTCCAGCCCACATTTTCAAAGACTTCGATAAGCACATCGCGGCGCTTCTCGTAAATTTTGCAAATTTCGCTCACACACTCTTGCGGCCCGTCAAGTGCCACGGTCGCACCGACTTGTATCGGCGTGAACATGCCGTAGTCAAACCATGATTTGATCTTTTTAAGCGCAGCGCAAAGGCGTTTGTTGCCGCACACGAAGCCTACGCGCCAGCCTGCCATATTGTAGCTTTTTGAAAGCGTGTAGCACTCCACCGCGACGTCTTTTGCCCCATCGACCTCAAAGATACTAGGCGTTTTGTAGCCATCAAACGTGAGGTCCGCATAGGCGATATCGGAGATGATGTAAAATCTCTCTTTTTTAGACATCGCTACCAGTCGCTCGTAAAAGCTCTTTTGCACGGTGACTGTCGTTGGATTGTGCGGGAAATTTACAACTACATATTTTGGCTTTGGCGAGCTGGCGTGGATAGTTTGTTGTAAATTTTCAAAAAATTTATTCTCGTCAAGCTCAAATTTTTCATTATAAACTAGCGGCATCTTTGCGACGTTCCCGCCGGCGATTATAAAAGCTTGCGTGTGTATCGGATATGCAGGATCCGGCACTACGGCGACGTCGCCCGGGTTTATGATAGCTTGAGTAAGATGCACGAAGCCCTCTTTGCTGCCCATGACCGCCACAGCCTCGGTATCCGGGTCTAAATTTACATCGTATTTTCGCTTGTACCAGTTGCAAATAGCAAGACGAAGCTTGTAAATTCCGGCACTCGCCGAATATCCGTGCGTTTTATCCTTTTGCGCGCTCTCACAGAGCTTATCTACGATGTGCTGAGGCGTGCGGCCTTCAGGGTTTCCCATCGAAAAATCGATGATGTCCTCGCCATTTCTACGTGCGGCCATTTTTATCGCATTCACCTCGGCAAATACGTAATTTGGTAGCCTCTCGATCGTGTTGAACCTAATCTCGTCAAACATCGCTTCCTCCTATTTGCTAAGCTTTACGCTTATGTCGTTTTTTATGTTATTTATGTCGATATTATCACTTATCAGCACGTATTTGGCGTCGCTTGGCAGCTGTAAGTCGTATTTGTGCATCGCCTTGTGCTCTTCAAAGCTCACTATCTGCTCTAAATTTTTATCATAGATCCTCACCAAAGGCACCCAGCGGCTAGGCTCGTTAGAGACGATCTCAAGCTCGCTAGCACCGCTCGTGTTTAAAAAATACGCCCCGGCAGAACGCGGTAAAACAAACTCCTCGCCAAAAATAGGCTCACCGCTTTTTATCTGTGCGTCTTTTGCCTCAAGGCTGATGACCAGATTGCCACCTTGTCTGCTAAATTCTAAAATCCCAAAGCCGCTTGCATCAAGAGCCTGAGCGAGCAAAACGGGGTCGATACCACCACTTTTAAGCGCGATGAGAGAGTAAGAAATAGGCGATAAATTTGAAAATTCATTGACTCTGGCGATATTTACGCCCATCATATCAAGGCTGAAATTTAGGGCTTTTACAAAAATCGCAGGCGAAATTTCATCGTTCGTGGTAAATTTTAAATTTAAGCTCGAAGAGGAAAATGACGCCGCATCAAAAAGCCCGTTTTCTTGCAAGAGACCGACTATCTCCTTTGTCTTTACGAAGCCTTTTTCATCGACAAATTTACTCTCATCGCTAAAAAGAGAGCGAGCGGCCGAGGCATCGGCGCTAAGAGCCTGCGCACTAAGAGTAGCGCTCGCAGCAAAGAGCAGGGAGCAAAAAAGAGCCTGCAAGGCTAGGAATTTTACCAAGATTTGCCCTTGTTCAAAGCGATGAATTCATCGTAGCTTATGGACTTTATCTCGCCGTTTTCGACTAAAAATCTAGCCGGCCTGCTGGGTGTGAATCTGCTGACCTTATCTCCGACCTTTAGCTCTATCGAGCCGTTGCCACAGACGACGAGCTGTCTTTGTTTTAAATTTATAGAAATATTTTTATTCGAATCGCTTGAAATTTTCTGTCCGTTTTCTAAATTTATGATGCCTATCCAGACCTTTTGTTTTGGGATTATCAAGGCTTCGTCCGCAGAGCCGATGACCTCGCTTGCGTTAGTGTCCTTTGAGGAGATGCTCGTAGTGAGCTTTTCTAGCGCCGAGCTTTGCGTGCCGGCGTTTTGATCTAGTTTCACATCTTGTGCCGCGAGCTGCGGAGCGCTTAAATTCTGCTCTGCGGGCGCCGTGACCTCTCGCTCACTTTGGCTGGCATTTTTATCCGCGCTTAAGCGCTCGCCGCCAGCTTGAGTTATCGTTATGTTCGTATCTATGATATTTTTTTTTACTTCGCTTACGATGCTAGACTCCGAATACACCGCGCTTCTGTTCTCATCGTTGAAAAACGACGGTATGCTTTGGGCGTATTTGTAGATATCAAAATAATAAGCACCAAACGCTATGAGCGCCAGTATGACGACCCAAAACAGCCAGCCTAGCGAACCGCCGGATCTTTGCGTGACTATCTCGTCGCTCGTGTATGATGAAATTTTAGGATTTATCTTCGTTTTTTTGCTCTCGTCTGGCTTGTTTTCGCTCAAAAAGGCTTCGTATTCTTCCAGCCACCATCCAAGGTCGATGTTGTATTCACGTTGCAAAATTTTGATGTAACCCTTGGCGTTTAGGCGCACGAGCTTGGCAAAATCCTTATCTACGATACTTTGTAAAAAAACGGGCTCGATGTGTGTCTTTCGCGAAATTTCCTTGATGCCGATCTCTTTTAAAATTTCAAGTTCATTCATTTATCATCCTATCACAGATTATCGCAAAGGCCGCGCTCACGTTTAGCGAGTCCCAGCCCTCTTTTAGTTTTATCCCTACGCACTCGTCGCATTTTGCGAGCGCCTTTTGTGGGATGCCTTCGCCTTCCGAGCCCATTATCAGTGCTCGCTTGGGATCAAATTTCATCTCATGCACGTTTTTGCCGTTACTAGCGGTAGCATAAAGACAAAAGCCGCTTTGTTTGAGCTCGTTTAGCAGACTCAGTCCGTCCTCGAAAAGCACTATTGGGATCTCATAAGCAGCACCGCTACTAGCGCGCAAAACGCCTTCCATATTTATGCTCTTTGCAACCACGACAAGTCCCTCGCAGCCAAGCGCATAAGCGCTCCTCGCGATAGCTCCGATATTTCCTACGTCGCTGATGCCGTAAAGCACGGCAATGAAACTCATCTTTTTTAGCTCGTTTATCGCGGCGAATTCATATTCGCCGACCTTGGCCAAAAAGCCTTGATGGTTGCCGCCTCGAGCCAAGGACTGAGCCTTTTGATTATCCACACGAGATATATGCTTACCGACACCGCAAATGCGCGAAAATAATTTTTTATCGCACTCTTTTGAGAGATATATCTCTTCTATCGTTTGCGGATGCTTATCCAAAATATGCAAAAATAGCTGCTTCCCGTATATTATCATGGGCTTGATGATACCCAAAATCAAGTAAAATTTAACTTATTTTTGAAGAAACGCTCAAATATATCAGGCAAAATACACAACCGCTAAAATGCGGTTACAAAGAGGCTATAAGCTCGGAGTATATCTTTTTTACGTCTCGTCCCGTGATCTTGCTTAGTAGCTTAGCTTTTGCTTTTGGCGCGATATCAAGGGCGTTTACATCGTCTATGCTTATGGTTTGCGACGCTACATTGCGATTTTGCGAGACGACTACGCACCACTCGCCATTTAAGTTGGCGTCTTTTAGCTCGTTTGCGACACCTTTGGCGCTGCCTTTAAATTTCGTCTCAAATTTTTTAGTCGCCTCTTTTATGACAAAAATTTCACGCTCGCTATCAAATTTCGCTAAATTTTCAATAAGGCTCAAAATACGCTTCGGACTTTCATAGATCACGCATGGGTAGGCCAAATTTAGGGCGTTTTGTATGGCTAAATTCCTATCTTTGCCGGTATTTGGCAAAAAGCCTAAAAATACGAATTCCTTATCACAAAATCCGCTTGCTACAACGCTCAAGAGTGCAGCGTTGGCTCCGCTTAAAATTTCATAAGCGATGCCGTTTTTTTGAGCGTATCTAACGAGCGCCACTCCTGGATCGCTGATACCTGGCATACCCGCGTCGCTCATATAAGCCACGTTTTTATCAAAAAAATTTTCATCTAAATTTGCAAAAAAATTAGCCTCGTTGTGAGTATGTAGGGGGATGAAATTTCGTATGTTTATGTTCGCGTCAAAGCGGTCGTTTAGTAGATTTACGAGACTTTTACTGACTCTCGTATCTTCGCAGATGATCACCTCGCATCCGCGCAAAACGCTGATCGCGCGAAGCGAGATGTCTTCTAAATTTCCTATCGGAGTAGGAACAAAATAAAGCAAGGCTTAGTTTAATGCGTATTTTTTCTTGAATTTCTCGACGCGGCCGGCGCTATCTACGATCTTTTCGCTACCTGTAAAAAACGGATGGCATTTGTCGCAAATGTCGATCTTGATCTCGCTTTTGTTCGATTTTGTTTTAAAAGTGTTGCCACATGCGCAAGTAACGGTGCAATCGATATACTCCGGATGTATCTCTTTTTTCATAATTTTTCCTTTATTAGTTTGACTGTTTTTTATTTAAGCAAGCTGGGATTATACTAAAAAAAGCTTAAAAAATCAAATGAGCTACACTAAAAATTTGCTAGCCACACTCACAGCCGCGGTTTGTGACCTTAAAATGCTATTTGTATCAAGCGAGTAGCTAGAAATTATCTTGCGCGTCTCATCTGGAGCAAAACCTCCCTCAGGGCCGATAAAAAGCAACTCTCCTTTATACTCGGCTAAATTTTTACCGCCGAAATTTACGAGCGCGACATCTTTATAGACAGCCAGAAATTCATCTAAATTTTTATAAATTTCAAAGCTCATCAGCGAGCCTCGTCCGCACTGTTCGCAAGAAAGCGCACTTATATATTCAAGGCGCTTCACGTCTATCTTAAAATTCGCCTGCGAAAATTTCGTATAAACGAAAATGAGTTTGCCAACGCCAAGCTCGTTTAAAAAAGGGGTCGTCTTCTCGACAGTTTTTGGATCCACGACCGCCCAAGCCAGGCTAAATTTATAGCTTATAGCCGCAAGCGTCGATGTGAAAACAAGCCTTAGCTTGGCATCTTTACGTCCAAATTCTTCTATCTCATAAAGATAGTCCTTGCCGTCTTTTAAATTTCTTAAATTTACGCGTTCGCCGACTTTTGCTCTACGTGCCTTAAGGTGCAAAAATGCTTCGTTTATGATCTTTAAATTTTCACAGCCGGCCATAGCGTCGTATAAAAACTGCAAATCAATACCCCGCGATGATTATGAGTAAAATTTCAGCCAAGCTCTGAAACAGGGCGAATCGCCTAAATTTAGCCAGCTGCTTGGCGCGCGCGTAAAATTTCAGCTTTTTAAACCCAACCCCACTAATAGCTATCAGCGCCACTATTACGACTATCATTTTTACGGCTTTAAAGCTTAGCTCGTAGTTATAAGCGGCCGCTAAAATAAGCCCCGTAAGGATCATGAAGCTTAAAAGCATGTGATAAATCGGTAAAAAATATCTGATACGAAGCACGTAGTTTTTGGTATCTATGCCAAACTGCGTCAAAAAAAGATATATGACGCAAAGCAGCAGTAAAACATGCATGAAGCCTTGATGTATCGGGAAAGTGTAGGCGTAAAGCCCACTTAGATATTGGTTCAAATTTCGCCCTATTTTTGTGCGTTTTGCGTATCTTCTATGGCCGGTTCCGGCGGTAAATTCTCATCTATGCTGACGTTTGCGTCCGGCTGAGCGATGGAAACGTCGCTTGGTACCGGCTCACTTTTAGGCGCGGTATCGCTCTTTTCATCGCCGCATCCTATAAAAACGCTCGCACATATCGCCAAAATCAAAATTTTATAAAATTTCATTAAACATCCTTAGCATTTACGATAGGCTTTTTAAATTTTATCTTTTCAAACAGCTCTTTATCGTCCCACTCGTCGATCACGGCCTGCGAAAATACGATCCGGTCTAAATTTATCTCACCCATTTTCGCGTTATAAGCATCATCTCTAAAGCACTGCGCATAGCCCGTATCCGTCTCATGCACGATTATACTCTCTAGCTTCACCTCGCGCTCGCCGTTTTGCATGATAGTAGTGCTCAAAAGCCTATCGATGATGACGAAAAATATCCTGCAAAACTGCTCCGCCGAGGGATTTAGCGAGATCTCTACCCAGCGCGCGGAGTGCTTTTTGAGATCGTTTTTATACTCCGCCTCGTCGCCTGAAAATATCGTCGTAGCGTGATCGAAGCTGTCGATTATGCACTTGATGTTTTGCTTCATCAAGCCAAAATCATAAACCATGCCGGCATTATCCAAAAAATTTGAGCTTAGCAGCACCTCAGCCTTGTAGCTATGGCCGTGGATGCTCGTCCTGCAGCGCTTTGAGCTACAAAACCTCACGATATGCGCGTTTTCAAACGTAAAAAGTTTTCGTATTATCATCAAACACCCTCTTTTTTATCCCAAAGCCTGATGTGGATGCGCTCAGAGTAGTTAAATCCATGCTTTATAGCAAAATCTGCGACCCTTGGCGCATTTTGCTCCAGCTCGCTCCTACTAGCGCCCATCGCCATGCACCAAACAGGCGCATCCGATATCTTCAGCACTTGCAAAATTTGTTCCAAGTCATTATCGCCAGGCGAGCTTAAAACAAACTTATAAAAGCTCTCTTTAGCATTTTTGCAAATCGCCTCTATCGCCTTCATATTTATACGTTTATCTACGCTCACGCCACTGTTTGCGAGCTTTATGCCAAGTGCGAATTTACATTTTTTATATACCGGGAATTTTACAAAATTCACCTCGATCGTGCCGTTTGTCTCAAAATGCACATCAAAGCCAAGATCCAGCAAATTTTGTACTAAATTTATGAAATTTTCATTTTTGTGATGTATGAGAGGTTCGCCACCGGTCAGAACGACGATAGGTCGGGTCTTTAGCCCTTTGCATATATCTTTTACAAGCAATAAAATTTCGTCGCCAGAGTATCTCTTGGGCTTAAAATGTCCTTTAAAAACGGCCCTTGCGCTATCGCAGCCGATCAAAATTTCGCCCGTTTTGTTTGATCTTGTTTTTACGTCAAAGCCGATGCAGTTTAGATTGCAGCCAAAAAATCGCAAAAATACGGCGAGCCTGCCCTGGTAAGCACCTTCGCCCTGAACGCTCAAAAAGCTCTCGACAAGCTCCAGTCCTCTGCTGCCGCCTCGCATCACCCGCCCGTTTGATAAAAGGCGCGCGAGGAGGTCTCGTTAGCGGCCCCGACAGCCCATTTGTTCTCTTTGGGCTTATTAGCCAAAACTTGTCTTAAAATTTCGCTCGCTCCTACGATGTCGCCGCGACTGACGGCGTCTTTTATGCTAAGCGCGTCCTCGAAATACAAACACGGTATGAGCAGTCCCTCGGCACTTAGGCGGATGCGGTTGCAACTCTCGCAAAAGTCATGCTTGTGCGGATCGATGATACCGAATTTATATCCGTCGTCCAGACGGTAGATCGAGGCCGGTGCGTTTGGCAACTTTTCATCCTTCGTGACATTGTATTTTTGTGAAATGATGTCTAAAATTTCATCACTTTTTAGACCTTTTAGATCGTCTTTCGCGTGAGAATTTTCCATATATTCGATAAATCTTATCTGTGAATTCCTAAACCTTGCGAATTCAAGCAAATTTATCAGCTCGTCGTCGTTCACGCCCTTTAACGCGACCGTGTTTATCTTTACCTTCAGCCCCGCGTCAAGAGCAGCCTCAAACCCGGTCAAAACCTCGTGTAAAACGCTCTTTTGAGCTATGAATTTAGCCTTTTGTTCGTTAAGCGTGTCAAGCGACATATTTATGCGCTTTAGCCCTGCGTCTCTTAGCTTCTTTGCGTAGTGGCGCAGCATAAAGCCGTTAGTCGTAAGCGCCAGATCGATGTCCGGCTTATAGTCGCTTATCATCTTTACGAACACATCAAGATCTTTACGCACCAGCGGCTCGCCACCGGTCAAACGTATCTTTGTCACGCCCTCGTCTATAGCGACCTTGACAAACAAAAACAACTCCTCGAAGCTGAGCAAATTTTCTCTTGGCGTCCAGCTAAAAGGCGTCGTCGGCATGCAATACCTGCACCTGAAATTACAGCGCTGCGTAACGGAAATACGCAAATAATCAACCACCCGACCATATTTATCTACAAGCATGATGCACCTTTGAAAGCTTGGTTAAGGCTTTATTTTTACCTTGTTGGTTCGTTAATTATATGTTAAAAATTTTAAATACACATAAAATTTTTTATATGAAATTTTATATTTTGGAATTTATATATCCTGTAAAATTTGAATCAAAAATATATAAAATTTATCAAAAATTTAAATGTAATATTAAGTATATTTCTGTATGATACGAGCTATCAATATTAATATTTTTAAAAGGAATCTTAAATGAGAAAAAGGAGTTTGGCGCTCTGCGCCGTTTTGTTCTGCTCTTTTGCAAACGGCGCGGAACAGGGAAACACCAAAGAGGTAAAACTTGAAAATATTGTGGTATCTGCCACTGGTTTTGAACAAAATGCTGATGAAAATTTAAGAAATGTTATCATTGTAGATTCTCAAACGATACATGAACGCGGATATACATCGATAAGGCAAGCTTTAGAACGCGTAAGTGCGATCAGCTTCGTAGATACGGGGCTTGGTAGAAACATCGATATGCGCGGACAAGGCTCCAAAGCAAATGTCGCTGTAAAGGTGATGGTAGATAATCGCCCTATAAATGTGCTCGATAACTCGCACGGAGTAACTCCGATAGATAGCGTCAGTATCGAAAATGTCGAGCGTATCGAAATAATCCCTGGTGGCGGTTCGGTGCTTTATGGAAACGGCACTAGAGGTGGAGTCATCAATATAATCACTAAAAAATCAAAAGAAGATGCAGCGTCTTTTGGTGTGAAATTTAATACCTATGACTACTCAAATACTCTTTTATCAAATTTCAACCTCGGACTATCTAAAAAATTTACCGATAATTTTGCCTTTAGCACAAATTTAGACGCGTTTAACGGACACGGTTATAGACAAGGAGATAAGAAAAAGGGATTTTATTCTGCTTCAAAAATATATGCCGATATAGCCGATAACACAAATTTGACATTAAATTACAACTTCTATCAAGCAAACGAGGATACGAGTGGCTATCTTACTAAAGCTCAAATAGACGCCGATCCGCGCCAAAAAGCCGATGGAAGCATAAAAACAAAAACCACTCGCCCAGAGATCAGCCTGGACGTAACGCACAAGATTAGTGATAGTTGGGAGCTAAACGCACTAGCCTTTTGGCAAAAGCAAAAAATATATTATAAAGAGCGATTGTCTCCTTATAATTACAACTCGCTGGTAGTCATGGCCGATGGAACAGGTAGTAGATTTAACGATGAGATAAGCGGCGTGAATTTAAAGGCAAAGTATAATTACATGAGAAATTCATATCTGATTTTTGGCTATGACTTTAAATATCGCGAAGCTTTACGCCATCACATCGTCTCTTATGGTGGGGTATCGTCAGGGCCTGCAACCGTAAATTCTCACGTTATGACAACGAAACTAAATATGAAAAAAGAGACGCACTCAGTTTTTGTCATGGACTCTCACGAATTTAACGATAGCTTTATCCTAACAGCCGGCGCTAGATACGAGCATGCAGGCTATAAAAGCGACAGGAACTATCATAACTATATGAATATGAAAATAGGAGCGATGACCAGGATAACCGATACGACGACGATTTATAACACTAAAGATCATTCTAACAACTACGCGCTTGAATTTACACCTACATACAAATACTCAGACACTGGGCGCATCTATGCCAAATATGAGCGCGGCTTCCTCTCTCCCTCTCCGTCTCAGCTGACAAACAGACGAACTGGTGCAAATCCGTATTACGCATCAGATCTTGATCCAGAAACATTCGACACTTTTGAAGTGGGAGTAAAGGATTATTTATTTGATTTCAGCGAAATCGCTCTTGCTTTATACTACACCAAGACAAAGGATGAGATCACATATACCGGTGATCCGCACGCTACGATGGGCGCTTATTGGCAGTATTATAATCTTGACGAAACGCGTAGGATCGGAGCGGAGCTAAATTTAGCTCAAAATTTTGACAAGCTCACACTTTCTCAAAGCATGAGCTATATAGACGCAAAGGTCACAAAAGGCGTGAATGACGGCAAACGAGTCCCTTACGTATCTAAAGTGAAAGCTACTGCGGGGGCTAGCTATGAATTTACGCAAAATGTGTCAAGCTTTGTAAATTTAACATATCTTTCAAAGGCACTTGACGGCGGTAAAAACGATAGTGACGGCAAGATGCAAAATAACGAATATACAAAAAGCTATCTCTTGACCGACATCGGGCTAAACTACACATATAAAAATTTAAATGTCTTTGCGGGCGTGAAAAATTTATTTGATAAAAAGTATTACACTTACCAAAGTGCCGTAGATGATAAATACCTACCTGGAGAGGGAAGATCGTATTATATGGAGTTTAAATATAATTTTTAGACTTTACAAATGGCTTGAGTTCGTCTCAGGCCTACTTTAAAATTTTAAATTTAAGCCAGCTGATGAAGCTTTAGCACGAATTCCACTCGGCCTACGCCCAGGTGCAGGTCCTTTGCGATGCTCTCTATGCTCTTGCCGGAGTTGAACATCCTCACGATCTGCTCCTCTTCGTCCTGCGCGCTTGGCGTTATCTTGCCGATATCGCGGGTGCGCTCCTCAAGAGTGAAAATCCTATCCTTTTGCTCGCTGGCAAACTCGTCTATGACGCGCTCGATGCTCTTTATGGCTTTGATGATAGGCACGATCTTTTCGTTCAGCTCGGTTTGTAAATTCTTTTCGAGCTCCTTTTTCATTTCGTCAAGCTCGTCAGGATCGTCATGCTTGAAATTCGCCAAAGATGCGATCTGTTTTTTTAGGTTGAAATTCTCCTGCATAGCGCTTTCTATGGCGCGCTCGTATCTAGTAAAGCGCTTGTTCGTCTCGGCGTCTTTTATAAATATCAACGCGATGATGATGATCAAAACTATGCTAAAGCCGCCAAATAGATAAATTTCCATCTTTTTCCTTTATGAGCCAGATCTCAGCTCTCTTATCATCACGCGCTCCCTAGCGGTCACATAGGCGTTCCAGTCGCTCTCGTCCTCTTCGTGCATCGTATCTATCTTTGCCGTGCGCTCATCAAGGGCTAGCAGATAAAGGGCCATGGTGCGTTTAGGGAAGACCGGCATCAAAATTCTCGCGTAATATCGCTTGTTGGCTTCAAATTTATGCTCGCTTATGCGCACATACTCAAAGCCTATGGCGTCTATTTTCACGCTCTTGCTTAAAGGCAGATAGCGCTTGTGCTCGTTTCTGACATATTCGCTGAGCGCATCGACCTTTCTGTGAAGCTCGATCATAAGCGTCAGTAAAACCTGATCGCTGTCTTTGGTCTCTCCGCGCGATTTAGCGCGCTTTAGCCACGCTCCAAGCGGGTCTTCATCGCCAGGAAGCACGGAGTTGAATTCTCTCAAAAATTTTTTATCGCCCGCCTCGTCAAGCTCAAATTCCATATCAAGAGGAGCAGGGATCAAACGAATATCACTCATAATACACTCATCCAAACAAATATAAAAAATAAAATTCCAAGATAGCCGTTTAACGTGAAAAACACGCGGTCTATCTTGCTAAAATCGCGCCTAACGATCCTATGCTCCTGCCACAAAATCACGCCGCTTAGCAATATCCCAAAAAACGCAAAGCCGCCTAAATTTACCGCCCAAGCAAAAAGCAGCCAAAATATCACAGACAAAGCGTGAAAAATAGCCGATATGAATAGCGTCGCCTTGTCGCCATAAACGGAAGGTATGCTAAAAAGTCCGTGCTCACGGTCAAATTCTATATCTTGCAGCGAATAAAGCAGGTCAAATCCTCCCACCCAAAACATTACGCCAAGGCAGAGCAAAACGCTCCAAAGCGGGATCTGCGCGCTCACTGCGACCGCCCCCGCGATAGGCGCCAGCCCCAGACTAAGGCCCAAAACAAGGTGCGCTAGCTCGCTAAAGCGCTTAAATATCGAATACCCTGCCAAAACCGCCAAGATAGGAAAGCTCAGCCAAAATGCGAGCGAATTTATAAAATAAGCACAAACGATGAATATCACGCCATTTGCAGCGATGAAAATTCGCATATTGTCTTTGCCGATGCGACCGTCCACGCTCGGACGATTCGCCGTTCGCGGGTTTAGTTTGTCGATGTCCTCGTCTTTGTAGCGGTTAAACGCCATCGCGAAATTTCTAGCCGAGACCGCGCACAAGGCCCCTAAAATCAGTAATCTAAAGCCAAACCAAGCCGAGTCGTTTACTTGTTTGCTAGCCACTATCATCGCCGTAAAGATAAAAGGAAGCGCGAATACCGAGTGCTTGAAAACGATGAGTTCGCCGATATCTTTTAGCTTTTTTATAAAATTTTCCATATATTTCCGTTTCAAATTTTAAGGATTTTACACTCTTTTGCTTTAAATTTAAATTTATATTGTTATAATCGGACAAATTCAAGAAAAAGGGGCGGATATGAGCAAGGTCGTTGTTATCGGTGCTGGCGTCAGCGGACTGATGAGCGCTTACGAGCTGGCAAAAAACGGCGAAGACGTCTTAGTGATCGAGCGAGGAGACGGCGATTACGATATTAGCGGGATATTAAGCGCGTTCAAGACGCCTCCTTTAGCACACGATGGCGTCATATCAGGCTCATTAAAGCGCCTCTTTGCGGGCACTAGCGAGCTTAGTATCAGCCCCATCCTAAATGAAAATTTTCGCAGCTGGATGACGAAATTTAGCCTTAGTATAAACGACGAACGCATCAAGAGATCGCAAATTTTATTTGAAAAATTTGGCGGCGAGAGCTATGAAATTTACGCTCAGCTAAACGAAAAATACCCTCAGATAGATTTCAAACGAAACGGTCAATTTTTAGTCTTTACCGATGAAAATAGCTTTAAAAAACGCTTAGATAGCATCAAACTAGGCGATCAAACGCAAGAAATTTTAGACGTTGAGGGCATGAAAAACGAGCTTGGATTTTTAAATCAAAATATAAAAGGCATCATAGATCTAAAGCAAAACGCCCAAATAGACGTGCAAAATTTGGCTGACGCCCTAAAAAGAGAGCTCGAAAATTTAGGCGCAAACATCGTTAAGGACGAGATCGCTTCGTGGGAATTTAGCGGCAATCTCATCGCTAAAGCCATCGGCAAAGAAAATGCCTACGAGGCCGATACTTTCGTGCTGGCCTCCGGTATAGACACCCTACTCGCAAGCCGTCTGGGCTCGAAGCTAAATTTGATCCCGTCTAAATTTTACAGCGTCGATCTGAAATTTAGTGCAGAAAAGATCCCCTCAAAGCCGGTCGTTTTAAACGATCTATTCGCCAAAATAACGCCTAAAGCGGACGGCGTCAAGATCACATCGGGCCTACAAATAGGCAACATCGACACCCTAGTTCGCATGGATAAAATAAATGAATTTCTAAACGCGCTAAAGCCCTTTGGCACGACATGCGAGCTAAAAGAGCCAAGATACAGGGCAAATTTCATCGCGCTGACGCCAAACGACATGCCTTTGATCGGGCGCGACGAGGTCTATAAAAACTTAGTCTTTAGCATGGGGCACGGCTGGCTCGGGCTTAGCTTCGCACCGGCTAGCGCTCGCCTCGTGGCGCACCTCATAAGCGAGGATAAAGAAAACATCGACATCAACGAGCTGCTGCTTTTTAGCGGATTTTATCAGGGCTGAGATTGTTTTGCGAATTTGCCATCATCGGCACCACCGCAAGCGGTAAAAGCGCGCTCGCACTGCAAATCGCACAAGAATTTAGCGGCGTTATCTTAAGCCTTGATAGCCTGGCGCTCTACAAGCAAATCGATATCGCAAGTGCGAAGCCAAGCCGCGAAGAGCTAGCTAGCGTAAAGCATTTTGGCATAGACGAGATCTATCCAAACGAAAATTTTAGCGTCGGCATGTTTTTTAAAATTTACGAGCACGCCAAAGACTACGCTCTAAACGCGGACTGTCCGCTCATCATCACCGGCGGCAGCGGCTTTTATCTAAGATCGATGCTAAACGGATTGGCTCCTGACGTACCAAAATGTGAGAAGGCTTTAAGTAACGATGATATTTACGCCCTAGCGGCCAGGATCGATCCTAAATTTTGCGCTAAATTCAGTCCCAATGACAGCTACCGCCTTGAAAAATGGTATCAAATCTATAAATTTAGCGGCGCTGCGCCCAGTATCTGGCTAAGAGAAAATACTAGCGAGCCCGTGATAAAAGAGCTCGCGATATTTGAAATTTTATGGCCGACACAAGCGATAAGAGAGCGCATACAAAGGCGCACACAGGCGATGTTTGAGGCAGGACTGCTGGAGGAGGCGAAATTTTTATTTGACACCTACGGACGCGAGGCAAAGCCGCTAAGATCGATCGGGCTAAAGGAGTGCGCAGACTTTTTTGACGCCAAGATATCGCACGAGGAGCTAGCCTCGCTCATCTGCACGCACACGGCCCAGCTCGCCAAGCGCCAACGCACCTTCAACCGCTCGCAATTTAGCAAAATTTTCATCGGCGAGCCGGACGCCACGAGAGAGAAGATCAAGGGATTTTTAAAAAACCAAGCAAAGCGCCTATAATGCGAATCTAGCTAGAAATTTGACTTTGGGTTTAATATATTTTTGACCTCATCGTCACTTAGCTCGTAGTCGTAAAATTTCTTATAAAATTCCTTCGTTTTTTGCTCCAAATTTAGCTCGGCAAATAGCTCAGGATATATCATCTTGCCCAGCCAAAGCGGCTGCAACGCACCCTCGGCACTTCGCACGCTCCATAGATACACCCCGCTTGGTACGACGAAGACCTTGGCATTTTTGACCGCCTTTATGCCCTGAAACGACGCATTTTTCATGATCTGCGCCTTGCTCTCGGGCGAGTTTGTGATGATGACGTCAGGGTCGTAGAGCACGACTTGCTCCTCGTTTATCGTTTTTGAGATCTTAAACGACGCAGGGTCCATGTCCGAGCTTAAATTTATACCGCCAGCAACCTTGATATACTCGGCTCCGATGTCGTTCGCACCGATGGTCGATAAGTCGCCAGAGTTGAAATTTAGAGCCAAAACGCTTCTTTTTTGCTTTAAATTCGCCGTTTTTTCTTGCACATATTTAACATTTTCGTCAAAATAGGCATTAAATTCAGCCGCTCTTTGCACGCTTTTGCCGCCTAAGATCTCAGCTATCTTGTTCACGCACGCCTTTATCTCGCCGATCGTGCCAAATTTATCGAGCCTCACGACCGCGACTCCGGCGGCATTTAGCTGCTCGATCTGATTTTCGTCAAACATCATCGACACAGGCCCAAAGACGACCTGTGTTTTTGACGCGATGAGCGTCTCAACGCTGCTTCCTAACATGCCGCTTTGATTGCCGCTAGTGCGGATTTTAGGGAAAATTTTAGCCATGAGTGGCGGCAGACGAGACGCGCCCGAGATGATCTTCTCCTGTTGCCCCAGCATCGCACTCATCTGCACGAAAGCCCCTATCATCGGTGTCGCGCGCTCCACCACATCAGGGATGCGCACCTCCTTGCCCTCGCTGTCCGTGACCATCCTGGCCTGTAAAATGACCGCAGTCAATGCTAAAAACAAAATTTTTTTGAACATGGTTTTTCCTTTTTAAATTATATAACGCTCTAGCGTAGTCAAATCTTGTGAAGCGACGCTATCGCCGCCGATTTACAGGGAAGCGGTAGCTGACCGCGTAAATCGTGCTATACGTTCGGCGCCTTGCGGAGCAAGTAAGATTTGCGAAGCGATCGTTTAAGGATATCAACACCCTTTAAAAACAAAGCCCTTAAATTTAAAAGCCCAGCAAATCCTCACACCATCGGCACGCATACAAATTTTTCCCTTCCATCTACGATCACTTTTTCCACTCTGACATCCACACCGTAAGCCGCTTTTAAATTTTCACTCGTGACGATCTCGCCAGCCTCGCCGTAAAGGCACTTTCCTCGCATCAGCAGGGCGACTTTACTGCCAGTATAAAAGGCATGCTCTGGCGAGTGCGACGTCATCACGATGATAAAGCCCGCCGCTTTTAGCTTATTTATCTCGCTTAGCACGCGGATTTGATTGCCAAAGTCAAGGTTCGCCGTGGGCTCGTCTAGCATCATGATCTTAGCCTCTTGCGCGAGGGCTCTGGCGATGAGCACCATTTGACGCTCGCCGCCGCTTAGATCGGTGTAAATTTTATCCCTAAACGCACTCATACCAAGCTTATGAAGTGTCGCCTCAGCGATAGCAAAGTCCCTTTTTGACGGGCTTTCAAACAGCCCAAGGTGCGGCGATCTGCCCATTATCACGACGTCCATGACTTTAAAAGGAAACGGCGGCGTGTGAGCTTGCGGCACGTAGCTAACGAGCTTTGCGCGCTCTTTATCGCTAAGGCTAAGAAGCTGCTCATGCTCCGCAAAAACGCTGCCGCCAAGGGGCTTTAAAAAGCCCAAAACGGACTTAAAAAGCGTCGTCTTGCCTATGCCGTTCGCACCCAGCACGCATAAAATTTCGCCGTCATCAAGCGCAGCGTCAAACCCCTCTACAACGCACTTTTCACCATATCCGCAGCTTAAATTTTGGATCTTAAATTTCACAGCCAGCCCTTTTTGCTACGATAAAGCAGATAGATGAAGACCGGTGCGCCAACGAGCGATGTGAGCACGCCAAGAGGCACTTCGCTGGCTAGTATGCTACGTGCGGCGGTATCGACGACGAGCAAAAACAGCCCGCCGCCTAGCATCGAGACTGGTAGTAGCGTCTTAAAGTCCGCTCCCACCGCAAATCGCGCGATGTGCGGGATCACGAGTCCTATCCAGCCCACGATGCCACAAAACGCCACGCAGCTAGCCGTCAAAAGCGTGGATGCGCAGATGATGACGAAGTTGTAAAATTTCACATTCACACCCATGCTCTTGGCCTCGTCCTCGCCAAATGCCAGGATGTTTAGCCGCCAGCGCAGTAAAAAAAGCGGCACGAAGCAAAGCGCGACCACGCACGCCAGGTAGGCGACGTTTGCGTATCCGCCCGTGCGAGCGAGGCTGCCCATGAGCCAAAACGTGATCTCAGGCAGCTTATCGTCGCTATCAGCTAGAAATTTAAGCAGCGAGCTAGCCGCTCCAAAAAGCGAGGAGATCACGACGCCGCAAAGCACCATCACGAGCACGTTTATCTTACCTTTTGCGATGAGCGAGCTTAGAAATACGACCAGCACGACCGCGCCCAGCCCAAAAGCAAACGCCATGACCTGCACGCCAAAATTTGGCAGCGACAAGATGATCGCGATGCTAGCTCCCACCGCCGCACCACTGCTGACGCCAAGTATATCGGGCGAGACGAGAGGGTTGCGAAAGAGCCCTTGATACACCGCGCCGCTAGCGGCAAGCGCAGCCCCCACGAGCAGGGCAAAAAGTATGCGCGGCAAGCGTATCTGCGTGATGATAGTATAGGCCTGCGCGTCTGCGGGCTCGCCGCCAAAGAAAAATGTCTGTAAATTTTGCGCTATCTGGGTGAAATTTAGCCCGTATCTGCCCGCGCCGATCGACGCAAACGCGAAAATAACGACGAGCACGCAGAGTAAAATGATGATCTTTGTGTTGTTCAAAATTTTCCTTTTTGATTTGGGCGATTTATCAGCCCGCCCTGTCAGCGAGCTCGCGCGCGTCCCACCACATCACGTAGCTTTTGGTCGGTCGGAAAAATCGGTATCCGCCCTCAAATTTTTGCAGATATTTATCTACATTTGCGCGGTAAATTTTCTCCCTTTTAGCGGGCACGTCGCCTGCAAATTTAAAGTGCGCGTATGCCTCCTCCTTGCTCGCAAATACCGCCTCGTAGCCGTCGTCCAGTACGCGGACATTTACGTTTGCGCCCATGTCGTAAAGCATGTTGAAAGTGACGTTGTAGCCAAACATCCTATTATTTTTGCTCGTATCTTGGCGAGCATTTTTGACGGCGTCTTTGCCGCTAGTTTTTGGTGCATCCTGCGCGACGCCATCGAGCAGATCAAGCTGAATTTGCCGCAAGCTTGGCTCGTCATCTAAAAAGCAGATCAGGCAGACGAATTTTCGCGCGATCTTGTTTAGCTTTTTGATGTCGCCAAGCCCTAGCGAACGCGAGGCGATGACGACGTCGTGGCGTCCGATAACTTCCGTCGCGTCACTATCGAGCCAACTTTTTTTAAGGAATTTTATATTTTTCACGCCCGCCTCCTTGGCGTTTGCCTCGCAGTGGTGCAGCATTTTAGCAAACGCATCGACGGCGGTCACGCTTTTTGCGATGCGCGCTATCGGTACGCTCAGCCTACCCGTGCCACAGCCGATGTCCGCGACGCTATCTGCGCTCGTGACGGGCAAAATTTCGACCTGTTTTAGCGTGAAGTCGCGCTCAAGCTTTACCATCTCGTTATACATATCCGCCACATCGTCCCAGTTAATGCGGTTCACCCTGCCGTTTGCGTCCGATAGATCGGCAAATCTAAGCTCTCTTATCGCCTCCCAGTTTAGTAGTCCTTGCATGTTTTTCTCCCATGATAGATCAAACCAAGATCTAAATTTTTAAAAGCATCAAATACCTTTAAAAATTTAGATCGGCAGCAGCTAAGCCACTGCCGAATGGGCTAAATTTAGACTAAATTTGCTTAGAATTTGACCTGTGCTGAAAGCATAAATGTCCTGCTTTGACCCAGGAAAAACCAAGTCGAGTTGCTAGTCCCGTCTACGCTGTTTGGATACAAGCTAGCCCAGTATTTCTCGTTAAAAACGTTATTTACGTTAAATCTCAAAATCGTCTCCTTGCCTAGCCACTGCTTGGTGACGTATCTTACGCCAAGGTCGGTCAAGAAGTAGCCATCCACCCTGTGATTATTGATCTCATCGGCGTATTTTTTGCCTGTATAGTGGAAATTTGCGCTAAATGCGAGCTTGTTCGTACTTGGCACGGTGTAATCAAACAAGACGTTTGCGCGAAATTTTGGCTGGCCGATGACTATTTTATTCTCCGCGTATGCATTTTTGGTCTCTTTTAGTTTTGCATTAAGTAGCATAAATCCGCCAAAAATACCCAAATCTTGCGTTAGTTTACCGCCGGCAGTCATTTCAAATCCTTGATTTACCTGCTTACCCTGCTCGGCAAATTCCGAATACCCACTACTGCCGACACTCTCATAAGCTATCGGCCGCTCTATCTTAAAGAGCGCAGTTGAAATATCGGTCTCACCTACCCTTGCCTTTGCGCCGATCTCGTATTGTTTGCTACGATTTGGCTTTAGATAAACGGTTTGATTAGGATAAAGCGGATGCGTGCTTTGATATGTAAACGAGCTTCCAGCCCTGATACTGTCGGCATATGTAACGTAAAGGCTTAAATTTTCAACGGGTTTATAGATAAAGCTCGCCGCGTAGCTGTTACCATTTTGCGAATAATTTTTGACCTTATCGCCGTTTGTTTTGATACTTTCACTGCTAAACCATGACTTTGACAGTGACAAAACAAGGTTGAATTTATCGTTGAATGCGATATCATCGACGACAGAGACATTGTTCATATCAGTGTATCCGCTCTTTCGCTTAGCTCCACCGCCTCTTGCTAAATTTGGCTCCGGCAAAACGATAGGATCATATAGATTTGACATGCCGATGTTGTTGTTTGAGCCTGCTCTGTTTGGCCTGGTATATGAAATTTGGCGATAGCCGTTAAACGCGGCGGCAAAGTTATGCTTTATCCATGCTGTCTCAAAATCCGTCGTAGTCTTTACGAAATAACTTCTGACCTCCGGGTTTGGCACTCCGCCGTCTCGCTCGCTGTAGCTTACCGTATAGTCGCTTTTAGCATTTATAAATGTATTTCGTGCGGTATTCATATTTCTAACCGGCGAATGCCACTGATAGCCACCCTCGAAATACCATTTTTCATTAGGTGCGTATTTAAATTTGGCGCTTGCGGTTTGAGTAGTAAGCACGCTTCCCGCGAACGGCTGACCAAGTCCCGCAGCGGTATTTTCGACTGGGTCTGGAATAGCAAAATTTAAATTTCCGTTAGTCGATTTTATAGCAAAGCTAGTGGGCATGCCAAACATCTTGTGACGAAAATAACTATAATTCGTCTCCAAGGTAAGCTCATCGGTCAGATAAAAATCAAGTCCCAAACTAGCAAGCCTTCTTGAATACTTACTTTGTTTCGTTTGCTTCTCACCGTTTGAGTAGTAAAATACACTGCGATAACCGATCTTTTCAAATTTATCAGACGTATCAAGGCCGATGCCTAGGTGCTCGCGAGAGCTGTAATCGCTCCAAATGATATTTTGCAGCTCCACAGGGCGCTTTCTGGTGTAGCTAAATATACCGCTTGGCGCCTGACCGCCGTAAAGCGAGCCTGCTAGGCCGTTTTGAACCTGCACGCTCTCAAACATAGCCATCGGTATCGAGGTCATCGGAAGCACATAAAAGCCGTCCCAAAGCATATTTCCTATAACGTCAGCTTGAAAGCCACGAGTCTCTGGGCGACCTATCTCGGGACCGAAGCGATACTGGATCTGCGCCGAAGGGAAAAATTTTATCAAATCTTGCGGCTGCTGCGCCATTTGATTATCCATCAGCTGCCTTGAGACGGTATTTATCTGATAGGGCGTGTCTTGTATCTTTTTGCCTGCGAGCGGGCCGCTGGCGACAGATTTATTTAAAATTCCCTCTGCTATACCGCTTTCACTTATCCTATCGGCTGCGCTATTTACCTCGACGGCTTGTAGCTTTTTCTCCTCTATCGCGCCGGCATTCACGGCAAAAAATATCGCGCAACACGCCACGATAGAAAGTAGGTTGCTACCCCTCCCCATATACTTTTTCATGATAACTCCTTGATAATGTAAAGTAAATTTCATGTGATTTTAGGATTTGTTTGCTTAGCAAATATTTAAAATTTATTTTTTATATTGTTAAGATACCATATATATCGTTAAGATTTTATATACATATAAAGATATATATTTAAGATAGTAATTTTTACTAAAATTTTAAAAATCAAAATTTTAAGGCTTTTAGACAAAATTTCTTAAGAAAAAATTTTAATATTCAGATATTTTTAGCCCTTTTTTATAATAAAACACCTGGATAGCGATAAATTCAAATATTGATAAAGAATTTCAATATATTTTTACTATCAAAATTTAGTAGAAATTGAAAAAATTAGCCCAAAAATTTAAACTATCTTTTATCAAATTTGTTATAATATCCCATCAAAAATAAAAAGGATAAAATCTATCCTAATTAAGGGCAAATTTTGAGAGTATATTTAGATAATAACGCCACGACGATGGTCGATCCGGAAGCATTCGAGCTGATGAAGCCGTTTTTTTGTGAAAAATACGGCAATCCAAATTCCCTACACAAATTTGGCTCTGAGACACATCCGGCGCTAAGGACTGCGCTCGATCAGCTATATGCGGGCATAAATGCCAAAGATAGCGACGATATCGTGGTCACCTCGTGTGCGACAGAGAGCAACAACTGGGTCGTGAAGGGGGTTTATTTCGACAAGATCGCCACAGGCGAAAAAAAACGCATCATAACAAGCGCCGTGGAGCATCCGGCTATCGCTGCGACATGTCAATTTTTGAAAAAATTTGGCGTAGAGCTTACGATACTTGATGTAAACAGCGAAGGCGTCGTGACCGCGCAGCAGCTAAGAGATGCGATGAGCGATGATGTCGCACTAGTCTCCGTGATGGTCGCAAACAACGAAACGGGTATGATATTTCCGACAAAGGAGCTAGCGGCGATAGCGCATGAATACGGAGCACTTTTTCACAGCGACGGTGTGCAAGCGGTAGGTAAAATCCCTATAAACGTGCAAGATCTTGGCGTTGATTTTCTAAGCTTTTCGGCGCATAAATTTCATGGACCAAAAGGTGTGGGCGGACTTTACATAAAAGACAGTCAGCCCCTAAGCAGTCTGCTTCACGGCGGCGAGCACATGGGCGGACGTAGGAGCGGCACGCTCGATGTCGCAGGTATCGTCGGCATGGGCAAAGCACTTGAGCTAGCCAACAAATACATGAGCTTTGAGGGCTCACACGTGCGACGCCTACGAGATAAGCTGGAGGATGCGCTTTTATCGATACCTGATGTCAGCGTAGTAGGCAAACGCGAACACCGCGTACCAAATACGATCCTGGCGTCCATAAAAGGTGTCGAGGGCGAGGCTATGCTGTGGGATCTAAATCGTGCCGGCATAGCAGCATCTACCGGCTCTGCATGTGCCAGCGAAACGCTCGAGAGCAACCCGATAATGGAAGCCATAGGAGCGGACAAAGAGCTCGCTCACACCGCGCTTAGACTATCTCTTTCGCGCTTTAATACAGAAGCCGAGATAGACTACGCGATAGAGCATATCAAAAAGGCGATAACCAGACTAAGGGCGATCTCAAGCACGTTTGCATACGCGCCGATAGGTCACGTAAGCGGCCTATAAATTTTAGAAAAAGAAAAGGTGGCGGTATCGCGAGGTAGATTTAAAAGATACTCACGAGACAATACCGTAACCGCAAAGGAAGAAAATGGCAAAAAATAGTTTGATAGGCGGCTCTATCTGGGACGAATACTCTCAGGTAGTGCAAGATAGGATGAATAATCCTAGATTTATGGGCGAGCTGACCGAAGAGGACGCTAAAAAGGCAAATGCAAAGCTCATCGTAGCGGACTTTGGTGCAGAAAGCTGCGGCGATGCGGTGAGGCTTTATTGGCTGGTCGATGAGAAGACTGACACGATAATCGATGCGAAATTTAAGAGCTTTGGCTGCGGGACTGCGATCGCCAGCTCCGATACGATGGCCGAGCTTTGTATCGGCAAAACTGTCGACGAGGCAGTCAAGATCACTAACATCGACGTCGAAAAAGCTATGCGCGACAATCCCGACACTCCGGCTGTCCCACCGCAAAAGATGCACTGCTCGGTCATGGCCTATGACGTCATCAAGGCTGCCGCAGCGAGCTACAAGGGTGTAGATCCTGAACATTTTGAGGACGAGATCATCGTGTGCGAGTGTGCGCGCGTGAGCCTAGGCACGATAAAAGAGGTCATCCGCCTAAACGACCTTCACACGGTCGAAGAGATCACGCAATACACCAAAGCCGGCGCATTTTGTAAGTCCTGTGTACGCCCTGGCGGACACGAGAAACGCGAGTATTATCTAGTCGATATCTTGCGCGATACTCGTGCTGAAATGGAGCAAGAGAGGCTAAAAGCCCAAGCCAACGCACAAGCTAGTAACAACCTAAGCGACCTAAGCTTTGACGAGATGACATTGGTCGGGCAGCTAAAAGCGGTCGAAAGCGTAATAGATCAAGAGATCCGCCCGATGCTGATGATGGACGGTGGTAACCTCGAAATTTTAGACATCAGAAAAGACAACGATCAAAATGTCGACGTTTATATCCGCTACCTGGGAGCCTGCTCAGGCTGTGCGAGTGGAGCCGGCGGAACGCTATACGCTATAGAAAACGTACTTCAAGAGAATTTAAGCCCGCATATCAGGGTGATGCCTGTATGACGTGAAATTTAGCCTGTAAAGTGAATTTGCAGGCTAAATTCTAAATCTACATTAAAATTTACAGGTGTGAAATTTCAAAGGCTAAATTTTTAGCCGGAAACTCCGCCTTTAAAGCATTTTCTTTCCCTGCTAGAAAGTCATCGATAAACCTCTTATGCAAATCATAAAATTTCTTGCTGTATTCGTCTAAAATTTTAAGCAGCTCGTCAAACGCTCTACCGGCAGTATCGATGTCAGTTCCCGTGTAGGCGGCTATTTTCCTGGTCCTAAAATCAGGATCGCTTTGGCTCATGTATTGCTCTAGGCTTTTACCGCTTTTTAGGAAGTCGTAGTAGTTTTTTACTTGCTGGGTTACGCTAAGAGATCCTGATTGTTTGTGAGCCTCAGAGGTAGTGGCTTCGTAATATAATTAAATTATGAAATAACTCTCCGACGGTAGTCGTATCAAGATCGTTATTTTGGGTTAGTCCGACGACTTCTATATATCCTCTTTTTTCATTATGGATGATATCTAGGCTTCCCTTTTCTATATCAGCGGGCGAGGATACTCCAAAAGCGTATGAAAATCCAGTTTTCATGCTTCCATCGGATAAATTTTCTATTTGTAATAGATCGTTTTGTTCTCTCGTATCATTTCTAGTCTGATAAATTTTAACTAAATTTCCAAATATACTGTCATCATGACTATAGCCAGCCGGCATAGAAAGCATTTGCTCCTGAGTTATATTGGTATCTCCACTTAGATCTATCGCATTGTTCGTATAGGCTTTAAAAAATTTCCAAGCTCTAGAGATAGCTTCTATCGACTCAAGTCCTGTTTTTTCGTTACTGGCATAATCTACTGCCATATCCATAGTCTTTATATGAATTTTAACATTTTGAGGGATGCCGGCTGCTTTATTAAAGTCAGCTCCGAAAAAGCCTTTACTATCAACATTAAAGCCATATTTTGTGGGAGTGTCATAGACTGATTTTACATTACTGACAGAATTTAGATTTGACTCGAAATTTGATTCTTTTATGTCTTTGATTATTTTGTTTGTGTTGTACGAAGCGTAAGAATTTGAGTAGGACGGAACATAATCGCTATTTAGACTTTGCATTTGCTTTACCTCCTAAATTTTAAGAGGTAAAGCAATGCTCGTTCCAAATTTAGCCTAGGCCTTTCGTCTGGCCGCTCTGATCGGAATCACGAAGATCGCGGCGATAGCGTAAAAAACTATGCCAAAAACCGCCGCCATCATAAATATCATCCCGATATCCACAAACGATGACTCCAGCCTGAACTGCTCTAAATAATCTATCAAAAACCAAAACGCCACGCCAAGGACTATGGCGAAGGCGAAAAAGCCCCAAGAGAATAAAAAATTTAAAATTTTAGTCATATCCGCTCCTTTTGTAAATTCTATTTCTGATCCGTTTGTTCGGCCTTAAATCCGCCGCCAAATACCTTGTAAATTTCAATGGCCGCGTTATCTAAATTTAGCTGTGCGCTTATCGCGCTTAGTCTAGTGCTCAGCAAATTTCGCTGCGCATCGAGGAAAGTGAGATGATCGCTGTATCCGGCGTCGTATTGAGCCTTTGCCAAGCGATAAATTTCATCTTGAGAGCTTAGCAGCCTTTTTGTATCTTGCCAGACTTGCATAGCGTTTTTACGGTCCTCTAGGGCGACTTTAACCTCGCCAAGAGCCGTTTTTATCGTCTTTTCATAGCTTAGAGCGTTTGCACTTTGAGTAAGCTCGGCGATCTCTACGTTATTTGCCCGTCTGCCGTAGTCAAATACAGTTTGTGCCAAAGAGCCGGCTAACGACCAGACATTGGCATTTTGCACGAATAATCTATCAAGCTCACTAGAGCTAAAGCCGAAAATTCCGGTCAAAGAAAGCGTAGGAAAATAAGCCGCTTTAGCCACGCCGATCAGTGCGTTCGAGCTTTTTAGACTCTCGTAAGCGCTCGCCACATCGCTTCTACGAAGCAAGATATCAGAGCTGATGCCGGCGTTTACCTGCGGTGCATCAGGTAGTGTGGCGCTAGTAGCTACGATCTGGTTTAAAATTTCGTCATTGCTCTTCGCACAAAGTATAGCTAGAGAATTTGAAGCGCTTACGATGGAATTTTTCACGTCAGTGAGGCTGATCTGCGCACTTTGGACCGACGCTACGCTTTGTAGATATACCATTTGCGTTATGCTGCCCGCATCCAGCTGCTTTTTGCGGTAGTTCATCGTGTCAATATAGCTGGCAAGGGTATCTTCCAGCACACGCTCTTGCATCCTCAAAGAAACCAGCGTGAAGTAAGCTTGAGCTACGTTTGAGGCGATAGTTAACCTTGAGTTTGCGTAGTCATACTTACTAGCTTGCAAAAGCGCATCCGATGAGGCGATAGAGTTTCGCACCCTGCCCCAAAGATCGACCTCGTAGTTTAGCACGGCATTAAGCGAGAAGCTATCGTATTTTATATTATCTTGCCCGGTGTAAGTCTCGCCGCTCGTCCTGGCCTTGCTCGCTTCGGCGTTTATGCCCACAGTCGGGAAAAGGTCGGCCTTGGAATTTTTAAGCGTCAAAGCCGCTTTTTGTAAATTTATATAGGCGAGCTTTAGATCGATATTGTTTTTAAGGGCGTCCTCGACCAGTGCGTTTAGCCTCTCGTCGTTAAATTCCTTCCACCAATAATCATTGATGTCGCTGCTTTCGTATTTATACTCAAACGTGGTATTAGTCTCTGGCATAGCCGGTCTAAACGAGCAGCCGGCCATAAACAAAGCGATGATAAAAATAGCTATATTACGCATTTACTTCACCTCCGTCGCGTTTAACAACCTTGCCTTTGTTCCAGAATCTCTCATTTAAATTTTCAAGTAAATAATAAAATAAAGGCACGAAAAATATCGAAATCGTAGTTGCCGCTATCATGCCGCCTACAACGCCTGTGCCTAATGAGTGCCTGCTGGCTGCGCCCGCGCCGGTCGAGATGACCATCGGAAAAACGCCAAGCGTAAATGCGATAGAGGTCATGACGATAGGACGAAACCTAAGCTTTGCTGCACTGATAGCTGCATCGAATACGCTCTTGCCGCTCTCGCGCTCTTGCATCGCAAATTCCACGATCAAGATCGCATTTTTAGCCGATAGACCGATGAGCAAAAGCAGACCGACCTGAAAATAAACATCGTTCGTAAGTCCTCTAGCCCATGTCGCAAGAAGCGAGCCAAAGACCGCAAAAGGCACGGCTGTGATGACTGCAAGCGGTATGAGCCAGCGCTCGTATTGAGCCGCTAGGATCAAGAAGACAAAAACCATACCAAAGATGAACGCTGTAGTTCCCGTTCCGGAGGCATTAACCTCCTGATACGCGGTCCCTGACCATGCGACTGAGTATTCGGCGTCACTTAGCGTCTCTTTGACGACCTCTTGGATAGCATTTAGCGCATCGCCGGAGGTGTAGCCAGAGGCCGGATCGCCCAAGACCTTAGCCGCAGGGAAAAGGTTGAACCTATCGACTATATCAGGTCCCATGCTTCTTGTAAGAGTCGCTACGGAATTTAAAGAGACCATATCTCCGTTTGAGCTTTTTACGAAAATACTCCTCAGATCTTCGGGCGAATTCCTAAAGGTATCCTTAGCCCTCACATAGACGCGGTAGGTCTTGCCGAGCATGCTAAAGTCATTTACGTAGCATGAGCCTATCGTCGCTGCAAGCGTATTAAATATATCCGATTTGCTCACTCCTAGCAAATTTGCCTTTTCATAGTCTACGCTTATGTCATATCGCGGGAAATTCGTCTCAAGTGTCGTTCTAACGCTTGTCAGCTCAGGACGAGTCCTAGCCTTGGCGACTACTTTCAAGACGTCTTCTTCGATTTGCTGGTAGCTTTTGCCGCTTCTGTTTTGCAGATACATCTCAAAGCCGCCTGTCATAGATAGACCCATTATCGGTGGTAAATTCACCGCAAAGCTCAAGCTCTCTTTTGACGGATAAAACACTCCGTTATATTTATTGACTAGCGCGTCTATGCTGCTATCTGCAGTCTTTCTCTTGCTCCAGTCGGTAGTGCGTACGAAAAATACCATAGAATTTTCGCGAAGCGCTCCGGCTAGCAAATCATACCCTGCAAATCCAGTAATCCTCTCGATATTTGGATCAGCCATCAGCGTCTCGGTCATCTTTTGATTCTCTTTTACCGTCCTAGCGATCGCTGAAGCGGGTGGTAGAGATGATATGACCATAAAGTAACCTTTATCTTCACTTGGCACGAGGCTTGAAGGAAGCGTTTTAAAAAGTCCGCTCATGGCAAAGATAACGACTGCAACGATGATAAGGCTTGGTATGACGTGTCTGAGCACTTTGGCCACGCCTGCTGAAAACATCCTCGTGCTCCAGTCGAAGAAGTCGTTAAATTTCTGAACTATCCAAAACGGTTTGTTTTCGCCGCGCTTTAGCATGATAGCCGCGAGCGCCGGCGTGAGCGTAAGCGCCACAAAGCCGGATAGACATACCGAAACGACGAGCGTAAGCGCAAACTGCCTTTGTATAACGCCGACAAAGCCCTCCATAAAAGCAACCGGCACAAAAACCGCCGAGAGAACGAGCACGATCGAGATGACCGGCGTAGCGACCTCTTCCATAGCCTTGATAGCTGCGTCTTTTACGCTTATATCGGGCTCTTCGTGCATTATACGCTCTACGTTTTCTATAACGATTATCGCATCGTCAACGACGATACCGATGGCAAGGATGAGCGCAAAAAGAGTTATCAAATTTATCGAAAATCCCATCGCGTAAAATCCGGCAAACGTTCCTATGATAGATACCGGTACCGCTAGCATCGGTATGATGGTCGCTCTTATACTCTTTAAGAAAAAATACATAACTATCATAACAAGCAGCATCGCTTCGATAAAGGTCTTTACGACCTCTTCGATAGAGACCTGAACGAATGTCGTAGTATCGTAAGAGACCGTATGCTTAAACCCTTCCGGATAGCTGGCAGATAGCTCGTTTAGCCTTTGAGCGACTGATTGTGCGGTCTGAAGTGCGTTTGCGTCGTTTTGTAAAAATACGAGCATCGGCACCATGGTTTGGTTATTCAAAAAGCCGTTAAATGAGTAGCTTTGCATACCTATATCGACATCGGCCACTTGCTTGAGCTTTAACATCGTGCCGTCGCTATTTGCCCTTAAGACGATATTTTCAAATTCTTCAGGCTTAGAGTAACGTCCGTCGGACTTTATCGAATAAACATAAGGATTTTTAGCATCTTGCAAAGGCGGCTCGCCGATAGTTCCTGCCGCGTATTGAGAATTTTGAGTTTCTATGGCGCTTAAGACTTCGGATACGCTTATGTTAAATTTAGATAGCTCGTCAGGCTTTAGCCAAATTCTCATCGCATAGCTTTGATTTCCTATGACAGCTACGTCACCCACGCCTTTTACACGTTTTATCTCATCTGAAATGTTTAGCAAGACGTAGTTTGCCAAGTCGCGCTTATTCATACTGGGATCATCCGTCGTAAATGCTACGACCTCTAGGATAGAGCTACTTCTTTCTCTGACGGTGACGCCTACTTGCTGCACTTCTTGAGGCAAACGAGCAAGGGCCGCTTGGACGCGGTTATTGACGTCGATAGTCGCTTGCTTGGAATTTGAGCCGATATTGAAATACACGCTTATACTCATAGTACCGCTCGAGCTTGAGGTGCTTTGCATGTAGATCATATTTTCAACACCGTTTATCTCGTCTTCAAGGATCGAAGCCACCGTGCTTGCTATGATCTCTGCGTTTGCTCCCGTATAGGAGGCGCTGACGCTTACCTCAGGAGGAGTGAGCTTTGGATACTCTTCTATCGGCAATCCCCTGATCGACACGAATCCTGCGATAACGATGATTATCGATATGACCGCGGCAAATATCGGGCGATTGATAAAAAATTTAGAAAACATTACTTGTTCTCCTTGCCTTGCGTATCAGGCTGGACGCTAGAGCCCGGGCCTATCTTTTTGAAGTTATTTAGTATGATCACGTCGCCCTCTTCTAGCCCTTCTTTCACGTAGGCTTCAGTAACGGTTTGATATATGATCTTTATACTTTTTTTGACTACTTTGCCGTCTTTTACTAGATAGACATAAGGGCTAACGGTATCTTGAAGTATAGCCACTTGAGGGATAGCAAAGCTATCTTTTTGCACAAAGCCGTTCATCGAAATTCTGGCGAACACTCCGGGCAAAAGCTTGCCGTCTTTGTTTTCAAATTCAGCCTTGGCTAAAACGCCGCCGCTATTTACATCGACGGTGCTATCTATAAATTTTACTTTACCTTCGAAATTTTGCCCGTCTACGGTCAGTATGGCTTCTTTATTTATCTGCTCCCAGCTGTTTTGATCTATATTCTTAGCTCTGTTTAGCTCGTCTATATCGGATATATAAAACCTAACATCGATAGGATCGATCTTGGTTAGCCTCACCAGCTCGCTACTGCCCGCTGCTACGTACGCTCCCACATCGACTAAATTTTCGCCCACCACGCCGCTAAATGGAGCCGTGACGTTCGTATAGCCAAGGTCCAGCTTAGCACTTTTAGTAGATGCGACCGCGCTTTTTAGCGTAGCGTCGGCACTTTCATACGTGGCAAGTGCGGAGTCATAATCTTTTTGAGAAAGAGCTTTTTGAGCGAAGAGCTTTTTGACACGCTCCATCTCGTTTTTGGCATTTTTTAAATTCGCCTCGGCTTGCGCTATGCTCGCTTTTGAGGACTCATAAGTGGCTTGATACTTCTCAGGATCGATGACAAAAAGCACTTGACCCTCTTTTACGGTATCGCCGGCTTTGAAATTTTGTTTCAAGAGCGTTCCTGAAACCTTTGGCTTGATGATCACATCTTGTTCGCTTTGTATGCGAGCAGGATAGTTAAAGCTCATCGGATAATCGCCTTTTTTAGCGACTACGACATCAACATGTGCTGCTGGCATAGCAGATGCTGCCGCTTGAGCTTTGTCTTTTTTAAAGATGTTTAGATCATCCAAGCAGCCCGTAAAAAACACAGCCACAGCTAAAGCGAGCGATAAATTTGTAAGCTTGCCCATTTAAAATTCTCCTTGTAAATTTTATTGCCTGAGACTAAAGTAATATACATTACATCACCTGTTTAGAATGGACGATTATACTTTTAAATATTAAACAAGTCAATAATATTATTAAAAAATTTTAGTTATATTATTCGCTCGCCCAAACGCAATCAAAACGGCCGTTTAAATTTAAAACGATTTTAAACTCTGCTAAAAAGTGACCACGACCGCATATGCAATTAAAATTTTGCCTTTAAGGCTAACTTAGGCCGAGGTTTTATTTATAAATTCCGTGTAAAAACAGATCGACTACGCTTTGGATCATCTTCTCTTTTTGGGTCTCGCTCAATTTTATGCCTTCGCCTAGTATCACGCCGCTTAGGTGATAGGGCTCTCGTATAAGAGCGCAAAATTTCAGTGCAAGCTCCTCGTAGTCATACTCTTTTATATGCGGTGCGACATCGTCTCTTGAGAATTATTTAGTCAAAATTCCACATGTTCTTTTGATTATATTTACGTTAAATCGCTCACCAAGCTCCTTATTTTTATAGCATTCGCTTATTATGAGCCTAGAAAGCGCTATGGAGTAAGGCTTGCAAAATATATCGAAATAAAGCAATCCAAACCTATATAAAATTTCCTCCAAGCTCTTTGAAGACTTTAAATTTACCTTCTCATCGAGCTCCTTACAAAAATCATCGAAATTTTTCTCCATTATCGCGGCAAAAAGTCCCTCTTTGTTAGTAAAATACTTATAAACGCTAGCAAGCGAACCTCCACCTTTGGCGACTATATCGCTAAGGCTCGTATGCTCGTAGCCTTTCTCCAAAAACAGCTCGAGACCCGTTTGCATTATGATCTCGTATCTCTTTTTGCCCTTTTCTGAAATATTCATAAATTTCTCCTATTAATTTTTAAACTCATTATTGTAGCGTATTTTTTTAGGATACACAAATATAGTTTCACGATTTACGTTTATTTTACGTTGCTCGTCTATTGCAAATGCGTTTATCATAATAGAAACCGGCATATCATTTTTGAAATTTTGGTTTAAATTTAGCGATCTTAGCGTGACTATCGTCTTTTGCTTCGCACCGGCTTTTATGCGCACTGGGCTGTTTGGGCGGACTATTTTTAAATTTGTGTCATTAGTGTCAAAATAATATTCATGCTCCTTATTATCGGTATTTTGAAACAAAAATACATAAGAATTTTCAACGCTTCCGTCCCTACCCACGCTGTAAAGTTCGCTGGTGCGGTTGATATTTAAAAGCATATGCTCTTTTTTGCCGCTCATTAGGATAAGTCCGACAAAAGCTACGATTAAGATAACGAGATAAGCTACCGTTCTAAAGCGTATAAATTTTACCTTTCGGTGAGTTTTTTGTGAGTTATCGCTCGTCCAGTCTATCAGCGAAGGAAGGCTAAATTTCGCCATTACTTTTGCACATGCGTCAGAGCATTCAAGACAGTTTATGCACTCAAGCTGCATACCTTTTCTTATATCGATATGAGTCGGGCAAATTCTCACGCAAGCCTCACAGCCGGTGCATTGACTTTCGGGATCCGGTGGCTTTTTGTAAAGCTTTACACCTTTATCGTAAATTTTACCGCCACGCTGTTCGTTGTAGATGACTTGGATCGTATCGCTGTCAAACATCACCGACTGCACCCTCGCATACGGGCAAACATAGATGCAAAAATTCTCAGCCAAGATCGCGACGTCATAAACGAGCCAAAGTACGATACAGGCGAGAAATCCTATCAAAATTTTATGCTCGGAACCATCCTTTAAATAAGCGAAAAAATCCTCCGGTGGCACGAAATACCATAAAAAATTCGAGGCTATGAGCACGCAGATGATAGCCCATATGAAAATGGCTGAAATTTGCTTTAAAATTTGCCCCTTTGCCGCTTGCTGCTTATTTTGGACGCTTCTGTTTATCTTTAAAATTTTAGTCTGCAAAAGATCTCGAAAGATCACGCGAAATATTGTCTGCGGACAGCTCCAGCCGCACCAAATGCGCCCTGCCAGCGTCGTTACAAAAAATACGAATAAAAATAAGATGATGAACAAAAACGGCATCAAATAAAGCTCTTGCATATCAAATTTCACAAAAAATAGATGAAGCTGGCTTTTGTCGAAATTTAGCAAAAATAGATGATTGCCATCTACACGGATAAATGGCAAAATAAGAGCGATGACCGAAATAATGGCAAATACGATATATCGCCGCTTCGTATAGCTGTGACAGGGTGAAAAATTTTTCGGCAAGGTCATAAACGCTCCTTAGAAACAAATACGTAATATTTTAAAGATTATAGTCCTGTCAAAGTTAATCTATCTTGAAAATTTGTAAATTTAAAATTTTTAAGATATAATCCAAATCTCAAAATTTTACTGAAAGGTGGTGAGGATCGTGCCGGGAATCAAGGTGCATCCGAACGAGTCTTTTGACGAAGCTTACAGAAAGTTCAAAAAACAAGTAGATCGCAATCTCATCGTAACAGAGGTCAGAGCGAGACGCTTTTTTGAACCTATGACTGAAATTCGCAAAAAGCAAAAGATTTCAGCTCGTAAAAAAATGCTCAAACGTCTTTATATGCTTAGACGTTACGAGTCAAGACTCTAACCAAAACACGGTGGCGCTAAAACGCCGCCTTGTTTAACTCTTGTTTTAGCCTTCTTTGTTTATAATGCCTTGTCATAATCTTAAAATTTATCTTAAACGGAAAAATCTATGCAAAAGCTACCTGTTGGCCAAGCAGCTGAAATTTTAGGCATAACAAAAGAGGCGGTCTATAACCGCATAAGGCGAGGTTCTTTAAAGGCCGTAGAAAAAAACGGACAAAAATTCGTCATCTTAAATGACGAAAACGCGCAAGAGCCCGAAATAAAATCTGTCAAAAAGCCTACTACAAAAACTCCAAAATCCGCAAACAACGATGAATTTGTAAAATATCTCTTGACCGAACTTAGCGAGATGAAAGCGGCAAATTTAAACCTTCAGGCCGACAAAGAGCGGCTATTTAAAGAAAAAGAGCAGATGCTCATAGAGCGCAAAAACGAAATTTCGCAAATTTACAAAGAGCGCGACGAGAAGCTGATGCAGTTTCTAAACGCGATGCAAAAGCCATTTTTGACGCATAAAAACGACGAGCCCGCCATCGAAGCGCAGATAGACGAGGACGGTGAGAAAAAATGGATAAGCCTGGGCGAATATCTGCGCTCCTTGACGCCGCAACCAAAGAATATCAAAAAGGTGCAAAACAAGATAATAAAACGGATAAATCACTCAAAATTCATAAAATTTAAAAACGGCGTGATACTGATCAGAAAAAATAAAACTTTACAAGAGGTGACAGAATAGATGAAACATATAAAAAAGATAGCGACTTATGCGGCTATTGGCGGCTTTGGTGCGGTCGTGATGGCAGGACTAGCCGGATGCGACAGGAAGGACGAGCAAACCAACGCAATGAACGAAGTGGCGCAAAAAACGGGTGCGTTCGTCGTCATCGAGGAGACCGAACCCGGCAAATACAAAGTGCTTGAGGAGTATCCAAGCAGCGAAACGCGTGTAGTTTTAAAGCAGCTTGACGGCACGGAAAGAATTTTGTCAAAAGAGGAAATGGACGCATTAGTAGCCGAGGAAAACGCCAAAATCGACAACGGAACGTCAAATTTGACAAAGCCGGATGCCCAGCTAAGTAGCGGCGGTGCCGGCCTTGGCGAAATTTTACTAAGCTCTGCGGCAGGCGCGATAATCGGCAGCTGGATAGGCAACAAACTCTTTGGCAACCAAAATTTTCAAAGCCAAAGGCAAACCGCCTATAAAAACCCAAGCACATACATGAGAAGCGTCGATAGCTTCAACAAAGCAAGGAGCACGGTGACAAGTCCAAGAGGCGCTTCAAAGAGCGGATTTTTCGGAGGTGGCTCAAAAAGCTCCGGCTCTTCGAGCGGATTTTTCGGGGGTTAAGATGATAAATTTAAAAAAAATAGAGCCTTTGAATAAAGAATTTTTAGAGCAGATCGGCTTTGCTTGGCATACTGATGCCGACAACAGCGACTACGTCGCGGACGAGATCGTAGAGGTGAGCGATGAGCAGGCACAGGCGTATTACGAAGCGGCGAACGAGCTATACGATATGTTCGTCGCAGCAGCCCAGTACATCATCGACAACAACCTCTTTCACGAGGTCGGTATCCCTTTTAACCTCATCGATCTCATCAAAGACAGCTGGGAGAACGAGGTGCACTGGCATCTTTACGGACGTTTTGATCTAGCGGGCGGGCTTGATGGCAAGGGCATAAAGCTGATCGAGTTTAACGCCGACACGCCGACTGCGGTATTTGAGACTGCGATCATCCAGTGGGCGATGTTAAAATTTAACAAAATGGACGAGAGCTCGCAGTTTAACGATCTATACGCCGCCCTGGTCGAAAATTTCAAGCGGCTTGTCGTTTTAAACGGCGATACGGCCGATTTTAGCAAATATTACGAGGGCTGGAAAATTTTATTTAGCTCGGTCGCTGGCAGCATAGAGGATGAAAACACGACGAAGCTACTGCAAAGTGCGGCGAGTGAAGCCGGCTTCACGACTGATTTTGCATACGTGGACGAGGTGGAATTTAGCGACGAGAACGGGATATTTAAAGGCGATGGAAATTTCGAGTATTGGTTTAAGCTCGTGCCTTGGGAGGATATCGCGATCGAGGAAGGCGAGCTGGCGCTCATACTAAAAAACATCATCGAAAATCAAAAAGCCATCATACTAAATCCCGCATATACGCTGCTTTTTCAAAGCAAAGGCATACTCAAAATTTTGTGGGATCTTTACCCGAACCATCCGCTACTGCTCGAGACTTCAAACGAGCCGATAGTCGGTAAAAAATGCGTCAAAAAGCCGATATTTGGCCGTGAGGGCGAAAACGTGAGCATCATCGAGGCAAATGGCGAGGTAAGTAGCGAAAATGGCGGGATCTACGGCTCAAACCGCGCGGTCTATCAAGAATTTTATGAATTTAACAAAGACGCTAAAGATCAAAGCTATCAAGCGGGCGTATTTTTCGCATATGAGGGCTGCGCGCTAGGCTTTCGCAGAGGCGGTGAGATCATCAACAACACTTCAAAATTCGTAGGACATTACATAAAATGAAAATAGTCTGCCTGGACGCCTTGACACTTGGAAACGACGTCGATTTGAGCATTTTTAAGAGATTTGGCGAGTTTATCAGCTACGCAGTGACTAGCAAGGACGAAACTATCGCACGCCTAAAAAACGCCGATGTAGTCATCACAAATAAAGTCGTCATCGATAAAAACGTGATGGACGAGTGCGAAAATTTAAAGCTCGTCTGCGTGAGCGCGACAGGAACAAACAATGTCGATATGAGCTACGCCGCTCAAAAAGGCGTGGCTGTAAAAAACGTCGCCGGCTACTCGACAAACAGCGTAGTGCAGCATACTTTTGCCTGCTTGCTCGCACTTTGTAACGAGATAAAATTTTACGATGACTACGTCAAAAGCGGCGAGTGGGTGAAGAGTGAAATTTTCACGAATTTAAGCAAAGGCATAGGCGAAATTTCAGGTAAAAATTTCGGTATCATCGGACTTGGCGAGATAGGGCGAGGCGTGGCCAGGATCGCCTTGGCATTTGGAGCGAATATCTTTTACTACTCCACGAGCGGCAAAAATCAAAACGGCGAATTCACACGTCTCGAGCTAAACGAACTGCTTAAAATTTGTGATATCATAAGCATCCACGCTCCGCTAAATGAAAACACGAAAGCGCTGATCGGCGAGCGTGAGCTAAATTTAATGAAAGAAGGAGCCGTTTTGATGAATTTCGGGCGCGGTGGCATAGTCGATGAAAACGCCCTCGCAAGAGCGATAGACAGTAAAAATTTACGCGCTTGCATCGATGTGTTGCAAAGTGAGCCGATGAGGCCAAATCATCCGTTTTTACACCTAAAAAACAGCGCTAACCTCATCATCACGCCGCATATCGCATGGGCGAGCAAAGAGGCGCGTGAGAAGCTCATAAAGCTCATAGTAAAAAATATCGAAGATTTTATAAAGGAGAGATGATGGCGAGCGAACATAGCTTTGACATAAGCGCGCAGGTAGATATGATGGAGGTCAAAAACGCCCTGGAAACCTCTAAAAAAGAGCTTGCGGCCAGGTATGATTTCAAGGGCGTCACAGCACAGATCGAGCTAAGTGAAAAAGACAAAACGATCACGATCCTAAGCAGTAGCGACAACAAAGTCGATGCGCTAAAAGACATCGTCATCTCAAAGCTCATCAAGCGAAACATCCCGCCTGTCGCACTTAGCGAAAGTAAGCGCGAGAGTGCCAGCGGTGGCAATATAAAAGCCACGCTCAAGCTAAACGATACGCTAGATACTGAAAATTCCAAAAAGATCACAAAGGCCATAAAGGACGCCAAGCTCAAAGTCACAGCCACCATACGCGGCGAAGAGGTCAGAGTCAGCGGTAAAAGCATAGACGACCTGCAAGAGTGCATCCGCCTGGTCAAAGCCTTAAATCTCGAACTGCCTATAAATTTTAAAAATTTAAAATAAATTTAGTCCTAAATTTCGGGCTAAATTTGTCCAACATAGTAAATTTCAGGCGCCGATACAAGTAAAAATTTATAAAATTTTAGGTATCCTAACCCGAATTATTTAAACACTGCTTATTCAAGGTAATTAATTATGGGTTTTAAAAGTATTGTCGAGAGCTTTGCCGTAAACTACGCACATAACTCTATACAAAAGTCTTTATACAACGAATTTAACATAGACATCCTAACTACGACCTACAACAAAACGCCACGCGAGGGCAAAAAATACATGCTCTACGCTCATGTACCGTTTTGCCACACATTTTGCCCTTACTGCTCGTTTCACAAATACCACTACGAACAAGAGCTGGCTAAGATCTATTTTGAAAATTTACGCGAGGAGATGAGGCAGGTAAAGGACGCTGGATTTAACTTTAGCTCGCTTTACGTAGGCGGCGGCACTACGCTGATAAACGAGGTAGAGCTCGAAAAAACTCTACGCCTTGCGAAGGAGCTTTTTGATATCGAGGACATCTCTGCAGAAAGCGATCCAAACCATATCTCACCCGATAGCCTGAGGCGATTTGACGGGCTTATCGACCGTCTAAGCGTAGGCGTACAAAGCTTTGATGACGACACCTTAAAGCGCGTGGGTAGATTTGAGAAATTCGGCAGCTCCAAAGAGGTGCGAGCAAGGCTTGAAAAGGCGCTAAATTTCCTCCCGGTCATTAGTCTTGATCTCATCTTTAACCTGCCAAATCAAACAAAAGAGCAGCTCATAAATGATATCGAAATTTCAAAATCCATCGCCCCGCAGCAAATCACGCTCTATCCGCTAATGAAATCAGACCTGACAAGAGAAAATATCGCCAGGTCGCTTGGCGTCTCAAACGTCGATAACGAGCGAGAATTTTACGAGATCATCGTAGATGAATTCAGCCGCGGTAGGTATCATCAAAGCAACGCTTGGGCATTTTCAAACCAAAGCTCAGCCGATATGCGAGACGAATACGTGGGCTCAAACCACGAATACGTAGGCGTTGGCAGTGGAGCGTTCAGCTTCCTTGACGGCGAGCTCGTGATAAATGCGTTCAATCTGCTCGATTACGGCCGCAAGATAAAAGAGCACACGAGCCCGGTCATCGCAAAATGCGGCTTTAGTAAAAAAGAAAGGCTAAAATACATCTTTTTGACGGAGCTTTTTGACGGAGCCGTCGACATCCTAAAATACAACGGAAACAACCGAGCCAACATTCACAAAGACCTATTTGTCGAGCTAAATTTACTAAAGCTCGTAAATGCAATATACGAGGAAAATGGCTGCATAAAGCCGACATTTTTCGGCCGCTACATTTGCGTGGTGCTGATGCGCGATTTTTACGCGGGCATGGACAAGGTGCGCGCGATATTTAAGGATGACGCAAAGATCAAACGCAGCAAAAACCTACACATCATGAGCGAAGATACCGAGGTCGACTACGAAAGAGCCATCATCCAACCACGTGCAGCTATGTAAATTTAGGCACGCTCGGCTTTGACGGCTCGGCCTAAATTTTATTTTATGGCTCTGTTACAATATTTCATTGATTTTCAGCGTTCGAAGCGAAGTCAAACTTTGTGAAGCGACGCTATCAACGCCGATTTTCAGAGAAGCCGTAAGGCTGAACGCGAAAATCGTGCTATATGTTCGGTGCTTTGCGGAGCGAGCAAGGTTTGCGAAGCAAGCGTCAATGATTTATTGTAACAGAGCCATTTGATTTTATCTATCGATATTAGTATAATTTGGCTCCGTTTTTAAAAAAGTATTGATTTCTAAAATTTTAAATACCTTAGCGTAGTCAAATCTTATGAAGAGACACTATCGCCGCCGATTTGCAGGGAAGCGGTAGCTGACCGCGCAAATCGTGCTATATGTTCGGCGCTTTGTGGAGCAAATAAGATTTGCGAAGCGTTCGTTTAAGACTATCAACACTTTTATAATTTTTACCAGCAAGCGGGCAAGGAGCGATGAAAAATGCAGAACAAAACCTACGAAAAGCACGAATTTAGCGTGCAGAGCAAAAGGGTCACGCTCTATCCGAGCGACGCGGCAGGCAGACCCGTCATCTATCTAAACACATTTGAAAACGAGGGCGAGCGCGTGCTGGCGGAGGTGCGCGAGAGGTGCGCGGCGGACTTCACGCTCGTGGCGATCGGGGGTCTAAACTGGGATCACGATATGTCACCGTGGGCGATGCCGCCGCTGTTTAAGGGCGATGCGCCATGCACGGGCGGAGCGGATGAGTATCTGCGGCTTTTGACGGAGCAAATCGCGCCGCGAGCGGGGGAGCTCGTCAAAGGACGGGCGGCTTGGAGCGGGCTTGCGGGGTATTCGCTAGCGGGGCTGTTTGCGCTCTACGTGCTCTATCAAAGCCCCTTTTTCTCGCGGGTTGCGAGCGTCTCGGGCTCGCTTTGGTTTACAAATTTTAAAGAATTCGCCCTCACGCACGAGATGAAGGCGCCGCCTGAGTGCGTATATTTTTCGCTGGGCGACAAGGAGCGCATGGCGAAAAATCCCGTGCTTCAAAGCGTGCAGGAAAACACCGAGCAAATCGCGCGATTTTACGCGAATAGCGGTATCCAAACGACTTTCGAGCTAAACGAGGGCAATCACTTTCAAAACGCCATCCAGCGCACGGCAGCGGGCATTACGTGGCTACTAGGCAGGTGAAAATGCAGACGATTTACTCGGTTTTTAAAGACGTCGTGGCGGCGTACGGGGACGAGCCTGCGATCATCGAGGATGGCGGGACGCTCACGTTTGCCCGGCTTAGCCAGATGGTGGATGCTATCGCCGCGCATTTCCCGTCAAATTTAAACAGCGCGGGCATCGTGATGAGCCACGGCGCGCAGATGATCGCCACGATATTTGCGGTGCTAAAATACGGCGCGCGCTATGTCCCGGCAGAGCCCGATTTCCCGACTGGCAGGATCGCTACTATGATGAGCGAGGCGAATGTCGATTTTATCGTGACGCAGCGCAAATTTGCACCGCGGCTTGAGGGCTTTGAGCTAAAATTTATAGATGAAATTTGTAAATTTGGGGGTACGGGCGGGTCGCAAAATGATAAATTTTACGATAAAAATGAGCCAAGCGCAGAGCGGATCGCACACAAAATTTGCGATTTAAAAAACGAAAACAATCTAAAGTCAAGTATAAATTTGACCGCGACTGCGCAAGAATATGAAGTAAGCGAGGCTGGTGTGTCGGCTGAAAACTTCACGCTACAAAACGCCGCGCCGCAAGACAAAACCGAACAAATTTGCACCGCCGAAAACCAAATCGAACCGTCAAATTTTGCCGATAAAATCCACGAATTTACCGACCAAAGCGATCAAAATTATGAACCCGAAAATCAAAGTCCGGATGCGCCCGCTTATGTGCTCTACACCTCGGGCACGACGGGGCGGCCAAAGGGCGTTTGCGTCACGAACCGCAACGTCTGCCACTACGTGCGCGCGTTTGCGAGCGAATTTCATCCGCGCGCAGGCGACGTGATGCTTCAACAAAGCGTGTGCTCGTTTGACATCTTCGTCGAGGAGGTGTTCGCGAGCTTGCTAAACGGCGCGGCGCTGGCGATCGCGAGCCAAAACGACAAGGCGGATATCGGCGCGCTGATGAAATTCGTCGCGCGGCACAATGTAACGATGTTAAGCGGCTTTCCCTATCTTTTGGCGCAGATGAACGAGCTGCCCCGCATCCCGCGATCCCTGCGGCTTCTCATCAGCGGCGGCGACGTGCTGCGAGGAGCGTATGTTAGCCGCCTGCTGGCGCAAGCTGAAATTTACAACACTTACGGCCCCTCCGAAACCACGGTGTGCGCGAGCTACTATCGCTGCAACGGCGGCGCGGTCTTAAAGGACGGCACATATCCGATCGGGTGCGCGGTCAAGGGGGCGCGGATCAAAATTTTAAACGAGCACGGAGAGGAGCTACCGGCGGGCGAAAAGGGCGAAATTTGCATTTACGGTGACGGCGTATCGGAGGGCTACATCGGCGAGCACGACGCGGAAAACAGGGCGTTTGAGAGCTTGCCGGATGGTGACAGGATGTATCGAAGCGGCGATCTTGGCTACCTGCTGCCAAGCGGCGACATCGCATTTTTGCACCGCAAGGACACGCAGGTGATGATCTGCGGCAAGCGTACGGAGGTAGCCGAAGTCGAGGCGCGCTTACGGCGGTGTGCGGGCGTGTCCCAGGCGATCGTGCGAGCATTTACCGATGAGGTGGGGCTAGCGTATATGGTCGCCTACGTCGTGGCGGAGGGCGAAAATCTAAGCCTTCGCGCGCTAAAAAGCGAGCTCGCGCGAAATTTAACGGAGTTCATGATACCGGAGTTTTTCATTAGACTGCCGCAAATGCCGCTAAATACGAGCGGCAAGCCGGACGCGGCGAAGCTGCCCATACCGATGAAGGATGGCGGAAAATGACGGCCAGGGTGCGGCGAATTTACGCGGATGAGATGCCCCTGCTGCTCGCCCTGCGCGAAGAGGTGTTGCGCGAGGTGTTTGAGCTAGCCCCCGATGCGGACGTGTCGGCGCTACTCGAAGCAAACCGCCGCTACTACGAGGCTAGGCTTGCTAGTGGGGAGCACGTCGCCTGCTTTGCGTATGAGGAGGGGCGAATTTTAGGCTGCGGCGGGGTGTGCTTTCAGACCGAGCTACCCTCGCCCGAAAACCCAAGCGGTCAGTGCGCGTATCTGATGAATATCTACGTGCGAGCGCATGCCAGGCGGCGTGGTATAGGGCGGCGGATCGTGTGCTGGCTCATAGAGCGAGCGCGCGAGCAGGGCGTGGAGAAAATTTATCTGGAAAGCTCGAACGCCGCAAAAGGGCTTTATGAAAAGCTTGGCTTCGCAGAAATGAGCGATATTATGATCTATACGGGCGAGTAAATTTGGCGAATTTGGTGCGGCTGGGTTGAATTAAATTTGGACTGAATTTAGTTTTTGTAAAAGCGGCAAATTTTACAAGATGGGTGGCAAAAAAAGGGCAAGTAAAGGCAAGATCTAAATTCTCGTGCTCTAGGCAAAACAACAGATACCAAGTAAAATTTTAAACGTCCTAGCGAAGTCAAATCTATTGGAGGACTTATCGGCGGCGATTTTCGCGACAGAAACAAAAAAGCCATAAGACCGACTGATTTGTGCGAGTGCAAATCACAAAGCGCCTTGAAGAGCGGCGAGACAAAGCCAAACAGACAAAATCGTGCTATACGGCTACTAACTCTCGCACTTCACTGACAAGAAAAGTGCACACATCAACGTTTTTAAAATCTTAATCTCGCTAACGTAAACCAACAACATCAAGCGCTTCTACCGGTCTCAAGCACCGGAGAATTTACTGCTTAGAAAGAAATTTACTTATCATCGGCCAAACTATGTCAAAATCCGTTAGTAGTACGGGATGCGGAGCGTTCGGGACGATGCCAAGCTGCGCATTTGGCAGCATCTCATAAGCGGCGATGACCGTATCAAGAGGTACGTTTGCGTCCTTTTCTCCGACTATCATGAGCGTTTTTGCATTTACGTTTTTAAACACCTCTTCGCCGACTGACGCCGAGTCGTAATACTCCATGACCTGCTCGAACCACAACAAAATGCGCTCGGGCTCGGGTCTGACGCCATCAAGCTGTTCGTTCCAGTAGCGCTTATCGAGATTTTTTAGATCCTCAAACGTCTTCATCTGCGCCCTACTACCCTGCACAAAGCCCTTCTCCCACACTCCAGCACCTATAGCTACGAGGTTTCTTACCTTTTGCGGATATTTTTTAGCGAAAAGATACGCCGTATAAGCACCGTCGCTAAAGCCGATGATATCGGACCTCGAGATACCAAGATCGTCTAAAACGGCATTTATGTCATCAGCCTTTTGCTCAAAGCTTGGCACGACCTCGCCTATTTGGGATCTGCCGTGCCCTCTTGTGGCTACCAAGATCACTTTTCGATCTTCCCTTAGCTTGTCTGCCAGCTCGCTCATATCAGCAGGCGAGCCTACCAGCCCTCCGTGTAGCAGCACGATCGGACTTCCTTTGCCGTAAATTTCATAATAAATTTTCGTATCCTTAGAATTTACATAATGCCCCACAGCCTCGTTATTTCCATAGTCGGTTTTACTTTGATAGCTTTTAGATGTTTGTGCGAAATAATGATGCTTGGCTTCTTTAGCGAGCGCATTGACGCCGATCGTCACAAAAGCCGCGATCAATAAATTTCGTATTTTCATGGTTGCTCCTTTGGCGGATTTTGTTTTACCATACCACAAACTTATAAATTTTAAACCGCTCAAATTAAAATGCAAAATCAGTTAGCAAGATCGTTAAATCGGGCTAAACGGGCGGCCTATCTATTTTATTGATACGTGTCTATTTTAAATGCACTTAAGTATGCTATGCTAAAATTTTTTAAAATTTACAGGTAAGCGGATGATAAAAACTCTAATAAAAAACAATAAATTTTCTATCATAAAAATCGTCATTTTGACGTTCATTTTCAGCGGCTTTGGCATCGGTGTGCTCTCTTATATAAACGAAAAACTACTAGCCGCACAGAAATTCGACGTGATGGTGGCGGTACAGTTCATCGGCCTTTTGTTGCTGTTTTTGGCAACCTCGGTCTATGCCAACATCTCTCTTACGAATTTTGGTCACAAGCTCATCTACGAGATCAGACGCCACTTGGTAAAGCAGGTCTTAGACACGCCAAACGCGCAGATAGACGCGATCGGCAAAGCAAAGATCATAGCCAGCCTGAACAACGATATAAAAACGATCACATTTGCCTTCATGACAGCGACCGGGCTCATCCAAGGCTCCGTTTTCATCGTGGCTTCGAGCATTTATCTATGCTACATCTCGCCAAAGCTTTTCGTCTTCGTCGCGATCTGGATAGCGGCTACGATGGTGCTAAGTGCGTTTTTTATGAAAAAGATCCATCACTACTACACGCTCTCAAGACGCGATGACGACGCGCTTCAGCAAAGCTACAACGACGTCGTGGAAGGACACCGCGAACTCACGCTAAATCAGCACCGCGCCAAGCTTTGCTTTGACGAGCTTAACGAAATAGGCATGAAAAAGCGCCAAAGCATGGTGCGAGCAGACGTTTATCACGCACTTTCGGATAACTTTACCAACATCATGCTGCTTGGAGCTGTCGGCATGTGCGTGTTTTTGTGCGTCGGTCTTGGCTGGGCGAGCCTGCAGACGGCAGTCACCGTGAGCCTGACCATACTATTTTTAAGAGGCTCTTTCATCAGCATGGTAGCCTCCATCCCGACGGCATTAAGCGCCAAAGTGAGCTTGGATAAAATTCTAAATCTAAATTTAGCCCCGTTCAAAGAGAGCTTTGGCTTTACTGACAGCTTTAGCAAGCAGTGGAAAAGCATAGAATTTAAAAACGTTAATTTTAGCTATCCGGATAAAAATTTCAGCCTCACGGATGTGAATTTACGCATAGAGCGCGGTGAGCTGATATTTGTCATAGGCAAAAACGGTAGCGGCAAAAGCACGTTTTCAAACATACTGTGCGGGCTTTTACGCCCCAGTAGCGGTGAAATTTTAGTGGACGGCGTGAGGCTGAACGATGAAAATTTACGCAGCTATCAGTCAAACGTAAGCGCGATATTTTCGGACTTTTATCTCTTTTCGCAAACGCTTGGCGAGGGGAGCAAATTTGCAAGCGAAAAAGACGCGAACGAGCTTTTAAAGCTGCTTGAGATAGACAAAAAGGTGCAGATCATCGAGCAAAGGCTGAGCACCACGGCTCTTTCTCAGGGTCAAAGAAAGCGTCTTAGCCTGCTCATCGCACTACTGGAAAATCGTAGCCTGCTGGTGCTTGACGAATGGGCGGCGGATCAAGATCCGATATTCAAGCGCGTATTTTACCGCGAAATTTTACCGATGTTAAAGCAAAATGGCGTTACGATAGTCGCCATAAGCCACGATGACGCGTATTTTGATGTTGCAGATCGTATCATCTTGGCAAAAGACGGCGCGATAAGAGAGCTAGTAGGTGACGAGCGGCAAATAGCCAGCAAAGACGCGGTAGAAAAGATAAAAGAGTAAAATTTACACATAAAGTCGGTTAAAGCGCGGCGGCAAAATGTCTTTAACCTCGGATAAAAATAAATTAGATAAAATTCTTAAACATACTAATAAAGGCTGAATTTATGTCTCATTCGCAGCTTGCGAGCCCGTATCTGGGCGCTTTTATGATTTTGGTTCTAGCGACTTGCTCGTTCGTGCTGATAACGTTTTTATCCTCGTGCATCGGCAAAAAGCTCGCAAATCGTAACACCGAGCGCTTGAAATCCGGCATCTACGAGTGCGGCCCCGAGGTCGTAAAGCAGCCAAACAAGATCAATATCCATTACTTTTTTTACGCGATTTTGTTCATACTTTTTGATGTCGAGATTATCTTTATATATCCTTGGGCGGTGGATTTTAGGCTACTTGGAGCGTTCGGGCTCATAGAGATGCTACTTTTTGTAACGCTTTTACTCATCGGCTTCATCTATGCATGGAGGAAAGGGGTGTTTGAGTGGCAAAGCATCAAGTAAATTACGCTGCAAACGGTGGCCTACCGATAGTTTTGACGACGGTCGATAGGCTCGTGCAATGGGGCCGCTCCAACTCGCTTTGGGCGCTTAGCTACGGGCTAGCGTGCTGTGCGATAGAGATGATGGCAAGCGGAGCTAGCAGATACGACTTTGATCGCTTCGGCACGATATTTAGAGCCTCTCCTCGCCACTCGGAGGTCATGATCATCGCAGGCACCCTCACCAAAAAACACGCGGAATTTACCCGCAGGCTATACGATCAAATGCCCGAGCCAAAATGGGTCATCTCAATGGGAAGCTGCGCGAACACCGGCGGGATGTTCAACACCTACTCCACAGTCCAAGGCGTAGATCGTATAATCCCCGTGGATATCTACCTCCCAGGCTGTGCGCCGCGCCCCGAGACGCTACAATACGCTCTCATGATATTGCAAAAAAAGATCCGTCGCCAAAGCGCTTTTAGAGCGCAAAGTGCAAAAAGGCTTGAGGCATGAGAGCCTACAAAGATAGAAAAAACGCGCAAAAAAAGCAGTATTATGACGATAGGTTTTACGTCGTGCCCAAGGTCGAGAGGCAAGGCGTAGAGGGCAGCATTTTCGAGCCTGAAGTCAAAATTTTACAAGAAAAAGGCGTTGAAATTTTAGAAAGCTTCGTAGAGCTGGGGCAGCTCGTAGTCATCATCGATGCCGGACAAAATTTCAAAACGCTTGAAATTTTAAAGACCTATGGCTACGAGCAGCTCAGCGAGCTGGCGGCGGTGGATTTTATAGCAGATCGCGGCGGCTACGAGGTGTTTTACCAGCTGCTTAGCATCTCAAAAAACAAAAGAGTGCGCGTGAAATGCTTCGTAGCAAAAGGTGAAGCGCTAAAAAGCGTGAGTGAAATTTACAAAAGCGCCAACTGGGCGGAGCGCGAGATGTATGATCTCTCGGGCGTCTTGCTAAGCGGACACCCGAATTTAAAGCGCCTAATAATGCCCGATGACTGGTACTCGCACCCGCTTTTAAAGAGCTATCCGCTACAAGGAGACGAATTTGCCGCGTGGTACGAGGTCGATAAAATTTTCGGACGCGAGCACAGAGACGAGATAGGCGCGGAAAATCGCGATCCGGCCTTCATCGATGAAAAAGATACGTTTGAATTTTCCAGGATCTATCACGAAGTCTCAAAGGGCGAGCAACCAAGCAAAAGCGAAATTTCGCAGGAGTATCAAGAAGTTAGCGGAGTGAAATTCGTAAAAAGAGTAAAACGCAGCGAGAGCGAAATTTTAAAGGAGCGGCCGTGAGTCAAGCTCCAAACCGCCTAACGCCGTTTTTTGAAAACATCGAATTCGAGCGAAACGACGGCAAGATGATACTAAATTTCGGTCCGCAGCACCCAAGCGCTCACGGGCAGCTAAAGCTCGTGCTCGAGCTTGACGGCGAAAAGGTCGTGCGCGCGATGCCGGAGGTCGGCTTCATGCACCGAGGCATCGAAAAGATGGCTGAAAACATGACGTATCAAGAGTTCATCCCGGTCACCGACCGTGTAGACTACATCGCCTCGGCGGCCAACAACTACGCATTTTGCGAGGCGGTGGAGAGACTTTGCGAGATCAAAGTACCACGCCGTGCGCAGATAATAAGAGTGATCTTACTAGAGCTAAACCGAATCAGCTCGCATCTTTTGTTTCTAGCCACGCATGCGCTTGACATCGGTGCGATGACCGTGTTTTTATACGCTTTTAGAGAGCGCGAATACGTGCTTGACATGATCGAAAAATACTGCGGCGCCAGACTCACGCACAGCGCGGTCAGGATAGGCGGTATGCCGCTTGATCTGCCTGATGGGTGGCTTGAAGAGATGCTGAAATTTTGCGAGAAATTTCCAAAAGATATCAAAATTTACGAGGATCTGCTAAGCGAAAACAGAATTTGGAAAATGCGCCTTGAAAACGTTGGCGTCATATCAAAAGAGCTGGCCCTTAGCAGCGGCTGCTCGGGTGTCATGTTGCGAGCTAGCGGCGTGAAATGGGACATCAGGAAAGAGCAGCCCTACCTAGTCTATGACGAGATAGACTTTGAAGTGCCATACGCCGTGGCGGGGGATTGCTACGCCAGATACGTGCTTTACATGCGCGAGATGAAAGAGTGTGTCAAAATTTTAAAGCAGTGCGAGAAGCTTTACCGCGCAAGCTCGCGTGAAATTTTAGCCGATGCGCCGGAATTCGTTAGCCCCTCAAAAGAGCAGATCATGACGCAAAACTACTCACTGATGCAGCATTTTGTCCTCATCACCCAGGGCATAAAGCCAAAACGAGGTGAAATTTACTTCGCGAGCGAGTCGCCAAAGGGCGAGCTTGGAATTTATATCAACTCCCAAGGCGAAGCCAGCCCTTACCGCCTAAAGATCCGCACACCAAGCTTCTGGCACTGCGCGATATACGAGGACTTGCTCGTGGGCCAATACATAGCCGACATCGCCGCTATCATAGGCAGCACCAACATCATCCTGGGCGAGGTGGATAGATGAGGCGAGTCGATCTAAGGCATCTAAAAGATAGGTTTTTAAGCGCACTGGGCGAAACCGCAAGAAACGCCCAAAGCGGAGAGGTGATCGTATTTTTGTTTGAGATAGGCGACTTTAGCGGCGTCAAAAACGCGATAAATTTAGCCTATAACCTAAACTGCGAAGTGATGAATTCGCTTAAATTCAACCAAACCGACTGGACTTTGATAATAAAAAAGGTAGCAAAATGAAATTTTCTAAATTCACCAAAGCAAAGAGCCTAAGCCTCGCAAACCTGCTGAGCCTAACGGACAGGGCGCTAGCAAACGAGCTTAAAGAGTGCGATTTTAGATATATCTCCTGCATAGAAGACGGCGCGCTTGGCAGCGAGAATCTAATTCGCTGCGAGATAGGCTCTATCAGCTACGTTTTGGCGCTTCTTTGCAAATACACGCTAAATTTAGACGACGGATACTTTGGCTCACTTGACGAGGGCTTTTTAAGCGGCGAGTGCAATGTAGGCGAGGAGGAGTTCGAGGAGCTTGGCGAGTGGCTAAAAGACGCGCGAAACATCATCATCGACAGCTCCTTTTTCACTCATCCGGACTCAAAAATGCTATTTGAATTTTTGGAAATTTTAGGCAAAAACGTGATCCTAGCCGGCGGCAAAGAGCAAGAATACGAGACGAACGGAAATTTAAGCGAGCTAAAAGAGCTTGAAAATTTTGACGGCAGCGTCATCTACCTTGACCGTAAAGATAGCGACGAGGTCGTAGGCGGCGTGCAGTTTAGCATCGTCGCGAAAGTAAAAGACGGCGATGAAGTGACGCTAAGCGCGCCAAATTTCAACGCTAAACGTAAATTTAGACTAGATAGCGGCATGAAAGGGACGATCGCTATCGTTGGCATGAGCGAATTCGAGGGCTATGACTTCAAGCTCGTAAAAGTGAGTAAAAGCTAAATGAGACTAAGCATAAACGGCCAAATCTGCGAAGCAAGCGAGGGCGAATACATACTAAACGTCGCGCGCCGCGAGGGGATATTCATCCCTGCACTTTGCTACCTCAGCGGCTGTTCGCCTACCCTAGCCTGTCGCCTTTGCATGGTCGAGGCCGATGGCAAGCGCGTTTATAGCTGCAACGCCAAGGCCAAAGAGGGCATGAACGTCATAACAAATACCGCCGAGATCGACGCCGAGCGCGAAGCTATCATGCAAACTTACTGCGTGAATCACCCTTTACAATGCGGGGTCTGCGACAAAAGCGGCGAGTGCGAACTGCAAAATTTCGCCGCCAGAATGCGGGTGAATTCGCAAAAATTCGCGATAAAAGATAGTCACAAACCGCACAAAAAATGGGGTCTCATCAACTACGATCCGGCTCTTTGCATAGTCTGCGAGAGGTGTATCACGGTTTGCAAGGATAAGATCGGCGAGAGCGCGCTAAAAACGACGCCTAGAGGCGCGGATCAAGTCGCAAAGGAGCTAAAAGAGAGCATGCCAAAAGACGCATTCGCCGTTTGGAGCAAATTTCAAAAAAGCCTCATCGCCCCAAGCGTAGGCGACGTGCTCGAGTGCTCGTTTTGCGGCGAATGCACAAGCGTCTGCCCGGTCGGCGCGCTGGTAAGCTCTGACTTTCAATACACCTCAAACGTTTGGGAGCTAGAAAAGATCCCGGCTGCAAACCCGCATTCAAGCGACTGCGAGCTCATCTACTACGAGGTCAAGCCAAAAGGCATCGGCGATAGGGCAAAGCGCATCTACCGCGTGAATAACGAATTTCATTTTGGCGAGATAAACACGGCTGCGCGTTACGGCTTTGACTTTCACAACGAAAATGCGGCGAAAAACGAGGCGAAATTTGAAGAGATCGTGTCCGCCTTCAAGCAAGGCGAGATAAAAAATATAAGATTCAATAGCTTCATAACAAACGAAGAGGCGCTGATACTGGAGCGTTTGCGAGAGAAATTTAGTCTAAATTTGATAAATGAAGAGGCATACGCTTACGCGACATTTTTAGAGGAGTTTTCAAAATTTAGCGGCACGAGCCTTTATAACGGCAACTTCGAGAGTATCGCAAAGGCTGATTTTATCGTAGTTGCTGGCAGCTTTTTAAGATATGATAGCCCAAACACCGGCTACAAAGTAAATAACGCGCTTGTTATGAACAAAGCGAGCGGGCTTTATTTTCATCCTTTGGGCGATGAGATCGTGCGAAATTACTCTAAAATTTTTGATGTCATAGCCCATGAGCCGGGGGCGGAGGGTAAAATTTTGCTCTTGCTTTTGCAAAAATTCGCTAAAAATTTATCTGCCAAGCTGGCGGAATTTAGCCCGAGCGACCTCGCAAGCGAGCTTGGCGTAGATGAGAGCAGGCTTGAGGCTTTAAGCGCAAACAAACAAAATTCAGTCCTCATCCTAGGCGAGGATCTTTACCTCTCGCCGCACGCAAAAGAGCTAGCGGCCTTAGCAGGAGCGATACAAAGATACACGGATTTTAAGCTCGTTTTGATCCCGCCTCGCACCAACTCGCTAGGAGTAGCTAAAATCTGCACGCTCTCAAGCGAGCCAAAAAACGGCAAAACGCTTGGCTACAACGAGGAGGGTGACTTTAAATTCAGCGTCTTTGAGGGCGACATAGACGCCGGTGCGCTAAATCAGCAAGAGGGCACATTTACCAGCATAAACAAAGCCGTAGTACCGACAAATGCGGCGCTGGCTCACGAGGGGTATTTTTTGAACGATCTTGCAAACGCTCTTGGCCTTAGAGCGCGCTACACGATAGACTACACGCATGAGCTGCCTAAAAATAGCGGCTTTAAGGCGGTTAAATTTGACGATTTTAAAAATTTTTACGATAATGACGGCAAGGCTCACCGTGGATACGAGCTTGAAAATTTAAGCGTTTTGGCACAAGATGATCTTGATATCTCAAATTTCAAGGCATTTAGCTGCAAAAAGGCTGAAATTTTGCAAAATGACGGCGAAATTTGCATTTACAAAGCAAACCCTATCCGCCAGTTTTCAAAATTTACAAACCGCACGAAGCTGCTAAACGAGGTCGGTGCGCTTTACGCGAGCGCTGAATTCCTAGCGAAATTCAAGCTAGATCAAAACGACGCGGCGATCATAAAAAAAGGCGAGGACGAGATAGCGATCCTGGTGAAGCTGGATAAGGATCTAAGCGGCGAGTGGGCTTATCTGGGCGATTTTGACGAAAAGATACGAACGGATGAAATTTTTAAAGGCGCGCGCTTTGCAAACGTGCAAATTTTAAGATCAAAAGAGGCGAGCGATGAGTGAGGGGCTATTTTTTATCATCGAAACGTTCATAAAAGCCGTAGTGATACTGGCGGTCATAGCGTGCCTGGCGGGGCTAGCGACATACGCCGAGCGCAAGGTGCTAGCCTATATGCAGCGCCGTATCGGCCCTGATATGGTCGGACCGGTCGGGGTCTTGCAGATAGTGGCCGATATGATAAAGCTTTTTACCAAAGAGGACATCGTGCCTGCAAATGCAAACCGCTTTATATTTTTGATCGCGCCGCTGATCTCGGCTATCGCGGCGTTTGCAGCGCTAGCACCGATACCGTTTTTACCGGAATTCGAGCTTTTCGGGCATACGATCAGGCCGATACTGGCTGATATCAATATAGGCGTGCTTTACGTGATGGGCGTAGCCTCGGTGTGCGCATTTTCGCCACTTATGGCAGGGCTTGCTAGCTACAATAAATTTGCCCTCATCGCCGCAGCACGCGCCGTGATGGGGCTAATAAGCTTTGAAGTGGTCTCTGGGCTGGCGCTACTTAGCGTCATCATGATAACAGGTTCGCTCTCGCTCATAGACATAAATAACTATCAAAAAGGCATCTTTGGCTGGTTCGTTTTCAAGCAGCCGCTAGCTTTCGTGCTGTTTTTGATGGCGAGCTTTGTCGAGTGCAACCGTACGCCGTTTTGTCTGACCGAAAACGAGACCGAGATAGTCGCAGGATACGGCACCGAATATAGCGGCATGCGCTGGGCGATGTTTTTCATCGGCGAATACGCCAACATGATCGCCTCAAGCATCGTCATAACGCTGATATTTTTAGGCGGGTTCAACTCGTTTTGGTTCGTTCCCGGCGGCTTGATGATGATATTTAAGGCAAGCTGCGTGTTTTTCTTTTTCCTTTGGACGCGCGCAGCTTGGCCACATCTTAGGCCCGATCAGCTGATGGTGCTTTGCTGGAAAATTTTACTCCCGCTAGCGCTTGTAAATGTGCTGATAACGGGCATAGCGTTGATTTGAGGTAAAAATGGCCGAGAAAAAATATATTTTATTAGACGAACGAGCGAGTGTCGATACGAATTTTGATAAATTCAAGCGCTTTATCTCGCGCACCTTTAAAAGCGAGCTATTCACCGGACTTTGGGTAGTCTTGCGCGAGATGCTTTTTACAAAGTCGCACACCCTAAAATACCCCTTGCAAAAGATAGAGCTTGACGCTAGATATAGGGGCGTGCATAGGCTGATGAGGTTTATAGAGAGCGAAAACGAGCGGTGCATAGGATGCGGGCTGTGCGAGAAAATTTGCGTCAGCAACTGCATCGCGATGCAAACGGCGCTTGATGAAAACGGCCGCAAAGTGACGCTAAAATACTCGATAAATTTAGGCAGATGCGTGTATTGCGGATTTTGTGCGGATGTTTGCCCCGAGCTTGCCATCGTCCACGGTGACCGATACGAATTTGCAAGCGAACAAAGGGCGTATTTTGGCATGAAAGACGACTTTTTGACGAAAGATAAAAATTTAAGCGAGCAAGTGGAATTTGAAGGCTACGGAAGCCTACCGCCAAATGCGGACGCGCTCGTGAAGCAAAATCCAAACGCCTACTTGGAGGATGAAAATTTAGATGAAACGGACGAAATTCCGACCGCAAGCGCACGGGCGCTAAATTTAAACGCCAAAGAAGCGGACGAGAAAGCGAACAAGGAGAGCCAAGATGTATGAAGCCATCGCCTTTTATCTCTTTAGTGCGCTCAGCCTTGGCTGCTTTGGCGTGAGCGTATTTAGTAAAAACGTCCTTCACGCGATGAGCGCGCTGGCCGGGGGCATGATATTCATCTGCGCGCTATTTTTCTTGCTAGGAGCGGAGTTTTTAGGCGTCGTTCAGATCATCGTCTATACGGGCGCCGTGATGGTGCTTTACGCCTTTAGTATGATGTTTTTTGACATTAGCCGCGATGTGAACGAGAGCTATTCGCTAGCTTCAAAGCGCCTTATCTACACGCTTAGCGTGTTTATCGCGCTACTTTTAGTCATCGTGTTTTCAAGCCCTGTGATAGGTCAAAATTTAGCCGCACAGCAAAGCGCGCAAGAGCTTGGCAATATCGAGCTCATCGGCCTCATGCTCTTTGGCAAATACCTAATCGCCTTTGAGCTGACAGCCATCATGCTGCTAGTAGCGATGGTCGCTGGTATCGTGCTCGTGCATAAAAAGATGGACATCAAAAGCCAGACACAGGAGCTGCTATGATCACGCTTTCACACTATCTGGTCGTAGCCGCGCTGATGTTTGTTTTAGGACTCATCGGCATAATGAAGCGAAACAACCTCATAATGCTCTTTTTCTCGAGTGAAATTTTACTAAATGCCGCAAACGTCGCGCTGGCTGCGATATCTAAATTTTATAACGACATCACGGGGCAAATTTTTGCGCTTTTCATCGTCGCAGTCGCAGCGAGCGAGGTCGCAGTGGGGCTTGGGCTGCTGATACTTTGGTATAAAAAGACGGGCAGCATAGAGCTAAGCTCGATGAATAATATGAGGGACTGAAATGGCGCTATTTTGCATATCTTTATTTTTCCCGCTTCTTAGCTTCATTTTCGCCGCCGCCTTGTCGCACGCAAAAAGGCTAAATTTCGTGGGGCTGGTCTGCTCTTTCCTCATACTTTGCAGCGCTACCGCCTCGCTGATGCAAGCGACGATAGTATTTGACGGCACGCCGATACAAATTTTACTGAAAGACTTCATCTGGGTCGACGGGCTGAGGCTGAATTTCGGCTTTACGATCGATGCCGTGAGCGCTACGATGATGTGCGTAGTGGGCGTGGTCTCAACGATAGTGCATATCTACTCGATCGGCTACATGGGCAAAGACGATGGCTTCAACCGGTATTTCAGCTATCTTGGGCTTTTCGTCTTTTGCATGATGTTTTTAGTCATGAGCGACAACTTCGTAGGGCTTTTCATCGGCTGGGAGGGCGTAGGGCTTTGCTCGTGGCTACTTATTGGTTTTTGGTATCAAAGATCTAGCGCCAACGCCGCGGCCAACGAGGCTTTCGTGATGAATAGGATAGCCGATCTTGGCATACTGCTTGGCATATTTTTTATATTCAAAGAATTTGGCTCGCTAAAATTTAGCGATGTCTTTGCGGACGCGCCGACTGTCAGCCATCAGGCGCTAAATTTCATCGCGGCGTTTTTGTTTATCGGCGCGATGGGTAAAAGCGCGCAGTTTCCGTTTCATACCTGGCTGGCAAACGCCATGGAGGGCCCGACTCCCGTCTCCGCGCTCATCCACGCAGCGACGATGGTGACAGCGGGTGTGTATCTGGTCGTGCGCGCTAACGCCATATTTGCTCAAGCGCCTGAAATTTCGACCTTTATCGCCTATCTTGGCGCATTCGTGGCGGTCTTTGCGGCCTCCATCGCACTCGTGCATAACGATCTAAAAAAGATCATCGCCTACTCCACACTCTCGCAGCTTGGATATATGTTCGTCGCAGCGGGGCTTGGGGCGTATTGGGTCGCGCTCTTTCACCTGATGACGCACGCTTTTTTCAAGTCGCTTCTGTTTTTGGGCGCTGGCAACGTGATGCACGCGATGAGAGACGAGCTTGACATCAAAAAAATGGGCGGACTTTATAAATTTATGAAGCCTACGGCCGTTTTGATGGCTATCGGCTCGGTCGCTTTGGCGGGATTTTACCCGTTTGCGGGCTTTTTCTCGAAAGATAAAATTTTAGAAGTCGCCTTTGCAAACGGCGGATACATACTCTGGGTAGTGCTTTTTGCAGGCGCGCTGATGACGGCGTTTTATAGCTTCAGGCTACTTATGCTGGTATTTTTTGGCGAGGCTAAATTTAAATTTCATCCGCATGAGGCTAAAAATTTCATGCTTACGGCTATGGGCGTGCTTGGCGTGCTCGCGCTGATATCTGGCTGGTTTGGAAGCGATCTTAGCCTGGCTTTGTCCTCCGTGCTGCCAAAATTTGAGCTAAATTTAGAGTATGAAAGTGAGGTCACGCTCATCTTGCTCACGCTGATATCGATCACGCTTAGCACGCTGTTTACGATATTTGCCTATAAAAAGCAAATATTCAAAGAGGAGCTTGGCGAACTAAAAATTTATAAAATTTTACAAAATGCCTATTTCATACCAAAATTTTACGATAGATTCGTCATCAAAAACTACACCAAAGCGGCTAAATTTTGCCGCAAAATGGACGAAGCCGTCATCGATAAGAGCGTCGACGGCATCTCAAAGCTGATAAACGCCTTCGCATTTAACGCGAATAAAATGCAAAGCGGCGAGCTCACGCGTATGCTACGCCTCATGGTCGCTGGCTTTGCGATACTTTTAAGCTTTATATTTTTGCTCGCAGGAGGCGCATGATGCTCACGCTAATCATATTTTTCCCCGCTATCGGCGCGATGCTAGGCTTTTTGATCGAGGAGCGAAGCATAAAATTTTACGGAGTGAGCATAGCTTTCATAGAGCTCATCCTGACTCTTTTCGCGTGGTTTCGGGCGGATTTTGGGGCGTATGAGTTTGAGCTCATGAGTCAAAGCGCACTACTACCTACACTTGGCATAAGCTATCTTGTCGGCGTAGACGCGATCTCGCTAAGCCTCATCGTAATGAGCGCGTTTATGAGCCTGGTAGCGCTCTTTGCACTTAGCGTCAAAGAAAATTTAAAGCATCTTATCATCAGCGTGCTGTTTTTAGAGATGACGATGATGGGCGTGTTTGCCAGCCTTGATATGATAATGTTTTATCTATTTTGGGAGCTTAGCTTGCTTCCGATGCTTTATATCATCGGTGCTTGGGGCAGCGGCAAGAGGATCTACGCTGCGGTGAAATTTTTCATCTATACGTTTTTAGGCTCGGTTTTTATGCTGATAGGCATCATTTTCATGGCGTATCTAAATTTCAAATCAAGCGGCGCATGGAGCTTTAGTCTGCTTGACTGGTACGGCCTGGAGCTCTCAAAAGATGTGCAGATCTGGCTGTTTGTAGCGTTTGCATTTGCGTTTGCCGTAAAAACGCCGATGTTTCCGTTTCATACCTGGCTTCCTTACGCACACGGACAGGCTCCTACCATAGGCTCGGTGCTGCTTGCGGCGGTGCTTTTAAAGATGGGCACTTACGGCTTTGTCAGGCTTTGTTTGCCACTCTTTGCGGACGCTAGCGTCCAGCTTTACGGCGTCCTTTGCACGCTTGGCGTCATAATGGTCGTCTATACCGCACTCATCGCATACGCGCAAGATGATATGAAGCAGGTGATCGCCTATAGCTCGATCTCGCACATGGGCGTCATAATACTTGGAATTTTCTCGCTAAATTCCATCGGTATCGCAGGGGCGATATTTTTGATGATCAGCCACGGCATAGTTAGCGGTGCGCTGTTTTTACTGGTAGGCATGATATATGACAGGCGCCATACGAAGCTGATAACCGAATTTGGCGGGCTGGCTCATGTTATGCCTCGCTTTGCGCTTATATTTGGCGTCATCTTACTAGGCAGTATCGGACTGCCGCTTACGATAGGCTTTGTGGGCGAGTTTTTAAGCTTACTTGGGGTATTTAAAACAAACGCGGTGTTTGCGTTTTTTGGGGGCATAGGCATAATAGTAGGCGCTATTTATATGCTGAGCTTATATCGCAGAGTATTTTTTGGAGAGTGCAAAAACGAGCGAAATTTAGCCCTAAAGGATCTAAATTTTAAAGAGCTCATCGCTATCGTGCCGCTTTGCTTGCTAGTCATCGCGCTTGGAGTGTATCCAAATTTCCTCCTAAAGCCGATTGATATCAGCACGCAAAATATCATCTCAAAAATGCAAAAGCGAGCCGTTTTGCAGGATGATAAAGACAAAATTTCACGGCCAAATTCAGCAAGGAGCGAGCGATGAACGAGATGGCGCAGCTAAATATGAGCGAGCTTTCGATATCTTCGGTCGCACCGATGCTTAGCATGATAGTTTTCGCACTGTTCATCCTTTGCGTAGGCGTGATAAAAAAGGATCTCTCGCGCAGCTTTTACTCGGTGTTTTGCATCATTGCGATATTTGTGAACGTGGGGCTCGTGCTTGATTTTCACGGGCTTAGCGTTAGCTTTTTTGATATGCTCTTAGTAGATGGCATCTCACTAGTCTCTCAGCTCATCATCTTGCTGGCTTCAGCCCTTTTCATACCTTTAGCGCTTAGCACCAAGGAGTATTTTGAATACACCATCGCCGAATACTATGCGCTGTTTTTGTTTATGATCGCTGGTTTTGAGTTTATGGTGAGCTCAAACAACCTGCTTCTCATCTTTATCGGGCTTGAGACCAGCTCGCTGGCGCTTTATACGCTCATCGCCCTTCATAACAAGGCCAAAAGCATAGAAGCGGCGATAAAATACTTCACGATGGGCTCACTCTCTGCGGGCTTTTTTGCGTTTGGCGTCGCGATGCTTTACCTGACGGGAGGTTCGATTGACCTCGCGCAGATCGGGCAATCTATCAAAAATTTCAACCTCCAGCAAAGCCTCACGGCGCTGATTGGCTGCGTATTCATAGCCTCGGCTATCGGCTTTAAGCTATCTTTGATCCCTTTTCACACATGGGTGCCTGACGTTTATGAAGGCTCAAACGCTCCGCTGGCAGGCTATATGTCTATAGTGCCGAAGGTCGCGGGCTTTATCGTGGCTCTACGCTTTTTTGAGATGCTAAGCACTTCAGGGATGCTCTGGGTCAAAGACATGCTTTACATCGTCGCAGTAGCTACGATGAGCCTTGCAAACATCATGGCTTTGGTGCAAAGAGATGTCAAGCGCATGCTGGCTTTTAGCTCCATAGCGCATGCTGGTGTCGTGCTTTGCGCGCTAGTCGTCGGCGATACGCATGCAAATATAGCGCTGTTTTTTTACTGGATCATGTTCGTCTTTGCAAATTTAGGCGCATTCGCGATGCTTTGGGTAGCAAGATGCGACGACAAGGTCTGCTGGGACAAGCGCTTCAAGCATCCGTTCGAGAAATTTGCAGGACTGATCAAAATTTTACCAAGCTACGCCGTGATAATGGCGATCTTTATGGTCGCACTAGCGGGCATCCCGCCTTTTAGCGTATTTTGGGGAAAGATGTTTTTGCTAAGCTCTCTCATAAATTCCGGCTACATAGTCCTTAGCGCCATCATCATGCTAAATTCCGCCATCGCGATATATTATTACCTAAAGCTCATAGTCTATATGTTTTTAAAAGAGCCCGTAGTGACTGATAAAAATTTATACGTCGCAAACGTCTCCATGGCGCTTAAAGTCATCGTCGGCATAGCCGTCATAGGCACTGTTTTCGCCTTTTTACTGGCCCAGCCCATACTAGGATATATCGGGTATTTCGTTTCGGCGGCCGGATTTTAAAAAATGCAAAACTTAGCTATAATGTCGGCATGAAAAAAGCCTTATCGATTTTATTTTTTCCGATATTTTTGCTAGCTTTTAATCTCAGTTTAAACAGCGGCGCGCAAAGCGGCAAGCCATATAGCGTGCTTCAACTAAGCGACGAAAAAGAATTCGAGTGCGTGGAGCAAATTTTAGCCTACGACACGAAGCGATACGTTTGTATGCTAGACGACGGGATCTTGCCTCATATCGAGGACACCGTGCTTCCGCTGATGGATATAAAATACAAAAAACAAGACGGCAAGCTTTTTATCATCGTTTTACCAAAGGCGAATTCCAGACTGCTGAATATCCCCATCGAGCTATATGACAGCAACAAGGTCTATAACTCAAGTAGCACGATATCAAAGCACTTTAGCATCATCATCGATCCAAATTTAAGAGAATTTGACAAAATAAAGCCAAACGGGCTAAATTTCGCACCGGATTTTAGCAACTTGCTCTATCCTAGCATCGGAGCGCTCGATCTGAACAAAGCACCGATCGAGGGCATGGACAGCAACGACATAGATCTTTACATCAGCATAAAAAGAGCCTACGACAACGGCTCTTACGAAAACGTCGCTCACGATACGCAAACAGCCATGCAGCGCCATCCTCAAAGCCTCTTTGCGAGCGAATTTTTACTCTATCATCTAAGAGCGCTTGATAAAATTTTCGAGCATGCAGACGAGTTTGAGGGTGTGACGCCAAACGAGCTGGTGAGCGAAGGCAGGGCCTGGATACGTAAATTCCCGTCCGATGAGAACTATGCTGAAGTACTTTACCTCATCGCCCGCGCTTATTTAAAAGACGGCATAGCAAGCGACGCCAAATACATGCTAGATATCCTGATGGCCGAGCATGAAAAGTCTAAATTCACAAAGCTTACGATGCTTGATTACGCCGATTATCTTTATAGATTCGGCAAACAAAAAGAAGCGATGGGAATTTATGAAAACGTGCTTTACAATACCGCCGACGTCGATGTGGCCAGTCGCGCCGCGCTAGCGCTCGTGGATGCCAATATCGACAAAGAGAAATTCAACGAGGCTAAAAATTTCATCATCAAAATTTTAAACGCTAATGAGAAATTTTTTATGAACAACCCGCAACGAGCTATGAATTTAGCCAACGTATTTGCGAGTAAAAATATGCCGGATGTCGCGGCCAGGATCTATGAGATCATCGTAAACAACAGTAACCGCCAGAGCGAATTTTACGAGACGGCGCTAAAAAACATCGGTATAAATTTAGCCAAGACGAAAGACACCAAAAAGGCCTACGAATACCTAAAACGCTATGAAAACGAGTTTAAATACGGCGAATACGTCGATGAGGTCACAAGAACGCTGGACGGACTGTTTTTCGAGGTCAAAGAGGACAACTCGACCAAGCTTCACGAGCATTACGCGGATCTCATGCAAAAATACGGCGACTCCGACATCGGCAAAAAGGCGCTTATTAGTCAGATCGCGCTAGACATAAAAGAGCGCAGATACGCTGACGCGCTAAGCTATACGAGCGCGGTCAAGGAGATGAACGTAACGCAAGGCATGGAGCTTTTAAACACGGCTGCGTATGAGCTTGCCAAGCAGGGATTTATAGACGATGACTGCCAAGCGGTCGTAAATTTACTCGAAAACTACGATGTGGATAAAATTTCGCTCCCGCAGTTCAAGCTTTTTAACTGCTATTTTAGGACGGCTAGATATAACGAGGCTTTAGCGCTCGCCAAATCTCACGCCAAGGATGAAAATTTAGAGGATCGCGTCGAGTGGCTGGTAAATTTAAGTAAAATTTTGTATCAGCAAAAGGACTACGAAGCCACCATAAAAGCGGCAAATGATGCGCTCTCACTGGGTGCTGGCGTAGAGTATAGCGACCCGACGCCGGTGCTGTTTGACCGCTTTTACTCGCTATTAAAGCTAAAGCGCTTCGAGGAGGCGGTCGCGACGCTAAGTGCGATCGAGCAGCTACGCGGGCAGGACTTTAAGATAATCGAAACCTACGTAGCTCTAAGCGACTACGGGCTAAACAGCAACGACTACGCCATAGTGAGCTCCTATGCTAAAAAGGCGCTCGAGCTGCAAACTCGCGTCAAGATAGATACGTTCTCACCGAAGCTAAATTTCTCATACGCGTCCGCATCGCTCAAAATAGACAATCTCGCCGAGGCGCTTGATGAGGCGAAATTTATACTAAATATGAAGCTAAAGCCCGAAGATAGGCTACATGCGCTAAATTTAATAGGCGAAATTTACATCCGTATGAAACGACCCGAGCTTGCAAAGCCGTATCTTGAGGAGTGCGTGAGCTCGAATTTCACGAGCGCTTATAAAAGTGCGTGCCAGGCACAGCTTGGAATGGTGAAGTAAAATTTGCAGCTTCAAAAAATTTATTAACGCTTTAATAAAAGGCTCTACTACAATATTTCATTGATTTTCAGCTTTCAAAGCAGGAGAATGCGAACAGCATTCGAGTCAAACCTTACTAGCGAGCTTATCACCGCCGATGTTTCTGCTTCGCTTTGCTCGCAGCTTTTCAAGACACTTCACTTCGTTTGCAACTGCAAAGCAGAAGCGAAGCAAATATCAATGATTTATTATAAAAGAGCCCCTTAAATAAAAAACATTACAAAATCAAAAGTAAAATTTAAGAGTATATTTGGGATTTTAATCGCTATCTAGGGGTGATTAAAAAGATGGTGCGGATGAGAGGACTTGAACCTCCATGCCGTGAGGCGCCAGATCCTAAGTCTGGTGTGTCTGCCAATTTCACCACATCCGCACAAACAATGATAAATGGTACGCCCATCAGGATTCGAACCTGAGGCCTACGGCTTAGAAGGCCGTTGCTCTATCCAGCTGAGCTATGAGCGCATTAAACAAAGTGGCGCGCCCGATAGGAGTCGAACCCATAACCTACAGATCCGAAGTCTGTCGCTCTATCCAATTGAGCTACGAGCGCCCAAAATGGGGTGAGTGATGGGAATCGAACCCACGACCCTCAGGACCACAATCTGATGCTCTAACCGACTGAGCTACACTCACCATTTTGAAATGGTCGGGGTGAAAGGATTCGAACCTTCGGCCCTCTGGTCCCAAACCAGATGCGCTAACCAGCCTGCGCTACACCCCGCCTGAGTTGTGAGTTATGTGCCACTACCTCATTGAAAAATGGCATTTTAGCTAAAATCGCTTTTAATGTCAAGAAAATTTAGCCCTAGCGCCGCTTCAAATTTTAAGCCCAAGCCATAGCCATTTTGACATAGTATCTATCATCTTTTTCGTTTAGACAATCTCGCAAAAATCCATCCAGCTCACCTTCGTCTAAAAAGCTACTACACAAAATATCTTCTCATATTATAAATCTGAGCCCCAATACCGCCTCAAAAGCAAATTTGCAAATTTCTCATCTCTTAAATCGTATAAAATTTCACGTAGTTCGTCTTGAAGCCGCATGAGCCCTCCTTAAAACAAAGATCGTCCACAAAAGAAAGCAGCCTGCGATGAGGTAGACGTTGAAAAACATCGCGCGCCAGATATATGTGATGTCGCCATTTAAGACAAAAACCACGAACGAATACAAGCAAATTTGCAAGACAAGCTGCCTGATCGCGTTTAGCACGAAAACCATGCTCGGCCTTTTCACCGCTTGAAGCGCGCTTCCGGAGACGTTTATGACGCCGTATCCGATGTAAGCGAAGGAATTTACCAGCAAATAGCTCTGCGCGACATAAACCACCTGAGCGTTCGCGTCAAATAGCCGCACTATGTAGCTTCCGCAAAGCACGCAAAAAGCGCAGGCAAAGAGGCAATAATAAAGCAAGATCCTAAGTGCGTTTTTGTAGCACTCTTGCACACGGGCATATTCGCGAGCACCGAAATTTCGAGATATCACACTAAGCACGGCCGCAGCGATGCCGATCGTTGGTAGCACGACTATCTGCTCGATGCGAAGAGCGATGCCATACCCTGCGACCGCGCTAGTGCCGTAAAGGCTGATAAATTTTAACAGCACAAGCCCTCCAAGCGACATCGAGAGGTAGTTTAGACACGCGGGCACGGCTTGTTTTAAAATTTTAGCGTAGATCCTAGCGTCAGGCAGGAAAATTTTAAGAGAGCTGAAATTTATCATGCCGCTTTTATAGACTTTAACAAATAAAAATATCGCTCCTAAGAACTGCACGCTAGCCGTCACGAACGCTATGCCGCCAACGTCTAGATCTAAAATTTTAACATTTATGAAACAAAAGGCTATGTTGATGAAAAAGCCATAAAATAGCCAATTCCTGTAAGTTTTCGTATCGCCTAGCGCGACTAGGATACCATTTAGCGACTTTATGAGCAGAAAAAACGGCGAAGCAAGGAAAATCACCCTTATATATTCGAGCGCTTCGTCTAAAAATTCGTCGTTTGCACCCAAAAATACAAGCAGTTTGGGAGCTATGAAAAAGCCAAAAACACCCATAGTAACGGCAAACATCAGCACAAAGATGACGCCCTTTGCAGCGTAAATTCTAGCTAAAAACTCACGCCCGGCGCCTAGCGAGTTGCCAATGAGCGCCGTCAGCGCCGAGCCAAATCCAAGCCCTATGCCAACGATGCTAAGATAGAGCAAAAAGCTCATCGACAGCCCGGCGACTGCGGACGTGGAGATCGTCCCGGCAAAAAACGTCCCGGTCACGTTATAAAGCGTATTAAACATCATCGCCGTCCCGGCAGGCACGGCTAAAGTGATGATGAGCCGATTTACCGGCTCTTTTGTGAGATCCATTTTTGTCCTAAATTTTGCACGAGCGAGTCAATACGCGCATCATAGGCAAGCAAATTTTACCAACAAAATCTCTCGTTCGTGTTGTTTTCTTGACGGGCACGCTCAAATTCGACCCTATTTTTCGCATCGGCAAGATATCCGCTTTGCTTTTTGAGCTTCTCATCTAGCGAGCTCTCAGACTTTGCCAGAGCGGCTTTCCTGTCGCTAAATTTAGACGGAAACCTATCCATGAAAATCGCCTCGTAAGGATGGGCTTTGACCCACGCGATCGAGCGTGCAGCGATCTCTTCTTGCTTTTTGATATCGCAAAATGCGTATGGATTTATCACATCGCCTACGAGCTTCATGAAGGCTAAATTTATATCCATCGTAGACCTAAACATCGGATCTTTGACGTCGATCACATCGGCAAAGGTGATGAAGCGGTCTTTGCCCGCATAAAACCAAAACGACGCCTCATCGCGTAGTCCCAGATCATACGCGCGTGCCGCGATGCTCATCAGCGCGCTGGGACTAACTAGCGCAGGGTCGTCCTCGACGATCTTTATCGCCTTTTGTAGATTTGAGACGTCGCTTGACATCAAAAGATCGTTTATCTTGTCATAGACGTTGATGTATTCGGGTTTGCCCCCGCTTGAGGAGTAGATATCCGAGACGTAAATATCCACCGACGTTACCTTTTGTATCGGTTCGCCAGCTGACAATGTAGCCAGGCTCGCGGCAAACAAAGCGGATAAAATTTTGAAATTTTTCATGATTTTCCTTTTTCGATCTGGCTTTGCTTTTTCCTGGAGTAGATATTTATGAGCTCCACAGTCAAAGAAAACGCCATAGCAAAATAGATATAGCCCTTTGGCACGTGCAGTCCCAGTCCCTCGCCTATGAGCGAGAAGCCTATGAGTATCAAAAACGCAAGTGCTAAAATTTTGATAGTCGGGTTGCCATCTACGAAATTTGAAATGCCCTTTGACGCAAACATCATCACGCCCACGGCTAGGATCACGGCTAGGATCATGATCTCGATGTGATTTGCCATGCCCACGGCCGTGATGACGCTGTCAAGCGAGAAAACGATATCCAAAATAGCGATCTCGGTAACGATGAATATGAAATTCGCCTGCGTTTTTTTGAGATCCTTTTTCACCTCGTCATGCTCGCCCATGATGTTTGAGTGAATTTCAAGCGTGGATTTGGCTATCAAAAAGAGCCCTCCTATTATCAGCACCAAATCGCGCCCCGTGATCTCGAAATTTACAATGCTAAAGAGTGGCTTTGTCAGTTTCATTATCCAAAATAGCGATAGCAACAGCAAAATTCTAGTCATCATCGCTAGTGCAAGGCCTAAGATACGCCCACGGTCGCGCTGATTTGGCGGCAGTTTACCTACCAGGATCGCGATAAAAATGATATTATCGATGCCAAGCACTATCTCAAGCCCGGTCAGCGTCATCAGCGATATCCACGCCTCAGGCGAAGTCATCCATTCAAACATTTCGTTCCTTATTTGTAAATTTCATCATTTGCATAAAATTTTGACTATGCTTTGAGGCAAGATTTCATGCTCGATAGCGTGGATCTTAGCCTCCCACTCCTGCTCGCTCATGCCATCTTCGCGCTCGAAAGCACGCTGAGCGATGATCTTTCCGCCGTCTAGCTCCGCACTGACCCAGTGCACGCTCACGCCGCCGATTTGCATATCGCTAGCAAAGCTCTCTTTTATCGCATGAGCGCCCTTAAACAGCGGCAAAATAGAGGGATGCAGGTTTATCGCTCTTATCTGGCTGGTGAAAATTTCACTCAAGATCCTCATAAATCCAGCCAAAACCACGAGATCGACGTCGTATTTTTTGATCTCATTTACCAAAGCGGCGTCAAATTCCTCCCTGCTGGCGAAATTTTTATTTTCGATGACGACGCTGGTAAGGCCGTATTTACGCGCCCTTTCTATGCCATAAGCGTCAGCCTTGTTTGTGAGCGTGAGCGCCACTTCAAGGCGCACACCGTTAAAAATCTTACCATGCAACTGCGACAATATCGCCTCTAAATTCGAGCCGCTACCGCTAAAGAGGACGGCTATTTTTTTCGTAGGCATTTTACTCCCTCGATGATGTTTTTAGGGCTTAGCGCGTAGTCGTTTTTCTTAAATTTTCGCGCACCAAGCGCATGTGCGAGGCTCGCGGTCACGGCTGCATCAAGAGGCGAGTATCCTTGCGCTAAAAGCCCTGCGACAAGCCCGCTTAGCACGTCGCCGCTACCGCCCTTTGCCAGAGCGCTCGTGCCGTGCCTCATGATATAAAGCCTGCCGTTTTGCGCGATGATCGTATTTGCGCCCTTTAAAAGCAAGACGTTTTTAAATTTCAAGCTCCACTCGCGCGCAAATTTAAAGCGATCGCTTTGCAAGGTTTTAATGTCGATATGAGCGATACCAGCCAACGCCAAAAGCGAGCAAAATTCCTTCGGATGAGGCGTGATGACGATGTTCTCGTTTGATCTTAAAAGCTCGATCACGCGCGGCTCATAACACATATCAGCGTCTATGACAAGCGCTTTACCAGCTAGCTCACTAAGGGGCAGATCCGCGTAGTTTTGCCTACCAAGCCCCATACCAAGCGCACCTGCATTCATCTTTGCACTTAGGCTTTTTGTTTGCATTATATTTTCTTCAAGAGATGAGATTTCACTCTGGCTAACGACGCTAACGAGTCCCGCACCTATGGCGTTTGCCGCATTTGCCGCCATCATCGCAGCACCCTTGTGCTCTCCTGCTAGCACGAACACATGGCCAAAATCGCCCTTGTTGGTGTCGTTTTTACCGCGAAAAGGCAGCTTCATATCGCGTCTAGTGAGTAGATGATCCTCGCTTTGCACGCTGAAATTTTTAGAGCTCACGCCAAGCCTTGCGAGCAAAATTTTGCCAGTATAGTCCTTGGCCGCGTCAGAGTAAAGCCCTATTTTACGCGCTCCCATACATATCGTGACGTCAGCCTTCACGCATGCGCCAAGGATCGCACCTTGTTTGTTAAGCCCGCTTGGGACGTCGCATGCGACCTTGTAGGCTTTGTTTTTGTTTAAAATTTCGATCGTTTTTATGTGACCGGCTCCTAGCTGCCTGCTAAGCCCTGAGCCAAATATCCCGTCTATGATGCAGGCTGCTTCGCCTATCTCGCTTGTCTCGCAAACTCCCGCTTCAAGCGCTCTTTGACGCTGCTTGGCAGCTAGCGGCTTTAGCTCTTTTTCACAGGCGTAAAAGCTGGCTTCATAATCAAGCGCCAGCATACGAAGTGCGGCAAATACGTCCGCACCGTTGTTACCAGCGCCGCAAACGCCTAAAATTTTAGCTTTCTTTTTAAATTTTTTACGGATGAAATTTGCTATGCTTGCGGCTGCATTTTCCATCAAAATTTCATCGCCAAGCCCAAATTTCTCGCTCGCTCGCGCATCAAGCTCGGCGGTGCTTTCAAAAAGCCTTTTCATGCTAGCTCCTTACTCGAAAGCTCAAGGCCTCTAGGATATGCGACCTTGCTATCTTCTCACTCTCATCGATATCAGCGATACTGCGCGCGACTTTCAGCACCTTTTTTACGCCGCGCTGCGAGAGCGCATATCTTTGAGCCGCCGTATCAAGCGCGTCCTTGGCGCCATCTTGCAGCAGGCAAAATTTCGCGACATCGCTATCGCTTAGCTTGCCGTTTGGCTCGCTTTGAGCGCGCATTTTTTGAAATTTAAACGCACGCAAGACCTGCTCGCTCATCTGCTTTGAGGTGATCTTGTCGCGCTCGGCGCTTCTATTTTCCTCCATTTGCACGTGCAAGTCTATGCGGTCCATTATCGGCTCTGAAATTCGCGATTTATACTGCTTTATCTCGTTTTCGCTGCAGCGGCAGTTTAGATCCGCACTTAGTAAATTCCCGCACGGGCATGGATTTTGCGCGGCCACAAAGATAAATTTCGTCTCGTAAGTGACTTTGGAATTTACCCTTGCGATGTGGATTTTGTTGTCCTCAAGCGGCTCGCGCAGGCTTTCTACGATCTGCTTTGAAAAGTGCGGAAATTCGTCAAAAAATAGCACGCCGCCGTTTGCGAGCGCGATCTCGCCGATCTTTGCTACGTTTGAGCCACCCCCAAATATCGAGCTCTTCGTCGATGTATGGTGCGGGCTGCGAAAGGCGCGAACACATGAAAATTCGCTATCTTGTAAATTTAGCGAACGATATGCGGCGGCACTTAAAATTTCGGTCAAATTTTGAGGCGGCATGATGAAAACCAGCCGTTTAGCGCACATGCTTTTGCCACATCCCGGGCTGCCCTCGAAAATGAGATTATGCATGCCAGCAGCCGCTATCACGCAGGCTCTTTTGGCTCGCGTCTGCCCCATGACATCGCTAAAATCAAGCTCGAAATTTACGTTTGGGACATATTTCTCGCCATTTATCTCGATGACATTTTCAAAAAGAGGATGAACGTTTTTAAATTTACAGCTCTCTTTAAATGCCTCGTCTTGGAAAAATTTTATCGCCTCTTCCAGGCTAGAAACGCCGAAAATTTCAAGGTTTGGTATCATCGAGGCCTTTACGGCCACGTCCTTTGGCACGAGCACTTTGGCGTTTTTGATCTGCGTGCTCAAAAAAAGCAAGATAGAAAAAAGGCTCGCCGTATTTTTGACGCTTCCGTCAAGCCCGAGCTCGCCAAAAACGAAAATTTTCTCAAGGTCGCTTGATTTTTGAAGCGCGATCAAAAGGGCGATCGCAAGGTCAAAATGAGAGCCGCTCTTTGGAAGGTCGGAGGGAGATAGGTTTATAGTGATCTTTTGAGCCGGAAAGCTGAAATTTAGAGCCTGCAACGCCGCTTTGACGCGCTCGGCGCTCTCTTTTATGCTAGCTCCGGCGAGGCCTACGATACTAAAACCGGGAAGCCCGCGCGAAAAGACGGACTCGACGTCGACGATCTTGAGACCATCGCTATAAGCCGCGCATTTTAGGGACTTCATAATCTATGTTCTTTTTTGTTCTTTTTGTTTTTGTATTCTTTTTCGAATTTTTTACGTTTGTTGTAGCCGATCTTTTCGATGAAAAGATGTCCGTCGAGGTGGTCATTTTCGTGCTGCAAGGCAACGGCTAGAAGCCCGTCCGTCTCGATCTGGCGCTCCTGCCCGAAGCGATCTTGAAATTTTATCTTGACGCGCTCGGCACGCTTGACATCTTCGTAAAAGCCCGGTACGCTGAGGCAGCCCTCCTGATATACGCATTCGCCGACTTTTAGCTCGAATTTAGGATTGATGATCTCGATGAGATCGGCCTTATCCTGCACGCCCTCTTCGTTGCTTAAATTTACGATGAATACCCGTTTCGCGACGCCCACCTGTATCGCCGCCAGGCCGATGCCGTCCTTTGCTATCATCGTCTCATACATATCATCAAGCAGTTTATGTAGCTCCTCGTCAAAGAGCTCGACCTCTTTTGAGACCTCGTAAAGTTTTTTGTTCGGGTAGGATAAAATTTCTAAGACCAAATTTACTGCTCTCCGTCCGTGTGGCCCAAAAATACGGGCTGCTCTTCAAACTCGGTCGTAGCAAGCGCATCAAGCGCGCCCGAGAGCAGCTCCTCCATGCTTTTGTCTTTGCTTATCATACTAGAAACTATCTGCACATCGAGGTTGTTCTCCTCGCCGTCGATCTTCCACGGCATGCAAGTAAGCATATTTAAAATTCTTTTGCAAGCTTGTTTCGCGCCGTTTTCGTCGGTGTATTTCATGACCATAGCAAAGCATCCGTCACCATAATGTGCGACTATATCGCTTCTGCGCGAAGTCCTTAAAAGTAGCTGCGACATGCTTTTAAACATATTGTTGCGCTCTTTTAAATTTTTGACCCTGTTTGCAAATTTATCTTTGATCTTTACGAGTAAAAACGACGAGTTATAGCCGTATCTCTTGACCGATTCTATCTCGCTTTGTATCGTGGCTACGAGGAATTTTTTGTTATAGACCTCAAATGTGGTGTCATATATCGACTGCTCTTCGATAGCCTTAAACATCTTGCCGACCTCTTCGTAGCTGATCTTGATCACATCAAGATGCTTCTCCATGAGCTCGTTTAGCTTGATGAGGTCTTGGTTGAAAGCGCTTAGAACGTTTTGTAAGGCAAGCAGATTAGTATTGTTTTCCAGGCTTTCCATACGTTTTTGTATGATCGCTCTCATGACGTTTAAATTTTTATAAATGAGAGCTACGGCCTGAAGCATGCTTTTTATCTGAATGAAGCCTTGTTTCACCTCTTTTTCGATGTTAATGCTGCCGCCATCAGAGATGTTTTCGGAGTGAGAGATGAGGATGTCGCCTATCTCTTTTCTAAATTCATCCGACTGCTCATCAAGCATTTTTTCAAAATATATGGAGTAATTGCTAGGAATAGACGGGATATTATCGCCTCGAAGCTCGTGTAAAATATCCTCGGAAAACTTATAAATATCTACCTTTTTCTTTTTGGGATTTTGCTCTTTGGCCTCGGTTTCTTTCTTTTTTGGCTCAGGAGCATTATCTATCTTTACCACGACCTTCGTTCCTTTTTGTTATTTAAAGCTTTTCTCCAAAATTTTGTCGATAAGCCCGTATTCTTTAGCCTCGTGCGAGCTCATGAAAAAGTCGCGCTCAGTATCTTTTACGATCTTATTTAGCTTTTGTCCGGTATTTTTAGCCAAAATTCCATTCAAAATCTCTTTCAAGCGTAAAATTTCACGCGCTTGGATCTCTATATCGCTCGCCTGCCCTCTAGCGCCGCCAAGGGGCTGGTGTATCATTATGCGAGAATTTGGCAGAGCATATCTTTTACCAGGAGTCCCGCAGCTTAGCAAAAATGCACCCATCGACGCAGCCTGACCGATACAAATCGTGCAGACATCGGGCTTTATATAGTTCATCGTATCAAAGATACTAAACCCGCTGGTTATCACGCCGCCAGGAGAATTTATATAAAGGTAGATGTCTTTTTCAGGATCTTCGGCCTCCAAAAACAAAAGCTGAGCCACGATAGAAGCGGCCATACCGTCCTCTATCTCGCCGCTTAGCATGACGATCCTGTCTTTTAAAAGACGAGAGTATATGTCGTAGCTTCTTTCGCCCCTGCTAGTCCTCTCGACTACGACCGGAACATAATAGCTCATTACTCCGCCTTCTCTTTTTTGTTTGATTTTTTGTCCTCTTTACTAAACATTTCGTTAAAGAGTTTCTCCTCGATCATCGACATTTTGATCGCAGGGAGCATGCCTTGGTTGCGATACATTTCAAGATGAGCTTTCGGATCGCGACCGCTTCTGTAAGCCTCAAAATACACAGCCTGAACGACCTCTTGATCGTTCACTTTCACGCCTCTAACGCGTGCTAGCTCGTCAATGATGAAAGTAAGACGAACGCTTTTCTCGGCGTCCTCTCTGTATTCGTCGCGTTTTTTAGCCACGGCGTCTTTATCGTCTCTAAATTTCTTCTTCTCGTCCTCGCTAAAGCCGTTCCATGCGTTTCTAAACTGCATGTCTATCTCTTGCTCGACGATATTTTTTGGAGTGTCAAATTTAAATTTCTCGACGACTGCCTCGGCAAATTTAGGCTTTAGCTCGTCTGATATGAGCTTGAAAATTTTATCTTGACGGATCTGATCTTTTATACGCTCTTCAAGTAGCTCTTCGCTTGGCTTTTCCTCGTTTGGCATGATGGCTTTTAGGGTATTTTCATCTAGCGTCTCGGGGATCTTTCTTTCTTGAATTTCGTTGATCTTTACCTTAAAGACCGCTGGCTTGCCGGCTAGATGAGCCGCGCCGTACTCAGCCGGGAAAGTCACCTCTATATCTTTGCTCTCGCCGGTTTTTAGCCCTATCATGCCGTCCTCAAAGCCGGGTATGAACTGACCTGAGCCTATCTCAAGCAGATAGTTTTCGGCCTTTCCGCCCTCAAACGCTTCACCGTCTACAAAGCCCTCAAAGTCAAATTTAGCAAAATCTCCCGCCTTAAGAGCTCTCTTGCCCTCTACTTTTTCAAGCGGCGCGAACATCTTCAAAAGCTCGTTTTTCTTCTCGTCGATATCCTTTTTAAGCACTCTGGGAGTTGAAAATTCCGGTATCAAAGCCTCGTAGCCTTCGACACTTACGCTAGGCTTGAAAGATGCTGTCAGCTCGACATCTATGCCGTCATCTTTCCTGTCAAATTTCGATATTAACGGCTCACCGATGAGCTCGTCGCTTTTTTTACCTGATTTTTTGATAGCTTCGTTTAAAACGTCTCTTAAAATATCTTGTTCGGCGTCGCTAGTAAGCTCTTTTTCATAACGTTTTAGCACGATGGCGACTGGGACGTGGCCTTGTCTGAACCCGTCTACTTTCATCGTTTTAGCCGCCTTTTTAGCCAGCTTTTCTACGCTCGCTTTTATCTCGTCGCTTTTTATTTTAGCGCTTACTTCGACATTTACGCTATCGATTGGTTTTGCATTGATTTTCATCTATTTCCTTTTGAATACAAAAATTTGAGGCGAAATATAGCAAATTTTCCCTTATTTCATAGTTAAATGCAAAATTTATACATCTAAAAGGCGTTTTGACGTAAAATAGTCTTTTAAAATTTCGGAGAAAATTTATGCAAGAAAGCTTTGAAAATTCCGTAAAAAATATGCTAAAAATCATCGGCGAAGATCCAAACCGTGAAGGGCTTTTGAAAACTCCCTCACGTGTGTATAAGGCGTTTAAATTTCTAACCAGCGGCTACGAGGAAGATCCCAAAGAGGTGCTAAACGACGCGCTGTTTACGAGCTCGAACAACGAAATGGTCTTGATGCGAAACATCGAATTTTACAGTCTTTGCGAGCATCACCTGCTACCTATAATCGGACGCGTACATGTGGCTTATATCCCAAACGGCAAGGTCGTGGGGCTTAGCAAAATTCCGCGCATGGTAAATATCTACGCGCGCCGCTTGCAGATACAAGAGCAAATGACCGAGCAAATCGCCCAAGCACTAGCCGAAGTGATCGAGCCAAAGGGCGTTGGCGTAGTGGTCGAGGCTAGGCACATGTGCGTCGAGATGCGCGGAGTGCAAAAGATAAACTCGACTACGACGACATCGGCACTGCGCGGCTGCTTCATCAAAAACGCCGACACCAGGCGAGAATTTTTCTCTCTGATAAATTCCCCGCAGGAAACGCACTTTTGAACCTAGAACGCCTAAATTTAAAGCTGAAAAGCAAAGAGCTGTCTTTATCCAACACGTTTGGCATCATCACTAAAATCACCGCGACAAATATCGAGATCACCGGGCTTTGCCCAAGCATCGGCGACATCGTTCGTATCGTAGCTAAAGATAAGAGCAAAAACGGGCTTGGCATGGTGACGCAGATAAAAAGCGGCGGGGCTTTCATAAGTCCGTTTGGCTTCGTGGAGGGCTTTAGGATAGGTGACTTCGTCTACGCCAGCGATCAAGGTATGAATATCCCGGTCGGGCGAAATTTACTAGGGCGCGTGGTCGATCCCTTTATGAAGCCAGTAGACGGCAAAGGGGCGATCGAGACCAGCGAATACATGCCTATCATGAAAGCACCGATCGACGCGATGAAAAGGGGGCTTATAAACGAACCCTTTAGCGTCGGCATAAAGACGATCGACGGGCTACTCACCTGCGGCAAAGGCCAGAAACTAGGCATCTTTGCGGGCTCAGGCGTGGGCAAATCCACTCTCATGGGCATGATCGTAAAAAATACCCTAGCGCCTATCAAAGTCGTCGCGCTGATCGGCGAACGCGGCCGTGAAGTGCCTGAGTTTATCGAGAAAAATTTAGGTGGGAATTTAGACGGCACGGTCATCGTGGTAGCTACCAGCGACGATAGCTCGCTGATGCGAAAATACGGTGCATTTTGCGCGATGAGCGTGGCGGAATACTTCAAAAATCAAGGCAATGACGTGCTTTTTATCATGGATAGCGTCACGCGTTTTGCGATGGCTCAGCGTGAGATAGGTCTCGCTCTTGGCGAGCCGCCTACGTCAAAGGGCTATCCGCCAAGCTCGCTCACGCTTTTGCCTCAGCTCATGGAAAGAGCGGGCAAAGAGGAGGGCAAAGGTAGCATAACGGCCTTTTTCACGGTGCTAGTCGAGGGCGATGATATGAGCGATCCGATCGCCGATCAAAGCCGCTCGATATTAGACGGTCACATCGTGCTTAGCCGCGAGCTCACGGACTTTGGCATCTACCCGCCTATCAACATACAAAATTCCGCCTCACGCGTGATGGGCGACGTGATAAGCAACGAACACAGGCAAAATGCGATGAAATTTAAGCGGCTTTATTCGCTTCTAAAAGAGAACGAGGTCTTGCTGCGTATCGGCGCGTATCAGCGAGGTAGCGACAAGGAGCTCGATCTTGCGATCTCCAAAAAAGAATATATGGAAAATTTCTTAAAGCAAGACGCACAGGAAGTTTATAAATTTGAGGAGATTCAAAGCCTGCTCGCGCAGATAAATTAAATTAGCCATGTTTTGATGCTTTTACAAAATGCCTGAAATTTGCGCCTTAACAGCCAAACCAATCGCCAGCGACGCGTCAGCTGCCGTAAACGATAAAAGCCTTGTTGTCACTCAAAATTTCTAGCTCAAAAGCGATAAATTTAACGCTTCAAAGAGCAGCGATTTAAAAAATAACAAGCCGGACAAAAGCCCGTTATCCCGACGATCAGCGGCACAATGGCGATAACGGCGATCCACCAGCTACTAAAATATGCCGCCACGCCAAGTAGCAACACTCCCAAAATCACTCTAAAAATTCTAGTTTTCTTGCTTTGCATCGCATTTTCCTTTTTAAAAGCGTTGAAACAATGATAACAGATCTTAAATTTTAAATATGTGACGATGTCACTAAAGTGATGACGCCGCGTTTTTGCTTTATAGCTCCTTTAGCACTCGCGAGACCGCTTCGCGTGCGCTGCCTAAGTGGTTTGCGATCTGTTCGTGCGTGATTTTTAGCTCGTTTTGTGCGCCGTTTTGTTCTAAAAATTTCATTATTCGCCCGGTTAGCGGCGTAAAGAGTGCTTGCTCCATCACATTCATGACCGAGCTAAAACGCCGCGATATGAGCTCGAGCGTGTGATTTGCCACCTGCGGATAACGCTCGCGAAGCTGCTTGTAAAAGGGCTTTGGGATAAGGATTATTTGTGTATCTTGCATGATTTGCAAATTTAATTCTAACTGCGAGAGTCCCAGCGAGCAAAACGCGCAAAGTATGCAGCTATCACCATTTTTAAGGTTAAAAACAGTGATCTCTTTAAAATTACTCGTGCTGATGTAGCCTCTTATCTCGCCGCTTGTTACGATTGCGTAGCCGTAGCAGCCGTCTTTTGGATATATGATCTCACCTTTTTTAAAGGTTTTTATCACGGCATTTTGCAAGAGTATCCGCCTATCCTCACTTGAGATATCAAATTTCGATAAGAACTCACCATATAATATCTTTTGAAACTCGTCGCTTAGCATATTCGCCTCTTTTGCAGTAGGATTTTTTATTGTAGTCATATTCGTTTGAAATTTCGGTAAGAGAATTTATTTATAAAGCGCTTTAAGCTAAAATTCATCACGTGACATAATCACTGAAATTTCAATAAATTTTAGTTAAAATCACTAAAAATTTTAAGGAATAAAAATGTACGAAGATCAAAATGATATTTTAAAAAATACTAATTTAAGCAAACTTGCAAATTTCCCGATCGTGTTTTTTGCCGTTACGATGGGGCTTAGCGGGCTAGCCCTAGCTTACGAGCGGCTAAATTTACTATTTGATATTTCGCAAATTTTAGGCGAGCTGTTAAAATGGCTAACAGCTGCGCTTTTTATAGTCATTACGGTCTTTTACTGCTTAAAATTCATACGTTATCCAAATGCCGTGCGAGTCGAGTTCGCTCATCCCGTGCGGATAAATTTTTTCGCTGCATTTTCTATATCGCTACTTTTGCTCGCAGCCCTTTTTCAGGAAAGTAAAATTTATGGATTTTTGCTTTACGGCGGACTTGCGGTGCAGACATTTTTGACACTTTACGTTGTCGCTTTTTGGATACAAAAAGAGCTCTTGCTTACCCAAAGTAACCCCGCGTGGTTCATCCCGATCGTAGGCAACCTCATCGTTCCCCTTGCCGCGCCCACTACAAGCGTATTTGCGTGGTATTATTTCTCTGTCGGGGCATTCTTTTGGCTCGTGCTTTTTACCATCATTTTTTACCGCCTCATCTTTCACGAACGGCTCGCGCAAAAATTTATCCCCACGCTTTTTATCTTGATCGCTCCACCTTCGCTCGCATTTTCAGGACTTATAAAGCTTACTGGCGAATTTAGTCTGGTAGCGCAGATATTGCTAAATTTGACTTTATTTTTTACCTTGCTGATACTTTTTATGTTTAAAAATTTTTTAAAGCTTAAATTTTTCCTATCGTGGTGGGCTTTTACTTTCCCCACAGCTGCGGCTAGCATAGCGTTTTTTAGGGCATTTGAGATGACAGGAGAGAAATTTTGGCTAGCGTGCGCTATCGCGATGTTTGCGGCTTTAGTATTTTTCGTCTGCTTCGTAGGCTTTTATACGATAAAAGCAATCTTTCGGCGCGAGATCTGCGTTATGGAAAAATAAATTCAATAGTTGAATCCGACCCTTTTATCCTCGCCAAAGGCGGAATTCAGCTCGCGCTCGATCGTAGTCTTAAAGTCCTCGAAGGTAAATATAGCGTCGTCCTTGACGGCTACTTTCAGCGCGGTATTTTTTAGCACCAGCACGATCTGAGCGCCACTTAGGTTAAATTCCGCCAAGCGCTCGAGGCTGAAATTTTCCTCGAAATTCGCATTTTCAGGCAAAATTTTACGCCAGATGGCTAGACGCTGCTTGAAGTCCGGCTTTTTAAACTCGATCTTATAGTCAAATCTCCTTGAAAACGCGCTGTCAAGGCTTTGGAGGAAATTCGTCGTAGCGATCAGTACGCCCTCGAAGCGCTCGATCTGCTCTAAAAATATATTTTGCATTTGATTGTGCATTTTCTCCGCACCGCTACTGCTCTCCACGCGGGTGCTCAAAAACTGATCGGCCTCGTTTAAAAGCAGCACCGGCTCGCTCTTGCTCTTTTTGCATATCTCTTTATATGTATCGAAAATTTTACGCACGTTTTGCTCACTCTCGCCGACATATTTGCTTAAAATTTTAGAGCAGTCAAAGCTCAATATCTGCTTTTTTAGGCTCTTTGCAAGGCCTATGGCGCTCATCGTCTTACCGGTGCCGGGCTCTCCGTAAAATATGATCTTGGCATCGATGCCGCGGCGATTTTTGATCCCCCAGCTGTTAAGCCGCGCGAGCACCTTTTTATCGACTTGTTTCAAGATCGCACCCAAAAGCTCTTTGGTCTTTTCGTTTAGCACTACATCCTCAAGGCTCGTCGCAGGCTCTATGAGCTCGAATATCTCTTGCTCTTTTACGAGGCTTTCTAGCTTTAATTTTTTACTCTCGTTGTCATTTTTAGGGTGCATTATGCTTTGTAAAATTTCCTCATTTATGAAAAAATTTCGGCTGACGTTACCAAAGGCGTTTAAAACCTCGTCATAATCGATCAGTCCGTTTTCGATGAGCGCGGAGCCGTCCTCAAGCAGCGAGCGGTTTTTGATGCGCTCGAATTCATCGTCGCTTATGAGACCGATGAGAGCATTTAGATCGCGCCCGTTTTCAAAGTCTCCAGCGTATTCTTCTTTTAAAAGCGCTAAAAATATCAGCTGTTCTTTTACGCTAAGCGCGTTGTCCTTAAAAATTTGCTCGATTTTTATGGAAATTTTGCTTATTTCTATGCGTTCGTTTATGCGCGCTTCAAGCTCGTTTATCTGCGTTTTTATGCGCGCTTTGGCGTCGCTTACTCCGCTTTGAAACATCGCGGCTTTGGCGTAAAGCTCGATCCTTAAAAACTGATCTTTCAAATACTCCAAATGATCCTCATACGCGCTAGGCGTTGGCAGCTCTACCTTCGTGCTGCCCTCCTCTAAAATTTTGAGGAATGAGGGCGAAAGTGAAATTTCAGAGTGCAAAAGCGCAAGCAGGTTCGTGCCGCTTGATTTATTCGTATTTTCTGGCGTTTTAAAGATATTGTAGCTTTGCACTATCCAGCCGTAATCAAGCAAGGATTTTATAAATTTCAGATACGAAAGATGCCTGTAATCTTGCGAGCCAAATACCGTGCAAAGCAGGTCATAGACGCTTATATTAGCCACGCCTTCGATATAAATCTTGCTTAAATGGCGTAAAATTTTGGCCTCTTCCTCGCTACATTTTATGAGAGCCGAAATTTTGCTTTTTTTGATATCGGAATTTAAAAAATCAAGCAGATATTGCACTAAATTTTATCCTTTACCTGTTCTTTTAGCACGCGTTTTAGCACCTTACCGGTCGCATTTCTAGGTAACTGCTCGGCAAAATAGATGCTCTTTGGAATTTTAAAATTCGCCAAATGCTTTTTAAGATAGTCACGGACCTGTTTTTCGTCCAGATCCATACCCTCTTTTAGCTGGATAAAGGCCGCCACCTCCTCGTCCGCGTGCTCGTCTTTTATACCGATGACTGCGGCGGCTTCGACCTCTTCAAGCTTGTAAAGCACCTCCTCTATCTCGCGCGGATAGATATTTATGCCCTTTGAGATGATGAGATCTTTCTTACGATCGACGATGTAGATGAAGCCCTCGTCATCGACCTTGCCAAGATCGCCCGTCTTCAGCCAGCCGTTTATGATCGTTTCGTCCGTTATGTTTGGCATACCAAAATAGCCCTGCATGACGCAATCTCCCTTGACGATGATCTCGCCTATCTCGCCGGTGCCGACCTCTATCATCTCGTCATTTACAATCTTGACCTCGTATCCCTCAAGCGGCGGCCCTACGCTCAGGCTCTTTTGCTTGTCATATAAATTTGCCGCGACTACGGGAGAGCACTCGCTAAGTCCGTATCCCTCGACCAGCCTGGCATGAGGGAATTTTACCTTAAAATCATCGATAGTTTGCTTAGCCAGCGGAGCTGCACCGCTGATAAAAAGACGGATGCGATTGAACCACCTGAAATACCAAGGAATTTTCGCCTTGCCGATAGCCGTATATATCGCAGGGATGCCCAAAAATACGGTGACTCGCTTTAAAAGCGTCTGCTTTAGGACGTTTGAGAAAGGAAAGACCGACTTTATGAGCACCATCGACGCTCCCACGAACATCGGCAAAAGTATCATCGCCGTTAGAGTAAAGCTATGAAACATCGGTAAAAATACGATAAATCTATCGCTTGATCTTACGATGAACCTATTGTGAGCACCCTCGATATTTGAGAAAATATTTTTATAGCTTATCATCGCGCCCTTTGGCTTACCAGTCGTCCCTGAGGTGTAGATTATGTGCACCAGATCGTCTATCTCGGGCGTTTTGGAGATGCTTAGGGTATATTTGTGAGAGAACAGATCGGTAAAATTTATATTTCGCTCATTTGCACCTTGCAGGCTGAAATACTGCGCGTCGATGCCGTTTTCTTGCTGCAAAGCCGGTGCCAGATAGACGCTCTCGCCGTATTCTTCGTCTAAATTTTGCTTAGGCTCGAGCCTTGTTACCTGCAAAGATTTCGGCACTTCGCCTATCCAAATGATCTTTTGTAGCTGCTTTAGCTCGTTTAGCGGAGCAAGCTCTTTTGCAAGCTGACTTGAAGCAAACAAAATTTCAGCGCCGCAGTCGTTTAAAATATAAGAGAATTCCTCCGATTTCAAAAAGGTATTCATAGGCACAGCGACCGCTCCGATGGCAGTCACGGCAAGATAAGCAACGATGAATTCCTGAGAATTTACGACCGCCATGCCGACCTTGTCGCCAAATTTCACGCCGATAGCCTGCAGATACATCGCGGCCTTATCCACGCTGCTTTTTAGCTCACCGTATTTTATCTTCTGCTTATCGTCAAATATCGCCGTGCAGCCAAAGCGCTGCTTTGCGACGTCGCTTAGCATTTCGTAGAGATTTTGATACTTATACTGCATATTTTCGCCTAAAAATTATATTTAAAGCTTGTAGCCAAGATCTGTATAGCCCCGCGTCCAAATTCTCCCGAAATGGTGCTGTTTTGGCCGTTTGGGATATTTTCGGCGCGTTTTTGGTGTCTGTCTTGATAGACATAGCCAAGCGCGACCTCAAGCGCCTCTGAAATTTTATAATTTATGCCAAAAGAATACGCGCGTGAGGTGGTATTTGGTAGCTCAAGTCCGGTATTTCTGGCGTTTGAAACGTCCTGATCGTAGGCAAAGCCCGCCATTAGTCTCAGCCTTTGGCTCGCGTCATACGCCACTCCTAGGCGGTAGGTATTTGAGTCGCTGTATTTTCTATTTACAGGATCGTCCATCAAGCGGTTGAAATACCCGGCAAAACGAGAGTTCGTCTGGGCTGCGTTTTTGTTTGAATACTCAAAGTCATATCCTTTAAATTTCGACCAATACGTCCTCTCGTAGGCCAGTAAAAGCGTGAGATCTGAAATTTTATACCCCGCAGCCAAGACTAGCTGAGCTGGCAATGGTATCTGCACTTTTGCTCCTCCGCTGTAGTTTATCGCTCTAAGCGGGCTGTTAAATGTACCGGTTGCATCGCCCTTGATAGTCATATTGACCTTGGAGCGGTAAGTCGCCGCGAGGCTTAAATTTTCTATCGGTCTAAAGCTCAAAGCCGCATTGTAGCCGTAGTCTATGCTATCCCCTTCAAGCTCTCTGTATCCGATACTTCCAAAATCGCTCGCGACCTTGCCTTTGCTATAAACGGCTCTCGCACCGACCGCCACGGCAAGCGAGTCGTTTATGCGATAAGCTACGGTTGGATTTAGCTCGACTACTTGCAGTTTAAATCTCTTGCCCGTAAATGCCGTATCTGCATCCTCCCAGGCCATACCGACGGCAGCCGGCACCGCCAAAGCCAGGCCGAAACGCCAGTTTTCATAGTATTCAGGCGAAACGAAGCTAAATGTCGTAGCCAGGGAGTCAAAATTTTCAGATTTGTAGCTCTTGCCGTTATCGTTTTTAAATTTAAGCTCGCCAATGTGAAACCAGCCAAGAGAGCCCTCGAAATGATGCCTACCGTCTAGAAACATCATATTTGCGGGGTTAAAATAGGCCACATCGGCACCAAAGCTCATGGCAACGTTGCTGGCTAACAATCCCAGCGAATCCGCGCTTTGTTCAGGCACTTTATAGCCGCCGGCGTTTAGCAAAGAGCATGACGCAAGCATGCTAAGAGCGATCTTTCTCGTCATTTTTTTCCTTTTTGTAGATTTCTTAAAATTTTGATCTCATCAGCCCAGATGCTATCATCTATCGTCTCTAGTATCATCGGGATCTCGCCTATGCGCTCGTCGTTCATTATACACTCAAACGCTTTAAGCCCCAAAAATCCCTTCCCAAGGCTCTCGTGGCGATCTTTTCTGGAATTTAGCCCGAATTTACAGTCGTTTAGATGCATCGCCGATAAAAACTCATACCCGATAACGGCGTCAAATTCGTCCATCGTCTTTTTATAGGCTTCAGGCGTGCGCAGATCGTATCCCGCGGCAAAGGCGTGACAGGTGTCGATACAAACGCCAACGCGGCTCTTATCGTCCGTGCGCTCGATCAGATACGCCAGCTGCTCGAACCTAAAACCTAAATTTGAGCCTTGTCCCGCGGTATTTTCGATGACGAGCTTCACGCCGGCAGTACGCTTTAACGCCTCGTTCATGCACTCTGCGATCAAATTTAGACACTCGTTTTCGCTTATCTCATTTAGATGTGAGCCCGGATGGAAATTTAAAAGCTCCAGCCCAAGCTCGCTCACGCGCTCTATCTCATCTACAAACGCCTTAAAGCTTTGCTCACGCTTAGCGTCGTCATAGTGGCCTAAATTTATGAGATAGCTATCGTGAGGCAAGATATGCTGGGGGCTTATGTTCGCGGCCTTACAGTTTTGCTTGAATTCCAAAATAGTGTCACTTTCAAGCGGCTTTGCCGACCATTGACGCTGATTTTTGACAAAAAGCGCAAAGGCGTTAGCTCCGATCTTTGCGGCGTTTAAAGGTGCGTTTTGCACGCCGCCGCTAGCGCTCACGTGCGCTCCGATGTATCTCATTTCAGCTCTTTGAGTATGATTTTTATACGATTTTTAGTGTCGATAAATTTTATTAAATTGTCACAAACTTCATATTCTATTGAATCATTACTTATATTTTGTTCAAATCCGCACTCTTTTCTAACGAGATTTTTGCCGTCATAGATCTCTTTTTTTTGCAAGACATCTTGAAATATCGTCTCGTAATGCGGGCGCAGGAAAAATTTCTCGTTAAATTCCGTCTTTGAAAAACAAGCGCGATTGACGCAAATTTCATCGTCTATTTTTATGTCCGCGGTATTGATGCCAGAGCTGTAAATTTGCAAATTCAGACCGTTTTTATAGCTATGTAAAAAGCCGATATCGTTTATTTTTATAAGCGGTGAAAATATAGTGACCTGAAACGTTTGAGACCTTTGAGGAAGCTCGTTTTTTACGCAGCCAAGAAGGATAAAGGCAGCGACTATAGTCGTGGTGAAATTTAAAATTTTATTTATCAATTTTTTCCTTTTTTATATTCTATTAAGCAAATAAATAATATAATCCCATCTTTAATGACCGACGGCGGCCCCTTCGTCTAGCGGTTAGGACATCGCCCTTTCACGGCGGTAACACGAGTTCGAGTCTCGTAGGGGTCACCACTTCTTTCAAACTTTAAAATATTATCCACATAAGCTTTAAAATTTCGTTAATTGCTGATTTATTTTACTTAAAATTTTTATTTTATTTTATTTTTATATTGACTATCTTTGCTCGCTCGAAAACTGCGGTCGCCCAAAGATCACAAGATGGAATCGAAGCAAAAAGAGCAGTAGAGCAAGATGTGCTTGCGAAGTGCTAAATTTCGAGCAATGACGCTTATAAAAAGGCTAAATTTACCGTGGTGGTCGCCTAGCTCATCGACTTTGGCTTGCCCAGCAAGAAGCCTTGTGCGTATTTGATGCCAAATTCCTGCACCTTGGCTAAAATTTCAGGCGAGCTCACAAACTCCGCTACGACCTTATAGCCCTGCTTTTTAGCGAAATTTACGATGGTTTCGACTAGGACGCCCGCATTTTGATCATATGGCAGCTTTTTGATTATCGAGCCGTCTATCTTGATGTTATCGATGTCAAGCTCCAAAATTCGGTAATAGTTTGAATACCCCGAGCCAAAATCATCGATCGAAATTTTACATCCGTAGCTTTTCACGCGCTTTATGAAAGAATTTATGCCTTCATAATCGCTCATCTCCTCGCTTTCTAGCATCTCAAAGCATACGTGAGCGGGATTTGCGCATGCGCTTAGCTTCTCTTCCAGTAGCTTTCTGACGGAGCGATCGGCGATGTCGGAGCTTGAAAGATTTATAGAAAATGTGTATTGCGGGTATTTTTCGACGAGGGCAAAGGCGTGAGCGATGACCTTTTTGGTTATTTGCACGTATAGCTGCGTCCTCATGGCGATCTCTAAAAATTCACCCGGATAGCGGATCTTGCCGTTTTGATCCATTATGCGCACCAAGACTTCGTAAAATTTCGCCTCTTTTTCGTTCGCATCTACATCATAAATGCCCTGACACTCGACGATCACCATATCGTTTTCAAGGGCGTATTCTACTAGCTGAGTGGCGAGCTGGTTCTTGTGATACTGCATCTCGATGGCGTCGTTTTCTTGATAGTAGTAAATTTCGCTGCCGTTATCCAGGGCTTGTTGATTTGCCAAGATAGCCTGCATCAAGCGATTAGTCTGAGGCGTGTCGTTTGGTAAAGACACGCCCATGACTATTTTGGGGTTTGGCAAGCTCTCGTGCTTGTCATCTATCATCACCTCAAGCCTGTTGAAGCTAAAATACTCCTTGATAAAGCCGATGTCTCGGACGATATTATCCCCGTTGTACCAAAGGTAAAACGCATCGTCTTGAAAGCGAAAGAGCCAAGCGTTTATCTGCGAGGTATCCACGCAGAGCTTGAGCGTATCGGCGATCGCTTTTAGCATGGCGTCGATGATCCTGGTTTGATAGAAAAATCTAAGTGTTTTGAAATTTTTAATACTCATGCAAATAAGCATGCCGTCCTTTTTAGCCTCTAAATTTTCAGTCAGCGCGAAATAATTGCCAAAGCCGGTGAGCTTATCGATCGCCGACTGCGCCTTTATCTGCTCGTTTTTGACCGCGAGCTCGTTTAGCATTATGGTCTCTTTGGTCCTATTTAGCTTGATGGCGATATATCCTTCGAGCTTAGAGCGAAAGAAAAACGGGATAAATTTAGCCTTTTCGTAGATGAGGTTTCCGTCTTTGGCCTTACTGATGAGCTCGTCGCTCTCCCAAAAATTCGCCGTCCTTATCGCCTCTCGCATGCCCTCGTAAAAGCTTTCCGGGTGCATGCCGGATTTTAGCACGTGAGGATTTTTGCCTTTTACCTCTTTTAGTTTATACCCGGTCGTCTCTTCAAACGTTTTATTCACGTATAAAATTTTATTTAGCACGTCCGAAAATACTATCGAGCTATGCCCGCCGTCTATCGTCGTCTTTAAAAGCTTTATCTGGCGCAAATTTCTCACGCTTTGTCTTGCTTGATAAAATATAAACGCCAGTAGCCAAAAGAACAAAACGAAAGCCACGCTTTGCAAGAATTTCAGCCTATCAAACACCTCTTTATACCAAATGAGATTTTCGCGTCTAAAATTTTCTATAAATTTACCAAGCCCGAGCTGGGCGCTTTGAGTGTAGATCGTATTTAGCAAGATCATGGAATTTAGCGCGTATTTGGCCTTTTTTAGCATATTGGACTGTTTGGCGTTTTGCTCGCTTAGCCCGGACATCTCATCTATCTGCAACTGGGCTTGTTTGACGGTTTGCAGATCAAATCTGATCATATTTTTTATCGTCAAAAACAAAGGCTCGAACGCTTTTAGCTCGGGATCCTTGTTTATTTCGTATTCGCCGGCTATGATAAACGCCGCCATGCCAGAGCTAACGTAGTTTGATCTATCGACGAACCTACGTTTTTTGGTGTAAATTTCGCTAAGCTCTTTTAGCTTGTCCGCGTTATCATGCAGGCCAAGCCCTAAATTTTGCTCGTTTAGCGCTAAGAGCTTCGTTAAATTCCTGTCGAAATTTTTAGCGTTTTTGTTGAGTTCGTCGTAATTAAGCACGAGTATGTTATTTTCGAGGTTGAAATTCATCTCGTCGTTTGCAAGCTTTAAATTTATAAGAGCGTTGTTGAATTCCCCGCTCACGCTCAAAGCCTTGTTCGTTTTGTAGATGAAAAACGCACACACACCAAATACTACCGCCAGCACAAAAGCGAAAATTTTAATTTGACGAAGGTTCATTCATTATCCTCGGGCGTTCGCCGCTTAAAGAAAGCAGGAATTTATAGAGCGCATCGATCTCGTCACCACTTAGATCATACATAAACTGATTTGCGCCGATATGTTTTATCGCCTCTTTTAGCGTCATTATGCTGCCGTCCATCAAATAAGGCGCACTTGCCGCGATGTTTCTAAGTGACGGCACGCGGTAAAGGCGCTTGTTCATATCGCTTTGAGAGGAGATGCCGGCTAATATATCCTTTGAAAATCGCACGTCCTGCATCAAATTCGCACCTAAATTTTTACCGTTATGACACGCTACGCAACCTAAATTTTTAAAAATTTCAAATCCCTTTTTCTCACCCTCGCCAAGCGCGCTCTCATCGCCCGCCAGATATCTGTCAAAGGGCGAATTTATCGTCAGTATCGCCTTTTCGAATTCTACGAAGGCATCGACTATGTTTTCATAAGTTATGCCGTCTTTGTAGATGCGGGCGAACAAAATTTCATATTCCTCGATGCCCTTTACGGCGGTTAAAATTTTATCTTCACCGGAATTTAGCTCATAGCGCGAGGTGATGGACTCTTTTACTTGAGCATGGATGCCGCGGATACGACCGTCGTTGTAAAATATATAATTTGACGCTGCATTTAAGATGCTGGGCGGGTTTAGAGTGCCCTTTTGGACGTATTTTGAATTCGTGCCGCTAAAGTCCCAGTAGAGGTTGTGACAGGTCTCGCACGAGTAGTTTTCGTTGCTGCTTAGTCTCTTATCGAAAAAGAGCTTTTTGCCAAGGTGCGCCCTGCTCTCATCGTAGTTTAAAAATAGTAACGGCTCAAAGGACGCCTCGAGGGCGAAAATATCGACTGCCAAAAGTAGCGAAAAGAAAAGCTCTTGCATAAATTCCCCGCAAAAATTTTAGAATTGCATTATATCTTAATTTACTTTCTGATAAAATAAATCCGCTTAACTTCGTTTTGATATAGCATTTTTCACTAAAGGATAGCGATGAGAAAATTTTGCCTGCTTTTGCTTGCGTTTGGCGTGATTAGCATACTTCATGCAAGCTGGAAAGATACGCTAAATTCCGGCATGAGCGCCATAAATTCTGCAAATCCAAGCAGCAACGGCGACTATAAAAGCCTCGTTGCAAGCGCACTAAACGCCGCGGTCGATCAGCTCTCAAAAGACGGCTTTTTAAACAGCGCTACGGCCAAGATCCCGCTACCAAGCTCACTGCAAACGGCTGCAAATTTAGCCAAAAAAGTAGGTGGCGACAAATGGGCGAACGAGCTCGTCGTTTCGATGAACAAAGCTGCAGGCGAGGCCGTACCAAAAGCTGCGAACGTCTTTAGCGATACCATAAAAAATATGAGCGAAGCGGACGTAAAAAAGGTCCTTAACGGCAGCGAGGACAGCTTTACGAAATTTTTACAGGAAAGATCGGGCAAAAATCTACAAAAGGTCTTTAAGCCTATCATTGAAAAAATGATGAGCGACAACTCGTTCGCAACAGCCTACAAAAAGCTAAATTCGCTCGTTGCAAACAATGCTCTGACAAACTCCGACACCGCAAAATCGCTCAAAAATTTAGCCTCAGACCTTGGCGCAGGCGAATACATCCCGCAGCAAAACGAGGATATGAACGACTACATCACGCGCAAAACGCTAGAGGGGCTTTTTAAGGTCATGAGCGAAAAGGAGAGCGGCTTGCGCGGCGGGACTCTTGGCAAGGGCGCAAAAATTTTAAACGATATACTAAAGTAAATGTCAGCCAGAAAAAGTAAAGAATTCCTCGCCGATCTTGCACTCGTCGCAGTCGCCGTCGTTTGGGGCGTCACGTTTTTGCCTATGGCGCAAGCGCTTCATACAAACGGCGTATTCACGCTGCTTTTTTGGCGGTTTTTGCTAGCGTTTTTCCTGATGGTGCTAATCAGCCTAGCTTTCGTGCGCAAGATCGATGCGAATTCTATAAAATACGGCGCCATTTTAGGCGCGTTTTTATTTGCCGGATTTGCCTTTCAAACGTTCGCGCTAAAATACGCTCTAAGCTCCAGCGTGGCCTTTATAACAGGTCTAAACGTAGTTTTCGTGCCGTTTATAGTATTTTTATTTTTCAAGCAAAAGGTCTATATCTACTCGTTTGCGGGCGCGTTTTTAAGCGCGATCGGGCTTTATTTTTTATCCTCCGGCGAATTTGGCCTGGGGCTAGGAGAGCTGCTAAGTGTCATCTGCGCTTTTGCCTATGCGCTTCAGATAGTTTTTACAGGTGTTTTCGTAAAGCGATGCGAGCTTTATGCGCTGGTTTGCATGCAGTTTTTGACTATCTGCGCACTATCTTTGATATGTGCAGTCGTTTTCGAGGGCACGGCCATGCCAAATTTTGACACGGAATTTTACAAAGCCGTCATCATCACGGCAGTTTTTGCCACGGTCTTTGCTTTTTTCGTTCAAAACGCGATGCAGCGCTACACTACGCCGATGAAAACGTCGCTCATTTTTACGCTTGAGCCGGTTAGTGCGGGCGTGCTTGGATATTTTGTGGGCGGAGAGAGGTTTAGTGCGCTTCAGATCGGCGGAGCGCTCGTGATACTGGCTGGAATTTTACTAAGTGAGATAGGCTCATACTATAAAAATAAAGGCTCTTTTTAGTAAATTTTTGATTTCTTTTCAGCGAAGTCAAACCTTATGAAGCGACACTATTTCTGCCGTTCTGCTCGCAGTTGCGAGTGCATAAGCACGAAGCAAAAATTAAGGGAAGCGGTAGCTGACCGTTGATTTCGTGCTATATGCTTAGTTTCACTTCGTTCGCCACCGTCGCTACTCTCGAGAACGGCACTTTGTGAGCGAGTAAGATTTGCGAAGCACTTAAATAATGTATCAAAATTTTACCAAAAAGAACTAAAACTAAAAGGAATATGATGAATAGACTAAAAACGAAAGAATTCCGCGCGGATATCGCGCTCATATTTGTCGCTTTGGTTTGGGGAGCGACGTTTTTGCCGATGGCGGGAGCGACCGCGACAAACGGTGTCTTTACGATACTTTTTTGGCGATTTTTGATATCGTTTGTGCTGATGTCCGCCTTTACGCTCAAATTTAGAAAATTTGATCCAAATTCCGTAAAATACGGTGTCATCTTGGGGCTATTTTTATTTTGCGGTTTCAGCGCTCAAACATTTGCGTTTAAATTCACATATAGCGGCGCGGTCGCCTTCATATCGGGTCTAAACGTCGTCATCGTGCCGTTTTTGATGTTTTTGCTCTTTCGTCAAAGAATTTACGTTTATTCGTTCGTTGGCATATCTTTAGGCGCTCTTGGGCTTTATTTCCTCTCAAATGCCAGGTTTGGCCTAAGCTTTGGCGAGCTCTTGAGCGTCGTTTGCGCCTTTGCTTGGGCGCTTCATATCATATTTACGAGCATCTTTGTCAAGCGCTGTGAACTTTTTATGCTGATAAATACGCAGTTTGCGGTCGTCTGCGTGCTAAGCCTTATCTTTGCTTTTATCTTTGAGGGCGGAGCGAAGCCGAATTTAGACTACGCTTTTTACAAAGCGATGGTGATATCTATCGTTTTTGCCACGCTTTTTGGCTTTATCATGCAGCATCTCATGCTTCGCTACACCTCGCCTGTAAAAGCGGCACTCATTTTTACGCTTGAGCCGGTGAGCGCGGGCGTGCTGGGGTATTTTGTAGGCGGAGAGCATCTAAATTCAGTGCAAATTTCAGGAGCGACGATAATACTAGCCGGCATCGTCATAAGCGAACTTGGATCGTATTATAAAAGTAAACGGATAGAATTTAGCCAAATACCAAGCATACAAAGCCCGCAAAATGGCTAGTTTATAAAAAATTTAAAATTTGTTTGCAAAAAAACGAATTTCGTAGTATAATTCGCAATCGTATAACAAATACAAAACTTCAAAAAGGAGAAAACCATGAAAAAGGGTTTTACAATGATCGAGTTGATCTTCGTGATCGTGATTTTAGGTATCTTGGCAGCTGTCGCTATCCCAAGACTAGCAGCTACTAGAGATGATGCGGAGATTTCAAAGGTGGCTACCAATGTCCAAACTTTGGTTGCAGATATTGGTGCTTATTATACGTCACAAGGTTCTTTTTCGGCTATTAAAAACATGAGCAATGTACCAAACCCTGTTAAAGCAAAGACAGACACTTGTCTTACAATAGGTAATGATGCAGGCAACGGCACGATAGGTGCAACAATAGGTGAAGATGGTCTTTGCAAAGATGTTTGGAAATTGCCTGGTTTGGTACAGCTTAAAGACAATATCACAAGTAACGACAACAAAACTGCAAACACTCTAAAATTTGGGGGCATGGGAGTAAAATACTAATAAATTTTGCTCACTAAATCTTAATCAAAGAGCCTTTTGGCTCTTTGCTCCTTTTATTCAAATAAAATTTTTAATTTTTAACTGTTAAAATAAAGTCAAGCCTCATAAAGCGATGCTACCGTCAGTGATCGTAGTCATTCCTGAAGCGAGTAAGATTTACGAAGCTTTTAAATTTAGAAAACGAGTGGAGCGAGATAAACTAGCCCCTTAGATCCTTAAATTTAAAACAAAACACAAAAAAGCAAAGCGAAGCTACGAGGATGATACTAGCGCCGCTGGTTAAATTCAGCCAAAAGCTGAGCATCAACCCGGCGACGCAAAATGCCACCGAAAAAAGCGCCGAGATGACCATCATCGAGCCTAGCCTCTTGGCAAAGACTTGAGCTATATAAGGCGGTATCGTAAGCAGTGCGATGACTAAAATAAGCCCCACCACGCGAATCGTCGCGACCACACAAAGCGCCATCATACACACAAGCAGATAGTAAAAAAACGTCGTATCCACTCCGCGCAGCTTTGCAAATTCCGCATCAAAGCTTAAAGCTACGAACTGGCGGTAAAAGACCGCGATGATGAGGATAAATGCCGCATCTATCGCGCCCATGAAAAGCAGATCGCTATGGCTGACTGCGAGTATAGAGCCAAAAAGATAGCTCATCAAGTCGGCGTTGTAGCCGGGGGTGAGGTCGATAAATATGATACCAATCGCCATGCCAAACGCCCATATCGCGCCGATGACGGAGTCGATCTTAGTTTTATCATGTAGCGTGATAGTCGCAATGACGAGGGCTAAAAACAGCGAAAACAGCCCCGCGCCAAGCAGCGGCTCCAGCGAAAAGAAAAATGCCATCCCTATACCGCCGTATGCTCCGTGTGCGATACCGCCGGCGATGAAGGTCATGCGGTTTATCACCACTAGCGAGCCTATCATGCCGCAGACTATGCTGACTAAAATGCCCGCTAGCAAAGCGTTTTGCATAAAGCTTAGGCTAAAAATTTCAGCCATCGTAGCCGCCTTTAAAGATGTTAAATTTCATTGTCGCAGGCCTTCGCTCGCTCACGCCAGAAATTTCGCTTCGCGACTTTTCATGCTCGCAAACGCACTCGCCAAGAGCCACCTCGACATCGCAGAAGTGGTTGTGCTCATGCACTAGATGTTCGATGAAATCGCGCTTCATCATCTGAGGCGAGATATCGTGCAAATATAAATTTTTACTGACGTAGGCGACCTTCGTCGCATAGTTTAACGCGATATTTAGATCGTGACTGACGAGCACGACGCCTATACCGCGCGAGTTTATCTGCTTTAAGATAGTGTAAATTTCAGCCTGACCCTTTGTATCTATGCTCGCCGTGGGCTCATCTAGCATCAAAATTTTAGCGTTCGCACAAAGCGCACGAGCGATATAAACGCGCTGTCTTTGCCCGCCGCTAAGCTCTCCTATGCGCTGCTCGCTAAAGCCCGCCATACCGACGCTCTCTAGCGCCCCCTCGGCCTGAGCTCGCTCGCTTTTAGAGTAAAAGCCAAACATCTTTTTATCCAATAACCCCATCAAAACAACCTCTATGACGCGCATCGGGAAGCTTTGGTTAGAGAGGAAATTTTGAGGGACGTATCCGATAAATTTGCTGATATTTTGGGGCTTTTGACCAAAGAGCCTTATCTCTCCGCTTTGAGGCGAGATAAGCCCCAGCATCAGTTTTAAAAGCGTGCTTTTGCCGCCGCCGTTTGGCCCGATGATAGCTAGAAAGTCCTTGCTGTCGTAGGTCAGGTTTATATTTTCCAGCACGAGCTGCTTGTCATAGCCAAAATTTAGGTCTTTTATCTCGATAGTATGCTTCAAAATACACTCACTTGCGTCGTAGTCGTAAAAAGTATGAAGACCCCAAGCCCGAGCATCACTGCAAGAGCTAGGAATTCAGCGTAAATTTTAAAATGATTCAGTTTGCTAAAGGCGTTTTGATTTAGCTTGGCGCCAAAGACCGCGGCGATGAATATGATCACACTCATGCCAAGCGCCATAAATACACCGCTCATAAAGCCTGCAAAGTAGCTTCCAAGCTCGTGAGCCAGCACGAAAACCAGGATCGTGCCAGGACACGGGATAAGTGCCGCAGCGGCGGCTACCAGCCACTCGTGATAGCCCTTTGGCCCGGCTTTTTTCTGCGCGCAGACATTACAGCCACACTGCGCCGCGTGTGCTGCGGGCTGAAATTTCATCTTAGCGCGGGTGGTGTCAGGTGCGCCGTTTTTAGAAACGTCAAAAATATAAGAATTTCGCCTGGCCGTAGGCTTTGAGGTGTAAAATTTCAGCTTTTTATAAAACATATAAAGCGAAATGGCGATGATGACTATCGCCGAAGCGACGGTCGTTATCCTACCCGCGTCTTTAGTGTAGCCGGCACTCACCCCGGAAAGTAGCGCAAACATCAGGCAAACGAATAAAAACGCGCCGATAACGTGCAAAAAGCCGATCTTTAGCGAAAAGAGAGCGGCCTTTACGTAGCTGCCTCCGGTCGCCGCAAAATAAGAACCCGTAAGCATCTTACCGTGCCCTGCGCCCGCAGCGTGTAAAAAGCCGTAGATGAACGAGCAAAGCAGCATGAACGAAAACGAGACGAATTTAAACGTTTCGGAATTTTGCCGTAAAAGTTGCTTCAGCTCGTCTAAAAAGCCAAGGCTGGCCTTTGTGACGGAGTCAAATTTTTGCTCGTCGATCGCGTCTATATCGGCATGTTCGTTTTGCTGCTTTACGACCGCACTCAAGCTTGGCTTTTCGTTGTGCTCCTTGGCGCTTTGCTCGGTCGAGAGGGTGTAAAAGATGACGTTTGAGTTTGGATTTGGTATGACCCAAACTTTAGGCGAAATTTTAAAAGCGTCGCTGTCTAGGAATTTGAAGTTGAAATATCCCTCTTTATCGAAAATTTCGACCGAGATGACATAGTCGTTTTTTATAGGCAAGTCGGTGTTGAACGCAAGGTTGAATTTCAGCCGCCCCTCGTCGAAATAAAGCTTGTAATCTCTTAAATTCAGCTTTAGCTCAGTGGCGTTTTCGTCCTTGTAAAAGTGCTCGATATCAACTAGAAAATGCCTCGGGACAAGGTAATCCAGTAGGTTTAAACGTATCTGGCGAAGCTCGTTGTCATCGATCTTTTTATCAGAATTCAGGTCGAAATTTTGCTGCATGAGCTGCGAGAAATTCTCAGAAAAAGTCCATGTGAATTTTATCGCCGAAATTTTGTCTTGTTTGACCTCAAATGCGGTATTTACGTGCGCGGTCGGACTATAAAGCGAGCAGAGTGCGCATCCAAAGGCCTGCAGATAAATTAGACTCAGCAAAAGGATGCGCACGAGCATTGATTAAAGGCTTCGGGCTAAAATTTCAGCCGTTTTTCTCATCTCATCCAGCCAGTTTAAAGGCAACTGATCGAGCTCCTCGACGGTAGCTCCTGCTTGCTCGGCTATCAGCTTAGCCGCTTTTTTAGGAAACTGCGGAGCTACGAAAATGACCTTCACGCCGTGCTCTTTAGCCTCGTCGATGAGCTCGGCGATATCGGTCGGTTTTGGCTCTTTACCCTCGACTTCGATAGCGATTTGCTCCAGGTTGTAGCGTTTAGCGAAATATCCCCACGACGGATGATATACGATAAATACGCGGCTCTTTACGTTTTGCAATTTATCAGCGATGAATTTATCAAGCTCGTCAAGCTTAGTCTCAAATTTAGCTAAATTTGCCTTGTAAAGCTCGGCATTTGCAGGAAACTCGGCGATCAAAGCGTTTGCGATATTTTCAGCCTGAGTCTTTACAAGCACAGGATCAAGCCAAATGTGCGGATCAAGGCCGTCATGATGATGATGGTGATGTCCATCATGATCATGATGCTCGTGTTCGTGGTGCTTGTCGCCGTCATGTTCGTGCTCATGCTCCTCACTCATCGCGATCTTTTGGATACCCTCTTGAGTCTTTACGATCTTTAAATTCTTATAAGTCTTTGCAAATCTATCCAGCCAAGCGTCCTCAAACTCGATACCAACGGCAAAATAAAGCTTGCTTTTTTCAAGCTCTTTCATCTGCTTTGGCTTTGGCTCGTATGTGTGCGGGTCTGCGCCCTTGCCAACCATGACATTGACATCAAGCGTGTCGCCGGCGATCTGCTCGATGAAGTATTTTGTCGGCAAAATGCTTGCGGTTACGATAGGTTTGGCAAATAATACAACTGCACTTATGACTAGCAAAGTGAAAATTTTTCTCATTATCTCTCCTTTAAAAATAATCCGCAAGTTTAGCAAAATGCAACTAAGTTGCAACTTAAGAGATTTAAGTTTGAATTTTATCTGAAATTTCTAAATTTTAGACTATTTTTCTAGTGAGGCGCATATTCGTAGCATATCTCGTTACGAATATGCAATGTGAAGTAAAAATCGGAGGGTGTGTCTTGCTCTGCTTTCCTGCGCTCGCAGCTTTAAGCCTCGCTGCTCATTCTATTTAGCTATGCTTAAATTTTACTTTGTCAAAAAGAGCTTTTATTTTTTAAAGGCTCTGTTAAAACATCTCATTGATTTTTAGCTTTCAAAGCAGGAGAATGCGAACAGCATTCGAGCAAAAACCTTGTGAAGCGACGCTATCGCCGCCGATTTTTCACTTCGCTACCGCTCGTGACGAGACTACGCTACGAGGACAGGGAAGCTGTAGCTGACCGCGTAAATCGTGCTATATGTTCGGCGCTTTGCGGAGTGAGCAAGGTTTTTGCTTCACTTCGTTCGCAACTGCAAAGCAGAAGCGAAGCAAGCGCCAATGATTTATTATAATAGAGCCTTTTTAAATTAAATTTAAAAATTTTAGCGTTAATATAAGCAAAACTAAAGGCAAAATATGGACATCGAGAAATTTTTACAAGAACACGACATAAAGCCTACGCCGCTGAGGATGCAGCTGGTCGAAATTTTAAACGCCAGCAAAACGCCTCTTAGCTACGACGAAATTTTACAAAATTTAGATGCGAACAAAACGACGATCTACCGCAGTATGGAGCTCTTTGAGAAGCAAAACCTCATCGTAAAAACCGAAAACAACCACAAAAGCTACTACGAGCTCGCAGACGGAGCGAAAGCGTATTTCATCTGCGACGTCTGTCACAAAGTCACGAATATCGAAGTGCCGATGCCAAAGCAAGCAAAGATCGTAAAAAGTGCCGTCATAAAGGGCATCTGCGAAGAGTGCGATCACTCATAAAGCGCGATGATATCCTCCGGGATCGCCTTTGGTCGCTGCGAAATCGGATCGAAATAAACGAAAGTCGTCTTTGCTTTTGCGATGATCTTGCCATCTTTTTTAAACTCAAAAAATCTTAACGAAGTAGCCTTTTTATCAGCCTGCGTCCAGGTGTGGATCTCGATTTGATCGCCAAGCTTTACGGGCGCGATATATGTGGCTTCGTTAGCCCTGATGAGCCAGACGCCGTTTCGCTCGCGCTGAGCGTCCAGCGTATCGCCTACCGCGTCAGAGTGCGCAAATGCCGCCTCTTGCATGAGTACGAAATAATAAGTGTTGTTCATATGCCCGTGCATGTCGATAGCCTGCGGCGGGACTTTTAGCTTGTAGATGAATTCTTTCATTTTGCCGCCCTTTTTGCTAAAATTATACCCAAAAACGGGGATTTAGATGCAAAATATCTGGGATAAAAAAGCGAGCAATTATCAAAGATTTGACGGCAGTATCAATAAATTTCAGCGACAAGTTTTTGATGCGCTGCAAAATTTCGGTGTAAATTTTAGCGGCAAGTCGCTCGTTGATATCGGCTGCGGCACCGGCGTTTGGACGCTACTTCTGGCAAAAGAAGCCTCGCACATTACCGCAGTGGACAGCTCCGCCGGTATGATCGATATTTTAAGGCAAGACGCCGCAAAATTTAGCGTAAAAAACGTGACCGCCGTTCAAAAAAGCTGGCAAGAATTTAGCTACGATGAAATTTATGACATCGCGCTTACGACGATGAGTCCGGCGATAGCGAGCGAAGAAGATTTTAAGAAATTTTACGCGCTGGGCGAGGTCAAAATTTACCTGGGCTGGGCGAGGTCCAGGACATCGGACATTCTCGAGCCGTTTTTTAAGAAATTTGGCAGGCAGGCGTCAGAATACCCCGCCACGCGTCGCCTCGAAGAGTGGCTAAAAGTGCAAAATTTAGCCTATAAAAGCGAGCTTTTAAGCGAGAGCAGGACGGCTAGGCGCAGCTTTGACGAGGCGCTTGAGAACATCTGCTGGCACCTTGAGATAAACGGGCTGAAATTTGACAAAAACGAGATCATTACGATGCTAAAGCCGCTTTGCAAAGATGGCTATTTGGTCGAGACTATCGATTCTTTAATGAAACTTTTTGTATTCTAACGCTTCAAAATTTTAAAAAGGAAGCGGATGGAAATTTTACTACTGGCGTTTGCACTGGCGATGGATAGCGTCGCACTTAGCATCGCGAGCGGCACGAAATGTCGCACTTTAGGCTTTTTGCAAGTCCTAAAAACGGCGCTAATTTTTGGCGTTTTTCAAGCGCTTATGCCATTTTTAGGCTATATTTTGGGGCTTAGCTTTGTAAATTTCATCCAAGAGATCGACCATTTCATCGCGTTTGGCATATTGGGCTTTTTGGGCGCGAAGATGATCTTGGAAGCCCGCCACACCAAAGATGAGCCCTGTTTGATCAACCTTAGCAGCAAGGATCTAGCCCTTGGCGCAGTCGCCACCAGTATCGATGCGCTCGCTGTTGGCATAACTTTTAGCTTTGCAAATGTCGATATAACCTACTCTTGTTTGATCATCGGAACAGTTTGCTTCGTGCTTTGCGTAGCGGCCTGTTACGTCGGTAAAATTTTAGGCGCCTGGCTAGAGGCTAAAGCACTCGTGCTAGGAGGCTTGATACTAATCGGGCTTGGCACAAAGATCCTAATCACACACCTAGTAGATCATATCTAGGCTGGATTTGCTCTCTTTACAGGAGCTATTTACATAAATATTATGTAATATATTTATATTTTTACATAAAATTCATTATTAAAATATTAATAAATATATAAATATTATTGTTTATTGTGATGACTTTACGAATTTTATGCGATACAAGCAATTACAAACGATACCATGAGTATTTCCTAAAATGCGGGTATCGTCGCTAATAAAATTTGATCTCACTAAATTTTATAGCTCTGTTAAAATATTTCATTGTTTTTTAGCTTTCAAAGCAGGAGAATGTGAGCAACATTCGAGTAAAAACCTTGTGAAGCGACGCTATCGCTGCCGATTTTTACTTCGTACTGCGCACTCGTAACGTTCTGCTTGCAGTTGCGAGTGCAACGAAGCGTCTTGAAAAGCTGCGAGCAACGCGAAGCAGAAAAAATCGTGCTATATGTTCGGCTACTCGCTCCCGCACAAAATCAGCATCGCGTTTTTTGCGAAGCAAAAAGATTCCCTTGAAACGCTGTTCGCGTCTGTGCTAGGTCGCTCCTGGAGCGAATAGGGTTTTTGCTTTACTTCGTTCGCAACTGCAAAGCAGAAGCAAAGCAAGTGTCAATGATTTGTTATAAATAGAGGCTTTTAAAAACCGATAATCTCAAAGCTCGATCTCGATACCAACCGGACAGTGATCAGAACCGCCGATGTCAGCGAGGATGAATGCGTCTTTTAGGCGGCTTTTTAGGCTTTGTGAGATGAAAAAATAATCGATCCGCCAGCCAACGTTTTTCGCACGCGCGTTGAAGCGATAACTCCACCATGAATACGCGTCCGCCGCGTCCCCATGCACCTGCCGAAAAGTGTCAATAAAGCCATGCGCCACGACCTCATCCAGCCACGCCCGCTCGATGGGCAAAAAGCCAGAAGTTTTGGCGTTTGCCTTTGGGTTTTTGAGGTCAATCTCGCGGTGGGCGGTATTGACGTCGCCGCAAAATATCACGTCCAGCCCCTGAGCGACCAGAGCGTCGATGTATGCGAGAAATTTGGCGTAAAAGTCCATCTTATAGGCAAGCCGCGCGTCATCTTTTTGCCCGTTTGGGAAATAAATATTAAACAGCACGAAGTTGCCGAAGCGGTGCTCCAGTACCCGCCCCTCGTCGTCGTTAAAAAAGAGCGATTTTTGCGTGGCGGTGTTAAATTTAGACAGGCTCATCACGCCAGAATACCCCGCTCGCACTGCGGAATTTACACTGATCTCGTTAAAGTCAAGCTTGTAAATTTCAGGCGGCACGTCGGCTTCTTTTACCTTTATCTCTTGCAAGCCCAGAAAATCAGGCTTTTGCTCACTCACCCACGCAAAGCCGTCCTTTGCGGCAACGGCACGCAGTCCATTTACGTTCCAGCTGATCAGTTTCATTAAAAGCCTTAAAATTTTAAATTTATTAGACGAAAAATATCAAATTTTTGCTTTATATAACTAAAAAAATATTAAAATACCGTCTTTGATTCTATTTCAATACTACTGAAAGGTTTTTCATGCAAAGAATCCTACGTATCAAGACACTCACGTTGATTTTGGTTTTTAGTATTTTTATGCTTTTACTAAACTACCAATTTTTCTTATTTTGCCTTAAAGACATAAGCTTTGATGGCAATAAAACGATATTTTTCACGCTTCCTATCATCTATTTTATATTGACGAATTTTATATACTCGATCCTACTGATGCCCTATGTTTGGAAATTTATCGCGGTACTTACGGTGCTGATAAGCAGTTTAAGCGCTTATTTTATGGGTGCTTACGGTGTTATTTTAGATAGCGAGATGATAAGAAATGTGTTTGAGACCAATCCAGCCGAAGCCGCAAGCTATCTAAATTTTAATCTAGTGCTATGGCTCGTTTTTACGTGCATTTTGCCGATAATCTACATCATAAAAGTAAAAGTGCGATACGCAAATTTCAAGCAAGAGCTCATCAAAAGAGTCTCATTCACACTTGGCTGCTTAGTCGTTTTGGGAGTATTTAGTGTATTTTTGACAAAGACGTACATGCCCTTTTTTAGAGAGCACAATCACGCTAGATTTTACAACTTGCCATTTTACCCGATATATTCGACAAATAAATTCATAAAGAAAAGATATTTTTACAAAAAAGAGGAATTCAAGATCATAGCAGCCGACGCCACGAGAGTGAAAGGTGACAGGCAAAAGATCCTTATTTTCATAGTCGGTGAAGCGGCGCGCTCGGCAAACTACTCGCTAAACGGCTACAAGCTACACGATACGAACAAATTTACTCAAGCTAAAGACGTGGTTAGCTTGCCGGATTTCTACTCTTGCGGCACGGCTACGGCCCAGTCCGTCCCTTGCATGTTTTCAAATTTAGGACGTGAAAATTTCTCGGTCGATAAGGCGAACAACCAAGAAAACGCGATCGACATCCTGGCAAAAACAGGCGTTGATGTGTATTGGGCCGAAAACGACAACGGCTGCAAGGGAGTGTGCGACCGTATGAAAAATGTAATCCAAAGAGATGTCGGCATGGATACCGTACTACTTGAAGATGCTAAAAACTGGCTAGAGATCGCCAAAAAAGATGACAACGATACGGCGATATTTATCCACATCATCGGCTCGCACGGACCGACATATTTTGAGAGATATCCAAAAGAATTCGCCCAGTTTAGCCCGTCTTGCGAAACGAGCGAGCTAAAAAACTGCAGTAGCGAAGAGATCGTAAACGTCTATGACAATACGATACTTTACACTGATTTTATAATGTCAAACCTAATCGACATGCTAAAAGAGCAGGAAACAAACGCCGATGTAGCACTATTTTATCTCTCTGATCACGGCGAGAGCCTCGGAGAAAACGGCATTTATCTGCACGGTCTGCCATACGCCATAGCGCCTGACGAGCAAAAGCATATCCCTGCCATCGCTTGGTTTGGCGAAAGCCTAAAGGATAAAAAGCAAAATTTACAAAACGTAAAAGGCGAGCGCTTCTCTCAGGATAACGTCTTTCACTCGCTGCTTGGCTTTTTTGATATAAACACAAGCGTCTACAAGCAAAATTTAGACCTATTTAACATAAAATAAAGCCCGAAAAACTCGGGCTTTTTCTAAATTTAGCCGATCGTCTCGGCAGCTATCATGCCAAATGTAAGGCAGTCAGTTATCGCCACGGAGCCAAGACGGCTAGCGCCATGCACACCGCCTGTTATCTCACCTGCAGCGTAAAGATTTGGTATCGGCTGAGCGGTCAGCGAATTTATGACCTGCGCTTTAGTGTTGATGTTTAGCCCGCCCATCGTATGGTGGACTTTTGGCGTTCCGCGCTCTGCATAAAACGGCGGTACAGATATGTCGATGCCCTTTGTAGTAGTCGCAGCGACTGGCTTGCCAAAGTCCTCGTCCTTGCCTTTTTTGACGAATTCATTATACCTTGCGATAGTTTTTTTAAGCTCGGCTACTGGGATCTTATACTCCGCGGCTAAGGCGTCTATGGTGTCAAATTTCTTGCAAATTCCAGCCTCAAGCGCCTTTTCGTAGTGTCCAGGCAACATATGCTTCAAGGCGCGCGAATCGCAGAAATTTATAGGGAAATTCTTATCATCATCGCCCTTTTCGTGAATGACCTTAAACATCGCCTCGGTCCTTGTGCGACGATCTGCGAGCTCGTTCATGTAGCGTTTGCCGGTGCGAGGATTGACTGAAATTCCAAACGGGAAAGAGCCGTTTACGTTAAACATCGAGCCGACGCCAAAGCCGGTCTCATCGGCGCATCCCCAAGGTCCGTATTGTATCCAGCTTGGCTGTACGGGATATGCACCCGCTCTAAATGCCGTCAATAGCGCGCCTGCTGTGGCTCCCGGGTGGTTCGTGGAGTCTGTTTCCGGCGTGATCCTAGGATCTTGCAAGCGTCTAAAAATTTTATCTCGGCAAAATCCGCCCGCAGCCAGCATAACGGCCTTTTTGGCTTTGATGTATTTGGTGTCACCGCCTTTGTTTTCGACATCATCGCTCATCAAATTTCCGTCAAATTTATAGTTTTCTCGCACGATGACGCCTACGACCGCACCTTTGTCGTCAAAGACGAAGTTGTCAAATTTCGTTCTTTTTTTGACAGTCGTACCGTCAAGCTTTTCAAACGTGTCGATCATAGGAAGCACGATACCAGAGCCGCTGCCGTTTTCAGTCTGAAGGCTCCTTGGCACGGAGTGGCCGCCCGCATGTGTGAGCTGATCGATGTATTTAGCACCGCAATCAAGCGTTAGTTTATACGCATCTTGCGCCCTTTTACCAAGCATTTCAAGAAGCTCTCTGTGGTTTATGCCCCGACCGGCCTTGAGGCAGTCACTCATAAAAAGCTCCGTGCTGTCTTTTATGCCGGCTTTCTTTTGGATGTCGCTATTTGGAACGGCAAAAATACCCCCGTTTATGACGGAATTTCCTCCCAGGCGCCCCATTTTCTCGATCAAAACGACCTTGTTGCCCTTTTTAGCCGATGTCACACCGGCTGCAAGAGCGGCAAAGCCCGAGCCTATGATGACGACGTCGAATTCCTCGTCCCATTTGACGTCTTTTTCATTCATTGCAGCGACTAAATTCATACCGCTAAGTGCCAAAGCGCTAGCGCCTACTGCACTAAATTTAACAAAATCCCTTCTGGATAAACCTTGTTTTTTCATGTTCGCTCCTTTGAAGTAAGATAGTTGCTATTTCTTAAATTAATTATCAACTTTTTACTAAAAATATCAAATTAATTTTTATATATAAGCTGGTATTAAAATTATAATCCCAAGTACTACAAAAAACTATTTGTAAGCATCAAAATGATATATTTCAGGCCAAAGGAAGATCATGAGAAATCAGCCAAAATATAACTTTTTTAAAAATACGAAATACGCATTGGACGGGCTTTGCGAAATTTACGGTAAAGAAAGCTCCTTTCGTATAGAAATTTATATCATCGCCCCGCTCATTATCGTTTCGTTTTTCTTGCCAACTAGCCTGAATTTACACATCGCTCTTATAGCTTCGCTCATATTCGTGCTCTTTGCAGAGTGTGTGAATTCAGCGATAGAAAGGTGTGTGGATCTATGCACGAGAGACATCCACCCGCTAGCAAAGGCGGCTAAAGACGCCGGAAGTGCGGCGGTATTTTTATCGATCGTAATAGCTGCGATCGTTTGGGTACTGACGCTTTGGACTTTACTATGACGCCAAACGAAAGAGGAATTTACTCGGCGATACTAGGCGAAAAGAAGGTCGAGATCATAAATTTACTGCTTTTAAACTGCGATGAAAACGGGTTTGTCTTTTGCAAAATTTCTGAAATTTGCGAAAATTTAAACGTCAGCAAACCAACCGTCATCGAGACCTTTAAACTTCTGCAAAAGGCTAAAATTTTTAGCAAAGTCAAAAACGGGCTTTATAAACTTAATCTTACGAATTAATTTGAGGGATTTAGAAGAAAAAGGGCGAAACGCCCTTTGAAATTATTTAACGCCGACGATGATCTGTGTCGCTTTGATGATCGCAGTGACGCTGTCGCCTACTTTTAGATGCATATGCTCTGATGAATGTTTTGTTATGATGGCTGAAATTTTATCGCCTTTTGCATCAATGATGATCTCTGAATTTACAGCTCCGTCTTTAACTTCGCTCACAACGCCTTTGATTTGGTTTGTAGCGCTTAGTTTTAGCTCACCATTTTTAGCGACGATAACGCTTGAAGCCTTAAACAAAAATACTGCTTTTTTGCCGGCTTTTAGCCCAAGAGCCTTTTCGCTATCTATCGTAACTGTCGCTTTTAGTGTCTCACCACCAGGCATTTTAGCTACTATCAGCGAATTTACCGCACCTGATTTTACCTCCGTTATCTCAACGTTTAGTTGATTTCTTGCACTTATAGACATTTCGTCTCCTTTGATTTTTGGTTTTGTGAGTGAAATTGTAATTGAATAAAATTAAGCCAAACTTAAAAAGAATATATGTAAATTTAAAACATAACAAATATAAAATTTTAATACCGAAATTGCCTATTTTTGGGATTTGTGAGTTAGAAATTTACAAAAATAACTTTGCGAAATGTCGATTTATATTTTATAAATATATATCAAAGTCCGGCGTCAGTGATCGCTTCGGCCTGATGATGGGCAATGAGCGGCTCGATGATCTCGTCGAAAAGTCCGCCTGCCATTATCGCATCGAGGCGGTAAAGAGTCAAATTTATACGGTGGTCGCTTATGCGATTTTGCGGGAAGTTATAGGTGCGGATGCGCCCAGAGCGATCTCCCGTGCCGACTTGACTTTTGCGCTCGCTAGTCTCTTTAGCGATGCGTTCGGCCTCTTGCATCTCGTAAAGGCGCGCCTTTAGCACCTTCATCGCAGCCTCTTTATTTTTGTGCTGGCTCTTGCCGTCTTGATTCGTAACGACGAGTCCTGTAGGGATGTGAGTGATACGAACAGCACTATCGGTCGTATTTACGCTTTGCCCGCCATGCCCGGAGCTTCGCATGACGTCGATACGAAGGTCGTTTGGATTTATCTCGATCTCACTGTCCTCGACCTCGGGCATGATCGCGACCGTGACGGCTGAGGTATGCACGCGCCCCTGACTCTCGGTCTCTGGTACGCGCTGGACGCGGTGGGTGCCGCCCTCAAATTTTAAGCGCGAATAAGCTCCCTTGCCCTTTATAAGCAAGATAATCTCTTTAAATCCTCCCGCGCTTCCTTCGCTTTGGCTGACGATCTCAAATTTATACCCGCGCAAATCTGCATATCTAATGTAAGCGTTAAACAAATCTCCTACGAAAAGCGCTGCCTCATCGCCACCGGTGCCTGCACGGATCTCTAAAAAGATATTTTTATCGTCGTTAGAATCTTTTGGCAAGAGTAAAATTTTGATCTCGTTTTCAAGCTCTTCTTTGCGGACTTGGGCTGATTTTAGCTCCTCGCGCGCAAGCTCGCTAAGCTCGGCGTCATCAAGCAGGGCTTTGTTTTCTTCGATATCGTCTAGTGTTTGTAGATATTGGCTTGCCGCATTTTTGATAGGTTCGATAGATGACTGCTCTTTTGAGAGTTTGGTCATCTTTTCGATGTCGTTTATTATATTTGGATCGCCAAGAAGTGCGGAAATTTCATTATAGCGATCCAAAAATGGACGGAGTTTGTCGGCAAACATTAAGGGAGATTAGGCGACTTTTAATGTATTTACAAGTTGTGCAAGGCGGCTAACGCGGCGAGCTGCGGTTTGTTTTTTCAAAAAGCCTTTACTTACGAAGCTATGAATGCTTTTATTTGCGAGCTTAAGCGCTTCATTAGCGGCATTTACGTCTTTTGCTTCAACAGCTTCACGCACAGCTTTTGTTATATTTTTAAGTCTTGTGCGGTAAAATCTGTTTCTTTCAGTTCTTTTTATAGTCTGTCTTGCTCTTTTTTCAGCAGATTTATGGTTTGCCATAATATACCTTTTTGATAATTTTAGTCCGTGATTATATAAAATTTAGTTTTAAATGGCGCTTAATTTAAGTAAAATTTAAAGAGTGAGAAAAATTTTAGGGCTTAAATTTGAGAAATTTTGATAAAATAACGCTGAAATCAACGAGGCTAAATTTTAATAAAAGGATAATCTATGAAACTATTTGGTACTGACGGCGTTCGCGGCAAAGCCGGAGAAAAGCTCTCTGCACAAACGGCTATGCGCCTTGCGATGGCGGCCGGAATTTACTTTAGAAAATACTCCGCTACAAACGTGATCCTAGTCGGCAAAGATACCAGAAAAAGCGGCTATATGATAGAAACCGCGATAGTTGCAGGGCTAACTGCAGTCGGATACAATGTGCTTCAAATCGGTCCGATGCCTACGCCTGCGATCGCATTTTTGACCGAAAATATGCGCTGTGACGCGGGCATCATGATAAGTGCCAGTCATAACCCATACTACGACAACGGCATAAAATTTTTCGATAATTGCGGCGACAAGATAGAAGAAAACATAGAAGCCGAGATCGAAAAAATTTACTACGACGACGAGATGATCGCAAACGCTCAAAAAACGATGACCGAAATCGGCGCAAATAAGCGTATAGACGATGTTATCGGCCGCTACATCGTACAAATCAAAAATTCCTTCCCAAAAGAGCTGACGCTTAAAAATTTAAGAGTAGTGCTAGATGTCGCAAACGGCGCGGCTTACAAGGTCGCACCGACTGTATTTAGCGAGCTTGGGGCCGATGTCATCGTGATAAACGACGAGCCAAACGGAAGCAATATCAACCAAAGCTGCGGAGCGCTGCATCCCGAGGAGCTTGCAAACGAGGTAAAACGTCTGCGTGCGGACATCGGCTTTGCATTTGACGGGGATGCCGACAGGCTCGTAGTGGTCGATGAAAACGGCGAAGTCGTGCATGGAGATGCCGTGCTTGGCGTGCTGGCCACTTATCTAAACGAGAAAAAGGCGTTAAAAGGCGGCGCAGTCGTCGCGACCGTCATGAGTAACGCAGCCTTGGAAGACTATCTGAAATCTCACAAAATCAAACTGCTTCGTGCAAATGTCGGCGACAAATATGTCCTTGAGATGATGAAAGAAAACGGCATAAATTTTGGCGGAGAGCAAAGCGGACACGTGATATTTAACGACTATGCCAAAACCGGCGACGGGCTCGTGACCTCGATGCAAGTCGTCGCGATGATGCTAAAAAAGGGCAAAAAAGCGAGCGAAATTTTTAAAGCCATCAAGCCGTATCCGCAAATTTTGCTAAATTTAAAGATCACGGAGAAAAAACCGCTTGAAAAGATCGCGGGGCTAAAAGAGCTCGAAAAAAGTCTCGAAAAAGACGGTATCAGGTCGCTGTTTAGATACTCTGGTACCGAAAACGTGATACGTCTCTTGCTTGAGGGCAAAAATCAAAATTTAGTCGAAAAGCGCATGAATGAAGTCGAGAAATTTTTCATAAAAGCCCTAAATGCCTAAAATTTTGATCAAATTTTTCACGGCTTTCGCGCTGATATTCACACTCGATCAAGCCATCAAAATGCTGTTTATAAGCGGCTTTAGCTGGGAGGGCGAGTATTTCTCGCTCGTGCTTACTTACAACGAAGGCGTAGCGTTTTCGATGTTCGCCTTTTTGGGCAAATGGCTGAAATTTATCCAGCTTGCCCTCATCGCCGCAGTCTTTTTGTACCTGATCCTAGAAAAGCACCTGCTAAATGCCCACGCCACCGCGCTTGGAGCGCTGCTTGGGGCCGGCAGCTCGAACATCATCGATCGCTTCATCCACGGAGGCGTCGTAGACTACGTTTTTTGGCACAAATGGTTTAATTTTGCTGTTTTTAACTTTGCAGATGTTATGATTGACCTTGCGGTTGTTTTGATACTTTGGCAAAGCTTTTTTGCCGGCTCAAAGGATTAAAATTTTGCCCCGCTCTAGCGCACTAAAGGAAAGAAATGAACAATATCTACATTGCTTACGCATTATGGTTTTTCGCCGGCTGGCTCGGAGCTCACAGGATATATCTGGGTAAATTTATCAGCGGATTTTTGATGATGGGGCTGTTTTTCGTAGGAGCAGCGCTCAAGATCGTCTTGATCGGTTACTTATTCCTCGCAGTTTGGGGCATCTGGTGGGTGATCGACGTGTTTTTGACGAGCTCTTACGTAGAGCGAAATTTACAAAAAGAGGAGCTTAAAAGAAGCCTCAAGATGCAGAGCAAGGAGGCTGATTTGAAGCGGCTTTACGAGCTATACGAGAGCGGGGCGATAAGCAAAGCGGAATTTGAAGCAAGACGCGAGATACTTTTTAGATAAGGAGAGGAAATGTCGGAGTATTACCTTTACTTTAAATTTTTACATTACATATTTTTCGTGTCGTGGATGGCGTTTTTATTCTACCAGCCGCGACTTTATGTCTATCACGCCGAAAATATGGATAAGCCCGACTTCGTCAAAGTCGTCGAAGTGCAGGAGTATAAGATGTATCATTACATCGGCTGGGTCGCACTCATCGGCTCTTTCGTGACGGGAGCTTTGATACTAATAGCCATGCCCGATCTGCTAAAAACCGGACATATCCATGTAAAGATATTAGTCGTAGTGCTCATGGCGATTTATCATCTTGATCTTGGCAGATACATGAAACAGCTTCGCGAGAAACGCTGTAGTCGGTCTGGTATGTTCTTTAGGGCATACAACGAGGTCCCGACGATCTGTCTTTTGATCATCATCTGGATCATGATCGTAAATCCTTTCTAAATTTTACGCTAAACGAGCAAATGAGGCGGAAATGAACGGGCAGATGTATCAGACCTGCGCTATCGTTACGGCAGCCAAAATAGCCCTGAAAAATGGCGGCGAGATAGACTATGCTCCGCTAAATTACGAGGATGAGACGAAATTTTTATTTCAAGACGGCAGCGTTGCGCGGAGTGTGAGCGAGTGGTTTGAACGCATACGAAAGCTTGGGCTGGACGATATGAAATTTCTATCCCCTACTAGCGTGCCGGATCGCTCGCTACTTGGCTTTTCAAACACCACGGCAAGCGGTATTGCGTGCTTTTTCGCGGATGGGGCGGCAAGCTACTTCACGCCACACTGGGAATTTACTCGCCAGTCTTCGCAAGACGGCAAATGGCTGATAACATATACCGAGAATAAATGGGAAAATCCGCCCGAGCAAAAGCCTAAATTTGACGATAATAGGGTGGAATTCGCGTCTATTTTGACACGCATCAAAGCCTTGGCGCAAGAGATTGAGTGCGAGCATTTCGCCGATATTTTCCAAAAGGCGCTAAACGCCCTAAACGACGATGACACCGTAGCTGCAGAGTATATAGACAAAAATATCCTAGCCCTACCACGGCCAAATTTAGGGCTATTTTTAGCGGCTGATATCTCGGATGTATTTGGCGCGATGGGCTCGTGGAACGACAGCCCACCATATATGGCGCAGCAAAAGGGGTTAGGAAAAGAGTATGACGAGCTTTCCGATGAGCTTTTGCGTCAAAATCGCCTGGCGCTTTTATACGCGATAAACGAGTGGTGAAATTTCGCTCCTAAAAAGCGCTGGCACCATCAAAATAGCGCCTAAATTTAAGCAAATTTATCAAAAAATAAATCTTTAAAAGATATGATAATAAAAACCGAACAAGGATAGCCAATGATACATAAAATTCTCATCGCTAACCGCGGCGAGATCGCCGTTAGGATAGTGCGCGCGTGTCGCGACTTGCATATGCAAAGCGTAGCCATCTATACGGCTCCTGACGCGCAATGCCTGCACGTAAGGATAGCCGACGAGGCCCACATGGTAGGTGACGATCCGATAAAAGGCTATCTTGATGCAAAAGCTATCGTCAAGCTCGCAAAAGAGTGCGGAGCGGACGCGATACACCCGGGATACGGCTTTTTGAGCGAAAACTACGAATTTGCTAAAATGGTCGAGGACGCGGGGCTCATCTTCATCGGCCCAAAGGCCGACGTGATCCGCAAAATGGGCGACAAAAACATCGCTCGTTATCTGATGAAAAAGAACGGTATCCCGATAGTCCCGGGCACCGAGAAGCTAAACGACGATAGTATGGATACCATCAAAGAGCATGCCAGACGTATCGGCTATCCTGTCATTTTAAAAGCTAGCGGCGGCGGCGGCGGACGCGGTATACGCGAGGTCTGGCAAGAGGAGGACATGGAAAACGCCTTTAACTCCTGCACCAGAGAGGCTAAGGCGTATTTTAACAACGACGAGGTCTTTATGGAAAAGCTCGTCGTCAATCCCCGCCACATAGAATTTCAAATTTTAGGCGACAACTACGGCAACATCATACACCTTTGCGAGCGCGACTGCTCGATACAGCGCCGCCACCAAAAGATCATCGAGATCGCGCCCTGCCCGTCAATAAGCGAAAATTTACGCAAAGTCATGGGCATGACGGCTGTTGCCGCGGCCAAGGCGGTAGGCTACTCAAATGTCGGCACGATCGAGTTTTTGCTCGATGATTACAACAACTTTTACTTCATGGAGATGAATACCCGTATCCAAGTCGAGCACGGCGTGACCGAGGAGATCACGGGGCATGACCTGGTCGTGAGGCAGATACGTATCGCTGCGGGCGAGCTTTTAGAGATCGAGCAAAGCGACATAAAGCCACGTGGCTACGCGATCGAGGCACGTATCACCGCTGAAAACGTCTGGCAAAATTTCACTCCGGCTCCCGGCACCATCACCGGCTATTATCCGGCACTTGGCCCGTCCGTGCGCGTCGATAGCCACGCCTACAAAGACTACACGATACCACCATTTTTCGACTCGCTCGTAGCAAAGCTCATCGTAAAGGCCACCGACTACGACCTAGCTGTAAATAAACTGGAGCGTGCACTGGAGGAATTTACGATCGAGGGCGTGCGAACGATCATCCCGTTTTTACTCGCCATCAGTAAGAGCCGCGAATTTAGACGAGGTTTTTTTGACACGAGCTACGTCGAGAAAAACCTAAAAACCATCCTGGAAAATACGCACGACGACACAAATACCGACCCTGCGGCAGACCTGGAGGAGGTCATCACCGAGGCCATAAAAAGGTATAGGAAAAAGAGATAGGCGAATTTTGCTTTTCCTCGCGTAAAGCCTTGTCCTATGAGATCTTGATATCCGCTAGCTACGTAAATTTACGCACAGCAGAGACAAGACTCAGGCACTACCAAATATCATGTGGTCGGTCAAAAGACGCTACCTACATGAAAATTTAAGCGCCTCAGACTCGCACATCATCCAGCACGAAATTTGGCTTTAGTCCGTCCTTTGTGAGCTTTGCGGCGGCTTTGGCGATCCACTCTGCCGTGATAGCTGGCATCTCCCAGATCATCGCGTGCGCCCCGTTTGGCACGCTCAAGATCTCTATGCCAGCCTTTGTGATAGCATTACTTTTCGCTACGGCTTTAAATGTGCATAAAAAGCACATTTAAAATTCGCCTTCGCTCACGCGTCCAAATTCCGTTTTCATCTCCTGCATATTCGCTCCTAAATTCACCTCACTCGCACTTTGCCGCGATCTGCTCCATCTCCTGCCTACTAAGTCCCTTTATCTCGATATACGTAGCATCGATGAAGCGATATTTATCCCGCGGTAAATTCGCCATAAATTTTTTATACGGCACATCCGCAAAAGGCTTATACGACTCCTCGTTCTGGTCGTCACCGTCCACCGCCACGAGTGAGAGCTGCCACTTGGCGACCTTCCTATCACCCAAAATTTCGAGGTTTTCATACTCGATGTACGGCTCAAACGGCAGCAACGTATCCAGCCCCTGCGACAACACGTATAGGCCTAATATCTCGCCCGCCTCGTTCTCAAAAAACTGCTGATGCGCCGCATAGGCGTCTAGATGCTGCGTGGAGACTAGCATCTGGCTATATTTACCCACAGGATCGGCGTCCGCTAAAATTTCATCTATCATCGCTAAATTCATCACAAAGGGGCGTGTGATGCCGTAGTTGATATACGTGTCGGTCTTATTCTTTTCAAAGTCGTTTTTCGTCGCTTGCAGTCCAAACATTATGTCGCGCTCGTAGTCAAATTTCAAAATGGCCTGCGCGCCGTAGCTTTGCTCGTCGGTGTCAGCGACGATGGAGCTGCCGAGTCTGGCGGCTAAATTTGACATGAACTCGAGTGCGATCTGCCAGTCGGCGCGAGCACTTGGGGTCAGCACGCGTACCTCGTAGCTCTTCTCGCTCTCGTTGTAGCTTAGCTCAAAACCGCGCCCACTCATGCCCTTCACACCGATGACGATGCAGCCCTCGCGCGGGATCTTTGAGGAGTAAAACACCTCCGCGTTAAAGCCCTTCTCGTCCTCATTGAAGCTAAACTGCGCTAAATTCGGCGCGAGCCCTAGCGCTTCCTCGACGCTTAGCACGCTTGCATAACCAAGCAGCTTCTTTTTATTTTTTATGGAAAAAACGACGCTCATATTTGCTCCTTTGGGGTGTATTTGCGATATCTGAAATGATAGCGAAAATCGCCAAAATCTAAACATACGGCACACAGGGGCGAGATATGGCTTTGAAGCTTTAAAATCAACATCTTCGAGCGATAATACGCGGCATGATTTTATCAACACCGTCTAAAACAGAGCCTAAATTTATCGGCTCAAATATCAGAATAAACCACAGGATATAGGCAAGCATCTCTGCGTCGAGCTTTAAAAGCTCTCTACGCTATCAAAGCCGTGATCTAAATTTTATACCACTACGCTCACGGCTTTAAATTTAGCGCTTTTGACAAGGATACGTTTTTTAGTACGAAATCCCTTTATACCGTCGTCTGCTAGCACCACAAACGACACCGTCCTCTCTTACCTAAAATCTATCAATCTTGCGCGTATGCGATTTCTTTGTATAGCGGCTTGCTTAACGTCAGTCTTGGCGTAGCGCATGCAGTAATTAGCGACACCTGCACGCTAGCGGCTAAATTTTGCATAAATTTTCATTTTCCAGCCTTCCTCGTGACCGCGCTCACGGCTTCGATGATGGCGGCTCTAAATTTAGCGTTTTCCAGCACTCGCACTGCTTCGATCGTCGTGCCGCCCGGAGAGCAGACCTCGTCTTTTAGCCGGGCCGGATGCTTGCCCTCTTTTAGCGCAGCGGCCGCCATTTTTGCGCTACCTGCGACCGCCTCGCACGCAATCTCACATGCGATCTCGCGACCCAGCCCTTCCAGCACCGCCCCGTCCGCCAAAGCCTCGATAAACATAAAAACGTAGGCGGGTAGGCTGCCTGCGATAGCGGTAAATACGGCAAATTTATCCTCTGAGATCTCATAGGTCTTACCAAAGTAGCTCAAAATTTTCATCACCGCCGCGCGCTCGTCCGCCGTAAAATTCGAGCTAAAATTTACCGCCGTCACGCCCTCGCCGATGAGAGAGGGCATATTTGGCATCGTGCGAGCGACCTTCGCGTCCGCGCCCAAGACCTCGCGCACCATTTGGATGCTGAAATTTGGCGCAACGGTGATAAATATCGGCTGTGTGGTGTTTTCGCCTACCACGCTCACATTATACTTAAATTTACTCGCCCGACTTATCTCTTTTAGCACGCTCTCGTAGCTGGCGGGCTTAACGGCGATAACGACTATGTCCGCGCCATTTGCGACCTCTTTTTCGCTCGCAGCTATGCGCACGCCAAATTTTGCCCGCAAAGTCTCGTTTTTACTACGCGCAAAGACTAAAATTTCATCCACCCTCACGCCGCCAGCCACTAGCGAGCCTATCATCGCCGAGCCCATGTTTCCGCCACCGATAAAGCCTATTTTCATTTTCACTCCTTAAATTTACCCGCATTTTACCACAGCTTTACGCGGTCGCAGACTATCCACACTTAAATTTAATAACTAAAAAAATCGCCGTCGATATCACAAATCTCCAAAATTTGCCGCACCTGCACGCCGAGTTTATACTTTATCATCAGCTCCGCCAGCCGCTCGCCGCCTATTAAGATGACCGCATGGCTTTGCACGCCGTCCGCATAGCTCCTGGCGTCTTTTGTGAAATTTGAAGTCGTGATAAAAACGCCCTTTTTGGTCTGCTTGTCCGAGAGCGCGTCGACAAATTTTTGAACCTCAGGGAGCGAGACGCTGTCTTAGTACTCCAAGGAAAACAACCTTTTGCAAAGTATTTTGGCAAATTATATCAAAAACAAAGAACGCAAATCGCGAAATATCGCACGAGATAGCAAGGCGAAATTTCAAAATCAAGCGGAGCATAAATCAACTCAATACAGTGAAGCATTTTCGTCTTAGACGAGGCGGATACGAGCCAAATAAGGGAGCGTATATAAAATACGTGACCGAAATTTGGCGAAGTATCCAACGAAGCATAAGGCGAAAAGGCAAGTCGCCTTAGCGAATTTGCCCGTCCCCGCGCACGACATATTTACTGGTCGTCAGCTCCCTCACGCCCATCGGACCGCGCGCATGCAGCTTTTGCGTGGAGATGCCGATCTCGCCGCCAAAGCCAAACTCGCCCCCGTCGCTAAACCTCGTCGAGGCGTTGGCATACACGACCGCGCTATCCACGGCGTTTAAAAACCACTCGATGTTCGCGTAATCACGGCTTAGGATCACGTCTGAGTGGTGCGTGGAGTGGGCGTTGATGTAGCTTATCGCTTCGGCGACACCGCTCACGCACTTTACTGCTAAAACTAAGCTCAAAAACTCCGCGCCAAAGTCGCTCTCATCGGCCTTTACGAGCTGCGCGCCGTTTGAGTTTTCGCCTATTTTTATCTGCGCCCTTAAAGCGTTTAAATTTACACTCAAATTCGCGTCCACTTTGCCCGCACTATTTAAATTTGCTTCCAAATTTAGCCCCGCTTCATCTGTGTCAAATTTTGCCCACAGATCCTCATGCACTCGCAGCTGCACCCCGTCTAGCTCGCGCGCTAGCGACGCTAAAACCTCCGCCGCCACTTGCTCGTGCAAAAGCACGCACTCCACGCTATTGCACGTGCTTGGACGCTGGGTTTTGGCGTTTTTGATGATCTCTACCGCTTCGCCCACGTCCGCACTCTCATCGACAAAGATATGACATACCCCGGCACCTGTTTCGATGACCGGGATAGTCGTATTTTGGATGATGAAATCCTTTAAATTTTTGCCTCCGCGCGGTATCAAAACGTCGATAAATTCGTGCATTTTTATCATCTCGCCGACCGCCTCGCGCCGCGTGTCCTCGATGAGTGCGACCGCGCCCCTTGGCAAACCGAATTTTGCCCCCGTTTCGTTAAATAAATTTACTAAAAATTTATTCGAGTTTATCGCCGCCGCCGAGCCGCGCAGGATCACGGCGTTGCCGCTTTTTAGCGCCAGAGCCGCCGCGTCGATGCTGACATTTGGGCGACTCTCGTAAATGATACCAAGCACGCCAAGGGGCACACGGATCTTGGTGATTTGCATGCCGTTTGGATGTCGCCAGCCGCCAAGCACCTCGCCCACGACCTCGTCAAATTTCGCCACCTCGCGCACGCCGTTTGCCATGGCTTCGATACGTACGTTTGTCAGCTCGAGGCGATCAAGCAGCGCCGCGCTAAGTCCTGCGTTTTTGCCCGCTTTAATGTCGAGCAAATTTGCGGCTTTTATCCCTTCTTTTTGGCGGATGAGCTCGTCTGCGACGGCGTTTAGGATTTGGCTTTTTACCTGCGCGCCTAAATTTAAAAGCTGCTCGCAGCTGGCCTTCGCCGCCTTTGCGATGTTTAAAATTTCACTCAAATTTCACTCCTTAGATCAATATCATATTGTCGATATGCACGGCACTCTCGTCGTATCTGTGCCCCAAGATACGCTCTATGTCCTCGCTCTTTTGCCCAGCGATCCTTGCTAGCTCATCGCTTGCGTAGTTGCTTATGCCCTTTGCCACGAGCTCGTTTTGCGCGTTTCGCACCTCGACCACGTCGCCGCGCTCAAATTTACCGCTCACGCTTTTTATCCCCACGCTTAGCAGGCTTTTGCCGTTTTTTAGGGCGTTTAGCGCGCCTTCATCTATCACGAGCACGCCCTTTTTGCTCGTGCCGTATCCCAGCCAATATTTGCGCGAGCTGATCTTTTTGCCGCTTTTTAAAAACAATGTGCCGATGCGCTCGCCCTCGATGATCTTTACGATATTTCGGGGGTCTGCGCCGCTTGCGATGATGAGATTGGAGCCGATTTTAGTCGCCATTTGCGCGGCGGTGATCTTCGTACGCATGCCGCCCGTGCCAAATTTACTCCCCTCGCCGCCGGCAGCTTTTAGCACGTTTTCGTCGATATTTTCGACCAAGTTTATAAATTTCGCGTCCTTAAATTTGCTCGGATTTTTATCGTAAAGCCCGTCGATGTCGCTTAAAATAATGACCAGCTCGGCGTCGATGAGTCCCGCGACGAGCGCGCTTAGCGTGTCATTATCGCCGACTTTTAGCTCGTCATTTACCACGGGATCGTTTTCGTTTATTATGGGGATGATTTTTTTGGCTAGCAGTGCGTTGCAGACGTTTCGCGCGCTTATGTAGCGGTTTCTGTCGCTAAAATCGCCGCGAGTAAGCAGCAGCTGGGCGATTGTCTTTGAATGCGCCCAAAACAGCAGGCGGTAAAGGTGCATGAGCGCGACCTGCCCGATGGAGGCTAGGGCTTGCTTTTCGCTCAGGCTCTTTGGATGCTCGTTTAAATTTAGCTCGCCCATGCCAGCCCCCACCGCTCCTGAGGTGACCAAAACGACGTCCAGCCCCATTTCTACTAGCTCGCTCACGCTCTTTACGATGAGCCTTATCTTCTCCTCGTTTAGCTTGCCCTCTTGCGTGGTAAGCGTGGATGTGCCGACCTTGATGACGACCCTTTTGACGTCTTTTAGTAGCTCTTTTCTGTTCATTTTTTCAGCCTTAAATTTTGTTTATGATTATAACTAAAATTTGGCTTATTTCCATTTTTTTGATAATATTAAGCTATTTTTCAGAAAATTTTAAAACATAAAGCCAAACAAGCGACGAGGAAGCATAAATGAAACGTTTCATAATAGACGACGAAAACATAAGCGTAGATAAAATTTTAGATATAAAGGAGCTTGATAAAGGCGATAAAATCTACATCGTGACTAATAGCAAAAAGAAGATTTCAGTCCGCACACTAGAAAAGCTCCTCGCAAAACGCATAAAAATAAAGATCGTCACCTTCGATATGCGCAGCAAGGACTTTGCGGACAAGATAATAGTCTTTTTGATGGGCAAATTAGCTTACAAAAAGGGCAAAATCTATATCGTTAGCAAGGATAAATTTTACGATAGCGTGATAAATTTTTATAACACTGCAGTGCATAAAAAGCGATGCAAATTTAAAAGATTGACTCTGGAAAAAGAGGAAATTCCCACTAAAAGCAAGCCCGAAATTTCGACCTTCAAGGTAGAGCCTCAGATCGTCAATGCCCCAAAAGAGGACGTGATAAACGAGATCAAGACCCTAATCGCCGGCTGTAAAAATTTAAACGATTTTCACTCGGCTCTAGTCAAACGATACGGCGCTACGAACGGGCTGAAACTTTACAAAAAGCTAAAGGATAGGGTTGCGGCGCTTTACAGTCGCGCAAAGCCCCTAAACAAGCCAAGATCCACAGACGATAAAAACGAGCAAATCGGGCAAATAGCTCAAAATTCTAAAAATTTAAACGACTTTCACAACAATCTGATCATAAAATTTGGCGAAGACGGCAAGCAAATCTATAAAGCAAATAAGGAAAATTTCAAATCGTTTTTCGTTTAAATTTAGAGTATTTCACGAAAACGGCTGGCTCGAGCGAGGCTAAATAAAATTTGCCGTAATTGAGCCTTCTTTGCGATCATGTAAGGAATTTTAACCCCTCGCGATCTGCGCTATCTCATCTTTCGTTAGGCGAAATTTTAGCCAGCCGCTTTGCCTTTTTGCGCCCAAATTTTCGTAAAATTTAATACTCGGTTCGTTCCAGTCGAGGCACTCCCATTCAAGCCGTCCAAAGCCCTCGTCCTCGCAAATTTCAGCTAGTCGCTTTATCATCGCTAGCCCTGCGCCGCGTCCGCGAAACTCCTGCTTGACGTAAAGATCTTCCAGATGTATCCCAGCCCTGCCAAGCCACGTGGAAAAGGAGTGAAAATATATCGCGTATCCCACGATCTGCCCGTCTGCCTCGGCTACAATGGCGTTTGCGTAGTGATTTTCAAAGATATGGCGTTTAAAAATTTCCTCGTCGATCTTGACTTCATTCGGCATCTTTTCATACTCGGCGAGCTCTTTTATTAGGGCGATTATAGCGTGCGTGTCGGCGATATTAGCTGGGCGAATTTGCATTTTTGTCCTTTAAATTTGAGTGGGATTTATAAAATGCGGGTCATTCAAATATCGAGAGCCGAATGGCTCTCTAAATTTAACTTGCAATGGCTAAATTTAGCCTTTTTTAGGGGTTACAAGCATATTGACATAGCGGCCTTCGACGAGCGGCTCTTTGTCGCGGTCGGCGACGTCTTTTACGAGCTCCCAGACCTTTTCAAGCATCGCTACGCCGGCTTCTGGCGTACTCATCTCGCGGCCTTTGAGAAAGACGCGAAATTTCACGTGCTTGCCGTCTTGTAGAAATTCGACTGCGTGCTTGACCTTGTAGTTGATGTCGTTTTGAGCGATCTTGATGGAGAGTTTGATCTCTTTTATCTCAATCACTTTTTGCTTTTTCTTCGCCTCTTTTTGTTTTTTTTCCTGCTGATAGCGGAATTTGCCGTAGTCCATGATCTTGCACACGGGCGGCTTGGCATCAGGTGCGACGAGCACCAGATCGAGCCCTTGTTTTTCAGCTATCTTTAAAGCCTCGTCTCGAGAGACGACGCCATACACCGTGCCGTCATCGCCCACACATCTTACTTCGCGCGCCCTAATGTCCTCATTGAGCAATACTTCATTTTCTTTACTCAAAAATGTACCTCACTAAGTTTCTCCTTCGTTAAATTTAAAAATTCCGCCAAGCTCATGTCGCTTTGCGTTCTAGCCTGTCTATCGCGCAGTGCTACGCTGCGGTTTGCCACCTCGTTGTCGCCCAGCACGATGATCATCGGCACTCGTTGTTTTTCAGCCGTTCGTATTCGTTTGTTCAAGCTCTCGTTTTTGCTCGCCACTTCGCTATCGACGTTAAATTTACGTAGCTCACGCGCGATCTCTTTTGCGTAGTCTAGGTGCGCGTCAGAGATCGGCACGATGACGACTTGCGTCGGAGCGATGAAAAACGGCAGTTCGCCCGCCGTGTGTTCGATCAAAATGCCGATAAATCGCTCGAAGCTACCAAGTAGTGCGCGGTGGAGCATGACCGGGCGCTGGCGCTCGTTATTTGCGTCGATGTAGCCTAGATCGAAGCGCTCCGGTAGGTTGAAATCAACTTGTATCGTGCCGCACTGCCATTTGCGCTTTAAAGCGTCGGTGATCTTGATGTCGATCTTTGGTCCGTAAAACGCCCCGCCACCCTCGTCGATGCCGTATTTAAAGCCGTTTTCGTCGAGCGCTTCTTTTAGCGCGTTTGTCGCGATGTCCCAAATTTCATCGCTACCGATGGCTTTGGCGGGCTTGGTTGAAATTTCCATCTCGTACTCGAAGCCAAAATTTTGCATTATCTTGCCCGCGAAGCTTAAAATTTCAAGTATATTTTGCTTGATCTGGCTTGGCATACAAAAGATGTGTGAGTCATCCTGCGCGAACTCACGCACCCTAAATAGCCCGTGCAGCACGCCGCTTTTTTCGTGACGATGCACGACGCCGTATTCGAAAAATTTAAGCGGCAAGTCGCGATACGAGCGGATCTCAGTCTGATAGACTTTGATGTGTCCCACGCAGTTCATCGGCTTGATACCGTATTCCGCGTCGTCGATCGTCGTAAAATACATATTTTCTTTGTAGTTTGCGTAGTGTCCGCTCCTTTTCCAAACGTCGGCTTTTAGCAGCTCCGGTCCGCGTACCGGCTCGTAGCCGCGGTCGCGGTGAGCTTTATATAAAATTTGCTCTAATTTTGAGCGCAAGCGTCCGCCGTTTGGCAGCCAGATCGGCAAGCCCCCGCCGACCTCCTCGTCAAAGCCAAATAGCTTCATCTCTACGCCAAGCTTGCGGTGGTCGCGCTTTTTGGCCTCTTCGATGATGCGGATGTGCTCGGCTAGCGAGGCTTTGTCCGCATACGCCGTGCCGTAAATTCTATTTAGCATCTCGCGCGTCTCGTCGCCGCCCAGATACGCGCCTGCCACGCGGGTAAGCTTGAAAAATCTTAAAAATTTGGTATTTGGCACGTGCGGCCCGCGGCAAAGATCTTCAAAATCGCCCTGCGCGTAGCTACTGACCTCGCCCTCGGGGATGCGTTTTAGCACCTCTTGTTTTAGGTCGTCGTTTTTAAATTTCTCGCTCATCGCGACTTTTGTCGAGCAAATTTTAGTTATCTCAAATTTAGCCTCGGCTAGCTCTTTCATCTTTTTTTCTATCGCTTCAAGGTCGCTCTCGCCAAGCTTCGTACCAGCTTCATCCACTCTAAAATCATAATAAAATCCATCTTCGACGTTTGGTCCGACGAAAAATTTGGCATTTGGATAAAGCGACTTGATAGCCTGTGCCATCAGGTGCGCACAGGAGTGGCGGATGACGTGTAGGGCGTCCGGGGAGTTGTCAAAATACACAGGCTGCGCGACCGCCTCGCGCCCGGCGATACTTTGGGTGTCGATCAGCTCGCCGTTTAGTTTGTATGCGATTATCTCGCTCATCATGTTTTCCTTATATCAGATTGTCTTTTTTACGCTAAAAGAACGATGGTTGATTTTATCTAAATGGGCTTTAAGCCAAACTTAATATTTAAAATTTAGGTTTCACGAAGCTAACGGCGCGATAAATATATAAATCTATATATAAAGTTTGGATATTGTTAAAATTTATGGATTTTCTTTATATATTTTATTATATTTTAAGAAATAGGATGTTAATATTTCCGTTGAAAATGGATTTAAGCAATTACTCGTCTTTGCATTACTTGTAATTCATTTTTCTCCCGACAATCTTGTGCGAGGAAGTGGTTAGCCTCGCACTTTTAAATTTCAAGTCCAAAATATCTCTTCACTAAAAAGCCGATCAAAAATGAGATAATCGCTACGCCAAAGGTTATGGCGCACATTTGCACGACGCGAGGGGTAAATTTAAGCTCTTTTGCGACGCTGATGTAAAAGTTGTAGGCCACGATCGCGACGAAAGCTCCCACAAACATCAGCAAGATGGCTAAATTCATAGAATTTACGATAAAAAACGGCAGTATCAAAATAAGCGTGGTTATGATATAAGAAACACCCGTATAAAGCGAATAAACAAGCGGTGAAATGTCAGCAGAAGGGTTTTCCTTAGACTCGAAATACGCCGAGCCCGCCATCGACAACGAAGCGGCTACACCCATTATGAAGCCAGTCGTTCCGACAACCAAGGTATTTGAAAAAGCCAGTGCGATACCGCTAAGAGTGCCTGTTAGCTCGACCAGCGCGTCATTCATGCCAAGTACGATAGCTCCGGCGTTTATCAGCTTTTTATCTTTTAGCATGGATATCAGCTGCGACTCGTGGTTCATCTCCTCTTCATAAATTTGCGAGGCTTCCGGGTATTCGTGCATTATCCCCGAGTAAAAGCTCTCCGCGCCCTCTTCCCTCGACTCCATAAATTTAAGAGCGAACGACGTGCCGAAAATTTTGACCATTATCACATAAAAGATCACGTTAATAATGCTTGCCGTCCTGGTTTCACCGGTGATCTTTTGGCAAAAATTATAATGGCGCTTCTCCTCGCCGGCTATCTTTTGTAAAATTTTGCGGTTTGCATCGTCTTTTTCGCTATTTGCCAAAAGGGTGTAGATCGTGTAATCATTTATCTCGTTTTGAAGCTGTTTGAGAGCTAAATTTCTATCTAACATCGAAATTTCCTAGGATTGATTTGAGTTTAAAATTTTATCCAAACGGGCATTAAGCTAAACTTACGAAATTTCGACCGACTTTAAAAAATATGAAAATTTCCGATATAGTTTAAAATTCATTAACAAAGGACATGTTTATGAAGATACAAAATTACAGCGTCGACATGCTCGCGCAAAATTTCAGCTACCAAGAGAGCAAAAACTCATTCACGAATCAAAGCGCGAAGCTGATCGGCTCGCAAACATCGCAAGGCTCTTTTAACGCTAGGAGCAAAAATATCAACATGATAGATAAAAGCAACCAAACGAACATGAGCGCCACAGAGCAGATGATGATAGCGCAAATGGCGCAAAAATCGATACTGATGTTTAAAAGGATGCGCGACATGCAAGATGTGGATACAAGCGGTGTAGGCACGTTCAAGCGCACGTATTCCGAGGCTGAGCAGCTGAAATTTCAAACGACGGCCATCATAAAAACGAGCGACAAAGAGATCGGCGTGATGCTTGAATTTAACCTCTCACATAGCTTTCAAAGCGTATCGAGGATAAGCGCCTTTGAGATGATGGACCCACTCGTCATCTCGCTTGACGGCAACGCTCCTAGCATAAGCGACGAGAAATTTAGCTTTGACATAGATAGCGACGGCAAGGCGGATCAGATCTCAAAGCTGGGAGCAAATAGCGCGTTTTTGGCACTTGATCGAAACGGAAACGGCGAGATCGACGATGGAAGCGAACTTTTTGGTACTAAAAGCGGTAACGGATTTGCAGATCTAGCTCTTTTTGATGATGATAAAAACGGCTGGATAGATGAAAATGACGAAATTTTTAGTAAGCTTAGGATCTGGCGAAACGACGGCGACGAAAAGAAGCTCATCGCACTTGGCGAGGTTGGCATAGGGGCGATATTTTTGGGTAACGTGGAGTCAAAATTTAGCTTTAGATCAGAAAAAGATAACGAGGAGCTCGCAAGGCTCAAAAACGGCGGATTTTTCTTGTATGAAAACGGCACCGCGGGCATGATCTCGCAGATCGATCTAGTAAAGCACGACAAAAAAGCGCAAAACAACGCTACCGGGCGAATAGCCGAGGCAAGCAAAGCCTTTGAAAACGATCCTATAAATTTAACCTTCGCCAAAAACGATCAAGACAAGATGGTTACGACCCAGCAGCAAGAAAAACTGGATATGAGCAAATTTATCGTGAAGAAAAAGAGCTCTAGCGCTGTGGTGCTCACGAAAAACAGAGAAAGCCTCCTAAGTGAGCTGCAAGAGCGCTTAGCTGCGCTTACTCAAAAGCTGATGGCAGCAAAAACACAAGAGCAGACGCAAAATATACAGATACAAATACGAAGTGTGAATTCTCAAATCATGGCGGTCATGACATCGGCAGTCGCGGGATAAATTTAAAGAGTGGTGGCCCCGAATGGACTCGAACCATCGACCACTACCATGTCAAGGTAGTGCTCTACCAACTGAGCTACGGGACCGAAGCGATTTGGGATTATAATCAATTTTTCTTTTTGGCTAGCTTAAATTTTAAAATTTCATAAATTTTGTTCGTATATTGTATGATTTCTTATCTTATCTTGATTATTTACATATAAATTTTATCCTTTAAACAAATATTAATTTTTATTAGAGTTGTAAAACGGATTATCATAAATATGCCCAAAATAGCACAAAATTAAAATTTCAAAATATCTCATATCTTTCTCATAAATATTTTGTATAATTCAACTAGAACAACTTTTTAAAAGGAGACAATATGGCAAATCAAATGTCAAGACGTGACATGCTCAAAATGGGTATGGTAGGTGCCGGCGCACTTGCTCTTAGTGGCATGAATGCTTCAGCTTCCGCCTTAAACGAGAAAGACGTAAAATTTGACGAAGAATGGGACGTGATCATCATCGGTTCGGGTTTTGCGGGTCTTGCTGCAGGTCTAACGGCTGCCAAGAAAGGCAATAAAGTTTTGATCCTTGAAAAAATGGGACGTATCGGCGGTAACTCCGTCATCAACGGCGGTGGTATGAGCGTCCCGATGAATCCCGTGCAAGCAAAAACAGGCATAAAAGATAGCAAAGAGCTATTTATGGCCGACTGCTTGAAAGCCGGCCTTGGCATAAATCACCCAGAGCTTTTGGAGACTCTAGCCGATCGCGGCATGGATGCGTTTAATTTCTTGGTAGAAAACGGCGTTCAGTTCAAGATGGATCACTGCGCGCACTTTGGCGGACATACCGTCGCTCGCTCTATGCTGACTACAAACGACTCGGGATCAGGCTATATCCAGCCTATGCTCGAGAGATTTGAAAAGGCCGATGGCTGCAAACTCGCACGCAGAACGAAATTCGACGACTTTGTTTTAGACGATAAAGGTCGCGTAGTAGGCGTAGTAGTGCGTGAGGAGTATAAATTTGACGACAAGCTTTACAGCGACGATCTTGAAAACACATCAGGAACCAAAAAAACCCTCAAAGCCAAAAAGGGCGTCGTGCTTGCAGCGGGCGGATTTTGCCGAGATAAAATTTACAGAAAGCTTCAAGATCCGAGGATCCCTGACAGCGTAGACAGCACGAACCACGCAGGTGCGACTGCAGGTGCGCTTTTAAAGGCTTTCGAGCTAGGAGCTTATCCTGTTCAAGTTGATTGGATCCAGTTTGGTCCGTGGGCGAGCCCCGATGAAAAAGGCTTTGGTACAGCTCCGATCCTCACTCAACAAGGCACATTCAAATACGGTATCGCAGTCGATGTTCGCACCGGCAAGCGCTTTATGAACGAGCTGGCTGACCGTAAAACCCGCGCCGATGCGGAATTTAAAATTTTAAGAGAAAAACCGGACGCTTTCCCTATCACATTTGCCGATGATAAATGCTTTAGAGACCTTAGCCCGGAGGTAGTTCAAAAAGGTATGGCTAGTGGCAAACTAGTAGGCGTTTGCAAAAGCATAGACGAGATCGCCAGCAAATACGGCGTCCCTGCTGACGCACTAAAAGAGAGTGTAAAAAAATATAACGAGGGCGTAAAAGCCAAAAAAGACGAATTTGGCAAACAAGAAAGCGCATTGTTCGAGATAAACGAGGCAGGACCGTTTTATGTCATCCGCCTATCTCCAAAACCGCACCACACTATGGGCGGCCTAAAGATCAACACAAAAGCGCAAGTGCTATCATCTAAGACAAATAAACCGATAGACGGCCTTTACGCTGCGGGCGAGATCACAGGCGGAACGCACGGTGCCAGCCGCCTAGGAACAGTTGCTATCACAGACTGCATCGTCTTTGGTATGATAGCAGGCGAGAATATCTAAATTTAGCCGGCTAGTTTATTTCTATGGCGGTCGTAAATCTCTTACTTAGCACGGAACAGATCGATTTTCGCGGTTGGGCATAATGCCCGCCCTGAAAATCGGCTGGTTACAGATTCGCTCGAGATTTACTGTCCGCCTATTGAGAGCAACATTAGCCGATATAAAATTTTAAGGCGACCCATGAAAAATCTAAATTTCATAGCTGTCTTGTTATGTTTTTGCTCTTTTTATCTGTGTGCGGCGGATATACCAAAGAACGATCTAAACGTAACCAAGATAGTAGTATCGGATGAGCTTAGAGCCAAGCATAAGCTAAAGCCTCATCATGAGCATCTGGCGTTTGATTGTCTTGATTGTCACGTAAATCAAGGTGATGATCCGAGCAAATTCAAAGCTATAGGCGACGAAGGCTGTCTATCCTGTCATAAGAGTAAAAAGCTCTTGGCCGAGAGGCTAAAATTTATGGATACGCTAAAGGCAAATCCTCATAACTCCGTTCATGACGGCCCTACGCTATACTGCGACGAGTGCCACTTCGAGCATAAAGAGTCTACTAATATGTGCTCAGAGTGTCACGAACACGAAATTCCGCAATGGATGGGGGTGACACCATGAAAATTTCAAAGAAACTCTTAGCGCTTATCATACTAATAAGCGGCATCATAGGATTTTTAGTAGTGCTTCCCGTTCATTATGCACTTGAAGAGACCAGCACGGATAAATTCTGTGTGGTATGTCACGAGATGGACCCTATGGTCATAGCCTACAACGACGATGTCCATAGCGGCAAAGGACCTACCGGTGTGAAAGCAAAATGCGTGGATTGTCACATACCTCATGACAATATCGCAAAATATGTTCTCATCAAAGCCAAAAACGGAGTCATGGAGGGCTGGGTGCATTTCTTCGGAGATCCAAATGCTATCGACTGGCATAAAAATTTAAAAAATAAAGAGCATTTCGTATTTGACAACGGCTGCACCAGCTGCCACGCAAACGTCATAACAAGTGACAAGACCTCGGCTCAAGCTCAAAAGATGCACGCTCATTACGAGAAGCTAAAAGGCACGGATAAAGAGCTAAAATGTGTCAGCTGTCACTTTAGCGCGGGACACAGTGTAGGATTTAGAAACTATCTTGAGTACTGGAAACCTACATACAGCATCTACGACAAGAAGATGATGGAGAAAAAGATACAGATAAAGAAAGCATTCTTTAAAGATAAATACACCCCTACCAAAGAGGAGGAGGAATTTATGAAAGGGGATGCGAACAAAACCGCAAGCGGACATTAAGGCGAATTTATGAAAAAGATCATGTTGCTTTCAAATGACTTTGACCTGAATGTAAATTTAGGCGCAGTGCTTTATCGCTTCAACTTCAGGATAAACTGCTTTCAAAGCGAGCAAGGAGTCATGGACGACTTTGACAACGGCAACAGATACGACCTTTACGTCTTAGACATGAAGGCCAAAGACATAAATTTAAAACTTGTAAAATTTTTGCGTGAGAATAAAAACCTCACGCCTATTTTGCTTGTCTTAGACGAGGCCATACCGACGCTTTTTAAAAAGATATATTATGCTAAAGTCGATGATTTCATCATCAGTCCATTTTCGCCCGATGAGTTCATCTTTCACGTATTCAAGCTTTGTAAAGTGCTTTTAGGCTCGAAATTCGAGTTTAAAAATGGCCTCGTATTTGACAAAGACGCGCTTTGCGTCACAAAAGGCAAAGAAAAGATCTATCTTGGCAAAAAGGAGAGCTTGTTTTTAGAGATCCTAGCCAAGAATTCCCCTCACGTAGTCACCTACGAAGAGCTCGACCATCACCTCTACAAGGGCGAGAGCCTGTCTCAAGACAGACTAAGATCGCTCATACGCGAGATAAGACAAAAGATCCCCACACTTGAGATAACCACGATACGCGGTATAGGCTACAAAATAGAGTAAATTTTAACCACACGTAGCGATCTTGTTTAACATTTTCTTCATACCTTTTACCTAGAATACGCAAAATTCTAGTAAAGGAAAACGCGATGAGCGAGCGAGGAACGAGCCTGGGACGCAACACGGGCGCGAAAAACGCAAAATACGAAAGACTGATATTTTTAGACGCCGACGATAGGATAAAGCCCGATTTTTTAGAAAAATCGCTTGCAGCCTTGCAAAAAAGCGGGCTTTGGGTCGCAGGCGGTCAAATTTGAGGCGGCGAAAATTTCATGACGAAGCTTGGCATCGGGATTTTCAACCTCGGCATGCTAATAACACAGTATTTCTTCCCGACCTGCACGGGCGCTTGCATCTTCAGCACGAAAACGGCGCACGAACATATCGGCGGATTCGACACGCGAATAAAGCTATGCGAGGACTGCGATTACGTAAATCGCGCGAGCAAAACGTTTCGCTTTAGGATGCTAGCGGTAAAATTTAGATTCAACTCGCGCCGCTTGGAGCAAGACGGGCTTTTTAAGATGGGCGCGCTGTATCTAAGAGCCAACGTCAGACGATTAATATTTGGCGAACTGCTTAATGACGAGATAAAATATCCCTTCGCGCACTACCGAGAGAAACAATGATACCGCCGTGGCTCTCATGCGCACTAAATTCGCACTACTTTTCGCTTATCATTTTTCTAGGAGCCTTTGGCGACGCGTTTTTGTTCAGCGCGCCTTTTGTTTTTGGCGAGATATTTTTTATCGCCGCAGGATACACACTCGCGCATTTTAGCGGATACAAGATCGTTTTGCTAGTCTGGATGGGCGCGGTTTTGGGCGATATTTGCAGCTTTTTTATCGGTAGGCGTTACGCAGAGCGCATTTTAAAAAAGCTCACGCACAAGCGCCCTAGGCTTCGACTAACAGCACAAGGGCGGCAAAACTCATCAAAAACAAAGGCGCAATGACGCTCATCATCGCTAGAATTTCAGGGCCATTATCAAAAATAATGCCTTTCATGGCGGCAAGCCTGGGTATGAATTTCATCCCGTTTTTGCTAGCCGATTTTTTGGGCGTCGTTTTGGGCTCGGCGCAATTCATCTTAGCGGGCTGGGCGCTAGCCAAGGGCTTGCACGGCGGATTTTAGCGGCGCAAATAAAAATAAAGTAAATTTATTTACCCGTTTTAGCTACACTCACGTAAATTTTAAAAAGGATAATGATGAAAAAAGTATTTTTAGCCGGTGCAAGCGGCGTTTTAGGCGTGCGAATATGCAAAATTCTGCTTCAAAACGGATACGATGTTTATGGCACGACAAGAAGCGAAGCCAAGGCGCAAAATTTAGCAAAGATCGGCGTCAAACCCCTCATAGTCGATGTTTTTGACTATGAGAATTTGCAAGCGCAGATGAAGAGCATCGCACCTGAAATTTTGATGCACCAGCTCACCGACCTGCCTGACGGGCTTGATTACGCGGGCAAGATGGACGAGGTACTGGCAAGAAATGCGAGGATCAGGGTGGAGGGCACGGCAAATCTCATAAAAGCCGCCAAAATTTCGGGCGTGAAAAAGATGGTCGCTCAAAGCATCGCCTTCATCTATGAGCCAAGTGACGGGGTCTTTACCGAGAGCTCGCCGCTGTTAAATTTCGCAGACGCCACATACGGCGAGACTTCGCGCGGCGTGCATAGCCTCGAGACGCAGGTTTTGGGTTGCGCCGTTTGTGGGCGTGGTGCTACGAAACGGGCTGCTTTACGGGGGCGACACCGGTTTTAGCGCACCTTTTGAGGGCATGGCTAGCGTGCATGTGGATGCCGCCGCAAACGCCGCATTTTTGGCATTAAAATGCCAAAGCGATGAAATTTTCAATATCGTGGATACAAACGCCAAAACCTCGAACGAAAAAGCCAAAAAGCTGCTTGGCTGGGACGAAAAATTTAGGCTTTGATTTGCTATAATCACGTTAAATTTACGCTAAAGGCTCATTTTGCTGATCCAAAAGATAAAAAATAACGAAGCGGGCATACTGCTATACGGACTCACGCCGCCAAAGGAAAATTTAACCGGCGAAGAAACGGCGGCTATCGCGGCTAAACAAATCGCTCGCCTAGAGGGTCAAAATATCGACGGCATCGTGCTTTACGACCTGCAAGACGAATCCAGCCGCACAAACGAGGAGCGCCCTTTTGAGTTTATCAAAACTACGCCGCCAGAGACCTATTACGAAACCTATCTGAAAAAGCATTTCAAGGCCGTTATCTACAAGGCTGTCGGCAAATATGACGAGCCAGAATTTTGCGAATTTTTACGCCATCGGCAAGAGGACCTCATCTGTGTTTTCGTAGGAGCCAGCTCGAAATCTCAAGAGGTGAAGCTAAAGCTTGACGAGGCTTACGCCCTAAAGGCAAAATTTGCCCCAAATATCACACTAGGAGGCATCTGCATACCAGAGCGGCATGCCAGCAAGCTAGATGAGCACCTAAAGGTCGCCCACAAAAGCGAAAAAGGGTGTGAATTTTTCATCACTCAGGCCGTTTATAATCTCGAAAATGCAAAGAAATTTATAGATGATTATGCAAAGCTGGAGGGCAAAAAATGCCCGATAATTTTCACCTTCACGCCTTGTGGTAGCGCAAAGACGCTTCTTTTTATGAAATGGCTTGGTATAAATATCCCACCAAATTTTGAAGAGCGGCTGAATGCGTCCGAAAACATCCTGCAAACATCGCTGAATTTATGCCTTGAAATTTTCAATTTCCTTTACAAATACGGCCTCGCAAAAGGCATAAGCGTCGGAGCGAACGTAGAAAGCGTCTCAAACCGTAAGGTCGAGATAGAGGCCTCGATCACGCTTTTAAAGCAGATACAAGAGATCATCGCAAAAACAAATACCGCCTACCACTGGATAGGAGTTGGGATATAAGATAAAAGTAGTGAATTTTATAAGCCCCTAGATTTAGGGGCTTTATACAGATTATGAATTACGAACGATCTTGACCGCTTCGACCATATTTTTTAGGCTAGGTCTTACTTCGTCCCATTTACGAGTTTTTAGACCGCAGTCAGGGTTGATCCAGAGCTGCTCTTTTGGAAGTACCTCAAGTAAAGCACGGATTTGCCCCACTATCTCATCGACCTCCGGCACGCGCGGACTGTGGATGTCGTAAACACCAGGGCCTACCTCTTGCTTGTAGCCCACGGATTTAAAAATTTTAAGCAGTTCGTTGCCGCTGCGAGCAGTCTCTATACTGATGACATCAGCGTCCATCGCTTCGATCGTCTTGATGATGTCGTTAAATTCAGAGTAGCACATATGCGTGTGGATCTGCGTTTTTGCACTTGCAGAGCTGACCGAAAGCTTGAAGCAATCAACGGCGAATTTCTCATACGCAGGGATATTTTCAGCGCGTAGCGGATAGCCCTCTTTAAAGGCCGCTTCATCGACTTGGATGATCTTTATACCGGAATTTTCAAGATCGGCAATCTCGTCATAGATACAAAGGGCAAGCTGTTTGGCGATCTCACTCCTAGGCTTGTCGTCGCGCACGAAGCTCCAGTTTAGGATAGTCACAGGTCCTGTCAGCATGCCTTTCATTATCTTTTTAGTCCTACTTTGAGCGTAGCTGATCCAATCGACCGTCATCGGCTTTGGACGACTCACGTCGCCAAAAAGAAGCGGCGGCTTCACGCAACGGCTACCGTAGCTTTGCACCCAACCGTTTTGAGAAAAAGCGTATCCTTTGATCTGCTCGCCAAAATACTCGACCATGTCGTTTCTCTCAGGCTCTCCATGCACGAGCACATCAAGCCCGACATCCTCTTGAAATTTAACACAATCATCGATGTAAGCCTTGATATCGGCCTCGTAGGCTTCTTTGCTGATGAGTCCTTTTTTAAAGGCGTTTCGCACTTGGCGAAGCTCCGGAGTTTGTGGGAAAGAGCCGATGGTCGTAGTCGGTAAAATGCCGTAGTTTAAAGCCTCTTTTTGAATTTTTATACGTTTTTCATAGACCGTATCGCGCTCGAATTTACTTAAATTTTTAACACGATTTGCGACCGCTTCGTCGTGGATGAGCTTTGAAGTAGCGCGCGAGTTTGCACTGGCTTTGTTTGCAGCGTAAATTTCAGCCTGCTTTGCGCTTAGCTCTTTGTTATTTGCGAGAGCGGCGATGATGGCGATCTCGTCAAGCTTTTCAACGCCAAAGCTTAGCCAGCTTTTGATCTCAGGATTTAGCTTTTCCTCGTATTTTAGGGTGTATGGCACGTGTAGCAGCGAGCAAGACGGACCGATAGCAAAGTCTTTACCGCCAAGCGCATATGAGATTTCCTTCACAAGGGCGAGCTTTTTATCTATATCGCTTTTCCAAACGTTGCGACCGTCGATGATACCGGCAAATAGCACGACGTTTGAAGCGGCGATCTTCGCTAAGGCCTCTTTGTTTTTCTCACCGTGGATAAAGTCTAGCCCAAGGCCGTAAATTTTAGTTTTTAGCACCTCATCGACAGCTTTTAAAGCATGCTCGAAATAGGTCATAAAAATGATTTTCACATTTGATGCGACGCTTGTTAGCCTGTCATAGACCTTTGAAATTTCGCTCGTTAGCTTATCGCCTTTGTCAGTCACGAATATCGGCTCGTCAAACTGAACTAAAATTTCATCGTCAAGCTTTGAGATCTCTTTTAAAAGCTCCTCGTAGCTCGCTAAAATTTCGTCCAAATGGCAAAACGCGCAGCTGCCGTCAGTCGTTTTTGACAAAGCTAAAAAGGTTATCGGACCGATCAAATTTATCTTTGTCTTCACGCCTTGGGATTTTGCTTCGTTGTATTCGGCGATAATTTTCTCGACATTTAGTTTAAATGTGCTGGTTTTATTGATCTCTGGTACGATGTAGTGGTAGTTTGTATTAAACCATTTCGTCATCTCCATCGCCACGGCGCTTTTGTTGCCGCGGGCCATAGCGAAATATTGCTCCAAGCCGTTTAAATTTTTAAATCTAAACGGGATCACGCCAAGCGCAAAAATAGTATCGAGCATGAGATCGTAAAACGAGAAATCATTGCTTGAGATAATGTCGATACCGGCGTCTTTTTGATACGCCCAGTGCCTAGCCTTAAGCTCGGTCGCGACGGCTAGAAGCTCGCTCTTTTCGACCTTGCCCGACCAGTAGTTTTCAAGCACCTTTTTAAGCTCGCGCTGTTCGCCTATCCTTGCAAAACCCGTAACATAACTTTTTATCATTTTTTTCCTTTTAAATTTTATTTTTGAGCCAAATGGCAACTGAATTTTGACTTGAAATTTTAAAATTTTGGCGGATGGCAGCCGCTTTTTCGTAGGCTGAAATAAAATTTATAAAACGCCGTCTCAAAAAGCCTGCTCGCCGCTTGCGATAAATTTATGACAGCGTTTGAAAATTTAAGTTTATTTGAAAATTTATTTTGGTTTATGGCTCTTTTGCCAAGATCAACGAATTTTAGGCATGGGACAAGGCATCAGCCGTTCCTTTTTGGTTAAATTTAGCGCGTATTATAAAGATTTTTTGCAAATAAATCAAGTAAATTTAAGGCACGCAGCGAGGCGCACCTTAAATTTTGGGCTAATCTTTTTTATTTTTATTTAAAGATTTTAGCTTCGTATCCGTATCGTCAGTGAGCATAGTAAAAATTTCATTCGTCAAATCTTGCGTCAAAGCCTTCGCCTCTTTCATCGTTTTTAGCGAAAATTCGTTCAAAAGCTTATTTGCTTTTTTCTTGTCTTTTTTGTAAATTTTGACGTATTCATCTTCAAATTTTGCTTGCTTTACGGCTAGCTCGTCTTCAAATTTTTTATATGCAGCTTTGACGATCGGAGCGTATTTGTTATAGTCCATCATCACGAGAGTTTGTAGCTTGCGGTAAGTCCAGTAAATGGACTCGTCATCAGCCTTGTATGAGCCCTTATCATAGCCATCGATGAAGCCATCCAGTCCGTAATAATACGGCAAATACACGCTTAGATCAGACATGCCAAGCGCGACGTAAGTCACTCTGCCGATTTCCTGCGGTAGCCACGGGCGCACCTGCATCACGTGCGACTCATACGTCCTAAACACGCTGATAGCTCGATAAATGCCGCTCTCCTCGTCCTTGCTGACGTATGGATCATACTTCGTGCCGTCGTAGTGGGCTCTGAGAGCGGTTTTTAGATCATTTACGCTTAGCTTTTTCTCCGGCTTCATAAACACAGGGAAATTCGGCCCATCGGCGATGTCTTGCTTGAAGCTTGGGTTAAACATCTGCTGCACCCAAAATACGCGCGGATAGTTGTAGGTAACGTCTCTCTCGTCGTTTCTCGTGTAGGCCTTGCCAAAGTGAAATTCGCCGTCTTTGCTCGGATCATACGCGCCGTGCTCTTTGGCAAAATTTATCAAATTTTTCGAGCCCATGAAATTCGGGTCGTTTTCTTTGTAGTTTTGCAGTCTGCCTTGATTGCCCGAGACGAAATACTCATCTTTTGGCAGCTTCACCGCCATCCACTGATGTCCGGTGCCGGTCTCGAAATACCAAATCTCATCCTTATCCACGAACACGACGCCAAAGCCCTCGCCCGCACCCGTGCTCTCCACGATCTCTCCGAGCAGCTTCACGCCCTCTTTGGCACTTTTCATGCGTGGTAAAATCACGTCAGGGATGTCATCCTCGGTGATACCGGTGGCTTCGTTATACGGGTCGATCTTTAAAAGTTCGTCCTTCGCGTAAATAGTCTCTGTGCCGCTTATGCCAGCACCTGCTTCATTGTATCCGACCGCGCCGTGAAGCTTGGTGTGAGAATTTGCGATGGTCGTGTAGCGCATCGAGTCCTTTGGTAGCGGATATGTGAAGTCGCTCGCGCCGTCGTGGGCTTTTGAGCTATATGTGCCGCTTTGGTTGGTCTTTTTTGGATGTATCAAAAAAAGCTGCGCCTTTATGGCCTTGCTATCGGCACTCCTGGCGATCAAGAGCGAGCCGTCGTTTGAGGCTTCGTTACCTACCAAAATAGTCGTGCAAGCCAGTGCCGAGCCGCAAAATAGCGTGCCGATGACCGCCGCAGAGGCGAGAAATTTACTCTTCATTCGTTACTCCTTTTGGTTGAAATTTATTTTAAAATTATAGGCTTATGCTGTTTAATTAAATATAAAAATTTAAGAAATTTTCAAGAATTATTTAAAATTTCACACTATAAATTTTGACTTCATTTTGTTAAATTTAAATTTCTTAAAGCAAATTTTAGTATAATTCACATCTTACGTCTAACGTAAAAACCGAAAAAAGGATTAGCATGCCAAAAATGAAAACCGTTCGCGGTGCTGCTAAACGCTTCAAGGTAGGCAAAAATAAGATAAAACGTGGCTCAGCTTTTAGAAGTCATATTTTAACTAAAAAGCCAAGCAAGCGTATGAGAGATTTGCGCGGACCACATTATGTGGATGGCACGAATGTTTCTGCAGTAAAGAAAATGCTCGGCGTATAAACGAGCGAAGTTTTTGACCAAAAGTCATTCAAACTCCCCTAAAATTTTAGGGAAAGATCCGAAATGGACGCCAATTTGTAAAGGATAAATATGGCAAGAGTAAAAACAGGCGTAGTTAGAAGAAGACGCCATAAAAAAGTTCTAAAGCTTGCACGCGGATTTTTTAGTGCAAGACACAAACACTTTAGAAAAGCCAAAGAGCAGCTCGAAAGAAGCTTAGTCTATGCGTATCGCGACAGACGACAGAAAAAGCGCGATTTCCGCCGTTTGTGGATCGTCAGGATCAACGCTGCTTGCAGACTAAACGATCTTAGCTATTCAAGATTTATGAACGGACTAAAAAAGGCAAATATCGAACTTGATAGAAAAATTTTAGCTGATTTGGCCATGAATGACGCGAAAGCATTTGCGGCACTTGCAAAACAAGCGAAAGACGCTTTAAAATAATCGATCCATCTCTGCCATCAAGGCAGAGATTTTATTTTTATCCTAATAATCAAACATCTATATAAGCATCAAAACAGTGTTTTACTTTGCCTTTGAAGAAAATTTTACCATTTTCTAGTCTTAAGCCAAGTTCATCACCGCTTTTTGGATACACTTTGCAGTACTTAGATGCGTTAAAATTTAAAACCGCACCGTAAAAACATGCAGCCATACCTGTCCCGCACGCTAGTGTCTCATTTTCCACACCGCGCTCATAAGTGCGAACATAAATAGTATTATTTTCCAGCTTGGCTAAATTCACGTTAGCATTATATTTATAGCGGAGATCTCGGCAAGTTTGGATGTCAAATTCATTCAAGTCGCTAACAAAACTAACAAGATGGGGTACACCGGTATCATAAAAATGCCATATCTTGCCAAACTCATCTATAGACTCATTACTAAGAATTTTAGGGCTAGTCAGCTCTACTTCTACGCCATCTTTACTAACGTTTGCGCTAACTATACCGCTTCCGGTTACCAGATCAAATACATTAGTGCAAAGTTGATTGTCTACGGCGTATTGGGCTGCTGCACGTGATCCGTTACCACACATATCCGCATGGCTTCCATCGGAGTTATAAAATTCCCAAACGATCTCGTTAGTATCTTTGCCAGGCTTTAATACGATCAGTCCGTCCGCACCGATGCCATTATATCGGTCGCAAAGCCTCGTAGCAAGCTCGCTTCTATCCGCACTAACAAACGTATGAAATATAACGAAGTCATTGCCGTTTACATTATACTTTGATACTATCATATTTGCCTTTCAGTTTTTTTATAAATTCAGTCGTTTCATGCTCTAAATTTGCTAAATTTCGGCTATTGTCGATAACAAATTTTACCATTTCTCGCTTTTTTTCGATGTCGATTTGTAGCTCCACTCGGCGCAACGCTTCATCGCGTGTCAAAGAATTTCGCCGCATTACGCGCTCAACTAGCAAATTTTTAGGCGCATAGACGAGCGCGACTTGCGTAAATTTCTCGTAGCTCGCTCGCTCAAAATAAAGTGGAATATCCACAAAAAATGGCTGCTTTTTTGCCTCCAAAATTTGCGCGCGGGATAAAATTTCAGCCTTTATGCGCGGGTGCAGCAGATTTTCAAGCCACGCAAGTTTTTCTTTGTCGTTAAATACGATATTGCCGAGCTTCTTACGATCGAGTGCGCCGTTTATTAAAATTTCATCGCCAAATTTTGCCGCGACTTGCTCAGCGTAAATTTGCAACTGCTCGTGCGCGATCAAGTCCGCATCTATCACGCTAAATCCGTGTAGTTTCAGCAAATTTAGCACCGTGCTTTTGCCGCTGCCGATACTGCCCGTGATCACGAATGCGTGCTTAAACTTGCTCAAATTTATCCTTTTTTACCGCGATTTTAGCAAGTCTTGGCTAAAATTTAGCAAATTTTTAAAAGGCAAAAAATGATAAGCTACAAAGAAGCGGGAGTGGATATCGACGCTGGCAACAGCTTTGTGGAGGCGATAAAGCCCTTTGTAAAGGCAACGCGCACGCCAAACGTGATAGGCGGTATCGGCTCATTTTCGGGCGCGGTGCGACTACCTGCGGGGTATAAAAAGCCAGCCATTTTGGGCGCTACGGATGGCGTGGGCACGAAGCTGCGCCTAGCGATCGACGCGCGTAAATTTGACGGCGTCGGACGAGATCTCGTCGCAATGTGCGTAAATGACCTCATCTGCAACTTCGCCACACCGCTGTTTTTTCTCGATTATTACGCGACGGCAAAGCTAGAGATCGAGGACGCAAAAGCCGTCGTAAAGAGCATCGCCGAGGGCTGCCAGCTGGCTGGCTGCGCGCTCATCGGAGGCGAGACTGCCGAGATGCCATCGATGTATGAAAAGGGCGACTTCGATCTTGCGGGCTTTGCGGTGGGTATCGCCGAGGAAGACGAGATCGACAGAGCTAAATTTGTCCGTGAGGGCGACGTGCTCGTGGCTTTGCCATCAAGCGGTCTGCACTCCAACGGCTTCTCGCTCGCACGTAAGATCGTGGCGGAGCTGGGGATAAAATTTGACGAGCCAGTCGCGGGACGCACGCTCATAGACACGCTTTTAGAGCCGACACGGATCTACGTGCGCGATTTTTTAAATTTCAAGGACAAAATCTCCGCACTCGCGCACATCACGGGCGGAGGCATCGTCGAAAATCTGCCGCGCGTTTTCCCTGACGGGCTTGGCGCGAAGGTGCAAAAAAGCGCGATAAAAACGCCTGAAATTTTTCACATCATCGCGCAAAAAGTCGAACCTGCCGAGATGATGAGGACGTTTAACATGGGCGTGGGGCTCGTGCTGGTCGTGCCAAAGCAAAACGCAGACTTCGTGCTGGCAAACTCAGACGGCTACGTCATCGGCGAGGTCGTAAAAGGCAAGGGCGTGGAGCTGGTTTAGGTAAATTTAGCGCGCATTATTGCTAAAAAGGAAAAACGTGAAAACCTTAACCGAGCTTGTAAATTTAGAAGAACCAGGCTGGCGGCTGGTCAAAGAGTGGGCGGCGGAAGCTAAAAATCACTTTGAAATTTTACCGCGTGATGAGCGGCTGGCGGGCGAGGAGCTGGTCGCGTTGCAGATCAGTACCAGATCGCCGATGGGAGCGGTCGTTTATGAAAGCGGCGGAGTGCTGTTTTATCGGGGCTTCGTGCGCCTGCTTGGCAGTGGGTGCGATCGAATGAGACGCGGGCTTGCCGGCTGGAATGCAAAGATGATACCAGATCTGCCGATGCAAAGGCGGCCATATCTCATCGTCGCTGATGATGTAGTGGGCGGGGTCTTTGCGATAAATGGTGGCGGACTAGGTGAAGATATGGGTAAAATTTACTATCTCGCGCCAGATACGCTTGCGTGGGAAAATTTAGAGTTTGGCTATTCCGACCTCGTGTATTGGCTATTTTGTGGGGATGTAGCGAAATTTTACGAGCCGTTTTTCTTTGAGGGCTGGCAGGATGCGGTCGCGAAGCTTGGTTGCGACGAGACGTTTTCATTTTATCCGTTTTTATGGAGCAAAGAGGCGCAAGATATGGGCGTGGGTGCGCTTAGCCAAAAAGCCGTTAGTGCGGACGAGAGCTACCGCCTGATGATAGAATTTGTGGCAAAACTTGGTAGCTAAACAATAAAATTTTAGGCTCTGTTAAAATATTTCATTGATTTTCATATTTCAAAGTAGGAGAATGCAGACAGCATTCGAGTAAAAACCTTGTGAAGCGACGCTATCGCCGCCGATTTTCAGAGAAGCCGTAAGGCTGAACGCGGTCTGCTCGCAGTTGCGAGTGTAACGAAGCGTCTTGAAAAGCTACGAGCAACGCGAAGTAGAAAAAATCGTGCTATATGTTCGGCTATTCGCTCCGTGCAAACGCTGTTCACGTCCGCACTGGTCACTCTTGGAGCGAACAGGGTTTGCGAAGTAAGTATCAATGATTTATTATAGCAGAGCTAAATTTTAAAAATTTGCTATAACTTGTGACCAGGCAAGTCTTTTATCGCAAGCAATGAAGTCGTTTAAAGGAGCTAAAAATTTAACGACTGCTCATACGAGACACACAACGATACAAAGCGCGATATAATAAGAAAAGTATGCGTTATTTTGGTGATCTGTAAATATAAATTGGCTCTAAATATTGATTTTTAGCTTTAAAAAATACGAATAGCATTCGAGTAAACCCTTGCTAGCGAAGCTTATCACCGCCGATTTTTACTTTGTGCTACGTGTTCGTAACGTTCCTGTAAGAAATTCGCAAGCAGTGCTTGAGTATCACGAAGTCGAAGTAAAAATCACGCTAAATGTTGGGCCGCTCGCTTCTGCTGCGTAGCAGAAGCGAAGTGAGTGCCAAATAGACAGGAAGCCAGAGTAAAATTTACCTTGCTATTTAAATTTACATTTTGTTGTAACGGCTATGCTGACATCAGCGAATTTTATAAGGGAGCAATCGTGAAAAAGAGCTTTTTAGTGATTTTAACGGCGGCATCTTTGGCGTTTGGTGCGGCGGGTACTACGTAGAGCGTGAGCGAGCAAAATAAAATTTTGGTCGAAAATTTCTGGAACAGCGTCTTTAACAAGCACGACACATCGGTAATCGATAGCGACGTGGGTAGCGGATACAAACAGCACAGCCCAAATTTCAAGGACGGCAAAGCGGCGTTTAAAAGCGCAGTCGGCGGCTTTCTCAAAGAATTCCCGTAAAGTAGCGCCGTCATCAAACACATCGGTGCAGACGGCGAGCTGGTCTTCATTCACAATCACATAAAGTTAAACCCGAGTGACCGCGGACAGGCTGCGGTGGATATTTTCCGCGTGAAAGACGGCAAGATCGTCGAGCACTGGGACGTGATACAAGACCTGCCCGAAAAAGCCGAAAACGACAACACGATGTTTTAAATTTTTGCGGCTTGAGGCAAAATTTCAGCCTTCAAGCCGACCCGCCTTTATAGATTATTTTGTTTGCCGTAGCGAATATAATCTTTCACATTATAATCTTTTTTGTCGTTATAATCTTTTAAAAGCTTCACAACGATCGGGCTTAGTATAAGCACGGCTATCAAGTTTGGTATCACCATCAGCCCGTTGAAGAGGTCTGACAGCTCCCAAACGAGCTTGATCTTTAGCAAACTTCCCATAAAAACGAACGCGACGACTAAAATTTGAAGTATTTTAACGGCTTTTGGGCCAAAGAGATATCTGACATTTATCTCAGCAAAATAATACCATCCAATAATAGTCGTAAATGCAAAGAAAAATAGACAAATCGCAACAAAAGAGTAGCCGAGCGTATGGCCGAGCAGATGCGATGAGAACGCTTCTTGAACCAGTGTGATACCGCCTAGTGCATGGATATTGGCAGGATCGATGACATTTGAGCTAAGTACGACGAAGACAGTAATGTTTAAAACGACGAAAGTATCGACAAATACGCTCATTATACCAAGCATACCTTGCTCTACCGGGTGTTTCACCTGTGCTGCAGCGTGAGCATGCGGAGTCGAACCCATGCCCGCTTCGTTTGAAAACAGTCCGCGCGCGATGCCGTATCTCATCGCCGTCGCTATGCTAGCTCCTACCGCCCCACCCCAGGCTGCAGACGGGTCAAAAGCCGCCTCAAAAATGATAGATATCACGCCCGGGATCTCTTTAAAATTCACACACATTATCACAAGGCCCACAAAAACATAAAGTATCGCCATGAGCGGCACGACCTTTTCGGCTACGCGTGCGATAGTCTTTACTCCGCCTATGAAAACTACGGCGCATATGACGGCCAATATGACACCCATTAGCCATTGCGGCACGCCAAATGCACCGGCAAAGCCGTCCGAGATGGAATTTGCTTGCACCATATTTCCCATACAGCCAAGCGCCAAAATGATAGCTAAAGCAAAAAACGTGGCTAAAATTTTACCCATCTTTCCGCCAAGTCCGCGCGATATATAAAATGCTGGACCGCCTATCGTATGGCCACTATTATCCTTCGTGCGATAAACCTGCGCTAGGCAAATTTCGGCAAAATTCGTCGCCATCCCTAAAAATGCGGCACACCACATCCAAAATATCGCACCGGGGCCACCCATTATGATAGCGGTAGATGCGCCGACTAAGTTACCAGTGCCGACTTGTGCTGCGACTGCGGTAGCGACTGCTTGAAAGGAGCTCATACCGTGCTTGCCGGCCGCTTCACCGTGAAGAGAAAAGCTGCCAAATAAGCGATCCCAGCCGTCTTTGAATTTAAAAATTTGAACGAATTTTAGTCTGATAGTAAAGTAAAGTCCCGTGCCACAAAGCAGAGCTATCAGAAAATACGGCCCCCAAACGAACGAGTTTATCTTGCTGACGAGATCGGTAAATAGTTCCAATGGCAAATCCTTTTCAAGCAAATTTCAATAAGATTTTTCAGTATATTAAAAAAAATTTAAAATTTTTATAAAATGTAAAAAAGATCGACTACTTTTTAATTTTTATCTTACCGATCCACTCATCAAGCGTTTTTTCAAAGCCTATGCCCTTGCTTTCGTAAAATTTCAGCGGCTTTTCGAGATATTTTTGCTCGACCCAGCCACCAAAATCATGCGGGTAAAGGTAGTTTTTGATCTGCGGATCCGTATTGACGAGATACGGTGGGATTTTAAGAGGTTGCTCGTTTTTGACGTATTTTAAGGCGCTGTTTATAGCTAAATAGCTTGAATTCGACTTTGGCGAGTGAGCTAGATAGACGGCGCATTGAGAGAGGATTATGCGCGCTTCCGGATAGCCTATCTTACTAACAGCTGTTAGCGTGCTGACAGCTAAATTTAGGGCGTTTGGATTAGCGTTACCGATATCTTCGCTCGCAAATATCACCATTCTGCGCGCGATAAAGTCCGCACTCTCGCCGGCATCGATGAGCCGCGCAAGGTAATAAATAACGGCGTTCTCGTCGCTACCTCGCAGACTTTTTATAAATGCGCTTGCTAAATGGTAGTGCGTATCGTCCTCGCTCACGCCTTCACTAACGGCATTTGCACGTAGAATTTTGAGATTTTCAAGCGTTATGTTAGTGCCCAGACTCAGCGCGAATTCGAGTAAATTTAGAAAGCTCCTTGCGTCTCCACCGCTACTTTTAAAAAGATACTCCTTAGCTTCGTCGTCTATATCAAATTTTATCTCGTCGCTAACACGCGTTAGTAGCCTCTCAAAGTCGCGTGAGTTAAGGGGCTTGAATTCAAATAGCATCGAGCGGCTACGGATACCGGAGCTTAGCGTAAAAAATGGGTTTTCCGTGCTTGCACCGATTATTATAGCACGGTAGTTTTCCATCGGGATGAGTAGGGCTTCTTGCTGGGTTTTGCTCAGGCGGTGGATCTCATCGATGAAAAATATCGGCTTATTTAGGGCGTTTTCATAGTTTTTTAAAATTTTGCGAAATTCTTCTACCTTCAGATTGCCCCCGTCAAACTCATAAAAATCATAGCTCATCTCTGCCGCAATAGCTCGTGCAAAGCTCGTTTTACCACAGCCTGCAAGTCCGTAAAATATACTGTGCGGGATCTTTTCGTTTGCTATAAATTTTTTAAAGACGGCGACTATATCGCTTTGTCCGTAGATATCATCGAGCTTTTGGGGACGGAAGCGTAAAGCAAAGGCTTGCAAATTTTCTCCTTTTAAATTTGAGCTATTATACTCAAATTTAAATACGAACGAGGCTTCATGCCCCGTCCGTAAATTTTACCGCCTAAAACGTCTTTTCAAAGTCTATATAAAAATTTCGTCCTTTGCCGACTCTTGAGGTCTTTTTTACTCCGTTTGGGAAGATGTATTCTTTATTGAAGAGATTATTTATACCAAAGCTGATTTTAAGCCCTTTATTTAGCAAATAGCTATCAAAATTCTTCGGCTCCCATTTGCCTTTTAAATTTACGATCGTGAAAGTCTCGTCGTTGTTTTTGTAGGTCACACCCTGTGAAACGAATTCTTTTTCATCGTTATTAGGTTTGAACCAATGCGTCACATCAGCACCCATGCTAAGCCCCCAAGGCTGATATTTATAAAGCGCACCCAATGTCAGCTTGTCAGCATAGACGGTGAGTATCTTTTTGGTTGCTTTATCATAAATTTTAGTGTGGTCGTAGCCTAGAGAGAAGACGAGATTGTTTATGGCATATTTTGACTCGACCTCGATGCCATGACGCTTTGCGTGATCGACATTTTCATACATACCATAGCGCCTATTGGGTGCGTCTGGATCAAATGGCGGATTACCAGGTTTTGCTTGCAAAGCTATCATATCTTTGATATTGCCATTGTAGTAAGTCGCCTTAAAATACAGCTCGTCATCGCCGAGTAAATTTTGCTTGTCGATAGAAAAGCCAAGCTCATACTCTTTTGCAAGCTCCGGTTTTAGCTGAGGGTTTGACATATACCAGTAATGCGGATTTAGCGGGCCAATAGGAGAGGTCTCGTTTGGCGTAGGACTTCTAAAGGTCTCGGCGTATCCGGCGAGTAAATTTACACCATCAAGCACCTCGTAAGCAACGGCAAATTTAGGAGAAAATCTAGACTCCGAGCTCGTGCTCCTACCCGGTAGCTTCACACCGCGTTTAAATTTATCAAAACGCCCGCCAAGGGTAAATTCAAATTTTCCCACATCAAAGACATCTTGAGCGTAGATACCAAGGTCTTTGTAAAAATTTGGAAACGAGCCAAAGTCAGACGGTTCGCCGTTATACAAAAATATCGCGTCTTCTTTCCTATGCTCGTAATCAACGCCGGTTACCAGCCTATGCTCCAGCCAGCCCGTGGCAAAAACACTCTCATTTTTTAGCCTCATCCCCCATCTGTCGTCTTTATTGACGTAATCAATTAAAATCGGCTGGCGTCTTAATATACCGGATCTTATCCTATGATTTTGAGCCCTTGCATTATAATACTGAAGCGACAAATTTACCCAGTTGTTATTAAGCGGAGTATATTTATACATCACGCTGTAATCGCGCTGTTTTAGCCGTCCGACCGTCGGTAGTGCCCCGGGCTCCGACCAGTAAAGCGACTGCCAACCGGTGATGAAATTCTCATGATAGTTAAACACGCTAGCTTCTATGCTATGCTCATCAGTGATCGCCCACTCAGTCTTTGCAAAGACGGTATTTATGCGTTCATCGTTTATCGCATACTTTATACCCGTTCTCTTGCCGTCCTTTGCCATCTTCATCGTGCCAAAGTCCGCGTGCTTGCCATAAAGCACAAATCCGAAATTTTCTACCGGTCGCAAAGCTATGGCAGCGCGGTTTGAATTCATGTGATTGCTCTCTTGACGATGGCCTATCGTAACGCCGTAGTCGCTACCCGGGTTTATGAAGTCATTTACGCCTTTTGTCTGCATGCTAACGATACCACCGATCGCGCCACTGCCGTGAAGCACAGATGATGCACCCTTTACGACTTCGACGCGTTTTAGCAAGTCATTATCGACGCGAAAGCTTGAAATTTGGTTTGAAAAGAGTGATGCAGAGCGCTTAATACCGTCTTGTTCGATGATGACGCGGGCTTCGCTTTGATAGCCAAAGCCGCGGATGTTGAAATACTGACCGACCTGCCGACCAAAGTCATTTCCAAGCTGCACACCAGGAACAGAGCCTAGATCTTCGATAATAGAGGGCGATTTTACCAAGTCATTTTGATTTAAGATACTGACCTGACCTGCGTATTTTGCGACATCGGTTTCGCTCCTATTTGCCATGATCGAGACCGTATCGAGCCTGACTGTCGCGATGGTCGTGTTTGAGTCGGTTCGTTTAGAATTTACGTCCGAACCCCCCCCCATTTGTGCTGTGGCAGAAGATACGCCAAATAAAATAATGGCGGTAACTTTGCTTAATTTACACATTTTACCTCCTTATATTTTAAAATAAATATTGATAATTAACATTAAATTATAAGGATAATAGCAGTTATTTTCTTAAGAATAAATTAGACGTTAATGATGTTTAAACATACTTTATATATTTTAATAGCCTTGCTTTAAGAAGTATTGATTTTTAAAATTTAAAACATTCTAGCGTAGTCAAATATTATGAAGCGACACTATTTTGCTTCGCAACTGCAAACAGAGCGTGCTATATGTTCGGCACTTTGTAGAGCAAGTAAGACTTGCAAAGCGTTCGTTTAAGGCTATCAGCACTTTTTTTGAAACAGAGCCGTTTTAATATAGTTAATCTAGAAATTTATAAAATCAAATAATATCTGATATTTATCTTAAATTTGTTTTAAAGTATAAAATAATATAATCGTTTATATTTTATTTCAAGGAGAATATATGAAAAAATCATTGTTGGCAATCGCCTTTTTAAGCGCTATGAGCATTTCAGCTACGGCAGCAGATCTTTCGCCTACTTGCGAAGAATATTTCAAAATGGTTGACAAATTTGTAGAAATGTCAAAAGATAACCCACAAATGGCAGCCATGAAGTCAACATACGAGGACCAGAAAAAACAATTTGCCCAACTTCCAAAAGATTCACAAGAGGCCGCTTGCAAGCCTGCACTCGAACAAATGAAACAAGTAATGCAAGCGATGCCTAAATAAATTTCATAGGCTATCTATTTAAAAACTTCACAGGTAAAGCTTATTTGTGAAGTTTTTAAATTTATTCATAAAAAATCAGACTATATTTTGGTTTCTTTAAGCTACTTCTAAGCAGAAAATCCGAGTGACGATAGCGAAATTACGAGAGTTAAGCTTGTAAGTACTGTGCACTAAAAATCAGCTCATTTGTTCCGCCGCGAATTTTAGGAAAGCCTAAATTTGAAATTATTCAGATCCCAATCTATCGGTGTCTTTGCATGCTGCGTAAGATAAAAATTTGTCTTAGAAAAGTGACGGCAGCCAAAAAATGCACCGCGCGCCAAAGGACTTGGATGAGCGGCTGTTAGCACTAAGTGTTTGTTAGTATCGATGAGTGGGATTTTAGCTTTTGCGGGATTGCCCCAGAGTAGAAACACGATATTTTCACGCTCACGGCTTAAAATTTTAATGACTGCATCGGTGAAAATTTGCCAGCCAAAACCACTATGCGAATTTGCCATGTTAGCGCCAACAGTTAGTGAAGCGTTCAGCAACAAAACACCCTGCTTCGCCCAATACGTCAGATCGCCAGAATTTGGCTCGCGGATACCCAAATCATCGTAAATTTCTTTATATATATTTACAAGACTTGGTGGGATCCTCATACCGCTTGGGACTGAAAAGCTTAGTCCCATGGCTTGATTAGGACCGTGATAAGGGTCTTGTCCAAGTATGACGACCTTTACGGCATCAAACGGTGTTAGATTAAAAGCATTAAATATCAAATTTGACGGCGGATAGACAACACCAGCTCTTTTTGCACCTATTAGCTTTTCTTTTATATCACCAAAATACGGGCTCAAAAACTCACCTTTCAAGGCATCTTTCCAGCTTGGCTCGATTTTTACATCTTCTAAATTTACCTGCATATTTTTCCTTTTTGTCATTATAACAAGCTTAAATTTAATGTATAATTAGCTAAAAGGATGCAAAATGTCACAGAGAATTTTTGAAAGTATAAAGGAGCTTTTGAGCTCGCAAAACGCTAAATTTAGAGTGGTTTCGCATGCGGAGGCTAGGACTAGCGAAGAAGTGGCCAGACTGCGAAATACCGAGCTAGGACAAGGAGCCAAGGCGTTAGTTTGTTCTATCAAAGGGGTAAATTTAGACGCTCTTGGCGATATAGTCTGCAGTGCCCCGTCTCATTTGCGGCTTGCCGACGATAAACCTAGGATGAAAGCTAATAAAATTTTCGTCCTGGCAGTGCTTCCGGCCGATCATAAAGCAAATTTAGACGCCCTTACGACTGCGCTTGGCGGCACAAAAGCGAGCTTGGCAAGCCCATCAGAAGTGCTAGAACTAACAGACTGCGTTTTTGGCTCGGTGCCGCCATTTAGCTTCCATAAAAATTTACTATTAATCGCCGATCCTAGCTTGTTTGAAAGGTATGAGGAGATCGCTTTTAACGCGGGATTACTTGATCATTCTATCATTTTAAACGCAAAAGACTACGAAAAGATAGTGAGACCAAAACTGGTAAAATTTGCGATGATCGATCAAGAAATGTAGCAATAATCTCATGTACGTACAATTTTATTACTGATTATTTTTTAATATCTTATATCATTGGCTTTCAAAAAATCTCTCAAATCTTCATATTCGCCGTTTTCAAAGTATCGCCATTTACCGGGTTTTAGCATTCCAAGATCCACGCGACCAAAGCTGACGCGTTTTAGATCCATGACTTCTAGGTCAAAATAGCCAAAAAACCGCCTTAGCTCGCGGTTTTGCCCTTCGTTTATGATGACGCGAAATTTCGTATATCCGCCGCTTGAGCCAAAGATGTCAAACGCAACAAAAGGCTTAAATTCCATCGACTTTATCTTGCTCTTTGCGTGCGCACCCTTGCTCGCATCAGCGGCGAAAAAGCCCTCGCGCATCGCAGCTTTGACCTCATCGGTGATCTCGCCTTTGACTTTTAGATAGTATTCGCGCTCGATGTCACTGCCCATGAGAGCCGTGGCGATCGCAGGCGCATCAGTGAGTAGCAAAAGCCCCTCGCTAGCGTAATCAAGCCGCCCGATACTGACAAATTTAGCAAAGCTCTCGGGCAACGCATCGTAGATCGTCTTGCGTCCGCGATCGTCTTTTTTGGTGACGAGTTCGCCCTTTTGCTTATGATAGACGATCATCGTAAAGTCCTTTTTTAGCTTCACGAGTCGCCCGCCGATCTTGACCTTGTCCTCGTCGCTAACGCTCGTCGCCAGCTCGCTAACAAGTTTGTTATTGACGCTTACTTTGCCCGATTTTATGAGCTCGTCAGCCTCTCTACGCGAGTAACTCGTGTTATGCGATATGAATTTATTCAGCCTCATTTTTTGCATTTTATAGTCCTAAATTTGCCAGATCGTGGATATGCAGCACGCCGATAGGTTTGCATGCGTTATCAACTACGATCAAAATTTGAATTTTATACTCTTCTATGAGTTTTAACGCGTCGATTGCCAGCATTTCGGGATCTGACAGCGTTTTTGGCGATTTTGTGGCGTATTTTATCGCCTTCTCGTTGATGTCAAATTTTTCACTCATCAGCGCACGCCGCAAGTCGCCATCACTTAAAACCGCTACTAACTCGCCCTTTAAATTTACTAACAGCACGTTGCCAAGCTTGCCGTGCGTCATCGTATCTATAGCGTTTTTAAGACTAACATCGTCACTAACGATCGGCAAATTCTCGCTTCTCATCACGTTTTTTACCTTTAAAAACAGCCGCTTGCCAAGGCTGCCGCCCGGATGAAAATTTGCAAAGTCTTCTTTCTTAAACCCGCGCTTTGTCATCAAGCAAACCGCAAGCGCGTCGCCAAGTGCGAGCGTGAGCGTCGTCGATGTGGTCGGCGCGACATTTAGCGGGCACGCCTCGCGCACGATGTCAAGGCAGATGAACGCGTCGCTAAATTTACCAAGCGAGCTTGCCCTACTCCTTGCCATCGCGATGATTTTTACGCCAAAGCGTTTGATGTGAGGCAAAATTTTAACCAGCTCATCGCTCTCACCGCTAAAACTTATCGCTAAAACGACATCGTTTTTATCGATCATACCAAGGTCTCCGTGCATCGCCTCGGTCGGATGGATGAAAAAGCTAGGCGTGCCCGTGCTGGCAAGTGTCGCGGCAATCTTTGCACCGATGTGTCCGCTTTTGCCCACGCCCGTGACGATGACCTTGCCCTTTGCGTTATACATCAAATTTACGGCTTCCTCTATCTCGCTACCTAAATTTGACGCATGGCGCAGTAGCTCATTAGCTTCGATTTTTAGCACCTCGGCGGCGATGTCTTGCATATTTTGCATCAAATTTTCCTTACATTAGATAGATGATCGGCACAATGGTCGGATATTTTTTGATCTTTCTAAAAATGTGCTTGCGGATGACTTGGCGCACCTGAGCTTCGAGCATGCGGTTGTCTTTTAAAAGCTCCTCTTTGACATTGCTTAGAAACTGCACCAGCACCTCTTCCATCTCTTTGCTAAACTCATTATCCTGCCTGTCCGCGACCAGTCCGTAGCTGATGACGCGCGGCTTGTTGATGAGCTTTTGGCTGTGGCGCGAAATTTGCGCGATGATCATCACCACACCCGCTTCGGCTAAATTTTGACGGTCGATGACGACGTCGTCTGAAATTTGTTTATTGATTTGATTGTCGATAAAGACTTTGCCCGTTTTCACGGTCTTAGCGCGCTTCATGTATTTTTGACAGATCTCCATCTGATCGCCGTCGCTCATCAAGTAGATGTTTCGCTCATCCACGCCGCAGCTCATCGCCGTTTCTTTGTGCTTTGCGATGTGGTTGTATTCGCCATGCACGGGCAAGAAAAATTTTGGCTTGATGAGGCGCAGCATCAGCTTTTGCTCCTCCTGCGCCGCGTGACCGCTCACGTGGATCTCGCTAAAATCCTGATACGCCACGCTAGCACCGCTTTTGATGAGGAAATTTAAGATCGTCGAGACGCTACCCTCGTTGCCAGGGATCGCTTTGGAGCTAATAATAATCTGATCGCTTGGCTTTATCTTGATGTATTTATGCTCGTCCGTCGCCATACGATAAAGCGCGCTCATCGTCTCACCCTGTGAGCCGGTGGTGACGATCAGCACTTCGTTATCCTTAAATTTACCAACTTCATTAGCGTCGATGAAAATTTTCTTATCCAGCTTTACGTAGCCTAGCTCCATCGCCGTGTAGAGGTTTCGCTCCATGCTTCGCCCGATGACGCAGACCTTGCGGTTGTATTTAAGCCCCCACTCGATCGCCTGATAGACGCGGTGGATGTTCGAGCTAAAAGTGCTCATTATCACGCGCCCCTTTGCCTTTGAAAATATCGCGTCAAAGGTCTTTCCCACGCTACTTTCGCTTTTTGTAAAGCCCTCGCGGTAGCTGTTCGTGCTATCGCTCATCAGGCACAACACGCCGCGCTCGCCGTAATACGCAAGCCGCCCAAGATCGCTTGGGTATCCGTCGATCGGAGTGTGATCGATCTTAAAGTCACCGGTGTGGATGATCGTGCCCGCCTTTGTCGTGATCGCAAGCGCGGAAGCATCGATGATCGAGTGAGTGATATGTATCCACTCAACCTCAAAATCGCCGATGATATAGGGCTTTCGCTTCTCAACCGAGCGAAAAAGGGAGCGCTCTTGCTTAAGCCCGTGCTCTTCAAATTTATTATTTATCATGCCAAGCGGCAGCGGTGTGGCGTAGATTGGGAATTTAAACTCTTTGTAAAAATACGGCACCGCGCCGATATGATCCTCGTGTGCGTGCGTAATGATGACACCTCTTATCTTGTCTTTTATCCTGCGCACGTAGTCAAAGTCCGGGATCAAAATATCCACGCCGTGCATGCTTTCGCTCGGAAAGCTCATGCCAATATCCACGATGATCGCACTAGTATCGGTCTCAAAGACGGTCATATTTCCGCCGATCTCGCCCAGTCCGCCAAGCGGCGTTACGCGGATCTTATGCTCGGTCGAGTTCTGAAATTTAAGCGGTTCAAGGCGCAATTCGTGCGTGGCCTTGTTCGCTTCCATCGCGTTTGCGATGTCTTGCTGCCACTGCTCGTTGCCGCTTAGTTTAGCGGGTAAATTTTTACGGATCTTTTTTTGTTTTTTATTTGGATTTTCGCCGTTTGAGCCGGAATTTAACTGCGCGTTTGGCTTTTGCTCTTGCTTTGTTTTGGTATTTTGAGCGTTTGAATTTTGCTTGCCGTGTTTGCTTTGTTTGTTAGCGTTATGATTTTTGTTAGTTTGCTTTGGTTGCGACGGTTGCACGTTTTTATCGCTTGTCTCATCACTCGCAAAGAAATTATCTATAACGCTTTGCGCCGAATTTACAGCCTCGTTAGTCGTGCCGTTTCGCTCTTTGTTTCTCGGGCGAAATCTGCGTTTTTTATTGCTCTTGCCCTGCGAGACTACCGCTTTTTCTTCGTTTTTGTCATTCATTATCTTCCTTTAAATTTTCAAATATTTTTAGATAAAGTTCGACATTTAGTTCGTGCGGACGCATAGTGGGGCTTAAATTTAACTCGCCAAAAAGCTTGATAAGCTCAAATTTATCAAATTTAGCCGATAAATTTTTCATCAGCGTTTTTCTTGGCGAAGCAAAGGCGGTTTTTAGAAAAATTTTAAAATTTTCATACTCAAATTTATCTTTAAATATACCGCTTTCGCCAAGCAAAATTTTACTTTTTTGGATCTTTATGACCGATGAGACGACCTTTGGCGGCGGGTTAAAGCACTCCGCATTCACGTCAAAAAGCAGCTCACAGCCGCCTTGAAGGTTTGCCAAGATCGCAAGCGAGCTAAACTCGCTCTCGCCGCCTTTTGCGCTAAATTTAAGCGCGACTTCTCGTTGTATCATCACGACAAGTCCGCGGCATTTTTCATCGTCGATCGCGCTTAGTATCATCTTCGTAGCGACATAATAGGGCAAATTCGCCACCAAAAAGTAGCCCTGCTCGCTCACTCCGCCCTCGTCCCACTTTTCAAGCGCGTCTTTACAAAAAAGTTTCAATCGTCCGTTTTGAACTTCTTTTGCAAATTTCTTTTCAAGTAGCGCAAACAGCTCGCTGTCTATCTCGTAAGCCGTGACGCTACAAATCTGCAAAATTTTAAATGTCAAATCACCTAAGCCAGGCCCAATCTCAACGATATTTTGCGTATCTTTGGGTATCGCTTGGATGATTTTATTTAGTGTCGCTTCATCTTGTAAAAAATTTTGTCCGAAGTGCTTTTTCGCCCTTATCATCTTTGTTTTACTCTATTTTCACGCCGCTTACACGCCGTGCATCGAAGCGTTTTTTCATTAAAATTTCGCCGATTTTATCCAAAACATTCTTATATAATGATTAGATAAGTGAGATTTTGCTAAAATGCAGCCAAAATTTAAGCAAAGAAAAAGCGATGAATCATTTTGCAAAACGCATCATCCCCTGCCTTGACGTCAAAGATGGACGCGTGGTAAAGGGGGTAAATTTTGTCGGGCTCATAGACGCGGGAGACCCCGTAGAGGTCGCCAAACGCTACAACGAAGAGGGCGCAGACGAGCTGGCGTTTCTGGACATTACAGCGACTCATCTGGGACAAGAGACGATGGTAGAGACGATCGCGCGGGTCGCAAAGGAGCTCTTTATCCCGCTGACCGTGGGTGGCGGGATACGCACGCTGGATGATATCTCGCGACTTTTGAACGTGGGCTGCGATAAGGTGAGCTTAAATTCAGCCGCGATACATAATCCAAATTTAATAGACGAAGCGGCGAATAAATTTGGCTCGCAGTGCGTCGTCGTCGCTATTGACGCGAAAAAATTTGACGCCACTCATCACGTTTTCATAAACGGCGGCAGGATCGACACAGGTAAGGATGCTCTGGCGTGGGCAAAAGAGGTACAAGAGCGCGGTGCAGGCGAGATTTTGCTAACGTCAATGGACAAAGACGGCACGAAAGACGGCTACGACATCACGCTAACAAACGCCGTTAGCAAAGCCCTAAATATCCCCGTCATCGCAAGCGGCGGGGCTGGGACGATGGAGCATATCAAGGACGCATTTTTAAACGGAGCGGACGCGTGTCTGGCGGCGTCAATATTTCATTTCAGGCAGATCGAGATACGCGAGCTAAAACGATACCTAAAAGAAAACGGCATAGAGGTCAGACTGTGAAATTTAGGCTTAAATTTAGGGCATTTGGAGCGGTGAAATGATAATCTGCGCTGGGCGAAATGAAATTTTTGACTTTGCCTTGCCAATGGGCGTAGGGCTGGTCGAAACGAGTATAAATTTAACCGCATTTTTACAAAAAAGAGCTATGGTTAGCGGCTGTGTTAGCGATAGATATGCGGCTGTTTTAGGCACTCGGACTGTCTCAAAGCTAACAGATGAGTTAACAAATTTAGAGGTTAGCGACGAGATAAATTTGGATAAATTTAGCAGATTTTTTAGCTCACAGCCAAACGGCAAACACGCCACAAGTGTGTCCAAAAATCCAAATAAAATTTTAAACGCCTTGTCCGACGAGATCATTTTTATCGGCTCGGGCGGACTTTATAAAGAGGGTGAAATTTTAGAAATTTACGAGGGCTTTACGGCGGGAAATGTCGAAATCTCAAGCCTAGAAAATAAAAGCTACACTCCGTTAGAGTGTGAAATTTCGTCTATAAATTTTAGCGACGTTCCACGTGAAACTATCAAAATCAACTCGTCAAACTACATCACAACCGATCAAAATTTAGCTCAAAAGCTGTTTGAGAGGGGCTATTTTTTAGAAAATATGGAATTTTTTGCCGTTCTAAAAACGGCTCAAAAGTTTCAGATCCCGGCTCGTGGGATCTTTGTCGCGACAAATTTCTGTAACCAAAACGCACACGCCGACTTCGTCAAAAATCATAACGTCGCAAAAGAAAAACTCGCGCAATATCTCAAAACAAAAGGTATGATTTGAAAAATTTACTCGACTACACGCTGTCCGAACTGGAAGCGATACTAAGCCCCAAATTTAGAGCAAAGCAAATTTACGAGTGGATATACAAGAAAAATGCCGAAAATTTTGATGAAATGCTAAATTTACCAAAGGATATGCGTGCAAATTTGGCGCAGAAATTTTACTTCGATCCGCTACGTTGCGTCAAATTTGAAGAGAGCTCGGACGGCTCGATAAAATATCTTTTCGCCCTAAAAGACGGCAATACGATAGAAAGCGTCCTGCTACCGATGAAAGAAGTCGAAGTCGATGAGGGCGGCAATATCTCGCGCCATGCACGCTACACGATCTGCGTTAGCTCGCAAGTGGGCTGTAAAATGGGCTGCTCGTTTTGCCTGACGGCAAAGGGCGGACTGAAACGAAATTTATCGTCAGGCGAGATCGTCGGGCAAATTTTATGGATCAAAAGAGCCAATCATATCCCCTACGAACGTCGCGTAAATGTCGTATATATGGGCATGGGCGAGCCACTCGATAACCTAATGAACGTCGCAAAAGCTATACAAATTTTAAAAGAGCCAGACGGCCTCGCTATCGCACCGCGCCGCCAGACAGTCTCCACAAGCGGACTTGGAGCGCAGATAAAAAAGCTTGGCGAGATGGATCTTGGCGTGCTGCTTGCCATCTCACTGCACGCCGTCACAAACGAGCTACGAAGCAAGCTGATGCCCGTGAATAACGCCTACAACATCGAAGCCGTGATGGACGCGGTGCGAGGTTTTCCGATCGATATGCGCAAGCGAGTGATGTTCGAGTATCTCGTCATCAGAGGCATAAACGATAGCGTCAAGGACGCAAAGACGCTCGTCAAGCTGCTTCACGGCATCAAAGCGAAGGTAAATTTGATCTACTTCAACCCGCACGAAGGCAGTGAATACGGGCGTCCGGAACTTGCGGATATGCTGAAATTTCAAGAATACCTACGCGCTCACGGCGTGACCTGCACGATCCGCCAAAGCAAGGGGCTAGACATCTCGGCAGCATGCGGACAGCTAAAACAAAGAAGTCAAAATTTATCACCAGTAAGCAATGATGGCGACAAGCTAACCGATACCCAAAAGAGTAAGTCATGACCGCACTTGACATCGCTCAGATCGTGTTTATCGTGGTAGTCGTGGCGGCTGGATTTGGGTTGATATTAAAAGTTTTAAGAGAAGAAAAATAATATCTTACGATTAACATTTTAGTATTTTAAGAAAGCTCTATTCTAACAAAGTATTGATTTTTAACTTGCAAAGCAGGAAAATGCGAATAGTACCCCTGTAAAAACCTTGCTAGCGAGATTTCGCCGTCGATTTTTGCTTCATGCTACGCGTTCGCAACGAGACTTCACTACAAGAACAGAGAAGCAGTAGTTGACTGCGTAGATCGTGCTCTATATAAGATTTGATTATAACATAGCCTTTAAGGAATAGCTTTATAAAATTATTTTTTATTTGATAAATTCCGTTTATCTTATTTATTCAAAAATTTCTATATTTTTTATTCTGGATACTGCTTTATCTTTCGGATTTTACTCTATAAACAAATATATCTCGCTCTGCGCCGTTTCACTCATAATTTTGCAAGAGGTGAAAGAAAACCGAACCTATGGCGCTATTTTTACTTCGCTCTATGCACTTGCAACTACAAGCAAATATGGTGGCGCTTGCTTACTCTCTATTTCGTAGCAAAGCTTTGCTTCGACTTCGTCTCGCAACTGCGAGCAGACCAACACTCGTCCTATTTTATTATGCCAGAACATCAGCAAATCAATACTTTTAAAGTAGAGCTATTTTATTTAATATATCTTCCAAAAAATAATTTACGATTTTATTTATACCTTAAATATTTTTAGATTCAAATTCAAACTTGGTTTTAGCCACTCGATAAAACTCATCTCGTGCGTTAAATTTGCTCTTTATGTGAAATTCCCGCCCTCTAAATTTAAACTCTATCTCATCCGCATGTAGCAGCAGCCTTGACGCTCCCGTTAAATTTACGCGCTCCGTTTCACTCATTTTGCCGTCTAAAATTTTGATGATTTGCTCTTTTGCCAGTCCGTAAAGCGGCTCGCCGATGATAGCGTGTTTCACGTGGAACAAATGTAGGCGAATCTGATGCTGCCTGCCGGTCAGTGGTACGGCTCGCACGAGCGTCGCGTCGATGTCGGCAAAATACTCCATCGGCTCAAATTCCGTCACCGCTACCTTGCCATCCTCACAAATCTGCATTCGCATTTTCACATCGTCGTAGTCGCTGGCTAGATCCATTTTCGCATTCACGACAAAGGGCTCGCAAATTTCACCGCGAGCCAGCGCGACATAGCGCTTTTTCACCGCCCTACTCTCAAACATCGCTTTGAGCTCTTTTTGCGCCGCTAAATTCTTTGAAACCACGATGAGTCCACTCGTTTCACGGTCTAGCCTATGCGTGACAGCCGCCTCACGCCCGTATAAGTGCCAAATTTCATCGTTTAGGCTATACTCGCAGCGCCTACCGTTTGGGTGGCTGAGCACTCCGCTTGGCTTGTCAAACACGGCAAACTCATCACACTCAAAGATCGGACTAAGCTCACGCGGGTTCGTTTCGTAGTCGATCAGGTGAATTTCACCGCTCAAAACGGCGTTTTTCTCACTCACGACCGCCCCGTCACAAAGCAGCCTGCCCTTATCGATGAGACGCTGTGCCTCGTGCATTTTAAAGCCTAAATTCATCAAAATTTCATAGGCTTTTTGCGAGCGAGCGATAGCGATAAATCTATTAACATAAGGCAAATTTTACCCTTTAATATCAAATTTTAGTTCAAAATTTAAGCCCAAATTTAGCGACCCCTAACCGCCCTTTCAGCCCAAATTTTATATAATTTCACTCTTAAAAAATTATACAAAAATTTCCTAAAAAGGCTGATAAATGGTAGAGAGATATTCGCGCGAGCAAATGGCAAAAAAGTGGAGCGTGCAGGCAAAATACGATGCGTGGCTGCAAGTCGAACTAGCCGCGGTCAAAGCGTGGAATAAGCTTGGCTTCATCGCGGACGCTGACTGCGAGAAAATCTGCAAAAACGCAAAATTTGACGTCGCGCGTATCGACGAGATCGAAAAGACGACCAAGCACGACGTGATCGCGTTTTTAACGAGCGTGAGCGAAAGCCTGGGCGAGGAGAGCCGCTTCGTGCATTACGGCATGACGAGCAGCGACTGCATCGACACGGCGGCGGCATTGCAGATAAAGGGTAGCTTGGAGCTCATCATCGAAGACGTCCAAAATTTACTCTCCGCCGTCAAGTCCCGCGCGATGGAGCACAAAAACACGCTCATAGTCGGTCGCAGCCACGGTATCCACGGCGAGCCGATCACGTTTGGGCTCGTGCTAGTCATCTGGTACGACGAGATAAAACGCGCGCTAAAACTCATCACGGACGCAAAAGAGGTCGCGAGCTACGGCAAACTAAGCGGAGCGATGGGAAATTTAGCCCACGCGCCGATGGAATTTGAGGAGCTGACCTGCGAGATCCTAGGACTCCGCCCTGCCCCCGCGTCAAATCAAGTCATCCAGCGCGATCGCTACGCGCATGTCATCAGCGCGATCGCCATACTCGCCGCGACCTGCGAAAAGATCGCCATCGCCATCCGCCACTACCAACGCACGGAGGTTTATGAGGCGGAGGAGTATTTCAGCCCTGGACAAAAGGGCTCGTCAGCGATGCCGCACAAGCGAAATCCCGTGCTAAGCGAAAACATCACCGGACTTTGCCGTATGCTGCGCTCATACGTGACGCCCGCACTGGAAAATGTCGCCCTTTGGCACGAGCGCGACATCAGCCACAGCTCGGTCGAGAGGTTTATCCTGCCGGATGCGTTCGTCACGGCTGATTTCATGCTCGCACGCCTGGCAAACCTCATCCAAAATTTAGTCGTTTATCCCGAAAATATGATGAAAAATCTAAATTTGACCGGCGGGCTGGTCTTTTCCGGGCGCGTACTTTTGGAGCTGCCAAAACGCGGCATCTCGCGCGAGGACGCCTACAAGATCGTGCAACGAAACGCGATGAAGGTCTGGGCCGACCTGCAAGAGGGCAAAAAGGCGATCGACGAGGGCGGACACAGCCTGTTTTTGCAAAATTTACTCGCCGACGAGGAGCTACGCCGCTCACTAAGCGAAGATGAGATAAAAGCGTGCTTTGACTACGGCTACTACACGAAAAACGTGGATAGGATTTTTGGTAGGGTGTTTGGTAAATGATGAAAATTTTTAGCCAAATAAAAACCGTCGTGCAAGGGGCAACCTCCTCCTACCTTAATCCATAAAAATTTAATCTCTAGCCCACAGTGGCTATTCATGGTAAAGTGATAAAAATCTAATTAAGAAAGAGAATTTATGAAAGTAATCAAACGAAACGGCAGGACCGAGGAGCTGGACATCAGCAAGATAAAAAAATACACGACGGCGGCGGTCGAGGGCTTAGAAAACGTAAATTTAAGTGAGCTTGAAGTGGATGCGAAGATCCAGTTTCGCGACATGATCACGACCGAGGAGATCCAGCAGACCCTCATCAAAACCGCAGTCGATAAGATCGACATCGACCGCCCCAACTGGACATTCGTCGCCGCGCGGCTGTTTTTATACGACCTTTACCACAAGGTCACGGGCTTTAACGGCTACAACCACCTACGCGAGTATCTGCAAAAGGGCGAAAAAGCCGGACGCATCATCGCAGGGCTCAAAGAAAAATACGATCTCGACGATCTAAACGCATACATCCGCCCCGAGCGCGACTTGCAGTTTGCATATCTAGGCATCAAAACTCTCTTTGATCGCTACCTCATCAAGGACAAAAACGGCGTACCCATCGAGCTTCCACAGCAGATGTTTATGGCGATTGCAATGTTCCTCGCACAAAACGAGCTTGACTGCCAAGGCTGGGCGAAGAAATTTTACGACCTCATCTCTAAATTTGAAGTCATGCTCGCCACTCCGACACTCTCAAACGCCCGCACCACGCGCCATCAGCTAAGCAGCTGCTACGTGGGCTCTACGCCCGATAATATCGAGGGGATCTTCGACAGCTACAAAGAGATGGCGCTGCTGTCTAAATTTGGCGGGGGCATCGGCTGGGACTGGTGCAAGGTGCGTGCGATGGGCGGCAGCATCGACGGGCACAAAAACGCAGCCGGCGGCATCATCCCGTTTCTAAAAGTCACCAACGACATCGCCGTCGCGGTCGATCAGCTAGGCACGAGAAAGGGCGCGATAGCCGTCTATATCGAGCCGTGGCATATGGACGTGGCGGACTTTTTAGACCTGCGTAAAAACTCTGGCGAGGAAAGACGCCGCGCGCACGAGCTATTTCCTGCGCTTTGGATAAATGACCTCTTTATGAAGCGCGTGCGTGAAAACGGGCGATGGAGCCTCTTTGACCCGGCACAAGTAAGCGACCTGTGCGACCTGTATGGTGAAAATTTCGAGCGCCGCTACGAGCAGTATGAAAACGACGAAGATATCCAAAAAAACGTCGTGCTGGCAAAGGAACTTTGGAAGAAAATTCTAACTAGCTACTTTGAGACCGGTATGCCGTTTTTGTGCTTTAAGGATAACGCGAACAAGGCAAATCCAAACGATCACGAAGGCATCATCAGAAGCTCGAATTTATGCACCGAAATTTTCCAAAACACAGCACCAAACTACTACAAAATCAAAATCACCTTTGATGATGGCGGCGAGCGGCTATTTGACGAAGAGGAGGACGTCACGATCGACAGCGGCATAACCAAAAAAGCCAAAAAACTAAGTGCGCTCGATAGTCTTGGCGGCAGGCAAATTTTCATCGTCGAAAAAGAAAGCGTCGAAGGCAAAACCGCCGTTTGCAACCTCGCAAGCATAAATTTAAGCAAGGTGAATAAAAAAGCCGACATCGAGCGCGTCGTGCCGATCGCCGTGCGCATGCTCGATAACGTGATCGATCTAAATTTCTACCCGCATAAAAAGGTCAAACACACGAATTTGGCCTCCCGCTCGATAGGTCTAGGCGTCATGGGCGAGGCGCAGATGCTAGCCGAGCGTGGCATCAAATGGGGCGGCTACGAGCATTTTGCGCTGATAGATAGCATCATGGAAAACATCAGCTACCAAGCGATCTACACGAGCTCGAATTTGGCCGTAGAAAAGGGCAAATACCCGACCTTCGAGGGCTCGAAATGGAGTCGCGGCGTGATGCCGATCGACACCGCGAACGAAAACGCCAAAGCTTTGCTAAACCGCGGCGGGCTATTTGACGAGGATGTGTGCGACTGGGAGAAGCTGCGCGCAAAGGTGAAAACGGACGGCATGCGAAACGGCTATCTCATGGCGATCGCTCCGACTAGCTCGATCTCGATCCTTGTGGGCACCACGCAGACCATCGAGCCCGTGTATAAGCGCAAGTGGTTCGAGCACAACCTAAGCGGCATGATACCAAATGTCGTGCCAAATTTAAGCCCCGATACATGGCAGTTTTACACGCCGGCATATGAGCTCGACCAGCGCGTGCTCGTGCGTGCCGCCGCCGTGCGCCAAAAGTGGATCGACCAAGGGCAGAGCCTGAATATCTTTATGAGCCTGGATAAAGCAAGCGGCGGGTATCTGAGTGAAATTTACACGCTTGCGTGGGAGCTGGGACTAAAATCGACCTACTATCTACGCTCGGAAAGTCCCGATAGTGAAAAGGTAAATAATGTCGCAGACCGCAGCATCGAGTGCGAGGGGTGTCAGTGACCATAAAAATAGTAAAAATTTCCATATTATTTTGACTTTAATATTTTTTAATCAAAATTTCAAACTCAAACTAAATTTAAGCGAATTTAAAAAAGTTCGCTCAAATTCCATGTAGTCCAAAATTAAAACCATAACGCAAATAAATCTAAATTTATAAGCCTATAATTAAAGCGTTACTCTTTTATTATGATAAAAGATATCATATTTTAAGCCAAATTTATCTATACTTCCAATAATTTTTAACTAAACAGGTCAGGGCATGAGAGAAATTTTAAAACGAGACGGAACCAGGCAGGAATTTGTCGCATACAAGATAGTAGATGCGATAAAAAAGGCGTTTGAAAGCGAAAACACACCATACGACGAGAAAATTTTCACAAATGTCGTTCAAGATATCTTTCAAAAATCAGGCGCCATAACGGTCGAAGATATCCAGGATGCGATAGAAAAAGAGCTCTTTGAGGGCCACTATTTCAATATCCTAAAAAGCTTCATGCTCTATCGCCACACGCACAAGCTCCAACGCGAGCAGGTTTTGGGGCTAAACGAAGATACGACTTATATAAATTCGACTCAAACGATAAACGAATACATAAACGGTACCGACTGGCGGATCGCTGCAAATTCCAACACCAGCTACTCAAACGCCGGCCTCATCAACAACACCGCAGGTAAAGTCATCGCAAACTACTGGCTAGACGCAGTTTATAGCAAAGAAGAGGGCATCGCGCACAGAAACGGCGACTATCACATCCACGACCTCGACTGCCTCACGGGATACTGCGCGGGCTGGAGCCTAAGAGCGCTTTTAAACGAGGGCTTCAATGGCGTTCGCGGGCGCGTAGAGAGCCGCGCGCCAAAGCATTTCCGCGAGGCGCTGTCTCAAATGGCGAATTTCCTTGGAATTTTACAGAGCGAATGGGCCGGAGCGCAGGCATTTTCGAGCTTTGACACATACCTAGCACCGTATGTATTTAAAGACGATTTAAGCGACATCGAGATCAAAAAGGCGATCACGAGCTTTATCTTTAACCTAAACGTCCCGGCTCGCTGGGGCCAGAGCCCTTTTACCAACGTGACCATCGATATCACCTGCCCAAGCGATCTAAGAGATCAGATACCTACGTCAAATGACGTGCATTTGTTTTCGAATTTCACCGACGAAGTGGCGCTAAAACGTGCTAAAGAGCGCGGCAGAGACAAGCTCATAGATATGACTTATAAAGACTTCGAGCCTGAGATGGCGCGCATAGACAAGGCATTTTATGAAATTTTGACCGAAGGCGATAAGTGCTCGCAGCCATTTACATTCCCGATCCCGACCGTAAATATCACCGAGGATTTCGACTGGGACAGCGAAGTGGCGCAGGTGCTTTTTGAAAATACCGCAAAAATGGGCTCCAGCTACTTTCAAAATTTCATCGGCTCACAATACACCATCGACGAAAATGGAAAACGCATTGCAAACGACTCGGCATATAAGCCGGGGCACGTGCGCTCCATGTGCTGCCGCTTACAACTTGATCTAAGAGAGCTTTTAAAGCGTGGCGGCGGACTTTTTGGAAGTGCCGAGATGACCGGTAGCATCGGCGTAGTCACTATAAATTTAGCTCGCCTGGGCTACAACTACAAGGGCGACAGAAAAGGACTCTACGCACGCCTTGAATACCTACTCGAGCTGGCCAAATCCACACTTGAGAAAAAGCGCAAATTTATCCAAGAGATGTATGATCGCGGGCTATATCCTTACACGGCGCGATATTTGAAGCATTTTAATAACCACTTCAGCACGATCGGTATAAACGGCATGAACGAGCTTTTACGAAATTTTACCGGCGATAAAGAGAACATTTCGACCAAATTTGGACGCGAATTCGCCCTTGAAATGGTAAATTTCTTACGCGACAAGATAAGAAGCTTCCAAGAGCTGACGGGCAACCTCTACAACCTAGAGGCCACCCCTGCCGAGGGTACGACATATCGCTTCGCGAAAGAGGACAAGAAGCGCTATCCTGACATCATCCAAGCCGGCATGGAGGAGAACATCTACTACACGAACTCCACGCAGCTTCCTGCAAATTTCACCGACGATGCGTTCGAGGCGCTCGACCTACAAGACGAGCTACAAAGCGCATACACCGGCGGAACGGTCTTTCACCTATATATGAAAGAGCGCATCAGCTCGCCTGAGGCCTGCAAAGAGCTCGTAAAAAACATCATCACGAACTACAAGCTGCCTTATATCACGATAACGCCGGTATTTAGCGTATGCTCTAAGCACGGATACATCGCTGGCGAGCATGAGTTCTGCCCGATCTGCGATGCAGAGCTGATAGAAAATGAAAAACGAAAAAATCAATCTTAATGAAAGGAGCAAACATGAGTGAAAAAGAAATTTTGACAAAACTCGCCGACAAACGCACAAAATGCGTAGTCTATACACGCGTCATGGGCTATCATCGCCCGGTCGAGAGCTTCAACCTCGGCAAAAAAGGCGAGCACAAAGAGCGCGTGAAATTTGACGAGTGCGCTAGCACTTGCCAAAAAAGCGCATAATCGCGCGAATTTAAAGGGCGAAGACTCATTCGCCCTTTTCGCCCAAGGAAAATTTTGCAACACCCGATATTTAGCATCACGCCCTTTACCACACTGGACTACCCTGGCAGAGTCGCCGCGATAGCGTGGTTTGCGGGCTGTAATATGCGCTGCGCCTACTGCTACAACATAGACGTCGTTTTATCAAGAGGCAAGCTAAGCGCAGAGGAATTTTGCGAATTTTTAGATAGACGCATAGGCAAGCTAAGCGGCATAGTCTTTAGCGGCGGCGAATGCACCCTGAGCCAGTCGTTTTTACCGCTCGCTCGCGAGGTCAAGAAGCGAGGTTTCGCGCTCAAAGTCGATACCAACGGCTCAAATCTACCCGTCTTAAAAGAGGCCATCTCGCAAAATTTGATCGATTACATCGCGCTTGATTTCAAAGCGCCAAAAGAGAAATTTCAAAGCGTGACCGGCTCGAGTCTATACGAGAAATTTATGGCTACGTTAGAGTTTTTACTAAGCATAAATTTTAGCTTCGAGGTGCGAACGACGCTGCATTTTGACCTGCTAAACGAAAAAGATATCTCGCAAATGGCGCAAATTTTATACCAAAAGGGCTATAAAAAGGAGTATTTTTTACAAAAATTCCTCGATACGGGCGAAAATTTCGCAAATCTAAAAGAGCCTAAAAACAGCTTTGACATAGCCCTGATCGACTCACCCATACCCATAAAACTACGAAATTTCTAGGTAATCGCGATCATTTGCCGTTAAAAGATATAATCTTTTGAAATTCCAAAGGAGTCAAAATGAGTAAAATTTTAAACCAGACATTCACACTGGCAAATGGCGTAAAGATCCCAAAGATCGGGCTTGGCACATGGCTGATAGATGACGATAAGGTCGCAACCACCGTGTGCGAAGCCATAAATTTAGGCTACCGTCACATCGACACTGCCGAGGCCTACGGCAACGAATGCGGAGTAGGCGAGGGTGTGCGAACATGCGCGGTGGCTCGCGAGGAAATTTTCGTGACGACAAAGCTAAGAGCTGAGATCAAAGACTACGAAACGGCAGCGGCTGCCATAGACGAGTCACTGCAAAAGCTCGGGCTTAGCTACGTCGATCTCATGATCATCCATAGTCCGCAGCCTTGGACGGATTTTCGTGAGGGAGAGCGCTTTTTTGAGGGCAACATCGCCGCATGGCGCGCTCTAGAGGCGGCCTACAAAGCAGGCAAGTTACGCGCGATAGGGGTGTCGAATTTCGAGCGCATCGATATTGAAAACATCACCGCAAACTGCGAGATAAAGCCGATGGTAAATCAAGTCCTAAGCCACATCGGCAACACGCCGTTTGAGCTCATCGACTACTGCCAAAAGGCCGGAATTTTGATCGAGGCTTATTCGCCCGTCGCGCATGGAGCGATCCTACAAAACGCCCAAGTCGCCGACATCGCCAAAGGCTACGGAGTGAGCGTTGCGCGCCTTTGCGTGAGGTATTGCATAGAGCTTGGGCTACTGGCTTTGCCAAAGACCGCGAACGCCAAACATATGAGAGAAAATGCGGATGTAGATTTCGAAATTTCGCCTGCGGATATGAAAATTTTAAAGCAGATCGCTCCGGTAGAAAACTACGGCGAGGCTAGCGTATTTCCGGTTTTTGGCGGCAAACTCCACAAAGACGGCAGACTAGAAGCCAAGAATTTCAAAAAATAGCTAGTCATATCATGTATTCAGGATCGCTGTCTTCGCCGTTAATGAGGTCGAAAATTTTAGCCTTGAGCTCGAAATATCTCACATCATGCGGGTTAAATTTGGGATTTGAGAGCTCTTTTATGATCCTACCATCGTGCAAAACGACGATCTTGCCAGCTAAAAACAGCGCCTCATCGATATCGTGAGTGACGAAAATACTAGTAAGCGTGCTTGAAATTTCTTTTAGCCTCAGCTGTAAATTTGCCCGTGTTATGGGATCGAGCGCAGAAAACGGCTCGTCTAAAAACAAAATTTCAGGACTCAGGCTAAGCGCCCTTGCGATCGCGACGCGCTGCTTTTGTCCGCCGCTTAGCGAGTGTGGGAACATCTGAGCTCTGTGCGTGAGCCCGACAAGCTGCAAAAACTCCTCCGCACGGCTCTCACGTAGCCATTTGTCCTTCATACCGCTGCATTTTAGGGCAAATTTTATATTTTCTTTCGCGCTTAGCCAGGGCATGAGCGAATAAGTCTGCGTGATGATCTGGCGCGATTTATCCATACTGACGCGACTAGTAAATTTGCGCTCGCCGATCCTGACCTCGCCGCCGTCAAGCTCGCTCGCACCGCTTAGGATATTTAAAAGCGTCGTTTTACCAGAGCCGCTACCACCAAGCAATACGCAAAATTCATTACGACCGATGTGTAAATTTATATCCTTTAAAATTTGGTGCTTGCCAAAGGATTTGCTTAAATTTTTTATCTCTATCATCGTCCCAACCTCGCCGCCGCCCACCTTTCAACCAGTGAAAATATAAAATTTATCCAGGTGCCGATCACGCCGATGACAAAGATCACGGCTAGCACCATATCGATGCGAAGCTGGTTTCGCGCGTCTATGATGAGATATCCCAGCCCGCTTTGAGCCCCGACCATTTCGCCCACGACTAAATTTATCCACGCGAGGCTGGCGGCGAGCTTTAGCCCCGAGATGATGCCAAAGAGGCTTGAGGGCAGGATGACGCCGATGATCGTTTGCAGCCTACTCGCTCCAAAGCCCCTAGCTGCCTGCATGAGCTCGGCAGGCGTGCTTTTGACGGCATTTGTAGTGAGTAACAGCATCGGGAAAAACACCGCATACGAAATGATGAAAATAGTCGGCTTATCACCGATTCCAAAAGCAAGCAGGGCAAATGGTATCCAAGCTATCGGCGATATCGGACGCAGTAACCCGATGAGCGGCTCAAAGGCACTCGCCACGCTAGGAAACAGTCCGAAAACCAGCCCGACCGTAACGGCAAAAATACAGCCCAGCACGAGTCCCGCGACATAGCGCGATATGGAAGCGGCGATACCGGTAGCTAAATTCCCGCTTTTTATGAGCTCTAAAAGTGCGGTCAAAGCATCTTCGGGCGAGGGTAAAAGATCGCCGCTAAAGCCCTGCCAAAGCGCTAAGACTGCGGCCAAAACTAAAATTTGATAAACATATCTCATCTTGCCTCCAGATACTCGCTGATGTCTAAATTTGCGAGATTTTCGTTGCCAAGCCCTTTGGCGACTAAAAAATCTCTAAGCTCCTCCAGCTCGGCTAAATTTAAGTCAAGATCATCGTATCGCGCGATATTTTCGTCTAAAATTTGCTCCAAAAGTGCGGCTTTTTGATTCATTATCGCCTCACCGAGCCGTGCGCTAGCGGTGTGCTCTTTCGTGATGAAAATAGCGGCCTTTTTAAACGCCGCTAAAAGCTCGTCAAAATAGGGCTCACTAAGCAGATCCGAGCGAAAATTCAGCGTGCAGCATATATGGTTTGGCTTGATATCTTTTGAAAAGAGCAAATTTTTGGCGCGATTTTTGAAATTTACAGCCATTTGCCCGAAAGGCTCGGCGACGATGTAGGCATTTATCTGGCGACTAAGTAGCACAAACGGCATCTCAGGAGGCGGCATCTCTATCGTTATGAAGTCGATATTTTCGCGCCTTGCGATGATGTCAAGCAAAAAATAATGCATACTGAATTTAGACGGCACGGCGATCTTTTTTCCAGCTAGAGCGCGCACGCTTGATATATCACTTCTAGCTACCAGTGACGAGCCGTTTTTGTGTGCGGACATGACGACTTTGATGTCGGCTTTATTCGCCCGCAGCATGAGCCCAAGCGGAGCTAGCAAAAAAGCCCCGTCTATAGCGCCCGCACGCAAGGCCTCGGCTAAATCGACCCAGCTTGCGAATTTTATCGGTACAATATTGAAATTTTGGCTTTGGCAAAGTTGCTTTGCGATGATGATTAGATGATCGCTTATGGGCACGAAACCGATCTTGACACCGGTCTTCGGGGCACTAGCAAGCATCGGCAGTCCCTGAAGCGCCAAAAATCCGCCCAAAATTTGCAAAGCGTTTCGTCTATTCATCAACTCTCGTCCTAAATTTAAAATGTGTGATTATAGCGAGCGAGATTAAATTTTTACATAAAATTTACGATACAGCGATATAAAATTTCGATTTCTTATCATAAAGCAAGTATTTTTGCGAAAAAATAATGATATAATTCGCTCCACATTGTAAAAATAATGTAAATTTATCAGCATAAAAGGAGCGAAATTATGCAAAACAATGACGAAATTTTAGGCATCAAAGTCCAGAAATACGGGGCTTTAGAACCAAACGAAAATGGAGTTTATCCATACGAGGACGGCGTGGAATTTACCGACTACAACCACGCGATCAATCTTTACAAAAAGACCTTCCCCGACAAAAAGACCGTCATCGAACAAACCCCGGACCCAGCCGTGCGTGAAATGCTCCTTAACATGCAAGAGGCCGGGATCGAGACCGTTTTTGACAGATTTGACAAGCAAAAACCTCAATGCACCTTCGGCATGGCGGGCATTTGCTGTAAAAACTGCTTCATGGGGCCGTGCAAGATAACCGCCAAAGCCACGCGCGGCATATGCGGTGCGACAGCGGATACGATAGTTTCGAGAAATTTACTCAGACACGTAGCTGCGGGTGCTGCGGCGCATGGAGCCAGAGGCAGAGAGACAATGCTGGCGCTAAAATACGCCGCCGAGGGCAAGCTGGACCTGCCGATCGAGGGCGAAGAGAAAATTTTAGCCGTGGCGGCGACTTTCGGGCTTGAGAGCGAGGGCAAGACGGTAAAAGAGCTGGCCGGCCAGATAGCTGATATCTTGCTAGAAGATCTCTCGCGCACGGTGCCTGCTACTCACAAAACGATAGAGAAATTCGCTCCAAAAGAGCGTCAAGAGGTGTGGCGAGAGCTTGACTTGCTACCTGTTGGCGTCTATCACGAGGTCTTTGAGAGCCTGCACCGCACGACTACGGGCACGGACGGCGACTGGCGAAACATCATGAAGCAGTTTTTGCGCACGGGAGTAGCGTTTGCGTGGTCGAGCACGCTAGGCACGTCGATCGCGATGGACTGCCTTTACGGCTTGCCAAAGCTAAACGACGCGCAGATAAATTTAGGCGCGATCAAGAAAGGCTTTGTAAATATCGCCGTGCACGGCCACTCGCCGCTATTAGTAAGCGTCATCGTAAAGCTTGGTAAAAGCGAGAAATTTCAGGAGCTGGCGAGGTCAAAAGGCGCACTTGGCATCCAGTTTTACGGCATTTGCTGTAGCGGACTATCGGCGATGTATCGCTACGACGGCGTCATCCCGCTTTCAAACGCCGTGGGCTCGGAGCTAGTCATGGGCACGGGGGCGATCGATCTTTGGATCGCGGACGTGCAGGATGTATTCCCGTCTATCATGGAGGTCGCGCAGTGCTTCAAAACCACGGTCGTAACGACAAGCGACTCGGGCAGACTGCCTGGGGCGGAGCATTACGGATTTGATCATCATCACTCGAATTTAGCCGACATCCACGCGATAGCCGAGAAAATTTTAAACCGCGCTATCAAGAGCTTTGAGGCTCGCCGCGGCGTGCCGGTCAAGATCCCGATATACTCGGTCGAGGCTAAAATGGGCTTTTCAGTCGAAAACGTCAATAAAATTTTCGGCGGACTGGAGCAGATAGCAGAGGCACTCAAAAGCGGCAAAATTTTAGGCCTCGTAAATCTCGTGGGCTGCTCGAACCCTCGCATCGTCTATGAAAAAGCCGTCGTCGAAGTCGCGCAAATTTTGCTAAAAAACAACGTCCTTATCATGACCAACGGCTGTGCGTCGTTCCCGCTTTTAAAGCTTGGCTTTTGCAACGCCGGTGCGCTGAAATTTTGCGGTGACGGGCTGAGAGAATTTTTAGAGCCTTATAATATCCCGCCGATCTGGCACATGGGCGAATGCCTGGATAACGCGCGCGCCAGCGGTATGTTCAACGCCCTTTCGGCAAAGCTTGGCGTAAAGATCAAAGACCTGCCATATGCTTTCACGAGTCCCGAGTGGTCGAACGAAAAGGGCATAGACGCCGCACTTGCTTTTAGGCTACTTGGCATCTCGTCTTATCACAGCGTGCAAGCTCCGGTAGAGGGCTCGCAGGCGGTGAAAGAATTTATGGCAAACGGCACGCTGCCGATACTCGGCTCAAAAATGGTCGTAAATGTCGATCACAACGCACTTGCCGAAGGGCTCGTGGCTGATTTGAAAGCCAAACGCGAAGCTCTAGGCTGGGACTAGGCCAAATTTAGCTCTGGATTGACGGTGTCCGGGGCTAGCCCTCAAATACTGCGAAATTTCACACCACTATCAATTTTATTCAGTAAAATCAATACTCTATCGTAAGCGCTTCGCAAATATTTGACTCTGTTTTGAAAAGGGTTTATTTTTAAAATTTTAAACGTTCTGGTGTAGTCAAATCTTATGTAGCAACGCTATCGCCGCCGATTTACAGGGAAGCGGTAGCTGACCGCGTAAATCGTGCTACACGTTCGACTACTCGCTCCCGCACAAACGCTGTTCGCGTCCGTGCCAGGTCTCTCCTGGAGTAAATAAGATTTACGAAGCGTTTGCTTAAAGGTATCAACACTTTTTAAAACAGAGCCATCTTACTCATTACATGAGCACCCTAGCACAGGCACAAACAGCGCGAGCAACCAAGCGAAAATTTCCAAAAATTTTAAAATTTGTAGGATCAGGCAAGGATTTTGGAGTATCTATCTATCGCCGTTTGCTTTTAAAGGGCTATAATTTTTAAAATTTCAAAGGAGAAAGCATGCAAGATTTTAGTTTCTGTAATCCCACTCGTATCGAATTTGGCAAAGGCAAAGAGCGAAATATCGGCTCATATATGAAAGATTTCGGCGCTAAAAAAGCGATCATCATCTACGGTAGCGAACGCGTGAAAAAAAGCGGACTTTTCGACACGGCGACAGACAGCCTGAGGCGAAACGGCATAGAATTTACCCAGTGTGGTGGCGTGAAAAGCAACCCCGTGCTGAGCAAGATAAAAGAAGCTATCAAGATCGCTAAGGATTTTGGCGCTGACAGCGTGCTGGCTATCGGCGGCGGCTCGGTGCTAGACAGTGCCAAGGCGGTCGCAGCGGGAGCCTGCTATGACGGCGACGTTTGGGACTTTTTTACAGGCAAGAGCCCGAGCCTGGCACTAAAGATCTTTGACATCATTACATTAGCCGCGACTGGCAGTGAGATGAACAGCGGTGCTGTCGTGACGAGAGAAGAGACTCGCCAGAAATACGCCATAGACGGTCGCGTGCTATACCCGAAGGTCTCGGTCATCGACCCCGAGCTGCAAGCTAGCGTCAGCCGCGAATATCTAGTGTATTCGGCGAGCGACATCATTGCGCACAGCATAGAGGGCTATTTCACCGCGAACGTCCAGCCGGGACTCATCAGCTCATACGTCGAGGCCAACATCAAAGCCGTCATCAAAACGACTGAAATTTTGCTCGCAAATCCCGATGATTACGATACTAGGGCTGAATTTGCCTGGGCTGCGACGATGGCGCTAAACGGCCTGACCTACGTCGGCACGGGCGGCTTTAGCTATCCAAATCACATGATCGAGCACGCTATGAGCGCGGTGACAGACTGTGCACACGGAGCGGGGCTATCGGTCGTGATGCCCGCTTGGATGAAGTGGTATAAGGGCAGGAATTTAGCTCAGTTCGAGCGCTTTGCGCGTGAAATTTTTGGCCTTAAGGGCGCAGACGAGGGCATCACGGCGCTTGAGGCGTGGTTTGATAGGATCGGCACTCCGACCAGGCTTAGTCAGCTAAACATAAAAGGCAGCGTCCTAAACGACGTCATCGCGGTCGCCTACACAAACGCAAAGGACTGGGGCATGAGTGAGATTTATACGAAAGAGGCGATAACAGAGATTTTCGAGCTAGCAAAATAAATCGCGATAAAGGAGATGAAAATATGAAAATTTTGATTTTGGGCGCGACTGGCAGTCTTGGCAGATACGTCATAGACGAGCTTTTAAAAGAGCAGAGCGTGAAGCTAATGCTTTACGTGCGAAACCCCGCGAAGGTGGAGAAATTTAAAAGTGACCGTGTAGAGGTCATAAAGGGCGATGTGCTAGACGAGGGCGCGCTAAAAGACGCGCTTGATGGCGTAGATGCCGTCTATGCTGGGCTCGCGGGAGAGCTGGAAGCGATGGCGCGAATGCTGGTCGCCGCGATGGGTGCAAAGGGCGTAAAAAGGCTCGTTTGGATCAGCAGCTACGGCATTTACGGCGAGGCGGGACGCGGGTCTATGCCGCCAAGCGGATACGTAAACTCAGCCGCCATCATCGAGGGCTCGGGGCTTGATTACACGATCATCCGCCCGCAGTGGTTTTCCGGCGCAGACGAGATAGACTATGAGACCACGAGCTAGAACAAAAAGGAGCGTTTCAAAAATCCGGACGCCAAAATTTCGCGCAGATCGATAGCGAATTTAGTTGCGCGTTGCGTATTTGAAAATTTCGGCATACGCGATAGCATCGGGATAAATAAGCCAGCAAGGTAAATTTTGCGGGCGTGGCAAATATAAAATCAAAGGAGCAAAAATGAAAGCATTAGTAGCATATTTTTCAGCTAGTGGCATAACTAGGCAGGTCGCGCTTACTTTGGCGGAGGTTTTGGGCGCGCAGGTTTTTGAGATAGCGCCGCTTGAGCCATACAGCGCGGCGGATCTTGACTGGACGAACGCGGGGTCGCGCTCGAGCGTAGAGATGGCGGATAAAGCCTCGCGTCCGCAAATCGCCGCAAAATGCGAAAATATCGCGGAATTTGACGTGATATTCGTAGGATTTCCCGTTTGGTGGTACACGGCGCCGCACATCGTAAATACCTTCCTCGAGGCGCACGATCTGACGGGCAAAACTATAGTGCCTTTTTGCACGAGCGGGGGCAGCGATATAGGCAAAAGCGGCAAGGACATGGCAGTCTCGGCGCCGAATGCGAAATTCCTACAGGGTCGCAGGATAAATTTCGGCGAGTCCAGAGCGCAGATAAGAAAGTGGGTCGAGAGCCTGAATTTAGCGTAAATTTGGCTGAAATCGGTTTAAAATTTTAGAAAGGATAAAAAATGTCTCAAGTTTGGTATATCACGGCTGGTAGCGGAGGGCTGGGGTTGGCGCTCGTAAAGGAGCTTTTAAAGCGCGGTGAGCGGGTCGCGGCGACATCTAGGGATCTGGAGAAATTCGTCCAAAAAATGGACGGCGAGAGCGAAAATTTCTTGCCTTTGGAGCTAAAATTCGGTGAAAATTTAGAAGCGAATATCGAAGCGAATTTGGCCGCCGTCAAAAGGAAATTTACTCGCCTCGATAATCTCGTAAATAACGCCGGCTACGGGCTTTTGGGCTTTGTCGAGGAGACTAGCTTGAGCAAACTTAGGCGGCAGTTTGAAACCAACGTCTTCGCGCCCTACCTCATCGTGCAAAAGGCGCTAAAAATCATGCGTCCGCAGGCGGTAAAAGAGGGCGGCAAGGCAGGCGAGATCAGAGCTAGAATTTTTAATCTAAGCTCGATAGGTGGCTTTCGCGTCTCGGGCAGCTCGACATGAGCAAATTCGCCGTCTCGGCGCTGAGCGAGGGACTGGCGCTCGATCTGGAGCCCTTTGGCATCGCCGTGATAAACGTGATGCCGGCGGGCTTTCGGACGGAATTTGCAGGCGCAAGCGCGAGTTTAAGCGGCGGCAGGATAGAGTGCTACGACGAGCGGCGCAAGGCGTTTGAGGAGGGCGTGAGAAACTACAACGGCAAGCAGGCGGGCGATCCGCAGCGCTTTGGAGAGGTGATGTATAAAATTTCGCGCATGCCAAAGCCTCCGTTTAGCCTATTTATGGGCGGCGCAGCGTTTAGATCCGCTCAAAATAAGCTTGAAGCGGTCAAAGCCGATATGGACGCGACGCGCGAATTTGCAGGCGCTGCGATGGATTTTGCTGACTCAGCGGGCAGTGCGTTTGATAGGCGTTAAATTCAGCGGCGCTAAGTTTTTATGAAACCAACAGGTGTCGCTTAAATTTATAGCTTAAATTTGCCGTCTGACGCGCAAATACCGCAAAGATAGGCAGCTGCCGAATTTGGTGGGTGGCTAAAATAAGGCTTTATTTCAGTAGGGTGCTAGTTTTAAGATTTGGCTCAAGATAAGTTAAAAACTTTCAAAGGAGTTTTTAACTATGATCCCGTCGATGAAAAATAAGTATATCTATCGTTCCCGAATTTCAGAGAAGAAATTTAGAGAAATTCTCAAGTATTTTGCAGAGGATATGGAGGCTACTAAAATAGCAAATTTAACCGGGATTTCTAGAATTTCCATTAATAAGATTTTAAAAAGCATTAGAGTTTTGATGTCTAAAGAGTGTGAAAAAATATCTAAGTTCTCAGGTGAGATAGAGATTGATGAAAGCTACTTCGGAGCCAAGAGAGCAAGAGGAAAAAGAGGTAGAGGTGCAGCAAAGAAAACACCGGTATTCGGAATGCTAAAGCGTGACGGCAAAGTTTATATCCAGATAGTTAAAAACTGCTCTGCAAATGAACTAATACCGATATTATCGGAATTTAGCGAATTAGACGAGAGTGTAATTTACTCTGATTGCTGGAAAGCCTATGATGGATTAGTGGATTATGGAGCCAAGGCACACTACAGAGTAAAACACTCTAAAAATGAATTTGCTAATGGTAAAAACCATATAAATGGCATAGAAAATTTCTGGGGATACGCTAAACATAGACTAGCTAAATTTAAAGGCATCAAGAAAGAGAATTTTTTACTTCATCTAAAGGAGTGTGAATTTAGATATAATACTAAAACTACACAGGAAAACTTATATCAGAAACTGTTGAAATTGATAAGAGAGAATCCGCTTAACTTATCTTGAGCCTAAGATTTTAAGCATTCTGGCGTAGTCAAATCTTATGAAGCGACACTATCGCCGCCGATTTTCAGCGAAACGAAGTGAGCGCTAAAATCGTGCTACATGTTCGGTGTTTTGTGGAGCAAGTAAGATTTGCGAAGCACTAGTTTAAAAAACAGATATTTTGTCAAAGAAAGCCAAAACAAAGGAGCAAAAATGAACGATCAAAAGGAACAAATTTTAACGAAAAAAGAGAAGCTGAAGGTCTATGACAAGGTCTCGAGCGAGATCTTTGCAGGCGGACTGCCGCGCGTGACACTGCTTTTTGGTGCGACGTCATACGCAAACGCGGGCGCAGCGCTCGTAAGCTTCCCAAAGGGCGTGCGAACGGCGTGGCATACGCATCTGGCGGGGCAAAATCTAATCGTCACGAAGGGCAAAATTTACACCGGTACGGCTAGCGGCGTGGTGCAGATCGCGCGCGCAGGCGACGTGGTGCTCTGCCCGCCCGATGTGAAGCATTGGCACGGAGCGGGGCTGGACGAGGACGGCGAGCACATCGCCGTAACCTTTGAAAAGGACGGGCGAAACGTCGTCTGGCTGGAGCATCTAAGCCAAGACGAATACGAAAATTTTGTAAAGCTCGCGGACGAGCAAGAGCAAAAGGATAAATAAAATTTGCAAATTTATCCGCGCTTAGAGTGGCTGCGATGATGCGAGTCAGCGGTGTAAATTCGTCATACCTTTTGCCATTTTGCACGCGGGATATGCGTCAATAAAGCCCGTAAGTCGGGTGTCAAAGGAGAAAAAATGAAAAAATATATAGCCATAACGGGTGCTAGTAGCGGTATCGGAGCGGCGGCGGCAAAGGCTTTTGCAAAAAGAGGCGAAAATTTGATCCTAATCGCCAGGCGCGGCGAGAAGCTAGAAAATTTAAAAACCGAAATTTTAAATTTCGCCCCGAATCTGGACGTCGCCTTAAAGACCTGCGACCTTTCGCGACTAGAAAACGTCACGCAGCTTTGGGAGTGACTGGACGGCTATGAGCTAAAGGCGCTTATCAACAACGCCGGATTTGGCGATTACGGAGCGGTGGGCGAGCGCGACCTAACTAAGATCACTGGGATGCTAAATCTAAACGTCACGGCTCTGGCGCTACTCTCGCACCTCTTCGTGCAAAGATACAGGCGCGAGCCCGCCACGCTCATAAACATCTCCTCTGCCGGCGGCTATACCATCGTGCCGGGCGCCGTTAGCTACTGCGCGAGCAAATTTTTCGTATCGGCGTTTAGCGAGGGGCTTTATCACGAGCTGGCGCAGGATAAGGACGCCAAAATGCGCGTGAAGCTACTAGCGCCTACGGCTACGAAAACGGAATTTGGCGCGGTGGATTATGACTACGACGCGAGCTTTAAAAATTACCATTCAAGCGAGCAGATGGCTGAGTTTTTATTGCAGCTTTATGACAGCGACAAATGCGTAGGCAGCGTCGATAGGAACACGTTCGAGTTTAGCCTGAGCGAGCCCAAATTTAGCTATGCGATAAAGTATCGTTAGGTGGCTTGCGGCGCGCCGCCTGAGAATTCGCAACTTGGCGGAGCAAATTTAGCGTTTGGTTACGCTTTTGGCGTATAATCAACATAGCTTCAAATTTAAGGAGCAAACATGCAAAATATAAAAGACAAGGTCGTGATCATCACGGGTGCAAGTAGTGGTATCGGTGAAGAGGCGGCGTTAGAGCTTGCCAAACACGGCGCGAAGCTCGTGCTAGCCGCGCGCAGAGTGGATCGCCTGCAAAAGCTGGTCGAGAAGATAAAAGCCGCTGGCAGCGAGGCGATAGCGGTGGCTACGGACGTGAGCAAAAATGCCGATGTGGTGGCACTCGCAGACGCTGCGAAGGCGAAATTTGGCCGTATAGACGTGCTCGTAAATAACGCGGGCGTCATGCTGATGGCTCCGATGGCAAAGTGCAAAGTCGATGAGTGGGAGCGGATGATCGACATCAACGTAAAGGGCGTGCTCTACGGCATCGCGGCGGTGCTGCCGACCATGCAGGCGCAAAAAAGCGGACAGATCATCAACATCTCCTCCGTCGCGGGGCTCAAAGTCTCTTCCGGTATCGGCACAGTGTATAGCGCGACGAAATTCGCGGTCAAAACGATCTCCGAGGGCTTGCGCGCTGAGAGCAAGGGCGACGTGCGCGTCTGCACGATCTATCCGGGCGCGATCGCTACGGAGCTAGCGCAGCATTCTAGCGACGAGGCGGCAAAGGCCGGCATACAGGCGTTTTACGCTGCAAACGAGATCACTCCTGACGCGGTCGCTCGCGCTATCGTTTTTGCCGTTTCGCAGCCAGCCGATATCGATATAAACGACATCACGATACGCCCGAGCAGGCAGGAATTTTAGGCTGAATTTGCGCTTTGGGCGGGCTTTGGCGAGTTAAATTTATATGCTCACACGAGACAGTTTGCGGTGTAGCTCGCCCAAATTTTGGGCGGCGTTAAATTTGCCTTGCCGACAAATTTACACTTGCAGATACTGTCGCGCCCTGCGCCGATGTCGCGTGATATTTTGTGGTCGCGCGTAGCGAATTTTAGCTTTAACGACGCAAGAGAGCTGGTGCGGGCTTAAAATTTAAAAAACAGCTGATAGTGGCTTTCGCACTACGATTTTGGCGTGCACGGCCAAAAAACGAGCAAAATTTAGCCTCGCTTGGGCGGTAAATTTACAAACGAAAGGAAAATATGAAATTTATGAAATCTATCATTTTGCCCTGCGTGGCGGCTCTAAATTTATGCGCTGGCGAGCCGGTGGTAAATTTTTTCGAGCTGACAAACGCGCCGGGAAAATTTGAAAATTTTAGGCGGCTGGGTGAGGATAACATCATAAATTCGCTCGAAAAAGAGCGCGGCACGCTGGCGATGATGTGCGTCAGCCGCGCGGACGATGAGAATTCGCACTTCGTGTTTGAGATCTATGCGGACGAGGCGGCATATGAAGCGCATAGGCAAACGCCCCATTTTAGGGCTTATATCGAGCAAAGCAAAGACTTGGTCATAAGGAAAGATTTTATAAAAATCAAAAATTTGATCTCCCTTAGCAAAGGTGCATTTGCGGGGTAAATTTACGTGCCGTGGGGCAACGTGGCGATATTTCACAAATCTTACGGCGGCAACAGTGATCTTTATAAACTCGGTAAATTTGACGAGAATATAGCGAGGCTTGTAAAATTTAACGGCGAAATACGCGTGCAAAAAGTGGAGTGAAATTTTAGTAAATTTAAAGGAGAGAAAATGCAATACGTAAATTTAAACGACGGCAATAAAATGCCGATTTTGGGCTACGGCGTGTATCAGATCGATGATCTCAAAGAGTGCCAGCGCTGCGTAGAAGACGCGCTCGCGGTAGGCTACCGCCTGATAGACACCGCGCAGGCGTATTTTAACGAAGAGGCTGTGGGCGCGGCGATAAAGACCGCGCTGGCTGGCGGCGTTAGGCGCTAGGAGCTTTTCGTCACCACCAAGCTTTGGATCAGCGATATGAGCGAGAGCGGGGCGGCTAGGGCGTTTGAAGCGTCTATGAAAAAGCTGGGGCTTGACTACCTCGATCTTTATCTTTTGCATCAGCCCTTTGGCGACGTGTATGGCGCGTGGCGGACGATGTCGCGCCTAAAAAACGAAGGGCGTATCCGCTCGATCGGCGTTAGCAACTTCTATCCCGATCGCTTGATGGACTTTTGCCTGCATAATAAGATAGCTCCTGCGGTCGATCAAGTCGAGTGCAGCCCGCTATACGCGCGCTTTGATGCGCAAAAGACGATGGCGGAGCTTGGCGTAGCGATGCAGGGCTGGGCACCCTTTGGTGAGGGGCGAAGCGGACTGCTCGAAAATGAAATTTTAAAAACTATCGGCGCAAAGCACGGCAAGAGCGTGGCTCAGGTCATCTTGCGCTGGCTCGTGCAGCGCAGCGTCATCGTCATACCAAAGACGGTGAGCAAGGAGCGTATGGAGCAAAATTTCAGCGTTTTTGACTTCGCGCTTGACGAGGCGGACATGGCGAGTATCGCGAAAATGGACGGCAAAAAGAGCCTGTTTTTAGACCACCGCGACCCGCAAACGGTCAAATTTTTGAGCGATTATCATAAAAATAGGAGTTAAATTTGATAGACATCAAGTATTTTCGGTTCGTGTTCGCGTTTATAATGGCGCTTTTCATGTCGTGCATCATCGCTGGCGTGCTGACTTATATAAATTTGGGTTTGATCGAGGACTTTTTTAAAATTTGGATGCTTGGCTGGGTAAAAGCCTTTGTCGTGGCGTATCCGTGCTTGCTTTTGCTATTTCCGGTCGTGACCAGGATGGCAAATGCTCTGTGTAGAAAATGAGAGTGTGAAAAGGCGCAAATTTTCGGGCTTTGCGGCGACGTTTGCGCTGCTTGCTAACGCGCCGTATCAGGCCGCACAAGAAAGGAAAATATAATGAAACTAACGAAAAAGACGAGCGAATTTTACGAAAGCTGGCTGGGCGGCACTCATCCGCTTGAGGACAGCGATCCCGAATTTACGGAAATCTATCTAAATTTTTTATTTGACGATGTGAGTAGCGAGATAAATTTAAGCATGGACGAGCGGCTAAAAATCACGCTTGCGTGCCTTGCGGTAATCGGTGCGAAGCGCGCATACGGCAGGCTCGTTACAGCTGCGCTCAAAAACGGTGTGAAGGCAGGGGAGATAAGAGAAATTTTATATCAAGCCGCCCCTTACGCGGGTTTTGGCAGGCTCGAGGAGATATTTTACGCGATGAACGAAGCTTTTAAGCAAGCGGGCGTAGAGCTACCGCTAGCGGGTGCCGGCACGACTACGCGCGAAAACCGCGAAGAAAAGGGGCTTGCCGTGCAAAAAGAGATATTTCCCGCTATCGATAAATTTAACGCCGATGCGCCCAAGGATGAGCGCCATATCCGTAAATTCCTCTCTGCGAATTGCTTTGGCGATTTTTACACGAGAGAGGGCTTGGAGCTTAAATTTCGCGAGCTGCTGACTTTCGTGTATGTGCTCTCTTTGGGCTACGCAAAGCCGCAGCTTTTGGGGCATATCGTAGGGAATTTTCACGTCGGCAACGACCGTGCCAAGCTCATAGACGTCACGACCGTACTCGTGCCATTCATCGGCTATCCGATGGCGCTAAATGCCTTTACCGCGATCGATGAGGTCAGCAAAAAGGGCTAATCCTCCTGCGGCTTTAGATCCTCTAGTCTATTGGCCTCAAATTTCGCGTTTAGCTCGGCGATCTCGGGCTCGTTTTGTATCGCTTTACTTGAAAGCTGCTTAAAGCGCTCCACCTTGCCAAGCAGCCCTTGCTTACCCACGAGCGAGGTCACGGCTTGATTGTAGTGGTTGCTCGCGGTATTTAGCGTGCCGCCAAGCCTCGCCAAAGCGTCCGCCACACCGCAGACTTTGTTGTAAATTTCACCCGCGCGAGCGGCGATCTGCTGGGCTTCTTGGTTGCCCCGCTCGATGCGCCATAGATTTGCTATCGTGCGCAGGATCGGCATCAGCGTCGTGTGAGAGACCAGCACGACCTTGCGCTCGTAGCCATAGTTGAAAAGCCCGGTGTCAAATTTCATCGCCTCGATATATGCGGGCTCGACCGGCATGAACATCAGCACGAAGTCAGGGCTCTTTAGCCCGTCAAGCGAGGCGTAGTCCTTCTTTGCAAGCTCATCGATGTGCCTCCTCACAGAGCGGACATGCTCGCTCAAAGCCGCACTCGCCTTTGCCTCATTGCCCGCACTGACCGCCTCCTCGTAGGCGTTTAGAGAGACCTTGCTGTCGATAACGATGTGTTTTTCATCGGGTAGCCTGATGATGAAGTCAGGCACCGCCCTATCTCCGCTCTCGCTTTTGAAATTTTGCTGCGTGAAGTAGTGCTCGCCCTTTATGAGTCCCGCAAACTCTAGCGTGCGCTCCAGCTGCGCCTCGCCCCAGTTGCCGGCGATCTTGTTGTTGCCCTTTAGCGCAGTCGTGAGGCTGTGCGCCTCTTTTGACATATTCAGCCCGACGCTAAGCACCTGCTTTATCTGCTCCTCCAGGCTCACGGAGCTTTTGACCGCCTCGCTATGCACCTCGTTCACGCGGTTTTGAAAGCCGGCGATCTGCTCTCGTAGGGGCTTTAAAAGCAGCTCCAGCGAGGTCTGGCTCGTTTTATTAAAAGAGCTCGTCTTTTCCTCGAAAATTTTATTTGCAAGGTTTTGAAATTCTAAATTCAGACTTTGCTTAAGCTGGGCTAAATTTCCCTCTTGGGCGCGTAAATTTTGCTCCTTTGCATTAAGATCGCTTTTTTGCACCTCGATACTTTTTTCAAGCTCGCTTTTTTGCGATCCCATCGCCTCTAGCCGTGCAGTCAAAATTTTTAAATTTTCATCCAGTTTGGCATTTTGCTCTTGTTTTTCATTTAGCGTGGCCCTCACACTTTCCAGCTCGCCTTTTAGATCCTCCACGCTCTTTTGGCTTTGGATATTTGCCGCCTTTAGCTCCATGATGATCTGCTCTTTGTTTTTTAAAAACTCTTTGTTGCTTCGATTTTCGCCGCTCTCCTGGCCTAAATTTTGATTTAGCTCGGATATAGTTCGCTCCAGCTCATCCTCTTTGAGTAAGGCTGCTTCAAGCTTGCTTTCCAGCTCGGCGTTTTTGGCTTCATTTGCCCTTAGCATGGCGCTTACGGTGCTAAATTTATTGCTTAGAATGATAGTAAAAACGATAAATCCAAGCAAGATCACGCCTAGCGCTATAATGGCGATCAGCAGCTGATTTTCATTCATTTTTTCCCTTTGTGTCTTAACGTCACGTTTGCTGATGAAATGCGCTCAGCACGTAGCATTCGGGGCAAATCTGCACGTAAAGTATGCCCTCGCTATTATCGATGAGCGACCATGGGATCTGCGCTAGCAGCTTCATCGTCTTGCCGCATTTAGGACAGTCGCAATACTCAGCATCCTGCACCCAGTCGCCATGCCCGCCGATGCTGACGTCAGACTCAGCAAAGCAGGGATAAAACGGTGGCTTTGGTGCGCGATCTAGCCTAAATTTATGCGAAACTATCTCGTTCATCGTATCTTTGTTGATATAGTTTTGCACTCCGATCTTTTCAAGCTGTGTCCTATCAAAGCTCGTTTTTACATTACCGTCTGCAAAATTTTCGCAGGTAAAGGTGCTAAAGGCCACGCAGTTTGGGCAGCAGCGCATACGCATGTCGTGCTTTAAATTTAAAAATTTAAAGCTTGGCTCACCAGATTTTATGCTGATGGCATCGATCATCTCACATCCGCAAAATTCGCACTTCTCGCCAGTTCTTTGTGCTATTTTTACAGGCTCGTTCTCGCAGCCGCTTTCACACTCCTTTAGAATAAGGCACTTTTCAAATACCAGACTTCGTCGCTCGCCGCTTGTATCAAACGTCCAGCCGCCGCTTTGTGCGTAGATGGCAGGACCTACATATAGCCCTTTGCGCCACTCTTTGGGGTGCTTTTCAAACTCTACGAACGCTTGCAAAGTCTTCTCATCGCCCTGCATGGCAAGCGCCAAAAGCAGATCGTTTGCGCATGAGGGTCTCTCGTCTAAAAGGCGTAAAAGCTCGTCTCTCACATCACTTGGCGCCTTGTAATGAAGCTGATGCGGGTGGTAGATCTCAGCCTTCAAAGCAGCCCTTGCGATGCGTTCGTCGCTAATGCCACGCAGCGTAAAAAGCCCCCAAAATTCATTGTAGGCCTCGCCATAGTTTTGCATTTGTTCGATATTTTGAACGATATTTTTTATCTTTTCTTCGATTTGCTCATCGCTTAAATTTAAAAATTTATCTTGCTCGTTTTTTATCTTACATTGATAGCAAACGCCATTATATCCGATCTCTCGTCCGCATTGCTCGCAGGGATAAATAGCCATTTTGCTCCTAAATTTAGCTCTTAAACTGATTTAGCTTGTTGTTTAGGCTATCTACTTGCTCGTTTAGCATACTTGAAGCCTTTGAAATTTCATCGACGCTTCTCGTATTTTCGGCAGACAGCTTATTGACATTAGCAAAGCTGTTTATCGTGCCTTGTATGGACGCGCTCATCTGCCCGACCTCCGCTACGGCGAGACTAGTTTTTTCTATCGCCTCGTCAAGCAGCCTCGATGTCTCCTCGATCTCGACTTTTGAGCCGTTAGACTCGCTCGCGATGCCGGCTATGAATTTAGAATTTTCACTCATCATCGTGGAGGCGTCATTGACGGACTGGGTTATGAGATTTACGGTGTTGTTGATCTCGACCAGGCTCTTTGAGGTCTTTTCGGCTAGCTGTCTGACCTCATCGGCCACGACGGCAAAGCCGCGTCCGTGCTCGCCTGCGCGTGCCGCCTCGATAGCGGCATTTAGAGCGAGTAAATTTGTCTGATCGGCGATATCGTTGATGACTTTTAAGACCTCTTTGACCTCGTCTGTGTTTTGAACCAAATTTTGAAGCCTGTCAGAGAGCTCGTTTTCGGTTTGAGCGGCGTTATTTATGCCGCTGACCGTTTTTATGATATTTTCTTTAGTCTTTTGCAGGGTCTGGCCGACCGATTTTAGATCGGTTATGGCTTCGTTTGATTTATCGTTTGAGCTTTGAGATAGGGCGGTCATCGCCTCGGCGTCTTTGGTGATGCCTTGAATGATATTAAATTCGTTTTGCACGCGCGATTTTATCTCTTTGGACGTGGCGCTTAGCTCCTCTGAAAGCGATGAATTTTCGCTACTGCTGCTCTTTGCCTCGTTGATCAAAATCCTGATCTTTTCGATGAATTTATTCATATTCGAGCTGATTTGGCCCAGCTCGTCTTTTGAGTCAAAGTCTAAATGCTTGGTCAAGTCGCCTTCGCCGACGGCAAGATCATGCGAGAGCTCCATCAGCTTGATGACCGGCTTGAACAAAATTTTAAGTAAAAGCACGATCAGCACGATACTGATGACTATCGCTACGACACCCACCATGGTGCTAAACTGCGCATTTTTCTTATTTTCCGCCATCGCATCGTCAAGCCTAGCCATGAACGTGACTATAAGACTGACGCCATCGATATTTGCAAAAGAAAGTATCTTATCATCGCCCTTATATTTGTAATAAAAAAGCCCGTCTTTACTTTTACTCGTGCGTGCGACGAGCTCTTTTAGGCTTGGGTCTTGATCGCTTATATTTTTGCCGATGAGCTGTGAATTCGGATGAAAAAGTATCTTGCCGGCCTTATCTATGAGCATGAAATACCCAGTCATATCGTTATCGCTGTTAAACATCGCGATGACCTCGTCAAATGGCATATCCGCACCCATCACGCCGATAAATTTACCCTCTCTTACGATAGGAGTGGCGACCGTGGTGACTAGCTTTTTAGTCGCCTCATCGATGTAAAATTCCGTAGCGATCGGTCTGTTTTCTCTTTTGGCTTTTTCGTACCACTCTCTTGTTTTCGCATCGTAGCTTGCATCAGGCACCCAGTCGTCGCTAAATGCCGTCTCGCCATTTTCCAGCGCGTAATAAGTAGCTACGAATTTGCCCTTGTCGTTCGTGGCCTTTATGACTTCGATGTTCTTTTGCCTATCGTGCCCGGAGAGCACCGACTGCATCGCGTCAAGCAGCTGAGCCTTTAGTCCATACCACGTCTCGATCTTTTTATCGACCTGCTTTATCAGTAGCGTGGAGCTAGCTTCCGTCATATTTGCGATGACGTTTTTAGTGCCGTTATAGCTCACGCCAACAAGCGCTACGACCAAGATCGTAAGCAAGATCGATACGCAAACGACTACTTTTTGTCTAAAACTCATGTTTTCTCCTTTTAGCTCATTAAAATTTGACTACACTTCCAAAATCGCCCCGTTGCTCGCATTTGTAACCAGACGCTGATACTGCCTTAGCCATTTGCCTTTGAGCTCTTTTTGCACGGGCTTAAACTCCGCCTTTCGCTTTAGGGTTTCAGCCTCGCTCAGGCGCACATTTATCGAGTAGGTATCCACGTCGATGTCGATGATGTCGCCGTCTCGCAAAAGCCCGATCATACCGCCCTCCGCCGCCTCGGGGCTGATATGTCCGATACTTAGCCCCCTCGTCGCGCCGCTAAAACGCCCGTCCGTGATGAGCGCGACGTCAGCACCCAGCCCGCGCCCCATGATGAGGCTTGTAGGGCTTAGCATCTCTTGCATCCCCGGGCCTCCGCGCGGTCCTTCGTAGCGGATGACGACCACATCGCCCTTGCCGACTTTGCCGCTAGAAATGCCCACTATCGCCTCGTCTTGGGAGTTAAAGCACACCGCCTTGCCGCTAAATTTACGCTCGCCCACGATGCCGGCTGTTTTGATGACGCAGCCTTGCTCGGCTAAATTTCCAAAGAGTATCGCCAGCCCGCCCACTTTCGAGTAGGCGTTTTCGACCTTGTGGATCACGCTCTCGTCCTTTATCTCGCTTAGCCCGACGCGCTCGCCTAGTGTTTCGCCGCTCACGGTTAAATTTTCAAGGTGCAGCATGCCGTTGTCGCGGCGCGAAATTTCCTTTATCACGGCGTTCATGCCGCCAGCGCGCCCGATGTCCTCCATATGCACGTTTGGTAGCGACGGGCTTATTTTGGCGATGTGAGCGATGTTTTGGCTGATTTTATTCAGCTGCGAAATCTGCAAATTTACCCCCGCCTCGCGGCTGATAGCCAGCATATGAAGCACGGTATTTGAGCTGCCGCCCATCGCCATATCCACAACCAGCGCGTTTCGCACGGCTTTTTCGTTTAGGATGTTGCGAATTTTGAATCGCTCGTCCAGAGCTATCTCGCAAATTCGCCTGCCAGCGCGGCGTATCAACTCCTCGCGCTCTTTGGTGAGTGCTAGTATCGTACCGTTGCCGCTTAGCGCGATACCCATCGCCTCGCACAGCGTATTCATCGAGTTTGCGGTGAACATCCCGCTGCAACTGCCCCCGCTCGGACAGGCGTTGCACTCGATGTCTTTTAGCTCCTCCTCGCTGATCTCTTTGGTCTCAAATTTACCCACCGCTTCAAACGCCGTCGCCAGGTCGATAGGCTGACCGCTTTTGGTGTAGCCCTTTCTCATCGGGCCGCCGCTGACAAATATCGTCGGGACATTGACGCGAAGCGCACCCATGACCATGCCGGGCACGATCTTGTCGCAGTTTGGCATGCACACAAGCGCGTCGAGGGCGTGCGCGTTCATCACGGTCTCGATCGAGTTTGCGATGATCTCGCGGCTTGGCAGGCTGTAAAGCATCCCGCCGTGTCCCATCGCGATGCCGTCATCCACGCCGATCGTGTTAAATTCAAATGGCACGCAGCCATTTTTGCGGATCTCGTCTTTTAAAATTTCAGCGTATTTGTTTAAGAAAAAATGCCCCGGGATGATCTCGATGAAGCTGTTTGCCACGCCGATGAAGGGCTTAGAAAAGTCATCGTCTTTTAGCCCGGTCGCGCGCAAAAGCGAGCGGTGCGGCGCTCTGGTGTAGCCTTTTTTTATCACGTCACTTCTCAAATTTGATCCTTTATTGAAATTAATTTAAATCGATTTTAGCAAATTTAAACTAAATGATAGGTTTAGACCGCAATGAAATCAAAAATCGTGCTAAATGTTTGGCCACTCGCTCCCACACAAAATTAGGGAAGCCCGCAGGGGCTGAGTAGTTTTTTGCGAAGCAAAAAGATTTCCTTTAAACGCTGTTCTACTCGAATGCTGTTCGCATTCTCCTGTGCCGGGTCACTCCTGGAGTAAATAAGATTTGCGAAGCGTTCGTTTAAGACTATCAACACTTTTTATTAATACAAAACCTAGGAATTTTAAAACGAGGAGAAAAAATTTGAGCCCGAAGGCTCAAATTCAGGAAATTTAGTCAGATACTTTCAGAGTTCCGCCTGCGCCCAAGCCGCCTTTTACCTTTTGGGCTTTGTAGTTTCTGACGGCGTCGATAAGGTTATTCATCGAATCAGTGAAAGCCGCTACGATGACCTTGCCTTCAGGGGTTTTAGCATAAGCTCCGAGCGCTCCACCGGCCGAGCTGCCAAATAGCCCGCCAAGTCCTGCAAAGTCGTAATTTCTAGCGCTTCCCTCAGCCGCTGCTAGCTGTACGCCCGAGCGGTTTTCGATGAGAGTCAAAACCGTGCTCGCATCGCTCGTATTAAAGCCGCCGGCTACCGCTCCGGCGATACCGCCAAAGAGCGCGCCCACTACACCGCCTACGCCGCTAGTATCCTCAGCGCTAAAGATCACCGAAGGAGTGATGGTATAATCAGCCGCGACCATTTGGCCTTTTTTGAAATTCGAGTTTTTTCTAAGCTCGCCTGACTGCATCAAAGCGCGCTCTTCCATCATTTGATTAAACGCCTTGCCCCGCTCGACGATGACAAAGCAGTTTGACTGCTGAGCCAAGAGCCTGATGACAGGGACAGTCGAAGGTAGTCTGTAATCTCTCGTAAGGATAGTATACCAGTCGGAGTCTCTATCCTCGTAAATAGTCACCGTGCCCAAAGACTGGCTACATCTTTTAAGCTGCGAATTGGCATTTTGAGCGTTCTCTCCACCTGCCGAGCCGGTAGCTGCGGTCTTAGCACTGCTTGAGCCCATATCCATAGACGATAGGCATCCAGTCAAAAGAAACGGCAAAGAAAGTGCGGCAAATTTTGCCAACCTGTTTGGAAATGATTTTATCATTATTTACTCCTTAATATATCTTGGGATTGTAATATACGTGTGCTAAAAATTTACTTTAATTTTAAAATTTATATTATAAAATGAGTAACGAATAACACGGCAAGGAGCGCGTAGTGAAAAAGCTGCTTTTTATCGGCCTGATCGCGGCATTTTGTGTAAATTTAGCAGACGCTTACGATAGATATCCAAACGAATCTTTAATAGTCATTCCCAAAAAATATAAAGATAGAAGACGCAGCAACGAATACAACAACAATATGCTCTCGAATTCCGACGTCATCTTGCTTTTAGAAGAGCCGCTCGATGATGGTTACAGAAGAAATTACAAAAGAAGAGACTACCGCAAAGAGATAACAAGAGACTACATGAGACGAAATAACATCCGCGAATACGGCGACGACTACTACGACAGGCGAAACGACGATAGATACGACAGGTATCACGATGACGGATATTACGACAGATACGACGAGCCAAGGCCTGGCATCGAGATACGCATCAGATAATCCGCACCAAGCATAAATTTAACGATTTCTAAATTTAAGATATGCAAATGTATAATTTTACGTTTGCAACAAAATTCATAAGGAAATCCCCATGCTCTATACAAACCCCGTCGTCGTAAGTATCCTCGTCATGACGATCCTTTGTCTGCTGCGTTTTAATATCCTTTTATCGATCCTAGTCTCCGCGCTCGTTGCCGGAGTGATGTATAAGCACGGATTTAGCGGGTTTGAAGACGGTCTGGCAAGTGGCTTTAAAAGCCTACTTGACGCACTAGCGGACACCACGTCTACGCTGATAACGGGCATGAAAGGCAACCTCGAAACGTCGCTTAGCTACATCTTGCTCGGTGCACTCGCAGCCGCGATAGCAAATACGAATTTAACAGCCATCTTGATAAACGGCATAAGCAAATTTCTAAGCTCGAACCGCATAAATTTCATACTCACCATCGCCTTTGTCGCGTGCTTATCGCAAAATTTGATCCCGGTTCACATCGCATTTATCCCTATCCTCATACCGCCGCTTTTAGTCTTGATGAACAAAATAGGCATAGATCGCCGCGCGGTCGCATGCGCTCTCACGTTCGGGCTTCAAGCGCCATACGTGAGCCTTAGCGTGGGGTTTGGACTGCTTTTTCACAACATACTGAAAAAAGAGCTCGAAAACAACGGCATCAAAGTTGAGCTAAGCGACATCAGCTCCGTTATGTGGATAGGCGGCGCATCGATGCTGGTGGGACTATTTCTGGCGGTTTTTATATTTTACGTCAAAAGGCGCAAATACGAAAATACGAAATTTGAAGAGCAGGAGCTTCGCGAAGTCGAGCATGCTAAAAATTTAAAAATGACACGCAAAGAGTGGGCGGTGCTAGGCGGAGCGATCGCCGCTTTCATAGTGCAAATTTACGCTGGCTCGCTGCCGCTTGGAGCGCTTATTGGGCTCATCATAATGGTGATCTTTGGCGGGATCGAATACAAAAAGATAGACAAGATAATGGATAACGGCCTCGCGATGATGGGCTTTATAGCCTTCATCATGCTAGTAGCGGCAGGCTTTGGCTCAGTCTTAAGGGAGAGCGGCGGTATCGAGCAGCTCGTGAATTTCGCCAGCTCAATTTCGGGCGGCAAGCTGGGCGGAGCATTTTTGATGCTGCTTATCGGACTTCTCGTGACGATGGGCATAGGCACCAGCTTTGGCACGATACCGATCTTAGCTTCCATTTATGTGCCGCTTTCGCTTTCGCTCGGATTTTCAAACGCTGCGATCATTTTACTAATCGGTATCGCAGCAGCACTAGGAGACGCGGGAAGTCCGGCCAGCGACAGCACACTAGGACCTACGTCCGGTCTAAACGCCGACGGACAGCACAATCATATCTATGACACCTGCGTGCCGACGTTTATATTTTTCAACATCCCGCTAATGATAGGCGGCATCGTCGGGGCGATGTTGCTTTAATGTGCTATAATCTAAAAAATTTTGGAGGAAAAATATGATTTTATTTATACCAAATGCGGACAATGCCCTACTCACGATGTTGCGGGCTATAAACGAAAAAATGAGCGAGCCTTATAAACTGCAAATAGACGAAAATCAAGAACAATATCTAGGCGACGCTGATATAGAAAATTTTAAAGAGTTGCTTAAAAAGAAGGCTAAGGGTGAGCTAAAATTTTATAGTCAAGCCGAATTTAGCGATAAAATGGTGCAAAAGGGCTATAAATGGTGATCCGTTATGCAGATGAGTTTTGGCAAAATTTAAATGAAATTTTGGACTTCATATCTGCAAATAGTGAGTCTAACGCTCAAAATTTTTTAAATGAACTAAAGTCAAAAATCATGGCGATCACCGATATGCCATATCGCTTTCGTAAAAATTTAATAGCAAACGATGACAATATCAGGGATTTGATCTTTAAAGGCTATGTCATACCCTTTGAGGTAGATAAAGAAACTATAAAAATTTTAACTATATACAAATTTAATCTCTGGCATTGACTACAAAACCGCCACTTCCAAATAGCCAATTATCTCCTAAATTCCTAACTATAAATTTTTGGAACACCTTTTGCTTATAGCTATACAATAAATTTAAAACACACAAAAAGGATAGACTCATGATGAGATCACTTTGGTCTGGCGTTTCAGGCTTGCAAGCCCACCAGATAGCTATGGACGTAGAGGGTAACAATATCGCAAACGTAAATACCTACGGATACAAATACAACCGCGCGAATTTCGCGGATATCTTGAGCCAGACTCCGCGCGTCGCGACTGCACCGCAGGGCGAGCTGGGCGGTCAAAACCCTATGCAAATAGGCCTTGGAACGACGATAAATTCAACTACCAGGATTTTCTCTCAAGGCACACTCACCTCAACCGACAAGCAAACCGACCTTGCGCTTCAGGGCAACGGCTTTTTCATCGTATCTCCGGACGGCGGCACTACGCGCTATTATACGAGAAACGGCGACTTCGTGCGTGATAAGGCGGGAAATTTCGTAAACAATAGCGGACACATCGTGCAAGGCTGGACTAGAGACGAAGAGACCGGCACTATCGACTCCACAGGCCCTATCAAAAACATCGTCATCAAAGAGGGTCTAACGACTCCTGCACGCGCTACGACCGAGGTCAAGATAAAGGGAAATTTAGACTCAGGCAACACGATCGGTGCTAGAAGTACGCCTATTTATTCTCTTGACTCCGTTGCCGGTGGTAGGGACTATAACAACAACGGCGAGCTTGACGGTAACGAAGTGCATAATGAAAACGACGTAAATAACAATGAATTCTATACGAATTCCAAAAATGAGCAGGTCTTAACAGAGCGCGGCGTCGATCTTGGCGTGACATTTGACGAGCTTGGAAACGGGCTCGCGCTAAGAAACAACCAAGGCGTTTGGATAAGCTATGCGAATGCGAAATCACAAAAATTCACAGTCGGTAGCGGTGCGCCGGCGAATAAAGGACAATTTCCGGCAGGCGCTACACTAAATGTCACGATAAACGGCACGACTATAACAAGCAAAGCCGGCGCTATAAACAGCATCAGCGATGTCGCTGCAGCCATAAACGCCCAGTATAACAAAACCGGCGTTCAAGCCGAAATTTCAGAGGGCAACAAGCTCACTCTAATCAACAGAAACAACTCTGGTACGACCGATAGCACCAAAAATATCCACCTAACGGTAAATGGCGGTGATAACACAGGCCTATCAAGCGTTGATATCATCACTGCATATAAATATGTCTATACAAATTCCCAAACTACGGCGGTGCATCCAAATGACGACAGGATAGCAAGGACGGTCACGACGACTGAGGATCTACGCGCTGCGATGCAAGAGGACGCGAGAAACCACGTGGACTACGACGGAGACGGCAGGATAATAAACGCAAAGACCGACGCTGACGCCCAAACTCAAGTAAAAGAGGCAGTAGAGCAAAACTATCTAAACAACGCCTATAACGTAGCCTACAATAATACATACGCGGCCAGGATAGCCGCAGGAGATACTGCAGCACAAGCAGCGACCGCGGCGGAAACAGCGGCGGCAGCGGCCAAAACAGCGGCGGCAGCGGCGGCAGCGGCGGCAGGTACAGCGGCAGCGGCAGGTGTGACAGCGGCGGCAAATTCCGATCTAAATGACGGTGCTAAATTTACGGTAAATAATGCGGGGCAATTTCAAGTCGAAAACCCTGCAAGCGGGACTTTCGATAAAGCCCTTTATATGACGACGACTGGCCTTACCACCGAGGCGAAAAATGGAACGGCTGCGGTAAATGAAAACGTCAGACTAACTACCGTCATGAAAGCCCTTGACGGCGCTCTAAGCCCCGGTCAAGCCCTACGCAACAGCGGCAAACTGATGATGTCAAGCCACGGCTCAACAGCTGAAATTTACGACTCCCTGGGCTCAAAGCACACAGTCAGCATCAAATGGGCTAAAACAGGCACTACAAACGATGGCGGTACCGAGTGGAGCATGATCATACAAGTACCGGAACCGGCAAAGATAAACTACTCCGGCGTTGGCCCGGATAACGTTATCACCGGCTCTCTTAGATTTAACGCTAACGGCTCGTTAGCCAGCTTCCATCCGGCTACATTTACCTTTACGGCAAACAACGGCTCGCAAGCAGGCCAAAACGTGAGCCTAAATTTTGGTCTGGGCACTGATTTTAACGGCCTAACGAGCTTTGATAAAGACTCATCGACCGAGTCTATCTCGCAAGATGGCTACACCGGCGGAACATTACGAGACATCAAGATAGACGAGACGGGAACTATCATCGGAGCTTTCACAAACGGAAAGAGCTTTGGCCTAGCGCAAGTAGCACTAGCGACATTTACAAACAACGAGGGCTTGCAGTCTGAAGGTGGCAACGTCTTTTCTCAGACCGCAAACTCCGGCGAAGCGGTCATCGGAGCGGCAGGAACGGGAGATAAAGGCACCGTCGCAGCCTCAAAGCTAGAAGCCAGCAACGTCGATCTCAGCCGAGCGCTCACCGATCTCATCGTCATCCAAAGAGGCTTTCAAGCAAACTCTAAGACGATAACCACGAGCGACGAAATGCTAAATACGTTGCTTCAGCTAAAGCAATAATTTACTCTTACTTAAAGGCGGTTCGCCGCCTTTTGCTTTTTAAAATTTTAAACTTCATAGAGCGTTTTGTAAAAGTGCAAATTTTTAAATTTACTTATCCTAATAATCAACCTAATAAAATTACGATAAGCTCTGCTCCACTTCGTTTGTAGCTTTTCAAGAAGCAGTTACAAAGCGTCTGTTAGGTTACGAGCAAAGCGGAGTAAAAAATAGTGTCGCTTCATAAGATTTGACTACGCTAGATAAAAATCAACCCTTTTTTAAAACAGAACTTAACGATATTGCCGCTATTTACACCTGAATTAAGCCAAATTAAATTTAATATATTAACGAAGTCAAATTTTAGAGAAAAGCTAGAAAATTTAAGAAAATTTTCTAGCAGATAGAACTAAATTTGGTGATTAAAGCTTAGCCTTAAACTCCTCAAAAGCCTTTACCTGAGTCGGCGAAAGCTCTCTTTTTTCATCGCGAGCGACGTAAATTTTAAAGATATTCTCGCCATTTTTGTCATAAAACTGCACTGATTTCGTCACTAACCCCATAAAAGTCTGTGTAACGAAAAATATCTTCTCTATCGCATCAGCCCTCAAATGACCGCCCAAGATCCCAAGGCCGTGCGACTCCTCGCCTTTTGCACCCATGCCGAAGTTGTAAAAGCCTTGTGCGTTGCGACCGCTTGGTATCTTTGTTCTAAATTCTATGATGAAATTAGGCGTATTTTTGACAAAAAGCACCTCGCCCCAGCCCTCAAGCTCCTTTATAACGTCGCTAAATCTCTTGCCGCCAGCCGCTTTGCAAAGCTCCTCCGGTAAATTTAGCAGCACTTCATAATCGCTGATATTTAGCTCTTTAGCTATCTCGCCCAGTGAAATTTTAGGGTTTTGCGCCAAAAGCGCTTTGATCTTTTCTCTCATATGTTCTCCTTTGAAAATTTCGCCTTATTTTAGCAGATTTTTAATAATTACTATCATAAATTACCCACAAATTTAATGTGCATCTTGTTTGTCTCTTGCTCTAAATATAAATTCGCTAAACGAGATTCTTCTTTTTTGAAATTTCACTCCTAGCTCAATCAGCCTATTTTCAAGCGTCTTTATGACCTAGATCAGACAATTGGCTTCACACAGACCTTTAAATTTTTTGATCTGAGCAAGTGCGGTTTAAGTGGAGTTGCTTTGAGTAAGGCTGCTAGTGCCTTTAGTAGTTTTAAAGCCCTAGCGGGCCTTAAAATTTTAGATTTATATTTTTGCCATTCTTCTGCGCTGAGTAGGGTCGAGATAGCGCTTACGAACGCGGATATTTAGAGGCGTGACCTCGACTAGCTCGTCATCCTCTATCCACTCAAGCGCGCGCTCAAGGCTCAGCTTTCTAGGTGGCACGAGCTTGATCGCATCGTCCGAGCCGCTGGCGCGCACATTGGTCAGGTTCTTGCCTTTTATAGGGTTTACGTCAAGGTCGTTTGGACGGCTGTGCTCGCCGATGATCATACCCACATAGACCTTTGCCTGCGGGTCTAAAAATAATACGCCGCGATCTTGCAAGTTAAATAATGAATACGCCAGCGTTACGCCGTTTTCCATCGATACTAGCGCGCCGTTCGTGCGGTGCTCGACCGTTCCGCTTAGCGGGCGAAATTCCAAAAAGCTATGATTCATCACGCCCTCGCCCTTGGTATCGGTCAGAAACTGGCTCCTAAAGCCGATGAGTCCGCGAGCCGGGATCTCAAATTCTATCCTGGTCTGCCCGTCGCCGGTTGGATTCATCGAGGTCATCTCGGCCTTTCTTTTGCCTAGCTTTTCGATGACCGTGCCGGTGCAATCATCCGGTGCATCGATGACTAAATGCTCGAAAGGCTCGCATTTTACGCCGTTTATCTCTCTTACGATGACCTCCGGGCGCCCGAGTAAAAATTCATACCCCTCACGGCGCATATTTTCCGCCAGGATGGTTATCTGAAGCTCGCCGCGACCGCTTACTTTAAATTTGCCCTCGCCGATGTTTTCATACTTCATCGCGATATTGGTTTTCATCTCGTTTGCGAGGCGCTCGTCGAGCTTATTTGAGGTCACGTGCTTTCCCTCGGTGCCTGCGAGCGGTCCGTCATTTACGCTAAAAACGACGCTTAGAGTCGGCTCCTCGATATGAAGCGGATCAAGCGGCATAGGGTTGCTAGGATCGACAACGCTGTCGCCCACGTCAAGCGCCTCAAAGCCTGCGATCGCGACTATATCGCCCGTGCCAGCTTCGTTGATGTCTTGTCTATCAAGGCCCAAAAAGCCGATGAGCTTTGAAATTCTGCCATTTGTCTTGCTGCCGTCGGCTTTCATCAAAGTCACATTTTGATTTTTTGAAATTCTGCCGTTAAAGATACGCGCGATGCCGATCTTTCCGACGTAATTATCATAATCAAGCGTGAAAACTTGAAGCTGAAGTGGATTTTCGTCGCTACCGCTTGGTGCTGGCACATGAGAGAGGATCGTCTCAAAAAGTGGCTGCATATCGACGTTCTCATCGCTTAAATTTAGCTTTGCGTAGCCGTTTTTAGCCGCGGCGTAAACGACAGGAAATTCAAGCTGGTCGTCATTTGCCTCAAGTGCGACGAAAAGATCGAAAATTTCATTTACTACGCGGTCAGGATCGCCTGCAGGTTTATCTATCTTGTTTATCACGACGATCGGACAAAGTCCCAAAGAAAGCGCCTTTTTGACTACGAATTTAGTCTGAGGCATGACGCCTTCTTGCGCATCGACTAGCAGCAATACGCCATCGACCATTTTTAGCACTCGCTCGACCTCACCGCCAAAGTCAGCGTGTCCCGGGGTGTCGATGATGTTGATTTTGGTATCTTTGTAACGTATGGCGGTATTTTTAGAAAGTATCGTGATGCCGCGTTCGCGCTCGATATCGTTGCTGTCCATTACGCGTTCGCCGATGCTCTGGTGCTCGTTAAATGTTCCTGATTGTTTCAAAAGTTCATCGACCATCGTAGTCTTGCCGTGATCGACGTGAGCTATGACGGCGATATTTCGTATCTTTTCCAAAATTTATCTCCATTTTCTAAAATAGGGGCTGATTATATCTAAAAAATTCTTACAAAAATAATAACTCAAAAATTTAAAATTTGGAACAAAATTTGCATACAAGGCTTTAGTCTAAATCAAAAAGGAACCAAATGCAAGCTTATACGGCAAAAAATAGCGTAGATTTGCTGACGCCAAGCCAGACCAAAAAGCAAGCGCCTAAAAACGATAGCGGTAAAAACGGGAATGGGGGCGACTTTTTATCGATGGTGCTCGATGCCGCCGCGTCAAAGGCGAACGTAGGTGAAAAGATAACTCAAAAAGACGTCAAAGAGATCGTAAAATCAGTAAGCATGCAGCGCGAGCAACAAGATAAGGAGCTAAATGACTCGATGGCTAAAATATCGAGTCAGCTTGATGAAAAGCTCGACGATGACACCAAAAACGAGCTTTATGAAAATGCAAATTTCATGCAGCTTTTGCAGGTGCTTGAAATTTTAAACGGCGATGAGAAAGTCAGCAAATTTCCAAATTTCACCGATAAGATCGCAAATTTCTTAAGTGTGCCTGAAAATGTCAAAGAGCTTAGCGAAGTTAAAAGCGTCAAAGAGCTTATTGATCTGGCCAAGAAATTTGACCTCGGACTTGAAAAGATAAGCATCTCTACGCAGGACGTAGCTAAGCTGGAGGATACGTTTAAAAATTTAGGTAAGAAAGAATTTTTCACGCCCGTAGCTGCAAAACCTCAAAATTTTTATAGTCAAAATCTAAAAAAAGAGGTCGAGCAGACGATAAATCAAAGCCAGGTCAAAGAGCCGCCAAAACTAAACGAGCTACTTCAAGAGGTCGCAAAAGAGCCCGCACCAAAGGCTAAGCAAGAGCAAACCGAGCAGACGAATGTAAAAGAGATGATAACGCAGGCGAGTACTCAAAAGGTCAAAGAGGAGCTGACAAAAGAAAAGCCGCAAACGGCTCAAACGCAAAATTTCGCCCCAAAATCGGTAGAAAACGGTGAAAAAACGCAAAAAGCTCCGACATTAGAGTCGCTTTTATACCCTGAGCGCGAGCAAAACGCACAAGAAAGCATGGAACAAAACAGCGGCGAAAGTAAGGGCGATAACGAGCTAAATTCCATGATAAAAGATATCTCGCGAAGCGCGCAGCATCAGATGCAAAACAAAGCGCAGGTGAGGGAGACGCTAAGCAATTTCAGCGAAACGCTAAGAGATCAAATACAAAGCTACAAGCCGCCTATCACGCGCTTTAACATCACTCTAAACCCGCTAAATTTAGGCGAAGTCGAGATAACGATGGTAAATCGCGGCAATAATTTGCATGTAAATTTCAACTCCAACACCGCCACGATGAATCTCTTTTTACAAAATCAGGCGGAATTTAAAAACAGCCTCGTGAATATGGGATTTACCGAGCTTGAGATGAATTTCAGCGATCAAAACGCCAAACGCGACAATAATCAGCAATCAAACAAGAGATACGCACAAGATCAACAAAACGACGATGAGACTGCACAAGCGGAACAAAATTTGCTTGAGCTTGTCATACCAAGATATATTTAGGAGGTTATCATGGCTTCAGTACCAGATGTAACTACGAAAACTACGGAGGCAAGAAACGCCGAGAAAAAGGCTGCGGCAAAGCAAGCGGCGACGGGCACGACGGGGGCAAATCCAAATTCGCAGCTTGATAAGGATGCTTTTATGAAATTATTATTGACCGAGCTTCAATACCAAGACCCTACAAGCCCGATGGATACCGAAAAGATGCTGACTCAAACGAGCCAACTAGCAGCGCTCGAGATGCAAGAAAATACGAATTCCACTATGAGGCAGCTGGTAGCCCAGCTTCAATCAAATGCAAACGCCTACGCGATCTCGGCACTTGGCAAGATGGTATCGACCGGCTCAAACGCCGTCAATATCACCGACGATACCAAAGAGATAAGCAGTGCCCTGTATTTTAAAACCGACGCTACAAAAGGAAAGCTCGAGATCAAAAATGCAAATTCTCAAGTAGTAAGAACGATAGAATTTAAAGACGTAGCCGCCGGCGTAAGCAAGATAGGCTGGGACGGAAAGGATGACGCGGGCAATCAAGTGCCTAACGGATCATACACGATAGAAGCCCAATACGTCGATAAAAACGGCAAATCCTATACCACTCAAGTAGGTCAATACCCTGTCGAAGCGGTAAAATTCGTCGATGGCAAGGCTCAGATCAGGATCGCCGGCGAATACGTCCCTATGGATAAGATCGCAGAATTTTACGAGGCCTAACGATCATGATGCGAGGTTTTTACAACGGAGTCAGCGGCATCAAGACGCAAAGCTTCGGTATGGATGTATGGTCTAACAACATTGCAAATATCAATAATGCTGGCTTTAAGGCTTCGATCCCGGAGTTTAAAAACCTCATAAATCAAAGTGCAGTGTCCGCAGGAAACTACCCTACTACCGACCAAATAGGACTTGGTGCGGTCAAACAAACCACGGCTTTAAAAATGAGTAACGGCGGCTTTCAAACGACGGATAAAAATTTCGATCTAGCTATCGGCGGAAAGGGATTTTTTGGCGTTACGGACGCAAACGGTAAAATTTACTACACTAGAACAGGCAGCTTCAACATCGACGCAGCTGGAAATTTAGTCAATAATAACGGAAATTTACTACTTGGGACGCTCGCAAATTTCACTCCGACTACGCCCAGCCAAAACGCCTTGAAAAAATTCGGCCAAAGCCAAAACATACCTCAAGCCTTTACGCTATCTCAAACCGATATTAGCTTAGCCGCCGAAGGAGCGCAAACGGGTATAAAGCTACCTAAATTTTTATATTTGCCCGCCGAAGCGACGACAAAGGTAAATTTAAAAGGCAACCTCGACTCAAGCCTGATAACCAGCCAAACCAGCACCCAGTTAGACAGCACAAGCTACACATACACGCTGGATAATGCGAACAAGACCATAAGCTTCAGCGGTCAAGTAACCATAGGCGGTGCAAATTCCGGGCTTAAAAAAGGCGACAGCGTCGTCGTAAAGGTCGAAGATGCAAGCGGTAAATTCAGCGAATTCTCAACTCAGATCGATGAAAACGGCAACTGGAGCCTAAATAATCAAAGCATAAAATACATGGATATGGCCTCTCTTAACGTATCTGCAAAGGCCATCGGAAACATCGAAGTAGCAAACACTCAAAAGCTCACGACCGATCTCTTCAACGCCGACGGCACGAAAAGCTTGCTGACGCTAAATTTGACTAAAAAGATCCCGCAAGCAAGCAACGAAACCGTCTGGAACGCGACTGCGACGATCACAGATAGCGCAGGGAACGTGCAAAACAGTGCCAGCGGAGCTTTGACGTTTGACAGCAGCGGACGGCTCGTGTCAAATACATTAGCCAGCGTCGGCAGCGTAGCTTTAAATTTTGGCGGCAACGGCGATGCGAACGTCTATAACGGCATGACTAGCGCGGCTAATAAAAATAAAAATTTCAACATCACAAGAGACGGCTATGCGGAGGGATTGCTCTCTAAATATAGCATGGACGATAGCGGAAACGTGATAGCGAATTTCGACAACACGAGGACTTTCCCGGTAGCCAAGGTAGCGCTTTATCACTTTCAAAACGAGCAAGGCGTATCAAAAGTAGGCGACAATCTATATGAAGCCACGCCAAATTCCGGTGAGGCTTTCTTTTATAAAAACAAAGCCGACCAGACGATATACGGAGCAAATATAATTGCAAATAAGCTTGAGATGAGTAACGTCGATCTAGGTCAGGCACTGACTGAAGTGATCGTGATACAAAAGGCCTATGACGCAAGCGCTAAAAGCATCACCACAAGTGACGAGATGATACAAACTGCTATCAAGATGAAGCAGTCTTAAATTTAAAATTTAGCCTGTCAATAGCGATAAACAGGCTAAATTTCGTCAAACCATAAACATGACTTTCGCAAAAAGCACTATAAAAAATCCAAATACCAACACGATCTTATGAAAATGCTCGCGCATGAAGCGAGGCGGCTGCTTGCCAAAGGCTTTGTGAGTGAGGTTAAAGATCACACCGCAAGCGATGAGTAAAGCCAAGATCACTTTAGCCATGAAGACCTTTTGAAGCGGAGTCTCAAAGTATCCACCGGCCTTGCTGCCGACCCACGTACTCATCATCATACCGCCAGTCATCACAAGTAGCAGGAGGCAAATCGGCATTATTTTTATAGCTCTTGAGCCGATAGCTTGCTTGACGCGCATAAAGTCATCACCTAAAACGCCCTTAAGACGAGAAAAAATGACCACGTCAAAAAAGACATAGCCAAGAAAAATGATCGCCGAGAAAATGTGAACGATCTTTAGATAATCATACATATCAGACATATTTATCCTTTGAAATTTTCGGTGATTTTAGGGTATTTCACCCTTTTATGCAATGATTTTTATCAACGGCTTAAACTTATAAATTTCACATTAAGCCGAGCGAAATTTTATTTATCAGGTAGATAGATCCTGACCTCATTTATCAAAAACTCATAGACGCGCTGCTGGATGAGTATCTCCTCCTCACACCCGCTCATAAAACGGCGCAAATGAGAGAAATCTATCTTTTTAGCGTATCTGCGGTGGTCTTTTAGCTCTTTATCTATGCTTAAAAGTAGTGCATCAAGCGTTATGTGATCGTTCTTTTTGATCCTTGCGACATACTCTTTTGTAGTTTGTATCAAAAAATCCTTACGCGTCTGATCATTGTCGTAAATTTCGTTTGCTATGTCTGATAGCGTATAAAAGTCGTCCTCATCGGGGTCAAATTTCGCTGATATTATCGCGGCAAAGACCTTTGCACGAAATTCCAGCGACTTATGATGATATACTAAAAATTCCCGAAAAGTCGATAAAAGATGTAACCTAAATTTAAATGCCATCCAAAATTCTCATATTAAAATCAAGCGAATTATATAGTTTTTAAATTTAAAAATAGCTAGAAAAGCGGCATAAATGAAATTTTAAGCATTGTTTTAGTATTATTCGTCCGCTCCTTCTTAGACCTGTGCAATGCCGTTTATGAGCACCGCTTCAGGGTGGGAACACAGCAGAGCACTTGTTTATGGTGTGTGCCGCAGTTATCTGAGAGGGGGTTTCTCCAAACCGAAATGCTCATTGAACTCATCGCAAATTTTTAAAAAATCCACTCCGTCGATCTTTGGTTTTTGACTAAAATTTTTATGCATATTATTAAAGCCGTCAGTCAGTTCCTTTGACTTCACACCGTAGCTTATAGATATGCCAGCCTCGATGTAAGCGGCTAGTTTGTCGCAGTATTTGAGGGCTTTGCCATCTATCGGGTTAAATTTATCCTCGTTTACGTTTTCCATCGTGCCTTCGTGATGAAGGATCTTGCTCTCGTAAATCCTGTTTTCAAACTCATCTTTTATAAATTTCCCGTCTTGTTGGCGGATGCCTAAGATATAGCTGAACTCATCTCTGAAATTTTCAGGCACGAACGGCAAAATTTGCTCGTCTATGAGCCTCATTTCGTATTCGCTGATTATTTCATTTAGCCCTTTCACACCGTATTTTACAGGGCTTATGATATCTCTTGTGAGGCTTTCTGGCAGGTCGTGAAAAAGCGCACAAAAGAAGTTATTTTCCAAGCGTTTTTTACAAGCTTTCACCTCGAGCGAATAAAAATAACTCAAAATCGCCACTACAAGCATATGGCCAAGCACGGCAGTCTCAGGGATACGCGGTGTTTGTGCCCAGCGCTTTTGAAAGCGTAGTCTGCCGCTAAGATCGACTAGGCGGGCTAGTTTTTGATTCATCGCGATCTTGCGAACGCCTATTAGCTCAAAATAATCCTCCATCTCCTCCTCGACCTTGCGCTTTAGCTCGTCGATATCGCTTAAAAACTGGCTCGTTTGATAAACGATGGAAAACTCCCAGCGCGTGGCAAGATAGCTTGCAGCCTTTAATATGAGCCTCTCTTTTTCATGCTTTTTATCGCTTTTGGTTAGGAAAATTTTAAGACGGTTTAAGAATTCTCCGTCCTCGATATCTTTTGTCAAATTTTCAAGATTGCTTAAAACCCAAGCATTTACCTGTTCTTTTTTACTCTTTTGGATATGATGAAACACATCCGGGCGTATGTCGGTCACCACGACACGGCTTAAAAATTCAAATATCCCGGCCTCGATCATATAGTTCATATCGATATCGCGTTCTAGCTTTGCGATGAAATAAGCGATGATAAATTTATGCGCCTGTTTATCGAGCTCGACTAGATTTGTCATCTTTGGATAATCATTCCAGCGCGATATGGACGCGGCTTTAAAGATATGCTCGATCAGCTCGGGGCTTATCATTTATTTTTCCTTTTTGACGACACGAGGCTTTTTATCGCCCTCATAGCTTATCTTTCTAAAGCCGTCTTTATTTGCAGCTCTTTTTGGCTTTTCATCGCTAAATTTCCTAGTCGAGCTTTTAGCATTATCTCTGCCGGAGCTTCTTTTACCGCTGTCACGCTCGTTTATGCGTCTAGCTGCGATACGTTTGCTATCATTAAAAGATTTGAATTCTCTTACCGGTTCTAAATTTTCACTCTTTTTAAGGATACTCTCAGAGCATACTTCGATGATCGTATGCACGTTGCCACGCGGGTTGAAATCGCCGATTATCTTCATAAATTTTGGCTCGAGCTTCATAAAAAGTACATCGTAAATTTCGTTTATACTATCCTCATGGCTGATATTACGGTTCATAAAGCTGTTGATGTAAAGTTTGATCGCTTTTAGCTCGACTACCAGCTTATTTGGGATGTATTCAAGATATATCATCGCAAAGTCAGGATATCCGGAGCGCGGGCAAAGACAGCAAAACTCGGGCAGAGTGATCTTTATAGTGTATTCACGCTCGTGCTTATTTTCCCAGACTTCAAGGTCGGTTTGCGGGTTGAATTCTTTTAAAATTTTCTCGCCGTATCTCATTTGGTTTTGCTCTTCGCTCATTTTTTACCCTTTTAAATTTTAAATATCAAGATGTTTGACATCTTTAGCGTGATCTTGGATGTAGTTCCTACGCGGCTCGACCTCATCGCCCATGAAAAGGTTGAAAGTATCGCTAGCGCTTATAGCATCTTCTATGCTGATTTTTAGCAAGCGGCGATTTTCAGGGTTCATCGTAGTTTCCCAAAGTTGCTCCGGATTCATCTCACCAAGACCTTTATAACGCTGGATATATGCGCCTTTTTTGGCATTTTTCTCTATCTCATCTAAAATTTCGATCACATCTTTTTTGAAATTTATCTCCCGTTCTTTGATCTTTTGATTGATATAAACGGCCTCTTCGTAGAGTGGATTTGTAAAGAGCCCTTCGTTTACGATAAATTCTTCCAGTCCGCTCTCGGTTTGAACGTAAATTCTGATCTCATCGTCATTAACGTAAGAATTCAAGATATTGTGTCCCTGATCTTTTAAATAGCTCTTTAAAATTTCAAAAATTTCAGGATAGCTCTTTGAAACGATGTCAGGATTTTCGATCATATAGCGAATCGCACTAAGCACGTTAAAACGCTTTTCAAGTTCTTTTAGCACGCTTCTGTAAGCTGCGACGATCTTTAAAAAATCGATGAGATCGGCGTTTCCGATACCTTCAAATTCCACGCCCTCAATGCCGGTTTCGATTAAAAATTCATTCAAGGCTTTTTCATCTTTTAGATAAATTTCCTTTTTACCCTTTTTGTAGCGATAAAGCGGCGGCTGAGCGAGATATATGTAGCCGTTATCCACGACTTGATGTAAAAATCTAAAAAAGAATGTGAGAAGCAGCGTCTGGATGTGGCTGCCATCGACGTCGGCATCGGTCATTATGATGATTTTATGATAGCGAAGCTTTTCCGCGTCAAATTCATCTCCGATACCACAACCTAGTGCTGTTATCATATTTTTTATTTCATCGGATTTTAAAATTTTATCGAGGCGCGATTTTTCGACGTTTAAAATTTTACCTTTTAATGGCAAGATCGCCTGAAATACGCGGTCGCGTCCTTGCTTTGCCGAGCCACCCGCAGAGTCGCCCTCCACTAAGTAAAGCTCGCTTATACTTGCGTCCTTACTTTGGCAGTCGGCAAGCTTGCCAGGTAGCGTTCCTACGCTAAGTCCCTCTTTTTTACGCGTTAGATCGCGTGCTTTTTTAGCCGCTTCGCGTCCGCGTGCCGCCATCAGCGCTTTATTCATTATAGCGCGCGCTTCGATCGGATTTTCTTCAAAATACTTACTTAAAACGTCAAAAACCATCTTTTGAACGATAGGTTTAACGTAGCTTGAACCAAGTTTGCCTTTCGTTTGTCCCTCAAACTGCGGCTCCGGTACTTTTACACTTATAACCGCGATAAGGCCCTCTCTGATGTCATCGCCGGTGATCTTAGTATCTTTCTCACGCACAGCGGCGTTTGCAGCGATGTAGTTTGTGATGACGCGAGTTAGACCCGCACGAAATCCCGCCTCATGTGTTCCGCCATCCGGAGTTTTGATATTATTTACAAAGCTTAGTAAATTTTCACTGTAAGTGTCGTTATACATAAGCGCGAAATCGACCATCACGTCTTCTTCACCACCACTAAATGACACGGCTTTGCTCACAGCCTGAGCTTTATTCATATCAGTTACGAAACTTTCTAGCCCACCTTCAAAATGATAACTCTCATTAAATCCGTCTCTTTGATCTTTAAAATTTATCGTTATTTTAGGATTTAGATAGGCTAGCTCGCGAAAGCGTTTGGCTAAAATTTCCCTGTCAAATTCTGTAACCTCAAATATACTATCATCTACGAAAAACTCGACTTGCGTTCCGGTGCGGTTCGTAGTTTTTATCGTCTCAAGCGCAGTTACCGGGATACCTTTTTGAAATTCTTGCCTATAAACGTTTCCATCGCGTTTTATCGTTAGTATGAGCTTTTTTGAGAGTGCATTTACGACCGAGACACCCACGCCGTGCAGACCGCCTGAAACTTTGTAAGTATCTTTGTCAAATTTACCGCCTGCATGTAGCACAGTCAAAACCACAGTCGCAGCCGGTAGATGCTCGGTCGGGTGCATATCTACTGGGATACCTCGCCCGTTATCGGTCACTATACAACTTCCCTCGTTCGTTATTTCGATATCTATCGTGTCACAATATCCTGCCATCGCCTCATCGATCGAGTTATCTACGACTTCGTAGATCATGTGATGAAGTCCGCCGATATTTGTGTCACCTATATACATACCAGGGCGTTTCCTGACAGCCTCAAGACCTTTTAAAACTTTGATATTACCGGCGTCGTAGTGTTTTTCTTCCATAAAATTTCCTTATATATTTATCGGCATTATAACCGTCGTAAGCTCTTTTGAACTCACTATGAATGCGAGATTGCTATCGTTAAATCCAAGCTCAAAATCATCATCCTCTATGCTAGTTAAGAAATCTAGTAAATATCTATTTTTGATGCCTATGAAAATTTCATCTTCAAGCCCTGTTTGATACTCTATCGTTGTCTTTGCTTCGGAGTTATCTTCTATTATGCTCTCAAACGTTATGCTATCTTTTGTAAATGTTATCTTCATCTGATCGCTTAGCATAGAGATAGTCCTGATACCGTCGATCATCTTGTCTCTGTTTAGTTTTAGACGTTTTTTTATCTCTTTTGGCACGACTCGCTCGTAGTCAGGGTATTTTCCGTTTATGAGCTTGGTGAAAAACTCGAAATTTGCACTTTGAGCGATCAAAATATTTTCATCATAATAAATTTCGATCCTGTCAAAAAATAGCTTTTGTATCTCATTTATCGCTTTTTTAGGGATTATGATAGAAAATTCTCTCTCGGTTGGAGTTTCAAATTTAAATATACTAAGTCTTTTCGTATCGGTCCCTACGATGTTTATGAAATTTTGTCTTATATCTAAAAGCGCTCCGTTTAGCTCGAATTTTGGATTATTGCTATCGATGCTAGGTAAAATTTTCTTTAAGCTTCGTCCTAACATCACCGCATCTACGTCAAATTTTGACTTTCCTTCACTGCTTGGAAAGTCAGGAAAATCTTCAAATTTATACATCGGAAGCTTATATTTTGAGTTTTTTTGCTTGATATAGAGATAGTTATTTACGGTTTCTAGTATGACTTCATCGTCTTTTAGGCTTTTTATGATATCAAGCAGCTTTTTACCGTTTGCAGTAGCGTAGCCCTCGTCAGTTATTTTGACGTTTGAAAGCTTATAGGCAAGTCCTATCTCGTGATCTGTAGCTCTTATGTTTAAAACTCCATTTTTAGCCGCTATGTAGATGTGAGATGTTATAGCGCTCAGGTCTCGTTTTTCCAGATACGGGTTCGTATTTGTGACTATACTTTCAAGGACATTTTTGTTTATCAAAACTTTCATATGTTTTTCCCCTTTATTTTTAAATTTCTTTTAGTAGCATTAGTAGGCGTCGTTAAAATGTGAAAATCACTTTTTTTTCCTAGAAAATCGATATTTGATATGTGAAAATAGTCATTTTGTTTTTCACAATTATTCACGAATTTCATTTTGTAATCATCCTTTTGTCAAAATTTTATTTTTGAGTTCGCTCACTCGAAGGTTGAAAATTTCGTTGTTCTCGATGAGCTCGTTTATTTTTTTTATGTTGTGACTGACTGCGCTGTGGTCTTTCATACTAAAATAGTTTGCGATCTGAGGCATGGAATTCGTCGTCAGCATCTTTGCCAGATATATGACGATACGGCGCGCTTCTACGATGTTTTGGACTCTTGATTTGCTTTTTATATCGCTTGGTTTGATGTTTAGCTCTTTACTGACGACTTCTATTATGTTTTCTAAATTTATATTTTCACGTTTTTCTTTTATGAGGTCGCGCATCACGTTTTTGGCAAAGTCCAGCGTTATCTCCTGGCGCATCAAATTTGCATAAGCGTTTAAATTTATGATCGCACTTTCGATCTCGCGGATATTATCGCCCATATTTGTCGCGATGTAGTTTATTACGTCTTTGTTTAGATAAATTTTGTCAAATTCACATTTTTTTTGGATAATGGCTATTTTGGTATCTAGCTCAGGTGGCGTGATATCGGCCATTATTCCCCATTCAAAGCGCGTCCTGAGCCTATCTTCAAAGCCTTTTAAAAGCTTTGGCTGACGATCGGAGGTCATCACGATTTGTCCGTTTTTACTGTGAAGTTCGTTAAATGTGTGAAAAAATTCCTCTTGAATTTTGTCTGTTTTTCCTAAAAATTGCACATCGTCGATCAATAAAACGTCGCAGTTTCGGTATTTTTCACGAAAGCGCTCCATCGAGTGGTTGTTTATGTTATAAGTAAAATCAGTCATAAACTGCTCGCTAGTCACGCAAATAACGACTTTGCCTTGATTTAGGCAAAAATTTCCGACTGATTGTAAAAGGTGAGTTTTACCAAGTCCGGTCGGTCCATAGATGAATAGCGGATTATAAATTTTACCCGGTTGTTCGGAGGCTGCTTTAGCGCTTAAAAATGCGTATTCATTCGAGCCGCCGACGACGAAATTTTCAAATGTATAAGCCGGGTTTAAAAGCGTGCTTTGAGCTTTTATCTGTTTGATATTGACTTGATTTTGCTTTGAACTTTTTAGCCTCGTTTGCGTCGTGATCTCGATATTTGGCTTTATCCCCGTTTTGACCTCGAAAAAATGGGCGATCTTGGCTGCGTATTTTGTTTTTGTAAATTTTGCTATCAGCTCATTTGGTGCGTTGAATACGACTGTTTCGTCGCTCGAAGCCTTTTCGTTGAATTTTAGCTGTTTTATGTAGTATTCGTATTCGTTTGGCGATATTTCGGCGCTTAAGAGTTCCAAGACTTCGTCTGCTAGCAA